>JAXMGX010000002.1:0-418453 GCA_046347045.1 Steroidobacteraceae bacterium
TAATGCCCGCGCCGCACGCGGCGCATCGACACATACAGCGCGTCATAGCGCGTCGCCCGCGCCATCTGCTCAGGCCCTGCATAAAACGCCGTGTCGCGCCCCAGGAAAGGCAGCCACACCTGATGCTCGCTGGTACGCGGCGACTGGTCGGCCAGCATGGCAATGGCACGCACTTCGCGCCGACGCTGCAGCAGGTCCGACAGCAGCTCCTTGGCCGGTACCAGATTCACTCCCCAGCGCCGGCGCATGGCGCACAGCACCCGATCCGCACCCGCCGACTTCATCGGCTTGTAGGCCACGTCCACCGGATATCCAAGCGAGGCGGCCATCGCATACATGCCCCAGTCCCAGTTCGACTGATGCGAGGCCAGCAGCAGCACCGGTCGGCCGCGGGCCAGCCACTCGCGTGCCAGCTCGAGATTGCGCATCTCCACGCGGCCCAGCAGGTCCGTGCGCGACATGCGTGTGGCCGCCAGCAGCTCGGCTGCCATCTCGCCGAAATGCCGATAATTCGCAACTGCGATCCTGCGGCGCGCGCGCGTGTCCCGCTCGGGGAAGGCGGTGGCCAGGTTCTGCAGCGTGACGCGCCAGCGAAACCGCAACACCGCCCGCACCACCCAGGCCATAGCCCCGAACAGCGCGTACAGCATGGGCAGCGGCAGCGCGGAAAGCGCACGCACCCACCAGGGCAGGCGGGACGCAGGCGGTGCGGCGGGCGCGGTCATTGGCCGCGGATTTTAGATGCTATGCTCGCGCCTCTTCCAGCCGGGGACGCACGGCACAGGCGCAAACGGGAAATCGCATGAACGACATCAAGCTTCAGATCGGTGGCAAGGACGTGGCGGCGAAGAACGGCGCCACTTTTCAACGCAAGAGCCCCATCACGGGCGCAGTAGTCAGCACCAGCGCGGCCGCCTCGGCCGATGACGCGCGCGCGGCCTGCGACGCCGCCGCCAAGGCTTTTCCAGCCTGGTCCGCGCTGGGCCCCAATGCCCGTCGCAAGTTCCTGATGGATGCCGCCGGCAAGCTGCGCGCCCACAGCGGCGATTTCTCGCGCCTGTGCGTCGAGGAAACCGGCGCCATCGCCGGCTGGGGTCACTTCAACACCGGCTTCGCCGCGACGCTGCTCGAGGAAGCGGCCGCGATGACCACGCAGGTCATCGGCGAAACGCTGCCTTCCGACGTGCCAGGCACCTTCGCCATGGGCGTACGCCAGCCCGCCGGCGTATGCGTGGGCATGGCGCCGTGGAACGCGCCCGTCATCCTCGGCGTGCGCGCCATCGCCATGCCGCTGGCCGTGGGCAACACCGTGGTGCTCAAGGCCTCGGAGCTGTGCCCCGCCGTGCATCGCCTGATCGTCGACTGCTTCAATGAAGCCGGCCTGCCCGCGGGCGTGGTCAACTTCGTGGCGCACTCCGCGGCCGATGCGCCCGCCGTGGTCGAGGCGCTGATCGCGCACCCGGCCGTGAAGCGCGTGAACTTCACCGGCTCTTCGCGCGTGGGCCGCATCATCGGCGAGCTGTCGGGCAAGCACCTGAAGCCCTGCCTGCTCGAACTGGGCGGCAAGGCGCCGCTGCTGGTGCTCGACGATGCGGACCTCGAAGAGGCCGTGGCCGCCGCCGCCTTCGGCGCCTTCATGCACCAGGGCCAGATCTGCATGTCCACCGAGCGCATCATCGTCACGGCCGGCATCGCCGATGAATTCATCAAGCGCTTCATCGCCAAGGTGAAGACGCTGCAGGTCGGCGACCCCACCAAGGGCAATTTCCCCATCGGCGCCTGCGTCGATGCGAAAACCGTGGACCATGTGAAGGCACTCATCAGCGATGCCACCGCCAAGGGCGCCAAGGTGCTCACCGGCGGCACCGGCAGCGGCGGCGCCTTCTTCGAGCCCACCGTGGTCGATGGCGTAGCCAAGGGCATGCGCATCTATGGCGAGGAATCCTTCGGCCCCATCGTCGGCGTGCTGCGCGCCCGCGATACCGAGCATGCCGTGGAGCTGGCCAACGACTGCGAATACGGTCTGTCGGCAGCCGTATTCAGCCGCGACATCAACACTGCGCTGTCGGTGGCACAGCGCATCGATTCCGGAATCTGTCATATCAACAGCCCCACGGTGCAGGACGAGGCGCAGATGCCCTTCGGCGGCACCAAGGCCAGCGGCGTGGGCCGATTCGGCGGCAAGGCCGGCGTGGCGGAGTTCACCGATCTGCGGTGGATCAGCATCTCCACCAAGCATCGGCACTATCCGATCTGATCCGGCACCAGCCGAGCCGCCCGCCCAAGGCGGGTGGCTTCAGGCGTTGTTCAGGGGACGGTTTGTTACAATCGCGACCAGTTCGCAACTGGCAAACCGTCCCGGAGAACACACGTCCATGTCGCTGTATCGTCCCGCCTTCGCCGCCCTGGCCCTGAGCTTCACCGCCACCGCCGCGTTTCCGGCCGATGTGGCCAATGGCAAGACCATCTTCGAACAGCGTTGCGGCATCTGCCACGCGGTGAGCAAGGAGCCGGGCGGCCCGGTGGCCGGCCCCAACATGGTGGGCCTCATCGGTCGCAAGGCGGCCAGCCAGCCGGAATTCACGATGTACTCCCCGGCGCTGAAGAAGTACGGCGTCACCTGGAGCGCCAAGACACTGGATGAATTCCTCGTGATGCCGATGCAGAAGGTGCCCGGCACCACCATGCCGATGATGCTGCCGGACGCTAAGGAACGCGGCGACGTCATCGCCTACCTGAGTTCGATCAAGAAGAAGTGACCAGAACGAGGCCGGGCCATCGCCGGCCTCCTCTTGCGGCGGAACCCGCCGGCTAGTTGCAGCTCGCGAGCGAGTTCACCCAGTTGGTGAGCAGCGCGACGCCGGCCGTATCCACCACGCGCGGCTGCAGCGGCGGCATCGAATCCGCATCGGTGTGATTCGGTCGCACCACGATCATCGAGCGCGAAGCCGGATCCGTTCCCCCCACGGCGATCAGCCGCGCGTTGGCGATACCCAGCGTTCTCGACGGCACCACCTCACAGGCACCGGTTGCGGCCAGCGACGTGGTGTAACGCAGGTCCATGGCCACCGGCGTGCCGCCGCCCGGCCGATGACAGTTCGAGCAGTTGGTGTGCAGCCAGGCGCGGGCACGTTCGGCGAGCGTGCCGGCTGTGCCGTAGGGATCAGGCATCGCGGGCAGCTGCGCGACCGGCTGCGACAGCGACGGATTCAGCAGGCCGATGGCGTTGAGCGTGTCGAGCTGGTTGGCGCTGCGTCCCGTAGCCGCGTAGGTGAGCGATCCATTCAGTTGTGACTGCTCCAGCCCCAACGTGCGACCGGCGGCCGCGGTGTGACACACCATGCATTGCGCTTCGCTGGGGAACAGCCAGGACTGCCCCGCCACCGTCACGGCCTTACCACCGGTCACGCGCGTGGCATCGGTGCCCTGCGCATTCCATTCGTAGGTGTAGCCAGCCCACTCGCCATTGTCATGACGCATGAACAGCCGTGTTTCGACCAGCCGCGTGCCGATGCGAAAATGCTTCACCAGCACCGAGCCATTGGGGAAATCGAAATCGCCATCCGCGCCCACCGTGATCTGCCGGCCATCGGGCAGCGCAAGGTAGCGCGACTTCACGGCGCCATCGGACCAGAACGGCGCATTGGGCGCGTAGGGGATGAGCCCCGCGGCCGGCTGCGTGGCGTCGCTCGCATTCACGCAGCCCGTGGCCGAGAGCTGCGCCGGAATCACGCGGCCGCCGCTGGCGCCGGCGCGCAGCCGGTGCAGAGTGCCGCCGAAATTCACGACGTAGATTTCCCCGGCGGCATCCTGCGCGAACGACGCGATGCTCAGCCCCGAATCGAAGCCGGTGGTGAACTGCTGCGTCGGCGTGGCATCGCGCGCCACGTGCCAGATGCGACCCGAACCGAAATCGCCGAACACGAAGCGCCCCGCCAGCCCCGGGATGGCGCTGCCGCGATATACATGGCCGCCGGTGATCGACACACCCTGCGAATGATCGTACTCGGCGACGGGGTCGATGGCCGTGGCGGCATTGGGCCCGCAACTCGCGTTGTAGGCATGCGCGCCTTCGCGACAGCGCCAGCCGTAATTGCCACCGCGCACCACGCGATCGACTTCCTCCCAGTTGTTCTGCCCGACATCGCCCACCCACAACTCGCCGCTGCCGCTGTCGAAGCTCCAGCGCCAGGGATTGCGGAATCCATAGGCATAGATCTCGGGGCAGTTGGCAGTGAAGGCACCCGTGTCGTTGTCGCAGGGCGCGCCGCCCGCGAAAGGGTTGCTGGCCGGGATGGCATAGCGCGTGGCGCCGGTGGCGCCGTTCACGTCGATGCGCAGCATCTTGCCCAGCAGCGTGGACAGGCGCTGGCCATTGCCGATGCTGCCATGTGCATCGCCACCGCCGCCGCCATCGCCCAGCCCGATGTAGAGAAATCCATCCGGACCGAAGGCGATGTTGCCGCCATTGTGGTTGGACTCGGGCTGGTTCACCTGCAGGATCACCAGCGCGCTGGAGGCATCGAGCGTCTGCCCCGCGTCGCGCGTCTGGTATTCGACGATGCGCGACACGAGCTGGCCGCCGTTGCTGGCGGTGTACGAAAGATACACGCGCGGGTTGGTGGGATAGTCCGGGTGGAACGCCATGCCCAGGAGGCCCCGCTCATCGCCGGCACTGCCGACGACCTGCGAACTCAGGTCGATGAAGGAGCGCCGCGTGGTGACGCCAGGCTGATTGTCGAACACGTATACCAGGCCCAGCTTCTGCACCACGTACCATCGCGCCGTGCTGTGTGGCTCCTGCAGCATGGCCACGGGCTGCGAGAAGCTGCCGACGCCGGCGAACACCTGCTCCAGTGCCAGCGACACCCCGCTGCCCGGAGCCTCACCCGCCAGGCAGGAGGTATTCGAGGGTCTTGCGTCGAGGCCGGATACGACCGAGGTGGGCAGCGACAGCGTGGTCGCGGAGCGGGTTGCCGAGCTGGCGGATTCGTTCGGCGGAATCGCGCCATCGAATGCGCGCACGGCGTAGGTGTACGCCGTGTTTGCGGCCAGTCCCGAATCGACATAGGAGGTGGACGTGACCGTGGCCACAGCCGTGGAGCCGCCGTTGCGGAACACGCGATAGCCGGCCACGCCCGTGCCACTGTCGCTGGCCGCCTGCCAGGTGAGCTGGATCTGGCTGGAGGATGTGGCGAGGGCCGTCAGACCGGCGGGAACGGAGGGCGGTGTAGCGTCCGTGCCAGCACCAGCGCCTCCGCTCCCGCCAGCAACCGTGGCCGGACCGCTGCACGCGACGAGTTGGAACATGCACAGCATGGCTGCCACGCGCGTGACTGCCAGCAATCCCTGTTCCCGCACGCCTCGCATCGCGGCAGCAAATCACAGCCATGGCTCGAGGTCGAGGTGTACGGAACCTGCGACATCAGCGCTGTACGCGGCTATCGCCGAGGCCGTCGCGGCGGCTGCCGCAGCAGCATCACCACCTTGAGTTCGGGATGAGTGGCGGCGCGCAGTGTCACTTGTTCGAATGCGCGGATGCGCCCGCCCTGGCGGAACCGTCGCTCACCGCCTTCCCTGCCGCGCACCGACTCGCTGCGCCATGCGGCGGCGAATGCCTCGCTGAGCGCAGCAAGCTGCTCCACCAGCGCGCGGCGCAGCGGGTCCCTGCGCAGTTGCGCGGTATCGGCGCGGAACTCCGCCACCAGTCGCTGCGCGCGCTGCTTCCAGTCCACTACCTGCTGCTGCGCCGCAGGTTCCAGGAACACATAGTGCAGCAGGTTGATGCGCCGGTCGGCCTGCGTGCGGCGCCGGCCCAGCCAGGCGGGGAACAGCGATGCCGCGGCCCGGTTCCATGCAACGGCGTCCCAATACCGGTCGAGCACGTAGCCCGGATCGGGCATGCGGTCCACCAGGTGCTGCAGTACGTGCCGCTCGCCCGCGCCGGCCACGGGTGGCGCCGGATCGGCACGACCGGCAATGCGGAACAGGTAGTCCCGCTCCGGTGCCGACATCTGCAGCGCGCGCGCCAGCCCCAGCAGTGTGGGCACCGAGACCGAGGTGACACGCCCCTGCTCTATCCACGTCACCCAGGTGACGCTGACGCCCGCGAGCTGCGCCAGCTCCTCGCGTCGCAGGCCGGGAGTGCGGCGCCGGCCCACGGTGAAGCCGTGGCTTGCCGGATCGGCCCGCTGGCGGCGGGAGCGGATGAATGCCGCGAGGGGATGTCCGCAGTCCTGCTGTTTCATCTGATACCAGGATAAACCACAACTGGATAACAGGATATCCGCGCCGGATCATCGCACTCGAGGCAACGAGGAACCGCGCATGTCGACGCACAGCCAGACCGTGCAGCAGCAGTTCGACCCGCTGGCGCAGGATTATCTCCACAGCAGCGTGCATGCTGCGGGACCGGATCTCGACTGGGTGGACGACTGGCTTCGCCGGCCCGGTGCGCCGGCAGGATCCGCGCTGGATGTGGGCAGCGGGCCAGGCCACCTGTCCTTCCGGCTGGCCGCGCGATTCGCACGCGTCTGTGCCGCCGATCCGTCCCGTGCAATGCTGACCACCGCCGCGGCCGAGGCCGGCCGGCGCCAGCTGCAGCTCGCCACCTGCGAGGCCGGCGCCGATGCACTGCCGCTGCCGGACGGGGATTTCGATCTCGTGGCAACACGGTTCAGCGCGCACCACTGGCGCAATGTGCCGCGTGCGCTGCTGGAGCTGCGCCGCGTTGCCCGGGAAGGCGTGCACCTGCTGCTCATCGACCTGCTCGGCGAGGATTCCTGCCTGGTGGACACGCATCTGCAGAGCATCGAGCTGATCCGCGATCCGGGCCATGTGCGCGACCTGACCACCGCGCAATGGCATGCGGCGCTCGGCGATGCCGGCTGGCGCGTGTGCGAGTTCCGCTGCTGGCCGCTGCGGCTGGGCTTCGATTCCTGGGTGGGCCGGATGCGTGTACCGGAGCCGCGCGTGGCCCTGCTGCGCGAGATGGTGTCGCGGGCCCCGATGGAGGTCCGGCAGGCGCTGGCCATCGAGGAGGACGGCAGCTTCACCGCCCGCGTGGGGCTGTTCGTTGCAACGCGGGCCGGGGATTGAAGTGGTGCCGTCTCACGGATTCGAACCGTGGACCTACCGCTTACGAAGCGGTTGCTCTACCAGCTGAGCTAAGACGGCGCAGGGCGCGAATTCTAGGGAAACGGCCCCCGAAGAGCCAGAGCCGGGCGCCCCTATCCAGCGATTCCCGCCCGAAATGCGGGTGGCGTCCCACACGCCCCGCGCCGAGCCTCTCCACATGCGAAAACCCCGACGCTTGCGCGGCAGCCCTCCCCAGCCGGGATTCACGCTGATCGAGCTTGCAACCACGCTGGCCATCAGCACGCTGCTGGCGTCGCTGGGATGGCCCCTGCTCACCCGCCAGCGGGCCGCAGCCGCGGTGACCGCCGCCAGTCATCGCACGCTGGCCGCCCTGCAGGCCGCGCGGCAGCAGGCGCTGGCATCGGGGCACGCCGTCACCGTCTGCCCTAGCGCCGATGGCCAGCGCTGCGGATTCGGGGGCGATGAATGGATGGCTTTCGAAAACCAGCCCGGGGGCGTGGATTCCATCCGCGAGGCGGGCGAGTCCCTGCTGCAGCGCTGGCAGTTGCCGCCCGACGTGAGGGTTCAGGGCACGCGGGGCTATGCGGCTTACCAGCCTGCCACGCGCTCGGCGGCCACGGTCACCTTCCGGTTCTGCCACCGCCGGTACCCGCAGGTGGGCCGCAGCATCATCGTCAGCCAGACGGGGCGCGCCCGCGTCAGTCGCCCGGCTCCCGCCAGCACTCCTCCGGCGGATCGCTGCCCGTAACGCCGCGCTGGCCCTTTTCGTCCAGCGTCAGCGCGCCGCAACCGGCATCGGCCACCTGCTCGCCGCGGGGCTTTGCCACCAGCCGGAAGCTGCTGGCGGTGGGCAGGCCATCGGCGAAGGAAACGGCGTAGGTGCCCTCGGCATTGGTCTGGGGCAGCAGCAGGCAGGGACTTGAGCTGCCCGCGGCGTCGTGACGGTAATCCCCGGCGCGCTCGAAACAGCGCTGCATCTGCACGGCCAGCGCAACCAGATCGCGGCGCGCATCGCCGCGATTCGCGCGGATCACGTAGTGACGATAGGCCGGAATGGCCACGGCGATGAGGATGGCGAGCACCACCAGGACCACCAGTATTTCGGTCAGCGTGACGCCCGCCGCGCGGCGACTGTGGGCTGTGCATGGCATTGCCACCAAGAGTATCCCGGCAGCGAATCGGCGCAAGCGCGACAGATAGTCGCCTGTGACGGCGCAGCGTCGTTGCCTAAGGTGACAGCCTCCTCCCGCATTCATCGGCGACGCATGACCACTTCCAGCATTCACCGCAGGCGAACCGGCATGGACCGATGCAAGGGCGCCGGCTTCGGCCTGGTCGATGCGCTGGTGGCGCTGGCGCTGCTGGCCATCACGCTGCTGGGCGCCTGTGGTTCGCTGCAATTCGCGCTGCGGGCAACGCGGGCTGCGGCCTGGCAGTCACAGGCCGTGGACCTGGTCGCCGACCTCGACGAAGACCTGCAGCGTACCGACACGTCGCTGCCGCTGGCCGCGCACCTCGAGGCCTGGCGGGCCCGCATGCAGCAGCACCTGCCCGCCGCGCGTATCGCGGCGCTCACCTCGCGCAACCTGGTCGTGGGAACGCTGCCAACCACCTGGCACGAGCTCAGACTCGACTGGAATGGCACGCCGGGTCAGCCGCGCGACTCGCTGCAACTGCCGCTGGTTCCTGCGGACCCGCCATGAACAAAGCTCGATGCATGCGGGCCGATGGTGGGTTCACGCTGGTCGAACTGCTGGTGGCCATGACGCTGGTGGCCACGCTCACTGCCGGCGGCCTTGCGGCCTATGCCCGTGCCAATGCCACGTGGCACAGCCAGGCTGCCGATCAGCGCCGCCACGAGCGCGCGCAGTACGTGTTCGGCACGCTCGAGCCCGACCTGCAGATGGCGGGCTACTTCGGGCCGGCGCGGCCCGCAGCGCCGCTGCCCGCAGCGGCGCTGCCCGCCGCCGTGCGCGCCTGCGGCATCGATGCCATCGCCCCACTGCATCGGGCGGTGGAACGGTTCGCGGCACCGCCGCCGGCCTGCGTGTCACCCGCCTCGGTGCTGGCAGGCAGCGATGCGCTGCTGATACGCCGCGCCTCGGCACAGGTGGCCGCGCCACATGCCGGCCGCGCGCAATGGCTCACGGCCGGGGAAACCCCGCCCGCGGGCGCGCTGCTGTGGGATGGGCAGATTCCGCCCGCAGCGCCCGGTGCCGAACTGCGCGATCTCGTCGTGCGCATCTACTACGTGGCACGCAGCGCCGACGGCGACAGCGGCTCCCCCGCGCTGCGCGTGAAGACGCTGAGCGAAGTGGCCGGCGCGCCGGCCTTCATCGACACGGAGGTGATGCCCGGTGTTGAATCCCTTCAGGTGGAACTGCTGCCGCCGACGGCGCCTCGGTCCGTTCGCGTTTCACTGCGTGTCCGCGCCGATGCGGCGGACACCGCTGCGCAGGATGCGCGCCGAACGCTGTCGCTCACGCGGCATTTCACGCTTCGCAATGCGTTGCCCGATGCGCCCTGATCCGCGCCTGCGCCGGCGCCGTGGATTCGCCGTGGCCTTCATGCTCGTGCTCGTGGCAGTGGTGGCGCTGGCAGGCGCGGCAGCGGTGCAGGATGTGCTGTTCGCGCAGCAGATGGCCACTTCGCGAACGCAGCAGCAGCGGGCCATGGGCAATGCGGAGCTGGGGCTGCGAATCGGCATGCAGCAGCTTGCCGCTGGCGGGCCGCCGCCGGAAAGCGGCGAGCTGCATCCCGGGCCAACGCAGGCGGACTCGTTGCGGATCACGCTCGCGCCCGGAGCCATGCGGGTACCGCAGCACTTCAGTGCGGGGCGATTCGTCGTCCGCGACTATGAGATCCACAGCACGGGTGGCTCCGCGCGCAATGCACAGCGCACGCTGGTGCAGGGTGTCACGCGGCTCGAGCCGCTGGCAGACTTGCCATGAGTGCGCGCCGCCGTCGCAGCGCGCGGGCACCAATCGCCAGCGTCCTGCTCGCTGTTGCCGGCGGAATGCTGGTGCCAGCCGGGCCCGCGCCGGCGGCCGAGCCCTCGCTTCCCGCCTGCTTCGCTGGCGAGCCGGTGTCCATCGTGGTGCGCATCGGCGACACGCCACCGCGACGGGCATGGCTGCGCGGCGGGATATCCCCGCCACTGACCGTCGTGGATGCAGGCACTTCGCAGGTGCTGTGGTCAGCGGCGGAGAGTCCCCCCGCCCACCAGCTCTTCAGCAACCTGCGTCTGCAGTTCCTGGGCAGCCTGTTGCCGCTCGACCTGGATGGCGACGGCGTGCACGACCGCATCTATGCCGGCGATCTGGGCGGCCGGCTGTGGCGATTCGACCTGCATCATGCGCAGCCGGCGGAGCGCTGGGCCAGTGGCGGGGTATTCGCGGATTTCGCGGCGGGTTCGCGCGGATTCGTCGCCGCGCCCGACGTCTCGCTGGCCGGTGACGGTTCGCAGACCTGGTTCAACATCGCGCTGGGCACGGCACGACTGGGCTCCGCCACCGTCGACAACCGCTTCTATGTGGTGCGCGATCGTGCACCCTTCGAGTCCTGGAGCCCCTCGCAGTACCAGGACTGGCGGCCGCTGCGCGAAGATGACCTGGTGATGCTGCCGCGACTCGGCGCATCGCTTTCCGGGCCTGCACCCCATGGCTACTTCATCGGCCTGGGCAGCACCGATGTCCTGTCGCCGACACTGACGGTATCCGGGCGCGCCACGCTGGCGCTGGCACAGTCCGGTTCGGCACTGGATGGTCGATGCGCAGTGTCGGTCGTGGTCTCATCGCTGACACTCGACACCGGTCTGGAACAGGGCGTGCCGGCATCGGTCGGCAGCGCGCCGACACGGGTCACGCTGTCGATGACGGCGGGAGGGGCCTTCGCATTGCATCGCGAGGGAAGTCGCGCGCTGTGCACGCTGGATGCAACCCGCATTCCTGCCTGCGATGTCGACCTGTCGCCGCGACGCATCTGGTGGCGTCGCGAGGATGCGGACTGATGCATAGGGGCAAACCTGCACATGCGTATGCGCGCGCGAGCGCGCGGGCGCGAGGCTTCACGCTGCTCGAGATGCTCATCGCGCTGGCCATTGCCGCTCTGCTGGCGACGCTGGCGTGGCCCGGCTACCGACAGCTCATGCATCGCACGCAGCGCGTCGAAGCACGCCTGGCACTGCTGAAACTGCAGTACCTGCAGGAACGCCACTTCGCCGATCACCATGCCTATGCCGGGCAGTTGCGCGCCGATGGCGCGGGCAGCAGCCTGCCCGTGCCTGCCGTCAGCGACGAGGGCAACTATGCGCTGTCGATGCAGGTCGATGCGGATGGACAGCGGTACGTGGCCATCGCCCAGGCGCTGCCTGGCGGCCGGCAGGCCGGCGACATCTCCTGCCAATGGCTTTCGATCGATACGGTGGGAACACGCCGGTCAGCGCCGGCCCGGGGCCCCTGGCGCGCCGAACCGGGCGCCGGCTGCTGGGGCTGATCAGCCGCCGCTGGCCGGCCGCAAGGCGCGTGGCAGGCTGAACACCACGTTCTCTTCGCGGCCGATGATCTCGCGCGGCGTCGTGCCGCCCCAGGAACGCAGCCGCTCGACCACCTGCTGCACCAGCAGTTCCGGTGCAGACGCGCCGGCCGTCACGCCCACCGCGCGGCGGCCATCGAACCACTGGCGCTGCAGATTGCCGGGCCCGTCGACGAGATACCCGGGGATGCCCGCACGGTCGGCCAGTTCACGCAGCCGATTCGAATTGGAGCTGGTGACCGACCCCACCACCACCAGCACGTCGCATTGCTCCAGCAGGCGCTTCACGGCGTCCTGGCGGTTCTGCGTGGCATAGCAGATGTCCTCGATCCGCGGCGCCTGAAGCAGCGGGAAGCGCCGGCGCAACGCATCGACGATGGCCTGGGTGTCGTCCACCGACAGCGTGGTCTGCGTGACGAAGGCCAGCGATTCGGGACGCCGCACGACAAGTCGCTCCACATCGGCCACGTTCTCGACCAGGTGGATGACGCCGCCCAGCGAGGCATCGAAGCGGCCCATGGTGCCCTCCACCTCCGGATGGCCCGCGTGTCCGATCAGCACCACGTCGCGCGCATCGCGCGCGTAGCGCGCCACTTCCAGGTGCACCTTGGTCACCAGCGGACAGGTGGCATCGAACACCTGGAAGCCGCGGCGCTGCGCCTCGACTTCCACCGCGCTCGACACGCCATGCGCCGAGAAGATCACCGTGGCGCCATCGGGCACTTCGGCCAGTTCCTCGACGAAGCGCGCGCCCATGTCGCGCAGGCGCTCGACCACGTGGCGGTTGTGCACCACCTCGTGCCGCACGTAGATCGGTGCACCGAACAGCTCGATGGCGCGCTCGACGATGTCGATGGCGCGGTCCACGCCGGCGCAGAAGCCGCGCGGGCTCGCCAGCAGGATGCGCATGCCCGGGTCGGCGCCGGCGGCCTCGGGCGCGTTCATTTGCCGGTCCCGCCTGCTTTGGCGGCGCGCCGCGAATCCAGCAGCGCATCGAGCAATATCAGAACCGCGCCGATGGTGATGCAGCTGTCGGCCACATTGAACGCGGGAAAATAGGCCTTTTCCCAGTGCACGGCGATGAAGTCGACCACATTGCCGTGCCGGACGCGGTCGATCACGTTGCCCAGCGCACCGCTGGCGATCAGCATCAAACCGGCCGACTGCAGCTTCTGCGTCGCTGCGTCGAGCCGCTTCAGCCACCACAGAATCCCCAGGGTGACCGCCAGCGCGAACGCGGTGAACAGCCAGCGCTGCAGCCCGCCGGGAATGTCCAGGAAGCTGAAGGCCGCGCCGTAGTTGCGCGCATGGACGATATCGAACACCGGCAGCACGTAGCGCGATTCGTGCAGCGCGAAGGTGCGCAGAATCCATTCCTTGGTGAGCTGGTCGAGCACGATGGCGGCCACGCCCAGTGGCCACCACCGCAACCCGGAGCGCAGCCCCTCAGACATGGCGGCGCTGCTCCGGCCGGTCGCCGATGTTGCCCACGCAGCGCAGGCACAGCTCCGGATGCGCGGCATCCCTGCCCACGTCGTCGGTGAGATGCCAGCAGCGCACGCACTTGTTGCCGCCGCTGCGCTTGACCTTCAGCCACACGCCGGGAATCACCGCGCTGCCGGCCTCGGCGGCCACGGCGCCGCCGGGATCGGCCTGCACGGCATGCACGCGCGCGGCCGAGGTGATGGTGAGGAAGCGCAGCTCCCCGCCCAGCGCCTTGTAGCGCGCGGCATGATCGGGCAGCGCGTAGATGTCGACCTCGGCCTCGAGCGGCGCGCCGATGGTGCCGGCCTCGCGCAGCTTTTCCAGCTCGCGCAGCACGGCCTGGCGCAGCGCGATCAGTGCATCCCAGTCGACGCGCGCCGCAGGCACGGCGGGGAATTCATGCCAGGTGGTCAGGAACACCGACTTGGGCTTGCCGGCCAGCGGCAGCACCTGCCAGATCTCCTCGGCGGTGAACGACAGCACCGGCGCCAGCCAGCGCACCATGGCCGAGAGGATGTGCAGCATCACCGTCTGCGCGGAACGGCGGGCATGGCCGCCGGCCGGCGTGGTGTACATGCGGTCCTTCAACACGTCCAGGTACAGGCCGCCCAGGTCGTTCACGCAGAAGTTGTGCGCGCGCTGATACACGACGTGGAACTGGTAGTCGCGATAGGCCGAGACGATTTCCTGCTGCAGGGCGGCTGCGCGGCGCAATGCCCAGGCATCGAAGTCGATCAACTGGTCCACCGGCACCGAGTGCTGCTCCGGATCGAAGCCGTGCAGGTTGCCCAGCAGGAAGCGCACGGTGTTGCGGATGCGCCGGTAGGAGTCCGACGTGCGCTTCAGGATCTCGTCCGACACCGACATCTCGCTGGTGTAGTCGGTGGCCGAAACCCACAGCCGCAGCACGTCGGCGCCCAGCGTGTTCATCACCTTGTCGGGCGCCACCACATTGCCCAGCGACTTGGACATCTTGCGGCCCTTCTCGTCCACGGTGAAGCCGTAGGTGAGCACGTTCTTGTAGGGCGCGCGCTCGTACAGCGCCTCGGAGATCAGGAGCGAGCTGTGGAACCAGCCGCGGTGCTGGTCGGAGCCTTCGAGGTACATCTCGACCGGAGCGGCGATCTCCGGCCGTTCGTGGCCCACCACTTCGAAGCTGACGCCCGAGTCGGCCCACACGTCCATCACGTCGGTGACCTTGTGGTACTGCGCCGCGTCGTCGCCGATCAGCTCGCGCGGATCCAGGTCGAACCACGCATCTATGCCGCCGACCTCCACGCGCTTCGCGACTTCTTCGATGAGCTGCTGCGTGCGCGGATGCAGCTGATTCGTCTCGTTGTGCGCGAACAGCGTGATGGGCACACCCCAGGTGCGCTGGCGCGAGATGCACCAGTCCGGCCGCGTCTCGATCATGCCCGCGATGCGCTGCTGGCCCCAGGCCGGAATCCACTTCACCTGCGGGATGTCACGCAGCGTGTTGGCGCGCAGGTTCTTCTGGTCCATCGAGATGAACCACTGCGGCGTGGCGCGGAAGATCACCGGCGTCTTGTGGCGCCAGCAATGCGGATAGCTGTGCCGCAGCGGCGCATGCTGCAGCAGCGCGTCGGTGGCCTTCAGCGTTTCGATGATCTTCGCACTGGCATCGTCCAGCTTCATGCCGCCCACCAGCGGCGTGTCGGCCTGGAAGCGGCCATCGCCCAGCACGGGGTTCACGACCGGCAGGTTGTAGCGGCGGCCGACGATGTAGTCGTCCTGGCCGTGCGCAGGCGCAGTGTGCACGGCGCCGGTGCCGGCCTCGAGCGTCACGTGGTCACCGAGAATCACCGGCACCTGGCGGTTCTGGAAGGGATGCTGCAGCTTCAACCCCTCGAGCACCCTGCCCTCGAAGCGCGCCACTTCGCGCGCGGCCGCGGCGGAGGCTTCATCGGTATAGCGCTGCAGGCTTGCCGCCGCGAGCCCGGCGGCAAGGATCACGCGGCGCGAGGCACCATTGCGGCTGAATTCCACCAGCACGTATTCATAGTCGGCGCGCAGCGCCACGGCCTCGTTGGCCGGCAGCGTCCAGGGCGTGGTGGTCCAGATCACCACATCGGTGGGCGCCATCGCCCCGCTGGCCGCACCGATGCGCCGCGCCAGATCATTCGTATCCACCACGCGGAAGGCCACGTCGATGGCCGGCGAGGTCTTGTCCTCGTATTCCACTTCCGCCTCGGCCAGCGCGGAGCGGCAGTCGAGGCACCAGTACACGGGCTTGGCGCCGATGTAGACGTGGCCGTTGGCGATCACCTTGCCCAGCACGCGGATCTGCCCGGCTTCGTAGCGCGGGTTCATCGTGACGTAGGGGCGATCCCAGTCGCCCATCACGCCCAGACGCTTGAAGTCCTTGCGCTGCAGGTCGATCTGCTCCTGCGCATAGGCGCGGCAGGCGGCGCGGAAGGCACGCGCGTCCAGCTTCTGGCCGACGCGGCCGTGCTTCTTCTCCACCTGCATCTCGATGGGCAGGCCGTGGCAGTCCCAGCCCGGGATGTAGGGCGAGTCGTAACCGTCGAGCGTGCGCGCCTTGACGATGATGTCCTTCAGGATCTTGTTGCAGGCGTGACCCAGGTGGATGGCGCCGTTGGCATACGGCGGGCCGTCATGCAGCGCGAAGCGCGGCCGGCCCTTTGCCGCCTGGCGCAACTGCCCGTAGATATCGTTCGACTCCCACCACTTGAGCATCTCCGGCTCGCGACGGGCGAGGTCCGCCTTCATCGCGAAGTCGGTCTGCGGCAGGTTCACCGTGTTCTTGTAATCAGCCACTCACATCTCCAGACGAAACTTGCGCCGCGAGCGCGCGACGCGCATCCGCGGCATCCTGGTGCATCTGCACGACCATGGCATCCAGGCTGTCGAATCGGCGTTCCTCGCGCAGCCGCGCGACGAACTCCACCTCGATCTCGCGGCCGTACAGATCGCCTGCGAAATCGAACACATGCGCCTCGAGCAGCGGACGCGTGCCGCCCACCGTGGGGCGCGTGCCCAAACTGGCGACGCCCGCCAGGCCCATGGCGCGCTCACCGTGGTTGACTGTGCCGGCCATGCCGGCGCGCGCCGTCACACCGTGAATGCGGACTGCAAAGATACCGTCCATCGGGGTCTGCCGTCGCGCCAGCCTGAGATTGGCGGTGGGGTATCCCAGCGTGCGGCCAAGCTGCTCGCCGCGCACCACCCGGCCGCGCATGGAATAGTTGCGACCCAGAAGCAGCGCGGCGCGCCCGAGGTTGCCGTTCGCCAGGGCCTCGCGGACCAGGCCGCTACTCACCCTGCTGCCCGCGGCCTCCACCGGATCGACCACGTGCAGCTCGATGCCGAGCGCCGGCGCATGCCGGCGGAACCATTCCACATCGGCCTCGCCCCGGTAGGCGGCACGGAAATCGTGGCCGATCACCAGATGACGGATGCCCGCCGCCCCGAGCAGCGCGGCAAACTGCTGCGCGCGCAGGCTGCGCAGCGATTCGTTGAATGGCAGCACGCAGAACACCTCCGGGCCGTCCTTTTCCAGCAGGCGCCAGCGTTCGCGGAAGGTGGTGAGCCGGGGCACTGGTGCGCCGCGCGCGAAGAACTCCTTGGGCAGGGGTTCGAAACTGATCACCATGCTGCCCAGCCCCTTGGCGATGGCGATCTCGCGGGTGCGCCGGATCAGCTCGCGATGGCCCCGGTGCAGACCGTCGAAGCCACCGATGGTGGCCGCATGTCCCCTGCCGGCCAGGGCCTGCGATGCGGCGCCGGAAAGGCTGCGAAGCAGCCGCATCAGCGGGCGTTCCGGGCGCGGTTCTTGGGGGGTTGCGACATCGCGGCGGCAGACTAGGCAAGCTTCGGACAGGTGGCAAGGCCGGCCCGTTGCGGGGTGGCCCGGAAGCCTGAATTATGGGCACTTTTCCGGTGCTGTCGGTTGACTTCCGGACCCTGCCTCCCCACACTACGCGGCCCCGAATCAAGGCGTAATTGGCGGAGAATTCCAGCGTGGCGAACACCAAGTCAGCAGAAAAAGCAGCCCGGCAGGCGGTCAAGCATCGCGCCAGCAACGTGGCGCTGCGTTCGCGGCTGCGCACGGCCATCCGCAAGGCCACCGAGGCCACTGCCTCGGGCAATGGTGACACCGCCCGCGCCGGCGTGAAGAGCGCCCAGCCCATCATCGATGCCATGGCCACCAAGGGCCTCATCCACCGCAACAAGGCCGCCCGCCACAAGAGCCGTCTGGCCGCCAAGGCCAAGGCCGCCGCCGGCAAGTAACGCGTCGCAGAACGCGACGATTCAAGGCAGGGCCCGCCGCGTGCGGGCCTTGTTCGTTTTGGCCCTCACGTATCATGGCGGTCCATGACCGAACCGCCCGCACCCCGTTCCGCCCCCGCGGCAAAGGAACGCATCAACACCAGGGCGGCCGGGGTGATCGGCCTTGCGGTGATGTGCAGCCGCGTGCTCGGACTGATCCGCGAAACGCTGTTCGCGGCCCTGTTCGGTGGCGGCCGCGAGATGGACGTGTTCATCGCCGCCTTCCGCATCCCCAACCTGCTGCGCGACCTGTTCGCCGAAGGCGCGCTCTCGACAGCCTTCGTCACGGTGTTCTCGCGCACCATCGTCACCGACGGGGAGCAGGCGGCGTGGAAACTGGCCAACAAGGTGATGACGCTGGCCACGGTGTTCATGAGTCTCATCACCTTGGCCGGCATCCTGAGTGCGCCGTGGATCGTGGGCTTCATCGCGCCGGGCTTCGACCCGGACAAGGCCGCGATGACCACCACGCTGGTGCGCGTGATGTACCCGTTCATCCTGCTGGTGTCGCTGGCGGCGCTGGTGATGGGCATGCTCAACGCGCGCAATGTGTTCGGCATGCCGGCGATGGCGTCGAGCTTCTTCAACCTGGGCTCCATCGTCGGCGGCGTGGCCGTGGGCTGGTGGCTCGACCCCACCTTCGGATCGCGCGCGCTGCTGGGACTTGCCGTGGGCACGCTGATCGGCGGCGCGCTGCAGCTTGGCGTGCAGCTTCCCTCGCTGCGCCGCGTGGGTTTTCACTTCCGGCCCGACTGGCGCTGGCGCAGCGAGGGCGTGCGCAACATGCTCACGCTGATGGGGCCGGCCATCATCGCGGCGAGCTCAGTGCAGGTGAACGTGCTGGTGAATTCCATGTTCGCCTCGCATCTGGGCGATGGCCCCATCGCCTGGCTCAACAATGCCTTCCGGCTGATGCAGCTGCCGCTGGGGCTGTTCGGCGTGGCGCTGGGCACGGTGGCGCTGCCGGTGCTGGCGCGGCTCGCGGCCAGCGGCCACACGGGGCAGTTTCGCACCGAGCTCGCGCGCGCCATGCGGCTGTCGTTCGTGCTGACCATTCCCGCCACCATCGGGCTGATGGTGCTGGCCGAGCCCATCATGTCGGTGCTGTACCAGCATGGGAAATTCACGGCCGAACAGACGGCGCAGGCCGCCGGCGCGCTGCAGCTATATGCCATCGGCCTGTGCGCCTACGCCACGATGAAGGTCCTGGTGAACGCCTTCTACGCCGTCGACAAGCGCCGCACGCCCATGCTGGTGAGCCTTGCGGCCATCGGCCTGAACGCGCTGCTGTGCTGGCTGTTCGTGACGCAATTCGGCTGGGGGCACAGGGGCCTTGCCGCCTCCACGGCCTGCATTGCCACCTTCAACTTCGCGCTGCTGTATCTATTGATGCATCGCCACCTGCAGTCGCTGGATACGACGCTGCTGCTGCGCACCCTGCTGAAGGTGCTGACCGCAGGCGCGGTGCTGGCTCTGGTCGCCTGGGCCGGCAGCCGTTACTGGCTGGCTGACTGGGCCACGCAGGCCTTCATTCCCAAGACGCTGCGGCTGTTCGCGGTCATCGCGCTGGCGGGCGCGGCCTTCGTGCTGGCCGCGCTGGCGCTGCGCGTTGAAGAACTGAAGATGATCGTGGCGTCGTTGCAGCGCCGGTTCCGCCGCAAGGCCGGCTGAAGCCGGGCGGCGGCTGAAACTCAGCGCCGACGCCTGCCGGCTGCCGCGGCCTTCCTGGCCGCTTTTTTCGCGGCTTTCGCCACGACTTTCCCGCGTGCCTTCGCGGCGGACTTCGCCGGCTTGCGCGCTGCAGGTTTGCCCTCTGCAGCCTTGCGCGCACGCACCGGCTTTTCCACCGGCACCTCGAGCGTGCCGCGAATGCCCGACACATCCTCACCAGCCGCAATGCGCTCGATGAGCTGCATCACCGCCGCGCTCAATTCGCGCGTTCCCTCGCCGGTGGCGCCGGAGATCAGGAACGCGGGCCCGGTGTGCTTCAGCTTGCGCGCGATGGACACGGCGCGCTGGCGCGCATCCTCCAGCGGCAGCAGGTCCATCTTGTTCAACACCAGCCAGCGCGGCTTCTTCGCAAGGTCCGCGCTGTATTTCTTCAACTCGCCGACGATGGCGCGTGCGTCCTGCACCGGATCCGCAGCCGGATCGAGCGGCGCGATGTCGATCAGATGCAGCAGCACGCGCGTGCGCTGCAGGTGTTTCAGGAAACGGTGCCCGAGACCCGCGCCCTCGGCCGCGCCTTCGATCAGCCCGGGAATATCGGCCATCACGAAGCTGCGGTGCTGACCTACGTCCACCACGCCAAGATTCGGATACAGCGTGGTGAAGGGGTAATCCGCCACGCGCGGCCGCGCCGCGGACACCGCGCGGATCAGCGTGGACTTGCCGGCATTCGGCAATCCCAGCAGGCCCACGTCGGCGATCACCTTCATCTCGAAATTCAGCGTGCGCTTCTCGCCGGGCAGACCGGGACCGAACTGCCGCGGCGCGCGGTTGGTGCTCGACTTGAAACGTGTGTTGCCGAAGCCGCCCTTGCCGCCCTCGGCCACCTTCAGGAGCTGGCCTGCGGCCGCAAGGTCTCCCAGCTCCTCGCCGGTGTCGGCGTCGGTGACCGTGGTGCCCACGGGCACGTCGATGTACATGTCCTCGCCGCCGCGACCGGTACAGTCGTTGCCGGATCCGCCCTCGCCGTTCTTCGCCTTGTACAGGCGCTGGATGCGAAAATCCGCCAGCGTGTTGATGCCATCCTTCGCGCGCAGCCACACGCTGCCGCCCATGCCGCCATCGCCACCATCAGGACCGCCGAAGGGAATGAACTTCTCGCGCCGGAAGCTGACGCAGCCGCGCCCGCCGTTGCCGGCCTGCACCCTGACAAGTGCTTCATCGACGAATTTCATGTCGGTCCCTCAAAACACAAACCCCGGCGCGAGGCCGGGGCTTGCAGCAAATGCGTGATGCGTAATCCCTTATTCGGGAATCACGTTCACGAAAGTGTGGCCACCAGCGCCCTTGGTCTTGAACTCCACCTTGCCGTTCACCAGCGCGAACAGCGTGTGGTCGGTGCCCGTGCCCACGCCCGCACCGGCGCGCATCGGCGTGCCACGCTGACGGACCAGGATGTTGCCGGCCAGCACCGACTCGCCGCCGAACTTCTTCACGCCCAGCCGCTTGCTGTGCGATTCGCGGCCGTTGCGGGTGCTGCCGCCTGCTTTCTTGTGTGCCATTGCTGCTCCTTAAGCGATGCCGGTGATCTTCACCAGCGTGTACTGCTGGCGATGATTGCCGCCGCGCTTGTAGTGCTTGCGGCGCCGGAACTTCACGATGACCTTCTTCTCGCCCTGGCCGTGGCTTTCGACGGTGGCGGAAACCTTGGCACCCGCGACGCGCGGCTTGCCGATCTTGATGTTGGCCCCATCGGCCACCAGCAGGACTTCATCGAATGAAACAGACGAACCCGGCGCGGCGTCGAGCTTTTCGACCTTGAGCAGGCTGTCTTTTTCGACCCGGTACTGCTTTCCACCGGTGGCGATCACGGCGTACATCGAGGGGGACTCCAAAACGGAAGGCCGCGCATTCTAATGGCCTGCCCCGCCCCGGTCAAACCTTCATTTGGCCTATTTCCCACGGCCAAACAGCCACTTGGATCCGTCCCTGCCGGTGCAACTGATAACATTCGGCCCGGAATGGGAAGCCCCGGAAAACGGGGTCGGGGAAGGATGCAGACGCTGGAGGAAATCCGGGGGTTGGTGGCGGGCGATCTGGCCGCCGTGGACGGGGTGATCCGCGCCCGGCTGGCGAGCGCCGTGCCACTGGTCAGTCAGGTGGCCGAGCACATCGTGGCCGGCGGCGGCAAGCGCCTGCGGCCGCTGATCGTGCTGCTGTCGGCCCATGCCGCGGCCGGCGGGCGCCCGCTGCCCGGCGACCGGCAGCACCAGGCCGCCGCCTTCATCGAGTTCATCCACACCGCCACGCTGCTGCACGACGATGTGGTGGATCACTCCTCGATGCGCCGCGGCCGCGAGACCGCCAATGCCGTGTTCGGCAACGAGGCCAGCGTGCTGGTGGGCGATTTCGTCTACTCCCGCGCCTTCCAGATGATGGCCGCCATCGGCGTGCAGCGGGTCATGGAGATCATGGCCGACGCCACCAATGTGATCGCCGAGGGCGAGGTGCTGCAGCTGATGAATGCGCAGGACCCGGAAACCACCGAAGAACGCTACCTCGAGGTGATCTACCGCAAGACCGCGCAACTCTTCGAGGCCGGCGCAGAAGTCGCCGCCGTGCTCTGCGGCGGCAGCCCCGAAGTTCAGCGGGCGCTGGCGACTTATGGCAAACACCTGGGCACCGCCTACCAGCTCGTCGACGATGTGCTCGACTATCGCTCCGATCCGGCCAGCCGCGGCAAGAACCTCGGCGAAGACCTGGCGGAGGGCAAGATGACGCTGCCGCTGATCCACGCGCTGCGCAATGCCACGCCGGCCGACCGCGAGCTGATCTGCAACGCCATCCTGCATGCCGGCGAAGGCGCCCAGCGCCGGGGCGACCTCGAGCGGATCATTGCCGCCATCGATGCCAGTGACGGCATCGGCTACACGCGGCGCCGCGCCGAGGCCGAATCGCAGGCCGCGGTGGATGCACTGGGCGCCGTGCCCGCATCCCCGTACCGGGATGCACTGGCCACGCTTGCCCGGGTGGCCGTGGGCCGTGACCGCTGATACACTCCCGCGCCCAACGCAGTCGGGATGTAGCTCAGCCTGGTAGAGCACTACGTTCGGGACGTAGGTGTCGCAGGTTCAAATCCTGTCATCCCGACCAAATCTGTTGCGGCATATCGCATCGCAGCGCCCACGGCGCATGGCGCCTTCACGGACTGACAGCCACTGCTTCCTCGGGCCGGGCGGAAAAGCTCGCGCGCATCCGCCTCACGTCGGCCTTGTGGCCAGTGATGATCTCGAACGCCAGCGCCGCCTGCCCGATCACCATCCCCGACCCGTTCAGCACGCGGCAGCCGCGCTCGCGCGCCGCGCGCAGCAATGCGGTCTCGAGGGGGAAGTAGACTATGTCCGCCACCCACAGCCGCGGCTCGATCAACGCTGCATCGATGGGGGTTCCGGGATGGGCGGACATTCCCACGGGCGTTGCATTCACCAGGCCATCCGTATCGCGGATGACATCGGCGCTTGCCCTGGCCGGGCTGATCTGCCGATCGGGAAAGCGCGAATGCAGCGCGACCGCCAATCCTTTCGCGCGCGACTCGTCCACATCGACGATGCGCAGCACGCGGGTGCCCAGCGACAGCAGCGCCGCGGCCACCGCAGATCCTGCCCCGCCCGCCCCCAGTTGCAGCACGCGCTCGAGCGAAGCGCCGGCCAGGCCCTCGCGCACGCTGTCGCGGAATCCGGAGTAGTCGGTGTTGTGGCCCGTCATGCGGCCATCGCGGATCGCCACGGTGTTCACCGCGCCGACCATCGTGGCGCTGTCCGCCAGCGCACCGAGCAAGGGGATGATGGCCTGCTTGAAGGGATAGGTGACGTTGAAGCCGCAGTAGCCGCTGTCACGAAGCCTGGCCACCACATCCGCAAGATCGGCGTCGGCCAGGCCGCGCGCATTGAAGTCGATCAGCTCGTAGGTGAGTGGCAGTCCCTGTGCGCGCGCCTCCTGCTCGTGCAGCCAGGCCGAGCGCGAAGCGAGTATCGAACGGCCGATGAGGCCTGAGCGGAAAACACCGGCGCCCCGCGGGGCGGCGCCGGCTTGGGGGTCAACGGTCAAAAGCTGGCCTTGAGTCCGATGTAATAGGAACGACCGATGGGATCATACAGCGCGACGTCGGTGCCATTCTGCGAGCTGGAGACGAACGGCAGGCCCTTGTCGAACAGGTTGTTCACGCCGGCGCGAAGTTCCAGTCCCTTGCCGACCTTGAACGTGCCGAACAGATCCCATAGCTGGTAGGCCGGCACGCCCACGCTGACATTGGTGGGCGTCAGCACCGCGCTCTGGTCGTCCATCGAGGACTGGTAGCGCCAGCGCAGGCCGGCGCCCAGCCTGTCCATGCGGTAGCCGAAGGTGGTCAGCGCGCGCCACACGGGCGTGGCCCGCGGCGGCACTGCGCCCGGGCCCGCCCCGCCCACGCTCACGCCGGTGTAATCGAGGAAGGCCGCGCCCGGCAGCAGCTGCACGCGGTAGCTGTTGAGCCAGGTGAGCGCGGAATCCACCGCGAACTTGCCGGGCACGCTGCCCAGCGCCGGCAGGCCGTAGTGAAGCTGGACTTCCACGCCATCGGTGCGCAGCGTGCCCAGGTTCTTGTAGGGCGTGGCCACGTTCAGGATCTGGCCGGTCGAATCACGCGAGATCAGCGCGCAGTACTCGTTGCTGGTGCTGTACTGGGGATTCGAACCATCCAGGTTGTAGCACTTCGACAGCACCGTGAGGCCGGGCACCGTGGAGATCACGTCGTTGATGCGGATGTTGAAGTAGTCGACCGAAGCCGACGCATCGGCCAGCCAGCCGTCGAGCGCCGAGTTCCACACGAAGCCCAGGTTGTAGGTGTTGGCACGCTCCGGCGTCACGTTCAGGTTGCCGGAGTTCACCTGGCCCGTGGCGGTGGTGGGGAACTGGTAGCTGCCGATCGCCGCGGCCGGCACGCCCTGCGCCACGCACAGCGAGGCCACCTGCGCGGCATTCGCGCCGGTGCGCGCGGTGGAACGCACGTCGCAGGGGTCGCCGATGGAGGCCGGCGGCGTGCCGATCACGAGCTGGGTGCCCTGCGGCGGCGAGAACAGCTCGGCGATGTTCGGCGCGCGCACGGCGCGCTGCCAGCTGCCGCGCACCAGCAGCGACTCGGCCGGGCGCCAGCGGGCGTCGAACTCGAAGCTCTTCACCGATCCGGTCACGGAGTAGTCGGAGATGCGCGCCGCGGCGCCCACGCCCAGCTCCTTCGCGAAGGCTGCATCGGCGAGCAGCGGCACGTCGACCTGCACCGCGAACTCCTTCACCGACACCGCCTTGCGCGCCACCGGCAGCGTGTTCACCACGGCCTCGATGTTGGCGCCGGGGCTGGTCGGCACGTAGACATTGAAGCCGTTGGGCGAGACCAGGTCGCTGTCGGGGGAGAACTTGTAGGTGTTGCGCCGGTAGTCGGCGAGCAGCGCGAGCTGGGCCTTGCCTGCGCCGGTGTCGAACAGCTCGCCGTTGACCTGCGCCTGCACCTGCGTCTGGCTCAGGTCCTCGGTGCTCTTGGCGTCCTTGGTGATGAACGCCTGGCAGGCCGCCGACAGCGCGCGCGCGTTGGCGTCGCCGAAGGGATTGAAGCCGCCGCTGCACAGCGACGCCCCGCCATCGGCAGCATTCAGCAGCCGCTGCACCTGGGTCTTCAGCACCGCGTTGTGCATGGTCTGGTCATGCACCGAAGCGTCGTAGGAGACGAAGGAATCGAAGGTCCAGCTGCCGCTGATGCGACCCTTGAGGCCGGCCAGGTACTGGCTGACCTGATAGGCCTCGTCCCACCCCTTGTAGGGAACGCCCACGTAGCGGGCGTTCCAGTTGAACGGCGCATTCGCGGTGGGGCGCGAGGCCAGCACCGTGCGCAGGTCGGCCGGGATGAACGGGTTCGTCACCGGGATGGTGGTCAGCGCGGGGAACTGCGTGAGGCTGCCGCCGCTGTGCGTGGTCACGGTGGGATTCACGTACATGAACTGCGCATAGGCGGTCAGCGAATCGTTCAGGTCGTAGTCGGTCTTCAGGAAGGCGCTCTTGCGGTCGAGTCCGTTGTAGAAGTCGATCTGCTGGCCCACCGGCATGCGCACATTGCCGCCGATCACGGCATAGCCGTTGCTGCCGTTCGGACCCTTGTAGTTCACGGCGCCGGTCTGCACGAAAAGCGTGCCATCGGCGTTGAAGCCCAGGTTCAGCAGCGGATTGCGCGCGCCGGTGATGCCGTAGCCGGTGAAGATCGTCTGCAGCACGGCCGCGTTCGGCGCATTGGTGGCCGATGGCACGAAGGTGCCCGTGCCGATGAACGACGAGGGAGTCTTGTCGCTGAAGAATGATCGCGAGCTGCCGTTGACCGGGTCCTGCTTGGCGTAGCTCACGGCGGCAATGAGATTGCCGCGGCCCTCGGCATACTTGCCGCCGAATGCCACCGAGCCATTCAGGCGCCAGGCGTCGCCACGCTCGCTGAGCGAGCTCATGGCGTCCACCTTCACGCCATCGAAGCCGCGCACGGTCTTGAAATTCACGACGCCCGACATGGCGTCGGAGCCGTAGATGGCCGAGGCGCCGCCGGTGATGGCGTCCACGCCGTCGATGATGGCGTCGGGCAGGATGTTGACGTCGACGTTGCCCGCGATGTCCGACATCGGCAATCGACGGCCATCGAGCAGCACGAGATTGCGATTGGTGCCCAGGCCATGCAGGTTTATGGTGGCGCGACCGCCCGTGCCCTGCCCGCCGGTGGCGGCGTTGCCGCCGACGGTGAAGCCGGGCAGCTGGTTCAGCGCATCGACCAGCGTCGCCTGACCGCTTTCCTCGAGCGCCACGTCGCTGACCGACAGGATGGGGCTGACTGCGGTGTTGTTGGGCCGCTGGATCAGCGAGCCGGTGACCACGACCTCTTCCAGCGCCGCAGCGTCTGCCGGCGCGTTCTGGGCCTGCGCGGCCGTTCCGATGATCATCGCCACGGCGGTCGACACAGCAAACCGCGACGCATTGGTCCGATCCATACCCCACCCCTCTATTTCATTGCCGGCAGAAAGTGCCGGTTGGTGGATGATATTTATGGTACGAACTTGTTCCTGTCAATATTGGAGCGAAGGAAATCCGCCGGGAGCACCCGTTGTGCATTGCAGCAGGAAAAGGAAATCAGGGTCGGCTGGTGACCCAGGCCAGGATGATGTCCGCCACTTCGCGCGCGCGGCGCGCCACAGCCTCGCGGCTCGACATGTCGATGCCGAAGTTGTGCGCGAAGGTGAACTGGTTCGACACGTTGTAGAAGCTCAGCGCCGTGATGTTCATGTGCAGCTTCACTGGGTCGATGCCCTTGCGGAAGCTGCCATCCGACTCGCCGCGTTCGATAAGTCGCCGCAGCATCCCGATCACCTGCGAATTGCCGGCCGGCAGGTCCTCGATCTGCTTCAGGTGTTCGGCGCGATGGATGTTCTCGTTCATCACCAGACGGACCAGCTCCGGATGCTGGGAGTGGTAGCGCACGTCATGCTCGATGAGCCGGCGCAGCGCATCGGCGGCCGTGCCCTTCTCGATGTCGACCCGGCTCTCGCTCTCGCGCACGCGGCGGTAGGCACGGGCGAGGACGGCACGGTACAGATCATCCTTGCCCTCGAAGTAGTAGTAGATCTTGCGCTTGGTGGCGCGCCCCGCGATCTCGTCGATGCGCGCGCCGGCAAGGCCCTTGTCCACGAATTCCTGGGTGGCAATGTCGAGTATCTGGTTGATCGCCGCCTCGCGCGCATCGGCGTGCGATCGACGCGGGCGGCGCGGCGCGGCAGCGGGCGCGCGCGGCTTCCCGGATGTCTTGATCTTCATGAGGTGCACTATTTGCCGCGGCCTCGGCGGCTGTCAATCCAGTGAGGAGCGGATCGATGAAATGGACACTCCCGGCTGCAATGTTCGTTCTCTTGCTGTCGGCGATGCCGAACGCACCTCTGCGGGCAGCGGACAACGATCAACCTTCCCTGCCCGCTTGTGCCGCCGACGCCGATCTCAGCTATGTCTGCGGCTTGCGGCGTCCGGAGGATCTGCTCACGCTGCCCGGAGGCGACTTCGTCCTGACCAGCGGCTTCGCACCTGGCGCCGGACTCACCTTCATCGACACGCGCACGCACGCGCTGCAACGCGCATGGAACGGCTCCTCCGCCGCGGGCGCCCCACCCGCAGCGGAGTTCAAGCACTGCCCGGAGCCGCTGGATCCCGCGCTGTTCAACGCCCGCGGACTGTCGCTGCGCGCGATCGCGGCGGATCGATGGCGACTGCTGGTGGTGAACCATGGCGGACGCGAGTCGATCGAGGCCTTCGACCTGCGATTCGACAGCAGCGGCACGCCCTCGCTGCAGTGGCGGGGCTGCCTTCCCATGCCTTCCGGCCAGGTGGGCAACTCCGTCGCCTCCTTCGCCGACGGGACCGTGCTGGTCACCGTGCTGACGCGACCGGGAACCACCATCGCGGACTTCGTGCGCGGGGGCATCACGGGCGCCGTGTGGCGCTGGCGTCCCGGCGCATCGGGCTTCGAGCAGGTGCCGGGCACTGCATTGCCCGGCAACAACGGCCTCGAGGTGGATCCCGATGGCCGGCATTTCTACATCATTGCATTCGGCCTGCATGCCGTCGTGGTCTTCGACCGGGATCGCGAAGGTTCACCGGTCGAAACCATCGTGGCGCCGGACTTCATGCCCGACAACCTGCACTGGAGCGAAGGCCGGCTGCTGCTGGCAGGCATGCGCCTGGACGAACCGGCCTGCGGCGGGCTGCGTTCAGTCGCCAATGGCGTCGCCGATCCCATGCTCTGCCATCGCGGCTGGGTCGTAGGGGAACTCGACCTGAAGCAACGACGCATCGCCACCGTGGCCTATGGCAGGCCCCAGCCCGGATTCAACGGCCTGTCGGCCGCGACGCTGGTGCGCGGTGAACTGTGGCTGGGATCCTTCCAGTCGGACCGTGTGGCCATTGCGCGCAGCGATGCTTCGCCGCCCTGAGTGCTAGTCCTCGTCCACGGACACGCGCACCACGGGCCCGAGGATGAAGGCATACGCGGCGGCGCCCAGCAGGCCGAGCGCGCCGATGTAGGCCAGCGCACCATAGAAACTGCCGGTGCGCCCCACCACCACGCCGATGACGATGGGCGTGACGATGCCGGCGAGATTGGCGCAGAGATTGAACAGCCCGCCCGTCAGGCCGATCATCGATTTCGGCGCCACGTCCGAAATCAGCGTCCATCCCAGGTTGCCCATGCCCTGGCCGAAGAAGGCCACGGACATCACCGCGATCACCACCGCATTGCTGGATGTGAAATTCGCCAGCACCATCGTCGAGGTGAGCAGCAGCCCGGCGATCACCGGGAGTTTCCGGCCCAGGGTGGCCGAGCCGGTGCGACGGATCAGGCCGTCGGACACCACGCCGCCCAGCAGCACGCCCACCGATGCGGCGATGTAGGGCAGCGAGGCGGCGAAGCCCGACTTGATCCATTCCATGCCGCGCTCGGTGGCGAGGTAGCTCGGGAACCAGGTGAGGAAGAACACCAGCGTGGAATTGCTGCAGAACTGCCCGATCGATGCGCCCAGCACCTGCCGCTTGCGCATGAGCTTTGCCGCCGCGGACCAGCTGAACCTGACCGCACCTGCCGCCGCCAGGCCACCGCCGCGCGCGATATGGTCCAGCTCCGCCTGGTTGACGCCCCGGCTCTCGTGCGGATCACGGTAGGCGAAATGCCACACCAGCGCGAACACCAGGCCGATCGCGCCGAAGAGGAAGAACAGCGCACGCCAGCCGTGGTTGGCCGCGATCCACGTGAGCACGGGGATCAGGAATCCCAGTCCCACGTACTGGCCCACGGCGTAGACGCCATTTGCGCGCGCGCGCTCCGTCTGCGGAAACCACAGCGACAGGATGCGCCCATTGGTGGGATAGCAGGGTGCCTCGGCAAGCCCCAGCGCCAGCCGGGCCGAGAACAACCCGGCCACGCTGGCCATCAGGCCGTGCACCAGCGTGGCGAGCGACCACAGCGCCAGCGACAGTCCATAGGTGATGCGCGCGCCGAGCCGGTCCAGCACCAGGCCGCCCGGGATCTGCGCCAGCGCATAGGTCCACGAGAAGGCCGAGAACACCAGGCCCATCATCTCGGGCGAAATCGTCAGCTCCTTCACCAGGAAGGGCTGCGCCACGCCCATCACCGAGCGGTCGACGTAGTTCAGCATCGTGGCCAGCGTGATCAGCGCGAGCACGCCGAGCCGACGGCGAGTGGGCTTCATGGGGAGTCCTTGCACTAGTCGCGGGGTCGGGATTCGCCGGGCGCCACGCGCGGCACTGCCGCGGACTGCAGCAGCGGCAGGGCCGCGGCATCGGGCCAGGCATCCACATGCAGGTCGGTGCCCAGCACCAGCACGCGGGGCTGGGCCGCATCGAACGCGGGCCAGGCGGGCACATCCGCGGCAACGGGCTGACCACTGCGCGCAAACGAAAGCAGCAGCCCGGACAGGCGTTCTTCCAGCAGTTCGTCGGCAGGTTCCCAGTCGCGGGTGCGCCGGAACAGGTTCAGGGAATCGCGCGTGCGCAGGAAATACGGGACTTCGCCGGTGTGGTAGGCGCCCGCTGTGGCCGGATCGTGGTCGGCGAAGGTGATGCCGGGCGCATAGGGCTGTCGACGCGTGAAGAAGTAGGCGAAGGCCGGCGCCCTGCCCCATCGCTGCTGCGCGCTCGCCCAGGCGAACATCTGCGCGCCCACCGTGGCATCGCGCGCGATGTCGGTTGCGGCCCGGCGCGCCGTGGCCGCATCGCTGGCCGGATACGCCCGCAGAATGGCATCGGCGCTGGACGGGAAATCCCTGCGCACGGCGGCAGCCAGTTCCGCGGCGGAGCCGATCGGGCCGAGGCTGCGGAAGGATTCGTCGCGGGTGAAACCGAGCATCAGCGGCACGTCGTTCTGCCGGCGCGATGCGAACACCTCCTGCGGCCTGGCCGGCACCCAATGGCCATCGACCACGATGGATGCACGCGGCACCGACGCAGCGACCGCCAGGATCCGGTCGGCGGCGATGTCACGCATGGCGTCCAGCGACGCCGCGCCCAGTGCCTTCTGCAGCGCGAGGCCCTCGGCCTCCGCCTGCGCCAGCGGCACGGGCGATGCCGGTTCCGCGAAATGACTGCCGCTCATGCCCACCGCGCGGTGGAACAGTCCCCGGGCCGCGGGGCTTGCCTGCAGGATGGACACAGACATGGAGCCCGCCGACTGCCCGGCGATGGTCACGTTGCCGGGATCGCCGCCAAACGCGGCGATGTTCCGCTGCACCCACTGCAGCCCCGCCACCTGGTCGGCGATGCCCTGGTTGCCGGAACCGCCGCCGTTCTCGCGCGACAGCTCGGGATGCGCGAGGAATCCCAGCGCGCCCACGCGATAGGCCAGGTTCACGCGCACCACGCCGCGGCGGGCCAGCCCCTCGCCCGAATAATTGGCCATGCTGGCCGACCCGACGTTGAACCCCCCGCCGTAGATCCACACGATGACGGGCAATCGCCTGCCGCGCGCCGGCGCCCAGATGTTCAGGTAGAGGCAGTCCTCGCTGATGCCTTCATTGCCGAAATAGTGGTTCATCGTGCGCGAGCGCAGCGCCTGCAGGCACATGGGTGCGGCACGCTCCGCATGCAGTACGCCGCGCCACGGCGGCACGGGCTGCGGCGGCTTCCAGCGCAGCTCCCGCACGGGCGGGGCGGCGAACGGCACGCCCAGCCATGCGCGCACGCCTGATGCCAGCGTGACGCCTTCCACCAGCCCGCCATCCACGCTCACCGGCGCCGCGGACGCCATCTGCGCACACACCAATGCCAGCAACAGCGCCAGCGTGGAACGCGCCGCGTTCACTTGCGCGCCTTGTCCAGCACCTGGTGGAAGAAATCGAAGGTGGCGTTGGTGGCCTTTAGCGTCGCATCGCGCGTGACCTGCGGCTTCGCGCCGATGAAGCTGTGGTCCACGTCCGGTATGTAGATCGCCGTCACCGGCACGCCGGCCGCCCGCAGGCGCGCCTCCGCCAGTCGCGACTGCGAGACATCCACGGTGGCATCGCGTTCGCCGTGGATGAGCAGGAACGGGGGATCACCCTTCCCGATATAAGTAACCGGGCTCGCGCGCGCCACTGCCTTCGCATCGCAGGGGCCGTTGCAGCCCAGGAACTTCACCTCCGAGCCATTTCCCTGGCGCGCGACCATCGGCGCGAAATCGAACACGCCATACCAGGTCACGGCTGCCTGCACGCACTCGCTGCCCGGGGATGGCGCCGCGACGCCGGCGACTGGCGCGGGATCCAGCGAGGCATCGCCGCAGGAAGTGGCCAGCAGCGCAGTGAGATGGCCTCCGGCCGAGCCACCCCAGACGCCGACGCGCGCGGGATCGATGTGGTACTTCGCCGCGTTGGCGCGCAGGAATCGCAGCGCGGCGCGCGCATCCTGCAGTGCGGCGGGAAACGGCGCCTCGCCCGACAACCGGTACTCGAGGCTGGCCACGACGAATCCCTCGCTGGCCAGCCGGGCCAGGACCTTCGGAAAATCCGACAGGGCGCCGGAGTGCCGTGTATGCCCGCCCACCCAGCCGCCGCCATGGATGTAGATGACCAGCGGCCGCGCCTCGGTGCCCGGTGGCATGTACAGATCGACCACCAGGGGCCGGAAGCCGGGAATCACCGAATAGACCACGTCGGCAAGGCCGGTGACACCGCCCGGGAAGCGCGACACGCGGTCCGGGTAGATGTCGCTGGTGAACGGCGTGGCGGACACGGGGAAGTCGCGGGCCTGCGCGGCCTGTGCGGCCTGCAGTGCGACCGGAAGCACACCGGAAAGCACCAGCAACAGCATGGCGAGTCTGCGAATCATCTTTCCCCCCTTTCCCTTGTTCCCGATCTTATCGAAAGCTCACGGCTTGAAGCGGGCCTGTGCGGCCAGTCGTATGGTGGCGTTCGCCGCGCCATAGGCCTGGTAGCCACGTCGCTGGACCACCTCGAAGAACAGGCGCTTGGCGAACGCCCGGCTGTAGAACTGGAAATACTCCGCGGTGCCATCCCGGTCGTAGAGGATGTTCAACCCGGCCATGCGCTCCACCAGCTCCGCATCGAGCCCGAAGCGGGCCTCGAGGTCGTCATAGTAGTTGCGCGGTATCGCGAGCACGGGCAGTCCGTTGGCGCGCGCGGCGCTGGCGGCGGCGAAGACATCCGCGGTATTGAAGGCGATGTGCTGCACGCCGGCGCCCATGTAGTGCTGCAGGAAGCGGGATGACAGCGTCTGCGCCGCCATCGAGCCATTGAGCGTCACGCGCAGCGAGCGATCGGGCGACTCCACGGCCTGGCTCTGCACCAGGCCCAGCGTGTCGGCGATCTCCAGCAGCGGAGTCTTGGCCACGTCGAACAGCGCGACGTAGTACAGCAGCCACGACAGGAATTCCTCGTACTGCATGGTCTGCGCGATGTGGTCCGTGCGCAGTAGCCCCAGCGCATGCGTCGCGGGCGCCTCGCGCGCGCCCGCGGTGAACTCGTGCGACCACACGGACTCCTCGGTGCCGTCCTCGATGAAGTACACTAGGCTTCCGCCCACGCCCCGCACCGACGGGATCTGCATCTCGTCGGGCCGCACGGCCTGTTCGTACCGCGGGATGCGCAGCGCCGCCGCGCGGGCCAGTGCGGCGGGCACGTCACGCACGCGCAGCCCGATGGCGCAGACCGAAGCCCCGTGCACCGCGTCGAAATTGTGGGCGAGCCCCTCGGGTTCGCAGTTCATCACCAGGTTGATGTCGCCCTGGCGCCACCGCGTCACCGCCTTGCGGCGATGCTGCGCCACGGGCTGGAAGCCGAGCTGCGCGATCAGCGCGCCCAGCGACTGCGCTTCCTCCTCGCTGGCCGCGAACTCGATGAACTCCACGCCCTTCACGTCCACCGGCGGCGGCATGATCGGCCGGACGGGCGCGCGGGGACGCGACGCCACCTTGTCCCTCAGCAACTGCAGCGATCGATAGCCGTCCAGCGCCACGCCGGAAGCAGAACCGGCACGGAACCGGTCGTTGAAGATCTCGAGCGACCACCAGCCGTCATAGCCGATGCGGTGGATGGCCTCGGCGAATTCCACCAGCGGCAGCTCGCCCTGCCCGGGCATGTTGCGAAAATGCCGACTCCAGCTCAGGAAATCCATGTCGAGCCACGGCGCGTCGGCGATCTGCACGAAGAACAGCTTCTCGGGACGAATGTCCCCGATGCTGGCGCTGGGCACCTTGCGCACCAGGGAGTGGAAACTGTCGAGGATCAGGCCGATCGCCGGATGATCGACGTCGCGGACCAGGCTCCACGAATCGCGGTGGTCGTTGATGTGGCGCCCCCATGCCAGGGCCTCGTACCCCACGCGCAGGTGCCGGCGCGCCGCCCGCTCGCCCAGCTCGCACAGGTCGTCGACCATGCGCGGCCGGTCCGGCAGCGACTGCGGGGAGCAGTTCGAGCACAGCAGCACCAGGTCGGTGCCCAGTTCCGCCATCACGTCGAACTTGCGCTCCATGCGATCGAAGGCGCGCGCCCGCTGCCCCTCCGGCATGCCCTCGAGGTCCCTGAAAGGCTGGAACAGGGTCACCTGCATGCCGAGGTCGCGGACCATCCGCCCGACCTCCGCCGGCGTACCCGGGAAGGCCAGCAGGTCGTTCTCAAAGATCTCCACCCCGCCGAAGCCCGCCTCGGCAACGGCCCTCAACTTGCTCTCGAGCGTGCCGCTGAGCGAGACGGTGGCGATCGAGGTCCTCATGGCTTTATGTTATGGACTAGTTCGTAACAAAAATCAATCCACAACCTGCGGTTCCGGGCGGCAAGAACTTGCCGCCCCTTGCCGCCAGTGTGCGCAAGCGCGCACCTCCGGGTGGGTGACATTAAGAAACTCCTCATCCGCCCGCTATAACCACTGGGTAGGGGCAATCCCCTTCCTGGCGACCGGCCGTCCCGGTGCTTTGGTGGGTATCACGTGCGTTGGCCAGACTTCATGCGACGAAAAGCCCGCCGGGACATGCGGGCAGGCATCGCCGCGTCCGCGGAACAGCTCGCGCTGGCGGTGGTGCGCCGTTCGGGGGATGGCAAGCCGCGCCTGGTGCACTGCGCCGTAATGCCTGCGACACAGGGTTTTGCCGATGCAGCGCTGCGCAAACTGCTGCGCGACTACGATCTGGGCGCCTCCCCCGTCAGCGCAGTGATCGGCGCCGACGACTACCAGCTCGCGCAGATTCCAGCCCCTGACGTGCCCGAGGCCGAGATGCGCGCCGCCGCCCGCTGGCGCATGCGCGAGGTCATCGACTTCGCGCTCGATGACGCCACCATAGATGTGTTCGACGTTCCCGAACGCCGGGACCGGGCAGCGAGGCGCAGCCTCTTTGCGGTGGCCACGCGCGGCAACGTGCCACAGTTCATCGCCGCATCGCTGCAGAAGCTTGCGCCCCGGCTGGATGTCATCGACATCCCGGAACTGTGCCAGCGCAACCTGTGCACGCTGCTGCCCCAGGACAGCAAGGGTCTGGCCTGCGTGCTGCTGCGCGAGGACCATGCGCAGCTCGTGCTGGTGCGCCAGGGGCGGCTGTTCGTCGCGCGGCGCTTCGATTTCGACACAGGGCTGGACCTCGATGGCCGCGCCCCGCGGGGCCGGCTCGATGCGGGCGCGCTCGCGCTGGAACTGCAGCGTTCGCTCGACTACTACGAGACCCACTTCGACCAGCCCGCCATCACCGACCTGCTGGTGGCACCGGGCAGCAGCCTGTCACCCGCACTGGCCGAGGAGATCGCCACGCTCACCGGCCTGCGCGTGCATCCGCTGGCGCTGCAGGACCATCTGGATTTCGCCGACGGCACGCAGATGCCCGAAGGCTGGCTGCCCACGCTGGCCGTGGGCGCCGCGCTGCGCATGGCGGTGCCCGCATGAGCATGCAGCAGGTCAATCTCCACCAGCCGGTGGTGCAAACGCCGATGATGCTGACGGCGAAAAGCGCCGCCGGTGCGATGCTGACGATCATCGTGGCATTGCTCGGCATGTGGGGCTACGCCTGGTGGCAGCTGCGCGGCATGCGTCACGAGGCCGACCTGGCGCGCGTGCAGGGCGAAGCGCGCCGCAAGCTGGAGGCGGTGCGCATGGCCGACCTCGACGCGCTGTCCCCCGAAGACCTGGACCGCACCATCGCCGTACTCGATGCGGCGGTGAAGGTGAAGCTGCGCGCCGTGCAGACGCTGGGCGATGAAGCGGCACGTTCAGCCGATTTCTCCGCGCGCCTGGCCGCGCTGTCGAGCCGCCACGTGGACGGCGTGTGGCTGGAACAGCTGACGCTGGGCGCAAGCCGCGATTCGATGAGCCTGACGGGCGCTGCGCTCGCGCCCGACCTGGTGCCACGCTACCTGCAGAGCCTTGCAGCCGATCCGGCACTCAGCGGCGGCGAGATCGACAACTTCGTCATCGATCGACCGGCGGGCGAACCGCGGCGCGGCGTCGCGCACCTGCGGTTCCGCGTGGCCACTGGCGCCCTGCAGACGCCATCGACCCTCGCCGCGCAACCGCCCGACGAAAACCCCTCCACCCAACCGGCGGAGGGTTGACGATGAAGATGGCCAAGCTGATCGAGCTTTTCGATGCCCGCGCCACGCGCGAACGTCTGCTGATCTTCGCGGCACTGCTGGCAATGCTGCTGGCGGGCTGGGACAAATACCTGATGCGGCCGCTGCGCGAGGTCACGCACGCACTCGAGGCCGAAATCGCGTCCAGCGGCGTCGCCGCCACCGACGTGGACGATGGCAGCGATCCGCATCGCACCGCGCTGCTGCGCGCCGGTGAATTGCAGCTTCGATCCCAGCAGCTCGATTCGCAGATCGCCGGCTCCGCGCGCGGCTTCGTACCGGCCAGCCGGATGATCGAGGTGCTGCACGACGTGCTGCGCCGCCAGGGCGGGCTGTCGCTGGTCAGCATCCGCAACCTGCCCGTGCAGAGCCTTGTCCCGCCGGTCGACAAGGATGCTCCCTCCGCTCCCTACGTGCACAGCATCGAACTCGTGATCGACGGCAGCTATGCCGACATCCAGACCTATGTGCACGAACTCGAAGCGCTGCCGTGGAAATTCCGCTGGTCGCTGCTGGAGCTGTCCACCCAACGCTATCCCGTCAATCGCGTGCGGCTGTCGCTGAGCACGCTGAGCATGGATGCCACCTGGCTCGGAGTCGCCACGTCATGAAGTTACGCTCGCTGATTGTCTTCACGGCCCTGGGTCTTGCCTCGGCATTGCCACCCACCCTCACGCTCGGTGCGCAGCCTGCAGCGCGCGACCCCATGCGCCCCATGGGCGTGACGGAAGCCCTCGCCCGCCGCGGCGGCATCGCCTTGTCCATCGAGCCCAGTGCCGGCGCCGACGCCGGTCATGTCGATATCCGGGCCGTGGAGGCGCCAGCCGCGACATTCTTCGACCGTCTCGCGACTGCAACCGGCACCAACGTGCTGGTGCATCCGGAAGTATCGAACCGCCTGACACTGACGCTGCGGCAGGTCACGCTGCAGGAAACCATGCAGGCCGTGCGCGACCTGTATGGTCTCGACTTCCAGAAGCTCGGCACCGGCTACATGATCCTGCCGGCAAAGCCGCAGACCCGCGTCTTCCAGATCAACTACCTCGACCTGCATCGCAGCGGCGTGTCGAACACGCGCGTGAGTTCGGGGCAGATCACGCAGGGCAATCCGACGACCGGCACATCTGGCGCCTCCAGCACGGCGGCCACGGGCGGCAGCGCCGACGAGGTCAGCGGCACCTCCGTGATGACGCTGAACGATTCGGACTTCTGGAAGGCCCTCGAAGCAGACATCAAGCTGCTGGTGGGCGGCGAGGCGGCCAATGTGGTGGTGAACCGGCAGTCCGGGGTCATCGTGGTCCGCGGCATGCCCGCGCAGCTTCGCGACGTGGCCACCTACCTGCAGAAGACACAGTCGACGGTCACGCGCCAGGTGATCCTCGAAGCCAAGATCGTCGAGGTGGAGCTGAATTCGGGGTTCCAGGCCGGCATCAACTGGAGCACGCTGCTCACGCATGGCGGCCAGAAGTACTTCTTCGGCCAGTCAGCGCCGCCGGGCGGTTTCGGCGCCGATCCGTTCTCGCCCACTGGCGGCCAGGTCAGCGTCACTCCCGGCGTGCCGGTGCTCGGCCAGATGGTGGACAAGCTGGGCGGTGCATTCACCATGGCCATCGATGCCGCCGACTTCAACGGCTTCATCGAACTGCTGTCCTCGCAGGGCAACACGCGCGTGCTGTCCTCCCCGCGCGTGTCGACGCTGCACAACCAGAAGGCCATCATCAAGGCCGGCTCCGACGAGTTCTTCGTCACCGGCGTGAAGAGCGACACCACCACCGGCACGGCCACCAACACCTCGCTGAACGTGGAGCTGACACCATTCTTTTCCGGCGTGGCGCTCGACGTGACGCCGCAGATCGGCGACGACGGCACCGTGCTGCTGCACATCCACCCCACCGTCAGCGAGGTCAGCGACCAGAGCAAGCGCGTGAACTTCGGCGGCGGCACCAGCGACCTGCCACTTGCGCTGAGCCAGATCCGCGAATCCGACAGCGTGGTACGCGCGCGCTCCGGCCAGCTCATCGTCATCGGCGGACTGATGCGCGAAACCCGCCGCCGCGGCGACTACCGCACGCCGGTGCTGGGCGACGTGCCGGTGCTGGGCCGCCTGTTCCGCAGCGAACGCGATCAGACGCGGACCGTGGAACTGGTGCTGCTGCTGCGCCCGCTGGTGCCCACCGACGGCGACTGGGAGAAGCTGGCGCAGGAGCCGCAGGACCGCGCCGCGCAGCTTGCCGTCACCGGCAAGGTGGACAAGGCCAAATGAACCTGCGCCGCAAGAAAGTCCGGCTCGGCGACCTGCTGATCGAGCAGAAGCTGATCAGCGAGGCGCAGCTCGCGCAGGCGCTGGAAGAGCAGAAGCGCACGGGCCGCAAGCTCGGGCGCGTGCTCACCGACCTGGGGATGGTGCAGGAGCAGCAGCTCAACGATGTGCTGTCGCAGAGCCTGCAGATCCCCTTCGTCGACCTGAAGCAGCTCAACCCCGATCCCGCCGCGGTTCGCCTGATGCCCGAGGCATTGGCGCGCCGCTTCCGGGCGCTGGTGCTGCAGTCCGATGGTCGTGGACTGACCGTTGGCATGGCCGACCCCACCGATCTCATCGCCTACGACGAACTGGTGGCGCGCCTCAAGCAGCCCCTGCGCATCGCGCTGGTGCGCGAGTCCGATCTGCTGCGCACCATGGACGTGGTTTACCGGCGCGCCGACCAGATCGCCTCCATCGCGCTCGAGGTGCACGACGAACTGGGCGAGAGCGACATCGACATCGACCAGCTCTCGGCCGATGAAGGTTCGTCGGACGCGCCCATCATCCGCCTGATACAGACCATCTTCCAGGACGCAATCAACACGCGCGCCTCCGACGTGCACATCGAGCCGGGCGAGCAGCTGCTGCGCCTGCGGCTGCGCGTCGACGGTGTGCTGCAGGAACAGACTGTCGAAGGCCGCGGCGTGGCCAGTGCGCTGGTCACACGCCTGAAGCTGATGAGCGGCCTCGACATCGCCGAGAAGCGCCTGCCGCAGGACGGCAGGTTTTCGGTGAAGGTGAAGGATCGCTCGCTCGACGTGCGCCTGGCCACGATGCCGGTGCAGCATGGCGAGTCGGTGGTGCTGCGCCTGCTGGACCAGTCGAACAACCTGCTGACGCTGGACCAGCTCGGCATGCCCGCCACGATGCGGGGCCGCTTCCAGGCGCTGATCGAACGTCCCGCCGGCATGGTGCTGGTCACCGGCCCCACCGGCAGCGGCAAGACCACCACGCTGTATTCGGCGCTGGCGCACCTGAACCGGCCCGATACCAAGATCCTCACCGCCGAGGATCCGGTGGAATACCGGCTCGACCGCGTGAATCAGGTACAGGTCAACGCCAAGATAGGCCTGGACTTCGCGCGCGTGCTGCGCAGCATGCTGCGCCAGGACCCGGATGTGGTGCTGATTGGCGAAATGCGCGATCGCGAGACCGTGGAAATCGCGCTGCGCGCCGCCATCACCGGCCACCTGGTGTTCTCCACGCTGCATACGCTGAGCGCGGGCGCCACGGTCAGCCGCCTGCTCGACATGGGCGCACCCGGCTACCTTATCGCCACCGCGCTGCATGGCGTGGTGGCGCAGCGTCTGCTGCGCCAGGTGTGCCCGGACTGCGCCCAGCCCGATCAGCCCGGCGCACATGAGCTGGCGTGGCTGCGTGCGCAGGTGGGCGAATCGGTGCTGTCGCGGATGACATTCCGCGCCGGCGCGGGCTGCACATACTGCAACCTCTCGGGATACCGCGGTCGCACGGCAATCTACGAGCTGATCGAGATCGATGGAGGAATGGCCGACGCAATCCGTACGGGCGATGCGGGCGCGCTGGCGCGCGCAGCACTGGCCCAGCCCGGCTACACCTCGCTGACCCGCAGCGCCATCGATCTGGCCGCCGCCGGCGGCACGACGCTATCGGAAGTGATCGCGACCACCAGCGGGTTGGACTCGGCTTCGACTGCAGGGAATGCCGCGGCCGCATCGGATGAAGAAGTTTCGGATGCGCTGCTCAGCGGTCGCCGCGTGAGCTACTGATGGCCAGCTTCCGCTACAAGGCACGCGCCGCCAATGGCACCCTGGTTGCCGGGCAACTGAGCGCGGACAACCTGGATCAGGCGGCGCAGCGGCTGATCGCCGCGGGTGTCTGGCCGGTGCACATCGATGTGGAGAACACGGCCCGGGGATTCTCGCTGAAGCAGGCGCTGCGTCGACTGGGTGTGGGTCGCACGCAGCTCACCGACCTGGTGCTGTTCTCGCGGCAGATGTACACCGTCGTCAAGGCCGGCATACCGCTGCTCAGGGGATTGCGCGGCCTGGCCTCGTCCACGCAGAACCCCATGCTGCGCGAGACGCTGGAGGATGTGCTCGCCAATCTCGAGGGCGGCCGCGACCTGGCCGGCAGCATGGCGCGCCATCCCGAGGTGTTTCCGCCGCTGTACGTCAGCATCGTCCGCGTGGGCGAGGCCACCGGCACGCTGGAACAGTCGTTCCTGCGCCTCGGCCAGCATCTGGCGCAGGAAAAGGACATCCGCGACCGCGTGAAGGGCGCGATGCGCTATCCGGTGATCGTGGTGGTCACGATACTTGCAGCCGCGGTATTCCTGTCCACCGTGGTGATCCCGAAGTTCGAACCGATCTTCCAGGCGCTGCACGGCGCCATTCCAGTGCCGACGCGGATCATCATCGGCACCTCGGCCTTGATCCGCGGCTACTGGCATCTGTGTCTTGCGGCCTGCGCGCTGCTGGCCTTCGGTCTGCGCCGCGTGGTGGCCACTCCGGCGGGCCGCATGCAGTGGGACAGGCTGCGGTTGAAGATGCCGGTCACCGGCAACCTCGCCTATCAATCGTCGCTGGCGCGCTTGTGCCGCTCGCTGTCGATCTCGCTGCATGCCGGTCTGCCGATGACACAGGCATTGCAGGTCATCGAACGCTCCGCTGGCAATGTGTTCCTGGCGCAGAAGATCCACGCGCTGGGCGCCGGCATCGAGCGCGGCGAATTGCTGTCGAAGGCCTCGGCCAGCAGCGGCCTGTTCTCGCCGCTGGTGCTGCAGATGATCGCCATCGGCGAGGAAACCGGCGAGCTGCCGATGCTGCTCGATGAGGCCGCCGGCTTCTACGAGCGCGAGACCGACGTGGCGCTGAAGAATCTGACCGCCTCCATCGAGCCCATCCTGATCGTGGTGGTGGGCGGCATGGTGCTGGTGCTCGCACTGGGCATCTTCATGCCCATGTGGGAAATGATCGGCAAGGCCGGCATGTGAAAGTGAACCAGTTCACGAAATTTCCGGGCCTGGTGAAGCCATCACCAGGCCTGCCGTTAAGACAATTGGCGGCCAGTGCCCGCCATCTGGAGAAAGCTGTGGCAATCAGGAATCAGAAGGGTTTTACGCTGGTCGAACTGATCGTGGTGATCGTCATCCTAGGCATCCTCGCCGCGGTGGCGCTGCCGCGTTTCATGGGCCTCGAGAGCGAGGCACGGATCGCCGCGCTGAAGAACATGGGCGGTACCATGCTGTCCGCAGCGAACATGGCGCATGGCGTGTGCATGGCGCAAAGCTGCACCAATGGCACATTGACCCTCGATGGCGTCAGCGTCACCTTTGTCAACGGCTATCCGAACAACGCCAGCATCGCGAGGCTGCTGCAGAGCACCGAAGGCTTCACCGGCAATGCGAATGGCAACCGCCAGACCAAGACCGGCGCCAAGACCGCCAACTGCTGGGTGCAGTACAACCAGGCCACCATCGCCGCTGGCGTGGTCACGGCGCCCACGGTGCAATACCAGGCTGGCGTCATGAACCCCACCAACGAAGCCGCGATCAACACCGCGCTGCGCACGCAGTGCTGATCCGCCTCGCGGCGGTGCGACCAGGCCCATGGCAAGTCCGCGCCACCGCAGTTCGGGCTTCACGCTGGTCGAGCTGGTCGCCACGCTGACCATCGCTGCGATACTGGCCGCGGTCGCAGGGCCGCGGCTGCTGTCGTCCCAGCCGTTCGCCGCCCGCGCCTACGCCGATGACCTGGCCGCGGCACTGCGTGAGGCCCATGCAGTGGCCATGGCCAGCGGCTGTCCGGTGCGCTTCACCATCGATCCCACAGGCTACGCCGCCATGCAGCGCGCACCCTCCGGCACGCATTGCTCCAGCGGCGGCGCGTGGAGCACCCCGGTGCAGAGGGGCGACGGACGCCCCCTGTCGGCGGCACCACCCGCCGCCGCCAATGTCGCCGCAGCCAGCACGCTGGTCTTCGGCAGCGACGGTGCATTGCCCGCCGGCGCCTCGATCGCGATCGGAACCCATGTCGTGTCCGTCGATGCCGGCGGCTGGGTGCAGCGGCTGTGACGCGGCACCTGCAGTCAGGGCTGACGCTGATCGAACTGGTGACGTCCATCGTCGTCATCGGCATCGCCGGCTCCGCGGTGCTGGGTGTGCTGGGCTATCTGTCCTCCTCGAGCGGCGCCACCGTGGCGCGCACGCGCGCGCAGGACATCGCCCAGCTCTACCTGGCCGAGGTGCTGTCGCGACCCTTCGCGGATCCGGACGGCACGCCCACGGAGCCCACGCGTGCCCAGTTCGACGACATCAACGACTACGCCGGCCTCGACGATGCCTCGGCTCGGGACCAGTCAGGCACCGTCATCGCACCCTGGCGCGTCCGCGTCAGCGTGACCGCCGCCGCATTGGGCAGCGTCTCCGCCACCAATGCGCGGCGCGTGGACGTGCGCGTCGACCTGCCCGACGGGCAGAGCGTGCTCGCCACCGGCTTTCGGACACGATACCCATGAGCACGCGCGCGCGCGGATTCACGCTGGTGGAAATGGTGGTGGCCCTCACGCTGGCAGCCATCGTCGTGGGCTTCGGGGGCATGCTGCTTACCGCGCCAATGCAGCACTACGATCTGCAGTCGCGGCGCGCCGAACTGGCCGAGTCGGCGGGCGCTGCGCTGCCCCGGCTCCAGGACGACCTGCGCACGGCGCTGCCCAACAGCGCCCGCGCGCGTCGCAATGGCAGCTTCGTGGCACTGGAGTTCCTGGTTGCGGTCGACTGGGTGCGGTACCAGTCCTCACCCGGCGCGCCCTTCACCACATCGGGCACGTTTCGCGGCCTGCCGGTGCCCTTCTCAGCCACCAACTACTTCCTCAGCGTCAACAATCTTGGCAGCGGCGCGCCGGGCGCCGACGCCTGGGCCCTGTCGGGCTCGATGACGCCTGCAGGCAGCACCATCGGCATCATCGCCGGGCCGCTGGCCGGCGAACAGCGCGTGACCGTGACACCTGCGCCGGTGTTCAGCGCCGATTCGCCGCGCCATCGCGCCTATCTGGTTTCGGGCCCGGTCACCTTCCTGTGCGATGAATCCGCCGGCACTCTCACGCGTTACGCCGGCTATGCCATCGCATCGACGCAGAGTGCCCGCGACACGGCCGCCGAATTGCTGGCGGCCGGCGCCAGCGCGCGCCTGCTGGCCCAGGACATCACCGGCTGCGACTTCGCGGTGGGCGCAGCCAGCCAGACTTCCGCCCAGATCGTCACGGCGCGGTTCTCGGCAACCCGCGCCGGTGACACGCTGACGCTGGTCGGGCAGGCGGCGCTGGAGAACCTGCCATGAGCGCCCGTGCACAACGCGGCATGTCGTTGGTGGTGGCGCTGTTCGTCGTCGTGGTGCTGGCGCTGCTGGCTGCCTTTGCCGTCAACATCGGCACTTCGCAGCGCGAATCCTCGAACCTGCGGCTGGCCGCTGCGCGCGCTACACAGGCGGCGCAGGCGGGCATCGAATGGGGCGCCACGCGGGCGCTGGTCAACAACTCCTGCGCGGCGAATGCCGTGCTCAATCTCACGCAGGGTGCCCTGAACGGCATGCGCGTGACGGTCGATTGCGCGGCCACCAGCCACGCCGAAGGCCCGGTGAACTATCGCGTCTTCGACATCACGGCCTTCGCGCAGTACGGCCGCTTTGGCGCAGCCGGTTATGCATCGAAAACGCTGAGCGCGCGCTTCACCAACGCGCCCTGAACGCAAAGCCGGTCGCGGCTTCGCCTACAGTTACTTCCTACGCCAGCACGCGTCGCGCGATGACGCAGCAACGATTCGCGCGGGCGCAGACTTCCAGCCGCTCCCGCTGCAACTGCAGCAACTCTCCGCCGCAAGGACAAGAGGTACCCATGACTCCCAGCAAGAACGCCGCGAAGAACGCGCAAGGCAGCCTGACCTCCACTGGCAGCGCCGCGGCCAGCACCGACACGAATGCCGTCAACATGCTGAAGGGCGACCACCGCAAGGTCATGGCGCTGTTCAGGAAGTTCGAGTCGTCCGGCAGCAGTGAGGAGAAGTCCGGCATCGTCCACGAGATATGCAACGAGCTCATCGTGCACACGAAGCTGGAGGAGGAGATCTTCTATGCGGCCTGCCGCGAGGCGAATGTCGGGGATTCGCTGCTGGACGAGGCGCAGGTCGAGCACGACGGCGCGAAGCTGCTGATCGCGGATCTGCTCGCCAAGTCACCTGACAGCCCGTACTACGACGCGCAGGTGGCGGTGCTCAGTGAATACATCAAGCATCATGTCGGTGAAGAGGAAAAGCCGAGCGACGGAATCTTCGCCAAGGCGCGGGCGGCAAAGCTCGACATGAATGCACTGGGGCAGCGCCTGCAGCAACGCAAGGAGGAACTGCTGCAGCAGGTGCAGAGCGGGACGCTCGCGGCCCCCGTGCCGGTATCGCTCGATTTGCAATCCGTCAAGCAAGACAGACAGGAGAACTGGACCATGGCACGACAGAATGAACGGGAACGGGACGACCAGGGCCGATTCATGAGCGACGACGAGCGCTACGGCGGCGGACGCTCACGGAGCGGGGACGACTACCGGTACTCGCGCGAATCATCCGGCGGCCGCGGCCGCGGCGGCTGGTTCGGCGATTCCGCGGGCCACTCGCGCGCCGCGCAGGAGGGCTGGGAAGGTCGCGAGGATCGCGGGGGATACAGCTACTCCTCGCGCGGTCGCGACGATGAGGATCGCTACGATCGCGGCGCCTCGGGGCGCAGCGGCAGCGGCTGGTATGGCGACCCCGAAGGCCATTCGCGTGCCTCGCAGGAGGGCTGGGAGCATCGCGACAACCGCGGTCGGTCCGGCTATTCCTCGCGCGAGAGCGATGACGGGGAGCGCTATGATCGCGGCTCATACGGCCGCGGCCGCAGTGGCGGCAGCGGCTGGTACGGGGATTCCGAAGGCCACTCGCGCGCAGCGCACGAAGGCTGGGAGAACCGCGAAGGCGGCGGGCGGTCCCGGATGTCCTCGCGCGATGAGGACGACGATCGTTACAGCAGCCGGGGATCCTCGGGCAGCCGCGGTACCGGTCATGGCGGCTGGTTCGGAGATCCGCGCGGTCATTCCGAAGCGGCACGGCGCGGCTGGCAGGACCGCTGAACAGCATGCGGGTTCCGGCCTGACCGCCGGAACCCGCAGCGATGGCGCAGCCGTTCAGTGACTCAGCAAGCCCGCGGGGCGCGCAGGCCGTCCACCCACTCGCGGGCGAAGTCGCGCCGGATGCGCCGCTGCACCAGCGCGAGTACCACCATCGTGACAAGCGCGCCGAGGCTGGCCAGCGCCATGTCCTTGTGCGCATCCCAGACGTCACCCTGCGTCCCCAGGTAGGCCATCCCCAGATCGCCGCCGAACACTTCCGCCGCAGCCCACTCGATGAGCTCGTACAACATCGATGAGGACATGGTCAGGTCCAGCGCGAACAGGTATCCGGGAAAACCGGTGAGGTTCCAGGTCCGCAGCAGCAACTCGCGCACGGGATACGCCAACAGCAGTCCGTAAGAGAAGTGCACGACCCGGTCGAAGTTGTTGCGCTGCCAGCCCACCAGCGAATTGAACGTGTGGCCGGTGAGCTTCTGCAGCCACGCGTCATACGGCACCTCGGCATAGGTGTAGTGGGCACCGATGGTGTGCAGGCAGAGGAAGACGAAGATCAGCACATAGGAAGGACGCGAGAAGGCATACATGCGCCAGGTGGCGGCCAGCACCACGATGACCATCACGAGCAGTGCATTCTCCAGCAGCCAGTCGTGCCGATCCCAGGGAGCGATGGCCAGCGGAATCCACAACAACGCCAGCATCGCCAGCAACATCAGGGCAAATCGTCCATTGCGCATCGGCGCAATACTACAGGCCCAGTTCGAGCTGCGGCGCCTGCTCCCCCGGCGGACGGAACAGATCCGTGCGCAGCATCACATCGCGATCGCTGCTCAAGCCGAGCCGCCGCACGGCCAGGCGGAAGCGGTCGGAAAGCAGGCGCGCCCAGGCACCGGTGCCCGACATGCGCCGGCCGAATTCCGGATCATTGTCCCTGCCGCCGCGTGCGCCCTGGATCAGCGACATCACGTGTTGCGCCCGATCTGGCAAGTGCTGCTGCAGCCATTCGCGGAACAGGTCCTTCACTTCGTGCGGCAGGCGCAGCAGCGTGTAGCCCGCCCGGCTCGCGCCGGCCTGCTGCGAACGCTCGAGGATTTCCTCCAGTTCGGCATCGTTCACCGCGGGAATCATCGGTGCGGCCATGACGCCCACCGGAATCCCGGCGTCGGCCAAGGCGCGCATCGCCGCCAGCCGCGCGGGCGAGGAAGCGGATCGTGGCTCGAGCCTGCGCTTCAGCACCGGATCGAAGGTGGTGATGCTGAGGAACACGCTGGCCAGCCCATCGCGCGCCATGCCGGCCAGCAGGTCGATGTCGCGCTCCACCAGTGCGCTGCGCGTGGTGATGGCCACGGGGTGTCGTGTCTCGGCGAGCACTTCGAGGATGGCCCGCGTCACGCCCAGCCTGCGCTCCACGGGCTGGTAGGGATCGGTGTTGGCGCCCAGCATGATGTGGCGGCACCGATAGCCGGTTCGCGCGAGCTCCTTGCGCAGCAGCGTGGCGGCATCGGCCTTGAACATCAGCCTGGTTTCGAAATCCACGCCGGGCGAGAAGCCCAGATAGGCATGCGTGGGCCGGGCGTAACAGAAGACACAACCGTGTTCGCAGCCTCGATAGGGATTGATGGACTGCTCGAAGGGGATGTCGGGTGAATCGTTGCGCGCGATGATGCTGCGCGTGGTGTCCGGGCTCAGCGTGGTCGCAATCGAGCTTTCGGGCTCGTCGCGATACCAGCCATCGTCGACGCTTTCACTGCGCTGCCGATCGAAGCGGTTGTGGGGATTGCTGAGCGCTCCGCGCCCCTTGAATCCGGCGGAGGGAATGTCAGTCACCAAGGTACTGTACATCCATACAGTCCCTACCGCAATCGTTCCTCCAGCCACTGTATCCAATGGATCACTGGCACCGGGGCTGCCGAGCCAAGCTGCACCATGCAGCCTATGTTCGCCGACAGGATTCGCGTGGGACTGCCCTCCTGCAGCGCTTCGAGCCGCGCATCGCGCAGTCGCGTCGAGAGCTCGGGCTGCAGCAGGCTGTAGGTGCCTGCCGAGCCGCAGCACAGATGCGAATCCCGGACGGGCGACAGCGTCGCACCGGCGGCAGTGAGCAGCGATTCCACGACGCCGCGGGACTTGAGGCCATGCTGCAGGCTGCAGGGCGCGTGGAAGGCCAGTCGCTCCGGCGCGGCGCCCGCGCACAGCTCGCCGATGCGTGAAGTCAGTGGCGCCAGCACGGCGGACACATCCTTCGACAGCTCGCTGATGCGCGCCGCGCGCGGCGCATAAGCCGGATCGTCCCGCAGCAACCAGCCGTATTCAGCCAGCTGCGTGCCGCAGCCCGTGGCATTGAACACCACCGCCTCGGCGCCTGCCTCGACCAGCGGCCACCAGGCATCGATGTTGCGGCGCGCCTGATCGCGCGCGGTGGACTGCTGGTCCAGGTGCTGGTGCAGGGCACCGCAGCATCCCGCATCGGGCGCAATGATCACCTCGACACCCAGCGCATCGAGTACCCGCGCAGTGCAGGCGTTGAGGTCGGGCGACAGCGCGGGCTGCACGCAACCGCCCAGCAGCAATACGCGGCGCGCGTGTTGCTGCCGCGGCCACTGCCCCCGCTTCACGCGCGCCGGCACGCGCGCCGCGAGTCTTGCCGGCAGCAGCGGCCGCAACCACTGGCCCAGCCGCAGTGCCGGCCCGAAGAGTCGCGAAGTGAGGAAATCCGCCAGCCAGCGCCGTCGCAGCCGCTCGCGCCAGGGCCGCAGCGCCCGCCTTGCAAGCACCTCGCGACCCAGATCGACGAGCTTTCCGTACTCCACACCGGAAGGACACGTGGATTCGCAGGCGCGGCAGGTCAGGCAGCGATCCAGGTGCTGCTGCGTGCTCGCGGAGGTGGAATCGCCCTCGAGCATCTGCTTGATGAGATGGATGCGCCCGCGCGGTCCGTCGCGTTCATCGCCCAGCAGCTGGTAAGTGGGACAGGTGGCATTGCAGAAGCCGCAATGCACGCAGCGACCGATGAGGCCCGCCGCCGTCACCGACAGGGAATCCTTCGAGATGTCTTGCGGAAGCCGGGTCTGCATCACAGGTCCGCGTACATGCGCCCGGAGTTGAATATGCCCGCCGGATCGAACTGCTGCTTCAGCCGGCGATGGATGGCACGTACTGCGGGCGACAGCGGCGTGAATACGTCATGGTGCGGTGATCCGCCGCGGAACAATGTGACATGCCCGCGCAGCGCCGCAGCGCGACTGCGCAATGCCGCGACGGGGGCATCGCTGCGAAGCCAGCGCACCGCCCCGCCCCATTCGATCAATTGCGCGCCTGGCAGTCCAAGCGGTGCGGCATCACTGGGCAGTGAGAACCGCCATAGCGGCGCTGCGCCTGCAAAGAATGGATTCCGGTGTTCACGCAGGTCCTCCCAGAATGCACCGGATGTCGTGGGTTGCCCGCGGGCACCGCCGAGCGCAACCGCCGCGACGTCCACCGCCGGCTCCGCGCCGGACAGCCGTACGTGCAGTTGCCCGTCGTGCCAGCAGCTTGCCGACAGCGGCAGCGGCTGCGCTCCCCATGCATTCAACTGCCGCAGCGCGGCCTGTTCGTCCACCGCGAAGCACAACGTGAGCTCGCAGGCCGGCATCGGCAGCACCTTGATCGACACATCGACGATCACGCCCAGAATTCCCAGCGAACCGGCCAGCAGCCGCGATACATCGTATCCGGCCACGTTCTTGATCACGGTGCCGCCGAACTTCAACAGGCGCCCGCGCCCGTCGAGCAGCCTCGCGCCCAGCACCGCATCGCGCACGCCGCCCCAGGCATAGCCCGCCGATGCACGCCGCGGACCGGCCAGTCCGGCCGCCACGCACCCGCCCAGCGTGGCCTCGACGCCGAAATGCGGCGGCTCGAATGCCAGCATCTGGCGCTTCGACTTCAGCGTGTCCTCGATCAGGGCCAGCGGCGTGCCCGCCCGCGCGGTGATCACCAGCTCGCTGGGTTCGTAGCTTTCGATGCCCTGCCAACCGCGGGTGTCGAACACTTCCCCGCGCGGCTCGTTGCCGTAGAAATCCTTGGTGCCGCCACCGCGGATGCGAAGTGGTGCGCCAGCAGTGGCGGCACCGATGACGCGTTCGCTCCATTGCTGCAGCAGCGTCATCAGAACCTCGGCAGGTCGGCAAAGGGCAACCGCCCGCCCTGCACCTTCATGCGGCCGTATTCGGCGCAGCGATGCAGCGTCGGAATCACCTTGCCGGGATTCAGCAGGCCCGCGGGATCGAATGCCTGCTTCACGCCGGTGAAGACATCCAGCTCTTCGCGCGGAAACTGCGAACACATCTGGCTGATCTTCTCCAGCCCCACACCATGCTCGCCGGTGATGGTGCCGCCCAGTCGCAGGCTTTCCTCGAGGATGGCGGCGCCGAACGCCTCGGCACGCTGCACCGAGTCCGGATCGCCATCGTCGAACAGCACCAGCGGATGCAGGTTGCCGTCGCCGGCATGGAACACATTCGGGCAGCCCAGCCCGAAGTGCCGCTCCATCTGCTGGATGGACTTGAGCATGCGGCCGATGTGCCGGCGCGGGATGGTGCCATCGGTGCAGTAGTAGGCCGGCGCGGCGCGGCCGGCGGCAGGGAAGGCATTCTTGCGACCGGCCCAGAACCGTTGACGCTCGGTCTCGTCGCTGGACACCTGCAAGCGCGTGGCGCGCGCGGCTTCCAGCACGCGCAGCATCGCGCCGATCTCCGTCTCCACCTCTTCCGGCGTGCCGTCGGACTCGCACAGCAGGATGGCCGCGGCATCGAGGTCATAGCCCGCCTTCACGAAGGGCTCGACCAGGCGCGTGGCCGCCTGGTCCATCATCTCGAGCCCGGCGGGAATCAGGCCTGCAGCGATCAGTGCGGCCACCGCATCGCCGGCATGTTCCACGTCGGCGAAGCTGGCCATGATGCAGCGCGCGAGCCGCGGCAGCGGCACGAGCCGCACCGTCACTTCGGTGATCACCGCCAGCATGCCTTCGGAGCCCACCAGCACGGCCAGCAGGTCGAGCCCCGGTGCGTCGAGCGCGCCGCTGCCGAACTCGACTTCCTCGCCATCGGCCAGCAGTGCGCGCACGCCCAGTACATTGGGCAGCGTGAGGCCGTACTTGAGGCAGTGCACGCCGCCGGAGTTTTCCGCCACGTTGCCGCCGATGCTGCAGGCGATCTGACTGGAGGGATCCGGCGCGTAGTAGAGGCCGAGTCCGCGCGCAGCCTCGGAAATGGCAAGATTGCGCACACCCGGCTCGACGACGGCGGTGCGCGAAGCGGCATCCATGCGCAGGATGCGATTGAACTTCGCCATCGACAGCAGCAGGCCGTCGGGCAGCGGCGTGGCGCTGCCGGCAAGACCGGTGCCCGCCCCACGCGGCACCACCGGAATGCCCCGCTCATGGCAATGGCGCAGCAGCGCCACCACCTGCTCGCGCGTTTCGGGCAGCGCCACCACGGGCGGGGTCTGGCGGATCAGCGTCAGTCCATCGCACTCGAAGGGCCGCGTGTCTTCGGGTTCGGTGAGCAGGCAGCGCGCCGGCAGGATGGCGCGCAGCGGCGCAATGTCCATCAGCCGGGCACCAGCAGCGTGAACGGCGGCACATAGGCCAGCAGCATCACCACCAGACCCACCAGGCCCGCCAGCACCAGGCTGTGGATGAACACATAGCGAAGGATGGTGCCTTCCTGGCCGAACCAGCGTGTGGCGGTGGAGGCCACCACGATGCTCTGCGCGTCGATCATCTTGCCCATCACGCCGCCCGCACTGTTGGCGCCGGCCATCAGCACCGGCGACAGCCCGAGCTGTTGCGAGGTCACCTTCTGCAATCCGCCGAACAGCACATTCGATGCCGTGTCGGAGCCGGTGACCGCCACGCCCAACCAGCCCAGATACGTGCCGAAGAAGGGATACAACACGCCGGTGGCCGCGAAGGCGAGGCCCAGCGTGGCATCGACGCCGGCATAACGCGTGAGATATCCCAGCGCCAGCATGGCCGCGATGGTCAGCAACGAGGGCGCCACGGTCACCAGCGAGCGCAGGTAGGTGCGCAGGATCGATACCGGCCCCGCGCCCAGCAGCAGCCCCGACAGCACGCCCGAAATGAGGATGGCCGTGCCGGTGGCCGACAGCAGGTTGAAGTTGTATTTCGCGGCTTCGATCTCGGGCTTCGCCACCACCGGCGGCATCCGCTGCACCATCTGGTCCAGCCCCGGGAACGCCGGATTCAGGCGGAACAGGCCATCGAGCCATGCCTTCATCTCCGGCAGTCCCCACAGGAACACCAGCACCATGAGGATGATCCACGGCATCCACGCCTTGCGCAGCGCCGCGCCGCGTGGCGCCACGATGCCGCTGGCGGAGTGATCGATGCGCATCACGCTGCGCGGCTTCCACAGCCGCAGGAACAGCACCAGCGCGGCGATGGACACCAGTGAAGCGCCGATGGCCGTGAGCCACGGGCCATGCAGGTTCGAGATGGCGAGCTGCGCGGCGGCGAAGCTGACGCCGGCCACCAGCACCGCGGGCCAGACTTGCAGCGTGCGGCGCCAGCCACAGTAGGCCACCAGCAGCCAGAACGGCACCAGCACCGCGAATGGCGTCATGATCCGCCCCACCACTGCCGAGAGCTGCGACAGCGGCAGGTCGGTGACGCCGGCCAGCGTGACCAGCGGTGTGCCCAGGGCGCCGAAGGCCACCGGTGCCGTGTTGGCGATCAATGACAGGCCTGCGGCCTGCAGCGGCGAGAAGCCCAGACCGGTCAGCATGGCGCCCGTGACGGCGACCGGCGTGCCGAAACCCGCTGCACCTTCGAAGAATGCGCCGAAGCAGAACGCCACCAGCAGCAGCTGCAGCCGGCTGTCTTCCACGACACCCGCGATGGAATTGCGCAGCACCTCGAACTGGCCGCGCTCCAGCGTGAGCTGGTACAGGAAGATCACGTTGAGCACGATCCAGCCGATGGGCAAGAGACCATAGGCCGCGCCGAACCCCGCGGCCGAGATGGCCTGCTGCAGCGGCATGCCGAAGGCAAGCGTGGCCACCAGCAGCGCGGCGACGAGACCCATCACCGCGGCCACCGGCGCGCGCAGCTTCAGCAGCGCGAGACTGCCCAGCAGCACGGCCAGCGGCAGCGCGGCCACCAGCGTCGACAGCCACGGAGAATTCAATGGATCGTAGTTCTGCGACCAGATCATCCAGGCCCCCTCGTCTTCCATTTTCTGCGGATCGCAAACACGGCCCACAGCATCAGCACCGCCATCACCAGCGCCAGCACGGGAAACAGCAGCGCGGCGATGCTGATCACCACCGAACCGCCGAGTTCACCGGTGGCCACCAGCGGATTCCCCAGGCCACCGGTGGTGGCCGCCGTTTTCGCGCGGGCCACCGTGCTCGCCACCTGCGTCAGCCCTGCCGCACCACCGCCGGCGATCAGCGCCACGGACCAGCGCAGCAGCGGCGGCAGGTCGCCCAGCGGCACCACCATCAGCACCACGCCGGCCACCAGCGCCAGCGGCGTCATCACCAGGTCGAGCAGGTGGTCGAGCCCCGGGAGGTAGTACGCGGCGACCTCGACGGCCGCGGCCACAGCGAAGGCGATCACCGCCGGCAGGGTGCCCAGCCACTCGAAGGAATGCGCCGGCTGCACCTTGCCGAAATGCATCGCCAGCGACAGCACCAGCAGCGGCACGAATACCCGCAGGCCCGCCGCCGCCGCCAGCGCCACGCCCAGCGCGAGCGCCATCAGGATGTCGATCCCGGACTCCACCCGCGCGTGACGAAAGTGCGATCAGCGCGCGGGGGCTTTCTGCCGCGGATCCTTCTCGCCCAGGCCCGGATAGAACAGCTTGCGGTTGTCGCGCGACTCGTTGTACACCTTGCGCGTCTTGAACAGCCACTTGCCGTTCACTTTCACCATCTCGTCCTCGTAGTGGCCGAAGTACAAGAGCTGCACATCGCCCTGCGGCGTGTTGTTGGTGAGCGCGAACCAGTACGCCGTGGACTTCGCGGTGTTGCCGTTGACGTCGATCACGTGGTTGATGATCTGGTGGCGCGTGCGGGGACGCGAGGTTGCGCCCGCGGGAATGTTCTGCGGCCGCGCGCCGCCGAAGCCCGACATGGCCTTGCGGATGGCCGCCTTGCCATGCTCCACGCCGAACACCCATTCCAGCACCCCATCCTCGGCCCAGGTGGCCATCACGGTCTCGATGTCGCCGGCGTCCACGGCCACCATGTACTTGTTCGAGATGTTTTCGATCTCGGCGCGGTCATCGGCATAGCCCGCCCACGCGGCGGCGGCGAAGAGACTGGCAGCCAGCGCAAAACCCATCCGTATCGTCTTCATTTCAGCTCCTCGTGCAGGTAGTTGGCCACGTCGATCACACTTTGCTCGTTGATGAGGTCGGGGAACAGCTTGGGCATGGGCGCCTTCGGTTCCTTGATGTAGGCGATGGTGGCGGCCAGGTCCTTGCGCGGCCGCAGGTTCTGCAGCTTGTGGTCGGCGATCATGTTGCCGTCGGGACCATGGCAGGACATGCAGATCTGTCCGTACAGCTTGCGTCCGTTGGCCAGGTTCGGCGCGCCCGCCGGGCCGCTGCCCGCCGCGGCGCTGCCGGTCACGTCCAGCTTCTGCGCCGCGCCGGAAGGATTCAGCGCCATGATCACCACGCTGGGCAGGCCCAGGTCGCCGAAGGCATTGCGCGAGATGTTGCCCGCGGCAAAGGCCACGTACTGCCTGCCTGCCACTTCATAGGTGACCACGCCGCCGGCCATGGCGCCGCCGGCCTTTGCCTTGTGCACCAGATCGCCGGTCTTGCTGTTGAACGCCAGGAAATTGCCGGCGAGGTCGCCGGCGAAAGTGATGCCACCGGCGGTGGGTGTGATGCCGGCGACGACGGGTTTCTCGGCGTGGTACTTCCAGCGCACCTCGCCGGTGTCGCGGTTCACCGCGGTGATCCAGCCGGTGGCCGGGCCATCGGGCTCGACCGTGCCACCCCAGTCGGCCTCGCCCGGCTTGTAAGTGGCATTGGCCTTGAGCTTCACGATGAAGCACACGTCCACCGCGCCCACGATCAGATTCTGGTTCACCGGATCCAGCGCCGGACCGTTCCATTCCACGCCGCCCGCATATCCCGGACAGAGACGCGAGCCTTCGGGCTTCGGAGCCTTGTGGATATGCTCCACCGTCGTGACGGGCGTGCGGTACGCCACCTTGTGCGTGTCGCGATCGAGCACGGTGAGATAACCATCCTTGCCGCCGATGGCCACGAAGTCGCGCGTGCCGCTGCGAAACAGCACTGGCGCGGCCGTGAGGTCCAGGTCCATCCAGTCGCCGGGCGCCACCTGATGCCACCATTTCAGCGCGCCGCTGCGCGCATCCAGCACCACGACGGAATTGGTGAACAGGTTTTCGCCTGGACGATAGGCCGAGTCGATATCCGGCCAGGGATTGCCAACCGGCACGAACAGCTCGCCGGCACTCACATCCAGCGTCATCGCACCCCAGATGCCACCGCCGCCGGTCTTGGCGGTTTCCGGCCGCTTCCAGGTTTCCGCGCCGATGTCCTTGCCCATGGGAATGGTGTAGAAGCGCCACAGCTCGCGGCCGGTGGCGGCGTCGTAGGCCATGACATGACCGCGGATGCCCAGGTCGCTGCCGCCAACCCCCATGTACACCACGCCATTCACGGCCAGCGGCACGCCAGGCGTGGACTCACCGAGCTGCTGCGAGGCGATCACGTTCTTCCACAGCAGCTTGCCGGTGGCGGCATCGAGTGCGACGAGGCGTCCATCGCAGGTGCCGCGGAACACGCGGCCATCCATCAGCGCCACGCCGCGGCTTGATCCGCCGCAGCGCGCCTCTTCGGGCTGGTAGACGAATTTCCACTTCAGCGCGCAGCTGGTGGCATCGAGCGCCACCGTTTCGCGCGCGGTGCCGGTGTAGATGACACCGTCGCGCACCACCAGGCCGCCATGAAAGGAGGTCGGCCCGTCGATCTGCACGCGGCAGACTTCGCCGAGCTGCGCGGCATTGGCGAGGTTGATCTGCTTGAGTGCCGAATAACGCTGGCCGTCGAATGAATTGTTGTAGCTGGGCCAGTTGGCGCCGGGCGATGCCTCCTGCGCGGCGACAGCAGCCGAAAAGACCAGCGTCACGGCGAGCGCGAATTTCATTGAAGCTCCTGGAAACATCCCCCGCCCTGTTGCCGGGCGTGCCGGCCGAGACTAGCACCCCTCGCCCCGGCTTGATACGCCCTCACTCGAACAGCCGCCATTCCGGCTGGTAATTGAGCCCGAGCTGCACGATGCGATTCAGGAGCTGCTCGTACGAAACCCCCGCCACCTCGCCGGATTCGGCGAAATCCTCGCCATAGGTGAGATTGGGATTCGCATTGGCCTCGAGCACGAACACGCTGCCATCGGGTTTCAGGCGCAGGTCCATGCGCGCATAGCCGCTCATGTGCAGCGCGCGGTAGACGCGCTTGGCGAGCTGCGCAATTCGCACCACCTGCGCATCGGGCAGATGTCCGGCCGGGCCGGTGCGGATGCCATGCCGCCGCTGGTAGGCCGGATCCCATTTCACCTTGCGCGTGGCGATACCGGCCTGGACATCCGACAGCTTGCCGAAGTCCAGCTCCCACACCGGGAAGGTGCTGAGCCGCTCGTTGCCCATCACGCCCACGTACAGTTCGCGCCCCTCGATGTACTGTTCGGCCAGTGCATCGCTCTGCGCCTGCTCGTGGATGAACTGCACGCGCTCGCGCAGGCGCGCGTGGTCGTGCACGATCGAGGCCTGGGAGATGCCCAGCGAAGCGTCGTCGGTGGCGGACTTCACGAACAGCGGGAATTCCAGCCCGCGCGGCTCGCGATAGGCCCTGCCCCAGGGAAACAGGTGGAAGCGCGGCGTAGGGATGCGGTGGTAGGCCAGGATCTGCTTGGTCAGCACCTTGTCGCGGCTCAGCATCATGCCGCGCGGATTGCAGCCCGTGTAGGGTTGACGCATCAGCTCCAGCAGCGCCACCACGTAATGGTCGTAGGTGACGATGCCGGAGAACTCCTCCAGCAGGTTGAAGGCGATCTCCGGCCGCCAGTCGCGCACCACGCGCCGCAGCTCGCCGATCTTGTCGTTGATGCCCAGCACGCGCACCTCGTGGCCGCTGTTCGACAGCGTCGACAGCACGTTGTACTCGGTGCGGCAGGCCTCGATCTCGTCCTCCGACAACCCCCTGAGATCGTCGGGCGGAATCAGGTCGGCGTTCACCAGCAGCAGTATCCGCCGCTTCTTCACAATGCGTAGTTCTCCCGGTTGCGCTTGAGTATCCCGAGCCCGACGCGCCGCGCCAGTGCCAGGAAGTCGCGCCGCGTGCGGCGCCGGTCATGTTTCAGATGAAGCTGCATGTGGCTGCAGCGGTGGATCAGCACGTCGAGTACATGCTCCACCACATACGGATGCAGGCGCGCGCGGTTCACGAGCTGCCGCTCGAGTTGCGGCCGATGCGCCCGCAGGCAGGTTGCCGCCGAATCGTGCCGCCGCGTCGGGCGCCGCGAGAAGATGCGGCACAACGAACGGTCGTAGCGGCCATCTTCCAGCAGGTAGCGGTCCGCCTTGCCGCGGTAGTGCTCGGCCAGCGTGCGCCTGGAATGCTCCACCGGCTCCACTTCGCGGCGCGTGCGCACGACGGGACGGCGCGCGGCGATCTCGTGCATCAGCGCATCCACGTACTCCAGCTTGCGCAGCGCCGGCCAGCCGGCGTAGTCGCGGCGCCAGCGCGCACGCGGCGACAGCCAAACGGCGAAGGTCTCGGCGAAGTCCTCGGTGGGGTGGCTCTGCGCGTACCAGTGGTCGAGGTGCAGCACGTAGCGCCGGCTCGCGGGCCGCGGCCGGTAGTCGTCGGGATACTTCTCCGCCGGACTGCCGAACACGCGCCGGAAGTCCGCGCGACGCCGCAGACCGTACGCGGTATCGAGGGCATGCCCCGCCTCATGGCGCAGGATGCGCATCAGCCAGGGGCTGCGGCCACCTTCCACCTGGTGCATCAGGCTGCGCTCCAGGCGCATCAGCCGGGGATGCGCCAGGTAGAACGGCAGCGCGATTCCCGGCACGCCATCCGGCGAAAACCATTCTTCGGCAAACCAGAAATGGGGCAGGAAGCGCAGGTCGCGGGCCCGCAGCTCGCGATGCAGGCGGCGCATGTGTTCGGCGACGCGGCCGCGGGTGCGCGACAACGGCAGATCGCGGAACGAAAGACGCAGCAACTCGTCGTCCGTCATTCGCGCCAGACGCGCCGCGCTGCGTTTTGCCTTTCTCACCTCGCCCACCGCGGGCGATCATACCAAAGGCGACCACGGGCGCCGCCTCCGGCTCGAGGGCTCAATGCAGCGTGAAGCTGACGCGGAATTCCTTGCAGGATGCGATGGCCACACCCCCCTGCGTGGCGGGCTGGAATCGCAGTGCCTCGCCGGCCCACTTCACCGCGGCCGCATCCAGCAGTGACTGGCGGCTGGAATCGACCACCGTGGGTGTGCCCGACAACACGCCACGCGCATCGACGCAGGCACGGACCACCGTCGCGCCCTCCACCGCCATGCGAATGGCCTGCGGCGGATAGTAGTCATCAGCGGGTCGCACCGCCTGGAAGCGCAGTGGAGTATCCGGCACGATGGCCCGGCTTTCAGTGACGACCTGCGTCTCCTTCGCCATCGTATCTGGCCGCGTCTCTGCCACCACCTGTATCGATGTGTCCTCGAACACCAGATGCTGCAGATTCACCACCGGCGTCGGCATGGCCGGCTTGCCGAGCACGGGCTCGATGGGCTTCACCTGCGGTATCGGCTTGTGCTGGGGCTCGAGGCTTCGGTACTGAATGGGCGCGGTGTAGTCCGCCTTCAGCACATCGACCGCCTTGATCGCCATCAGCCCCGCCACCAGCGCCACATGCAGCGCAATGACGATTGCCAGCGCCATCGTCCTGCCTTGCACACTGCCACGTTGAACAAGAGCACTCATGTTGAATCCTCCTTGAAAGCAACGCACGGGAGCAGTGTGCGCCGAAGGTGGGACGCAACGGGACGCGTGGAATCTTTGTTGAGTGAGAACTTGATTGAGCTGCCGCGCGGCGTAGCATGAAGCGGACAGCATGACGGTGCCTGTCAAAGCAGGCATTTGCGGGTGGCAACGGCACCGGCCGGCGCTGGCTACAGGGGCAGGCGCTGCAGCAGCCAGAACGCAGCAGGGATGCCGATCGCATACGCCATCGCCGTTCGCGCCGCGCCCCGCCAGGAATTGCCGTCGATGAAAAACCGTGCGGCGACGCGGCGCACCAGCAACGCGACGCCGAGCACCGCGATGATGAATGCAAGCTGGCCCGCCTCCACGCCCAGATTGAAGAACGCCAGCGCCCATGCGATCTCGCGCCGTGGCAGTCCCACTTCACCCAACGCCGCCGCGAATCCCAGGCCGTGCAGCAATCCGAACAGCGCACTGACCAGCAGCGGATAGCGCTGCGCCAGCGATTGACCGGGAGGCTGCAGCGCTTCGCGCGCAAGAAACAGGATGGACAGCGCGATGGCGGCCTCGGTGGGTGCGATGGGCACGCGCACCATTCCCAGTGCCGCCAGCGACAGCGTCAGCGAATGCGCCAGCGTGAACCCCGTGACCGCCAGCAGCAGCGCGCGCCAGCCGCTGGCGATCAACAGCAATCCGGCGACGAACAGCAGGTGGTCCGGACCGCCCAGGATGTGCTGCACGCCGAGCAGGAAGTAGCCACGGATCACACCGCGGCCTTGCCGGTCTTCCGGCACGCGCCATGTGGCGGACTCCGGCGTGATCACTGCGGTCGTCGTGCGTCCGTCACGCGACGTGTAACGCGCCAACGTGGTGACCGAAGGGTTGTAGGCGGGCCATTCGATGCGCAGCGTCCTGCCGGCAAGGCCCTGTCGGCAGCGCAGCCGGCCCGCGGCGATCTCAGCGCAACCTTCGGGCCAGCGGATGAAGGGGCGGTTGAGAATCTCGACGGAAGCGGGCACCCGCAGTTCGACCTGGAAGTCGGCATCGCCCCGCTCGACGATGAACAGCGCGACTGGCCTCGCTTCGTGACACCACGCCGGCGCCGGCAGCAGCGACCATGCCATCCACAACGCCAGCATCCAGGCGGTGGCGCGCGCAGTCTTCACGGCGAAATGCTCATGGCGGCGGGCCCAGATCGATCTTCACCGTGTAGCGGGACATCACGTCGCGGATGGCCTGCTGCTGCCGCGCCGCCGCCGCATCGCGCCGGAAGTCATCGAGCACCTGCGCGCGAATCTCGGCCAGCGCCGGATCGCGCGCAGGCACATGCGCCGTGACCAGTACCAGATGCCATCCCTGGTCGGAGCGCAGCGGGCCCTGCCATCTCGAGGCATCCACCGGCAATGACTGCAGCGACGCGGCGAACGCCTTGCCGAAATGGCTTTCGATGTACTCGCCGGTGCGCTCCACGTAGTTCTGCAGGAAGGGATAGCGATCGGAAAAGCGCGGCGCATCGCTGAACCGCGCATGGATGCGATTCAGGCGCTGCAGCAATGCGCTGGCCCAGTGTTCCGCGCTTGCGCCCGGATGCGCGGCCGGATCGACGAACACATGCGTGAAGGTCCAGGCCGGCGCCGCCCGGTACAGGTCCAGGTGCTGATCCAGGTACTTCTGCAGCGCGGGCTCGTCCGGTTGGGCCTCATCCGGCGACTCGAGCAGGAAGGTCATCTTCTGCACCAGCCGCTGGCGCATCACGTAGTCGCCCTGCTCCAGCCCCAGCGCCCTGGCCTCGCGGTACAGCGACTCCTCGCGCACGTAGTCGTCGATCAGCCGCTTGCGCTGCATCGCATCCATTGCATCGAAGCGCGCGGCGAAGCTGCCGGGTTCGAAGGCCTGGGCCTGGTACTGCATGTAGCGCAGCAGCGTGCCGCGATCGACGATGATCCGGTGGGTGTCGGCGTCCTTCTGCCCCCACCAGGCCCACGCGGCGTAGATCGCTGCGCCTGCCAGCAGGAAGTGCAGCAGCGGTTCGCGCAGCGCCCTCTGCGCGAATGACCTCAGGGCGTGTACCAGATCGGCGAAGACCAGGCGCGCTCCTGCAGCGTGGTCGGCGCCTTGGTCTGCGCCGGATCGATGCCCAGCGCCACCGCGTCGTACAGCGATTGCCGCGGCGTCGGGATCTCCAGCACGCGCACATAGTAGAACGCGCGCTGCTTCGGATCGAACTCGGGGTCGGTCCAGACCGTTGCAAGCTGCGCGGCGCCAACGTCATTGCGGTAGCTGGCCGTCTTCACATCCACGGTATTGCCCACCGCCGGCAACTTGCCCTGTGCGTCGGGCCGGCGATTGCCGGACCAGGCGATGTCATACACCTTCTCGTGCCGCGCGCCGGCGGAGTCGAGCCAGCCCTTGATCATCTGCAGCCGGTCGAGGTTGCCGCTGCGCTCATCCTTCACCGCATGCACCAGGAAGGACGGTGCCTTGCCGCGGGGCGCCGCGGTCAGGTCCGCGCCCATGGGCACGCCGCGCCGGTAGCCCACGGCGGCAATGTCGCTGGCCTTTGCATCCGCCGCGCGGAAGGCGAATCCGCCGAACACGCGCAGCGCGATGCGCGGCCCGGAGGTGCCATAGACCTCCTTGCGCTTGAACGCCTCGAAAATGCCCTGCCGCGTATTGCCCGTGGCCCAGACGCCGGCGAGGCCGGCAGCGGAAAGCTCCCAGATCGGAAAGTTGCCGCGATCCTGCGGCCGCTGCGCGGCGATCATCTGGTTCGCCAGCTTGCCGTAGAAGTTGTACTCCTCCACCGACGTCAGGCTGTTGTGAGAATCGGTGCTGCCGATGATGCCGAACTTGAAGGGATTGACGCCGATGCGCGCCTCCTGCGCCAACCCCTCCATCAGCGCCGTGCGCGCGAAGGAGCCCGGCGCGGACTTGATGGCCGTGCCGGTCAGGAGCTTGTTGCGCACCTCGAAACCCGCGAACTCGTCGTTGGGCGACATCACCGGGTCGGTCTCGGAGGTGCCCTTGGTCTGGGAGATCTCCATCACGCCTTCCCAGCGGATGCGTTCGCGTGCGTATTCGGCGGTGATCGGCCGGCCATCGCTGTCCACACGGTCGAACATGCGTCCATCCGACATGTTCGAATTGTGCGGAATGGCCACGAACTGTGCGCCGGTTTCGCGGCTCGTCTTGTCGAGGAATGCCCACAGGTCTTCGGGCCGCTGGCTGCGATAGGAGCTGAATGGCAGAAACTTCGCAGCCGTGGCGCCGTCGGCCGAGGTGAACACCACCCGGTGCAGATTGCTCCAGTTGGGCGCCGACGACCACTCCCAGCCGATCAGTGCCGTGAACTTGCCGGGGATGTTGTTGTCGTCGGCGAACTTCACCTGCCGCTGCCAGGCGTCGCCCAGGATGCGATCACTGGCAAGGTCGACCAGCAGCTCCTTGCCTTCTCCCTGGTTGGTCTTGCCCACCTCGTTCCAGACCGCGCGCTTGTTCTGCTTGTGCAGTTCGGCGAGGCGCTTGCCGGTGGGCGTGGCCAGCATGTCGGGGTCTTCCTCATCCAGCCGCACCTGCAGCTGCAGCAGCTCGGCGTGGTCGGCCACCACGAGGAAATCGAGGGGTCTTTCGATGCGGATCTTCTCGCGCGTCACCGGATGCAGTACCGGCAGTCCGCGCGCGTAGCGGAACGCCGTGTCCGGATCGGTGACATTGTTGCCGGTGGCATAGGCGTCGATGGAATACGAGGTGTGGAGGTGCGTGTCGCCCCAGTACAGATGGGTATCGGCGGCGTTGACCGCCACCCAGGGCATCGCGGCCAGGGCGATGCCCGTCAGCAGGCTCGTGCTTTTCATCGGTGGATTGCAAACCCGCGCCACGGCAGTGTCAACGGCCGGGCGCGGGCTTGCCGGCGCAGCCGTTATCACTTGCCGCCGAACACCTTGCGCAGCAGCGCATTGGCCTGGCCCAGCGGGTTCTTGCGGATGGCGGCCTCCTCGCGCGCCATGACCAGGAACAGCCCGTCCAGCGCCTTGCGCGTCACATAGCCGTCAAGGCTGGCGTCCTTCTGGTCGATCAGGCCCAGCGCGCTCGCCCTGCCCGCCACATCGTTGTACTGCTTCGCAAGCTGCACGCTCTCGGTGGCCTTGCTGACAATGGGCAGGAAGCGCTGCGTGAGCTTGTCCGACATGGCGCCGCGGAAATACTGCGTGGCCGCGTCCTGCGGTCCCTGCAGCAGCGCCACGGCATCCGACACGCTCATCTGCTTGATGGCATCCACGAACAGCGCCTTGGCTTCGGGCACCGCCGCCTCGGCGGCGCGGTTCATCGCCAGCTGCAGTGCATCGGTCTGCTTGCCCATGCCCAGCTTGCGCAGTTTCCGGGCTGCGTTGTCGAGCTTGCCCGGCAACGGAATGCGCACTTCCGGATTGCCCATGAAACCATCGGTCTTGCCCAGCACGCCCACCGCGGTATTCACGGCCTGGCTCAGCGCCGCCTTCAGGCCATCGGCGGTTTCGGACTTCGAGGTGGCCGCTGCCGCATGCGCGGAGGCGATCCCCATGGCCAGCATCACGGCGGCGAGCATCATCGATTTCATCTTCATGTTTCTGCTCCCTGAAGATATGGACGGGCCCAGTGCAGCCCATCGGCAGTGCCATTCGCGGGCAGGTACTCGCAGCCGATGTGACCTTCGTAGCCCACGGCATCGATCTGCGCCAGCAGCCGGGGGAAGTTGATCTCGCCGGTGCCCGGTTCGTGGCGGCCCGGATTGTCGGCAATCTGGATGTGTCCGATCCACGGCAGCAGCCGCTCGATGGAGCGCATCAGGTCGCCCTCCATGATCTGCATGTGATAGACGTCGTACTGCAGGCGGATGTTGTCGCGTTCGGCCGCCGCGATGCACTCCAGCGCCATGCGCGTGCCATCGAGCAGGTACCCCGGCACGTCCACGCGGGTGTTGATGGGTTCGATCATCACTTCAGCGTCCACCTGCGCCAGGCGATCGGCCGCGCGCACCAGGCTGCCGACGAAATGGTCGAGATGCCGCAGCCGGTCGGCGCCCGCGGGCAGCAGCCCCGCCATCACATGCACGCGACGGCAACCGCCCGCCTCGATGTACCTCGCCACCGTCTCGAGGCCTTCGTCGAATTCACGCTCGCGGCCGGGCAGCGATGCGATGCCGCGCTCGCCATGTTCCGCGCGACCCGGCGGCGCATTGAACAGCACCCATTCGAGGTCATTGCCCTGCAGGCGCCGCGCGATTTCTTCCGGCGTCACGGCATACGGAAACTGGCATTCCACGGCTCTGAAGCCGGCGGCGGCGGCGGCATCGATGCGCTCCAGGAAGGGCAGCTCCTGGAACATCGTCGAGATATTGGCGGCGAGGCGGATCATGCCGCTTACGATACCTTGCCGGTTACCCTTCGGTGTACGCTTTGGGCTTGAATGGGGGAGTCCTTATGAAGACCGCGACCGGCCTGGCCATCGTATTGCTCGCCACTGCCCTGGCAGCCTGCAATGGCCGCAACGCATCCCAACCCGTCGCGGCCAGGCCCGCGCCCGCCGCCGTCGATGACGCACGCATTGCGCGCGCCGACGCCGAGCCGCAGAACTGGCTGGTGCACGGTGGCAACCAGCAGGCGCATCGCTATTCCGGCCTCGACCAGATCAATCCCGGGAACATCAGCCGGCTGAAGCCCGCGTGGTTTCTGGAGTTCGACACCTATCGCGGCCAGGAGGCCACGCCCATCGTGGTCGATGGCGTCATCTACGTGACCACCGCCTGGAGCAAGGTGTATGCGGTGGATGCCAAGAGTGGCAAGGCGCTGTGGCAGTTCGACCCCAAGGTGCCGGGGCCGGCAGCGGCAAAGAACTGCTGCGACGTGGTCAGCCGCGGCGCGGCCGTGTACCACGGCAAGGTGTATGTCGGCACCTACGACGGCCGGCTGATCGCACTCGATGCGGCGAACGGCCAGCCCGTGTGGACCGCACAGACGGTGGACCCCGACGCCATGTACACCATCAGCGGCGCGCCGCGGGTGGGCGCGGGCCTGGTGTTCATCGGCAATGGCGGCGGCGAATTCGGCGGCCGCGGCTATGTAAGCGCCTACGATGCCGACTCCGGCAAGCTGGCGTGGCGCTTCTACACCACGCCGGGCGATCCGGCGAAGGCCGACGGCGCCGCGTCCGATGACATCATGGCCAGCCTCGTGCAGCCCACCTGGTTCGGCCCCTACGACCCCGCGCGCGGCGGTGGCATGGTGTGGAACTCCATCGTCTACGACCCGGACTTCGACCAGCTTTATCTGGCCACCGGCAACGGATTCCCCTGGCCGCGACTGTTCCGCTCCGCGGGCAAGGGCGACAATCTCTTCATCAGCTCGGTGGTCGCCGTGGATGCGAAGACCGGCAAGTACAAGTGGCATTACCAGGAATCGCCGGGCGAAAGCTGGGACCACGATTCCATCGCCGACATGATCCTCGCCGACCTCACCATCAATGGTGAGCCGCGCAAGGTGCTGATGCATACGCCCAAGAACGGGTTCTTCTACAACATCGACCGGCGCGACGGAAAGCTGATCTCCGCGGAGCCGTTCGTGCCCGGCGTCAACTGGGCCTTGCGCGTCGATGCCAAGACCGGACGTCCCGTGGTGGCGCCCGGCGCGTACTACACCGACAAGCCCGTGCGCCTCAGCCCCGGCGAAGGCGGCGGACATTCGTGGCAGCCCACGGCCTTCAGCCCGAAGACGGGCTACTTCTACCTGCAGGCCAACGCCAATGCCTCCACGCGCTACATCCCGCGCAAGGAATTCCACTACGTGAAGGGCATGGATTACCTGGGCCTGTACCACTTCGTGCAACACGGCCCGAACGAAGCGCCGCCGAAGCCCGATCCGAATGCGCCAAAGCCCGAGACCTATCTGCTGGCCTGGGACCCCGTGGCGCAGAAGGCCGCGTGGAAATCCCCCGGCGCCGGTGCCGGCGTGCTGGCCACTGCGGGCAACCTGGTGTTCCAGGGGCACAGCCGCGATGTGCACATGGGCAGCCTTTCCGCGCATCGCGCCGACACCGGCGAACAGGTGTGGTCGTTCGACACTCCCAACGCCGTCATCACCGGGCCGGTGAGTTATGCCGTGGATGGCGAACAGTACATCCTTGCCACCAGCGGCGCGGGTGGCGGCTCCATCATCGCCTCGCCGCAGGTGCAGCGACAGCGCCAGATGGGGCGCCTGGTGGCCTTCAAGCTCGATGGCCAGGCCACGCTGCCGGCCGATCCCGCGCCCGCGGGCCCCGTCGTGCAGGTGAAGGAAACCTTCCCCGCTGCGGATGTCGAAAAGGGCAAGCAGCTCTGGGTGGAATTCTGCGCGCGCTGCCACGGCTTCGAGACGCGCGGCTCCGGCATCACGCCCGATCTGCGTCGATCGCAGGCGATTCTCGATCCGAAGTTGTGGAAGGCCATCGTCGAGGAAGGTTCTCTGGCCGGCAACGGCATGATCGCCTGGAAGCCCTTCCTGCCCGCAGGCGCAACGGAATTGATTCGCGCTTACGTCAACGACCAGACACGCCTCGCCGCGGCCGCCACGCCTCCGTAGAATTGCCCGCATGAGCGAGGCAAGAGCGACGCAGGTGCTCGGATACCTGCACACGCTGCAGGACACTCTCTGCAGGACTTTCGGCGATGAAATGGGCGGCACCTTCCTGCGGGACGCGTGGCAGCGCCCCGCAGCCGAAGGCAAGCTGCAGGGCGGCGGCATCACCGCCTGCCAGGAAGGCGGCGCCGCGATGGAGCGCGCCGGCGTGGCGCTCTCCGATGTACGCGGCTCGCAGTTGCCGCCTTCGGCCACCGCGCGCAATCCGCACCTGGCGGGCCGCGAATTCCGCGCCATGGGCGTGTCGGTGGTGATGCATCCGCGCAATCCGCATGCGCCCACCAGTCACATGAACGTGCGCTTCTTCTCCGCGGGCGACGTCTGGTGGTTCGGCGGCGGCTTCGATCTCACGCCGTTCATTCCCTATGAAGAAGACGTGGTGCTGTGGCATCGCGCCGCGCGCGAAGCCTGCCATGCGGTGTCGCCCGCCATCTATCCCATCACCCGCCGGCACTGCGACGAATACTTCTTCCTGAAGCACCGTGGCGAAGCGCGCGGCGTGGGCGGCATCTTCTATGACGACGTCAACGAACAATCCCCCGGCATGCCGCTGACCTGGGAACAGGGATTCGCACTGATGCAGCGCGTGGGCAACGCCTACCATGATGCCTACAGGCAGGTGATGAACCGCCGCCGCGACACGCCGTACTCGCCGCGCGAGCGCAAGTACCAGCTTTACCGCCGCGGCCGGTACGTGGAGTTCAACCTGGTATTCGACCGCGGCACGCTGTTTGGATTGCAGTCGGGCGGGCGCACCGAGGCCATCCTGGTGTCGATGCCGCCCGAGGCGCACTGGTCGTACAAGAGCCCGGATGCCGAGATGGACGCGAAGCTCCTGCCCTATCTGACCTCGTTGCGCGGCAAGGAGTGGCTGACCTGACTAGGTCAGCGGCAGCTCCTTGGCACTGGCCCACACGCCATGCACCTGCGGGCTGATGCGGAACGGCAGGATCACCCGGGCGATGTCGCCCTCGCCCATCCGCTCGGCGTCGACGATGACCAACTCCGAGCGCAGGTCGCGGTAGTTGTTGCACACGCCCACCAGGTAACCATCGCCCTCGCGCCCTGAAGCACGCGGCACGAAGCTCACCTCCTGCAGCGCATGCGCGGGGCCGGCAAAGTAGCGGTCCACCTGACCGCTCTTCACGTCGAAGCGCAGATAGCTGTTGGTGGGCTTGCCGAAGTTCGCGGGCGCCGCATGCTCGCGATCCACCGGCCGGCTGTCGTCGCCGAACATCGTGTACAGATAGCGCGACTCCAGCGTGACCACGCGCGGATCGACCTTGCCCAGGTCGCCCACCTGCGTGGGCCAGAGGATTTCCTCCTGCCAGGTGTCGCCGGGCTTGTCGAGATCGAGCGTGATCTTGCGGATGAAGGCCTTGGCCTTGGCGGGATTCCACGGCGAACCGTCCACCGGCGGGAAGAACGGGAAGAAATTCGAATCGAAGAACGGCGCGTACAGGATGACCTTGTTGCCTTCCGAGTGCGCGTTGAACACATGCATCATGCAGCGCTCGGGGCCCTTGAACCAGCGCATTTCCCTGGCCGTGCCGCCGCGCGGAATCACGCCGATGATGCTGGGCTTGGTCTGGTCCCAGCCCCAGTGGATCTTGCCCTGCTTCAGCCGCTCGGGGCTGGTGACGTAGCCGCCGAAGGGAATCACCACATGCCGGTGCGTCAGCGCCATGTCGTGGATCACGCTGACATAGGGCACCTTCACGGTGACGCTGTCGGTGATCTTGCCGTTCGGCGCAACGGTTGCAATGTACAGATCGTCGCTGGCAAGCCCCGTGGCCTCGTAGCCGTAGGCCACCATCTCGCCGCTCATGGGATCGAGCTTGGGATGCGCGCTGAAGGTTTCGCTCTTCCAGGCGCCATTGGCATTCCACTGCTTGCGCGTGGCCAGCGTGTTGGGATCGAGCTCGTAGGGCAGCCCGTCCTCCTTCATGGAATACAGCTTGCCGCCGAACACCAGCGGCGCGGTGTTCGACACCGTGCGGCGGTTCGGATGCTTCGGATCGCTGACCGAGGGATCGTCGGTGTAGGGATTGCGGTAGTAGCCGTAGAGCTGCCGGCCGGCCTTCAGGTTGTGCTCGAAGCGCTCGGTGCGGATCCAGCGCCCCGTGTACCGGACGCGGCCGTTCTTGATGCGGAACATGCTGGCATAGCCATCGGCATTCAGGATGGCATCGTCGGGGTGCGTGGGCGGCAGGAACCACTCGGCGCCCACGCGATAGAACGCGCCATCGATGTCCTTCGGGATGGTGCCCACCACCTCGCAGTCGAGGATGTCCGCCTCGAAGCGGATCGGCGCGCCGAAACCACGTCCGCTCAATGCCGAAGAATAGTCCGCCATAGATCCTCCGCTCGTTCCTTAACCGCGGCCCACGAAGGGCATCGTCGTCGCCATCACCGTCATCCTGAGCACGTTCGCCTCCAGCGGCAGGCCGGCCATGTACAGCACGGCATCGGCCACATGCTTCAGGTCGAAGGTGGGCTCCGGTTTGATGGAAAAATCCGCCTGCAACGTGCCGCTGGACATGGGGATGCCCAGGTTGGTGAGCACGTTGCCGATGTCGATCTGCCCGCAGGCAATGTTGTAGCGCCGTCCTTCCAGCGACAGCGACTTGGTCAGCCCGGTCACGGCATGCTTCGAGGCGGTATAGGCGGCAAGATTCGGCCGCGGCGTCTCCGCGGCGATGGAACCGTTGTTGATGATGCGACCGCCCTGCGGCGTCTGCGCCTTCATCGCGCGGAAGGCCGCCTGCGCGCACAGGAACGAGCCCGTGAGGTTGGTGTCGATGACCTTGCGCCAGACTTCCAGCGGCAGGTCTTCGGTGGGCGTGGGCGGCGCCGTGGCGCCGGCATTGTTGAACAGCACATCCAGCCGGCCGAAGCGCGCCACAGTGCGGGCCACCATGTCGCTGACGGCCGCGGCGTCGGTGACATCGACCGACAGCGGCAGCATCTCGCCCTTGCTCGCCGCGGCGGTCTCCTCGAGTTGCGGCAGCCGGCGTCCGGCGACGGTGACGCGATAGCCATTGTCCGCCAGCGCAATGGCCACGGCCCGGCCGATGCCGGAACCACCGCCTGTGACCAGTGCAACCTTCGACCCCATGCCTGCCCTCGTGGAATTGCCCGTTTGACTGTATGCAAGCCTACCGCAATCCGCGCCTGCCTGCGGCCGCCGGCAGCGGCGTAAGATGGCGCAAACACGCGGGGGAAATGATTCATGAGTGCAGTCAGACAGTGGCGCCTGGCATGGGCCATGTATGCCTTGCTGGGCCTGCAGGCAGCCCATGCCCAGACGAGGCCCGCGCCTGCCTTCACGGCGGCCGATCTCTCCGCGGCGCCCACGACGGACTGGATCACCAATGGCGGCACGCTCGCCAACCAGCGCTTTTCGCCACTGACGGAGATCAACCGCGGCAACGTGGGCCGGCTGAAGGCCACATGGCGCACGCACCTGGCCTCGGGTGGCGGCGCGCAGCACTCCGGCCAGGGCCAGCCCATCGTGTACCAAGGGGTGATCTACATCACCACCGGGGCCAGCGACGTGCTGGCCGTATCGGTGGAGAAGGGCAACATCCTCTGGCGGTACGAGGCGAAGCTCGATGCGGATCGCGTGCACACCTGTTGCGGCTGGGTGAACCGTGGCGTGGCGTTGGGCGATGGCATGGTGTTCGTCGGCCGGCTCGATGCACAGCTCGTGGCGCTGGACCAGCGCACGGGCAAGCCGGTGTGGACCGTGCAGGCCGAGGATCCGCTGCAGGGTTACAGCATCGTCAGCGCGCCGCTGTACTACGACGGACTGGTGATCACCGGCTTCGGCGGTGGCGAACACGCCACGCGCGGCCGCATCAAGGCATTCGACGCGAAGACCGGCAAGCTGGTGTGGACCTTCTACACCATTCCCGGCCCGGGGGAATTCGGCCACGACACCTGGCCTTCGGACAACGAAGCCTGGAAATACGGCGGCGCGCCCATCTGGAACACGCCGGCCGTCGATCCCGCGCTGGGCCTGCTCTACTTCTCCACCGGCAATGCGGGGCCTGATTTCAACGGCTCGGGCCGCAAGGGTGACAACCTCTTCACCGTGTCGATCGTGGCGCTGGAAGTGAAAACGGGCCGGTACCGCTGGCACTTCCAGCAGGTGCACCACGACATCTGGGACTACGATTCGCCCAATCCGGTGATCCTGTTCGACGCGCCCTACCAGGGCGTGATGCGCAAGGGCATTGCCGAAGTCTCGAAGACGGGCTGGGTGTACGTGCTCGACCGCGAGACCGGCAAGCCGCTCACGCCCATCGAGGAGCGCCCGGTGCTGCAGGAGCCGCGGCAGCACACCGCCGCCACGCAGCCCTACGTGATCGGCGATCCAGTGGTGCCGCAGGAAATCGACATCCCTCCGGAAGGATTCGAGCCGGTGAACCACGGCCGGATCTTCACGCCGTACTGGGACAAGGTGGTGCTGTACAAGCCGCAGATGGGCGCCAACTGGCCGCCGAGCTCGTACGATCCGGCCACGCATCGCATGTTCATCTGCGGCATCGACCACGTGGCCTCTTCGGTCAGCGACCAGCAGCCTTTCACGGTGCCCACCGAACACACCGCGCGCCTGGGCGGTGGCGGCGCCAATCCCAACGTGGCGCGGCGTGGCACCTTCACTGCGACGGACCTGATTACCAATCGCATCGTGTGGACGCAGCAGTGGCCCAGCAGCTGCTTCAACGGCACGCTGGCCACCGCCGGCAAGCTGGTGTTCGTCGGCCGCTCCGATGGGCGCTTCACGGCGCTCGATGCCGACACCGGCAACCGGCTGTGGCAGTTCCAGACGGACGCTGGCGTCGCGGCCTCGGCCAGCAGCTTCGAGTACAAGGGGCATCAGTACGTGGTGGTGCTGTCGGCGGGTACGCAGTATGGCGGCGGCAAGAAGGGCGACAGCCTGTGGCTGTTCTCGCTGGATGGCACCCTCGAATCGCTGCCTGCGGACGCACAGCAGGCCGGCGCGCCCGCGCCCCACTTCGCCCTGCCCGCAGGACCTGCGAACCTGGCGAAGGGTGCAACCGCATACCGGCAGTTCTGCGTGGCCTGCCATGGCGAACAGGGCACGGGCGGCCAGGGCGGCGGCGCATCGCTGGCCGTGGCGGCGCGCGACATGCAGACGCTGGCCGACACGGCCGCTGCGGGCCGCAATGCCATGCCATCGTTCCGCCTGATGCTCACTGCCGAACAGCTTCGCGACGTGGCAGGTTATATTTCAACCGAGCTGCTTCCGGCCCATCCGCAATAACGGTGATCCCATGAGAAAGCCCCGTCGAATCCTGGTCGCGATCAAGAACCCGGGCTCGCGCGCGCAACCCGCGCTGCGCAAGGCGGCACAACTGGCGCTGGCGCTGCGGGCGCAGGTCGAGATCTTCCACGCCATCTCCGAGCCGGTGTATCTCGATGCCTTCCTGCTCGAAGGCATGACGCTTGAGCAGACGCAGAAGCAGTGGCGCGACCGGCTGGTGAAGAAGTTGCAAAAGCATGCCGACGGCCTGCGGGCCGAAGGCCTCGAAGTCGATGTGGCCTGCGAGTGGGATTTCCCGGCCTACGAGGCCATCATCCGCCGCGCCGCGCGCACGGACGCCGACCTGATCGTCGCCGAACGTCATGCGACGCGGCATGTGCTGCCCTGGCTGCTGCGCTTCAACGACTGGGAGCTGCTGCGCCGCAGCCCGGTGCCGGTGCTGCTGGTGAAGAGCGCCCGGCCCTGGCGCAAACCCGGCGTGCTGGCCGCCATCGATCCGCTGCACAGCTTTGCCAAGCCGGCGAAGCTCGATGGCGAGATCATGGAGGCCGCGCAGATGGCCGCCGACGCGCTGGACGGCAAGCTGCATCTGGCGCATGCCTTCCCCGGCGCGCTGCTGCCGGCCGAGCGGCTGAGCCCCGTATCCGCGGAACTCGCCGTCACCATGGAACGCCAGGCCACGCGCGAGGCGCGCAAGCGCTTTGCCGCCGCCATCGAGCAGGCGGACCTGTCGGGCGCGCGCAAGCATTTCGTCGAAGGACACGCGGTGGACGTGATCCCCAGGCTCGCGAAGCAGCAGCACATCGGGCTGGTGGTGATGGGCGCCATCTCGCGCTCGGGACTGAAGCGCCTGGTCATCGGCAATATCGCGGAGCAGGTGCTCGACGCCCTGCCCTGCGACGTGCTGGTGATGAAGCCCGCGAACTTCAAGTCGCGCGTGAAGAGCGGCATGCGTGGCGTGCAGCTCGTGCCGACGCCGCCTTATCTGTAGAACGCCACCCGGCTTCAGGTCGATCCGGCGCGCGGCGGGCCCTGCAGCAGATGCCGGCCTGCCTCGAGGATGTCGTTGCAGCCGGTCAGCGCCATGCTCACCTGCAGCTCGCGGCTCATGATCTCGAGCGCCAGCGTCACGCCCTTGCCACCCAGCGCACCCAATCCGTAGAGGAAGGCGCGGCCGGTCACGGACGCGCGTGCGCCCAGCGCCTGCGCCTTCAGCATGTCCTGGCCGGAGCGCACGCCGCCGTCGAACAGCACCTCGCAGCGGTCGCCGACGGCGTCGACCACGCCGGGCAACGCCGAGATGGTGGAGGCGCCGCAGTCCAGCTGCCGGCCGCCGTGATTCGAGACCACCAGCGCATCGGCGCCCAGCGACACCACGCGGCGCGCGTCTTCCGGGTCCATGATGCCCTTGACGATGAGTTTGCCCTTCCAGCGCGCGCGGATGGCTTCGAGGTCCTTCCACGTGACCGAGGCGTCGAACTGCCGCGTGAGCCACTGCGCGAAAGTGGTGCCCGTGGTGCGCGACACGGCGGCAGTGAGATTGCCGAATTCGCGCCGCTTGCCGGTGCTCACGCTCCACAGCCAGCGCGGCTTGGTGCAGATGTCGAGTGCATTGCGCAGCGTGAGCCGCGGCGGCACGGCAAGGCCGTTCTTCGGGTCGCGGCGGCGCAGTCCCGACACCGGGATGTCCACGGTCATCATCAGCACCGGGCAACCGGCAGCCTCGGCGCGATCCACCAGTTCCATGGTGTAGCCGCGGTCTTTCATGATGTAGAGCTGGAACCAGAACGGCGTGCGCGTGGCCGCGCGCACATCCTCGATGGAGCAGATGGACACCGTCGACAGGCAGTAGGGGATGCCGAAGGCCTCGGCGGCGCGCGCGGTGTGGATTTCGCCGTCGCCGAACACCAAGCCGCACATGCCGACGGGGCCGATGACCAGCGGCATGCTGGCCGCACCGCCCAGCACGGTGGTGGCCATGCTCTGGCGCGACACATCGATCAGCACGCGCTGGCGGAAGGTGAGCGCCTCGAGATCCGTGCGGTTGCGGTTCAGCGTGATCTCGTCATACGAACCCCGGTCCACGTATTCGAAGATGCTGCGCGGTACGCGGCGCTGCGCGATCTCGCGCAGGTCCGCAATGCTGTTGATCACTCGCAAGGACTCGCCCCTTCTGCTTTTGTATCGACCGGCTGCGTCAATTCACCGGCATCGTGAATTCCGGGCCGCGCGCGTCGCTCTCCGTCCGACGCCCTTCGGGCCAGCGCTGCATCACGCTCTTGTAGCGCGTGTAGAAACGCAGCGCCTCGTCGCCGTAGGCGTGATGGTCCCCGAATAGCGACTGCTTCCAGCCGCCGAAGGAATGCCAGGCCATGGGCACCGGGATGGGCACGTTCACGCCCACCATGCCCACTTCCACGCCGCGCGCGAAGGCGCGCGCCGTGGCGCCGTCGGCGGTGAAACAGGCGGCACCATTGCTGAACGGATGCGTGTTGACCAGATCGATGGCGGCGGCAAGGCTGGGCGCGCGCACGATGCACAGCACGGGCCCGAAGATCTCGTCGCGGTAGATGGCATGGTCGGGGCGCACCTGGTCGAACAGCGACGGACCCAGGAAGAATCCCGCTTCGGCGCCGGGCACGCGCAGGCCGCGGCCATCGAGCAGCAGCCGCGCGCCCTGCGCAACTCCGGCGTCGATGAATGACTGCACCCTGGCGCGATGTGCCGCGGTCACCAGCGGCCCCATCTCGATGCCCGGCACATGACCCGGGCCCACTTTCAACCGGCGGGCCCGCTCGAGCAACTTCGGCACCAGCGCGTCGGCGCTGTCGCCCACGGCCACCAGCACCGACACCGCCATGCAGCGCTCGCCGGCCGATCCATAAGCCGCGCCGATGAGCGCGTCGGCAGCCTGATCCATGTCGGCGTCGGGCATCACCACCATGTGGTTCTTGGCGCCACCCAGCGCCTGCACGCGTTTGCCGCCGGCCGTGGCAGCGGCCTGCACATGCCGCGCCACCGGCGTCGAACCCACGAACGACACCGCGCGGACATCCGGGTGCGCCAGCAACGCATCGACCGCCTCGCCGTCCCCCTGCACCACGTTGAACACGCCCTCCGGCAGGCCGGCCTGCTGCAGCAATTCGGCGAGCATCAGCGATGGCGAGGGATCGCGCTCGGAGGGCTTGAGCACGAAGGTGTTGCCGCATACCAGCGCCAGCGGGAACATCCACATCGGCACCATCACCGGAAAATTGAACGGCGTGATGCCGGCCGCCACGCCCAGCGGCTGGCGCAGGTTCCAGTTGTCGATGCCGCCACCGACATTGTCGGAATGCAGGCCGGACAGCAGCCGCGGCGCGCCGCAGGCGAATTCCACGATCTCGATGCCGCGGGTGACCTCGCCTTCGGCATCGGCGAGCACCTTGCCATGCTCGCGCGTGATGGCGCCGGCCAGTCGCGCGCGATTGGCTTCGAGCAGTTCGCGGAAGCGGAACATCACGCGCGCGCGTCGCAGCGGCGAGGTCTGTGCCCAGGCGGGAAAGGCCGCCGCGGCTGCAGCCACGGCGCGGTTCACCAGCGATTCGTCGGCGAGGCAGGCATGTCCCACCACTTCGCCGCTGGCGGGGTTGAACACATCCGCGCGACGCGTCGCGTCGCCGCTGGTGAATTCGCCACCGATGAAATGACCGATGCGCATGCTCTAGAGCGGTTGTGTCTGGCGAAAGCCCGGATCGCCGAACTCGACCAGTTCCGCGGCGCGGCCGGCGCGATACAGCACCACGCGCCCGGCGCAGTCCTCGCGCAGCGCCAGCGCCACCGCGGCCGTGGCGAAATCCTCGACCGCGTCGATGACATCCGGTGCGATGCAATTGACGCGGATCTTCTGGTCACGCAGCGAACACAGTGCCGCGGTCAGCCGCACGATGCCCGCCTTCGCGGCACAGTACGCGGGGCGATCCTCGGCGCCGAACCCCAGGCCCGCATCCGCAGCCACATTGACGATGGCGCCGCCGCGCCGCTTCAGCACCTCGATCGCCTGCCGCGTCACATGCATGGTGCCGAGCAGGTTGGTGCCGACGATGCGCGACCAGTGCGCCAGCGGATCGCCGTTGAGCCAGGGCCCCGCCACGTTGAACACCAGGTCGAGGCCGCCGAATTCGCGCGTGGCACGATCCACCAGCGCCACCACCTGGTCTTCGGCCGCAACGTCGCAGCGATGCGCCAGCGCGCCGCCGCCGGCGCTGCGAATGCCCGCGGCCACCTCGCCGGCAAGCGCGAAATCGATGTCGGCCACGACCACGTTGGCGCCCATCGCGGCGCAGCGCCGCGCGATCGCGGCGCCGGCGCCGGAGCCACCGCCAGTGACCAGCGCCACGCGCCTGTCGAGCCGGCGAAGCGGCGGCGCTGCGACCTCTGGATCGGCGGAATCTTGCATGGGCGGCAGTTTCCCCCGGGTTGACCGCTGAAGCAATGACGGCGATGCTTTCGAGCGATGGATCACCCGCTGACCAAGGAGCCGGATCGCGCACGTTTTGCCCGGCATATCTCGCTCGCCGAAATCGGCATCGAGGGCCAGCGGCGGCTCGCCGCCGCATCGGTGCTGGTGATCGGCGCGGGCGGCCTGGGTTCACCTGCAGCGCTGTACCTGGCGGCCGCCGGCGTGGGCACCATTGGCCTCGTCGATCACGACCGCATCGACATCAGCAACCTGCAGCGGCAGATCCTCTTCACCACCGACCAGGTGGGTGCGGGCAAGGCTGTCACGGGCGCATCGCGACTGGCCGCGCTCGACCCCGGCATCCGCGTGGTGGCGCACGAGCTAAAGCTCACCGCCGCCAATGCGGCGGAACTGTTCGGCAAGTACGACCTGATTCTCGACGGCACCGATCGCCTGGCGGTGCGCTACCTCATCAACGATGCCTGTGTGCTGGGCAGAAAGCCGCTGGTCAGCGCGGCCATTCACCGCTTCGAAGGCCAGGCCATGACTTATGTGCCCGGCAAGGGCCCCTGCTACCGCTGCCTGTATCCTGAGGCCTCCGATGCACTGGTGCCCAACTGCGCCGACGCCGGCGTGCTGGGTGTACTGCCCGGCGTGATGGGCAGCCTGCAGGCCACCGAGGCCATCAAGCTGCTGCTGGGCATCGGCGAACCGCTGCTCGGCCGGCTGCTGGTGTACGACGCGCTGTCGCTGTCGTTCGATGAATTCCGCTTCCAGCGCCGCCCCGACTGTGCGGTCTGCGGCGACTCGCCCTCCATCACCCGACTTCGCAACGACGAGGAACACTTGAGCAAGATCACCGAATGGACGCCGCAGCAACTGGCCGAGGCGCTGAAGTCCGGCCGCGAAGAGCAGCTTCTGCTGGTGGATGTGCGTGAACCGCAGGAGTGGGCGGCGGGCCGATTGCCGGGCTCCGTGCACATTCCGCTGGGATCGCTGGCGCAGCGCACCGGGGAGATTCCCGCGGACGTGACGCCGGTGTTCATCTGCGCCCTCGGCGGCCGCAGCATGGCGGCCTGCCGCTTCTTCGCCGGACAGGGTCGCGACGCGATCAACCTGTCGGGAGGAGTGACGGCGTGGAGCGGCGTCTACGGCGCGCCCCCAAGGCCGGATGAGCAACACCGGCATTGAGCGGCGGCAGACGTTGATCAGTCGTTGGGAGTGAGGCCGACCGAGCGCTCGGCGGAAATCAGCGTGTTGTGCAGCAGCATGGTGATGGTCATCGGCCCTACGCCGCCCGGCACCGGTGAGATCAGCGATGCCTTCTTCCGCACGCCCTCGAAATCCACGTCGCCCACCAGCCGGCCGTCCGGCAGGCGGTTGATGCCCACGTCGATGACGACGACACCGGTCTTCACCATCTGCGGCACGATGAGTCCGGGCACACCGGCAGCCACCACGAGGATGTCGGCGAGCATGGTGAACTGCGCCAGGTCGCGTGTCTTCTTGTGACAGATGCACACGGTGGCGTCCTGCTGCATCAGCATCAGCGCCATGGGCTTGCCCACGATGTTGCTGGCGCCCACCACCACCACGTTGCGCCCTTCGATCTCGACCTTCTCGTATTCCAGCAGCTTCTGCACGCCATAGGGCGTGCAGGGCGGGAACACGGTGTTGCCGGTGACCAGGCCACCGACGTTGTAGAGATGGAAGCCGTCAACGTCCTTCTCGACCGCGATGCGCTCGAGGACGTGCGACACGACGATGTGCTGCGGCAGCGGCAGCTGCACCAGGATGCCATGCACCTTGGGATCGGCATTCAGCGCGTCGATGCGCGCCAGCAGTTCCGCTTCCGGCGTGCTGGCGGGCATGTGGTGCAGCTCGGAATGGATGCCCGATTCCTTGCAGGCCTGGATCTTGTTGCGTACATAGACCTGCGAGGCCGGGTTGTCGCCGACGAGGATGACGGCGATACCCGGCTGCACGCCGAACCGTGACTTCAAATGCTCGACCCGGGCGGCATACTCCGCGCGAAGTTTGCGGGCTACCGCCTTGCCATCGATGATCCTTGCAGTCACGTCAACCTACCTTCTGATCAATACCGGTAATGGTCTGACTTGTACGGGCCTTCTTTGTTCACTCCGATGTAGCGCGCCTGCTGATCGGTCAGCGTGGTGAGCTGCGCGTTCAGGGTTACCAGCTGCAAACGCGCCACCTTCTCGTCCAGGTGCTTCGGCAGCACGTACACGCCCAGCGGATATTTCTCGGTCTGCGTGAAGAGCTCGATCTGCGCGATGGTCTGGTTCGCGAAGCTGGAGCTCATCACGTAGCTGGGGTGGCCCGTGCCGCAACCCAGGTTCACCAACCGGCCCTTGGCCAGCATGATGATGCGCTTGCCGTCGGGGAAGATCACGTGATCCACCTGCGGCTTGATCTCTTCCCATTTGCATTGCGACAGCGACGCCACGTCGATCTCGTTGTCGAAGTGCCCGATGTTGCAGACGATGGCGTTGTTCTTCATCGCCTTCATGTGAGCATGGGTGATCACGTGGAAGTTGCCCGTGGCGGTGACGAAGATGTCGGCCTTGTCGGCCGCGTATTCCATCGTGACCACCCGGTAGCCTTCCATCGCGGCCTGCAGCGCGTTGATGGGGTCGATCTCGGTGACCCACACCTGCGCCGACAGCGCGCGCAGCGCCTGCGCCGAGCCCTTGCCCACGTCGCCGTAGCCGGCGACCACGGCGATCTTGCCGGCCACCATCACGTCGGTGGCGCGCTTGATGGCATCGACCAGCGACTCGCGGCAGCCATAGAGGTTGTCGAACTTGCTCTTGGTCACCGAGTCGTTGACGTTGATGGCCGGGAACGCCAGCTCACCCTTCTTGTGCATGTCGTACAGGCGATGCACGCCGGTGGTGGTTTCTTCCGTGACGCCCTTGATCTGCTTCAGGCGCGTGGAATACCACTTCGGGTCGCGCTTCAGCGTGGCCTTGATCGAATTGAACAGCTCCACCTCTTCCTCGCTGGTGGGCTTGTCGAGCAGGCTGATGTCCTTCTCGGCCTTGGTGCCCAGGTGCAGCAGCAGTGTGGCGTCGCCGCCGTCGTCGAGGATCATGTTCGAGAAGCTGCCATCCGGCCACTCGAAGATCTTGTGGGTGTATTCCCAGTAGTCCTTCAGCGACTCGCCCTTCACCGCGAACACCGGCGTGCCACGCACGGCGATGGCGGCGGCCGCGTGATCCTGCGTCGAGAAGATGTTGCACGAGGCCCAGCGCACCTTGGCGCCCAGCGCCTGCAGCGTCTCGATCAGCACTGCCGTCTGGATGGTCATGTGCAGCGAGCCGGTGATGCGCGCGCCGCGCAGCGGCTGCGTGGCTTCGTATTCCCTGCGGATGGCCATGAGACCGGGCATCTCGGTCTCGGCGATGTTCATTTCCTTGCGGCCCCACTCGGCCAGCGAAATGTCGGCGATCTTGTAGTCGGCGCCGGGTTTGACGACTGCGTTCATGTGTTCCTCTCTCAATGGTTGATTGGAGAGCGCCGTTGAAACAAGTGGACGACCCGCCGAGCCTTGCGTCTGCCTGGAAGGCGACGCTGCAGCGCTCCTCGGCCGGGCCGTCGCTCTGTGAGACTGCCTACTTCCTGATCCCCGCATCCGCGGCCAGCGCCGCGGCCTTGTCCGTCTTTTCCCAGCTGAAGGTGTCTTCCGTGCGGCCGAAGTGGCCGTACGCCGCGGTCTTGCGGTAGATGGGACGCAACAGGTCGAGCATCTGCACGATGCCCTTCGGGCGCAGGTCGAAGTGCTTGGCGATCAGCGCCTCGATCTTCTCGTCCGAGATCCTGCCGGTGCCGAAAGTGGTGGCCATGATGCTGGTGGGCTGGGCCACGCCGATGGCGTAGGAGACCTGCACCTGGCAGCGGTCCGCGAGGCCCGCGGCCACGACGTTCTTCGCCACGTAGCGCGCGGCATAGGCCGCCGAGCGGTCCACCTTGGTCGGGTCCTTGCCCGAGAACGCACCGCCACCATGGGGCGCGGCGCCGCCGTAGGTGTCGACGATGATCTTGCGACCCGTGAGGCCGCAGTCACCTTGCGGCCCGCCGACCACGAAGCGGCCGGTGGGGTTGATGAGGTAGTTGATCTTGCCCTTCACCAGTTCCTTGGGCAGCACCGGCTTCACGATCTCTTCGATCACGGCTTCGGACAGCTCCTTGTGGCCGATCTCGGGATGATGCTGGGTGGAGAGCACCACGGTGTCGATGGAGTCGGCCTTGCCGTCCACGTACTTCACGGTGACCTGCGACTTGGCGTCGGGACGCAGCCAGGTGAGCTTGCCCGTCTTGCGCAGCTGCGCCTGGCGCTCGACCAGGCGGTGCGAGAGGTGCAGCGGCAGCGGCATCAGCTCGGCGGTTTCGTTCACGGCGTAGCCGAACATCAGGCCCTGGTCGCCCGCGCCCTGGTCGAGGTTCAGGCCCCTGCCCTCGTCCACGCCCTGCGCGATGTCGGGCGACTGCGTGTCGTAGGCCACGAGCACGGCGCAGCCCTTGTAGTCGATGCCGTAGTCGGTGTTGTCGTAGCCGATGTCCTTGATGACGCCGCGCGCCACCGAGTGATAGTCCACCTTGGCCTTGGTGGTGATCTCGCCGGCCAGCACCACGAGGCCGGTGTTGCACAGCGTTTCGGCCGCGACGCGGGAGTATTTGTCCTCGGCCAGGATGGCATCGAGGATGGCGTCGGAGATCTGGTCGGCGACCTTGTCCGGATGGCCCTCGGAAACCGACTCGGAGGTGAACAGATAGCTGTGGCTCATTGTATTTCCAGGTCCGTGTTGTTGCTTCAAAGTGCGCCGAACAGCGTCTCGTAACGCTGCCGGAACTGTGCCATCGTGAACTTGTGATTTTGCGTGCCGCGGGACTCGATCTTCAGCGATCCCATCACCGAGGCGATGCGACCCGTCTTTTCCCACGACAGGCCATGCAGCAGGCCATGCAGCAGGCCGGCGCGATAGGCGTCACCGCAGCCGGTGGGGTCCACCACCGCGCGCGCGGGCGCCGGCGGAATGGCGATCTTGCCGCTGCCGGTGAACACGGTCGAACCTTCGCCGCCATGCGTCACTACCAGCGCGGCCACCTTCTTCGTGACATCGGCCTCACTCCAGCCGGTGCGATCGGTCATCAGGCTCCACTCGTAGTCGTTCACCGTGACCCAGGTGGCCTGTTCGATGAAGGCTTTCAGATCCTCGCCGCCGAACATCGGCAGCCCCTGGCCGGGATCGAAGATGAAAGGAATCTTCTTCGCGGCGAACTGCGCCGCGTGCTGGATCATGCCGTCGCGACCATCGGGCGCGACGATGCCGATGGACACGCCTTCGGCTTCTTCAACACTGTTCAGATGCGAATGCCCCATCGCGCCCGGATGGAAGGCGGTGATCTGGTTGTTGTCCAGGTCGGTGGTGATGAAGGCCTGGCCGGTGTGCTCGGTGGTGATGGCGCGCAGGTAGTCGCGCGGCACGCCGTTCAGGTCCATCCATTCGGCATAGGGACCAAAGTCATGACCCACGGTGGCCATCACGTAGCCACGGTCGCCCAGCAGTTTCAGGTTGTAGGCGATGTTGCCGGCGCAGCCGCCGAACTCGCGCCGCATCTGCAATGCCAGGAACGACACGTTCAGCATGTGCAGCTTGTCGGGCAGGATGTGATTACGGAAATGGTCCTGGAACACCATGATGGTGTCGAAGGCCATCGAGCCGCAGATCAGCGCCCTGCCGGGCTTGACTTCGGGGTTCTTCATCGCGTTCTCACTCGTCGTCGGCGATGCGGATCTTGAGGCCGGCAAGTTGCGGAGTGAACCTGATCTGGCAGGACAGCCGCGAATTCTCCCGGTAGGTGGAGAGGTCGCGCAGCAGGTCCTTTTCGTCGGAATGCGCCGGGGGCAGCTTGGCCAGCCACTCCGGATCCACATAGACATGGCAGGTGGCGCAGGCGCACATGCCACCGCAGACGGCGGCAACGCCATAGTCGAGGTCGCGCAGGTTTTCCATCAACGTGAAGGATGTATTGCCGTCGATGTCGTGCTCGACGCCATCCCGGTCGGTAACCTTGATCTGAGCCATGAAGCTTTGACGCGCCTCCCCTTGCAGTTGACTTCGTATTTTGCCCGGGCTGACCTCAACTTATCCAGTTTCCTGCTTCGGCCTGCTGCCAGAGGCGGTCGAGCCCCTCGAACAGGCACCGCTGGAGCGACAGAATCCGGCGATCCTCGGCCGACGAGAGGCCGCAGGCGGCCAGCAGGCGATCCAGCCTCGACTCGAGCCCGGGGTAGTAGGCCAGCAGACAGGCCACATCCCAGGTGGGGTCGGCACACTGGGCATATTCCCAATCCACCAGCGTCGGACCCTGCGCGGCCCGGTCCAGCACATTTGCGGCCATGAGGTCGCCATGGTTCAGCACGGCGCGGCCGGAAAGGCCGGCGAGCGCTTGCGAGTCCCGCTCGAGCGCGGCCAGCGCGACCTCGACCTTGTCGGCCGGATTGCGCGAATCGCCGATTGCCGCGAAATAGCCGCGCGCGATGCCCGGAACATCCATGCGCGGCAGTCCGGCACAGGGCAGCGCATGCAGCCGCCGCAGCAGCCCACCCAGCGCGTCGATGCCGGCGTCGGACAGCAGCTTCGCTTCGCTCCATGGCGGTGAGTCGACGAAGTCCATGATCAGCCAGCGGCCATCGGGGGCCGCGTTGACCACGGTCGGCGCCAGGCCTGCCGCGGCTGCCAGTCGATGTGCGCCGAGTTCGAAACGCGAAGCGGAGCCGGGCCGGTCGACGGGCTCGTGCCGCAGCCGCAGGACGAAATCCCCTGCCCGCGTGCGCACCCGCCACACGCCGTTCACGCCCCGCCCACCGGGCAGCGTCTGCACCGCAAGCGGTGCCGCGCCGGACTCGCAGCCCGGTACCTGGCGCAGCAGTTCCGGTGCAATCGCATTCATCAGGGCACCGCAGCGCCGGTGCGCCAGTTTCGCCACCAGCTCACGAAGCCGATCGTTGCGATCACCAGATAGGCGGCGAACAACATCGCGGTGACGACCAGGCCCTGCGCAATGAACAGGTACAGCGACAGCGCGTCGATGAGTATCCAGTACAGCCAGTTCTCCAGATACACGCGCGCCACCAGCCAGGTGGCGAACAAGCCCAGGCAGGCCACCAGTGAATCGAGGAAGGGCCAGGCGGGATAACCCTCCTGTTTCAGCAGCCGGGCCAGCAGCAGGCTTACCGCCAGCGATGCGGCAATGGCCAGCAGATGCCCGCGCCAGTGCCACACGCCGATGCGCTGCGCCGATGCGCCGGGCGCCCACTTGATCCAGCCGTACACGGCGGCCAGCACATACGAGAACTGCAGCAGCGCCTGCATGGGCAGGTGAGCACGCACGGCGAGCGCAGTGAGAATCAGCGAACTGACTCCGCCCGCGGCCCAGCCCCAGCGCTGCCGCCGCATGATCAGGATGATGTAAGCCACGCCCAGCGCCACCGCCAGCCACTCGGCCGCCGATGTCTTCCGCACCTGCTCCAGCAGTGCGCCTGCGTCAGGCATCGCGCGGCAGGAACTTGGTGACGAACACGGCCTTGGGCCCGGCCTGCAGCGACAGCCGCATGGCCTCGCGCAGCGCATCCCAGACGGCATCGTATTCGCCCAGTACCTGGGTGCTCATGGTGTTGGTCTGCACGGTCAGCTTGTCGTTGGCGTGCAGGCGGTCGATGAACTGCTGGATCGGCGCCAGGTAGTCCTTCGACAAGGGATACATGCTGATTTCCACCGCGATGTCCATGGCTGCCCCGGATCAGAAGTTGAAAGTGACGCGCAGGCCCATCTGCCGCGGATCGCCGTTCTGGATGTAGCGCTTGGGATTCCAGTCCGGTGGTTCGTTGGCGAAGAAGAACCCGCGCACTGCATAGTGCTCGTTGAACAGATTGCGTGCGTACAGCGTGGCCTGCCAGCGCGCGCGCTCGAATCCCAGCCGCAGATTGACCAGCCGGTACGAGGGTGCGCGCTCGTCATGGCTGGCGCTGAAGTAGAACCCATCCACCGCCTGACCTTCGATGTGTGCGAACCAGCCCGCGGGACTGCGCCACTCGGCGGAAAGGCCGAGCCGGTAGTTGGGCGCATGCGGGTCATCGCGGCCGGCGAGGTTTCGATCCTCGAGCCGGTATTCCAGGAAGCGCGCCCGCAGCAGCGCGATGCTGGCGTCGAGGCGCAGCGCCGGCACCGGACGGAAGCCAAGCTGCGACTCGACGCCGAGGTTCTCGCCGCGCGCGGCGTTGTCCGTGAGCAGCACGAAGGTCAGCGGGTTCTGCGGATCCACCTGCACCGACGAGGACACCTGCTGGTGATAGCGGCGCATGTAGAACAGACTGCTGCGGCTGTCGAAGCGGCCATCGGCCGAGCGCGTGGCGAGACCTGTTTCCAGGTTCCATACGAACTCCGGATCGAAGTCGCGCAGCGAATCCGGGATGTCTTCGGCCGTGGGGTTGATGCCGCCGGCCTTGTAGCCGCGCGTCAGCGCGGCATATGCCGAATAGCCATCGCGGAACTGCCAGGTGAGTGCGATGTGCCCCCCCAGCATGCTGTCCACCGGTGCACTGCGCAGCGCATTGCTGTCGCGATAGTGCGCAGCGCGGCGCTCCACGCGGGCGCCGGCCGACAGCGAAACCCGCTCGCCCAGCGAGTGGTCGGCCTGCGCATAGGCGGCCAATGTCAGCGCGCGATAGTCGCTGTCGAGCTGCCGGTACACATCACCGTTGTACTGGTCGAGGATGTGGTAACGCTCGTCCATGCGCAGCGCATAGCCGCCCGCCACCCAGCTCGCGCCTTCGCTGCCGCCGGAAAGGCGCAGCTCCTGCGTGTAGTTGCGGCGCCGGCGGTGGATGTCCTCGAAGAAATCGTAGGGACCGTTCGAGCCCCAGTAGGTGTCGTTGGCCCAGTCGCCGTCGAAGGAATAATCCATGCCGGCCTGCGCCACGGTGCTGATCGAACGCAGCGACAGGCCGCGCGGCAGCGCGTAGTCCAGCCGCAGCGCCAGCGCCTTCGACACCTGCGCATCGCGTCCCGGGCGATCCGACAGCGTCACGCGCGAATTGTCGATGGACCAGGCGTCGTAGCCATTGTCCGCATCCGAGTACAGCGCGGTGACATTGGCCGTCAGCGCCTCGGTGAGCTTGCTGGTGAAGCGCAACCGGGCCAGGTTCTCGTCGATGCCGTTGGTGTCCTTGCGGTTCAGGTAGGCATTGCGGCGGTAGCCATCGCTGACGAAACGGTTCAGCGCGAGCCGGAACGCGGAATCGCTGCCCACGGAACTGTTGAACACCAGTCCGCCACCCCAGGTGCCGTGGTCGCCCGCCTCCGCCTCGCCGCGCGCCTCGAAGCCGGGGTGCGGCGCCTGGGAACGCAGGCTGATCAGCCCGGCGATGGCATTGGCGCCGTAGGCCGTGCCCTGCGGACCGCGCAGGATTTCGGCCTGCGCCATGTCGAACAATGCCGCGGGCATGGCGATGCCCGAGAAATCGATGTCATCGATCAGGAAACCCACCGAAGGATTCGGCGCGCCCTCGTACTGCTCCAGTTCGCCGATGCCGCGGATCTGGAAATAGCGCGGCCGCGAGGTGCCGCCGGCGAAGCCCAGGTTGGGCACATCGGCCAGCACATCGCCGAAGTGCGAGAGCCCCGCTTCGCCGAGCACGGCAGCGTTGAGCACGGTGACGCTGGCGGGAAGCTTCTGCAGCGGCGTGTCGACCAGCGTGGCGGTGACCACCACTTCGTCGAGTTCGGGATCGGCCGCATGCAGCGGCGCCACGGCGGCCATGGCGAGGACGCCGCACACACAGACACGCAAGGGATTCATGACCTGCTCCTTTCGCCGGTACTAACCGGATCAAGTTCGACGGGTTCGCCACGCTGGCGTCTCAGGCTCGTATTGGAGCCACCCCAAGGCAGGCGCTATGGTAGCCCAGCCACCGGCCATGACAACTGGCAAGGACAGTCACCGCATGCCCCGCAGGATCCGCGTTTTCCAGGTCGATACCTTCACCAACACACCCTTCACCGGCAACCCGGCCACCATCGTGCTCGATGGCGAAGGGTTGTCCGATGAGCAGATGCGCGCCCTGGCGCGCGAGTTCGCCAAGGGGGATACGGCATTCGTGCTGCCCGCGACGGCGGCAGACCACGATCTGGTGGTGCGGTTCTTCATGCCGAACAAGGAGGCCCCCTTCGTGGGACATGCCACGCTGGCCGCACATGCGGTGCTGGCGCGACAGGCGCCGCGACCCCTGCGCCGCCAGGCCGGCCGCAGCGGCATCGTCGAGGTGCGCACGCTGCCGGACGGCCGCTTCGCCATCAGCCAGCCGCCGCCGGTGCTGGCGCGCATACCCTCGAACGACGAGATCCATTCACTGCTGCCGCTGCTGGGACTGCGACCCGCCGATCTGGATGGCGCCTGTCCGCCGCAGATTGCGGGCACGGCCGGCACGCGGCTCATCATCGCGCTCAATGACATTGCCGCGCTGGACGCGGTGCGGCCGCAGTTGCCGCAGCTCGCCGCAATGTCGACGACACTGGGTGCGCAGGGCTATTTCCTGTTCACGCGCCGCGGCGCGCGCGCGGGCTGTCTCACTGAGAGCCGGATGTTCTGCCCGCTGCTGGGCATCGACGAAGATCCGGTCAGCGGCAACGCGCATGCCATGCTGGCAGTGCTGCTGCACCAGCGCGGGCTGCTGCCGGCATCCTTGCCTGGCGTGCCTGGTGAAGTGCGTTTCACCGGCGCCCAGGGGCGGCATCTGGGTCGACCGGGAAGCGTCGACGTGTCGATGCAGTTCGACGCAGAAGGCCAGCCTCGCGCCGTGTCGATCGCCGGTCAGGCCGTGGTGGTGCTCGAAGGCAGCGCGGAGTTCTGAGACAGCTTGCGCGCGTAGTCGCGCGACTTCACGCGATAGGCCTCGTTGCCGCGCGTGATCCATTCCATGTCGCGCGGCTCAACCTGCCGTATGACGCGCCCGGGTGAGCCCATCACCACACTGCCGGGAGGAATCTGCTTGTTGGGCGTGACCACTGCGCCCGCGCCGATCAGGCACCCCGCGCCGATGCGCGCGCCATCGAGCACCATGGCGCGATTGCCGATCAGGCAGCCGTCCTCGATCACGCAGCCATGCAGCATCACGCCGTGGCCGATGGTCACCCTTGCGCCCACCACCACCGGCACGCCGGGATCCACGTGGATGATGCTGCCGTCCTGCACATTGGTGGCGGCGCCGATGTGGATCCAGTCGTTGTCGCCGCGCAGCACCGCGCCGAACCAGACACTGGCTTCATGGCCCAGGTGCACGGAGCCGATCACATCGGCGCTGGGCGCGACGAAGTAGTCGCCATCGGCCTTGAGGGTCCTGCCGTCGTAGTCGTAGATCATCTTGAAATCGCTCCGCCGTGTCCCGGCACCATCCGTTCGAGATCGGACGCGCCGCCCACCGGTGGCGCCTGATCGGTGAGCGCGCGGATGAACAGGTTGGGCAATTCGGTATCGCGCGCGCCGTCCTTCGACGCCGCCCAGTGCAGCACCGACAGGCCGCGCTTCGGCACCAGCCACAGTCGCACGCCCGCGCCCAGATCGAACCACAGCGTGTCGCGCGTCGCCGGCGGCTCCGCGCCGGTCCAGGGCAGCGCTTCCCGGCGCCAGACGGGATGGCGCACCCCCTCCGCGTCGGAAGCCAGCAGCGCGCGGATCCAGTCCGGCGAGGCGAGACGCTCGCCTTCGAAATTGCCCTGCTGCAACAGCACATCGCCGATGCGCAGCCAGTCATCGAGCCGGGCCGTCATCAGGTAGTCCATGCGCAGTGCCTGGTCGCCGCTGCCCCACAGCGCGGCGTCACTTGCATGCAGCGGCTGCCACACGCGCTGCGAAACAGTCTGCGCGGCGCCGCCATCCGCATCGCGCAGCAGAATCGGCGGCGCGGCGCGAAGCCGGAACCGGTGTCGGGCATCGGTCGACCAGGGATTACGCCAACCGGGGGTGCCGTACCACGCGGATTCCTCGCGCAGCGCGGCGATGGCCGCGTCGATGCTGACGCGCCGTGTATCCACCAGCGGCGACAACGCCAGCGCGAACACCGCCGGGGTGAGATCGCCGCCGGTGAGTTGCGTGGCGCCGCTGGTGCCGGTACTGAATGCCTGCAGGATGCGATGCCCATGGCGGTGCACGATGAGCGCGCGGGAGCCGAGCGCGTCGAGGCGCTTGCGGGCTTCCACCAGCGCCTCGGGTGCAATGCCCTCGGTCTCGGCGCTGGCCTCGGGCATGGGCGCGGGCTGACCCACCACCACCACGCGGGGCGACACGCTGAGGGCGATGCGGTCAGGGGGACCATTCGCGACGGCCTGGAAATACCGGCGCCAGAAGTCCACGTCGCCGCCGGCGAAGAATCCCGCCAGCAGCAGCAGGAACACCACCGTGTCGATGATGAGGAACTTCTTCATCGTCGTATCGTACCTGCGCGCAGAATGCGGCCGCGCCGCAGGTGCAATTCATGTGAAGCCTGTCGCGGCCATTCGCCCCGGTAGTGCGTGGCCATCACCACGGTGACACCGGCGTCGATGCGCGCCTCGACCCAGGCCGCGAGCTGCGCCCGGATGTCGGGCGACAACCCCGTGAACGGCTCGTCCAGCAGCAGCACCTGCGGACGCGTGACGATGGCCCGCGCGAACAGGATGCGTCGCACCTGGCCATAGGACATCTCGCCCAGCGACCGGTCCGCGAAATCCTCCATTTCGACGGAGCGCAGCGCGGCGCGTGCCTTGCGCTGTTCGGCGGGCGTGGCGCGGAAGTTGAGACCCAGGCTGGCATGCAGCCCTGACACCACGGTATCGAGCACGGTGTGGTAGCGCGGGTAGTCGGTCTGCAGATGCGGTGCGATCAGGCCGGTGCGCGCGCGGAAGGCATCGAGCGGCACGCCCGGCACCACGCCGGCGCGCTGGATGCGGCCATCGCTGGCCACCGAATGCTCGCCGTACAGCGTGCGCAGCAGCGTGGACTTGCCGGCGCCGTTGCCGCCATGAATCATCCAGCACTCGCCGCGGCGGATGGTCAGATCGATGTCGCAGAGCACGCGCTTTTCATCGAGCCACACATTTGCATGCTGCAGCGTGAACAACGGCTGGGCCTTGCGGGCAGAAGCCGAACCACTTCGCGCCGGTCGCCGCGAAGGGCGAAGCGTCGTGCCACCGGCAGCGCGACGCGTCACCGATGGCTCGCGCGACGCGGCCAGTGCCTGCTTCAGACGGCGCGGGGCAAGCACGCCGGCGTAGCGCACGCGCCCCGCATCGAGCCAGAGCAGGTGATCGGCGCCCGGCGGCACATCTTCTTCGCGGTGCGCGGAGCAAATCCACCCGCACTGCTTGAATCGCCCCGACTGCAGCACGCGGTACAGGCGTTCGCGATTCGCAACGTCCAGGCCGGTGGCCACCTCGTCCAGCAACAGCAGCGGCGCGCGCCAGGCCAGCGCACGCGCCAGCAACACCAGGCGGCGCTCGCCATACGACAGCGTCAGGAAAGAACGCCGCGCCAGCGTCGCGCTGCCGGTGAGGCGCAGCAGCGACAGGCAGCGCTTGCGCTCCGCAGGCGTCAGGCGATCCAGCGGAATGTCGGTGCGGTGCAGCCCGGTGCCCACCACCGCCAGCGCCGGATGGTTCCAGCCATAGCGTTCGTAGCGGTCCTGCCGTTCCGGCCCCAGCCAGGCAATCTCGTCACGCACATCTGCGGGCTGCTCATGCCACTCCCCGTCGAGCAGGTAGCGGCGCGGCGAGGCCCTGGCGACATCGGGCCACACGTCCCCGGCCACCAGCTTCAGGAGCTGCGTCTTGCCTGCGCCGCTGGCGCCGATGACCAGCCAGCGTTCGCCGGGGCGGATATGCCAATGGACTGCCTGCAGCAGCACGCGTCCGGAGCGGGTCAGCCACAGATCGTCGAGCAGTATCTCGAGTCGGGGTAAGCGTCGATATGCCAAGGCCTTGTTCTGCCTGCGATTGTGAATGGCGCGGCTCTTCTGCGTAAGTGATTGACGCAGAAGGCCAAGCATGGCGCGCCCGGAGGGATTCGAACCCCCGACCAACTGGTTCGAAGCCAGCTACTCTATCCAACTGAGCTACGGGCGCCCGGCGGGGCGCCATGATGGCATGGCCGCGACCGAGCCAGTAGTATCATCGCGAGTCATCGGACCCGGTCAACCGGGCACACAGGGGTAAACCGACCATGAAGAAGATGTCCTGTCTCATCCTGCTGGCTGCCGTCGTTGCCTCGCCCGCCTGGGCCGCGTGCACCTACCCGGCCGCGCCCGCGAAACTGCCCGACGGCGCCACCGCCGCGCGCGAGGAAATGGTCGCCGGCAAGAAGCTGGTCGAGGCCTACAACGCCGACATGAACACCTACCTCGGCTGCATCAAGAAAGAATACGACGAGTCGGTGGCCAAGCAGGCCGCCACGCTGACCGAAGAGCAGAAGCAGCAGATGGCTGCGCGCTACACCGCCAAGAACGATGCCGCCGTGGACGAACTTCAGGGCGTCGCGGCGCGCTTCAACGAGCAGCTTCGTGCATTCAAGGCCAAGGCCGCCAAGTAATTCGCGTCCCTCATCACGCCTGACGGGGCGGCGGGCGTCGTGCTGACGCCCGCCCAGGCGGAAGAGCAGATCGCGCGCCACCTGCCCTGCCTGCCGATCGAATCGCTGCCGGTGAGCCAGTGCGCCGGTGCCGTGCTGCGCGAGAACATCTACGCCGAACGCGACCAGCCGCCCTTCGACCGCGTGGCCATGGACGGCATCGCCATCGCCTCTTCGCAAGCCGCAACGACGCGCACACTGAAGCTGCAGGGCACGCAGGCGGCCGGCGATCCGCCGCTGACGCTGCAATCGCCGCTGCATTGCATCGAGATCATGACCGGCGCCATGCTGCCCGTCGGCTGCGATGCGGTAGTGCCGGTGGAGCGCATCGCCATCGCCAATGGCATGGCCACGCTCGAGGCGGACCTTGCAGTCACGGCGGGCATGAACGTGCACCACCGCGGCAGCGACCTTCGGCAAGGTGCGCTGATCGTCTCCTCGGGCATCCGCCTCGACGCGCCGCAGGTCGCGGCGGCGGCCGGCGCAGGCATGGCGCGGCTGCGCGTCAGCCAGGAGCCGGCCTTCATGGTGGTGTCCACCGGCAACGAACTGGTGGAGCCCGGCGAGCCCATCGAGGCCTGGCAATTGCGGCGCTCCAACGCCTACGGCATCGTCGCCTCGCTGCGGCGCCGCGGCTTCGCGCGGGTGGCCGACGATCACCTGCCCGACGATGCCGCCGCATTGCAGGCGAGGCTGCACGAGCACCTGCAGAGCTACAACGTGCTCATCCTTTCCGGCGGCGTGTCGATGGGCAAGTTCGACCTGGTGCCCGCGGCGCTGGCCGCCTGCGGCGTGCAGCAGGTGTTCCACAAGGTGGCGCAACGCCCCGGCAAGCCCTTCTGGTTCGGCGTTGCCCCCGGCGGCGGCGCCGTGTTCGCGCTGCCGGGCAATCCCGTCTCCACGCTGGTGTGCCTGGCCCGCTACGTGATTCCCGCCATCGATCGCGCCATGGGGCTGGTGGAGTCGCAGTCGGTGCGCATCGCGCTGGGCGAGGCTGTTACGTTCAACACGCCGCTGGCCGGATTCCTGCCGGTGGCAACGGAAACCGATGAATGGGCCCGTCCCTGGGCCCGTCCCGTGGCGCACAACGGCTCGGGCGATTTTTCCGCGCTGGCGGGCACCTGCGGATTTGTGGAATTGCCTCCCGGCCCCAATACTTACCCGAAGGGTTTCGTCACGAAGCTGTATCGCTGGTAAATGGACAACCTCGCCACACTCGATCGCAGTCCGGAAGACAAGCTGGGCAGGCCGCTGCGCGATCTGCGCATCTCGGTCATGGACCGCTGCAACTTCCGTTGCCCCTACTGCATGCCGCGCGAGCGCTTCCACGAGCACTACGCCTTCCTGAAGACGGCCGAGCGGTTGTCCTTCGACGAGATCCTGCGGCTGGCGCGCCTGTTCGTGCCCATGGGCGTGCGCAAGCTGCGCATCACCGGCGGCGAGCCGCTGCTGCGCGTGAACCTGCCGGACCTCATCGCCGATCTCAACGCCATTCCCGGCGTCGAGGACATCGCGCTCACCACCAACGGCGTGCTGCTGGGCAAGCACGCCTCCGAGCTCAAGGCCGCCGGCCTGTCGCGCGTCACGGTCAGCCTCGACAGCCTCGACCAGGACATCTTCGCCAGGATGAACGGCGGCTTCGGGCGCGTGAGCGAGGTGCTCGAGGGCATCGACCACGCGCTGGATGCGGGCCTCGGCCCGGTGAAGATCAATGCCGTGATCCAGCGGGGCGTGAATGAAAGCAGCGTGCTGCCGCTGGTGGAAAGATTCCGCGGCACCGGCATCACCGTGCGTTTCATCGAATACATGGACGTGGGCAACCGCAACGACTGGCGCGAGCAGCTCGTGGTGCCCTCGAAGGACCTGCAGGCGCTGATCCATGAACGCTGGCCGCTGCGGCCGGTCAAGGCCGACTACACCGGCGAGGTGGCGCGCCGCTACGCCTTCGAAGATGGCAAGGGCGAAGTGGGATTCATCTCCTCGGTCACGCAGCCCTTCTGCGGCGCCTGCACCCGCGCGCGGCTTTCCTCCGACGGCGTGTTCTACACCTGCCTGTTCGCGCAGAGCGGCACCGACCTGCGCGGACCGCTGCGCGCCGGCGCCGACGACGCGGAACTGAGCCGCGTGATCCGCGGCACCTGGTCGAACCGCACCGACCGGTACAGCGAGCAGCGGATGATCCTCCGCTCGCGCGCCGCGGGCACGCCGAAGGTCGAAATGAACTACATCGGCGGCTGACATGGCCCGCTCCCGCGCCCGCCTCACGCACCTGGATGCCGCCAACCGCCCGACCATGGTCGACGTGGGCGACAAGACGGTCACGCGCCGCGAGGCGCGCGCCGAGGCCATCGTGAAGCTGCCGGCCGCCGTCGCGCGCGAACTGGCGCGTACCGGCCACCGCACGAAGAAGGGTCCGGTGTTCGACACCGCCATCATCGCCGGCGTGCTCGGCGCCAAGCGCACGCATGAACTGATCCCCTTCTGCCACCCGTTGCCGTTGTCGAGCGTGAAGATCGCGGTGGAGACCATGCGCGGCGGACTGCGCATCACCTGCGAAGTGGCGGTGGAGCATCGAACCGGCGTCGAAATGGAGGCGCTGACCGGCGCCTCGCTGGCCGCGCTCACCATCTACGACATGTGCAAGGCGCTGTCGCATGACATCAGCATCGGCCCGGTCAGGCTCATGGCCAAGAGCGGCGGTCGGCGCAATTTCAAACGGGGCGCGAAATGAGCGCGCCGCTGCATGGACTGGTGCTGGCCGGCGGCCGCAGCAGCCGGATGGGCCGCGACAAGGCTGCGCTGGAATACGCGGGGCGATCGCAGCTCGAACGTGCCTTCGCGCTGCTCGACCCGCTGGTGTCGCGCTGCTTCGTGTCGGTGCGCGCCGACCAGCAGCATGATCCGCTGCGCGCGCGCTTCCCGCAGATCGTCGATGCCGCACCGGGCGTGGAAGGCCCCGCGGCCGGAATACTGTCCGCGCTGCGCGCGCACCCGCAGTCCGCCTGGCTGGTGTTGGCCTGCGACCTGCCCTTCCTCGATGCCGGCACGCTGCAGCACCTGATCGCGCGCCGCGATCCCACCCGCACCGCCACCGCGTTCCGCAGCAGCCACGATGGCCTGCCCGAGCCGCTGTGCGCCATCTACGAACCCGCCGCGCGGTCCGCGCTCGAGGCCTTCGTGGCCGGCGGCCGCATCTGCCCGCGCAAGTTCCTGATCCAGTCCGATGCGCTGCTGCTGGACCAGCCGCGCGCCGAGTCACTGGACAACGTCAACACCCCCACCGAACTGGAGGAGGCGCGAAACCGCATGTCCCAGCCCACCGTTGCCGCACGCGAGCTGCGCGTGCAGTACTTCGCACTGCTGCGCGAACAGGCCGGGCGCCGCGATGAAGCGGTGACCACCGGCGCCCCGACACCCCGCGAGCTGTTCGCGGAACTCGCAGCTCGCCACGGCTTCACGCTGGCACCCGAGCACCTGAAGGTGGCCGTGAACTCGGAATTCTCCGACTGGTCGCGTCCGCTGGCCGCGGGCGATCATGTGGTGTTCATCCCGCCGGTGGCCGGCGGATGAGCGCCTTTCGCTTCACCGCCACGCCCATCGACGGCAATCCGCTGCGCGCCGAACTCGTCGACACGCATTGCGGCGGCTTCACCTGCTTCGAAGGCTGGGTGCGCGATCACAACGAAGGCCAGCAGGTGCTGCACCTGGAGTACGAGGCCTTCGAGGCGCTGGGCGTGCGCGAAGGCGAGCGCATCCTGCGCGAGGCCTGCGAAAAATACGGCGTGACGCGCGCGCTGTGCGTGCACCGGCTGGGCGACCTGCAGCTGCGCGAGATCGCGGTCTGGGTGGGCGTGGCCGCCGCGCATCGCGACGAGGCCTTCAAGGCCTGTCGCTACATCATCGATGAAGTGAAACACCGCGTGCCCATCTGGAAGAAAGAGCACTACGTCAGCGGTGACTCAGGCTGGGTGAACTGCGAACGCTGTGCCGCCCATGCGGATGACCATTCGCATGGTCATGCCCACCACCGCCACGGCTGATCAACCCGGGCGGGTCTGCCCGCTGCCGCGTACCACGTACTTGTAACTGGTGAGCTGCTCCACGCCCACCGGACCGCGGGCGTGGAAGCGATCGGTGGAAATGCCGATCTCCGCGCCCATGCCGAACTCGCCGCCGTCGGCGAACTGCGTGGAGGCGTTGTGCAGCACGATGGCGCTGTCCACCTCGCGCAGGAATTTCGCGGCGGTGGCGGCGTTACCCGTCACGATGGAGTCGGTGTGCGCCGAACCGTAGGTGGCGATGTGCCGGATGGCCCCGTCCACGCCATCGACCACGCGCACCGAAATGATGGCGTCGAGATACTCGGTGCGCCAGTCCTGCTCGGTGGCCGGCTTCACGCGCACATCCGCGGCCTGCGCCGCGGCATCGCCGCGCAATTCACAGCCACCCTCGGCCAGCGCCGCCAGCAGCAGCGGCAACATGGTGGGCGCACAGCCGCGATCCACCAGCAGCGTCTCGGCGGCGCCGCAGATGCCGGTGCGCCGCAGCTTGGCATTCACCACGATGTCGCGCGCCATGCCCGGATCGGCATCGCGATCCACATACACATGGCACAGCCCTTCCAGGTGGCCGATCACCGGCACGCGCGCTTCCTTCTGCACGCGCTCCACCAGGCTGCGCCCGCCGCGCGGCACGATCACGTTGATGCGGTTGTCGAGGCCCGCCAGCATCATGCCCACCGCGGCGCGGTCGGCCGTGGGCACGAGCTGGATGGCGCCGGGCGGCAATCCCGCTTCGACGAGCCCCGCCACCAGGCACTCATGGATGGCCGCGCTCGACTGGCGGCTCTCCGAGCCGCCGCGCAGGATCACCGGATTGGCCGATTTCAGGCACAGCGCGCCCGCATCGGCCGTCACGTTCGGACGGCTCTCGTAGATGATGCCGATGACGCCCAGCGGCACACGCACGCGCTGGATGACGAGCCCGTTCGGCCGCGTCCATTGCGCGCTCACCGCGCCGATGGGATCGGCAAGCGTGGCGATCTGCTCGATGCCCGCCGCCATGGCCTCGACGCGTTTCTCGTTGAGCTGCAGCCGGTCGAGCATCGCGGGCGAGAGTCCGCGCGCACGTGCGGCAGTCATGTCCTCGGCATTGGCCGCGAGAATGCGCGCCATGCGACTGCGGATATGTGCCGCGGCCGCCCGCAGCGCGCGATTGCGTGTTTCACCGGAAGACAGCGCCAGCGCGGCCCGCGCTGCGGCCGCTGCATCGCCCAGCGCCTGCATCTGCGCCTCAAGGCCCGGGCCGGTCTGGGAAAGCTCCGCGTTCAATGGGACTCCGGTTGGTCGTCGGCGCCGCCGCGCAGCACCAGGTCGTCGCGATGGATGATCTCGTCGCGTCCCCGGAAGCCTACCAGTTGCTCGATCTCGCTGCTCCTGCGCCCCTTGATGCGCAGCACATCCGCGCGCGAATAAGCCGCCAGGCCCCGTGCCAGCACGGCGCCTGCGGCGTCGATGACATCCACCGCGTCGCCGCGCTCGAAACTGCCTTCCGCGCCGGTAACGCCTGCCGGCAGCAGGCTTCTTCCCCGGCGCAGCGCCGCCGCGGCCCCGGCGTCCACCTGGATGCGGCCCGCTGCCTTGAGGCTGCCCGCAATCCACTGCTTGCGGGCAGCCACCGGCGTCGCACCCGGCACGAACCAGGTGCAGCGCGCGCCGGCTTCCACGCGCTTCAGCGGATGCAGCGGATGCCCGGTGGCGATGCACATGTGGCAGCCGGCATCCATGGCGATGCGCGCCGCGGCGATCTTGGTCGCCATGCCGCCCGATCCCACATCGGAGGCCGATCCACCCGCCATGGCCTCGATCCGCGGCGTAATCGCGCGCACCTCGGGAAAGTACTCGGCGGCCGGGTCCTTGTTCGGGTCGGCGGAATACAGCCCATCCACGTCCGACAACAGCACCAGGCAATCGGCGCTGGCCATCTGCGCCACGCGCGCGGCCAGCCGGTCATTGTCGCCGTAGCGGATTTCGGCCGTGGCCACGGTGTCGTTCTCGTTGATCACCGGGATGGCGCCCAGTTCCAGCAGCGCGTTCAACGTGGCCCGTGCATTCAGGTAGCGCCGGCGCTGCTCGCTGTCCTGCAGCGTCAGCAGCACCTGCGCCACGGCGGTGTGCTCGTCTTCGAGCAGTTCCTTGTAAGCATGCGCGAGGCGGATCTGCCCGACGGCGGCAGCGGCCTGCTTGTGTTCCAGCGGCAGCGCGCCCGATGGCAGTCCCAGTTGCCTGCGGCCCAATGCGATCGCGCCGGAAGACACCAGGATGATCTGCTGGCCACGGCGGCGCATCCGGCGCAGGTCCTGCGCCAGCGCCTCGAGCCACGCGCGGTTGAGGCGTCCCGAGCCCTGGTCGACCAGCAGCGCCGATCCCACTTTGACGACGACCCGGCGCGCTTCGGCCAGCCGCGATACCGTGGGTGTCCTGTTCTTTGTCCTGCCCTGCATGCGGCGCCAACTATATCAGTCGCCTTTCATGAGCCGTCCATCGGCCGCTCTTCGCCGTTGCCCAGTTTCGGGCGGCGACCTAATATCTTCTGACGAACAGCTTCGAGGGAACGGCGGTGGGCAGAGATTACGAACCAGTCAAGGGCCAGTGGTACGAGAACGTGGAAGAAGAGGATTCCTTCCGCGTGCTGTCCGTCGACGAAGACGCGGAGCTGGTGGAAATCGAATACCTCGACGGCGACATCGAGGAACTCGATCTCGACGCCTGGCACGAGATGGACCTGGAACGCATCGAAGAGCCGGAGGGCTGGGCCGGCAACGCCGATGATGACGACGAGGACGACGAGGACGAAGAAGACGAGGAAGACGAGGAAGACGAGGACGAAGACTGGGACGACGACGAGGATGACGAAGACGACGAGGACGATGACTGGGAAGAGGACGAGGACGACAACGACCGCTATTGATCGGCCGTGCACCGCACCCCATATAACCCCCTGATGTCCCCATCGAGGATTCGCGGATGAAGCGGGTATTCCTGCTGCTCGCCACCAACCTGGCAGTGATGCTGGTGTTGTCCGTGGCCGCCCAGCTCCTGGGCATCGACCGCTACCTGGCAGGCCGGGGTGTGCAGCTCTCCGGGTTGCTGCTTACGGCAGCTTTCTTCGGCTTCGGCGGCGCGCTGATCTCGCTGGCCCTGTCCAAGTGGATGGCCCGCCGCACCATGGGCGTGCGCGTCATCACCGCGCCCGCCAGCCCCGACGAGCAGTGGCTGGTAAGCACCGTGAAGGCCCAGGCCGAGCAGGCCGGCATCGGCATGCCCGAGGTGGGCATCTTCGATTCGCCGCAGCCCAATGCCTTCGCCACCGGCGCCCGCCGCGACCATGCGCTGGTGGCCGTGAGCACCGGCCTGCTGCGCGGCATGCGCCGCAACGAAGTGGAAGCCGTGCTGGGCCATGAAATCGCCCACGTGGCCAATGGCGACATGGTCACGCTCACGCTCATACAGGGCGTGGTGAACACCTTCGTGTTCTTCCTGTCGCGAATCATCGGCGATATCGTCGACAAGGGCCTGCTGCGCAACGAGCGCGGACGCGGCATCGGCTATTTCGTCACCGTCATGGTCGCCCAGATAGTGCTGGGCATCCTCGCCAACATCATCGTCATGTGGTTTTCGCGGCAACGTGAATTCCGCGCCGACCAGGGCGGCGCGCGCGCCGCGGGCACCGGCAACATGATCGCCGCGCTCGAGCGCCTGAAATCCGCCAGCAACGAACCCCTGCCGGCGCAGATGGCTGCTTTCGGCATCAAAGGCGGCGCCGGCGCCGGCCTCGCGCGGCTGTTCATGAGTCATCCGCCGCTCGAGGAGCGGATCGCGGCGCTGCAGAGTCAGTCCCACTCCTAGGCTGCCCCTGACACCGACATCCCGGCGTGCCCGGCTGACATCCCCCGGTACTTGAACTGGGGGCGATTCCTCCCGCATCCTCGGTGCCGGGGGAATACAACATGAACAGCACCACCAAGCCCAGCATCATTCCGGAGGTGGCGGCCGAGACGGCTGCGCCCGCCGGTGAAGGCTGGCTCATCCGGCTGGCACGCAAGGCCCTGCTGCAGCGCCTGGCGCTGCTGCGCGATGGCGAAATCCGGCTGCATGAAGCCGGCAACGTGCATCGCTTCGGCGCCCGCACCGCGCGCTGCGGACTGGCGGCGACGCTGACGGTGCGCGACCCGCAGTTCTGGTCGCTGGCGGCCGGCGGTGGCACCGTCGGCGCCGGCGAGTCGTACATCAACGGCCACTGGCGCTGCGACGATCTCACCGCGCTGGTGCGCATCATGGTGCTGAACCGGCATGTGATGCAGGAAATGGAGCATGGCCTCGCCGCGCGTGCCAGCGCGCTGCTGCGCCGGCTGCTGCACTGGGCCAACCGCAACAGCCGCAGCGGCAGCGCGCGCAACATCGCCGCGCACTACGACCTGGGCAACGACCTGTACCGGCTGATGCTCGACGACACCATGGCCTACTCCTGCGGCATCTACCTCAGCGAGGACGCCACGCTGCACGAGGCCTCGATCGCCAAGTTCGATGCCGTGTGCCGCAAGCTGGCGCTCACCAGCTCCGACCATCTGGTCGAGATCGGCACCGGCTGGGGCGGACTTGCCATCCATGCTGCAGAGAACTACGGCTGCCGCGTCACCACCACCACCATCTCGCGCGAGCAGCACGAGTTCGCGAAGGAAAAGATCGCCGCCCGCGGCCTTGCCGATCGCATCACGCTGCTGTTCAAGGACTACCGCGACCTGTCCGGCAAGTTCGACAAGCTGGTGTCCATCGAGATGATCGAGGCCGTCGGCGCGAAATACCTCGATACCTACTTTGCCAAGTGCTCGTCGCTGCTCAAACCCGGCGGCGCGATGCTGCTGCAGGCCATCACGCTGCAGGACCAGTTCTACCGGCAGGCGCTGAAGTCCGTGGACTACATCCAGCGCTTCGTCTTCCCGGGCAGCTTCATTCCCTCGGTCACGGCCATCGCCGACTCGGTGACCCGCGTCACCGACATGAAGCTGTTCAACCTCGAGGACATCGGCCCTCACTATGCGCCCACGCTGAAGGCCTGGCGCGAGCGCTTCTTCGCCAACCTCGACAAGGTGCGCGCTCTGGGCTATCCGGACAGCTTCATCCGGCTGTGGGAGTTCTACCTGTGCTACTGCGAGGGCGGCTTCGCCGAGCGCCAGCTCGGTGACGTGCAGATGCTGCTGACCAAGCCCGACTGCCGTCGCGCCGCCATCGCCGCGGCCTGATCCGCCGCGCGCTGCCAGCATCGCCGTGGACATCGTTGCGGAACTGCGGCGGCTGCTGGGCCCCGATGCGCTCACCACGGCGCCCGACGATCTCGCGCCGCTGCTGCAGGACCACCGCCATCTTTTCCAGGGGCGCGCGCTGGCACTGGCGCTGCCCGATTCCAGCCACGCCGTCGCGAGCCTGATCGCCTTCTGCAACCGGCATCGCATCGCCGTGGTGCCGCAGGGGGGCAACACCGGCTACTGCGGCGGTGCCACGCCCGATGCGCAGGGCAAGGCGCTGCTGCTGTCGATGCGCCGCATGAACCGCATCCGCGCCGTGGACGCAGAGGATTTCGCGCTGGTGGCCGAGGCCGGCTGCACGCTCGCCCAGGTGCAGGCCGCGGCCGAGGCGGCGGGCCGGTATTTTCCGCTGAGCCTGGGCTCCGAGGGCACCTGCCAGATCGGCGGCAACCTCGCCACCAATGCGGGCGGCACCGCCGTCCTGCGCTACGGCATGATGCGCGAACTGACGCTGGGCATCGAGGCCGTGCTGGCCGATGGCAGCCTCTTCAGCCAGCTTTCGCCATTGCGCAAGGACAACACCGGCTACGACCTCAAGGGCCTGCTGATCGGCAGCGAAGGCACGCTGGGCATCATCACCGCGGCCTGCCTGAAGCTGTATCCCGCAGTGCGGACACATGCCACGGCCTGGATCGCGCTCGCCTCCGCGACGGATGCGCTGTCGGTGCTCGCGCTGCTGCGCGAACGCAGCGCGGATCGGCTGGTCACCTGCGAGCTGGTGCCGCAGGCCGCGCTGGAACTGGTGCTGCGCCACATCCCGGCCGCCCGCGACCCCGGCGTCGCCCCCGCGCCCTGGTATCTGCTGGTGGAACTGGCCTCCTCGGGCGACGACGAGCTCGATGCCCTGCTCGAAGGCGCGCTCGGCGCAGCGCTGCAGCAGCGGCTGATACAGGATGCCGCGGTCGCGCGCAACGGCGCGCAGCGCGAAGACTTCTGGCGGCTGCGCGAATCGGTGCCCGCCGCACAGCGCGCCGCGGGCGCCAGTCTCAAGCACGACGTCAGCGTGCCCGTGGCCCGCATTCCCGCCTTCATCGAGCGCGGCGCAGCGCTGGTGGAACGGCAGATCCCCGAAGGATTCCTCGTGGCCTATGGTCACATCGGCGACGGCAATCTGCACTTCAACGTGAACCAGCGCGCGGGCGCCGACCCGGCCGCCTTCGCCGCACGCGAAGCGCCGCTGAAACGCGCGGTGCATGATCTGGTGGCGTCGATGGGCGGCAGCTTCAGCGCCGAACACGGCATCGGCCAGCTCAAGGTGGCCGAACTGGAACGCTACGCGCAGCCCGCGGAACTGGCCGCGATGCGCGCCATCAAGCAGGCCCTGGATCCCAACGGCATTCTCAACCCCGGCAAAGTGCTCAGGAGCACATCATCATGAAGAAGTCCGCACGCTCATCGATTGCAGCCACACTGGCCGCCAGCCTCTTCTGCCTCGCCGCTCACGCGGGCACCACGCTCAATGGCGTGCGTGTGGGCGCGAAGGATCCGCTCGCAGTGGCGAAGTTCTACCAGTCCGTGTTCGGCATGTTCGAAGTGCAGCGCATCCAGACGCCGCAGATGCTCGAGATCATGCTCGACTTCGGCGCCAACGCCGCGGCCGCCAAGGCCAACAACGCCGCCGACGTGGTGATCATGCAGCGCGCCGCCGACGATGGCGCCGACGCCATGGCGCACGTCGTGTTCAACGTCACCGACATGGATGGCCTGGTGAAGGCCATCAAGGCCGCCGGCGGCAAGATGGAGCGCGAACCCTTCGACTTCGGCAAGACGGGCATCCGCATCGCCATGGGTGTGGATCCCGCGGGCAATCACTTCGAGATGATCCAGGCGCCCGCGCCGAAGAAGTAGCCGCCCGGCGCATCAACGGGCGTGGCGCGTCACGCGCATCAGCCCTTCCTGCGCAGTGCTGGCCACCAGCAGCCCATCGCGCTGGAAGATGCTGGCACGAGCGAAGCCCCGTGCGCCTGCGGCCACGGGGCTTTCGATGGAATACAGCAGCCAGTCGTCCACGCGCAGCGCGCGGTGAAACCACATGGCATGGTCGATGCTGGCCACCACCACACCGGGGCTGGCCATCGTCAGTCCATAGGGCCGCATGGCCGTGCCCATCAGGTGGTAGTCCGACACGTACGCGAGCAGACAGCGATGCTGGCGCGCGTCGCCGTCGAGCCGGCCGGCGGTACGGAACCACACGTCGAACCGGGGCGGCGCGGGGTCGGGTCGCAGGTAATCGACCGGCTGCACGGCGCGGAATTCAAAGGGTGAATTGCGACCAGCGAAACGCTCCACCGCGGGCGGCAGCGGGCCATCGGCCTCGATCAGTTCGCGCAGGTCCGGCAGTGCCTCCGGGGGCGGGACTTCCGGCATTGGAATCTGGTGCGTCAGTCCCTCTTCCGGCACCTGGAACGAGGCCGCCATGTGGAAGATCTGCTCACCATGCTGGATGGCCACCACGCGGCGGCTGGAAAAACTGCCGCCGTCGCGGCTGCGGTCCACCTGGTAGACGATGGGTGCGTTGAAATCGCCGCGCCGCAGGAAATAGGCATGCAGCGAGTGCACATCGCGACCCTCGACGGTGGTGTACGCGGCCGACAGCGCCTGCCCCAGCACCTGACCGCCGAACACCTGCGGGCTGCCGATGTCACGGCTGGCGCCGCGGAACAGGTTGACCTCCAGGGGTTCCAGTTCAAGCAGCTGCAGCAGTTCGGCCAGCGGACCACCCGCCAGGCAACCCCCTGCAGCCGCGCTCATTCGGTCTCGCCCACGCCCAGCCGCTGGTGCATCACCGGGCTCGTGGTGGTGTACTGCAGGAACTGCCGTTTCTGCGGATACAGGTAGTGCTGCACGCCGAAGGCCGCCAGCGCGGCCTCGTGGAAGCCCGACAGGATCAGCTTCTTCTTGCCCGGATACGTGTTGATGTCGCCCACCGCGAAGATGCCGGGCACGCTGGTCTGGAATTTCTCCGTGTCGACCAGCAGCGCCTTCTTCTCGAGCGCCAGGCCCCACTCGGCGATGGGCCCGAGCTTCGGCGCAAGACCGAAGAAAGCCAGCAGGCAATCGGCCTTGAGTTCATGCGTCAGGCCCGCGGCGTCCTTGACCACGACGCCGGTGAGCTTTGCGCCACTGGACAGCAGCGACTGTGCCGTGCCCTCGATGAAGCGCATGCGGCCCGCGGCCACCAGTTCCTGCATCTTCGCCACGGTGGCCGGTGCCGCGCGGAATTCCGCACGACGATGCACCAGCACCAGCGAGCGCGCCTTGTCGGCCAGCGCCACCGTCCAGTCCAGCGCCGAATCGCCGCCACCGAAGATCACGAGATCACTGCCGTGGAATTCCGCGGCCGCCTTCACGCGATAGAAGATCTGGGTGTTCTCGAATGCTTCCTGGCCTTCGACGCCCAGCCGTCTCGGCTGGAACGAGCCCACGCCGCCAGCGATGATCACCGCGCCCGCATCGAAGCGCAGGCCGGGACCGGTGACCACATCGAAGCGGCCATCCTCGCGCTTCTTCACCTCCGTGACTTCGTGCCCGAAGTGCATGGTGGCGCCGAAGGGCTTGATCTGCTCCATCAACCGGTCGACCAGTTCCTGCGCGCCGCACACCGGCAGCGCGGGAATGTCGTAGATGGGCTTTTCGGGATACAGCTCGGCGCATTGCCCGCCCGGACCCGGCAACGAATCCAGCAGGTGGCACTTGATGCCCAGGAGGCCCAGTTCGAATACCTGGAACAGGCCGCAGGGCCCCGCCCCGACGATGACGACTTCGGTCTGGATGGTCATGGGTGAGGCCTGGCTCAGGCCCGACCGGCGTTGGAATCCGTGGGCGTGTGGTAGTACTCGCTGTCGGCCGCGAGCTCACGGATCAGCCGCTTGAGCTCCTCCACGCGGGCCTCGGCGGTGCTGATGGGCAGGCAGTCCTGGCAGCGCGGGTCGCCGCAGGGCTGGCGGGAATACAGCCAGTACTGCACCGCCCCGGCCAGCAGGCCGTCGGCGATGTCCCAGAGATCGGCGTCCTTGTCCTTGTCCGCCAGCTTGTTGCCCAAATCCACTGCCTTGGCAAAGGCTGACTCGAAACTTTCGGGGGTGGCGCTCATGGGGAGGAAATTATACGCATCCGGTCAAGTTGGTATTGACGGTAATTGCCAGTGCAAATACTGTAGGGAATTATGAGCGCAGAAAAACCGACTGTCCACGAGTTCTACCGGGGCGACAACTGGTCTGCAGAAGAGTCCATCGGCTATCTGCTGCGTACCACGGTGTCGACGCTGATGCGCGCCGCGGAAAACGCGATGCGCCCCTACGGCCTCACTTCGGTGCAATGGGCGCCGCTGATGATCATCTCGCGCGGCGGCAATCCCACGGCCGCGAGCCTGGCGCGCGACCTGAACACCGACACCGGCGCGATGACGCGCATGCTCGATCGCCTCGAGTCGAAGGGCCTCCTGATGCGCAGCCGCAGCGCCACCGACCGCCGCGTGGTGGAACTGACGCTCACCGACCAGGGCCGCGAACTCACGCGGCAGATTCCGCATCACCTGGCCGCCGTGTACAACGCGGGGCTTGCCGGCTTCACGCAGGAAGAATTCGTCACGCTGAAGAACATGCTGCGGCGGATCATCGCCAACCGCGACATCTCGGCCTGAAGCATCGCTGCCTGAAGCGCCGCCGCTAGCGGTAACCCTGCGCCTGCAGCGCGAACAGCCGCGCGTACACGCCATCGGCGGTCATCAGCGCGGCATGATCGCCGCGCTCCACCACCCTGCCGCCGTCCAGCACGACGATCTCGTCGGCCATGCGCACCGTGGAGAAACGGTGCGAGATCAATATCACCATGCGACCCCGGGCGGTGTCGCGAACATGCTTGAACACCTCGGCCTCGGCCTCGGCATCCATGGCTGCGGTGGGTTCGTCGAGCACGCGGATGTCGGCCTCGCGGCGCATGAACGAGCGTGACACGGCCACCTTCTGCCACTGCCCACCGGAGAGTTCCCTGCCGCCCTGGAACCACTTGCCGAGCTGGGTGTGGTACTGCTGCGGCAGACCGGCGATGACTTCATCGGCCTGGCCAAGGCCAGCGGCTTCGCGCCAGCGCGTTTCATCGTCGAAGTGCGGCTCGTCGCCGGCCCCGATGTTCTCGCCCACCTCGAGCTGGTAGCGCACGTAATCCTGGAAGATCACGCCGAACCGGCGGCGCAGCGCGGCTTCGTCCCACTGCGCAAGGTCGAGGCCATCCAGCAGTATCCGGCCCGAGGTGGGCACGTACAGCCGCGTGATCAGCTTGATCAGCGTGGTCTTGCCCGAGCCGTTCGCGCCCACCAGCGCGAGGCTGCTGCCCGGCTTCAGATGCAGGGTCACGTGGCTCAGCGCCGCGGACTCCGATCCCGGATAGACGAAGCTCACGTCATCGAGCCGCAGGCCATCGGCGGGGTCCGGCCCCTGCGTGGCGGTGCCCGACGGCGGGCGCGGCTCGGTGTCGAGGTATTCATACAGCGTCGAAAGATAGAGGTTGTCCTCGTACAAGCCGCTGATGGCGCCCAGCGCCGCGCTCACTGCGGCCTGGCCCTGCCGGAACAACAGCAGGTACATGGTCATCTGGCCGATGCTGATGCGGCCGCGCACGGCGCTGATCGCCACCCAACAGTAACCGCCGTACAGCGCGACGGTAGCCACCAGGCCCAGCGCGAAACCCCAGGAATCGCGGCGGATGGCGAGCTGCCGTTCCTGCGCGAACAGCCGCGCGTGGATGTCCTTGTAACGCTGCAGCAGCCGCTGGCCCAGGCCGTACAGCTTCACTTCCTTGGCATGGTCCTCGCGCGCCAGCACGGTCTCGAGGTAGAGCTGCATGCGCCGCTCGGCGGAACGCCAGCGGAACAGCCGGAAGGCGTCGTTGGAAAAACGCGCCTCGGCCACGAAGCCGGGCAGGCCGGCCGCGACCAGCAGCACCACCGCCCAGGGCGAGAAACCCAGCAGCAGCACGCCATAGCTCACCAGCGAGACGAGGTTCTGCACCAGCGAAAAACTGCGCATCACCAGCGACAGCGGCCGCTGCGAGGCCTCGCGGCGCGCGCGCGTCAGCCGGTCGTAGAACTCCGAGTCCTCGAAATGCTCGAGGTCGAGCGTCAGCGCCTTGTCGAGGATCATCGCATTGACGCGAAATCCGAGCTGCTCGCGCAGCAGCGTGGTGCACAGCGACTGCGCCCGCATCGCCAGCGCCAGCAGTGCCACCGCAATGCCCTCGAAGGCCACGAGCTCCAGCACCGGCGCCACCGGACCATGCGTGGCGGCGGCATGCACCACCGCATCGACGATGCGCGCGCCGATGAAGGCCACCAGCGCCGGCAGTGCGCCGGCGCAGGCCGTGAGCACGCCGAGCCATATCGACAGTGGCCGGCTGGTCTGCCACACCAGCGCGAGCGCCTTGCGCCCGTAGCGGAAAACCTCGAGGAATTCGCGCGGCAGGTTCCTGAGGTCGCGGGACTGCGGTGCCGCCGGCGCCGGCCGGCTCATGGCGCGGAACGGGCCGCGCGGGTCGTGTTCACGCCGATCAGGCTCGACTCGACATTCACCCCGTTGACGCCCTGCACTTCGTACAGCGCCTCGAAACTGCCCCAGTCCGGCTTGCCCGCGGCCAGCTTGAGCAGCGCATCGGGAGCCGCCAGATTCTCCGCGGCCTGCATCAGCCCGGTGTCGCGCGTGCCGGCGATGACCAGGTGCCGCACATTGCCCAGTCCGGTGATGCTGGCCACGTAGGCATAGTCGGTGTAGCGCTCGGTGGCCGAATGCGGCTCGCCGGCATCGCTCACCCACATCTTGCCGGTCTCGCCATCTATGAGCTCGTCATACGAGCCGCCGAAGGCATAGCGCGAACCGCCGAACACCATCTCCTCGAGCATGCCCAGTGCGCTCAGATAGCCGATGTAGATCACATGCGTGGTCTTCACCGTCGAGGGATCCAGCTCCGAGGCCAGCGTCAGCGTCACATGCTTGCCGGCCGCGGTGACCACCGGCAGCACTTCACGCAGCGCCTGCGCGCTGGACGTGGGCAGATAACCCAGGTTCAGATGTGCATAGCGCGCGGCCAGTGCCGGATCAGCGATGAACCGCTGTTCCAGATCCTGCCGCGAATTCACGTCGAAATCACGGATCAGGCGACGCACCGCGCCGTGCTCATCGGTCTCGCCGAATATGTAGTAATCGCCCAGCACGAGCTGTATCGGCAGGCCATCGTCCAGCAAGGGTGCCCACAGCGCCGAGGCGCGCACGCGTGCCACGCGCTCGTCGACATCGGGCCGCCGCAGCAGGTTCACCAGCAACGCAAGGCAGGTCACTGCCAGCAGGCCGGCCACGATCCAGGCGATGCGCTCCCGGCGCATGGGACGCAGCGATTCCTCGACCGTGGACGATTCCGCACTGGTCGCCTCCTGCAGCGTCAGCCGGTATTCGCCGCGCGGCAGCACCAGCCGGTATGGCGCTGTGGCGCCCTCGTCGCGGTAGAACTCCTCCAGGCGGCGGCGCAGCTTGTGGACGGTGACACGCACGGTGGCGTCCTGCGCCACGTCGAAGTCGGCGCCGCGGCCAAAGCCGTCCACGGCGATTTCCAGCTCCTTGGGCACCCGCCCCTGCGCCTGACAGGCCACCAGGAACTCGAACAGCCGCTGCATCTGCGTGCCACGGCCGAGCTGCCCGCTGTTGCGGACGCGATCTACTTCCACCGCGAAATTCGCGGCATCTGCACTTGCGGACGGGGACTCGGGCACCGCGGAATCTTAGCAGGCCCGCCCGGGGCCAGACGGGCAAACTCCCCCCGAAACTGGTAATCTCGCGGCCCTTTTTCCCCGGCCGGCCAGCGGCCGCGAGAGCGCCGTTTCCCATGCAACGCCCGATCCGCAACATCGCCATCATCGCCCACGTCGACCACGGCAAGACCACGCTGGTCGACTGCCTGCTGAAGCAGTCCGGCACCTTCGCCGCCCACGAGAAAGTCGGCGAGCGGATCATGGACTCCAACGCGATTGAAAAAGAACGCGGCATCACCATCCTGGCGAAGAACTGCGCCATCGACTACGGCGGCGTGCGCATCAACGTCGTCGACACACCCGGCCATGCGGACTTCGGCGGCGAGGTGGAACGCGTGCTGTCCATGGTCGACGGCGTGCTGCTGCTGGTCGATGCCGTGGAAGGCCCGATGCCGCAGACCCGCTTCGTCACGCGCAAGGCGCTGGGCCTGGGCCACAAGGCCATTGTCGTGGTGAACAAGATCGACCGCCCCGGTGCGCGCCCGGGTTGGGTCATCGACCAGACCTTCGACTTGTTCGACAAGCTCGGCGCCACCGACGAACAGCTCGACTTCCCGGTCATCTACGCCTCGGCGCTGCAGGGCTGGGCCAGCCTCGACGCCACGCAGCAGCAGCCGGACATGTCGGCGCTGTTCGAGGCCATCCTGAAGTACGTGCCCGAGCCCAAGACCGATGCCGAGGGGCCGCTGCAGCTGCAGATCTCGCAGCTCGACTACAACTCCTACGTGGGCCGCATCGGCGTGGGCCGCATTCGCCGCGGCACGGTGCGCCAGGGGCAGAATGTGGTGCTGCGCTACGGCAGCGAAGACAAGGGCAGCGGCAGGATCGCTCAGGTGCTGGCCTTCACCGGCCTGGAGCGTGGACCGGTCGAGTCGGCGAGCGCGGGCGACATCGTCGCCATCACCGGCCTGCCGGACATCAACATCGGCATCACCATCTGCGACGTGGAGAACGCCGAGGGCCTGCCGCCCATCGCCGTCGACGAACCCACGCTCGCGATGATGTTCCAGGTGAACACCTCGCCGCTGGCCGGCCGCGAGGGCAAGTTCGTCACCAGCCGCCAGATCCGTGAACGCCTGATGCGCGAGCTGGAGCACAACGTGGCGCTGCGCGTGGAGGAAACCGAGGATGCCGACGTGTTCCGCGTGTCGGGCCGCGGCGAGCTGCACCTCACCATCCTCATCGAGAACATGCGCCGCGAAGGCTATGAACTGGCTGTGTCGCGCCCGCAGGTGCTGCTGAAGCAGATCGATGGCGTCACCTGCGAGCCCTACGAGGCGCTCACCGTCGACGTGGAGGAATCCCACCAGGGTGGCGTGATGGAAGCCCTGGGCCAGCGCCGCGCCGAGATGAAGGACATGTCGATGGACGGCCGCGGCCGGGTACGCATCGAATACCGTGTGCCCGCGCGAGGCCTCATCGGCTTCCAGGGCGAGTTCATGAACCTCACCCGCGGTTCGGGACTCATGAGCCACGTGTTCGACGGCTATGCGCCCATGAAGGGCGAAGTGGCCGAGCGCCGCAACGGCGTGCTGGTCAGCATGGAGAACGGCGAGGCGGTGGCCTACGCGCTGTGGAGCCTGCAGGAGCGCGGCAAGCTCTTCGTCAGCCATGGCGAAAAGCTCTACGAAGGCATGATCATCGGCATCCACTCGCGGGAAAACGATCTGGTGGTCAACCCGATCAAGACCAAGAAGCTCACCAACATCCGTGCCGCCGGCAAGGACGACGCCATCCTGCTGACCCCGCCCATCGAGCTGACGCTGGAATACGCGGTAGAGTTCATCGCCGACGACGAACTGGTGGAAGTGACGCCGCAGTCGATCCGCATCCGCAAGCGCTTCCTCACCGAGAACGAGCGCAAGCGCATGTCGCGCGCGGCGGAGAGCGCACTGGCCGAATAGCCATGGGTCAAGTCATCACGCCGATGGTCCGCAACATCCTGGTCGCCTGCATCGGGGTGTTCCTGCTGCAGTGGGGCGTGGGCGACCGCCTGGTGGACACCTTCGGCCTGTGGCCGCCGAACTCCTTCACGCCGCATTTCCAGCCGTGGCAGCTCGTCAGCTATGCCTTCCTGCATGGCGGCTACGCGCACCTGTTCTTCAACATGTTCGCGCTGTACATGTTCGGTCCGGACATCGAACGGCTGCTGGGTGCACGGCGCTTCCTCACCTACTACATCGTCTGCGTGCTGGGCGCGGCCGTGGCGCAGCTCGCGGTGCTGCGCATGGTGGGCAACCCGCCGGTGCCCACTGTGGGCGCGTCAGGCGGGATATTCGGCATCCTGCTGGCCTTTGGCCTCGCCTTTCCGCGACGCCGCCTGATGCTGATCTTTCCGCCGATTCCGATGCCGGCCTGGCTGTTCGTGACGCTGTACGGCCTGCTGGAGCTTTACCTGGGAGTGTCGGGCCATGACAGCGGCGTGGCGCATTTCGCGCACCTGGGCGGCATGGTGGGCGGCTTCGCGCTGATCCTGTACTGGCGGGCGCAGCAGCGCCGCTGAACATCCGTGCCCGCGATCTTCAGACCGCGACGATGCAGTTGCGGCCGGAGTCCTTGGCCTGGTACATGGCCTTGTCGGCGCGATCGAAGGCATCGTCCGAGACATCGTCGGCGCGCAGCGCCGTCACACCGCCGGATACGGTCACCGACACCGGCGTGCCACGGAAGTGGAAACCCACCTCCGATATCTTCTCGCGGATGCGGTTCATCAGCGCGGTGGCGTCCTCGAGTGTGCTGCCCGGCAGGATGAACACGAATTCCTCGCCGCCGTAGCGCGCCACGAAGTCGGTGCTGCGCACGCTGGCGGCAAAGCACTCGGCCACCACCTGCAGCACCTTGTCGCCGGCGCGATGGCCGTAGGAATCGTTGACACGCTTGAAGTGGTCGATGTCGCAGGTGGCAAGGCAGATCGGCTGGCCGAAGCGGCGGAAGCGGTCCAGCTCGTCCTCGAGTCGCTGCTCGTACGCAAGGCGGTTGGGAATGCGCGTCAGCGCGTCCAGCAGCGACAGCCGCTTCTCGTCGGCGAGGCTCGCGTGCAGCTTGCGCGCTTCCTTCTCCAGTTCTTCCATGCGGCCGCGCATCTGGTCGGTGCGCTCGCGCGCCTGGCGCGAACGCTCCTGCTCGCGGTCGCGGAAATCCTGCAGGTGGCGGCCGATCGAATCCATCCGCGTTCGCAGGTGACGGCGCAGCGTGCCCAGGTCGTTGCCGGTATCGACCGCAGTGCCCAGCTCGCTCATCTCGCCGCTGATCTGCGTGCTCAGCGCGTCGTTGCTGGCCTGCCGCTCGCTCTGCTCCAGATCGTGGCCCGCTACATAGCGCGACAGGGTTTCGAGCTGGGCTACCATCTGGTCCAGCATCTGCTGCAGTTCTTCGCGCGTGCGCTCCAGCCCCTGGACGCGCTGCATCACCAGCCCGCCCACGCGCTCGAGCACCGGAGGGAGCTGTTCCTGGGTCAGCGACACACCCAGTTCGCGATCGACTTCCGCAACCGCGGAAGCGAGCCTGGGTTCGCGCCGCAATTCACCCAGCAGCCGCGTCAGCACCGAGCGCACGCGCTCATCGCCCAGCAGCGCCTGGCCCGGCAGCGGCTGGCCCACTGGCGGCTGGCCCGGTGGCGTATTCGGCGCCGTGGGAGACGCCTGTTCCGCAGGCGCGGCCTTGTTCGCCGCCGCCGCGCCGGTCTTCATGCCGGTGAGCGTGGCGGTACCCATGTCGAGCTGGCGGATGGCGCCGGCAATCTCGTTGCCCAGCGATTCGAGCTGCGGAGCCTCCACTTCGTTGCGGACGGCATTGCGCAGGCGCCCCAGCGCTGTGTCGAGACTGGTGGACTGCCCCTGCGCGGCAAGGCACAGCCGCCCGACCAGCCAGCGCAGCACCTGCTCCCGCGCGCGCAGCAGTTTTTCGTCGCGCTCGAGGATGCGCACGGTCTCCTGGTATCGGCGGAGCCTGTCTTCGCTTTGTGCTGCGTTGGCCAAGAGTCCCTATCCTCGCGCGCGCCGTCCTTCCCGGGACAATGTTCCCTCAAGCGTGGGGGGCCGTGATGCGCGCCATGTCAAATCTCCAGGCCCGGTTTATCTATCGGCCGCCCCGTCGGCGAACTGCAGCGCCGCCAGGCGCGCATACAGTGAATTGGTTCTCAAAAGATCGGCGTGGGTACCCACGGCGGCGATCCGGCCCTGATCCAGCACCACGATCCGGTCGGCCTTGAGCACGGTGGCCAGGCGGTGGGCGATGATCAGCGTGGTGCGGGAGGTCATCAGACCTTCCAGCGCCTGCTGCACCAGCAGCTCGCTTTCCGCGTCGAGGCTGCTGGTGGCCTCATCCAGCAACAGCACCGGTGGATCCTTGAGGATGGCGCGGGCGATGGCAATTCTTTGCCGCTGCCCGCCCGAAAGTCGCGTGCCCCGCTCGCCCAGGAAGCTGTCATATCCCTGCGGCAGCCGGCGGATGAACTCGTCTGCCGCTGCCGCCACTGCCGCCGCTTCGATCTCGGCGTCACTGGCGTCGGGGCGCCCGTAGCGGATGTTCTCGCGCGCCGTGGCGCCGAACAGCACGGTCTCCTGCGGCACGAGGCCGATCTGCCGCCGCAGCATGACTGGGTCGACCTCGGAGATGTCCACGCCGTCGAGCAGGATGCGGCCGCGGGAGGGATCGTAAAACCGCAGCATGAGCTGGAAAGTGGTGCTCTTGCCCGCCCCGGAGGGACCGACGAAGGCCACGGTCTCGCCCGGTTCGATTGCAAGGTCGAATCCATCCAGTGCCGGCGTGTCGGGACGCGAGGGATAGTTGAATCCCACGTTCTCGAAGCGCAGCGCGCCGCGCGCGCGCGCCGGCAGTGGCTGCGGATTGGCGGGCGCTGCGATCGCCGGCCGCGCCTGCAGCAGCTCGACCAGTCGCTCCATGGCGCCGGCCGCGCGCTGCACCTCGCCCCACTGCTCGATCAGCGATGCCGCGGAGCCCGAGACGATCACCGCATACACCAGGAACTGCATGAGCTGTCCGCCGGTCATCTGCCCGGCGAGCATGGCGCGCGCGCCCAGCCACAGCACGAAGGTGATGGCACCCATCACCAGCATCGATCCCAGCGCCGTCAGCAGCGCGCGCACGCGGTTGCGGCGGATCGCGGTGGCGAATCCGGCCTCCACCGCCGTGTCATAGCGGCGGCTCTGCAGCGCCTCGAGCGTGAAAGCCTGGATGGTCTGCATGGCGTTGAGCGTTTCGCCCGCCAGGCCGCTGGAGTCGGCCACGCGATCCTGCGCATCGCGCGACAGCCGCCGCACCTTGCGGCCCACGGTGAACAGCGGCAACAGCACCAGCGGTATCAACACCACCATGATGCCCATCAGCCTGCCGCTGGTGGCGCCCATCAGCACCAGCGCTCCCAGCGTGTTCAGCGCCGAGCGCAGCGTGATCGAGATGCCCACGCCCGACATCGACTGCACCAGCGTGGTGTCGGTGGTCAGGCGCGACAGCACCTCGCCGGTGCGCGTCACTTCGAAGAAGCCCAGGTCCATCTGCACCACGCGCGCGTACACCGCCTTGCGGATGTCGGCCACCACACGCTCGCCCAGCCAGGTCACGAGGTAAAAGCGCAGCGCGGCGAACACGCCCAGCGCCACGGCCACACCCAGGAACAGGATGAAGTAGCGGTTCACCGTGCGCGAATCGCCCGGCACCATGCCCTGGTCGACGAGGTGGCGGCCAGCCACGGGCAAGGCCATCAACGCAGCGGAGGCAATCACCAGCGCCACGATGGCCGCGGCGAATACCGCGCGATACGGCCGCAGGAAGGGCCACAGTGCGGCCAGTGGCCGGACCGACCGGCCCTTCGGCCGGGCAGAGGCAGGCTCGCTCATCAGGCCAGTCGGTTCAGGCCGTTGTAGGCGGCAATGCGATAGGCCTCGGCCATCGTGGGATAGTTGAACGTGGTGCCGATGAAGTAGCGCAGGTTGTTGATGTCGCTGCTGGCCATTGCGGTCTGTCCGATGTGCACGATCTCGGATGCATTGTCGCCGAAGCAGTGCACGCCGAGAATGGCCAGCGTCTTCGTGTGGAAGAGAATCTTCAGCATGCCCACGCGCTGGCCCGTCATCTGCGCGCGCGCCAGGCTCTTGAAGTGCACGTGGCCGATCTCGTACGGCACACCGGCCTCCTGCAGCTCGCGCTCCGTGCGTCCTACGGAGGAAATCTCCGGAATCGTGTAGATGCCGCTGGGGATGAGGTCGAACCGCCGCGGCGGCGTTTCGGGGTCGACGATGTACTGCCCGACGTAACCGCCCTGCTGGTAGGCCGCGCTGGCCAGCGCCGGCGGCCCGATCACGTCGCCGGCCGCGAAGATGTGCGGCACGGCGGTCTGGTAGTGCTCGTTGACCGCGAGCTGCCCGCGCTGGTTGGCTGCAAGCCCCACCGCCTGCAGGTTCATGTCGTCGGTGTTGCCGGTGCGACCGTTGGCCCACAGCAGCACGTCGGTCTTGATGGCGCGGCCGGATTTCAGGTGCATCACCACATCATTGTCGCGCGCCTCCAGCCGCTCGAACTGTTCGTTGTGGCGGATGATGCAACCCTGGTCGCGCAGGTGATACGACAGCGCCTCGGCGATCTCCTCGTCCATGAACGACAGCAGCCGGTCCTGGGTGTTGATCAGCGTGACCTTCAAACCCATGTTGAGGAAGATCGACGCGTACTCGCAGCCGATGACGCCGGCGCCGTAGATGGCGACGCTGAATGGCGTCTGCCCGTACCGCAGCACCGAGTCGCTGTCGAGCACGCGCGGATGCGAGAAGTCCAGCCCCGGCGGGTGATAGGGTCGCGAGCCCGTGGCGATGACGAAACGCTCGGCGGTGACGCGGTAGGCGTCGCCGCTGCGCGGCGTGATCTCGAGCGTATGCGCATCGACGAAACGCGCCGTGCCCTCGAGCACGGGCACACGGTTGCGGTCGTAGAAGCGCCGGCGCATCTGCACCTGCGCTTCGATCACGGCGCCGGCCGTCGACAGCAGCTGCGGCAGCGTGGCCGTGAGGCTGGCCGACATCTTGCGCAGCAGCGGGTTGGCGCGCAGATCCGACAGCGTCTTCACTGCATGGCGCAGCGCCTTGCTGGGAATGGTGCCCCAGTGCGTGCAGCCGCCGCCCACCTCGGTGTAGCGCTCCACCACCGCCACCTTGCGATGGTTCTTTGCAAGCATCATGGCCGCGCCCTCGCCGGCGGGGCCCGTGCCGATCACGACAACGTCGAAATTTTCCATGGCGGTCAATGCTAGCGGCAGCGCGGCCCCAAAGTGCAGCTTCGCACCGCGCGTTTGCGACGTGGGTTCAATCGTCGCCGGCAGGCTGACCCGGGAACAGCACGTCCTGGAAGCCGAAGCGGGTCATGTCGCGAATGCGCATGGGGTACAGGATGCCATCGAGGTGATCCACCTCGTGCTGTACCACCCGGGCGTGGAAACCCTCGACGGTGCGGTCGATGGGTGCGCCCTCGGGGTCCACGCCGCGGTAACGCAGGCGACGGTAGCGCGGCACCAGCCCACGAAGGCCCGGCACCGACAGGCATCCTTCCCAGCCGTCTTCCTCCTCCCTGCCCAGCGGCGTGAGCACGGGATTCAGCAGGATGGTGCGGGGCACGGCCGGTGCCTCCGGATAACGTTCGTTCTGTTCGAAGCCGAACACCACCACGCGCAGCGATTCGCCGATCTGCGGCGCGGCGAGTCCGACGCCGCCCGCCGCATGCATGGTGTCGAACATGTCCGCCAGCAGGGACTTCAGCGCCGGTGTGCCGAAGGCCTTCACCTCCGCCGCGCGCTGCAGCAGCAGCGGGTCGCCCATCCGCAATATCTTTCTGACCGTCATGCCTGCATGTTATCCGATGGCGGAAAAAGCAAAGGCCCGGCGAACCGGGCCTTTGTCTCGTCGCTGACGGAGAGAATCGCTTACCAGCGACCGCCACCGCCACCGCCGCCACCACCACCGCGGCCGTAGCCGCCGCCACCACCGCCGCCCGGACGGCCACCGCCGCCACCGGTGCGGGGCTTGTCCTGCGCTTCATTGACGCGCAGCGGACGACCGCCCATCGAATAACCATTCAGCGCCTGGATGGCGCGCGCAGCATCCGCCTGCGGCATTTCCACGAAGCCGAAGCCACGCGGGCGACCCGTTTCCCGATCGGTCGGCAGAGCAACGGATTCGACCGTGCCATGCTGCGAGAACAGCGAACGCACCGCAGCCTCGTCCGCCGAGAACGGGAGGTTGCCAACGTAAATCTTCGCCATGAGTGCAGATCTCCAATCATCAATAGAACTATTCAACCGGTTTGATCGGAGACCCTTCCACTAGAGCTCGTGCGCTTGCATGCACGTCAGACAGAAGCCGGATGACCCGCGATCGGCGGATATTCTAACCACGGGTTCAGCGGGGAAAGAAGTCCCTTGCGCCCTTGTCAATCCCTTTGATGCGCGCAGCCGGAGAACACGCTGCCGCGGCAGCGTGTTGTCAGGGCAATCACCGGCGATTGTCGAATGCCGCGCGCATCGGCGCGATATGGAACAGCCTCTCGGCGTTGCCGTGATACAGCTTGTGTCGCTCATCATCGGTGACCGCAACGCCATCCATGAACGCCACGGCCGGCGCGCTGGGCTGGTACGGATAGTCGATGGCCCACAGGACATTGTCGACGCCGAGCTGCTTGATCGAGAACTCCAGCGCCAGCGGCGATTCCTGTCCGCTGGTGGTGATGGCGAAATTGCGGCGCAGGTATTCGCTGGGCTTGAGCGCGAGCTTGGGTGCGCCCGCGGCCTGCGCACGCGCGCTCATGAAATCCAGGCGCCACGACCAGAAATGCACGGCCTCGCCCATGTGGCCCAGGCAGATCTTCAGCCGCGGGAACCGGTCGAACACGCCCGACAGGATCAGCCGCACCACATGCGTGCCGACTTCGACGCCATAGGCCCACAGCGCGGCAAACATGCCGTAGTCGCGCATGGGTCCGGAGAGCATTTCCGACGGACCGCGCGGATGGATGTAGATGCAGCGGTCGAGCGCCTCAGCCGCCTCCAGCACCGGCCAATACTTCGGGTCGTCGAGGTATTCGTTGTTGGTGTGCGAATTGACCATGAATCCATTGAGCTTCAGTTTGTTCACCGCGCGTTCCATCTCGCGCACCGCGCGCTGCGGCGAATGCGGCGCGAAGCTCGCCAGGCCCGCGAACCGCGTGGGATGCCGCGCGATCACCTCGGCCAGACGGTCGTTGGCCACGGCGGCGAGTTCGGTGGCGGTGTCCGCATCGAACATCTGCACACCGGGTGCCGTCAGCGACAGCAGCTGCATGTCCACGCCGTTGGCATCCATGTCGCGCAGCCGCCCGTCCTCGATGTCCAGCAGCGGCGCGAGGAATTTCGCCTGGTAGCCGGCGCCATCGCCATAGATGTTCTTCACCAGCATCATGTCGATGTTGTTGGCGCCGGTGCGGCTCTCGCACAGCTTGCGCAGCGCCTGCGCGATCTCGGGAATCGAAAACGCCTCTTCGGTCGCGATGCGGCGGATCGCCTTGGATGTCATGTGTTTCTGCCGGGAGCCGGAATCTCAGGGAGCCGTGGCCGGGTCCAGCCCGAGGTGGTACCTGAGCCAGGCGGCGATGTCGAAGATCTCCGGGCGGCACAGGTTGTGCCCCATGGAGTAGGCGCGCCACTCCACCGGCAAGCCCGCGGCCAGCAGTGCGTCGCGCGACATTTCGCCGAAGGCCGGCAGCACCACCACGTCTTCGCGGCCATGGCACATCAGGATGGGCGTGGCGCGGTTCGCAGCCGACACCTCCGCGGCCAGCCGGTCGCGCAGTGGCAGGTAGCAGGACAGCGCGATGATGCCCGCGAGGCGCTGCGCATGCCTCAACCCCACATGCAGCGCGGTGGCGCCACCCTGCGAGAATCCGGCCAGCACGATGCGCCGCACCTCGATGCCTTGCGCGCGTTCGGCGGCAATGTAGCCTTCGATGCGTGCGCGGGTGGCTTCGAGACCCGGCTCGTCATCGCGGCCTTCGGGCGTGAGTTCGCGGATGTCGTACCAGGCGCGCATGGCATAGCCGGCGTTCACCGTCACCGGCCGTACCTCGGCATGCGGGAACACGAAGCGCACGCGCGCCGTGGCGGGCAGATTCAGCTCGGGCACCATGGGCACGAAATCAAAACCGTCGGCGCCCAGTCCGTGCATCCAGATCACGGCCGCATCGGCTGCGCCTGCGGCGGGGGCCACCACCACTGCGTCATCGCGCTCCGAAGTGACGGTGCGCAAGCGGCCCTCAGTCCCGCGGCGGCGAATTCAGCGCCTGCTCGATCAGGAACAGGTCGGTGAGCAGCGCGCGCAGGTGCACCGAGGCATTCAGGTTGTCGACCAGCAGCGAGGAAATGTGCTCACGGCCCAGCACCAGGCCAATGGCGCCGCGTGCCACCAGCACGTCGCGCTCGACGGCATCGGTGAAGTCGCGCGTGCCGGTGGGCTGCGGCGCGCCTGCGAAAGCCGCACGCAGCGAGCCCTGCATGTCGGAAAGCGCCACGTGCATGCGCGCCAGCGTGTCGCGCAGTTCCGTGCCCGCATCGTCCTGCCGGCCCTGCGCGGCATAGGCCAGAAGGTATTCGTAGCCGCGCTCGATCACGTCGATGCGCTGCGCCAGCAGCAGGGCTTCAGTCACCGCGATCCACCTTGGCCAGATCGTGCTCGGGCGCGAGTTCCGCGCGACTGATCGAACCCTTCAGCATGGCGCGCAGGTAGGCGCGCTTCTCCGGCAGGATGCCGAAGTACACATGCACCAGCACCAGGAACACCGACGCCAGCGCCGCGAGGTCATGCAGCAGCGTGATGATCCCCCAGCTCGCAAGGCTTCGCACATAAGGATCGCGCACCAGGAAGGGCACGCCCGCCTTGCGCAGCATCAGAAGGCCGGTGATGATGGCCACGAGCACCGTGACCATCCAGGCCAGGTGCATCAGCTTCTGCGCCAGCGTGTACTTGCCGGCGCCGCGGGGCTTGAAGTCTGCCCCCGAGATCATGATGGAACGCGGCTTCTGCCAGAACAGCGCGCGCAGGATGTGCAGCGCGATGATCAGCGTCAGCAGCAGGCCCGCAACCCAGTGCACGCCATACCAGGCGAAGCGGATGCCGAGCACCGGCAGCAGGCTGGTGCCCAGCAGAACCAGCATCGTGGCCGCCATGATCCAGTGGAAGGCGCGGTCGACACCGGCGTGACGGATGATCTCCTGGTTGTCGGTGGCCATGGTCAGCCCCCGTTCCTGCGGCGACCCACCGCGCGAATCACCAGGTGCACCACGATGACGGCAATGCCCGCCCAGAACGCCACGGGGAGCAGGTCCCAGGAGACGCCATCGACGATGCGGTTGCCGTAGCTGTCATGTCCGAAACGCAGCAGGTTCATGTGGCGGCACCCCGGATGCCCCGCTGCACCAGATTCGCCAGCAGCGGGATCTTGAAGCCATTGAAGTTCAGCGGTCGCGCGCCCTCCGCAGCGGCAGCGGCGGCGCGTTCGATCAGTGCCTCGTCGCGGGCGCTGCCCACCAGCAGGCGCTCCACGGCCTCGAGCCGGTGCGGCACGCAGGCAGCCGCGCCGCAGACCAGGCGCGCGTCGCGGATGGTCTCGCCCTCCAGCTTCAGCGCCACCGACAGGCTCAGCAGCGCGAAATCCCAGGCGGCGCGATCGGCCACCTTCTCGAAATGGAAGGCGCTCTTCGCCCAGGTGCCCGGGATGCGCACGGCGGTGAGGATTTCGCCGGGCTCGATCACGTTCATGCGGCGGATGTTCACCTCCGGCCCGACGAAGAATTTCTCGGCCGGCACCACGCGCTCGCCGCCCTTGCGGCGGAGCACGAGGCTGGCATCCAGCGCCGTGAGCGCGTTGGCCGTGTCCGACGGCGTGACCGCCACGCAGCGACTGGCGCCGAACACCGCATGCTCGCGGTTCTGCCCCTGGGGAGTATCGGCGTAGCACATGTTGCCGCCGGCGCGATAACAGTCGACGCCCGACCGGTAGTACCAGCAGCGCGTGTCCTGGCAGAGGTTGCCGCCCAGTGTGCCGGCATTGCGGATCTGCGGGCTGGCGACGCGACCCGCGGCCGCCGCCAACAGGCGATAGCGCTCCCGCAGCAGCGGATCGTTCTCGACCTCGCTGAGCGTCGTCAGCGCGCCGATCTGGATTCCCCCGTCGGCCTCGCGCACACCCTTCAGCTCGGCGATGCCGGAAAGATCGACCACGGCGCGCGTGCGCCGTGTGCGGTTCTTCAACCAATCCCAGCTGTCCTGGCCACCGGCCACCAGCCATCCATCCGGCCCCAGCCGGTCCGCCAGATCGAGCGCCGTATCCAGCGAGTCGGGCTGGTACAGGTCGAAGAGCGGCATCATGTCGCGCAGCATGCTTCGGCCCCCTTACTGGCAGTTGACCTGCAGCGGACCATGCGGCTGCGGTCTGCGTGCAAGCTGGTTGAGGATCATGTCGGGTACCACCGGCGTACGGTTGAACACATGTCCGCCGATGGCTTCGGAGAGCGCACACAGCAGCGCTGCGGCGGCGCACCCGAGCAGCGGCTCGCCAATGCCCTTGGTGCCCAGCGGGCTCGAGGGATCAGGCAAGTCCACCGCGCCGGTGCGGAAGCGCTGCGCCACATCGCCATAGGTGGGCGGCTTGGCCTGGTACAGCCCCACACTGGCGGGCAGGCCATTCTGCGGGTCGTAGACGATGCGCTCGAATGCCGCCACGCCGAAACCCTGCACGGCACCGCTCTTGATCTGCGTTTCGAGCCCCGCGGGATGGATGACCGTGCCGCAGTCAGCCACGCCCATGTAGTCGAGGATGACGTGCTTGCCGGTATCCAGATCGAGTTCGATCTCGATGAAGCCCGCGGCGAAGGCCGCCGGCGCGCCGGTGAGCGGCAGGTTGTCCTTGGCCACGCCGATGAGGCCACTGCCCGCCAGCGCCTGCGCGGATACCTGCGTCATCGGGTTGATGTCTTTCGGCAGCTCGTGCCCGTCGTACTTGCCGCCGAGCTGGATGGCGCGCTGCGCGGCTTCGCCGTAAGTCATGCCGGTGCCGGGGCTGCCCTTGCGGAAGACGCGGCGCCCGTCGATGTCGTACTGCTCGGGCGATCCGCCGAAGCGCTTCGCCGCGATCTCCTTGAGCTTGCCGAGCGCGTCCATGGCCGCCACGTAGTTGGTGCGCGCCATGGTGAAGTTGGTGTTGCTGCCGAACTGGCCGATGTTCCACGGCAGGTTGCGGCGCGTGTCGCCGCGCTCGATGATCACGTCATCCCAATTGAGCTTCAGCACCTCGGCGGCAATGCGCGAGGTGCTGGAATGCGAGAAGGTGCCGAGGTTGCCCACGCCGGTGTGGATGTGCACCTTGCCCGTGGGCAGGATGCGCAGCAGGCCATCGAAGCCGTTGAAGCCCGCGGGGTGGAAAGCCTGGCCCACCGCCACCGCGGTGACCTTGCTGCCATTCTTCTTGCCGTGGCGCGCCAGGCGTTCCTGCCAGCCGAACTTCTGCGCGCCCTGTTCCAGCGCTTCCTTGATGTAGCAGCTCGACACCGTGGCACGCTTGGCGCCGAAGGGCGCCTGGTGACCACCGGCGTTCTTCAGACGGATGGCGAGCCGGTCGATTTTCAGTTCACGCGCGGCCTTGTCGAGCAGCGGCTCCATGATGTGCGCGATCTGGTTGTAGCCAGGGCCGCGCTGCGCGCTGCGGATGACGGAATTCGCATACACCGGCATGCCGCGCCAGCGCATGGCCTCGGGCTGGTACAGGATCGACAGCCCATCGGCCGCGTTGCGGAAATCGAAGAAGCTCTGGGCCGCGCCGTTTTCCTGGATCACGTACAGGTCGGCGGCCAGGAGCTTCCCGTCCTCGGCGAACCCCAGCTTCACCTGCCCCTGGAAACCCAGCCGCGCGGAGCCGTTGTAGTACTCCTCGGCGCGGTTGACGCGCATCATCACCGGCCGGTTGATCTTCTTCGAGAGGATGGCCGGCAGCGCCTGCAGCGGATATGCACCGCCCTTCGACCCGAAGCCGCCGCCGCAATATTCCGCCACCACGACCAGGTCGGTGGGTGGAATGCCGATCATGCCCGCGATGGCCGGCGTGATGAACGACTGGCTCTGCGACGACACATGCAGGATGCACTTGCCGTTCTGCCAGTACGCCATGGCCGTGCGCGGCTCGAGGCTGTGGTGCGAATTGCTGGCATGCACGAAGGTTTCGTCGAGCACCAGCTTGCAGCGTGCGAAGGTGGCGTCGAGGTCGCCGTACACCCATTCCTGCGCGGCCTTGCCCTCGGGCATGCGCGTGCCGGCGTTGTCGAAATCCTCTTTGGTCCACTTCAGCGTCTGGAACTTCACGCCCGCGGCGCCCACGTTGCCATCGGTGCGCGCATTGGGCGCATCCGGGCGCAGGCTGGCCAGCGGGTCGACATGGAAAGGCAGCAGTTCGTACTCGATGCGCACCTTTTCGATGGCATCCTGCGCGGTGGTTTCATCCTCGGCCGCCACCAGCATGATGGGCGCGCCCACGTAGCATGGCTCCAGCGTCAGCAGCGGGATCTCGGGCGCTTCGGGATTCTTCACGTCCTCGGGCAGCAGCACGCCGACCACTCCCGGGACCTTCATCGCCTCGCTGACGTCGATGCGCTTGACGCGTGCATGCGGCCACGGGCTCGACAGGATGCGCGCGAACACCATGCCTTCGGCGCGGAAATCCTCGGCGTACTTGGCCTCGCCGGTGACCTTGGCCACCACGTCATGCGGCAGGAAGTCCTGGCCCAGGAGCTTATGCGCCATGGTGGATCTCCGCAGTGTTGCCGGCCGCGCGCATGATGGCGTTCAGGTAGTTGTCGTATGCACCGCAGCGGCACAGGTTGCCCGACATGGCATGCCGCGCCTCTTCGCGCGAGGGCCGGGGATTCTTCTGCAGCAGTGCCACCGCGGCCACCACCTGGCCGGGCGTGCAGAAGCCGCACTGCGGCGCCAGCTCGTCGACGAAGGCCTGCTGCACCGGGTGCAACTCGCCGTTCGGGCCGCGCAGACCTTCGATGGTCGTCACCTTGCGGCTGCGCACGCTGTGCGTGAGCGTGGAGCAGGAATAGTAGGTGGTGCCGTCGATCATCACCGTGCATGCGCCGCATTCGGCGCGGTCGCAGCCCAGCTTGGTGCCGGTGAGGCCGAGCTTGTAGCGCAGCGTCATGGCCAGGGTTTCCTGTGGCAGCACATCGACGCGGCGCACCTGGCCGTTGACGTTCAGCGAGATCAGGCGCTCGACGCTGCCTGCCGCCGAGGTGTAGCGGGCACTGCAGCCCGAAAGGCTGCCCAGCGCGAAACTGGCCGAGGAAGCCACTGCTCCGGAAGCGATCACCCGCTTGATGAATTCGCGGCGCGACACACGCCGTGATTCCAGGCCGGCGTCGATGCTCGAATCGCTCATGTTTCCCCCTTCATGCAGCGCCGGAAGCCTACTTGGGACCTGCGGCAGCAGCAAGGGGACATGGCGGCGAAGGCCGCAGCAGCCGGCCGCGCCCCATCGGCAGGCACCCTGGAGGCTCGCTCGCGCGACGGCCGGGGACGCGTGCTGCATCACATTAAGACTTCGCCAATCCGCGACAGCCTTCCCCGCGCCGCGGCGGCGGGTTACCTTCGGACTTCCTCCACCAAGGGAGATTCAAGAATGGCCATCTGGGACAAGGAACCCGCGCAGCCGCAGCCGGCTGCGAACTCCACCCCGCCCCGTCCGGCGGCGCCTGCCGGCGCCGCTTCGTTCCCCGACCCTGCCAAGGCGCCGAAGGAGCGCAGTGACATGAAGGAATCCGTCATCGCCTCGGGCCTTTCCATCGAAGGCAAGATCATCGGCTCCGGCCACGTGCGCGTGGCGGGCAAGTTCAAGGGCGATGTGCAGGTCGAAGGCAACCTGCACATCGACAGCGGCGCGCGCGTGGAGGGCCAGGTGCGCGCCAGCGAAGTCATCGTCAGTGGCGAACTGCAGGGCAACATCGACAGCGCCAAGCGCGTCGAACTGCAGCAGGGCGGCACCATCACCGGCGACGTGAAGGCCGGCTCGCTGACCGTGGCCGCCGGCTCGCGCATGCGTGGTTCGGTGGACTTCGGCTTCGATGACGGGCGCTCGGCCACGCTGGTGGCCGACAAGGGACGCAGCAACGTCGCATGATTGGCGCACGCGCCGTCGCGCAGGGGTCGGGTGCCACGCGCACCTGCCCTCACTGCCGGGCCACCATCCTCGAAAGCGCCATCGTGTGCCCGGGCTGCCGGCACCACCTGCGCTTCGACAAGGATGCAAAGCCCGGCGGCGCGGCCGCGACGCACACCGCCTGGCAGATCGAAGGCACGCTCGACGCGCAGCGCATGGATGCCACGTCGGAGTATTCCATCCTCATCACGGTGCGCAACGAGCGCAATGAGGAAGTCGCACGGCAGATCGTGAACGTGGGCGCGCTGCAGGGCGCGGAACGGCGCACATTCTCGCTGACGATCGAGATGTCCGAGCCGGGCACGACAACACCGCGACGCCGCTGATCTTGGAGCTGAACACTTCCGCGGCCGCGGAGCGCAATCGCACGCCCATCGGCGAGCAGTTGCTGCAATTGCTGCCTGCCAGCGGCCGCGTGCTGGAAATCGCCTCCGGCACGGGGCAACACGTGGCGCACTTCGCGCAGCTTCTGCCAGGCATCGACTGGCAACCCAGCGACCGCGGCAGCGAGGATCTCGCCCAGATCGAAGCGCGCCGCCTGCTGTGTGCCCTTGCCAACATCCGGCCCGCGGTGCGGCTCGACGTGCTCGATCAACCCTGGCCCGTGAACGGGCCTTTCGATGCCGTGCTGTGCATCAACATGATCCACATTTCACCGTGGGAAACCACGGCAGCGCTGTTCACGGGTGCAGGGCGGCTCACGCTCGCCGGCTCGGGACAGGTGATCCTCTACGGTCCGTTCCGCGAAGGCGGGCGCCACACGGCGCCGTCGAACGAAGCCTTCGAGCAGTGGCTGAAGGACAAGGATGCGCGCTTCGGCGTGCGCAATCTCGAAGACGTGGAGGCAGTTGCACGCCGCCACGGGTTTGCACGCGCGCACCTGGCGCGCCTGCCGGCCAACAACCTGCTACTGGCTTTTCGCAGCCTCTAGCTTCACGACTTTGTCGACGCTGCCCACCGTCACCGAGTGGTAGCCGGGCCGCGCGGCCGTGTAGATGCGCTGCGCCAATGCCCTGCCCCAGTCGCCCTGCGCCATCAGATCCGTGTACAGCGGCAACACGAACTTGCGACGGCCCATGCCGGTGAGGAAGTCGCCGAGATTTGCCTCGGCCGGCGCATAGCGGTTGGCAATGGCCAGCCGCAGCCACGCGAACCGCACTTCGCTGTTGCGCTGTGCGTCGAGGTTCATGGCCTGCGACAGCGCGGCGAGCTGAGCGGAAGTGAGCTTGCGCGGCAGACGGTTCAGGAAGCGCACACGCTGCCAGGTGTTCCAGTTCTTCACTTCGTCGGCGCCGATGCCCTTCGCGGCAAAGGCCGCGGCGCGCTGGTCAATGGCCGCCAGCAGCGGCGAAACCACATGCACTGCGTTGTCGGGCAGTCCCGGCTGATACACCCATTCATCGAGCCGGAGCTTCTGCTCCAGCGCCGCGTCGCCCTTGATCAGATGCTCGCGCAGGTCCGCCAGGAAGCCGGATGACACCTGCGGCTGGAAGGCATGGCGGTCGAAGTAGTCCTTCAGGTAGGCATCCCAGCGTTCGCGCCCCACGGCCGCCTCGATGGTGCGCAGGAAGGTGGCGCCCTTTTCGTAGGCGATGTCCGTCATGCCGTCATCGGGATTGCGGCCCGCGAGGTCGAGGTGCAGCCGGGTGTCGGGCGACTTGGGGCCACCGAGTTCGCGGATGGTGTCGTTGAGGTCGTCCCAGCGCAGGTCGGCGAGCATGTCCGCCGTTTCCTTGCCGTAGACCTTTTCCATGATGCGGTTCTCGAAGTAGTCGGTGAAACCTTCGTTCAGCCAGAAATCCGCCCAGGTGGCATTGGTGACGAGATTGCCCGACCAGCTATGCGCCAGCTCATGCGCCACCAGGCTGACCAGCGAGCGGTCGCCGGCGATGATGGTGGGCGTGGCGAAGGTCAGCCGCGGGTTCTCCATTCCGCCGAAGGGGAAGGACGGCGGCAGCACCAGCAGGTCGTAACGGCCCCAGCGGTACGGCCCATACAGCGACTCGGCGGCCGACACCATCTTCTCGATGTCGACCAGCTCATTGGCCGCCGCCGCCAGCCGCGAGGGTTCGGTGAACACGCCGGTGCGTGCGCCCAGCGACTGGAATCCCAGCTCGCCGACGGCGATGGCGATGAGATAGGGCGCCACCGGGTGGTCCATGCGGTAGCGCCATTCGCGCAGGCCGCCGGCGATGTCGCGCGGCTCGGCGGTGCGCTCGGCGCTCATCACCACGGTGAGCGCGGCCGGCGCGCGGATGACGGCCTCCCAGGTCTGGCGGATCCCGGGGCTGTCCTGCGTGGGCACCCAGCTTCGCGTCAGGATGGCCTCGCCCTGGCTGAACAGATAGGGCTGCTTGCCACCGGCGGTCTGCGCGGGCGAAAGCCACTGCTGGGCGTCGGCGTCGTGACTGCTGTAATACGCCACCACCACGCGCCGCGCGGCGCCCAGCGGAATGCGCAGCGCTGCGCCCAGCACCGGGTCCGCCGCGTCGAGCTTGAATGCCAGCTCCCTGCCCTGACCATCATGCACCGACTTGATGACAAGGTGGCTGGTATCCAGCGACAGCACCGGATCGGCGCCGTTCGCCAGCACATCCAGCGTTGCACTCCCCTGCAGCGTGCGCGTACCGAAATCCACGGTGAGATCGAGCGTCACATGCGTGACCCGCGCCACGGCCGGATCGGCATGCGAATGGATATCGCGAGCATCGGGCACCGTGAGTACCGGCGCGACGGCATCGGCCGTTGCCGGTTTCGCGGAGCCGCCATCGCGTGACTGGCAGGAGGCAAGTGCGGCGGCGAGCGCCAGGACCAGCAGAAGTGTCTTGCGCATGGCGCAGAAGATAGCAGGGCGCCAGGGGCTTCAGCGTAGAATCGCGCGCGTGGCTGCCGTCCTTCGCATCGAAAACCTGGGCAAGACCTATCCTGGCGGCCTCACGGCGCTGAAATCGGTGAACCTCAGCATCGAGCAGGGCGAGATCTTCGCGCTGCTGGGGCCCAATGGCGCGGGCAAGACCACCCTCATCGGCATCGTCTGCGGCCTGGTGAACGCCACCACCGGCAGCGTGCTGGCCGGTGGTTTCGACGTGAAGCGCGAGCCGCGCGCGGCGCGCAGGCTGATCGGCCTCGTGCCGCAGGAGCTGGCCACCGAGGCCTTCGAAACCGTCGCCGCCGCGGTCCGCTTCAGTCGCGGACTGTATGGCCATCCTCCCGATCCGGCGCTGGTGGAACAGGTGCTGCGCCGGCTGTCGCTGTGGGAAAAGCGCGGCACGAAGATCATGACGCTGTCCGGCGGCATGAAGCGCCGCGTGATGATCGCCAAGGCGCTGGTGCACGAACCGAAGATCCTCTTCCTCGACGAACCCTCGGCCGGCGTCGACGTGGAACTGCGTCGCGACATGTGGCAGGCGGTGCGCGACCTGCGCGATGCCGGCGTCACCATCATCCTCACCACGCATTACATCGAGGAAGCCGAGGAGATGGCCGACCGCATCGGCGTCATCAACAAGGGCGAGCTGGTGCTGGTGGAGGACAAGGCCGTGCTGATGCGCAAGCTCGGCCGGCGCGAACTGCGGCTGCACCTCGTCGACCCGTTGCACGAGATTCCCGCCCAGCTCGCACAGTATTCCCTGGCTACCGTCGACGAGGGCATGACGCTGGTGTTCAGCTTCAGCGGCGATGCCGGACAGGAACGCATCCCGGCGCTGCTGCGCGACGTGGCGCAGCTCGGCCTGAACTTCAAGGACCTGCAGACCCAGCAGACGTCGCTCGAGGACATCTTCGTGTCGCTGGTGAAGGAGCGCTCGTGAACTGGCACGCCGTCCGCGCCATCTACCGCTTCGAAATGGCGCGCACCTTCCGCACCATGGTGCAGAGCATCCTGACGCCGGTACTGACCACCTCGCTGTACTTCGTCGTGTTCGGCTCGGCCATCGGCTCGCGAATGACCGACATCAACGGCATCCCCTTCGCCGCCTTCATCGTGCCCGGGCTCATCATGCTGTCCGTGCTGAACGAAAGCATCGGCAATGCCTCGTTCGGCATCTACTTCCCCAAGTGGTCGGGCACCATCTACGAGCTGCTGTCGGCGCCGGTGTCGACGCCGGAGATCGTGCTGGGCTACGTGGGCGCGGCGGCCACCAAGTCGATCATGATCGGGCTGATCATCCTCGCCACCTCCGCGTTCTTCGTGCCGCTGTCGGTGCTGCATCCGCTGCTGATGCTGGGGTTCCTGGCGCTGACGGCGCTCACCTTCAGCCTGTTCGGGTTCCTGCTGGGCATCTGGGCCACGAGCTGGGAAAAGCTGCAGTTCGTGCCGGCGCTGATCATCACGCCGCTCACCTTCCTGGGCGGCAGTTTCTATTCCATCGACATGCTGCCGCCGGTATGGCGCACCATCACGCTGTTCAACCCGGTGGTGTATCTGATCAGCGGCTTCCGCTGGAGCTTCTATGGCAAGGCGGCCATCAACCCGATGGTGAGCTTCTCGATGGTGGTGCTGATCATGGCGGCCTGCCTGGCGCTGATCGCGTACATCATCCGGTCAGGGTGGAGACTGCGCCATTGACCCGCGTCAGCCGCCTGCAGCCACCCTGAAGCCTGGATGCGGTGCGATCGATTCGGCGGTTTCCGGCTGCGCGGGTTGCGCGACCGGCGCGGGTTCCTCCACCGGCAACTGCTGCAGCAGCGGGAAGGGATCGCCGCCCCGCAGGCAGTGGCCGCTGTTGGCCACCCAGCGTTCGATGTGCTGCCGAAACTTCGCGATGGCTTCCTGGCGCAGGCCGGTCACCAGCGCATCGCTTTTTTCCTGCCCCTTGTTCACATGCCACCACCACTGCAGGCGATCGATGCGCGTGCCTTCGAGATACGTGAACGTAATGGTGAAGTGGCGACCACGATCGGTGGCCGGCAGTTCGGCGAAGGCAAAATATGCCTCGACCGCGCGAGGCAGTTCTATCAGCGTCATAACCCGGAGAATCGCAACCTTGAGTCGGAATCCGTGACGATGGTGCGATCCGATCATAGCATCGCGCGCTCGTCGCAACATAGCGACGAGCGATTTTCAATGCGAAAAAAAATCTGCCGGAAAATCCCTCACCAGCGCAACGCACGGCGCATGATGTGGTAGATCTCGTTCTGGTCGATCACGCCGCGTGCAAGTTCTGCGCCCGGTCCGCTGGCAAACAGCGCCACATCTTCTCCGCCATGCGTTTCGGCGCCCATGCCCACCAGTGATTGCTGGTGGAAGCCCGGGCTGGTCGTGTCGACCCTGGAAAGATCCTGCTCGCGACCGGGTGCAATCGCGCGTGGCGCGCCATCCACCTGCCCATCGATCAGCGCGAAGCCTGGCCCGGTCGCGTAGGAAAGCGTCGTATAGGGTTTGCGATCCGCGGCCAGCGCCGGTGCAGTGGCGCCAGGCGTCTTCACCAGCCCGAGGATGGGATTGCCGCGCACGGGATAGCCCGAGATGGTGAGCACATGGCTGTGATCCGCCGTCACGAGGATGAGCGTGTCGCGCGCATCGACGGCCTTTGCGGCGGCCCGCACGGCATCGGACAAGGCGATGGTGTCGGTGAGCGCACGGAATGCATTGCCCGCATGATGCGCATGGTCGATGCGGCCGCCCTCCACCATCAGGAAGTATCCTTTGCCGTTCGTGCGCAGCAGTTCGATGGCCTTCGTGGTCATCTCGGCCAGCGAGGGTTCCCCACCGGCATCCTGCGCGCGGTCGGCCTCGTAGCGCATGTGGGAAGGTTCGAACAGGCCCAGCAGATGCCGGGTTTTCCTGGCATCCACGCGCAGCAGGTCATCGCGCTTCCACACGTAGGCCGAAGCCGGTTGTGCGCGGGTCCACTCTTCGATCAGGTTGCGGCCGTCGCGGCGCAGACCGCTCTTTCCGGGATACTCGGGATCTGCCTGCGTGGTGGCCATGAGGTATTCGCGCCCGCCGCCCAGCACCACTTCCAGGCCATCGCCCTTGTGCTGCCGCGCGATGAGCTGCGAGGCGATGTCGGGCAGCGTGGCCGCCGGCGTCGACACCGCACTTTCCCAGTCGCGATTGGGCGTATGCGCGTAGGTGGACGCGGGCGTTGCATGCGTGATGCGCGCCGTGCTCACCACGCCGGTGGAAAGCCCATGATCCTCGGCCTGCTCGAGCAGCGTGGGCAGTGCGTAGCGTGCAATGACGGCGGCATCGGCCGAGTTCTCCGGTGTTTCGGGCGATACCGACAGCGCACCATCATTGGCGTGCGAACCGGTCATCATCGCGGTGGCGGTGGGCGCTGAATCCGACACCTGCTGGTCGGCCGAATAGGTGCGCACCAGCGCCGAATAGGGGAAATCCTCGAAGCTGAGGTGGTTCTGCTCGCCAGACTCGCCGCGGCGCTGACCTTCGAGGATGCGCGCGGCGGTAATGGTGGCGATGCCCATGCCGTCGCCGATGAACAGGATGACATTGCGTGCACGACCGGGGCGCGGCCCGTTGGCCTCGCGCTTCGCGACGGCATCTGCCGCGCGCCGGTAATCGCCGGAATCGGCCTTCCCGGCGGCCACGGCTGCGGCGGCCGAGCACAGCATGGCGAACAACAGCGGATGGTGCATGCGGATTGCTGGCATGGGTGGCACCTTCTGGAGACTGTCCGGAATGGTGCCTGAGACCCGCTGCATTTGACAGAACCGCGGTGCGGCGTGACCGCCTGGTGTCAACGCCAAAGCCGCCTCGGCGTTGTACTTGCCAGCAACCTCAACGTCCCAGAAGGGAGATCGACATGAAGACGAACCAGAACCTGCTGACCGCCGCCGTGATCACGCTGCTGGCGCTTCCGGCAATGGCACAGGACCGCGGCGATCGCGCCAATGAACGCCTCGACGCGCGTGGCGAGCGCATCGACCAGCGCCTCGACGCCAAGGGCGAGCGCATCGACCAGCGCCTCGACACACGTGGCGAGAATGCAGAGCAGCGCCTGGATGCGCGCGGCGACCGCATCGACCAGCGACTGGACAAGGCGGCCGACAAGGCCGCGGCCAATGGCAATGCGGCGCGTGCCGAACGCCTGGATGCCAAGGGCGACCGCGTCGATGCGCGGCTCGACAAGCGCGGTGAACGCAGGGAGACCCGGCTCGACAACAAGGGCGACCGCATCGAGAATCGTCTGGACAATCGCGGCGACCGCATCGAGAACCGGCTCGACAAGCGCGGTGACCGCATCGAGCGCCGCGTGGACCGCCGCCACAACCGGCGCGGCTCCTGATCCGGCGACTACCCGGGCTGGCGGATGAATGCCGCCAGCTCGTCCCCGGCCGTATCCAGCTCGCTGCCGATCTGCATCGTCACCGACACATGATTGTGTCCGCGCTGGTAGAGCACGAAGGGACAACGGCCGGTGACGCGCACCCGCGCGGCAAACAGCGCCGCCAGATTGCGATGGAAGGGAACCGGATCGAATTCGCAGACGGTGAACAGGCTCGGAATGTCGAGCGCCGCCAGCGAATCCACCGTGGATCGTGACGCATCCAGCGACCGGTCGGTGCCGTAGTACACCTGGTAGTCATGGCCATCCGGATACACGTCGAGAGCATAGATGCCCGACATCAGGATGGCCGCCGCGGCCGGCGCGCGGTCCGCGGCGCAGCCGTGCCGGGCGAGGCAACCCGCAACGTGCGCGGCGCCGGCCGAGTGGCCCATCAGCACGATGCGCGCGGGATCACCGCCCTGCTTCTCCACCTGTCCCTGCAGGAAACGCAGCGCGCGATCCACGTCCTGCGCTCCCGCCGGCCATCCATGGTCCGGCGCAAGGCGGTAGGTCATCGTCACACCGACGAAACCCTCGCGCACGGCCCATGCGCCAATATTGTTGAAGAATGGATCGCCCGCTTTTCCCTTGTCTCCGCCCACATAGCCGCCACCATGGACGTAAACCACCACCGGCAGGTTGCGGGCGCCGCGCGGCGCGAATACATCGAGCCGATGCCGGGGATCGGCACCATAGGCAATGTCCCGCGTCACCACGGCGCCGACGTCCTGCGGCTGCAGTGCGCGCGGCGCAAACAACTCGCGGGTGGCGCCGATCTCGGCCAGGGTGAATCTGTCCCCCAGTTCGCGCAGCCTGCTCCATGCCTCGGTCATCGTCAGTCACTCCCGGGAAATCTTCTGTCAAGGCTGGAACTGTCCCCGACTGCCGACAGTCCCCACAGTCGCCCTCGTCGTCCACAATAACCGCCTGTCCTGAATCGGAGAACAACGATGAGCACGAAACCCCTGCGTTGCATGGTCCCCGCGGTCGCACTGCTGGCATTGGTGGCATGCAGCAAGACCACGCCCCCCGCTGCGGAAACGAATGCTCCGACCACTGCGGCTGAACCGCCGGATGCGCAGTCCCTCGCCGCCCGCGAGGCAGACCTGAAGAAGCGCGAGGCAGAACTGGCGAACCGCGAGTCGGCGCTGGCGGCGAGCCACGCCCAGGCTCCTGCACCGCAGGCTCCTGCACCGCAGGCTTCTGCGCAGCAGCCACCCGTGGCCCGAAACTCCTCACCCAATCCGTCGGCGAAGCCCTCCGCCCCATCGGTGGCGAATCGCGCCGAGACGGCAGCGAATGCGAAGCCGGTTGCCGCACCTTCGCCGCCATCCGTGCCGGCAAAGCCGCTGATCGTGCCGGAAGGCACGCAGCTTTCACTGGCGCTGGCGCAGGAGGTTTCCACCAAGGATGCGAAAGTGGGTGACACCATTCGCGCCACGGTGGCGGCCGACGTGAGAGTCGATGACAAGGTGGCCATAGCCGCGGGCACCACCGTGGCCGGCCAGATCACCGATGTAGTGTCGGGCAGCAGCAAGATCGGCGGCGTGCCGCGCCTGGGCATGAGCTTCGACCGACTCGAATTGCCCGGCAATCGCGATGTGCCGATTGCCGGCGTGGTCACCGAGCGCGGCAAGAGCGACACTGCCCGCGACACGGTGAAGATCGTCGGCGGTGCCGCGGCCGGCGCCATCCTCGGCCATCAGGTGAAGGGCGGCGACAAGGGCAAGGTCATCGGCGGCCTGCTCGGCGGCGCCATCGGCGCGGTGGCCGCGCAGAAGACGGGCACCGAGGTGAAGCTGGCCGCTGGAACGCAGCTTTCCATCTCGCTGTCGTCGCCGGTGGAAATTCCGCGCTGATCTAGAGAGGCGGCGGCCCGCCACCTGCCGGTGGTCCGCCGCCGTCCCGAAGGCGGATGAACTCCCGCACCATCTCCAGCGCCGGACGTGGCGCAGGAGGCAGCTCGGCATCCGATATCCCCAGCGGAGCAGTCCTTTCTCCCCAGCGGGCCAGGTGCGCGCACCACGTGAGCCCGGCGCCAAACGCGGGCAGCAGCAGCAGCGAACCGGGCTGCACGCGTCCGGCCTCCAGCGCCTCCACCAGCGCCACGGGAACCGTGGCGGCCGACATGTTGCCGTAGCGCGCGACGTTCACCATCACGCGATCCATCGGCAGGTCGAGCCGCTTCGCCACGGCCTCGATGATGCGCAGGTTGGCCTGGTGCGGCACCACTAGGCCGATATCGTCGGCCGTCAGTCCATGCGCCGCGAGAAGCTCGGCGGCAGCGTGCCCCATGCCGCCCACCGCCCGCTTGAAGATCTCCGGCCCATCGAATATCCAGTCGGTCACGCCCAGCCGCCGCCGGAAATCCGCATAGCGGGCACCCATGCCCTGGATGACCAGTGCGTCACGCGCACTGGCATCACAGCCCAGCCTCTCTCCCAGCAACCCGGTCTGCGCCTCCGTGGCCTGCAGCACCACGGCCGCGCAGCCATCGCCGAACAGCACCGCCACGTTGCGGTTGCGCCAGTCCATGAAGCGGCTGATGACCTCGCCGCCCACCACCAGCGCATTGCGCACGACGCCGGTGCGGATCAGCGCATTGGCCGTGCTCCACGCGTACATGAAACTGGTGCAGGCGGTGTTCACATCCATCGACGCCGCGCGCTGCGCGCCCAGCACGGCCTGCAGGCCTGAAGCCTGGTTGGGCGCCTGGTCCTGGAAGGTGGTGGTGCCGAAGACAATCAGTTCGACGTCTGACGGCGGGAGTCCCGCCGCTGCCAGCGCCCGCAGCGAGGCCACGCGCGCCAGTTCGTCCAGGCCCACATGCGAGATGCGCCGCTCGCGGATGCCGGTGCGCGAGAGTATCCACTCGTCACTGGTGTCGAGGAACTGCGCGAGATCGGCGTTGGAAAGTGCCGCCGGCGGCAGGCACTTTCCCCAACCAGTGATGGCTGCATGGCGCATTTGACGGATTGTAGGCCCGCGGACCCAGGCCCTGGACACGCGATACCACTGTGATATCATCTCCATATCACAAGAGGGAGAGACGCCATGTCCAGCTCAACGCAACCCGCCACGCATGAATTCGAACGCAGTGCGATTCCAGGCTTTCCGATGCTCGTCATCAACGTGCTGTGGATTCCCACCAGCCTGTTCCTGCTCCTCGGCAGCATGCGCGCGGTGCAGTTCGGCAACGGTTCGCCCTGGCTGGTTCCCCTCGCCTTCCTCGCGCTGCTTGCCGGCATCGTCTGCCTGTTCGGCTACTTCACGCTGCAACCCAACGAGGCGCGCGTGCTGATCCTGTTCGGCAGCTACAAGGGCACGGTGCGCAAGAGCGGCTTCCACTGGGCCAATCCGTTCTATTCGCGCAGTCGCGGCGGCGGCATGCGCGGCGCGATGGAGGAGAAGGCCTCGCCCATCTCGCAGCGCGACGTGCTGCGCGCGGTGCGTGCCGGCCTGAATCCGTCGAAGTCGACCAAGCTTTCGCTGCGCGCCCACAACTTCAACAGCGAGACGCTGAAGGTCAACGACAAGCGCGGCAACCCGGTGGAGATCGCCGCGGTGGTGGTCTGGCGCGTGGCCGACACGGCGCAGGCCGTGTTCGACGTGGAGGACTACCAGAGCTACGTGCAGGTACAGAGCGAGGCGGCCATCCGCGGCATCGCCAGCACCTTCGCCTACGATCATGGAGTCGAGCACGAGCCCACGCTGCGCGGCAGCGCCGACGAGGTGGCACAGGCACTGCGCGATGAACTGCAGACGCGACTGGCCAAGGCCGGCGTGACGGTGGAGGAAGCGCGGCTCACGCACCTGGCGTACGCGCCGGAGATCGCCTCGGTGATGCTGCGCCGTCAGCAGGCCGAGGCCATCATCGCTGCGCGCCAGCTCATCGTGCAGGGCTCGGTGGGGATGGTGCAGACGGCGCTGGCGGAACTGGAACGCAATGACGTGGTGAAACTCGACGAGGAACGCCGCGCCGCGATGGTCAGCAACCTGCTGGTCGTGCTGTGCGGCAACGCCGAGGCCTCGCCGGTGATCAATACCGGCACGCTGTACGGATGATCGTGCCGCCGCCCGAACGCAAGGCTTTCCTGTTGCGGGTCCCCGCCGACCTGTGGAAGGACCTGGAAAAATGGGCCGCGGACGATCTGCGCAGCGTGAATGCGCAGATCGAGTATCTGCTGCGCCAGGCGGTCATGGCTCGCAAAGGTGGCGCTCGCAGGGGGGACAGGGAGCCGGATTGAGCAACGGTTCTCGCCGCCCCCTCCTGCCCCCGGGTAGTCTCTCCCCGTGCTGAAGAAGATTCGCGTCAGTGAAGCCACCACGGGCATGTACATCCAGAAGCTGGAAGGCTCATGGATGGACCACAATTTCTGGCGCACGAAATTCCTGATCGAAGACGACGCCACGCTGGAACAGCTTCGCCGCTGCGGCGCCAGCGAGGTGTGGATAGACGTGTCGCAGGGACTGGACCTGCCCGCGTTGCGGCAGTCCTCGCCGGCAGCGGCCGCGGCCCCGGCGCGCAAGTCGCCGCGGGTATCCGCCCCGGTACCCGCGGATACGCCTCCGGACTTCACGCAGGAATTGAAGCAGGCCGGCAAGATCCGCGACCGCGCCGGCGCCGCCGTGCGCGACATGTTCCATGAAGCGCGCATGGGCGCGGCCATCCAGCCCGATGCCTTCGTGCCGGTGGTGAACGAGATCGTGGATTCAGTGACGCGCCACGGCGATGCGCTCATCAGTCTTTCGCGACTCAAGTCCGCCGATGAATACACCTACCTGCACTCGGTGGCGGTGTGCGCGCTGATGGTCTCGCTGGGCCGCAACCTCGGCCTGTCGGAGGACGACTGCCGGCTGGCGGGCATGGCAGGCCTGATGCACGACATCGGCAAGGCCGGCACGCCGCTGGAGGTGCTGAACAAGCCCGGCTCGCTCACCGACCAGGAGTTCGACATCATCCGGCGGCATCCCGAGAACGGCGAGCGCATGCTGCGCGATTCGGGCATGACCAGCGAAAAGGTGCTGGACGTGGTGCGCCATCACCACGAGAAGATGAATGGCAAGGGCTATCCCGATCGCCTCGTGGGCGATGGCATCTCGATGCTGGCGCGCATGGGTGCGGTATGCGATGTCTACGATGCCATCACGTCGAACCGGCCCTACAAGGCCGGCTGGGATCCGGCTGAATCGCTGGCGCGGATGGCGAGCTGGAAGGGCCAGTTCGACGAGGAGGTGCTGAAGGCCTTCATCAAGAGCCTTGGCATCTACCCCACCGGCTCGCTGGTGCGACTGACGTCCAACCGCCTCGGCGTGGTGGTGGAACAGAACGCGAGCAAGATCACCTCTCCCAAGGTGAAGGTGTTCTTCTCGCTCAGCAGCCGCTCGCAACTGCTGCCCCAGCTAGTCGACCTGGCGCAGCAGGGTTGCACCGACAAGATCGTCGGCCGCGAACCGCGCGAGAACTGGCCCTTCGAGAATCTCGAAGACCTCTGGCAGGCCGCACACGCCTGAGCGCGGTTGCGGGCAGCGGCGGTTGCATCGACGCCGGCGGCATGTACTAGAGTAGCCCTCGGGGAATCCATAGCGCCGGGGGGCGACATGTCCAATCGCAGAATGCTGGCCGCACTGGCCCTGATGTGGGCGGGGCTGCCTGCGTTGTCATGGGCGGCCGATGGCACCACGCCCGGCCGGCTGGTCATCGATCCGCCGACGCTGGTCTCGCTGGGTTTCGCCTGGCCCATCGACGGCGACGACAATCGCAATGCGCAGGTCAGGATCGAATACCGCACGGCAGGTGCAACGGCGTGGCGCCGCGGACTGGACCTGCTGCGCACGCAACGCGAGGAAATGTTCCTGCGCTTCGCCTACGACGTGACCCTGCCCAATCACTTCGCGGGCAGCCTGTTCGACCTGACTGAAGACACCGAATACGAGGTGCGGCTGACGCTGTCGGATCCGGACGGCGTGAACGGCGCGGCCGTGCAGACCGTGAAGGTGCGCACCCGGCCCGAGCCCCGGCCCGCCAGCGGCGGCCGCGTATTCCATGTATATCCGCCGGGCTTCAAGGGACCCACCGAGCAACCCGCCTTCTTCGGACTGCTGGCGGCGTACTACATGGGCTCGCTGGGCGGAGACTGGAGCCGCGCTTCGCCGCCGCGCGTTCGCCCCGGCGATGTCATCAAGGTGCATGCGGGCGTCTATCTCAGCAAGCACGATCACTACTCGCACGAGATCAACTCCGGCTTCACGACCTGCTGCGGCACGCCCTGGGACGGCACGTACTACCTGGCGCAGAAGGGCACGGCCGAAAAGCCCATCACGATCGTCGCGGCCGGCGACGGCGAGGCCATCTTCGATGGTGACGGCAACACCGTGCTGTTCAATGTGATGGGCTCGCAGTACCACTACTTCGAGGGCCTGACCTTCCGCAATACCGGCACCGTGTTCGAAGCCGGCATGAAGGACATCGCCGGCAGCGTCGGCCTCACGGTGAAGCGCTCGAAGTTCAGCGACATCGGCACTGCCGTGCACTCGGACTGGTCCGGGTCGCGCAACTTCTACATCGCCGACAACGACATGCTGGGCCGCGAATCGCTGGACCATGTGTTCACCTGGTATGGCATCGCGCCGTGGGTGAACCGGCCGGACTTCGCCGAGCGCGGGAAGATGAAATCCTTCTACGCCGTGTCGATCTACGGCGGCGGGCACGTGATGGCGTACAACCGGGTGCGCGGCTTCCACGATGCGCTGGACCATGCCACCTACGGCTCACCCGATGGCTGGCCCGACACGCCGGCCGATCGCCTGCCCGCGGGCATCGACATCTACAACAACGACGTCAGCGTGATGCACGACAACTGCTTCGAGACCGATGGCTCGGTGCGCAATGTGCGCGTGATGCGCAACCGCTGCTTCAATGCCGTGCTGGGCGCGATGAGCCCGCAGCCGGTGTTCGGCGGGCCGGTGTATTTCATCCGCAACGTGGTCTACAACGCCTGGTGGGGTCCGGTGAAGATCCACGGCGAGCCCTCGGGGATCTACTACCTGAACAACACCTATGTGGGCGAGTTCCGGCAGATCATGCCAGCCTCGAACATGCACCTGCGCAACAACCTGATCCTGGGCCAGGGCACGCAGCAGCGCGTGTTCTCGGTCGACACCTTCACCAACTACAGCACTTCGGACTACAACGGCTTCCGGCCGAATCCGGGGGCGGCGCAGTCATTCGCGTGGAATTCGCCGCCGTTCACCGAAGTGCGCAATTTCTATCCCGCGCGGCGCGCCGAGGGGCTCACCGGCCAGACGGCGCCGCTGGTGCAGCGCGCCTTCGCCACGCTGGCCGAATACTCGAAGGCCACGGGACAGGACCTGCACAGCCGCATCATCGACTACGACGTGTTCGTCAATGCGAAGCAGCCGGACTTCAGCGATCCCACGCATGTGGTGGATGTGGACTCGGTGGACCTGAGGTTGCGCAAGGGCGCAGCGGCCATCGATGCGGGCGTGGCGCTGCCCAACATCACCGATGGATTCCTCGGCAAGGCCCCGGACCTTGGCGCCTATGAGTTCGGCGCACCACTGCCACACTACGGCCCGCGCTGAAACGCTTCAGACGAGCCAGCGGCCCAGGTGCGCGGCAATGCGCGCCGCGTCGCCGGCCGTGGTGCGACAGGCTACATAGCCGTCGGGCCGGATGAGGTACAGAAGGTCTTCCCTGCCGGCGCCATAACGGCGCGCCAGCTCTTCGCCCGCCGGCAGCCGATGCGATGCCAGCAATGGCGCGAACCTTGCCTGCAGCGCGTCGAGTGTCGTCGCAAGCGCCGCGGGATTGCCTGACGATCCGGGCACGCCCAGCAACGAATAGCCCGTGGTGCGCGTGGCGGCAAACAGCCGGCGCCCATCGGCCAAGTCCACATCTGGCGCGCGGTCGCCCGGCCGCGGACCCGACGAAAGCGAATCCGTGCCCTGCTCCGCCTGCTCGCGATACGTGTAGGAAATGCCCGAGCAGCGACCGACGACGGCGTCGAGGAACTGCGGATCGCTGATGCGCGCGGTACGCTCGGCAATGCTCTTGCCATGACCCATGAAGATCTCGTGCAGCGCTGAAGCGGCCCAGATCACCTGCGAAGCGATGGGCTTGCGCTCGGCTTCATAGGTATCCAGCAGGGATTCGCGCGCGCGGCCCTGCAGCACCAGCGCCAGCTTCCAGCCCAGGTTCCAGGCATCCTGCAGACAGCAGTTCATGCCCTGTCCACCCGACGTGGAATGCACATGGGCCGAATCGCCCGCGAGGAAGACATTGCGCGAACGGTAGGTGTGCGCCAGGCGCACGCGGCTCTCCCACTTCGAATGCCACACTACCTCGCCCAGGCGCACGCCATCGAAATGCTGGTCGATGACCCGCATGAAGCCCTGCTCCGGCGTCACATCCGGCGCGGCGGCCTCGCCACGGTCGCTGAGCAGCAGCCGGTGGTAGCCGCCGGGCAGCTTCACGATCATCACGAAATGGCCGAGGCCGGTGCAGTAGTGCACGTACTCGTCGGTATCCGGAAAATCGTGCAGGAAGGCATCGAGGTTCTGCATGACCGAGCCTTTGTAGTCGCTCTCGTCCTGCAGCAGCTTGAGCGAACGCCGCACGCGCGAATTGCCGCCATCGCAACCCACGACGTAGCGGGCCTCGATGACCTCGGTGCGTCCGTCCGGATGCTGCACGCGCGCCCGCGCGCCGCCGTCGACATGTTCGACATCGACCAGCTCGGAACCCCACTCGGTGGACTGGCCGTGCTCGGTGCGCAGGAAGTCGCGCAGCACCCCCTCGGTTTCGTGCTGGCCGTGCACATACAGGCGCGGGTAGCGGCAATCCAGCGTGGTGAAGTCGAGGCCGGGGCGCACTTCGCTGCGCCGACCCGCATCATCCACGAAATGCAGTACATAGCCCTTGCTGGGCAGCGCGCGCGCAAAGTAGCGATCGAGCAGCCGCTGATCGAGGCGCTCCATGATTTCCATGGTGCGCGCATGGAGGGTGACCGCGCGCGAAGTGGGCGCGGGTCTGGGCAACCGGTCGATGGAGCGCGTCTGCACTCCCCGCCGCGCCAATTCCAGATGCAGCAGAGTCCCCGCCGCACCGCCCCCGACGATGAGCACCGGAATCATCGTCGGAGTGTAGCGGCTCGGATGGACAATGGGCGCTGCGATTCCCGGGCCGCCTGGAATCAGGGCCCCTGGAAACCCAGGTCGCGCCGCGGCGGCACCCATGGACTTGGCTTCGCGCAGTGTGCCGGGTCCCGGCCGTCGATCAGCAATTCGGCAAAACCCGGGCCGTTCTCGCGGTCATAGCGCAGATCGCCGAGGATCCAGCCCCGCGGCGATTTCGCCGCGAAGGGCGCGCGCAGGAAACTTGCAAGCCGCTGCGCATCGCAGCTTCCCGTGGCCAGTGCGGCGAGCGAACGCCTGTCCATGGTGTACTCGCCCGTCCAGTGCATGCCAGACGACACCGGCCGGTTCATGACGCGCAGGGGTGCCGTGCCCGCATTTTCAGGCAGCCGCGAACAGCGGCGTCCCGACTCCGAAGCCAGGTGCAACTGCCCGATGCGGGCCACATAGTCCTCGCCCTCTTGCTGCAGCAGCATCACATCCCAGCACAGCGGGGTTGCGGGTGCCGGAGACAGCACCAGATCCAGCGTCGAGGCGCCCGGGAATTGCCGCGCCGCCAATGTCTCGACGCGTCGGACGACCACCGCATGCGCCGCTGCGAAGGCACCCATCACCGCACACAACAGCACCACCGACAACAGTGACGCTGTCCGCGGCGTCACGCGCCTGGAAATCCACAGCAACAACGCGGTGACCAGTGGCAGGCCCAGCCAGGTGAGCACGGACCCATGCAGTGCCGCCACGGTGACGCAGCCCAGGCCGAGCACCAGACCCAGGAAGATTCGCGCAGGCCGCCGCTGCAGCGCGAAGAACAGCGGCGTCGCGGCCAGCCAGCACAGGGGTTCGACGATGAATACCGCATCGCCGTAGTACCAGCGGTTGTTCCAGGGCCAGAAGGGATGAACGCCATATTCGTTCATCGCGTCCATGCCCAGGTGCAGCATGACGGACAGCAGCGCCATCGCACCGAACAGCACCACGTCCGGTGCGCGCAGCCGATGGCGACGCGAGCGCAGCAACAGCAACGTGCCCGCGAACAGCAGCACGGCCAACAGGACACAACCCAGCAGCGTGTGCGTATAGCCGCGATGCTGAACCAGATAGGTCAGGCGGTCGCCGGTGAAGATCGGCATGCTCCACAGCAGGTCGGCATCCGGCAGGTTGCCGCCGATCATCCCGGTCAGCAGCAATGCGGTGCGCCGGACCGGTGGCGCGAGACCACGGGCTGGCGCAGGCGCGCAGCGCGCCACGGCCTCGCCGGCCACGAGGCCGATCAGCGTGTGGGTGAGATTGTCCACACCGGCATCAGCACTCGATGACGTTGACCGCGAGGCCCCCGCGCGAGGTTTCCTTGTACTTGGTCTTCATGTCGGCGCCAGTCTCGCGCATGGTCTTGATGACCTTGTCGAGCGACACATAGTGCGTGCCATCGCCCCGCAGCGCCATGCGGGCAGCGTTGATGGCTTTCACGGCCGCAATCGCGTTGCGCTCGATGCAGGGAATCTGCACCAGCCCGCCCACCGGATCGCAGGTCAGGCCCAGATGGTGTTCCATGCCGATCTCCGCGGCGTTTTCCACCTGCGCTGGTGAACCGCCGAGCACGGCGCACAGCGCGCCGGCCGCCATCGAACAGGCCGTCCCCACCTCGCCCTGGCAACCCACTTCGGCGCCCGACAGCGAGGCATTTTCCTTGTACAGGATGCCGATGGCCGCGGCCGTCAGCAGGAAATCGCATACGCCCTGCTCGGTTGCACCGGCGATGAACCGCGAGTAGTAGTGCAGCACCGCCGGAATGATGCCGGCCGCGCCATTGGTGGGGGCGGTGACCACGCGGCCGCCCGCGGCGTTTTCTTCATTGACCGCAAGCGCATACAGATTCACCCAGTCGAGCACCACGAGCTGGTCGCGCAGCGCCGCCTCGGGATTGCTGGTGAGCTGCGCATGCAGGTCGGGCGCGCGTCGCTTCACCTTGTATCCGCCCGGCAGCACACCCGGCGTGGAGCAGCCGCGCTTCACGCATTCCTGCATCACCTTCCAGATGCGGGCGAGTCCGGCATCGATCTGTGCATCATTGCGCCAGGCGCGTTCATTGCGACGCATGATGGCCGCGATGCTCAGCCGCTCGCGCTGGCATATGCCCAGCAACTGTTCGCCGGTGGTGAAGGGATGCGGCAGCACGGTGGCATCGGCGACGATGGTCTTTTCCCCGGCATCGTCGCCGCTGACCACGAAGCCGCCGCCCACGGAGTAGTACACGTGCTCGGCCAGCACGACACGCGCGGCGTCGAAGGCAGTGAAGCGCATGCCGTTGGAATGCAGCGGCAGGGATTCGCGCCGGTTGAACAGCAGGTCGGCCTTTTCGTCGAAATCGACGGCGTGGCGCCCCAGCAGCCGCACCTGACGCGATTCGCGCATGCCCGCCAGCAGCGCGGGCACGGCCTCCACATCGACGGTGTCCGGCTCATGGCCGGCCAGCCCGAGCAGCACCGCCTTGTCGCTGCCGTGCCCCTTGCCCGTGGCGCCAAGAGAGCCGAAGAGCTCGGCGCGAATCCGCGCAGTGGCGTCCAGCAGCCCGGTGTCCGCCAGACGGACCGCGAACAGCCGGGCCGCGCGCATGGGTCCCACGGTGTGCGAACTGGAGGGACCGATGCCGATCTTGAAGAGGTCGAAAACGCTGACGGCCATGCCGATGATTATCGGCGGCCGCCAGCGGACGCGCCACTCAGTCGGCGCGACGGATGCTGATGACCTTCACTGGCTCTGCCAGCATCTGCCCCTTCATCGATCCATCGCCCGCCTGCTCGGACTTCGGCAGATCGAGCATGGCGCGCAGCACGGGCAGGCCGTCGGTCACATGTCCGAAAGCCGCATAGCCCACGTCGGGGCCCTCCGGCTTGGCATCCAGCGAAGTGAGGTCGCCCAGCACGAAGAAGAAATCCGCCGTGGCGGTACCCGGCTCGCGCATCGCCATGGAGATGGTGCCATCGAGGTGCGAAAGACCGGTGACCTTGGTGGATTCATGCGCGATGGGCTTGTAGATCAGCTTTGGATTGCCGCGCAATCCGGCCTGCATCAGCCCGTACTGCCCGTCCTCGCTGATCTTCACCGCGCGATAGAAGGTGATGCCGTCGAAGCGCTTCGCATCCACATAGCGGAGGAAATTCGCCACCGTCACCGGTGCGCGATCCTTCTCGAGCGCGATGCGCACATCGCCGCGCGCCGTGTGCAGCACCACATTCACCAGTGCGGGCGTAGCGGGTGGCGTGGCGGCAGCGGCCGGGACAGGGGGCGCGGTTGCAGGCGCAGGTAACGGGGCTTCCTGTGCGTAGGCCAGCGGCAGCGTCAATGCCACGAGGACAAGCGCGCGATGCAGCGTGTTGCCGAACATGTTCATGGCGCCATTGTGCACTCCGGCGCGGCGGGTTCTCAATTCCTACTGTCGCATGCGGCAGCGGATTACACGCCCTATGCAGGCGTGTTCGCACACTCAATCACGTTTATGTGCATGAGCCACGACATCCTTTACCGACAGTGGTTCAGTGGACCGGTTCCCGCGGCGCCGCAGCGGCCCTGCATTGATCGATGCGGGCACAGGCGCCCCATCGCGGGCTGCCGCCGCAAGGTGGTCGGTCGATCCCTGGCGGTACTCACCCGCACGATGGCGTGGCGATACGCAAAGACAAGGGCGCGGTGACCCCATGATCCGAAAGCTGCCTTCGGGACAGTTCAGGCTGTATTCGCGCAAGGTGGATCCGCGCACCCTGCGTCGCAGGAATCTGGGTACCTTCGCCACACTGGACGAAGCCAAGCAGCACGAGCGCGAAATCCAGCGGTTCAAGCGGGAGCACGCGCCGCGCTGAGACCCCGCAACTACTGCAGCAAGCTGCGCAACATGGCCACTTCGGCGGTGATGGCCGTGCGCAATGCAGGGTCCACATCCGGCGCAAACTGCGGTGAATGATTCGAGGGCAATCCGGCGCCGCCGTGGCGGGCCGCCGCCAGCAGCCCTGGGTTGGCGCCGCCCAGGAACATGAAGAAACCCGGAATGCCCTGCGCCACGAATTCCGAGAAGTCATCCGAAGCGGACTGCGGCGCCCCGCTCACCACATTCTCCTTGCCCAGCGCCGTCTCCAGCACGGCGCGCATGCGGTCCGTCAGCGCCGGATCGTTGTAGACCGCAGGCGTGCCATGGGCATGATCGATCAGCGGCGCACGCGGGGCACCGGCCATCTGCGCCTGGGCATTGATGACACGCGCGATGGAGTCGACCATCCTGCTGCGCACCTCGGGCGAATAGGTGCGCAGCGTGAAGCCGATTTCCGCGTCATCGGGAATCACGTTGTTCTTGGTGCCGGCATGGATGTAGCCCACGCTGAGCACGGCCACCTCGCCTGACTTCACTTCGCGCCCGGGAAGCATTTCCAGCGCCTCGACGGTGCGTGCGGCCATCAGCACCGGATCGATGGTGGTGTGCGGCATGGAACCATGTCCGCCCTTGCCGTAGAGCACCACGCGATACGCGTCGGAGGCCGCGGCCATGTTGCCCGCCAGCACGCCGACCTGACCCGCAGGCTGATCATTGCCCACGTGCAGCGCCAGCATGGCATCGGGGCGGCCGAACCTGTCGAACAACCCCTGCTTGATCATGTCCGATGCGCCGCTGACGGTTTCCTCGGCGGGCTGGCCCACCAGCATCAGCGTGCCATGCCAGCCACTGCGATTCTTCGCCATGACGGCGGCGGCGCCCACCAGCGCGGCCATGTGCAGGTCGTGCCCGCACATATGAGCCACGGCCACATCCGCGCCGCTGGCGTCCTTCACGCGCACCTTGCTGGCATACGGCAGGCCGGTCTTCTCTTCGATGGGCAGCGCATCCAGTTCCGTGCGCAGCATGATGGTCTTGCCGGCACCGTTCTTCAGGATGGCCACGATGCCGTGACCGGCGACGTTTTCGGTCACGGTGAATCCCAGCGCCCGCAACTCGCCCGCAAGTCGCGCGGCGGTATTCACTTCGGCGCCGGAGAGTTCGGGGTTCTGGTGCAGGTGGGTGTAGAGCTGACGGGCGCGCTGGAATTCGGATTCAAAGTCGGCGGACGCTGGTGGCGGGGCGCCGGCAGCGAGCAGCAGCGGTGACAGCAACAGCCAGGCGGTCGATGCGAGGCGGATATTCATCGCGCGCTCTCCTGTTTCACTGCCGGCAAGTATCACACTTCGCAGGACGCTACGCCGCGAAATGAGCTTCCAGCTCCGCCACCAGCGGATGCATGCGGCGGCCGCGCGGGCGCACCAGGAACAGCGTCTGCTTCACCTCGTCCGTGCGCCCGACCACACGCAGGTGATTGCGATCGAGCACTTGCGATTCGATGGACGTGGGCACCGCAATCACACCCAGCCCCGCCTGCGCGAAACCCTCGAGCAACGCGCTGTCATCCACGTGTCCGGCGATGCGCGGCCGCAGCCGGTGGCGCGAAAACCAGGCCTCCAGCGCCTGACCGATCAGCGAGCCGGGCGCGGAACCGGCAACGAAGGGTGCATCGTCCAGGCTGTCGGGAAATCCCGGCGCCAGCTTCGTGGCCAGCGTGCGCGCGGCAACGAAGCTCATGCCCGATGCCGCCACCTCCACACCGGCCAGGCCGCGCGTGAGGTTGCCGGGCACGGGCGCATCGGCCAGCATCATGTCGAGTTCGCCGGTGGCGATGCGCCCCAGCAGTTCCGCCTGCGGCGCTTCCTCGCAGTTCAGCTCCAGATCGGCACGATGGCGATCGACCAGCGGCTGCAGCACGTGCAGCGTGAGCAGCTTGGGCACGCTGTCCATCACCCCCACTCGCAGCAACTGCTGGCGCGGCCGCGCGCGGCCCTTGAGCACACCGGCCAGTTCATCGCCCAGCGCGAAGATGGCGTTGGCGTACTCCAGCGTGGTGGCACCCTGCGGCGTCAGCACCAGGCGGCGCCCCACCCGCTCGAACATGCGCTGACCCACGGCGTCCTCGAACATCCGAAGCTGCGCGCTCAAGGTCTGCGGCGCCAGGTGCAGGGTGCGCGAGGCCGCTGTCACCGAGCCCCGGCGGGCGATCTCGGCGAAGTAGCGCAGATGCTTCAGATTCAGGGCATTACGTTCCATTCATCCTATTTTATAGGATAAGGATTGCGATTCTTTCTGGTTTTTCCTGCCTATGGGTGCAGGTAGACTGCCTTGTTTGAATCCGGGACCCTCCCGGGAGGATCTACATGAAACGTGTATTGCTGTTCGTCCTGACCAACGTCGCCGTGATGGTGGTGCTCTCGGCAGTGGTGTACCTGCTGGGGCTCGACCGCTACCTGCGCGGCACCGGCGGCATGGGCGGACTGCTGGCGGTGGCCGCCATCTTCGGATTTGGCGGCGCGTTCATCTCGCTGGCCCTGTCCAAGTGGATCGCGAAGCGGTCCATGGGCGTGCAGGTCATCGAGCAACCCGCGAACGCAACCGAGAAGTGGCTGGTGGAAACGGTGCGCGCCTATGCGAAGGAAGCGCATATCGGCATGCCCGAAGTGGGCATCTTCGAATCGCCCGAACCCAATGCCTTCGCCACCGGCGCACGCAAGGACGCCGCATTGGTCGCCGTGAGCACCGGCCTGCTGAACCGCATGCGCAAGGAGGAAGTCGAAGCCGTCATCGGCCACGAAGTGGCCCACGTCGCCAATGGCGACATGGTGACGCTGACGCTGATCCAGGGCGTGGTGAACACCTTCGTGTTCTTCATCGCGCGCGTGATCGGCAACATCGTCGACAACGCCACGCGCGGCAACAGCGAGCGCAGCGGCCCGGGCATGGCCTACTTCGTCACGGTGATATTCGCCGAGATGGTGCTGGGCATTCTGGCCAGCATGATCGTCATGTACTTCTCGCGACAGCGGGAATTCCGCGCCGACCACGGTGGTGCGTGGCTTGCCGGCAGGCAGAACATGATCGGCGCGCTGGAGGCATTGCAGCGGCAGCGCGATCCCCACGGCCTGCCCGCCAACATGGCTGCCTTCGGCATCAATGGTGGCGTGCCCACGGGCCTGCGTCGGCTGTTCATGAGCCACCCGCCACTGGAAGAACGCATTGCAGCGCTGAAGGCCGCGGCCTGATTCAACCGGGGGCGAGGCGCTTCCTCAGCACCAGGAACGCCACGACCGAGTAGACGGCCGCGCCCAGCGGCAGGCCCGCGAATATCGCCACGGCGGCATTGGGCGTGAACAGGTTCAGCAACGTGGTGGGCCAGTCCACCACGCTGGCCAGGCCGCCGAACCCGGCCTGGGTGACCAGCAGTGCTGCGACCTGCAGCAGACCTGCGAGCCCAAGGCCCACGGCCGCGGAGACAACTGCAATCCTGGTCTGGTGGCGCATCGTGCTGCAGCATACCCCGGCTCAAGTATGCGGGTGCGCTGCCGATAACGACTGCGAACGCCCCCAAGGGCGCCACCGCCATGCCCATCGACCCGACATCGAAGCCCGCGCGACGCAGCCTGTTTCCATGGTCCAGTTCCGAATTCGTGCAGACCGTGGCACGCCTGGGGATCGTGGGTTGCGCGATCGCCTACTCCTTCTCTTCACTCTGCGTCGAATACTCGACGTCGCCGCGCAACGTGCTCATCAGCAAGTGGGCCTCGGTGCTGGCCGGGCTCGTGGCTCTGGTGCTGCTGGTCTGGACCGTCCGCCAGTCCTCGCCCAGCGTCTGGCGGCGGCTGGTGGGCGTGACACACGACACACTGGCCATTTCGCTGGCCATGTACCTGGGCCGCGAGGCCAATGCCGCCTTCGGCGTGCTGTACCTGGTGGTGATCGTGGGCAACGGATTTCGCTTCGGCGCGCCATACATGGGCTATGCCACGCTGTGCTCGATGCTGGGTTTCTTCCTGGTTCACCGCAGCAGTGCCTACTGGCAGTCGAATCACACGCTGAGCTTCTACATCGCCGCCATCCTGGTAGTGGTGCCGGGCTACATGTACTTCCTGCTGCGTTCGCTGCACAGGGCGCGTGCCGAACTGGAACAGCGCGCGAACCACGACCATCTGACCGGCCTCATGAACCGGGCCAGCATCGAGCAGAAGATCATGGACACGGTGGCCGCAAATCCCCGTGGGCATGTGCTGCTGTACCTCGACCTGGACCGCTTCAAGGGCGTGAACGACAACGCGGGGCACGCAGCGGGAGACCGTCTGCTGCAGGAGGTGGCGCGCCTCATCCGCCGCAATGTCCGCGACGAGGACTATTGCGCGCGGCTGGGCGGCGATGAGTTCTGCGTGCTGCTCACCGACTGCAGCATGGGCACCGCGGCGCAGATCGCCGAGCGCATCCGCGAGCAGGTGCTGAAGTTCCGCCTGCCGTGGGGTGGGCGGGTGTATTCCGTCGGCACCAGCATCGGCGTCGCCGCCAGCGATTCGGTGGAAGATGGCCCGTCGCTGCTGCGACTGGCCGATGCGGCCTGCTATGCCGCCAAGAACCAGGGGCGCAACAGCGTGCATGTGCTCGACCTGCACCATCGGCCGGCCGATACCGGCCTGCTCCGCGGGCTTTCCGCCGTTCCGACGAACGGCGTCCTGCAACCGACGAAAGGTTAGCCATCCGACGAACGGCAGCCAGGGCCCGACGGACTGCGTGGACAGCACGGCGCCCGCGCTCCTAGCATGATTGCCAAGGAGAAGGCCCATGTCGGAACTCAAACGCAACGCCGATTTTGCGCAAGGTCACCCCGCCAGGAAGACGCCGGCCGCCGGCATCGACGAGTCGCAGCCCTGGCGCACGACAGACATGCAGCAGGCCATGGAACGCTGGGCCGTGTCGGCCGATGCGGGGTTCGACCCCTACAACCACGTGGGCACTTCGGCCATCAAGCCGCGCGCGGCCTGAACCGCCCGTATAGCGCCCTGATGCGCGCAGCGCGGGAAGTGCTGCGCGGCTGCAGCCCGAAGCTGCCGCCCCTACAGCTTGTCGCTCCAGTGGAACCGATGCAGCAGCCGGTGCAGGAACGGCGCCATCACCAGCGTGGCCATCACCAGGAACACGATGCCGGAATACAGCGCATAGAGCCCGGCAAAGGTCTTTCCGGCCACCGTCAGCGGCGGATTCACCGGTCCCATCCCGCTCAGCAGCATCGCGGCATTCAGGAATGCATCGATGACCGGCAGGTGCTCGAAGTGCCGGTAGCCGAGAATGCCGATGCCCAGCGACACCGCCAGCAGCACCAGCGCAACCGCCGCATGAGAAGCGATGCGCCGCGCGAACTCCGCGCGCGTGAGCAGATACTGGTGCCGGGTTTCGTACATGAGACCTTGCCTCTCCCCCGATCATCGTAGCGAGGCGGAATGACTTCTTCAAACGCGTGATGCGCGCACATATACTGCGGTCGCGGGCCAATCCAGGCGCAGGAGACAAGCCAAGGAGCATGGCTACATGAACGAAGGCGTGTCCACGCCACGCCAGCGCCGTGTGCTGATCCTCGACGATCACCCGATCGTGCGGCAGGGTATCAAGCTCATGGTCAACGCCGAACCCGACATGACCATCGTCGGCGAAGCACAGACCGAACTGGAGGCGCGGCGCCTGGTGCGCGAACTGCTGCCCGACGCCGTCATCGTGGACCTGTCGCTGGCGCAGGGCGACGGCTTCAACGTGGTGCGCGACGTCAGCGCCCACTTCCCCGACATCCGCATCCTCGTCCTCTCGATGCATGACGAGACCATCTATGGCGAACGCCTGCTCGCCGAAGGGGCGTCCGGCTACATCATGAAGGAAGCCGCAACCGAGCAGCTGGTGACGGCGCTGCGCACCGTGTTGCGCGGCGAGCGCTACATGAGCGACAACCTCCGTCGCGTGCTCGAGGAACGCAAGAGCCGCAGCGGCCAGTCCTCGCTGCTGTCGATCCGGGAGCTGCAGGTGATCAGCCTGATCGGGCTGGGCCAGGGTACGCGGGAAATCGCCGAAGCGCTGTCATTGTCGGTGAAGACCGTCGAAGCGCATCGCCAGACCATCAAACGCAAGCTGGCGCTGGAAACGAATGCGCAGCTCGTGCAGTACGCGCTCAAGTGGCATGGCACGCATACCGCGTGGTAGTCGCGCCGGCAGATGATGCGCGCGGGCGCCCCGGCGCCCGGTATTACTGCGCGGCGTTGATCACGGAGCCGATGGTCACCGGGCAATGGCTCTGCACGCAGACCTGCTCCTCGCACAGCCGGCAGATGATGTCGGCCTCGTGCTTGCACTGCGTGATGGCCGTCAGCATCACCTCGAGCAGGCCGACCAGATTGCGCTGCTGCTGACCGTTCAGCGTCTCGAACACCTCATCCAGCGCCTCGCGCCGCGCCCTCAGCACCTTGCGCTTGAGCTCCCTGCCCAGGGGGGTGAGGTGCAGGGAAAGGGTTCTGCGGTCCTTGCCGGGACGCCGCTCGATGAGACCCTGTTCGTCGAGCTTGTCGACCAGTCGCACACAACCAGAGTGGCTCATCCGCAGGACGCCGCTCAGGAATTCGACGCTTTCGCCGTAGTTGTGCCCGATGGTGACCAGGGCCGCCGGTAGCTGCCCCTCCAACCCGCAGGCCCTTTCGGCGTGCGACTGCATCCGGTCGTTGACCGCTGTGACCAGCGCGCCGAGCAGGTTTTGACCTCTTGCCACGTGCACTTTGAGTCCGCTCCCGTGTCCTGGGTGCCCATTCTAGTCCACGCGCGACCCCAAACCCACGTCCGGGCGCCACCCCGCCAGATTTGACTTCCAGATTTGCCCTGTCAGGGCAGGGCGTCGTTATATGTAGCCCGCATATGTCTGGTCACCACCATTCGGGAGGGTATTTCTGCATGAAATCGGATACTAGACCTGCAACAGGAGACCTGGCCGATATCCTGTCGGTCCTGGGCAGGAACAACGACCCGGGCAGCCTGGGTGCGGACATCGACGCGGCCAACGTCGAGCTCCTGAACCCGGACATCGATCCGGAGCTGAAGAAGCAGCGCTTCAGACAGTGGGCCAGGCGTCACCAGCCCTGCCTTTTCGGAAGACTGGGGGCGAAAGGTGCGGCAGGAGTGAACTACGACCTGTGCTGGATCGATCGCGACATGCTCTGTCGGGGCAGCCAGTGGGTATCGGAGGAGATCCAGCGTGCGCGCGAAAGCTGGAAACACCGTGCGGCACGGGGGCTGTCGCACGGCTTTCTCATCATGTTCAACGCGCCCGAACTGGCCTGTGCGCGGCCCGGCCCCGAGCTGCTCGACGCCTGCCGCGCGCTGTGCGACCTGTACCTCATCGAGCATGCACCGGTGGAGTTCGACACGATCTACACCGAATCGGTGCCTTTCCATCAGGCCAATGGGGACATCATCTGCCTGCGCGGCGGCATCAATGTGTTCTATGGCGGCGCGCACCGCACGCGCAATCATGACCGCCGCGTGCCGGGTGGAATACTGGTTTCGGTGAACTCCCCTGGCGTGCTGGCGCACAGCATGGTGAGTCGCGGCCTTGCACCCGACCTGAATGCGGCGCTGGAGAAGGTGCGCAATCTAGCCTGGGCGTCGATCGGCAATGGCGGGCATGCGCTCGAAAAGCGCGGCGCCTCGAGTTGCACCTGGCACAACCGCGATGCAGACCGCCCCGCCGGCGAATGCCCGATGAAGCATCGGCCGTCGCATGTGCCCGAGGATTTCTCCGCCGACTTCTACTCGGCGCACTATCACACCGATGTGCTGCTGCCCAGCAGCGTCATGTCGGACCTGCGCCGGGACCTGCCGCGCGCAGCAGGCGAGGTCTGGCGAAAACTTGATTTCGAATACATAACCGCCCAGCCCTTCGATGAGGATCACGAGAGCCATGGCTTCGTGCACGGCACGCGCGTGGACCCCGACATGGAATACCGCCACCGGTGGGCGCCACGCCTGCCATCGGCGCTGACCGACCTGGGAGAAGCCTCATGAACGCGCATCGCTCCGCTTATGTATTCGCGGCGATCGGCGCAACACTGTGCTGGGGCGCGGGCATGACTCTCACCAAGCTCGCTCTCGAGCATTTTCCGCCGTCGCTGCTGCTGCCGGTCCAGCTCGTCGCCAGCATCGCATTCCTGGTCGTCGTGCTGCTGGTGACGGGCATTCGCACCATTTCCTGGCCGCAACTGCTGCGCAACAGCGGACTGGGTGTGCTGGAACCCGGCCTGGCCTACTTCCTGGCGCTGGAAGGACTGAACCGCATCGGCGCCGCCGAGGCAGTGGTGCTTTCGTCCACCGAGTCGATCGCGGTGGTGCTGCTCGCCTGGTTGTTCGCCATCGAGCGGCCGCGCGGTGTGGTGCTGCTGCTGGCCGTGGTCGGCGCGGCCGGCGCCGTGCTGGTGGCCGGCAGCCATCTGCAGTACACCGGTGGTGCGATCTCGCTGTGGGGCGACGTGCTGGTCGTGGGCGGCGTGATCAGCGCGGCGATCTACGTGGTGTGCTCGGCACGGCGCGCATCGGCCACGCAGCCGATACCGGCGCTGATCGGACAGCAGGTTGTCGCCCTGGCCTTCGCCATCGGGGTGCACCTGGCCTTCAGCAGCGCATCGCTCAGCATGCCGTCTGCGTCCACTTATGGATGGGTGCTGGCCGCCTCATCGGGCATCGTCCAGTACGCCTGTGCGTTCTGGCTGTATCTGTGGGCGCTGAAGGGGTTGCGCGCCGACGAAGCCGGCCTGTACCTCAGCCTCATCCCGGTGTTCGGCCTGCTGATCGCCATCCCCGTGCTGGACGAACGGCTCACGGCAACACAGTGGATGGGCACCATCGTGATCATCGGGACGATCATCGTGCTGACGCGCATCAGGGAGGAGCAGCCGGTCGATGCGCAGGAGGCCGAGGACGCGAGCAAGCTGCGGTCCGCCGTCTTGTGACGTCGGGTCGCCGCGGCGTCAGGTCGAAGGGTCTGCCGCCGCGGGGCTCGAAAGCACCATGCTGTCGCGACGCGACTTCGCGGCCTCGCGGCGCCGCTGCAGGGCGGCGTCGGGATCGATGCCATTGATGCGCGCAAGCCGGCAGACCAGCGCATGCACTTCGCGCAGCACCTCGGCGTAGTCGCGTTTCGCGACACCCATGGCAGCAGGCGAAAGGTCATGAAGGGCGCGCTTGATCGCGCCGACGGTGGGTTCATCCGCCATGGTCGGCGAAGGCAGTGCATGAACAGCGTTGTCGGTATCGCTCACGTAGATGATCCCGGCCGGCCTTTCGACCACTGCGCGCAATATATGCAGAGCACATATTTTCTGCAAGACAAGGGAAGATGGGCGCAATGCAGCACGCGCGCATTGTGAAATGCGCGCGAAGGAATCATGGATTGCGGAGTCTGGAATGGCGCCCGACGCGGGGCGCAGCTGCCGGATTGGCCGGACGCAGCTAGAGGGCCGACTTCAGAGGTAGCGGTCGGCGTGGCGCGGCGTGTCGCGCGCCATGCGGTCGAGCTCGACATTGGCGCCGGCCACCAGATCGACGCCGGCCTTGCCCGCCAGCATGATCAGGTACAGCAGCAGGTCGCCGTATTCCTTCTCGACGTCCGCGCGGGGCCGGTCGGCGCGGCTGGCAGCGAATTGATCGAGCAGCCGCTTCACTTCAGCCAGGGTTAAATTGCCGTGCTCTTGAGTCATCCGAAACCTTACGGGCTCTTTGGGACGGTCATCGCCGCAGCCAGTCTACAACTCTGGGGCTGATCGGAGAAGCTGCTGGCCTGCCCTATTGCGCACTGACGCCGGCGCAGATCGACGAGGGAAACCGCCGGCTGGCCGAAGCCGTCCGCGCGGTGCGCGGCAGGTAGCGGAAGCGGATCGCCTCGCCGCCTCCCGGCGCCAGCTTCAGCTTCAGCGTGGCGCCCCGCGTGACGGGGCACTTCTCGATGGTGTGCGCAAAGCGGTCGCCGCGGTAGTCGGCGGAATCCGCATCGCGGTAGATCTCGGCCATGTACTCCCGGCCGGGCGCGAGGAAGCCGAGTCCGACGGACAGTTCGCGCGCGTCCTCGTCGGTGACGCTGCCCAGGTACCAGTCCTCGCTGTTGCGGTCCTTGCGGGCGATGGTGACGTAGTCGCCCACCTCGCCGTTCAGCACGACGGTGTCTTCCCAGTCCGCGGGCACATCCTTGATGAACTGGAATGGCGCGGGGAAGCGCGCGTAGTTCTCGGGCAGGTCGGCGGCCATCTGCACCGGCGAGTAGATGACCACGTACAGCGCGAGCTGCTTGGCCAGCGTCGAGAGAATGGGCTGGCCACCACGGCCCGTGAGGCTGAGCACGCCCGGCGTGAAATCCATCGGACCGGCCAGCAGGCGCGTGAACACCAGGTTGGCCTCGTGCTCGGGTGGATTCGGCGGGCTGCCCCAGGCGTTGTATTCCATGCCGCGGGCGCCCTCGCGGGAGATCCAGTTCGGATACGTGCGCCGGAGCCCCGTGTCCTTGATCGGCTCGTGCGGCAGCACTGCGATATGCCGGCGCGCCGCCTCCTCGACCACCTTGAGGTGATGCCGCGACATCACCTGCCCATCGTGCCACTCGAAGCGGATGACGCCATCCGCCCCGCGCGCCTTGACGCCGCCCGCGTCCGCCACGTAGCCCGTCTTCACCACATCCACGCCCAGGCGCTGGTAGAGGTCGAGCGCAGCGCCGAGCTGAGGCTCGTAGTGCGCGATGTTGGCGGAGGTCTCGTGGTGGCCGATCAGGTGCACGCCTTTCGAGCGCGCGTAGTCGGTTACGGCCTTGATGTCGAAGTCCGGGTAGGCGCGCGTGAAGCTGAAGGTCTCGCCATTGGCGAACCAGTCGCCATCCCAGCCCTCGTTCCAGCCCTCGATGAGCACGCCACGAAATCCGTTGCGCGCCGCGAAGTCGATGTACTGCCTGGCGTGCTCCGTGGTCGCACCATGCTTGGGCCCGGAGGCCCAGCTCCATGTATCCAGGTGCATGGCCCACCAAATGCCCACGTACTTCGAAGGCTTGAACCAGGACACATCGCCGAGCTTGTTGGGCTCGTTGAGGTTCAGGATCAGGTCGGACATCGCAAGCCCCGCGGCGTTGCCGGCGATCTGCAGTGTTCGCCACGGGGTCGCGAACGGCGCCGCGCGGCTGACGCGGGCCCCCGACGAGGAAGGCGACAGCACGGCCTTGAGGCGCTGGCCCTCGACACGCCGCAGCCACATCGCCGAGTAGTCGACCAGTGCGGCCTCGTGGATCGCCAGGTGCACGCCGGACTGCGTCCGCATCGTCAGCGGCGTGTGGGCCTGGGCTACCTGGTCGAGCGCCGTGCGTTGATACAGGTACTCGTAGCGATTCCACTCGCCGCCGGGTATCCACCAGGCCGTGGCCGGCTCGGCAATGGCGAACTCGGTGAGCTCCTCCTGGATGTTCACCTGGCGCAATGATTCCTGCCCGGGGAATTCGTAGCGGAATCCCACGCCATCGTCGAACACGCGGAACACGACGTCGAGGCTGCGGGCGCCCGGCGTGGTCTCGGTGAAACGCGCGCGCAGCTCGTTGTAGTGGTTGCGCACGTGCAGCCTTTCACCCCATGGCAGGTTCCAGGCTTCATCCACGCTGCTTCGCGCCGTGTCCTTAAGCGCGAAGTTGCGCTCCAGCTTCGGCGCATCCGTCAGGATGAAACCCAGGCGCGATTCCTCGACCAGGAGCTTGCCCTCGCGCAGCACCTCGTAGCCGATCCGGCCCTCGCCATTGAGCGTGAGGACGACGCGAAGCTTTCCGCCCGGCGATGCCACCTCCGCCACCGGGGCCGCCAGGGCCAGCGTGGCCGCGAGCAGCCCGCCCGCCAGGACCGCGGCAATCCGTTGCAGCCAACGCATCCGGTTCATGGGGTTTTCTCCAGAATGAGTCCCGAGAATCCCGGCAGCAGCACCGCCTGCGGATTGCCCGTTTGCGCCAGCGTGCGCCATGTGGTGGGCGCGCTGGCCGGTCGAGGCAGCGGTGCCGACGCCAGGTTGAAGACGCAGCGCAACTGCTGAGTGGCAGTGCGCCGCTCGATGACGAGCAGCGCATCGCCCGCTTCGAGCACCTGAAGGTCACCCTCGCGCAGCGCCATATTCGTCTTGCGCAGCGCCATGAGCTGCCGCGTCCATGCCAGCATCGAACCGGGCTGCCGCTGCTGGTCCGACACGTTCAACGCCAACTGTTCCGGCACCACGGGCAGCCACGGCAGGCAAGTGGAGAATCCGCCGAAGGGATCATCGCCGCGCCAGGGCATCGGGGTGCGCGCGCCGTCGCGGCCCAGTGTCAACGGCCAGTTGGCGATGGCCTCGGGGTCCTGCAGGTCCTCGAAGTCGATGCTGGCCTGGGGCAGGCCGAGCTCCTCGCCGTAGTAGAGGAACACATTGCCGCGCAGGCTGATGAGCAGCAGCATGGCGAGCCGGGCGAAAGCGTCCCGGTGTTCGGGTGCGGCCCAGCGGGAAACGGCGCGTGGCGCGTCGTGGTTGGAAAATGCCCAGCTCGGCCACAGTGCATCCCCGTGCGACGGCCATGCTTCCAGCACGCTGCGCACCAGCGCGGGCGTCAGCCGCTCGGCGTAGAGGAAATCGAATCCATAGGCGGAGTGCAGGCGATCGGTTCCCTGGATCAGCATCTTCATCGCCGGCAGCGCATCCAGCCCGCCCACCTCGGCCACAGTGAACTTTCCGCCATGCTCCTCGGTCAGGCGACGGATGCTGCGGATGAAGTCCAGCAGCAGCGGATGTCCCTGGTTGTGGATGGGAAGCTGGAAATCACTGGGGCGTGTACGCACGGTGCCCCGGTCCGGCGCCGGCGGGTTGTCCCGCAGTCCCGGATCGTGCATGGCGTAGTTGATGGCATCGAGCCGGAAACCATCGACGCCGCGCTTCAGCCAGAAGCGCGCCACATCCAGCAGTGCCGCCTGCACCGCCGGGTTGTGCACGTTGAGGTCGGGTTGCGCCGGCAGGAAATTGTGCAGGTAGTACTGGCGGCGCCGCGCGTCCCAATGCCAGGCCGGTCCGCCGAACAGGGACTGCCAGTTGTTGGGCGGCGAGCCATCGGGCTTCGGATCGGCCCAGACGTACCAGTCCGCACGCGGATTGTCGCGGCTCGCGCGGCTTTCCCGGAACCACGGATGCTGGTCGGAGGAATGCGAGTAGATCTGGTCGACGATCACCCGCAGTCCCAGCTCGTGCGCCCGGCTGACGAGCCGGTCGAAATCCGCCAGCGTGCCGAACACCGGATCGACATCGCAGAAATCGCTGACGTCGTAGCCGAAGTCGAGCATCGGGGACTTGTAGAACGGCGACAGCCAGATGGCATCCACGTTCAGCGCCGCCACATGGGGCAGCGCGGCGGTGATGCCGGGCAGATCCCCCACGCCATCGCCGTTGGAATCGACGAAGCTGCGCGGATAGATCTGGTAGATGGTGGCTCCCCGCCACCAGGGCGCATCGCCGCTCATGGTGCCGCGGCGGCGCACACCGCCATCTCCAGCGGGGGAAGCGTCAGCGCATAGCTGCCGGGAGATGTCGGCGATGCCGGGCAATCGCCATACAGGGTTTCGAAGCGCCGCGACGCCACGTCGGTCTGCACCTGGGCGCTCAGCGGATGTGTGGACGTGTTGAAGGCGATGAGCACTTCCCGCCCGGTGGCCGGGTCGATGCGCGAAACCGCGAACAGCCCGGGCTTGTCTTCATAGGCGCGAACCAGCTGGATTCCCCTGCGCAGTGCCGCGGTCCGCGTGCGCAGGCGCGCCAGCGTGGCGATGTGCCGGAACAGCGGATGCTGCACGTTGAAGCTGCTGGTGGCGGTGGTGGCGCTGGTGCCAAGCAGGGGCTGGTCGTTGTAGGACGCCACCCTGCTCGCGAACATGTCCTGCCGCGCGTCCTGGTCGCCGCCCCTGCCGATGAAGCCCTGTTCATCGCCGGAGTACACCACAGGCACGCCACGCAGCGTGAACAGCATGGAATGCGCCAGCTTCACCCGTTGCAGCACTTCGGCATCACTGGCGCCGGGAAACGCCGCGTGCACCGCGAAAGCCAGCCGGCCCATATCGTGGTTGCTGACGAAGGTGGGCAGCTTCAGGGCTGCCGCTGCGCCACCTTCGTAGAGTGCATCGTCTTCGAACAGCCTCGCCAGCACCGACGTCCCGGCGGAGCCAGCCAGCGTCTGGCGGACGGCAGCCGCGAAGGCGAAATCGAGCACCGCGGGCAGGCGATCCACGCGCGTGTGCCGGGCCAGCAGCGCCACGTCCACATCGGTGCTGTAGACCTCGCCGAAGATGTGGAAGTTGGGAATGCCCCGCGCCCTGGCCCGGGCGAGCATGGCTGGCACGAATGCCTGCCAGAACTCCGGGTTCACGTGCTTGGCGGTGTCGATGCGAAAGCCATCGATGCCGAGCCGGTCGATCCATTGCCCGTAGATGTCCACGAATCCGCGCACTACGCGCGGATTCTCGGTCATCAGGTCATCCAGGCCCGAGAAATCGCCCATTTGCGAGCTCTCGCCGGCAAACGTGGAATCGCCGCGGTTGTGGTAGTAGATGGGATCGTTCAGCCACGCCGGCACCTTGCGATGTTCCTCGCCGGCGGGCACGAAAGGCGTGTAGGCGAAGTCGGGCCGCGTCAGCCTCGCGAAGTTGGCGAGCGTCTGGTGCGGGGGCTGGTCCCCCGCGAAGCCAGCATTGATGGGCGCGCCGGTTGCGCCGCCCTGCGCGTCATAGGGGAAGTCGGCGCGCGAACGATAGGGGCAGGACGAGGTCGGGCACTCCCGGTAGGCAATGACATCGGCCGTGTGGTTGGTGATGATGTCCAGGTACACCTTGATGCCGCGCGCATGCGCCGCATCCACCAGCTCGCGCAGCTCGGCGTCGGTGCCCAGGTGCGGATCCACGCTGGTGAAGTCGGTGATCCAGTACCCGTGGTAGCCGGCGGACTCCGCCCCGGGGGCGCCCTGCACCGGCTTGTTGCGATACACCGGCCCGAGCCAGATCGCCGTTGCGCCCAGCGCCTCGATGTAGTCGAGCCGCTGGCGGAATCCCCGGAGATCCCCGCCGTGGTAGAAGCCCTTGTGCGACGGATCGAAGCCATTCACCAGCCGGTCGCCGCCGAGGCCGCCACGGTCGTTGCCCGGATCGCCGTTCTCGAAGCGATCCGGCAACGCGAAGTACATGAACTCGTCCTGCGGCAGCCGCTGCCGGTACGCGCCGGCGGCCTGCGCCGTGCCACACAGCAGGCACAGCGCCAGCAGGACATGCCGCATGTTGATGGCCATCACCAGCCTCCGACCCTGCCGCAGCAATCGCGGTTGGCGCGAGGCTACTGCAGCTTGTAGTTGATGCCCAGCAGCACCTGCCGGCCGTACTCCTGGTAATCCTGCTGCCGCGTGCCGATGCGCGCATAGGCGATGTAGGGCTCGTTGGTGAGGTTGTTCACCTGCAGCAGCATCGACACGCCACGCAGGCGGGTTGCATCACCGAAGGCATAGCCGACCTGCAGGTCCGTGATCTGGTCGCCCTTCACGAACTTGAAGCTGCGGTCGTTGGCGAAGTTCGTCACCTCGCCGATGTACTTCGAGCGGGCGCGCGTGGCGATGCGCGCCGAGAACCCGTACTTCTCGTAGTACAGCATCGCGTTCCACACCGTCTTCGACAGGCCGGGCAGCGAGATGTCGCCCAGGCCGTTGCCGGTGATGAAGTTGTTGCCCGGCGGATCCTGGATCGAGATGTTGCTGTCGGTGAGCGAGACGCTGACCGTGGCGCCGAAGCCATCGAGCGCCTCGCCGAACATCGAGCCCTGCACCGAGAGCGCGAACTCGGCGCCCTTCAGCTTGCCACCCTGGCCGTTGACCGGGCCGGTGAAGCTGCCAGTAGTCTGGATGTTCGAGATGCAGTTCGGCGCCGGTCCCGGAAAGCAGGAGGGCAGCGTCGCGATGAAGTCCGAGAAGTCATGCGACTGGTCGGTCTGGTTGTAGATGTAGGACTTGAGCTTCTTGTAGAAGACCGCCGCCGAGATGTAGGCATCGCGGGTGAAGTAGTTCTCGAACGACAGGTCGAAGGCATCGGCCCGCCAAGGATCCAGCTTCGGATTGCCGCCGCTGCCGCCGGGCACGCCGAAGTTGCTGATGCCCTGCTCGCTGGAGGCCTTGAGCTGGTCCATGCGGGCGCGGGCGATTTCACGCGCCAGGCCCAGGCGAATGGTGCGCTGCTCCGAGAACTGGAAGGCCAGGTTCATCGCCGGCAGCACGTCGGTGTACTTCTTGCCGTTCGTGAAGTTGATGTTCTGGCCGTTCGAGCGGGCGATGGCCGTTGAGCTCTGGTTGGTGCGCACCACCTGCACGCCGATGTTGCCCTTCAACGTCAGGCCATCCGAAAGCGGATGATCGAGCAGGCCGCGCACATAGCCCGTCGTGACCTTCTCCTCCACGCCCCAGTTCTTGCCGATCAGGTAGTCGAAGCCCGGGGTGGTGGGCGAGCCATAGACGATGGGCTGGTAGTACGCCTTCAACACGCCCAGCACGTCCCAGGCCAGCGCCGCGTTGGCATTGGCGTACGACAGGTTGGTGGGATCGAGCAGGTACTGCGAGCCGACCTGGTGGTAGTTGCCCGTCGTGTTGTTCAGGGTGTTCAAGCCGCCCTCGGGTTGCAGCTTGTCCTTGGTGCGGTCGGAGTAGTTGAGACCCGCCGACACAGCCGACAGCCAGCCGTCGAACTTGCGCGTGATGTCTGCGCGCGCCGACTTAAGCTCGTCCTCCACGTGCGGGATCTTGCTGTAACCGGCGCCATAGATCGTCGGCCCCAGCCAGACATTGGCCGGGTTCGCGTAGTCCAGCGCGAACTGCAGCTGCGGCATGGAATTCGCGCTGATGCTGAACGAGCCGGTATCGTAGACATTGCGCGGCGTGCCGGCGGCTGCGTTCAGGTTTGGCAGGTACTGCGCATTGGTCTCGTACTGCCGCTCGTCGCGCTGCGCCTTGGAGTAGCTCACGTCGGCCGCCACAGTCCATGGACCGCTGGTCCACTTGTTGTTGAGGCCGGCGGCCTTGATGTCGTCCTTCGTCATGAACAGGAAATTGCGCGCCAGCGGCACGCGCTTGTTCAACGCCGCGGCCACGACGGTGTTGTCGACGACCGTGGCGTTGGAATAGCCGAAGATGGTGTTGGCGGGGAAGGTGCCATCGCAGCACGGGGCCGGGTAGCCGCCCAGGTTCACCTCCAGGCTGCGCGCATTGTCGTTCTGCTTGCGCCGCGTGTAGTACAGGTCGAGTACGGCCGAATAGGCTTCGTTCGGACGCCACTCCAGCGCGGCCATGGCGCCGGTGCGCACGTTGGTGCCCATGTCGGTGCGCACCTTGATGCCATCGGTAACGTACACGTCGGCACCAACGCCAGGATTGACGTTGGTGCCGGGTGTGCCGTTCGCGTGCCACGGTTCGTAGGTGCCGGCGCCGCGCGTGGCTAGGGGGGAATCCAGGCGCGCCACGCCCAAGGTCACACCGACCGTGTTGTCCGCAAACTGGTCGATATACGAGAAACTCAGGCGATTGCCATAGCGCTTGGAATCCGCGCCCAGGTGGCCGTTGCCGTTGCGCTCGCCGCGCACGTTGAACACCAGCGCGCGCCGCCCGTAGTCCAGGGGCCGCGTGGTGCGCAGGTCGATGGTGCCGGCCAGGCCCTGCCCCACCAGCTGCGCGTCGGGGGTCTTGTACACCAGCACGCTGCTCAGCAGTTCGGAAGGGTACTGGTCGAATTCGATGCTGCGGTTGTCGCCGGTGCTGACCTGCTCACGTCCGTTGAGCAAGGCGCTGGTGAAACCGGGGTCGGTGCCGCGCAGGCTGATGGCCGAGGCGCGCCCCTCGGCGCGCTGCGAGGTCAGGCCCGGCAGCCGGGAGATGGATTCGGCGATGCTGGTATCGGGCAGCTTGCCGATGTCCTCGGCCGAGACGGCCTCGACGATGCTGCTGGATTCCTTCTTCAGCTTGATCGAGCTTTCGATGCCGCCGCGGATGCCGGTGACCACCACTTCCTCGAGCTCGTCCGTGGCTGGCGCGTCGGCGCCCTGGACGATGCCCGCGGCTGCGAGCAGCGAAACTACGGTCAGTGCCGCAGGCCAGGAAAGCGGGTTCTGATGGGAAATGCCTGCAGCGGCAGACGCTAATGCGTTTGAATCGTTCATCCGTCCCCCTTGAAGTGCGCTGCGCGCGCCTGCGAGGTAGGCAATATCGATGAGGGCGTTCACAATGCCAAGAGGCTGCATACGTATTCATGGACAAACCCACTTCTCTCGTCATCGCCCACCTGGCCGGCGTCTCGCAGCCCACCGTCTCTCGGGCGCTGCGCGGCAGCCGCAGCGTCAGCGAGGAAACGCGCCAGCGCATCGAGGCCATCGCGCGGCAGCTCAACTACAAGGTGGACAAGAACGCCTCGAACCTGCGCAGCCAGCACTCCAACACGCTGGCGCTGCTGCTGTTCGAAGACCCGACGCCGGATGATTCGCTGATCAATCCCTTCTTCCATCCCATGCTGGGCTCGATCACCCGGGCCTGCGCGCAGCACGGCTACGACCTGCTGATCTCCTTCCAGCAGCAGTCGGGCGACTGGCACGTGGACTACCAGGACAGCCACAAGGCCGATGGGCTCATCCTCCTGGGGTACGGCGATTACCTCGAGACGCGCGCTCGGCTGGAGTCACTGGTCCGGCATGGCACGCACTTCGTGCGCTGGGGCGCAGTGCTCGCCGACCAGCCGGGGCTTTCGATAGGCTGCGACAATTTCCAGGGTGGCTTCGACGTCACGCATCACCTGACGAAGCTGGGACGGCGGCGCATCGCATTCCTGGGCCACGCGTCGAACCACTATCCGGAATTCTTCGAACGTTATCGTGGCTACTCGGCCGCATTGCAGGCTGCCGGACTTCCCTGCGATCCGCGCTTGCAGGTCGACGCCATCACCACGCAGGCCGCCGGGCACGCGGCTGCAAGGCAGCTGCTGGACCGCGATCTGCCATGCGATGCCATCGTCGCGGCCAGCGACCTGATCGCCATCGGCGCCATGCGCGCGCTGCAGGAGGCGCGGATCGACGTGCCCACGCAGGTGTCGGTGGTGGGATTCGATGACATTCCGGCTGCGAGCCTAACCCGCCCGCCGCTGACCACCGTGATGCAGGACACGCACCTGGCCGGTGAAGTGCTGGTCGAGACACTGCTGAAAGTGGTGCAGGGCCTGCCGGCGCAGAGCCAAACGCTGGGCGGCCGGCTGATCGTCCGGGAATCCTGCGGCGCTCAGCGCGCGCCGGGCTGAGGGATGCGCAGTGCGGCCAGCGCCGCGAGCCCGAAGCACACGCCGCCGATGACCAGCGCGTAGATCGGCTGGCCGCCGAACACCAGCTTCAGCACTACGCCGAGCACGGTCGCGGCCAGCAGCTGCGGGATCACGATGAAGAAATTGAAGAAGCCCATGTACAGGCCCATCTTGCTGGCCGGCACGGCGTCGGAGAGCATCGCGTAGGGCAGCGACAGCACCGAGCACCACGTGAATCCGATGCCGACCATAGGCAACAGCAGCCAATTGGGATCGCGGATGAAGGGCATCGACAGCAACGCCGCCGCACCCAGCAGCAGGTTGAACTGGTGGCTGCCGCGCAGGCCGAACTTGCGCACCATCAGCGGAATCACCATCGCGGCCAGCGCGGCGAAGCCGTTGTAGCAGGCGAACAGCACACCGACCCAGTTGGCGCCCTGGTTGTAGCGCTCCGAGAGCGGATCGGTCGATCCGAAATGCACCTGCGCCACGGCCGGCGTGGTGTAGATCCACAGCGCGAACAGCGCGATCCACGAGAAGAACTGCACCGCGGCCAGGCGGCGCATGGTCTGCGGCATGCCCTCGAAATCGCTCATCATGGTGCGAAACGCATTCATGCGTTCACCCGAGCTGTGGATCACGAGAGCCGTGCCCCAGGCGATGAGCGCACCGCACAGCAGGTAGAGCTGCTGGTCCCACGACCGGCCGCGCACCAGCAAGAATCCGATGGCCCCTACCACGAGCCATATCAGGCCGCGGCGCCGACTGGCGCGCCGGTCGATGGCGACCGGCGTGGTGGCCGACAGCGTACTGTCGGCAAAGGACCGCAGTTCATCCGGCGGATATTCCCGGGTCCTGAACACCGTCCAGCCCACCGCCAGCAGCAGCACCAGCGCGCCGATATCGAAGGAATAGCGGACCGTGTCGGGAATGGCAGCCATGCCCGTGGTGCCGGTGGCGTGGTTGCTGACGCCTGCATGCGCCAGCAGCCAGGGCAGCAGCCCCGCGACCACCGCGCCGGTGCCGATGAAGAAGCTCTGCATCGCATAGCCCTTGGCGCGCTGGGCCGGCGCGAGCTGATCTCCGACGAAGGCGCGAAATGGCTCCATTGCGATGTTGATGGAGGCGTCGAGGATCCACAGGAACACGGCCGCGAACAGCAGCAGCGGCGAGCGCGGCATGGCCAGCAGCGCGATGGCCGCCAGCAGCGCGCCGGCCAGGAAGAACGGCCGGCGGCGACCCAAGCGTGTCCAGGTGCGATCCGACCAGTAGCCGATCAGCGGCTGCACCAAGAGGCCGGTGAGCGGCGCGGCTATCCACAGCAGCGGGATCTGCTCCAGCGTCGCACCCAGCGACTGGAAGATGCGGCTGACATTGCTGTTCTGCAGAGCAAAGGCAAACTGGATGCCCATGAAGCCGAAGCACATGTTCCAGATCTGCCAGAACGAAAGCTGCGGGCGGTTGCGGCCTGTGGCGGCCGGCGCGGTTTCAGGGGATGTGGCCGACACCATTGCTTGTCCTTCAGGCGCTGAGCCGACTCATCAGGTCGGCGACGTCCATCGCGGCCAGTGCTTCAGGGCGGATAGGAATTTCAAACCATTCCCGCAGGTAAGTCCAGTTCGTTGCCTATACCGCACATTCCGGCGCTCCTGAGACGAGCTGCAGCCGACGGTCTGAAGCAAACCCAAAGAATAGTAGAGTAGCCAGGGCAAGTTCACGAGCTCGATGCGCACGAACGGAAAGGTTGCCTGCGGAATGAGGCAAGAAGGATTCGTCAAATGGTAGCTGGATCGATTGCGGCGGGACTCCCGGGTCTTCAATCGCATTGGCGACGCCTCGCACACATGTTCGCGATTTTCGCCAGCAGTACGGTGTGCGCGTTGGTGGGATTTGCGGCGACGCCCTCGCTGCCGGCCACGATGGCGGTCGCGGCTTTCGATCATGGTGGCGGTCCGGAAGTACTCGGCCCGCGGACGATGCCCATTCCGCATCCCGGTGCCGGTGAGGTGCTGATCAGGCTGCGCGCGGCAACGGTGGGAGCCTGGGAAGCCGGCACGCGCCGTCAGCCATCGCCTGGGACGAAGTTCCCGGCTGTCCTCGGCGCCGAAGGCGCGGGCACGATCGTGGCGCTCGGCGCCGGTGTCCACGACTTCAGATTGGGCGATGAAGTTTTCGGAACAGGCGATGGCTTCTATGCCGAATACGCGATTGCACTCGCCGACAACATCGCGCGCGTGCCCGTGGGCCTCGACGCAAAGTCCGCCGCCGCTCTCGGCATCAGCGGGCTATCCGCGTTGCAGGGGCTGGACGAAGTGCTGCAAGTGAAGGCCGGTGAGCACCTGATCATCCATGGGGCAACGGGCGGTGTCGGCGTGCTTGCCATCCAGTTTGCCAAACGCCGAGGCGTGAAAGTGTTGGCGACCGTCGCGAGCGATGAAGGCTTCGCTCTGGCGAAGCGGCTCGGCGCGGATGTGGTCGTCAACGGGAAGACGGGCAATATCGCCGCCGCCGCCAAAGAGTTCGCGCCGCGCGGCGTGGATGCAGTGCTGGGTCTCGTCGGCGGTCTTTCGCTCGAGGCCTGTGTCGATACTCTGCGCGAAGACGGTCGTGGCCGCGTTGCCTATCTCTATGGCATCGAGCCGCTGCCCCGGCCCCGTTACGGCCCACGCATGTCGCTGTACAGCTACCGTGCCGGCCGCGATGAAATGCTTGCTCTGACCCGGATGGTGGCTGCCGCTCATGTCGAGGTGCCGATCGCCGCGGAGTATCCACTCGCGAAGGCTGCCGATGCACACGTGCAACTCGAGGCCGGCGGACTGCTCGGCAAGATCCTGCTTCGCATGGGGCCCTGAAAAGCGCTGCGATGCCCTGGCCGCCGCTTCGTACTCGACGTAAAGTGGCTGCGTCGCAAGTCGCGGCGTATCGGAGATGCATCATGGCGCGCCATTCGTTGATGGGTTCAATCATGATCCTGGGACTTTGCGCAGCGGGCGCAGGTATGTGTGCAGACACCCCGCCGGCGGCTGCCACCGAAGCGGTCAAGCCGCTGATGCAGAAGGCGTTGCAGGGCGATCCTGGCAAAGAGGTCCTGATGCTGACCGTGGAGTACCTGCCGGGCGGCGCCTCGCTTTCGCATCGGCATGATGCACAGGTGTTCGTGTACGTGCTGGAAGGCACGCTCAACATGCAGGTGGCCGGTGGGCCTTTGATGACTCTGCACCCGGGCGAAACGTTTTATGAAGATCCCGCCGACGTGCACACGGTTTCGGCCAATGCCAGCAAGACCAAGCCTGCCAAGATCGTCGTGTTCATGGTGAAGGACAAGGCGGCCGCTCCGACCCGACCGGCGCCGCAGACGATCAAGCATTGAGGTTCGCCGCGGCAGCCCGGCCGTGATTGCATGGGCGCACACGAAGAATCGAAAAGCGCGCCGCCGGGTGCGATGGCGTGGGACAGACCTCGACGAGCGCGCCGCGCTCATCCACCCATTTCAGAATCGTTTCGGACACGATATTGGAGGAAGCGACAGGCGCGGCGTCGGCACGAACAGTTCGTCTTCGAACCACCTCTTGCCGACTTTTCCGATGCACGCCAGTGACGCCGGAAGCTCGAGGGCGCGGCGCCGTTTCACGTCGTGGTTCTTGTTTGCGGCGAAGTACTCTTCCATGAAGCTGTGGATCGCCTCGACGTGTTCCGGCGCCCGGCGAGGTCAGCGCAGCGCGTGCGCGGCCAGGCTGAAAATCAGCGCCAGCGCCAGCAGCGCGGTCAGGGACTGCCAGAAGCGAAGCGGATTGCGTTCGTACAACGACCGGTACCTCGTGGATACGGGCTCACCGCGCGCCATGGCGCCGTCGAGTTCCATCGACATCTCGAGCACGTCGCCGAAGCGGGCGCCCGGATCGGGCTGCAGCGACTTCGCCAGCAGGTGGCCGAGCCAGGCCGGCAGATCGGGGCGATGCCGCGACAGCGGGGTCGGCTGCGTGAATCGGGGTCGCGTGAAGGGTTCGATCTCGCCATAGGGATATCGCCCGCTGAACATGCGGTACAGCGTGACGCCTGCCGCGAACTGGTCGGAGGCCTCGCTGCCGGCATCGCCGTCGAACAATTCGGGCGCCATGTAGCTGGGCGTGCCCGGAATATCGGTGGAGGGAAACTCCTCCATCAGTGGAATGCGCACCACGCCCAGGTCGATCAGCCGCAGCCCGCCGTTGCCCTCCAGCAGCACGTTGTCGGGCTTTATGTCGCGATGGATGATGCCGGCGCGGTGCAGTGCAGCCATGGCACGCAGCAGCTTCTGCGCAATGGACAGTCCCTCGTCGAGCAGAATGCGCGGCGCGCGGCGCAGGCGGGCTTCCAGCGTCTCACCCTCGTAGAAGGGCATGACCGAGTACAACCGTGTCTGCCTTTCGGCTGGCAGCTCGATGGTCTCGCCCAGATAGGGGCTGTGCAGCCGGGCCGAGACCCAGGCCTCGCGCACGAAGGCTTGATGATAGGTGGAGGCGGTCGCCACGTTCGCCTGCGGGAACTTCAGCACCACGAGTGCCCCGCCCTGGCTGTCGCGGGCGCGCAGCAGGCGGCTGTAGCGCCCGTCGGACAGCAGGCCCTCGATGACGAAACCATCGATGGTATCGCCCACGGCGGGCGGCGACAGGATGGGCAAGGCACGGATGTGTCCCAGCAGTTCCTGTGCGCCGGCCTCGGGCACCTCGAGGACATCGACGATGGCGCAGCTGACGTTGTCCTGGCTGCCAGCCGCGAGCGCTGCCTCGACGATGCAGGCCGCATCCTCGTCCGGCGATCGCCGGCGCAGCAGCAGCGCGCGCAACTGCTCGTGCCGCAGCGAGGCATGCACGCCGTCGCTGGTCAGCATGATGCGGTCATGGGCGCGCAGCGGATGTGCGCCGTGATCGAGCCGCAGTGTGGGCTCCATGCCCACGGCGCGCAGCAGGATGTGATCGCGCTCGGGCTGCTGGATGGTGTGGTCTGCGGTGAGCGGCACGAGCTGCTCGTCCTGCAGCAGATAGGCGCGCGAGTCGCCCACGTGCACCACGTGCGCGCTGCGGTCCGCGAGAATCACCGCGGTGAAGGTGGTGGACGCATGTTTCAGGCGCGGATCCGTGGTCGCCTGCGAATGCAGCCAGCTGTTGATCGCCGCCATGTTGCGCGCCGCGCTGCGCGCGATGCCCGCCGTGGGCGCGGTGCCGTAGTGCGCCTCCAGGAAACTGCGCACAGTCAGCTCGGCCGCGATCCGGCCCGCATTGCCGAGACTGACGCCATCAGCCATCGCCACCGTGTGGCCATGGACGCTCGAAGGCCCATCGCAGCAGAGGCCGACGTAATCCTGGTTTTGCTCGCGACGGCCGCGCTGGCTGCTGAAGCCTGCAGTCACGCGCAGTGTCCTGTTCTCTCTCACGCGACGAGATGCTCCGTTTTCGGTCAGCGCTTGCCCCATTTGGTCGCATCGGCCGATGCGTTGCACCGCTGCGGTCGTCGTTCCGGGGGTGAAGGATTAAAGGCCAGCCGGCACAACTGTTGCAATCCGAACCCAGGCAGATGTCTCACGGAGTGAAAGCCTCGATGGATGCCGGGTTCTGGAAAGCGGGGCATCGCCCCACGTTGTTTGCCGCATTCTTCTATTTTGACATCAGCTTCATGGTCTGGGTCATGCTCGGGCCACTGGGCGTCGCGGTCGCGGCCGACCTTGGAATGTCGCCCGCGCAGAAGGGCCTGATGGTCGCGACGCCGGTGCTGGCCGGTGCGCTGCTGCGGGTGGTCAATGGCATCCTCGTCGATCATCTGAAGCCCAAGCTCACGGGCCTCCTCGGCCAGATAGTCGTCATCGTCGGCCTGCTCCTCGCATGGAATCTTGGCGTGCACTCCTTCGGGCAGGTGCTGCTGCTCGGCCTGGTGCTGGGCGTAGCCGGGTCGGCATTCGCCGTGGCATTGCCGCTGGCGTCGCGCTGGTATCCCCCGCAGTACCAGGGCACCGCGCTCGGCATCGCGGGCGCGGGCAATTCCGGCACCGCGCTCGCTGCGCTGTTTGCCCCCTCACTGGCCATCGCGTTCGGCTGGAACAATGTAATCGGGCTCGCCGTGCTGCCGCTGCTGGTGGCGCTCGGGGTGTATGTGTTCCTGGCGAAGGACAGCCCCAACAATCCCCCGCCCAAGCCGGTGAGCGCCTACTTCACGCCGCTGAAGAGCTCCGATGCCTGGTGGTTCATGTTCTTCTACGCCGTGAGCTTCGGCGGGTTCTCGGGCCTGTCATCGTCGCTGACCATCTACTTCAACGACCAGTATGGCCTGTCGCCGGTGATGGCGGGATACCTCACGGCGGGCTGCGTCTTCGCCGGTTCGCTGGTGCGTCCGTTCGGGGGCGCGCTGGCTGATCGCGTCGGCGGCATCCGCACGCTCACCGCCATGTACCTGATGGCCGCGCTGGCGCTGTTCGTCGTCGGCACGAACCTGCCCACCGCGCTGGCGGCGATGTCGGTGTTCGTGGTGGCGATGCTCGCCCTGGGCATGGCCAATGGCGCCGTGTTCCAGCTGGTGCCGCAGCGTTTCCGCGAGGAGATCGGCGTCATGACCGGGCTGGTCGGCATGGCGGGCGGCGTGGGCGGCTTCTTCCTCGCCTCCAGCCTCGGCTTCGCCAGGCAGCTCACCGGACAGTATTCCTCCGGATTCTTCATCTTCGGCGGTCTGTCGCTGCTGGCACTCGTGGGGCTCACCAGCGTGAAGCGGCGCTGGCGGACGACCTGGGGCGCCGTGGTGCAGGCGCGCATCTGATCGGGAGACAGCAGTGACACAGCGCAAGATACTCGTGATCGGCAATGGCATGGTGGGCCAGCGCCTGCTCGAGAAGCTGGCGGCGGCCGAACACGGCTGCCAGGTAACCGTGCTCTGCGAGGAGCCGCGACCGGCCTACGACCGTGTGGGCCTGTCGGGATTCTTCAACGGCAAGACGGCCGACGACCTGTCGCTGGTGCCCGAGGGTTTCTTCGACCGATCGGGCATCGCCCTGCACCTGTCCGAGCGCGCCGAATCCATCAACCGCGCGCGCAGGATTGTCATCACGAGTTCGGGGCGCGAGCTGGCCTACGACAAGCTGGTGCTGGCCACGGGCTCGTATCCCTTCGTGCCTCCCATACCGGGCCGGGAGCGCAAGGACTGCTTCGTCTACCGCACCATCGAGGATCTCATCGCCATCCGCGATGCCAGCCGCAACGCGCGCACCGGTGTCGTGATCGGCGGCGGACTGCTGGGCCTCGAGGCCGCAAAGGCCCTGGTCGACCTGGGACTCGAGACGCACGTGGTCGAGTTCGCGCCGCGCCTGATGGCGGTGCAGGTGGACGACGGCGGCGGGCGCGTGCTGCGCCGGCACATCGAATCCCTCGGCGTACGCGTCCACTGCGGCAAGTCCACCACCGCCATCGAGGCGGGCACGCAGCACCAGCACCTGCTGCGCTTCGCGGATGGCGAATCGGTGGAAGCGGACGTGGTGGTGTTCTCGGCGGGCATCCGCCCGCAGGACGCGCTCGCCAGGGCGGCCGGCATCGAACTGGGGCCGCGCGGCGGCATCGTCATCGACGACTTCTGCCGCACCAGCGATCCGGACATCTACGCCATCGGCGAGTGTGCGCTGTGGCAGGGCAAGCTCTACGGCCTGGTGGCACCCGGGTACCAGATGGCCGAGGTGGCTGCCACGGGACTGCTGGGCGCGGGCGAGAAGCGGTTCGCCGGTGCGGACATGAGCACCAAGCTCAAGCTCATGGGCGTCGACGTGGCCTCGCTGGGTGACGCGCATGCCACCACGACCGATGCGCAATGCTGCACGCTCGTGGATGAGCGCGTCGGCGTCTACAAGAAACTGGTCATCAGCAAGGACGGCACGCGACTGCTCGGTGGCATCCTGGTCGGCGATGCCGCCGACTACGGCACCTGGCTGCAGCTCATGCTGAACGGCATGCCGCTGCCATCGAAGCCGGAGTCGCTGCTCGTTCCGGCGAGCGAGGGTGGCGAGGCGGGCGCCGGCATGGGCGTGGCAGCGCTGCCGGCCAGCGCCCAGATCTGCTCCTGCAACAACGTCAGCAAGGGCGACATCTGCGCCGCCGTCGATGCCGGCGTCACCACGCTCGGGGGCATGAAGAGCTGCAACAAGGCCGCCAGTTCCTGCGGCGGCTGCGCCCAGCTCGTCACGCAGATCATCAAGGCCCAGCTGCAGCGCAAGGGCATTGCCGTCAACAACCACCTCTGCGAGCACTTCCCGTATTCGCGCCAGGAACTGTTCCACCTGGTGAAGGTGGGCCAGATCCGCGACTTCGCGGACCTGATCACGCTGCACGGCAAAGGCCTGGGCTGCGACATCTGCAAGCCCGCGGTGGCGTCGATCCTGGCGTCCCAGTGGAACGAGTTCGTGCTCAAGCCCGCCAAGGCCGTGCTGCAGGACACGAACGACCGCTTCCTCGCCAACCTCCAGAAGGATGGCAGCTATTCGGTGGTGCCACGGGTGCCCGGGGGCGAGATCACGCCCGACAAGCTGCTGGTGATCGCGCAGGTGGCGAAGAAGTACGACCTGTACACCAAGATCACCGGCGGACAGCGCATCGACCTGTTCGGCGCGCAGGTGAACCAGCTGCCGGACATCTGGCGCGAGCTGATCGCTGCCGGGTTCGAGTCCGGACATGCCTACGGCAAGTCGCTGCGCACGGTGAAGAGCTGCGTGGGCTCCACCTGGTGCCGCTACGGCGTGCAGGACAGCGTGGGTTTCGCCATCGAGCTCGAGAACCGCTACAAGGGCCTGCGTTCGCCGCACAAGATCAAGTTCGCCGTGTCCGGCTGCACCCGCGAGTGCGCCGAGGCGCAGAGCAAGGACGTGGGCGTGATCGCCACCGAGAAGGGCTGGAACCTGTACGTCTGCGGCAATGGCGGCATGAAGCCACGTCATGCCGACCTCCTGACCAGCGACATCGACCGCGAGACGCTGATCCGGTACGTCGACCGCTTCCTGATGTTCTACGTGCGCACGGCCGATCGCCTGCAGCGCACGGCCAGCTGGCTGGAGAACCTCGAGGGCGGCCTGGATTACCTGAAGTCCGTCGTGTGCGACGACAAGCTCGGTATCGCGGCGGATCTCGAGGCGGCGATGCAGCGGGTGATCGGCTCCTACGAGTGCGAATGGAAGAAGGCGGTGGCGGATCCGGCGACCCTGCGGCGCTTCCGCCATTTCGTGAACAGCGACAAGCTGGATTCGAACATCGTGCTGGTGGAGGAGCGCGGCCAGCGCCGTCCCGCCACGACCAAGGAGCGTGTGGGGATGACCGAGGCGGTGGGCGCATGAGCACGGGAAGACGTCATTTCGTTTGTGAACTCGAGGACATCTTCGACGGCGGCGGCGTCTGCGCGCTGATCGATGGCGAGCAGGTGGCGCTGATGCGCGTGGGCGAGGAGATCTTCGCGCTTGAGAACCGCGATCCGTTCAGCGATGCGAACGTGATCTCGCGCGGCCTGGTGGGCGACCAGGCCGGGCAACTCGTGGTGGCCTCGCCGGTCTACAAGCAGCATTTCAACCTGCGCAGCGGCCGCTGCCTGGAAGACGAGTCCGTGGGCCTGCGCACCTGGCCTTGCGGCGTGCTCGACGGCCGCGTGTGGGTGGAGTCGCTGCTGGCCACCACCGCGGCCGATGGCCGCGGCAGGCGTCGACTGGTGGTGGTGGGCAATGGCATGGCGGCCATGCGCACCGTCGAGGAACTGCTGCAGCACGCGCCCGATGCCTATGACATCACCGTCTTCGGCGCGGAGCCCCGTGGCAACTACAACCGCATCCTGCTGTCGCCGCTGCTGGCGGGCGATGCCGCCCGCGAGCAGATCATGTCGCACCCGCTGCAGTGGTACCAGGAGCGGGGCATCGCGCTGCATGTCGGCGATCCGGTGGTGTCCATCGACAGGCGCCAGCGACGCGTGATATCGGCGGCCGGCGTGGTGGCGGGCTATGACCGGCTGCTGCTGGCGACGGGCTCGGATCCGGTGCGCCTCAAGGTACGCGGGCACGACCTGTCCGGCGTCTTCAGCTTCCGCAGCCTCGATGACGTGGACGGCATGCTCGCCCAGGCCGGCAATGCGCGCGAGGCAGTGGTCATCGGCGGTGGTCTCCTGGGGCTGGAGGCCGCCAGCGGACTCGCGCGCCAGGGCCTGTCGGTCACCGTGGTGCACATCCGCGAACGCGTGATGGACCGGCAACTCGATGACGAGGCGGCTGCCTTCCTCTGCCGCACGATGGAGGAGCGGGGCATCCGCTTCAGGCTCGCCGCGCGCACCGAGGCCTTCGAGGGCGATGGCGCCGTGCAGCGGGTGCGGCTCGAGGATGGCAGCTCGATCGCGGCACAGCTGGTCGTCGTGGCCGCGGGCATCACGCCGCGCACGGAACTGGCGCGCGCCTGCGGCCTGAAGTGCGATCGCGGCATCCTGGTCGACGACACACTGCAGACCTTCGACCCGGCGATCTACGCGGTGGGTGAATGCGTGCAGCATCGTGGCGCCACCTATGGCCTGGTGGCACCGCTGTGGGAGCAGGCCCGCGTCTGCGCGGCGCATCTGGCCGAACGGGGCGTGACGCGGTTCCGGGGTTCCCGGCCCTCGGCCCAGCTCAAGGTCAGCGGCATCGCGGTGTTCTCCGCCGGCGATCCGGCGAAGGCGGCCGGCGCGGAATCCATTCGTTACGCCGATCGCGCGGCAGGCGTCTACAAGCGGCTCTGGGTGCGCGAGAACCGGTTGCAGGCAGCCGTCCTCTACGGCGATACACGCAATGCGGCCTGGTATGCGGACCTGATCGAGCATCAGCGCGACATCTCCCCGTGGCGCGAAGAGCTGCTGCTGGGTGAAGCCCCCATGCCGGAATCCGCAGCTTGAGCGCGGTCACGCGGACCACCTGCCCCTACTGCGGCGTGGGATGTGGCGTGCTGGCACGCAAGGCGGCGGATGGCAGCGTCACCGTGAGCGGTGATCCCGAGCATCCGGCCAACCGCGGACGACTGTGCTCCAAAGGCACGGCGCTGACGCAGACGCTGGGACCTGCGGGTCGCCTGCTGCAGCCGGAGGTGGATGACCAGGTGGTGAGCTGGGCCGCTGCGCTGGCCGCAGCGGCCTCGCGCCTCAGCGACTGCATCGCGGAGCACGGGCCCCACTCCGTGGCCCTCTATGTCTCCGGCCAGCTGCTCACCGAGGATTACTACGTCGCCAACAAGCTGATGAAGGGCTACATCGGCACGGCGAACATCGATACCAATTCGCGCCTGTGCATGTCCTCGGCCGTGTCCGGCCACGTGCGCGCCTTCGGCGAGGACATAGTGCCCGTCGACTATACCGACCTGGAGGCGGCCGACCTGATCGTGCTCGTCGGCTCGAACCTGGCCTGGTGCCATCCGGTGCTGATGCAGCGCATCCTCGCCGAGCGCGAGCGCCGCCCCGGGCTGCGGCTGGTGGTCGTCGATCCACGGCGCACGCCCACGGCCGAGCAGGCGGACCTGCACCTGCCGCTGCGCAGTGGCACCGACGTGATGCTGTTCAACGGCCTGCTGGCCTGGCTGCACGACCATGGCTGCGCGGACACGGCCTTCGTCGAGGCGCACACCGGTGGCGCGGCGCAAGCCCTGGCCGCCGCCCGCGTGGCCTGTGCCGACATCGCGGCCACCGCGCAGGCCTGTGGCCTGGATCCGGCGCAGCTCGAAAGCTTTTTCACCCTGTTCGCCGGGACTGCGCGGACGGTCACTGCCTTCTCCCAGGGCGTGAACCAGTCTTCGGCCGGCGCAGACAAGGTCAACGCCATCATCAACTGCCACCTGCTCACGGGACGCATCGGCCAGCCGGGCATGGGACCGTTCTCGATCACCGGCCAGCCCAATGCCATGGGTGGCCGCGAGGTGGGTGGCCTGGCCACGCAGCTCGCGGCGCATCTGTCGCTGGAGGATCCACGGCATCGCGAGGTCGTGCAGCGGTTCTGGAATTCACCCCGCATTGCCGAGCAGCCGGGACTCAAGGCGGTGGAGCTGTTCGACGCCATCGATGAGGGCCGCATCCGCGCGGTGTGGATCATGGCTACCAATCCCGTGGTGAGCCTGCCCGATGCAGATCGCGTGCGCCGGGCGCTGGCGCGTTGTCCGCTGGTCATCGTTTCCGACTGCGTTGCCGACAACGACACGCTGCCCTTTGCGCACATCCGGCTGCCCGCCACCGGCTGGGCGGAAAAGGACGGCACTGTCACCAACTCCGACCGCCACATATCCCGCCAGCGCGCATTCCTGCCCGCGCCCGGACAGGCGCGTCCGGACTGGTGGATGCTGTGCGAGGTGGCGCGGCGGATGGGTTTCGCCACGGGCTTCGACTACACCGGCCCGCAGCAGATCTTCGACGAGCATGCGCGACTGAGCGTCGAGGCCGCCCGGCTCGGCCGGCGCTTCGACGTCACCGGCTTCGACGGACTCGATGGGACGCAATACGAGCAATTGACTCCGCGGCAGTGGCCGACGTCCTCGTCGGCGCGCCTGTTCGGCGATGGACGATTTCCCACGCCCGATGGAAGGGCGCGCTTCATCGCCACCCATGCGCGGGGTCCACGGTTCGCGCCGGCCGGCGAGTTTCCCTTGATCCTCAATACGGGCCGCATCCGCGACCAGTGGCACACCATGACGCGCACCGCGCGGGCCACCTCGCTCAACGCCCATGAATCCGAACCCTACATCGATGCGCACCCGCAGGATCTGCGCGCGGCTGGAATTGAACCCGGCACGCTCGCCCGGGTGAGCAGCCGCTGGGGCTCGGTCGTGGCCCGGGCGCGCAGCAGCGGAGAAGTGCCCGCTGGCATGGTGTTCGTGCCCATCCACTGGAGCGCGCAGTTCGCGGAACAATCCCGCGTGGGCGCCGTGGTGAATCCCGTCGTCGACGCGCTTTCCGGTGAGCCGGAATTCAAGCACACGCCGGTGCGTATCGAACCCCTGCCGCATGAATGGCAGGGCTTCCTGCTGTCGCGCCGGCCAGCGGCTCCGCCAGCATGCATCTGGTGGGCGAGGTCTCCGGGAGAAGACCATCAACGCCTGGAGTTCGCCGGCAATGGTCCCGCGCCGGGTGAAAGCTGGCTGCGCCAGGCGTTTCCGGAACTGCTCGACGCCGAGTGGATCGAGTTCGCCGACGCGGGATCGGGCGCGTACCGCGTCGCGCTGCTCTCCGGCGGCAGGCTGCAGGCTTGCCTCATGGTATCCCGCACGGGCTCCCTGCCCGCCCGGGGATGGCTGCAGTCCCTCTTCCAGTCCGCATCGCTTGCCGTCGAGGATCGAGGCGCAGTGCTGCGGGGCGCGCGCAGGGATGGCATCGATCCGGGCCCCACCGTCTGCGCCTGCTTCGGTGTGGGCGCCAACACCATCCGCGAGGTCGTGTGCCGGGGCTGCCGCGATGTGGCGGCCGTTGGCCAGGTGCTCAAGGCAGGCACCAATTGCGGTTCGTGCCGTCCGGAGATCCAGCGACTGGTCAACGAGCTAGCATCGCGCATCATGGAGGCAAAGGCCTCCTGAAATCGCTCGGTGTGGCGCTCCCTGAATACGGGACAGTCAGGGACCCACCCCGCCGCTTCATGATGATCTTCGATAGCGGCGTTACAACGTGCCGGCCGGGATGTCCTCGCAGGTATCAACGGATTCAACGCGGGGTACGGAAAGAAGGACAAGCATGAAGAGGCATCGGATCCGTAGCGAACGTTGCTACGTTTCCGCTACTCCATCAACCAAGCACTTGGGAAAATCACTCAAGTGCTTGGTTGATTGGCGCGCCCCGCGCGGTGGCGGCGAGTCTCCCGAAGGCGTACCGCCAGCAGCGAAGCGGCCGGCAGGCCGGCCACTCCCGCCGCGACGATCAGCATTCCGTGCGGCACGGCCTCAAGTCGTAGCTGCGCTCGTCAGATTGCGGATCCTGATGGCCAGCGCCGAGAGCAGCACGCCCCTGGCGATGAAGCCGAAGCCCACCATGAGCGCGAGCAGCACCAGGCCACCGGCCGGATCAATCGCAAAGGTCACGTAGGCGCCCAGCACGACATCGACGACACCCAGGATACCCAGCAATATCCGGTCGCTGCTCGCACGGGTCGCGGCCAGGATTTCCATGATGCCGCTGACCAGGAACAACACGCCGATCAGCCACGCCAGGCTGATGGCGCCGCTGAATGGATTGGCTACGCAGACAATCGCCCCCAGCAGCGCCAGCACGCCAAACAGGATGTCGACCACTTTTGCCTGCCAGCCGGCATCGCGAAACGCCGCGGCCAGTGATGCAATGCCGCCGATCAGGAACACGACGGCCAGCAAGGTACCCATCGCCAGGCCTGTCGCCAGCGGATGCAATGCCGCCAGCACACCGATGACCACCAGGATGATTCCGGTAGCCAGCATCCATCCCCATTGTCTTTTCATGGCACGTATTCTCCTCCTGGCGCGGCCAGGCACTTGCGGGCACATTTCAGGCATTGGATTTGGGGATGCAGGTTCATGTGCAGCGATCGCTGCCACCGGGAACTCGGAGGCCCATGACCATCTCCCCTCTGCTTCGCCCTGTTCTTGTCGCAGGACTGGAATCCAATGTATCGCCGGACGGGATTTTTGCAAAGGATTTCTGTTGACCCGCAATACCGCGTGCCAAAGCGGCCGGTGCCCGGCGACCTGGTTCAACCGATGCGGCGATCCGACGAGGGTCCCGCCGACGTCGCTGCGACGCGATCTGACCCCCGGCTCTACTGCTGGAATTCCGACGTCATGTCCTTGCAGGACTTTCTCGTGAGGCACCTTTGCGCCTGACTACAAGTGCAGGAATCCGGTCGGGCGCAACTGAGCAAGAACTGTCCGGCCAGCAGAGGGCATGAGCCTCATCATGTGCTGGCCGGAGGAATGATGTCGACCCCACGCAAAGCCCGTTATGCACAACGCATCAGCAAGGTGCTGGATTACATCAGCCAGCACCTCGATGAGGAGTTGTCACTGGATACCTTGTGCCAGCTCGCCAATTTCTCCCGCTTTCACTTCCATCGTCAGTTCAGCGCCTACACCGGCATCAGCCTGGGCCGCATGGTGCAACTGCAGCGGTTGCGGCGGGCAGCGTTGCAGTTGGTGTTCGCGCGCGATCTCAGCGTGACCGACATTGCGTTCGCGGCCGGCTTTGCCAATGCGGAATCGTTTGCGCGCGCCTTCAGGAAAGAGTGCGGGCAGAGTCCGAGCAGCTTTCGCAAGGCGCCGACCTGGCAGCAGTGGCAAGTGAGGATGATCCTCGACAATCCACAGGAGACGGCAGACATGCAGGTAGAAATCGTCGACTTTCCGGAAACCCTGGTCGCGGCGCTGGAACATCGCGGCCCGGAGCACCTTACTTATCAGACCTCACAGAAGTTCATCGAATGGCGCCGCGCCAACGGCGTGAAGCCGGGACAGGGCAATACCTATGGCGTGCATTACACCGATCATCTGAGCGTGCTGCCGGAGAATTACCGGCTCGATCTGTGCGTGTCGATAGCCCAGCCGGTGGCGGAGAATCCGCAAGGTGTCGTTACGAAGGTGATCCCCGCGGGACGCTGCGCCCGTGTCCGCAACATCGGCACGCGACACGAGCTGCCGGGGCCGCGCTACCTTTACGAAACCTGGCTGCCGCAGAGCGGCGAGCAGCTGCGCGACTATCCAATGTTCTTCCACTACGTGAACGTTGGGCCCGGCGTGAAGGAGCACGAGATGATCACGGACATCTACCTGCCTCTGCGCTGAGTGCCGGATCGTTCACGATTCGACCTGGCGGCGATCCCGCGGCGGCAACACCGGGGCGACAGTCGGTTGCTCGCCGCCAGCGGATGCTACCAAACCGCGAGCAGGCGAATCAGGCTGGACACCATGCCGAGAGCGACAACACTCAGCGCCCAGATTCCGACAAACCAGGCGAGCCGTCGAAGCGGCGAAGTCTGCTCGCGGCCAGCCATCAGTGGTACCCCTGCAATCCGACTTTGCCGCGAAATACCCAATAGGCCCAGCCTGTGTATGACAGGATCAAGGGCACGATGATTGCCGTTCCAACGAGCATGAACGACAGGCTGCTGGACGGTGCCGCAGCCTGCCAGATCGTGACCGCTCGCGGGACCAAATGCGGGTAGATGCTGATCGCAAGACCAGCAAAGCACAGCCCGAAGATTGCCAGCGCCATGACGAAGGGCAACCGTTCAGCGCCGCGTCGCAACGATCTGAAGTAGGTTAGCGCACAGGTGACCAGCAGCAGGGGCACCGGTGCGGTCAAGACCAGCCCTGGCATTGCGAACCAGCGCCGCCAGTAATCAAACGCCAGGAATGGCGTCGCCAGACTGACCGCGCCAATCCCGACCAGTGTCGCTGCACCCAGCAGGACCGCGCGCCTGCGGGCCCGCTTCTGGATGTCGCCCTCTGTCTTCCAGACGAGCCAGCACGCACCCAGCATGCCATAGCCGCATACCACAGCCACACCGCAAAGCAGCGAGAATGGACTCAGCCAATCGAGCCAGCCGCCCGCGTAGGCGAAATCCCTGACATTGATACCTTGAAGGATGGCGCCCAACATGATGCCTTGCGCAAGTGCGGCAACCAGCGATCCGGCTGCGAATGCGCGGTCCCACAGCGACTGGCGCACCGGATCGCGCCAGCGGAACTCGAATGCCACGCCGCGGAATACAAGTCCCAGCAGCATGGCGATTATCAGTGGATAGGTCGCAGGAAGAATTATCGAATAGGCGAGCGGAAAGGCCGCGAACAAACCGCCACCGCCCAGCACCAGCCAGGTTTCGTTGCCGTCCCAGACCGGCGCTACCGAGTTCATCGCAACTCCCCGTTCCTCACCCGGAGCCAGTGTCGGGAAGAGAATGCCGATACCCAGGTCGAATCCATCGAGCACGACATACGCCAAGACGGCAAAGGAGATGACGCACACCCAAACCATGGTGAGGTCAGTTGCGGTCATCTTCGCCTCCCAGCTTGGGTTCAACTGCCATGCCTGCCGCCGGTGTAATGCCCGCGGCACGCTGCGGCATCGCTGCGGGCTCGGGTTCCCCGGACTGAGGTGGCCGTGCCATGAGCCTCAGGATATAGCCGATGCCCATGCCGAACACGGCGAAATACACCAGGACAAAGGCCACAAGCGAAGTCGCGACCGCAGGCGCGGCAATTGGTGATATCGAGTCGGACGTGCGCAGCAGCCCGTATACCGTAAACGGCTGGCGGCCTACCTCAGTTGTCACCCAGCCGGCGATGACCGCCATGAATCCCGCCGGCCCCAGCGCCACGGCGGCACGGTGAAGCCAGCGGGACTTGTAGAGAGTACCGCGCCATCGGGCGAACAGGCTCCAGAGGCCTGCCCCGAGCATGGCCATTCCCAGCGCCACCATGATTCGAAACGACCAGAAGACGATCGCGACCGGAGGCCAGTCCTGCTGCGGGAAGTCCTTCAGCCCGGGTAGTGGGGCGTTGGGAGCATGCTTCAGAATCAGCGATCCGGCCTTGGGAATCGCGACCTGGAACCTGACCCTCTGTTCGGCATTGCTCGGCAGGCCAAACAGCACCAGATGGGCACCATCCGGGCTCGGTTCGAAGTCGCCTTCCATCGCCAGCAGCTTTACGGGCTGGTGCTCCAGTGTGTTGAGCCCGTGCTGGTCTCCTGCAAGAACCTGGATCGGGGTGACCAGCGCCGCCATCCACATGGCCATCGAGAACATCTTGCGCGCGGCGGGCTGGCCGGAATCACGAAGCAGATGCCAGGCACCCACCGCGCCGACCAGCATCGCCGTGCTCAGGAAGGCCGCCAGAACCGTGTGGATCAACCGGTAGGGAAAACTGGCGGTGAAGATGATGTCCGGCCACGAGACGGGAATGAACCTGCCCGCTGCGTCGATCGCATGTCCTGCCGGGGTCTGCATCCAGCTGTTGACCGCGATGATCCAGGTTGCCGAAATCAGCGTGCCAAGTGCGACCATGCACGTGGCAAGAAGGTGAAGGCGAGGCCCCACCTTCTCCATACCGAACAGCATTACGCCCAGGAATCCGGCCTCCAGAAAGAAGGCCGTCATCACTTCATAGGCCATCAGGGGACCAACCACCGCCCCCGCCTTTGCCGAGAACACCGACCAGTTGGCGCCGAACTGGTAGGACATGACGATGCCCGATACGACCCCCATGCCAAAGGCGATGGCGAAGATCTTCAGCCAATAGCGGAACAGGTCGAGATAGATGCTCTTTCCTGTCTTCAGCCACAGGGCTTCCAGAACCGCCAGATAGCTGGCCAGTCCGATCGACAGTGCCGGAAAGATGAAGTGAAAAGAAATCGTGAAGGCGAACTGCGCTCTGGCCAGGACGGTCGGATCGAGGAATTTCATGGCTTTCGCTGACCCTTGTGTCCGAGTGAACCTTCAACACACCCACCCAGGAGGGAGGGGACCTGTCGTGATGGTCAGGCCAACACGATTCTCACCGGGATGGATTTCGCAGCAGGCGTGCCGCTGATCTCATCGAAATGATCCAGCGGCAGAAGCGGATTGAGCTCCGGATAGTAGCCGGCCACCGCACCGCGCGGCAGCGGGTAGTCAACCAAGGTCAGACCATCGACCCTGCGCACCATCCCGTCCGTCGACAGGGTTTCCAGCCCGACACTCGCCTGTTCGACCAGGCCACGATCCTTGCGGTCATCGGCGTTGATCAGCAGCACCATGCGATCATTGTAGATACCGCGATAACGATCGGAGTAGCTGTAGATGGTGGTGTTGAACTGATCGTGGGAGCGCACGGTGGCCAGGCGCAGCATCGCCGGGTCGCCTACAGGATCATTCACGTCAAGGCCGCTGAACAAGACGAAGTTCGCCTTGCCGCTGGGGGTCGGCCAGACCCGTCTGCGGGGCGGCACGTCCAGGTAGAAGCCCGACCTGTCGGCAATCCGCGCGTTGAAGTCGGCGTAGATCGCCGGATAGACCTCGGCGATCTTGTCGCGGATCAGGCCGAAATCGCAGGCATAGTTCTCCCAGTCAATCGGACTGCCCGGGAGCACGGCCCGAGCCATCCGGCAGACGATTTCCACTTCGGACAAACAGTCTGCGCTCACCGGATCGAGCACGCCTTTCGAAGCCGTGACCCTGGACATGGCATCCTCGATCGTCACGAACTGCTCCCCGGCCGTGGTCTCGATCCGCTCTGATCGTGAGATCACCGGCAGGATCAGCGCCTCCTTGCCGTGGATCACGTGGCCGCGGTTGAGTTTGGTCGAAATGCCGACTGTCAGGTCGAGTCCACGCATCGCGGCATAGGCGCGATCCGTGTCAGGAACGGCGCGGACGAAGTTGCCGCCCATGCCGATGAACACCTTGGCCGTCCCCGCCAGCATCGCCTTGACCGCATCAACGGTGTGATGCCCGCTCTCACGCGGCGGATCAAATCCGAACACCTGCTGCAGCCGATCAAGGTATGCGGGCGGCGGTCTTTCATCGATCCCGACGGTGCGATCGCCCTGGACATTCGAATGGCCACGGATCGGGGCGATCCCGGCGCCCGGCTTGCCGAAGTTTCCCCTGAGGAAAAGCAAATTGCACACTTGGCGCAGCAGCTGAGAACCCTGTTGATGTTGCGTCAATCCCATGCCGTAACAAATTATCGTCGCGTTGGAGCGGATGTAGATGTCGGCGCACCGACGGATCTGCTCCTCCGATATTCCCGACACGCGCACCAGATCTGCCCAATCCTGCGCCAGGGCGTCCTCGCGGATGGCCTCGATGCCCAGGGTGTGCGCATTGACGAAATCCCAGTCGATGACGTTGTCGCCGTGCGACTCCCGCTCGAAGAGCACCTTCATCATGCCTTTGAGCAGGGCCACATCCCCGCCGATCCGCACCGGCACGTATTCGCTGGCGATCTTCGTCGAACCGAGGGTCGCCATTTCGATCACGTCTTGCGGCGGAGTGAACCGCATCAAGGCGCGTTCGGGCATGGGATTCACGGCAACGATCGGGACCCCACGCCGCTCGACCTCGACCAGATCGGTCATCATGCGCGGTGAATTGGTTCCGGTGTTCTGCCCGATGACGAAGACGGCTTCGGCCCTGGCCCAATCGGCCATGGTCACCGTTCCCTTGCCCACACCGATCGACGCCGGAAGACCGCGGCTGGTCGGCTCGTGACACATGTTCGAGCAGTCGGGGAAGTTGTTCGTTCCAAAAGCGCGCACGAAGATCGAATACAGGAAAGCAGCCTCGTTCGGCGTACGACCCGAGGTGTAGAATTCCGCCTGATGCGGGCTGGCGAGACCGCGCAGGTGACGCGCGATGAGAGCGAAGGCGTCGCCCCAGCTGACCGGAACATACCGATCGCTTGCTGCATCGTATTTCATCGGTTCGGTCAGGCGGCCTTGCCTTTCCAACCAGTAGTCGGATTGCGCTTCCAGTTCGGTCACGCTGTATCGCGCAAAGAAGTCCCGCGTCACGCGGAACCTGGTCGCTTCGTGCGCCAGGGCCTTGGCTCCGTTCTCGCAAAACTCCAATGTCCTGGTGCAGTCGGGATCCGGATAGGCGCAGCTTGGGCATTTGAAGCCACCCGGCTGATTCATCGACAACAACGCCTTTGAACCCTTGGTGACGACACTCTCCTGCATCAGGATCCTGGCCGTTGCCGCCGCCGCGCCCCAGCCTCCCGCGGGGCTGTCGTAGGGTTCATAATGAGGTTGTTCATCAGCCATCATCAGGACTTCGCGTTGCTGATCTCCCGAAGTGAAGTCAGGTTGGCATGGGTAGCAGGGCGGTGCAAGAACATACTGTCGTCTGAAGGACGGCACGTCTAGAGAATGGAAATGTCAGCCCCCCTGTATCTGCATGTCATTGCCGTGCTCGCCTGCTCGCTGCACATCCTGCTGCGTCGGCACCGCCAGCCCGAGGCGCGCGCGGCGTGGTTGTTGCTCTTGTTCGCGTTGCCGTTTGCGGGGACGGCGGCCTATCTCCTGTTTGGCACGACCAATATCGGGAGAAGGCGGATCGCCAGATTCCACGAGGTTACTGCTGCCCTTCCCGACCCTGCGGGGTTCTCTCCCGGAGTGTCGCGTGAACGACTCGATGGCAGCATGGAGCTGTTCGAGATCGGCCGCAGCATCAGCGGCTATCCGCAGACCGATGGCAACCAGGCCGAGCTGATGACCGATTCCGACACCGCGATCCAGCGACTGGTTGAAGACATCGATGACGCCACGCAATCCGTTCACCTGCTCTTCTACATCTGGCTGGACGATGGCAATGGACGCAAGGTCGCCGACGCACTCATGCGCGCCGCCGCGCGCGGTGTGGCGTGCCGGGCCCTGGTGGACGACATCGGCTCGCGTGCACTCATCCGTGCCCCGCTATGGCAGGCGCTGGTTCGTTCTGGCGTCCAGATGCGCCGCGCACTGGCTGTCGGCAATCCATTGCTGCGCCCCTTCAACGGCCGGATTGACCTGCGAGATCATCGCAAGATTGCCGTTGTAGACAATCGCCTTGCCTATTGCGGCAGCCAGAACTGCGCCGATCCGCAGTTCCTTCCGAAGGCGCGCTTCGGCCCCTGGGTCGATGTCCTGCTGCGGTTTGAAGGTCCCGTGGTGCGTCAGAACCAGCACCTGTTCGCCTCGGCGTGGATGGCAAACGGTGGAGACGACATCGCGATGCTGCTTGATGCGCCAGCGGCAGCAGACAGCGCGAAGAGCGGATTCGTGGCCCAGGTCATCGCCGCCGGCCCGATCTATCAAAGCGGTGCAATGCCGGAAATGTTTGCCTCGCTGATCTATGCGGCACGCAGCGATCTGGTGATCACCACGCCGTACTACGTGCCGACGGAAGGCCTGCAGACAGCCCTGCGAGCCGCGGCGCAGCGCGGTGTCGATACGACGATCATCTTTCCGGCGCGCAACGACAATTTTGCAGTCGGGGCGATTTGCCGGGGTCAGTACGAAGGCCTGCTGAACGCAGGCGTCAAGGTCTTCGAGTTCAAGCCAGGCTTGCTCCACGCCAAGACACTGACGGTCGATGGCAGTATTGCGCTGATCGGATCCGCAAACATGGATCGGCGGAGCTTCGATCTGAACTTCGAGAACAACATTCTGCTTTACGATTCAGGAATGGTTGCGCAGATCCGGGAGCGGCAGGCCAGCTTTCTTGGCAAGAGCGATCGCATCGAGCTCGCCCATGTCGCATCGTGGGGCATCCTGAAGAGGTTGCGGGACAACCTCCTGTCGATGCTTGCGCCCATCCTGTAACTCCGCCATGCGGCTGGCACGACAGGCCGATGCGCGGCAGACAGGCTCCAGAGCCAGGCCGCACCGGCTCGACGGCGCGCTCCAGGCCTAGGCGGCCGGCTGGCAGCTTGCCAGCCATTCGCGCGGCGACACGCCCGACTCGCGCCGAAACGCGCGAGACAGCGATGCTGCCCCCGCATAACCCAGTCTGTCGGCCAGTGATTTCACGGGCTCACCGGCGCGCAGCCCGGCCATGGCGACGGTCAGTCGGAAGCTCGACAGGTAGGCAGCGGGCGTGACGCCCGTGATCGCCCGGAACGTGGCCGCAAACGCACTGCGCGACATGCCGGCGCACTGCGCCAGATCAGGCAGGGACCAGTTGCGCGCTGGCGCACGGTGAATCGCCACCAGTGCGCGCGCCAGGCGCCGGTCGGCGAGGCCCGCAAGCATGCCCGTGGTCACACCGACCGTGTGCGGCTGATCGATGATGAAGCGCAGCAGCTGGATCAGGATCACCTCGAAAAGGCGGTCCGCCAGCACCCGGGAGCCGCAGCGGGCATGGTCTGTCTCCGCGAACAACAGCTCGAGCGATGGCCCCAATCCCGGCACCTGGGACAACGGTACGCAGACCAGCGCCGGCAGTGCCGCCACGAATGGATTCTCGCTGCCCCCGTCGAAATGCAGTGTCGCGCAGGTGAAGTCCGCTCCCTCGCGCGGCGCATTGACAATCGCATGCTTCACGGCCGCCGGATAGAGGAAGAGCGTCGGCTCGCTGATACGCTGCCGCACTGCCAGACCGCTACCGCTGGCATGACGCAGTTCGACGCTGCCGCGGCGCAGGACGTGAAGGAACGCGCGTCCCGGGTACGCCTCGAACTGCTGCGTGCCGCACAGCCTCCCGGTGTGAAACAGCGAAGCCCTGACCCGGAACTTCTCCAGCAGCGCCGAAAGGCGGTCCATGGGCTCGGGCGCCTCGCCCGAGATCTTCGTGGACGATGAGACAACTTTTCTGGACTTCATGTATCCCATGATCCGTCCACGTGCGGCAGGATGCAACTCACGCGCTGCATAGAGAGCGCCTCACTGCCGGAACCGGAGGACCCATGACAATGAACCGCCCCCTTCCCACCCTGCTGGGCGTGACGGCCCTGGCCATCGCACAGGCTGCAGGCGCCGCGGCCGACCCTGCGCACTCGGCGCCAGGCTACGCCTATGGGCAGCACACGCTTGCCAGGGCGCCCTATACCCTCGAGGACCTCAAGTCACTTGAGAAGACGCTGCTGTTCACCGACGACGATGTGAAGGCGCTGCGCGAGAGCCGTGCCATCCTTGCTGACCAGACCGATGCAATTCTCGATGTCTGGTATGGATTCGTGGCCTCCACGCCCGAGCTGCTCCACTACTTCTCCGACGCAAAGACCGGCAAGGCGGACGCAGCCTATCTTGCGGCCGTGCGCAAGCGATTCGCACTGTGGATCCTCGACACGGCGGATGCGAACTACGACCAGCGCTGGCTCGACTGGCAGTACGAGATCGGTCTGCGTCACAACCGTCTGCGCAAGAACCAGACGGATCACGCGGCCAGCGTCCCGCAGGTGAACTTCCGCTACCTGCCGGCGCTCACCATTCCCGTGACCACCACGCTGCGACCCTTTCTGGCGAAGAAGGGCGCCGCCGCCCGCGACGTAGACCGCATGCACGCCGCCTGGGTCAAGGCCGTACTGCTGCAGACCATTCTCTGGAGTCAACCTTACATTCGCGACGGGCAGTTCTGACCGCGATCCGGCGGGACCGCGCCTCGCCGAACAGCGCGGCGCGGCGCCTGTCCATGCCAGCGGCCGGCCAGCACCGCATTTGTATCGTCGCGCCCGAGATGTATGCTGCTTGGACTGCGCTGGACGGGAGGGGCGATGGCGTTGACTGCTGCATCCAATCGCCCGCTGCCATGGCTGGTCGCGATTGCATTCCTGATGCAATCGCTCGATACCACCGTCCTGAATACGGCGGTTCCGTCCATCGCACACGACCTGGGCGTGTCGCAGCTGCAACTGAAATCGGTGCTGGCAAGCTATGCGTTGAGTCTTGCCGTCTTTGTTCCGGCCAGTGGCTGGGTGGCGGATCGATTCGGCACGCGACGCGTCTTTGCAGCGGCCATCGTGCTGTTCACGATCGGATCGGTGCTTTGTGGGTTCTCGCGGACGATTCCCGAGCTGGTGGCCTATCGGCTGCTGCAGGGCGTGGGCGGCGCCATGATGGTCCCGGTCGGACGGTTGACCATGGTTCGCAGCTTCCCCAAGACCGAGCTGGTCCGGGCAATGAGCTTTCTGGCCATACCTTCGATGATCGGGCCGCTGATCGGGCCAACCCTGGGCGGGTTCATAGTCAGCGTCACCTCCTGGGACTACATCTTCTTCATCAATGTCCCGGTCGGCCTCATCGGGCTGGTCATGGTCTATTTCTGGATGCCGGACTATCGCAATGCCAGCGTGCCGCGGTTCGACCTGCTCGGGCTGGTCTATTTCGGTGGCGGCATTTCACTGCTGTCGTGGGTGCTCGAGATCTTCGGGGACCACAGTGCCGGCACTACGGTGCTGGCCGTGGCCACCACCCTTTCCCTGGTGCTGCTCGCGGTCTATGCGCTGCATTCCCGCAAGTCGGCGAATCCGCTGCTGGATGTCACGCTGCTCAGGATCCGCACCTTCGCGACGTCGGTGCTGGGCGGGTTCGTCACCCGGCTGGGGGTCGGCGGGGCGCCCTTTCTGCTGCCCCTGCTTTATCAGACCGGCCTGGGATTCTCGCCCGTGCAATCCGGAATGCTGATCATGCCCCAGGCCATTGGCACGCTGGGAAGCAATATCTTCGTCCGGTACGGATTGGCGGCCTTCGGCTACCGGACTCTGCTGCTGGGAAATACCGTGCTGCTGGGCGTGATGCTGATCCTGTTCGGCAGCATCGGCCCCACCACTCCCGTGTGGCAGATCTGCGTGCAAGGCGCGATCTACGGCGTCCTGATGTCCACGCAGTTCACGGCGATGAATACCCTGACCTTCGCCGACATCCCGGACGCAAAATCCAGCAATGCGAGTTCACTGTCAGGCATGTTCCAGCAACTGTCGATGAGCTTCGGGATTGCCGCGGCCGGACTTGTCACCGCGAGCATCGGCGTCACCGCCGCAGATGAACAGGCAGACATGGTCGCCAGGGTTCACCACGGCTTCTGGTTTCTGGGCGCAGTGACCATCATATCGGCGAGCATCTTTGCACTGTTGCGCCGCTCCGATGGCGAAAGCGTCAGCGGTCACAAGGAAGCTCTGGCGATCGCACAACCACCCGCGACCACCCACGCCGGGACGGCAAGCTGAGCGCCCGATGAAGTTGCACGGGTTACCAATTCTTCACGCGCCCATTTCTTCATGCTCCCCTGCGTTGCGCTGCTATTCTTGCCAGCGCGGGCAGGAGCCGAATCAACCCAAAGGGAGGGCTTCATGACCGAGCGCACCACCAAATCAGTACAGCCCGGATCGACCGAAAGCGATCCTTCGATGTCCATCGAAGTGCAGAAGGACGGTCCGTATATTGTCCACGGCAGCCCTCCGCTGCACCTGCAGTTCATCGAAACGAATGCCGCCGGTCACTCCTGGTCATACAAGGAAGGCCGCGCCTTCGAGGTCAAGGAAAAGACGGCGCTTTGCCGCTGCGGACAGTCGCGGAACAAGCCGTACTGTGACGGAACCCATGCGAAGGTACCCGTCGATCTCACCGAAACCGCTTCGTTCGAGCCCATGCTGAACGACGCACAGGAGATCGACGGCCCGACGCATTCCCTCACCGACAACGAGCGCTACTGTGCATATGGCCGGTTCTGCGACAACGGCGAACGCATCTGGAACGAAGTCCAGATGCCCGGCGAAGAACACACCAGGCTTGCCACCTACATGGCGCATCAGTGCCCGTCCGGGCGGCTTCTGATCTGGGATCGCCGCACGGGCGAACCGGTCGAACAGGCGCTCAAGCCCAGCCTGTCCCTGATCGAGGACCCGGCGCTCGGTGTCAGCGGTCCGCTGCTGGTTCGTGGTGGCATTCGCGTTCAGAGTGCCAGCGGCGAAAGCTACGAGATCCGCAACCGCCAGACCTTGTGCCGCTGCGGAGCCTCGTCGAACAAGCCGTTCTGCGACGGCTCGCATGCATCGATGAAGTTCCACGACGGGCTGAAGTGACCGAATAAGGCCAGAACCACTGCGCCAGCCGCGCACATCGCTGCGCGGCTGGGCATCCAGGAGCCGCCTTATTTCACGCGCTTCTTCCGCCGCCAGAACGGTGCCACGCCGGGCGAATACCGCCAGCCGCAGATCTGACGCCACGCGCCATTCAAATCAGCCTCATTTGCCGTGTGTGATGTCCTTGATCACATACGACGATACGTCGGCGATATTCTGCGAGGTCAGCTCATACCTGAACGGTGGCATGGTCTTGCCGCCGTTGGTGACGTGGTTCAGCACGGTGGCGGATACCTTCGCGGACGGGATGGTGGTCAGATTGGGACCGCCATTGCCGCCGGTGCCCTGCGCGCCATGACAGACCGAGCAGTTCTGCGCAAAAATGCCCTTGCCGGTCGCGGGATTGCCAACCAGCTTGGTTACGGGCGCGGGCGCCTGCGGCTTTTCGCCCGCATGGAGGATGGCGTGCCCACCTTTGCCCGCCGCCACCTCGCCCAGCTTGCCGTCCAGCGAGAACAGCCAGAAATTGTCGCCGTGCGCCGTGGCGGCCAGTGCATTGCCGCCGGCGTAGAACGCCACAAACTGCTTGCCCTTGTGCTGGAACACGGTGGCCACGCTGTTGGCGCCTGCGCCGGTCTGGAACTTCCACAGGTCCTTGCCGGTTGTGGCTTCGTAGGCGTGCAGCTCACCCGAGTTGGTGCCGACGAAGACCAGATTGCCGGCGGTGACAACCGAGCCTGAGTAGCAGGACGTCGGGTAACGCTTGGTCCAGGCCACCTTTCCGGTGACGATGTTGAACGCCACGAAGTAGCCCGCGCTGTGAAAGCCGTTGCCGATGGCTCCGGTGGACCCGGTGTCGATGCTGACCACCCCACCCGGCGCCGGCTGCGGGCGCTCCTGGGTTTCGGAGGTCAGGCCTGCCACGCTGTCCTGACCGCAAACAAAGAAGAGATTGTTGTTCGGGTCATAGCTGGACGGCGGCCAGTTGGTACCCCCGGCAGGGCCCGGTGCCACCACGACCAGATCCTTCCAGAATGGCGTAAAGATGTCCTTCGAGACGATGGCCTTTTCAACGCCAACGACCTGCTTGACCCGATCGGCCTCCTCGGGCGTCGGCATATGCGTAGCGAAGTGCGGCAGCGAGGGAATGGGCTGCGTTGCAGAGGTTTTCTGGTTTGCGTCCTGCGGCACCGGCGTTTCGACGATCGGGTAGATCGGTTTGCCGTTGGTGCGATCGAGCAGATAGAGCCAACCGGTCTTGGCGGCTTCACCGATGCCCTTCACGGGCTTGCCATTGAGGGTGGCGTCGAACAGCACCGTCGGACTGGGTGCGTCGTAATCCCAGATATCATGGTGCACCAACTGGTAGTGCCAGCGGTACTTGCCGGTCTTCAGGTCCAGCGCGACGATCGATGAGGCGTACAGGTTGTCGCCCTCGCGCTTGGAGCCGTCAAAGTCGGGCCCGGCGTTGCCGGTCGAAAAATAGAGCAGCCCGAGTTCGGGATCGACCGAGGGCGTCTGCCACACGGGCGCGCCGCCGTGCATCCACGCCTCACCGGTCTGGGGCCAGGTTTCGTGGCCCGGCTCGCCCGGGCCGGGAATGGTGTAGAAGCGCCAGATCTCCTTGCCGGACTTCGCGTCATAGGCCATCACGCGGCCGCGGGTGCCGTATTCGCCGCCGGCCGTGCCGATGATGATCCTGCCGTCCACATAAAGCGGCGCCGCGGTCAGGGAGTAACCCTGCTGCCATTCCACCACCTGGGTGGTCCAGACCCTCTTGCCCGTCTTCTGATCAAGGGCCACCAGCTTGCCGTCGAGCTGCCCTATGTAGACCTTGCCCTCTCCCAGCGCCACGCCGCGGCTGAGCCAACCACAGCAGACCGTCGAAATCGCGTTGTCGAGGCCGGCCTGGTATTTCCAGAGGATCTTCCCGGAGTCCACGCTGACCGCAAACACGTCGTCCGCACCGGTAGGAACATAGAGAACGCCATCGTAGGCAAGCGGCTGCGATTCGGCCGAGTACTTGTTGGCGACGCCCGAGCCACCGAGGTGCGTCAGCCACACGCCTTTGAGCTGGTTGACGTTGCTGGCGTTGATATCCTTCAGCGGCGAATAGCGCTGGTTCTTCAGCGAACCGCCGTTGGTGATCCAGTTGTCGTGCGGCGCCTGGTTCAACTGCTGGATCGAGAATGCCGGCGCAGGCACGATGGCGCTCTGGTTCGAGCCCGATTCGGCCGACCAGCATGCTGCTGGCGTAAGCTTCCCCGCCACGTGGACAGGTCATAGCTAGAGCTTTCTGGCATGTTAATGCCCAGGAGGCTTGAGATGAAGAAGTCGAAGTTCACCGAGACCCAGATTGTTGCGATCCTGAAGATGGCCGATGCCGGGATGCCGGTGAAGGAGGTCTGCCGCAAGGCCGGGATCAGCGAGCCGACCTACTACGTCTGGAAGAGCAAGTACGGCGGCATGGAGGCCTCGGACCTGAAGCGTACCAAGGAGCTGGAGGCGGAGCTGTCCAAGCTCAAGCGCATGTATGCGGACTTGGCCATGGAGAACCATGCGATGAAGGACCTGATCGCAAAAAAACTCTAGGGCCGGCCGCCAAGCGACAGGCGGTCGGCCACCTGGTCCAGACCCACCACATGTCGGTTGCCAAAGCCTGCAGCTGTGTCCGGCTGTCGCGCTCGGCGTACTACCGGCCACCTGACCACTGGACGGTGCGCGACGCTGAGGTCATCGCTGGTCTTGCCAAACTGGTTGAAGGGCGGCCCAACCGAGGCTTCTGGAAGTGCCGCAAGTTGCTGCGCCGCCAAGGCCACGAGTGGAACCACAAGCGAATCTACCGTGTGTACAAGCTCATGAGGCTGCACCTGCGGCGTGCGGCGAAACGGCGCCTGCCAAAGCGCGAGCGGTTGCCGCTGTATGTCCCGAGGCTGCCAGACAGCGTGTGGTCGGCGGACTTCATGAGCGACGCGTTGCTCTGTGGTCGGCGTTACCGCCTGTTCAACGTGGCCGACGACTTCAACCGGGAGGCGCTGCACATCGAGGTCGACACGTCGATCAACTCGGATCGCCTGGTGCGGATCTTTGATCGCCTGCGCAAGAGTCGTGGGCTGCCACAGATCCTGAGGACCGACAACGGGCCTGAGTTCCTGGGAGAGGCGTTCACGCAGTGGGCGAGGAATGCCGGAATGGCGATCCAGTACATCCAGCCCGGCAAGCCGAACCAGAACGCCTACATCGAGCGGTTCAACCGCACCTTGCGCAACGAGCTCCTTGACCAGCATCTGTTCGTCCGCCTGGAAGACGTTCGTGAGGCCGCCTACTGGTGGATGCTCGAGTACAACGAGGAAAGACCCCATGACTCGCTCGGCGACATGACGCCGGTCGAGTTCGCCCAAGTGGCCAGAAACTCTAGTTTAGAACTGTCGCCTTGACGGGGAAGCTTACGGCTTCGAGCGACTCGAGCTAGCTTTCCCGAAGTTGACACCCCTCGAAGCCGCACCGGCAATCGCAGATGATCAGATAAAGCTGAGGAAGGCGCGCAAGACCTAGTTGCGATCACGCCCTCGCATTACCCCTACGAGGCGCTTAGCTAGGTACGACTGGATCGACAGCTATGCCTCGTATTCCTCCCCTGCACTATCCCAGAGCTTCTTAAATAGGGGCTGTAAAACTTCACTGACATGGTTTGTCGGTTGCACCTTCTCAACAGAATGATAAATGCGACCATCTACAATCGGCCCCTGCAAACCCAATCCTTTCGGTTTCCGCACTTTCAGGTAGAGGTTGTGGATATTCTCAAATCCAACAAACAGCGAAAGGTGGTCAAAGACAAAGCCACTCTGACGGTAGAAGGCTAGATAGTTCTCTAGCGCATCCGCAAATTGAGCGGACACCATGCCTGCAAGAATGACTTCCTTCTCACCGTCATGTGCAACCAACGCCTGATTGACGCCGACTAGCGCTCCCGTATTCTTCCTAAGCTGAGAAACACAGAGGGCGCGATTTTGCTGCGGATTCGAAACTATGTCGCCTGTAATCACGCCATCTTGATTTCGCGACACCCACTGCGTCCCTCTGGGACCGAAGGCCCGCAATGAAAAGTGATCGTTTACAGCCAGTCCCATTAAGTCTCTAAGACTTTCCGTTTTTGTTCCTGGCGTTGGGCGAAGCTCGATGTATGCCTGCGGAGCTTCCCTCCATACCACCTCGCCCTTGGAGCCAACCCCTGGGAGTCCAGCATCTACATGAGCTATGACATGCCCATTGGGATATCGCCCGGTATCGATCGACTCAAATACCGATCCGACCTTCCCTTTGCCTTCCCCGTCAACCTTGCTCTGACCTTCCGCTCGGGATGCCGCTGCACCGAGAGCCTCAGTAAGAGACTTTACTAGCCATTCCCTAACCTTCTTCCGCTCCTCCTGCGAAGCGCCCTCTCTCAAACAATAGGTGAGCGGCCATCGACGCGTCCGCAAATCGAACGGAAGCTCGTCCCTCTTTCCCGTAGCCTCGTTGAATAGCCCAACGATCCGCCTATCTCCGATTGCACGCAGCGCGTAACCCAGCTCGATAAGCACGTTTGCATTAGGCGAGCATCGTCCTTCGTCACTTCTGTAAGTAATGCTGAGGTCTGGGCAGAAGACGGCACACGTATCTATCTTGTCAAAAATAACTCGCGACACATCGGGCATGCCGGAATACCCCTGGGTGTCCTTATCTAGAACTAACTTGTCGTCGGAGTGGACGGACTGATTGACTTTCGCAATTGCCTTCTCCAGGCACGACTCGATAAAGGTGCGATTGGTATTGTTCTGAAGCTCACTTTGCCATGCGTAGAATACGGTCTTCATCGTGCACTCCCACGATGATTCCTAAACAACCTATTCACTTCATTCCCTCTCCACTTCCGATCCAGCGAGCTCCCTTAGTGATGCCGCAGGACGCTCAGAACCTTTTTTGAGGTACTCACTCACTGATAGACGAGCCGCCGCGCGACCAACATCTCCATGCCCCCAAAGGTTCCTTAGAATCTGCGTGATTGCCTCCGTTGGGTAGTCTGGCAACGATCCCTGAAGCATCAACATCCACAATTCATTCGCCCTAAGTGGATCACTCTCGCTGAGTCGCGCTAGGCTACGCAGCAACTCTGAGGAGTTGTGGTCTTCATTTGAATACGGCGCGACCTTCGCGAGTAGGGCCATACTATGGTCATCTAAGCGCTCGACAAATACTGACCACTTACACAAGTACGACGCCACAAGTCGCCCCTGTTTCGTAGAGACGTCCACTCTTTCGTGGATTGCATCCCAGAGGCGCAAGACCTTGGAGGTGAGCTCGGCGTCCCCTTCCTTTCTCAAAGTCCATACAAACCAGGCCAATTGACTCATTTCGTTCGGCTTGGCCCTATTCAACAGATAAGCGAGCAAGCTCTCTGACTTATCTAGAGTTTCGAAATCGTTCACATAGGCAATTACGATGTTCTGAATGACTTTGTCAGCCACCTTACTTTTTAGCGAAGGGTCGTCAAGCGCACGTACAAAGTCCCCGTGAACTTTCAGAAACTCGTACACATCTGGATAGACTTGCCTCACATAAGAGTAGCCCTGCATCGCACAACGCCATAGATCATAGTGGTCGCTGTCAAATATTTGAGGCAACTTCTCGGTCACCCATTCCCTCGACATGTACAGGAAGTTGGGCAGGTAATTCGCCACTAATGTTGAGAACTCGAAACGCCCATTTGCGCGATCGCGCAACTCGGCGTCGAAGTAGGGCTTGAAACGTTCCCAAATACGAGAATGCCCTGCCCCGGACCGATCGGCCAGGCGGCACGCCCTCAGTGTGAGATTGATCAGTGCCTGTTGATTTGCGCCTAAAGCTGACCCGGGATTTGCATCCAAAGTTGACCCGCCTTGGTCGTTGTCAGTATCGCTCAGGAAGGGTTGGATTTGCCTGTTCGTCGCTCCTTGCGGGGTTGGGTTGAGCTGTTCTTGAACCGGTAGCTGTCGTTGCCGGTCTCGACGATGTGGCAGTGATGAGTGAACCGGTCCAGCAGTGCGGTGGTCATCTTTGCGTCGCCGAACACGCTGGCCCACTCCGAGAAGCTCAGGTTGGTGGTCACCAGCACGCTGGTGCGCTCGTAGAGCTTGCTGAGCAGGTGGAACAGCAGCGCGCCGCCCGTCTGCGAGAACGGCAGGTAGCCCAGCTCATCCAGGATCACCAGGTCAGTGCTGGCGAGACCTCGAGCCAGATGCCCACTGCGGTTCAGCGCCTTCTCGGCCTCGAGCTGGTTGACCAGATCGACGGTGGAGAAGAACCGCACGCGCAGTCGATGATGCATCACGGCCTGGATGCCGATGGCGGTGGCCAGATGGGTTTTGCCGGTGCCAGGGCCGCCGACGAACACGACGTTGTGGGCACTGCGCAGGAACTGGCACTCGTGCAGGGTCTTGATGAGCGCGGCATCCACATCGCTGTGCTCGAACCGGAACCCGGCCAGATCACGGTGCGCGGGGAACCGCGCCCCTTGAGCTGGTAGTTGACCGAGCGCACTTCGCGCTCGGCAACCTCGGCCTTGATCAGGTCTTCCAGTATCGGGCGGGCTTGATTGAACGCAGGTCCATGCTGGGCCGACAGGTCATCCACCGCCTGGGCCATGCCATGGAGCTTCAGGGACTTGAGGGTGACGGCCAAGGTATCAACCGACATGGCGATCTCCCAGCAGGTTGTCGTAGCGATCCACGTTGGCCTGTGGCTCTTCCTGCAATGCCAGGTGCGCCGGCGTGTGGATGGGCGCAGGCGCATCCGTGGCCAGCAGCCGGCTCAGCAGGTTCAGGATGTGCGGCTTGGAGACGGTGCCGGACTCCAGCGCCAGCTCCACCGCGCACAGCACGGCCTGCTCGTCATGGCGCAGCACCAGTGCGAGGATCTCCACCATCTCCCGATCCCCGCCCGGGCGCTTGAGCAGCACGGCCTGCAGTCGCCGGAACCCGTCCGGGAACGTGGCGAACGGCGCGCCGTTGCGCAGCGCGCCGGGCTTGCGCTGGATGACGGCCAGGTAATGGCGCCAGTCGTAGATCGTGCGCGCCGCGTTGCTGCTGTGATCGCGCGTGAACAGCCGCGCATGCTCGGCGATGATCTGCCCTTCGGCCACCACGACGAGCCGGTCGGCATAGGCATGCACGCTCACGGGCCGGTTGGCGAAGGAGGCCGGGACGCTGTAGCGGTTGCGCTCGAAGGCGATCAGGCAGGTGGGCGAGACGCGCTTGGTGTCCTCGACATATCCGTCGAACGGCGATGGCGCGTGCATCAGGTGCGGCTGCTCCTCGGCGAGCACCTCGGCCACGGTGCGATGCGACTGCTCGGGATGCTTGATCTGGCTCCACTGCGCGATGCAGCGCCGCTGCAGCCAGTCGTTGAGCGCGGGCAGGTCCGGGAACCGGGGCACCTCGTGCCAGATGCGCGGCCTCGCATCGCGAACGTTCTTCTCGATCTGGCCCTTCTCCCAGCCCGCGGCCGGGTTGCAGAAGTCCGCATCGAACAGGAAGTGGGCGGTCATGGCCCGGAAGCGCGCGTTGACGGTGCGCTCCTTGCCGCGCCCGACCTTGTCCACGGCGGTCTTCATGTTGTCGTAGATGCCGCGCCGGGCACGCCGCCAAAGACGGCGAAGGCGTGGTTGTGGGCATCGAAGAGCATCTCGTGGCTCTGCTGCGGATAGGCCCGCAGCAGGAACGCACGGCTGTGGCTGAGCTTGAACTGCGCCACGTAGAACTTGCAGCGCTCACCACCGATGACCGCCCAGTCCTCGCTCCAGTCGAACTGGAACGCCTCTCCCGGCGCGAACACCAGAGGCACGAACGTGCCGCGGCTGGTGCGCTCTGCCTCCTGCTGCCTGCGCTGCCACTGCCGGGCAAAGGCCGCCACCCGGTCGTACGATCCGCGATAACCCAGCGCCTGCAGATCCTGATAAAGCTGGCGCCAGTTGCGCCGAAGCTTGCGGCCGCGGCCGGCCTCGCGCTCCAGCCAGCAGGCCAACATGTCGGCAAACGGGTCGAGCTTGCTCGGGCTCTTGCGCTGCGGGTAGACAGGCTCCACCACGCCACTGGCCGGTACTTGCGGATGGTGTTCCGGGACAGCTTGGTGCGCCGGGCAATCTCGCGGATCGGCACCCCTTCGCGCAGGTGCCAGCGTCGAATAACACTCAATATCGCCACGTCGATCACTCCAGAAATCTCCTGCCCCTGAGAGCAGGATGGGGGTGTACACGTGGGTCAAAATTGGATGCAAATACCCCTTACAGACGGGTCAGTATTGGGTGCAAATCAACATGCCGTTCGGCACGACGACGGCGGCGCGCGCCGGGCGGCCCGCCAAAGTCGGCTGGCGCTTGAGCTTGCGCATGATGAGTTGCAGGAACAGCAGCGCCGTTTCCGCCGTCTGGCGATCCTCGGGGAAGTTGCCTTGAATCCCTTTCTCTTCCTCCCCGCCGAAAGGCGGGTTAGTGAGGATCACGTCCACGCGCTCCTTCTCGCCGATTTCGGAGAGCCTGAAGCGCAGCGCGTTGCCGGGGTCGATCTGCGGCGCGTCGAGTCCGTGCAGCAGCAGGTTCATCTGGCAAAGAAGATAGGGAAGCGATTTCGGCTCGCAGCCCGCGATGGTCCTGGTCTGTAGCTTCTTGCGGTCGGCGACGGTCTTCACCTGTTTCTCAAGGTGGCTGTACGCCTCGACGAGGAAGCCGCCGGTGCCGCTCGCAGGATCGAGCACGGTTTCACCAAGGTGCGGGTCCGTGACTTCGACCATGAAACGGACGACGGCGCGGGGCGTGTAGAACTCGCCGGAGTCTCCCGCCGCGTCGCGCATTTCGCGGAGCATGGATTCGTAAAGCGCGCCTAGCGTGTGCAGCTCGTCGGACGACGTAAAGTGAATCCCGCCGACCTTGTTCACGATGTCGCGCAGCAGATACCCGCTCTTCATGCGGTTGTCGACGCCCTTGAACACGGTGGCGATCACGTCGCGGCGGTTGTCGCCATTGGAGCTTGAAAGCCCTCGCAAATACGCGAACAGGCCCGGCCCCTTCTTTCCGTCGGCCCGCACGGCTTCATCGTTGTTGATGAAGGCGAGAAGTTCGTCGCCGGTGATGCCTTGAGGGTCGGCAGCCCAGTCGCGCCAGCGACAGGGCTTGTCGATGGCGGGTTTGAACTTCTCGCCCGCGAGCTTGGCCTCCTCCTCGCGCTGCTGTTCGAGGTCGTCGAGGAATTTGAGGAACATGATCCAGGTCAGGAGCGGCAGACGGTCGAGGTCGCCGTTCAATCCCTTGTCCTTGCGCATGATGTCGCGGGCGCTTTTGAGGAGGCTGCCGAGCATCTGCGAGGTGGTCATCGGGGCGGCGGCCTTGCCGCTCTTCTTAGCTTTGGCCATAGAGGAGTTCTTGCAGGTCGTTTACGGCTTGCCGGAGTTGTTCCGGGCCGCCGAAGAGCTTGATGATTTCGGCAGGCTGGCCGTGGGTTGAAATTGGTGGAACCTTGAGCACATCCGGCAGGAGGAATTGCGCGTCGCCGTGCTCCGCATACTTTTCCAGCAGCTCGTCGAGTATCTGACGGGCTTCCGGGGAGAACTTCTCGAAGTAGTCCTTGCGCTCGGATTTGAGCCGCTGCGCCCGCTCACGGCGGGAGCGCAGCGGCGCGTTGAAGGCGAGATGACAGAGAAGGTCGAAGGGATCCGCCTCGATCTGTCCGGTCTGTTCGGCCAGCAGCGCGAAGTCGATACCGCGCTCGGAAAGGGCCGCGATGATTTCAGCGCGCTGCGTGGCATTCGACCAGCGCGAGCGCAGGTCGGCGGAAGTGGGTGCAATGGAGCGGACGCTCTCCGCCGCGTAATCGCTGTAGCGGACAACGCGAAGCTGGCGTCCGTTGGGGTCGAGCTCATGCACCAGGTGGGCGACGATCTCGACTTGGCCGCCGTCGAAGTAGAACTTGCGCGGGGCTTCATCGCCCGGCGGCTCGATGATTCCACCCGGCTCATAGGTTCCAGGCTCTTCCGCAACTTCGAAGACTGTGTCTGTTGCCCCTATGGTATTGCCCTCATCATCCACTCGATTCTCGGTGATAAGGACGGGATCCCCGTCGAATTCCGGGTCGGCGAACATGCGGGTTGCCGATCCGGTGTAGTCGAGGATGTTGAACCAGAGCTTGCCGTAGTCGTCGCGCAAGCGCGTGCCGCGCCCAATGATCTGCTTGAACTCGCTCATGGAGCCGACGATGCGGGCGAGGACGACGTTCTTGCAGGTGGGCGCATCGACGCCGGTCGTGAGCAGTTGCGAGGAAGTCAGGATGACGGGTGTCGCCTTCTCAAGGTCCTGGAAGCTGGACAGATGCCCGCGCCCGATGGCTCCCTCGTCCGCCGTTACCCGGCAAACGTAGTCGGGGTACTGCGCCACGAGATCGGCGTTGAGGTTGACGAGGGCTTCGCGCATTTCGGAGGCGTGTTCCTGGTCCACGCAGAACACGATGGTCTTGGCGAGGCGGTCGTTGGTTTTGAGGAAGTCCGTCAGATGGCGGGCTATCGCCTGCGTGCGGGCGCGCAGGGCGATCACGCGCTCGAAGTCCCTGGTCTGGTATTCGTCGTCCGGGATCGCCCGCCCGTAGCGGTCGAGTTCATGCTGGCTGGGCCGCCACCCAGCGGCGTCCCACTGCGTCACCACCCGATGCACGCGGTAGGGAGCGAGGAAGCCATCGTCGATGCCTTGCCGGAGACTGTATTGATAGAGGGGGTTGCCGAAATACAGATAGGTGTCGCGGCTTTCCTCGCGCAGCGGGGTCGCCGTCATGCCGAGCTGATAGGCGGACTTGAAGTGTTCCAGGATGACGCGCCACGAGCTGTCATCACGGGCGCTGCCCCGGTGACATTCATCTACGATCACGAGGTCGAAGAAGTTGGGCGGGTAGTCGCGGAACAAGCCGTCACGGCGCTCGTCTTCAGCGAGTGCCTGATAGATGGCGAAATACATCTCGCGGCTCTTGATGATTTCGCCGGATTCGATCTTGTGCCGGGCGTCGCCGAAGGGGCTGAAGTCCTTATCCTTCGGGTCGTCGATCAGGATGTTGCGGTCGGCAAGGAAGAGGATGCGGGGCTTGCGGTGCTCGCCGGTCGCGTTCCAGCGGGTCGACCAGAGCTTCCAGCAAATCTGAAAGGCCACGGTCGTCTTGCCCGTGCCGGTCGCCATGGTGAGGAGAAGGCGGCGCTTCCCGCCAAGGATCGCCTCGACGGTGCGGTTAATGGCGATCTGCTGGTAGTAGCGCGGCGTTTTGCCGCCGACGGTGTTGTAAGGGGCGAGCAGGTGCTCTACCTGCGCGGGGGCCGTGATCTTGCTCCCGGCCTGATACCGCTGCCAGAGGTCTTCGGGTTTGGGGAAGTCCGGGACGCGGGTTTCCGTGCCGTGGAAGTAGTCGATCTCGATGATGTCCTTGCCGTTGGTGGCGTAGGCGAATTTCAGGCCCAGCATTTCGGCATAGGTTCGCGCCTGCTGGACGGCATCGGCGGCAGACTTGTAGCTGGCCTTGGCCTCGACCACGGCGAGCGGAAAATCCCGGGTATAACGGAGGAGGTAATCGACGCGTTTGGGAGGCTTGCGGACGAAGCCTTTGCCGACGGGAATGACACGGCCATCGGTGACTGTCCGCTGCTCGGCGATGGAACAGGGATCGTTTTCCCAGCCCGCCGCCTGGAGTTTCGGCACCACGAACTTGCGGCATGTGTCGGCTTCGTTGCTCATCGTCATTTGTGGAGCAGAGCGTTCAGTGCAGACATTCCTACGCGCAGCCCCTTGATCTCAGGTGGGTACTAGCAATTCAATCGCCGCTGCCGGCGCAATGATCTGGAACCGCACTTGCCCGCCGAGGTTCAGCAGATCTCTGTCGCCCGTCACAAGCCAGTGCGCCGCACCGACTGCCGCGAGGTCGAGGAATATCTGATCCTTCTCGTCTCGGCACACGGGCACCTCGGGTTTGCTCTTCCAGGGAGCCACGACTTCCCCATATGGCAGGTAGTCCGCCAACAACTCTTCGCGTTCTTCCGGCGTGAGCTTGAACTTGGGGTAGGCCAGCACGCGCAGTAGCTCCTCCGCAGTTTGCGCACACAGCAGCGGCGTCACCACGCCGGACTGCCACGCCGTGCGCAACGGCACCAAGCGGCCATTGACGAACAACAACGCCGACAGGACGGTGTTGGTGTCGAGTACAACCCGTCTGGCCTCAACCATTAGCGCTGGTTGCCCGTACTACGCGCCCACGTGACGGCCGCTTCCACGTCCTCTTCCGAAATCTCCAGTTCGGCCAGTTTGGCGCGAACCGCGTCTGCCCTCTGTATCCGCACCGGAGTAAGGACGATTTGCCCGTCTTCAGCACGGATCTCGTAGTAACGAGGGTCACCTACCGCCTTGGTGACGGCCTTAGGGAGGGTCAATTGGTTCTTGGCAGTCATCTTGGCGAGCATGAGTTTCTTCCGGATGAAAGAAAGGAATCCTTACTTTATCAGATTCCAAACTTTCCGCAATTCCACTGTCGCAAGCGACCCGCCCGCCTTCAGAGCCCCTGTTGAGAATTCCCGTTTCCAGGTTATTGCGTCGTCCGAAATCTAGGGTCTTGTGTAGGGCTCCCGGCCCTTCCCCTTCAAAGGCAGAGATCCGGCAGACAAGAGCTCCTTCTCGCGTCGTGGCGGCGCTGCCAACTGCTCGCGTTCCCGCTGGCGCAGCAAGGCGTGCGGCGTCGCTCGCACGGGCTGGTCACGGAACCTCCTGGGCGTCGCATTGGCGGCAACACCCTGCTCCCGTAGGTGAGCTGCAAACTTCGCCCGCCACTCCTGCAGCGTCGCCTTCTTGACGTTGAGCCGTCTGCCCTGCTCGTCGACCGCTTTCATCACCACATGAACATGCGGGTGAGGTTCATCGGTGTGCAGCGCCATGACATACCTATGTTTCAAGGCGAATTCCTCCCGGCAGAATTTCTGCGTTGCCGAGAGCACTCGTTCCGGATTGGTGCCCGCCGGCATTGAGAACACCAGCTTGTGGACCAGACGCGCCGGGGTTTGCCTCCTCCCCCCACCCAGGGTGTTCCTGGCGCCGGCTTCCTGAAGGTCCAGATTCCATTCGTCCGGAATCGTGCCCGCTGTGCCCTTTCCGGTAAGAACGTCGCCCTCATCGGTGAGCAATTCCACTTCGCCCTTTCTCCCGATGTAGTCGATGTGGCGCTGCACGGCCTTGCTCGATCCCGCGCCACTGGACAGCACTTTGACCATCACCTCCGGTGTCCGCGCCGCCGTCCGCGCAACCAGTTGGGCTTGCGCTGGAGTCAGGTGGCGTTGATCCGGGCGACCACCTCCGCGCCCGTAAGATCGAAGGTTGAACAGCAACAGCTCTTCCTCAATCTGCCTGCTCATATCCCACCTCCCAGGACGCTTTGTTGGCCTTGAGCGCCGCCTTGAAATGGTCGCGCAGCGCGGTGCAAACCTTGATGAACAGGCCCAGCTCATGCCTTCCAGGAAGCTCCAGCTCACCCTTCGCATTGGCCATGCGTACCAGTTGGTTGAGGTTGCGACCGATGATCGATAGCTGCACCACGCCCTGCTCGAACGCCTGCATCTCAACCTTCGGCAAGGGCCGCAGGTTCAGCACATGCGAGCGCAGCACGGCGGCCGCATACGTAGCCGCCGGCAGGCCCCTGGCACGCGCCCGCTCCGCCAGAGGAATCCGTACATCCGGATGCAGGCATATCAGCATCTTCGAGAGCCGCGCACCCTGCGCAGGTTCCTGAAACGATGACCTGCCGAGTCGAGCCGGATCAATCGCGCCATCCACCAAGCGCTTTAGCAGCGCAGCCTCGGTGAGTCCGAAGCCGGCCGCCACGCTGGAGAACTGAGCCTTCTCTTCCGCCGAGAGTCTCACAGCACTGATCTTGTTTCGCGCCATGGGGAAGATTGTCTAACAACACTTAGCCGTTGGCTTTCCTGCGTTTCACGGTAAATGTGCCCAATACCTACCTGCACTGCGCACTCAAACAGAGGCAACGACAGACGGAAGAATTGCCGGAAGAATCCGCGAAACTCTGGATGCTCATTTGCTGTCGCTCGGTTCATATTCACTTCTGGAAAGCCCTTCAGAATTCCCGCCGGAACCACATGCCAGCGACTTCGACGACACCGGTAGATCCACAGCAGCTTGCCTTGGACTTCTCCGCACCGACAACCAAGAAGCAACCCTGCCGATCTCGCGAGGCACCAAAGCCGGCACCTGAGATTGCCGACACACACTCCCGCTACCTCACTCGCCTGGAAGCCGCCCAGTACATCCGCTGCAGCCCCCGTTTCCTCGACGACATGCCCCTGCCCTTCATCCGCAAGGGCCGCTGCAAGGTCTACGACCGCGTTGATCTGGACGCCTACATGCAGGACGATAGGCATCGAGGGCGGGCCTGGAAGGAGAATCTATGGCCCGTGAACGTGGACTCTACCGCCGCAAGGATTCGCGGTACTGGTGGATCAGCCTCGTCCTCGCGGACGGACGCCGCGTATGCCAAAGCACTGGGTGTGTCGATCACGCCGATGCCGCGGCCTGCGCAGTCCGCCTGAAGAACGAGGCGATTGAAGCTCGGCAGCAGGGAATCGTCGGTGTATTCGTGTGGCAGCAAGCGGTCATGCGTTACCTGGAAGAGTCGGCAGACAAGCGCAGCCAGCGGGATGATCGTGATCATCTGAAACGGCTGGACCCTTATCTGCGGTCCCTGCGACTGGAGGCGATCGACATGACGGCGTTGCAGCCGTTCGTGCGGGATCGCAAGACGAAGGATGGTGTCTCGAACGCGACCGTCAATCGCGCACTCGAGGTGGTTCGGCGGATACTGAATGTCGCGCATCAGGACTGGCGCTGGCTTCGCGGGGTTCCGAAGATTCGGATGCTGAAGGAACCCCGGCGGCGAGTGCGATTCCTGCGACGCGATGAGGCGGACCGGCTGATGGCGACGTTGCCTTACCACATGAAGCCGATCGTGCAGTTCGCACTGGCGACCGGCTGTCGTGCGGGAGAGATTCACGGGCTCGAATGGAGTCGCGTGGATCTGATCCGAAAGGTCGCGTGGCTCGATCATGGCACGACGAAGTCGGGTGACGGTCGGGGCATTCCGCTCAATGCGGACGCCCTGGCGGCGCTCGAATCAGTGCAGGGCAAGCACCCGCGCTGGTGCTTCACCTTCGCCGGTCACCGTATCCACCAGAGCTCCTCTGCGTGGGAGAAGGCGAAAGAGCGCGCCGGCATCGAGGACTTCCGCTTCCACGACCTGAGGCACACCTGGGCCTCGTGGCACGTGCAGAGTGGCACTTCGCTGCCGGAGTTGATGGAACTGGGAGGCTGGAAGTCTTACGAGATGGTGCTGCGCTATGCACACCTGGCGCCGGAGAAATTGGGCGCCGTGGCCAGTCGCATCGAACGGCAACCGCTCGGGGGTCTTGCTGGGGAGTTGAATGGCAGAAACGTAGCGAGCGCTGCTACGTTTCCGCTACGTTCCATCAACTAAGCACTTGGGAGAATCACCCAAGTGCTTGATTGATTGGCGCGCCCGAAGAGATTCGAACTCCTGACCTTCTGGTTCGTAGCCAGACGCTCTATCCAGCTGAGCTACGGGCGCATGGGGACGCGCATTCTAGTGGGCAGGCCCTGCCCATGCAAGGCAAGGGCTAGGGGTGCCGAATCCCCAGGCGTAAGATCGGCCCCCAATGGACACGGCCCCCGCCAGCTCCCTGGGACTTCCACTGCTCACGCTGGCCGTAGCCGAACGGCTCATTACCGCGCAGGACCGGGCCGAGCCCCGAATCACCGTGTCGCTCGACCTGGGCAAATCCACCGTCATCGTGGAACCGGGCGCTGAACAGTGGACCTGCCCGCTGGGCGCATTCCCGTACCCGTTCGGACTCAAGGAACGCACCGTCTATGCCTGGTCGGGCAGCGCCTTCGAGCCGGTGTCGCGCTTCGATGGCGGGCTGTATAAGCTGGTGCCCACCGACTGGGGCCCGCCCACCTTCGAGATCGACGGCATCAAGATGCTGCCCACGGCGCGCATATCACCCTTCGAGGATGCCGAAGACAAGGTGGCGCTGATCCGGCCCCGCACGAAACGCGTGCTGGACTGCTGCGGCGGGCTGGGCTACTTCGCGCACTGGTGCCTGATCGAGCAGGCCTTCGAGGTGGTGTCGTACGAGAAGAGCGAGGCCGTGATCTGGCTGCGTACGATCAATCCCTGGTCGCCGCGCGGGGATTCACGGCTGAAGCTGATCCACGGCGACATCGCGGAGAAGATCGTGGACCTCCCAGACAAGAGCTTCGACGCCATCCTGCACGATCCGCCCCGCTTCGGCACCGCGGGCGAGCTCTATTCGCAGGCCTTCTATGACCACCTGGCGCGGGTGATCCGGCGCGATGGCCTGCTGTTCCACTACACCGGCACGCCGAACAGGATCACCAGCGGCCGCGATGTACCGCGCGAGGTGAAACGGCGGCTGGAGAAGGCGGGTTTCCAGGCGCAAATCAGCGGCGATGGCGTGCTCGCCAAGCGAGTCGCGGCGGGCGCGGCGATGGCCGGCGCCGGCACGCCTATGCGCTCGCGGCGTCCTCGACCGGCACGACGCTGACGGCCACCGCAAGCTGCTGCTCGGCGGCGCCGCGCACCACGCCGCGCAGCGGCGACACGTCGTGGTACTCGCGACCCCAGCCCAGCGTCACGAACTCGGTGTCGGCGATCTTGCCATTGGTGGGATCGAAGGCCACCCAGCCATGCGCCGGGCTGTGGCTCGCCACCCAGGCATGCGATGCATCGGCGCCGGCGTTGCTGTCCTTGCCGTCCTTGCGACGATTGAGCACATAGCCACTCACATAGCGCGCCGGCAGACCCAGCGACCGCAGGCAGGAGAGCATCAGGTGCGCGAAGTCCTGGCAGACGCCGCTGCGCAGCTCCAGGACTTCCTCGACGCTGGTCGAGACATTCGTGGACGCAGTGTCGTACTTGAACTCGCTGCGGATGCGCTGCGTGAGCTCGAGCATCGCGTCCATCCACGGTCGCTTGTCGGTGAAGTTCCTGCGCGCATAGTCGCGCGTGGAGTTCAGCACCGGCACCGCGGGCGATGGCACGCGATACTGCTCCACATCGAGCCTGGTGCGGCGATCCCACACACCGGGCGCGGCCAGGGCGGTTTCCCACGCCGGGGATGCAGACCCGGGCGCCGGCGCATGCGGCACCACGATCACTTCGGATTCGGCGCGCACGATGAGCGCATCGTGCGGTGTATCGACCACGATGCCGGCGTAGGAATTGCCGAAGTAATCCACGCCCCCGCTGCGCTCGCCGGGTTCCGGGGTTACCACCAGCCTGTGCGACAGCACCTTCTGCCAGCTCGTCTCACGCGGCGACAGATGCGCTATCTGGCGACTGATGTCGACCGGTGAGGTGTACTTGTACACCGTCTCGTGCGATACGCGATATCGGGCAGGAACGGCCATCAGGAGTTGAACGAGGAGATGATGGGCGTCTGGCGCACATTGAAGAAACGGCGCGTGAGCAGGTCGTTCAGCTCGAGCGCGCCGCCGCGCAGTCCGGTGATGGCCTCGCGCAGCGCGCTGCTCTCGGGCTGCAAATCCCTGGACTTGTCGAGGTTCTGCAAATAACGCACATGCGGCCGGACAAGATCGGCGCCGCAGGGGCCGTAGCTCCTTTCCAGCACTTCCAGGTAATCGAGTATGCCGACGGCCTGGAACAGCACCGAGCGCGGATTGCTGGGGTCCACCACCACCAGGTCGAGCACCGGCAGCCACTCGGGACTGGCCATGTAGCGCGCGCGGTAGGTGACGATGGAATCCGACAGCGTCAGCAGCCAGGACAGCCCCGACTGGCCGTCGTGCAGGAAGGCGCATTGCACGGCCGCGCACTGGAACGTGAGCCGTTCCAGGCGCCGGCCGATCGACATGAACCGCCAGGCATGGTCGCGCGTCATGCCGTCGAGCGCGAAACCGGACAGCGTCATCAGCCGCGTGGCAACCACGTCCAGCCATTGCAGCGCGCCGGGCACGGCCTTGCCTGCGTCCTCGGGCACCTCGTCGAGCAGGCCGTTGATGGCGCGCCAGTTGTCATGCGACATGCGTTCGCGCAGGTGGAAGGCCACCTGCTGCAGCGTGCGCAGCTTGCGTGGCATGCCATCGGGGTGCTCGCCATCCACCGCCGCCCGCAGCAGTTCCTTGTCGGCATCCTCGCCCGGTGCGATCAGGCCGTTTTCGCTGGCGAGTTCGTGGATGGGAAGCTGTGAGTTTTCCTCGTCCTCGTTTTCCTGCAGCTTCAGGCTCAGCGCCAGGCGCAGCAGGCGCGCGGTGTCCTCGCAGCGCTCCTCGTAGCGGCCGAACCAGTAGAGGTTCTCGGCCAGCCGCGACGGCAGGCCGGCTGGAGAACGCACCAGATCGGCGGCGGTAACGGTGGTTCTGAGCAGCGTGAAGCTGGAATCCACCTGGCCCGGCGACAGCACCCAGGTGTCCTTCGATCCGCCGCCGCGCTGCATGCTGACCACGCGCGCCTTGTCGCTGCTGGCCACGCGCGTGAGCCCGCCGGGCATCACCATGTAGCCGCCGGGTGTGGCCACGGCGAACACGCGCAGGCCGACGCAACGCGGCTCGAGCCCCACTCCCGGTCCGCGCGACAGCACCGGAGCCTGCGACACATGCACCAGCTCCTGCGCGATGTAGCGCTCGGGGCGGGCCTGGAGTCGACTGCGCAGATCGAGCAGTGCGTCCTCATCGAGATCGGTGCCGAACACCACGTCGATGTTGTCGCTGCGGTCCACGGGCTTGAACACCAGGTGGTCCATCTTTGCGATGGCATCTTCAAGGGCAGCCGGCTCGCCGCACCACCAGGTGGCGATGGAAGGCAGCTTCAGTTCCTCACCCAGCAGCCGCTCGCTGAGGCGCGGCAGGAAGCCCATCAGCGCGCCGGATTCGAGGATGCCCGAGCCCAGCGAATTGGCGATGAGCACGCTGCCATTGCGCGCGCACTCGGTGAGCCCCGCCACGCCCAGCGCGGAGTCACTGCGCAGTTCCAGCGGATCGCAGAAGCTGTCGTCCTGACGCCGCAGGATGGCATGCACGCGGCGCAGGCCGCCGATGGTCTTCAGCCACACACGGCCATTGCGCACGGTGAGGTCGCCGCCTTCCACCAGCGGGAAGCCCAGGTAACGCGACAGCAGCGTGTGCTCGAAGTAGGTTTCGTTGAACGGGCCGGGCGTGAGCAGCACCACCAGCGTGGGGCCGTCGCCGCGCGGCGCGAAGTGCAGCAGCGAATCGCGCAGCGTGGCGAAGAAGCGCGCCACATGCTGCACGCGCATGTCGCGGTACAGCTTGTGGAAGGTGCGCGACACCAGCAGCCGGTTCTCGAGCGCATAGCCCGCGCCGGACACGGCCTGCGTGCGATCGTTCATCACCCACCAGCGGCCATCGGGCGAGCGCGCCAGGTCCGCGGCATACACGTGCAGATGCACGTCACCGGGCACGGCGGCGCCATGTGCCGGCCGCAGGAAGCCGGCATGGGAGAACACCAGCGGCGGCGGAATCAGCCCCTCGCGCATCGTGAGCTGCGGGCCGTACAGGTCGCCGAGGATGCGGTTCAACAGCGTGGCGCGCTGCGCGATGCCGGCCTCGATGCCCTGCCATTCCTGCGAATCGATGATGAAGGGCAGCACGTCCAGATCCCAGGGCCGGTCGTGGCCCTTGGGATCGGCATAGACGTTGTAGGTGACGCCGCTCTCGCGGATCTGCCGCTCGGCCGCCACGCGCATGGCGCCGATCTCATCGGCCGTGGCCCTGGCCAGCGTGGAATACAGGCGCGACCAGTGCGCGCGGGGCACACCCTTGCCGGCGAACAGCTCGTCGAAACGGCCATCCGGATTGGCGTATGTCGTCACCATGGGGCGGCGAGTCTACTATGCCGCGCCGCGTCGCAGGTCCAGCGTCAGGGGATGATCGGGGTTGCGCGTCGGCGGCGCGGTGTGCAGGGGCCCCGGCGTGTGACCCATGCGGAAGAAGCGCGCCAGACGGCGCGCCTCGGCCTCGTAGGCATTCACCGGGAAGGTCACATAATTCCGACCGCCGGGATGCGCAACGTGGTAGCGCGCGCCGCCCAGCGAGCGGTGCATCCAGGTGTCGACCAGGTCGAAGGTGAGCGGCGCATGCGCGCCGATGGTGGGATGCAGGTTCGACGGCAGCGACCAGGCGCGATAGCGCACGCCGGCCACGTATTCACCCACGATGCCCGTGGGATGCAGCGGCACCGGCAGGCCGTTCACGCACAGCACATGGCGCGAATCGACCATGCCGCGCACCTTCACCTGCAGGCGTTCCAGCGAGGAATCGACGAAACGCACCGTGCCACCCGCGGCGCCCTCCTCGCCCAGCACATGCCAGGGCTCGAGCGCGCTGCGCAGCTCCACTTCCACATTGCGCGCCGCGAAGTCGCCCAGCCGCGGAAAGCGGAACTCGAAATGCGGATCGAACCACGCGGGGTCGAAGCCGTAACCCGCGATGGCCATCTCGTCCATCACGTCCTCGAAATCGGCGCGCACGAAATGCGGCAGCAGGAAGCGGTCGTGCAACTCGGTGCCCCAGCGCTGCAGCCGCACGGGCTGGTAGGGCTGCTTCCAGAACCGGGCCAGCAGGCCGCGCAGCAACAATTGCTGCACCAGGCTCATGCGCGCGTGCGGCGGCATCTCGAAGGCGCGCAGTTCCAGCAGCCCCAGCCTGCCGGCGCTGCCCTCGGGCGAAAACAGCTTGTCGATGCAGAACTCGGCGCGGTGCGTGTTGCCGGTGACGTCGATCAGCAGATTGCGCAGCGCCCTGTCGACCAGCCATGGCGCTCCGCCGATGGCGTTGCTGCCCTGGAGCCGGCGCAGTTCCTGCATCGCGATGTCGATCTCGTACACCGAATCGTTGCGCGCCTCGTCGATGCGCGGCGCCTGGCTGGTGGGGCCGATGAACTGCCCGGAGAACAGGTACGACAGCGAGGGATGGTTGTGCCAGTACGCGATCATGCTGGTGAGCAGGTCCGGCCGGCGCAGGAACGGTGAATCGGCAGTGGTGGCGCCGCCCAGCACGAAGTGATTTCCACCGCCCGTACCCATGTGGCGACCATCGAGGCCGAACTTCTCCGTGGACAGCCGCGTCTGGCGCGCGGCTTCATAGAGGAATTCCGTGCGCTCGACCAGTTCTGCCCAGTTGGCGGCCGGATGGATGTTGACCTCGATCACGCCCGGGTCGGGCGTCACGCGCAGATGCTGCAAGCGTGGATCGCGCGGTGGCTCATAGCCCTCGAGCACCACTGGCACATCCAGTGACAGCGCCGCCGCCTCCACCGCGCCCACCAGTTCGAGGTAGTCCTCGAGGCAGGACGTGGGCGGAAGGAAGATGTGCAGCCGGCCGTTTCGCGGTTCGGCACACAGCGCCGTGCGCGCGATCCAGCGGGCGGACTCGAAGCTCTGCGGTCGGCGATCCGCGGTGTTGCGGCCGGCAGCGGTTTCACCGGCATGCGCCTGGCGCAGCACGCGATACACGGGCAATGGCGCAAAGGATTGCGTGGGATCTGGCGCGTGCACCCAGGGATAGTCGCCGGCGCTGGCCCAGGGCTGCGAATCCAGTGGCAGTCGATACCCGAGCGGTGAATCGCCCGGCACCAGGTAGCAACGCTCGTCGCGCAGGAACCAGGGACCGCTCTGCCAGCGCGCCCCGCTCGAGGGCTTGGTCAGCGGCAGTACGTGGCCCACTATGGAATCGAGCCCCTTGTCGAAAACGCGCCGCAACCGTTCCCGCTCGAGCGGATCGGAGAGCCGCGAATCGAAGGGATCGACATTCGCCGGCAGCCGCCGCTCGCGCCACATGTAATACCAGGCATCCTCGTACGCGGCCATCACATGCTTCGCATCGACCGCCAGATGCGCCGCCACCGACTGCAGGAAGGCCCGCGCCTGCGCGGCATCGGCGCCGTGATCGTCGGTCTCGCGCGCGAAGTGCCGGTCGCTGGTCCACAGCGGCTCGCCGTCCCTGCGCCAGAACAGGTTCAGCGACCAGCGGGGAAGCTGTTCGCCCGGATACCATTTTCCCTGGCCGAAATGCCGCAGGCCCTGCGGCGCGTAGTGATCCTTCAGGCGCGCCAGCAGTTCGCCCGCCAGCACACGTTTGCGCGCGCCCAGCGCCTCGGTGTTCCACTCGGCGCCGTCGCGATCGTCGATGGACACGAACGTGGGCTCGCCGCCCTGGGTCAGGCGCACATCGCCCACGCTGAGCTCGCCGTCGATCTCGTGCCCCAGCGCGACGACTTCGCTCCACTGCTCTTCGGTATAGGGCAGCGTGACCCGCGCCGCCTCCCACACGCGCTGCACGCTCATCGAATGCTCGAATTCCACCTTGCATTCGCCGAGCCCGCCGCTGATGGGTGCGGCAGAACCGGGTTCTGCGGAGCAGGCCAGCGGAATGTGCCCCTCGCCCGCCAGCAGACCGGAGGTGGGATCGAGCCCGATCCATCCCGCGCCGGGCAGGTACACCTCGCACCAGGCATGCAGGTCGGTGAAGTCCCTTTCCGCACCGGAAGGCCCGTCCAGCGATTTCACATCCGGCGCAAGCTGGATCAGATAACCCGACACGAAACGCGCGGCGAAACCCAGGTGCCGCAGAACCTGCACCAGCAGCCAGCCCGTGTCACGGCACGACCCCGAGCCCTTCGTCAGCGTCTCGTCCGGGGACTGAACGCCCGGCTCCATGCGGATCGTGTAGGCGATCTGCTTCTGCAGGGCGCCGTTCAGCGCAACCAGCAGATCGACGGTGCGCCGCGGCCTGCGGTCGATGGCGGCAAGTTGCTTGCCGAAAGCCGCGCCATGGCTGCCCAGCACGCGGAATGGCGCGAGGTCGCGCGCCTCGTCTTCCCGGTACTGGAAAGGCCAGTTTTCCGCGTAGGGCTCGACGAAGAAATCGAAGGGATTGTGGACGGCCATCTCGGCCACCAGGTCGATCTCGACGCGCAACTCGCGCGCGGGATCGGGGAACACCAGGCGCGCCAGGTAGTTGGACTGCGCATCCTGCTGCCAGTTGAGGAAATGTTTCTGAGGCTCCACGCGCATCGAATAAGACAGGATGCGCGTGCGGCTGTGCGGCGCGGGCCGCAGCCGCACCACCTGCGGGCCCAGCGTCACCAACCGGTCGTATCGATAGTGCGTTACATGATTCAGCGCTACGTGGATGGACACGCGCTCTCCGTGGGCACATCGCGGTGAAAATGGAAGTACTCGGAAGCCACGGCATCGTGGATATGCGCGAGGTCCTCCTGAATGTGATCGAAGGTCTCGTGCCGCTGGCCATGCGCCAGGTCCGGCGCGGTCAGCCGGTCGATGCGCCGCCGCGCCACGCGCAATGCGCGCAGCGGCTCGGCGTTGTGCGGCAGATTCGCCAGCCGCGTTTCGATGTCCTCCAGGCAGAACACCACCGACCGCGGGAAATGCGGATCGGTGATCAGGAACTTCACCACGCCATCGCCGTTGACGCGGTTCGATCCATGACGACGGTACATCTGGAAGGCCGACATGGAATTGAGCACGCCCACCCACAGCAGCGAAGTCACCGCGTCCTCGTCATCGCCGCTGCCCGGCGGCAGCAGCACGGCGGCGTTGATGTCGAGGATGCGCGTGGTCATGTCGGCGCGTTCCAGATGCTCGCCCATGCGCAGGAACTGGTAGGCCACGTCATGGCTCATGCAGTCGGCGAGCATCCCCGAAGCAGCCTGCTTGTCGCGGATCAGGTCCTCCAGCACCCGCCGGCGCTCCACACGCCCCATGCGGTTCTGCGACTGGCGCAGCGAAGCCAGGTACATGGCGTTCACGCGCTCCCACAGCTCGCGGGGCAGCACGTCGCGCATCACGCGGCAGTTCTCGCGCGCGTACTTCACGCAGGAGTGGATGGACCCCGGATTGCGCTGCGAGCCGATGAGAAAGTCCATCACGTTTGCTTCGTTGGACTCCGGATAGGCGCGCTGGAACAACTGCCCGAGGCCTGCCACCTGCACCAGGTTGTCCCAGCCGAACCGGGCGCCCTGCGGCAGGTCGAGCAGCACCTGCGACGTGGCATTGATCAGGCGCGCGGTGTTCTCGGCACGCTCCAGGTAACGTGACAGCCAGTAGAGGTTTTCCGCGGCCCTGGAAAGCATCAGGTGTCCTCCACGATCCAGGTGTCCTTGCTGCCGCCGCCCTGCGAGGAATTCACGACCAGCGAGCCTTCGGGCAGTGCCACGCGCGTAAGTCCGCCGGTGGTGGCATACAGGCTGCCCGACTGCAGCACGAAGGGCCGCATGTCCACGTGCCGGGGCGCGATCTGGTTGCCGATCAGCGTGGGCACGGTCGACAGCGTCAGCGTGGGTTGCGCCATGAAGCCGCGCGGATCGGCCTTCACGCGCTCGGCGCACTGTTTGCGCGCCTCGCTGGTGGCCTGCGGGCCGATGAGAATGCCGTAGCCGCCGGATTCATTGGCGGGCTTCACCACCAGCTTGTCGAGATTGGCGAGCACATGCGCGCAGTCCTGTTCGCGGTAGCACAGGTAGCTGGGCACGTTCTGCAGGATGGGGTCTTCGGCCAGGTAGTACCGGATGATCTCGGGCACGAAGGCATAGACCACCTTGTCGTCGGCCACGCCGGCCCCGGGCGCGTTGGCGATGGCGACATTGCCCTTGCGCCAGGCGCGCATCAGCCCGTTGACGCCCAGTGCGGAATCGGCCCGAAACACATCCGGGTCGAGGAAGTCGTCGTCTATGCGCCGGTAGATCACGTCCACGCGCCGCAGGCCCGCGATGTCCTTCATGTAGACCACATCGTCGCTGCCGACGATGAGATCGCTGCCCTGCACGAGCTGCGCGCCGATCTGCTGCGCAAGGTAGCTGTGCTCGAAATAGGCCGAGTTGAAGATGCCGGGTGTGAGCAGCGCGATCACCGGGCGCTCGTTCGCGCGCGGCGACAACGCGGCCAGCATGTCGTACAGCGCCGCCGTGTAGCCATCCACCGGCTGGATGCGGCACATCGCGAACAGCTCCGGGAAGGCCGACTTCATCAGGATGCGGTTCTCGAGCATGTACGAGACGCCCGAGGGCACGCGCAGGTTGTCCTCGAGCACGTACACCGTGCCATCGCGGTCGCGCACCAGATCGGTGCCGCAGATATGTGCCCACACCCCGAAACGGGGCGACATGCCCTTGCACTGCGCCCTGAAATTGCGCGAGTTGGCCAGGAGCTCGGCAGGGAAAACCCCGTCGCGGACGATCTTCTGGCCGTTGTAGAGGTCATCGATGAACAGATTCAGCGCCACCAGCCGCTGCCGCAGGCCGCGATCGATGAGCGCCCATTCGCTGGCGGGCATCACGCGCGGTATGGGATCGAAGGGCCAGGCGCGGTCGATGCTGGCCCCGTCACCGTAGGTCGTGAATGTGATCCCCATGGTGACGATGGCGGCATCCACCGCCGCACGGCGCGCCAGCAGGTCCTCTTCCGCAAGCCCCGTCAGGTAACTGCAGAGCGGGCGGGCTGCGGGCCGTGGCTGCCCGTCCGGACCCACGAACTCATCGAAGCCCTCGCTCCGCAAGTAACGCTCCAGACCAAGATCCATAGCCACCTGCCTCTTTATGGGCATTGAGTCAGCAAGAAACGTGCCTTCAGAACAGCGCCCGGTTCACCAGGAAGTGCACCCAGATGGACGCGGCATAACCCAGTGCCACCGCCCAGATCCATTTGAGGTGCGCCATGAAAGTGTATACGCCGCGCGCCTGCCCCATCAGAGCCACGCCTGCCGCGGACCCGATCGACAGCAGCGAGCCACCGACGCCGGCGGTGAGCGTGACCAGCAGCCATTGGCCATGCGACATCTGCGGTTCCATCGACAGCACCGCAAACATGATGGGGATGTTGTCGATGATGGCCGAGGCCACGCCCACGGCGACGTTGGTGATCGAGGGTCCGAGCGAGGCATAGGAGTGCGTCGACAGCCAGGTGAGGTAGCCGAAGGCACCGAGCCCACCCACGCACAGCATCACGCCATAGAAGAACAGCAGCGTGTCCCATTCGATGCGCTTGGCGCTGATGAAGACATCGAAGGGCCGGACGGCGGGCTTGAGCCCCTCGGGCACCACTGACGGTGGCGCCGCGATGCCCTGTCGAAGCTCGGCGCGACGGATGAAGTAGCCCAGGATCATCAGCGCCCCGAGGCCCGTCATCATGCCCAGGAAGGACGGCAGATGCAGCCACTGGTGCAGCACCACCGTGAAGGCGATGGTGATGGCGAACAAAACGATGACGCCGAATCCACCCGGTTTCACCCGGATGATTCCCGCTTCGGGCTGCGGCTGGGCGCGGGGTATCGCGAAATGCATGCACACGGCGGGCACGATCCAGTTCACCAGCGAAGGCAGGAACAGGTCGAAGAACTCGAAGAACGTGACCATGCCCTTCTGCCACACCATCAGCGTGGTGATGTCGCCGAAGGGACTGAACGCGCCACCGGCGTTGGCGGACACGACGACGTTGATGCAGGCCGGGACGAGGAACCGTGCGTCGCCGCGCCCCACGTTCAGCACCACGGCCCCCAGCACCAGCGCCGTCGTGAGGTTGTCCAGCAGCGGCGAGAGCACGAAAGCCAGCACTCCCGTGAGCCAGTAGATGGCGCGCAGCGACAGGCCGCGCACCACCATCCAGGAACGCAGCGCCGCGAACACATTGCGCTCTTCCAGCGTGTTCACGTAGGTCATGGCCGCCAGCAGGAACAGCAACAGTTCGGCGAACTCGAGCAGGTTGTGCTCGAGCAGCCCGCCGGGGTCGATGCCACCATGCGCCCGGGCTGCAACTCCCACCAGCAACCAGATCAGGCCCGCCGCGAACACCACGGGTTTCGACTTGCGCAGTCCCGTGGACTCCTCGGCAATCACCAGCACGTAGGCCAGCCCGAACACGGCCAGCGCCAGCATGGCCAGGCCCGTGCCCATCAGGTTCGCGTGATCCGCGCCGCTCATTCTGCGGCCTTCTCTGCTGCCGCGCGGGCGTCCGCGGCGCCCTTCTGCGCGTCGTCGAGTTTCTCCTGCACCCGCTGCTCGGTGGCCTGCGCCTGCCTGGCCTGTTCGGCGGCACTGGTGCCTGTGGCAGCCGCCGCGGCGCCGGTCTCCGCCAGCCCGCAGCCCGCGAGCGCCGCGCATCCGGCCAGGATCAGCAATGGTCGAAGCATGGCCAGTTCTCCTGTCGTGCCGAAAGCTCCATTCTATGCGAATGAGTCGCGGCATCGTCTGATTGACTGCACCGTGGCGGACACTACTGTCAGGGCAAGCTGCAGGAGATGCCCTTGGGCCCTACACTTCAACTGGGTGCGATCGGGAATTGCCAGATTGCCGCACTGGTGGACCCCGAGGCCACCGTGGTCTGGTGCTGCCTTCCCCGGCTCGATGGCGACCCGGTGTTCTCCGCGCTGCTCACTGCACAGGGCGGAGATGCGCGCGATGGCGTGTTCAAGGTGGAACTGGCGCACATGGCACAGTCCATGCAAACCTATATCACCAACACCGCCGTGCTCGAAACGCAGCTGTCCGACGGTCGTGGCAACAGCGTGCGCATCACCGATTTCTGTCCGCGGCTGCGCCGCCGCGGCCGCATCTTCCGGCCCATGTGCCTGGTGCGCATCGTGGAACCGGTGGAGGGCCGGCCGCAGGTCACGCTGCGCCTGCGGCCCACCGCAGGCTACGGCGAACCGGTGGAACCGCGCGTGGTCGGTTCGCATCACTTCAGCTTCGGCGCCGCGGGCGTCCGCTACCGTGTGACCAGCAATGCCTCGCACAGCGCCATCGCCGAGGAGCGCAGCTTCGTGCTCGACCGCAAGCTGTGCTTCGTGCTGGGGCCGGACGAGCCGCTGGAGCAGTCCCCCACGGTCCTCGCCAGCGAACTGCTGGCCGAGACCGTGAGCTACTGGCATGACTGGGTACGCACGCTGGCCATTCCCTTCGAGTGGCAGCAGGCCGTGATCCGCGCTGCCATCACGCTGAAGCTGTGCACGTTCGAGGATACCGGCGCGGTGCTGGCGGCACTTACCACCTCGGTGCCCGAGGCACCCGGCACGTCCCGGAACTGGGATTACCGCTACTGCTGGCTGCGCGACAGCTACTTCGTGATCCAGGCGTTGAACCGCCTGGGCGCCACGCGCACCATGGAAGCCTACCTGCACTTCATCGACAACATCGCCACGCGCTCGCCGGTGGGTGAACTGCAGCCGTTGTACGGCATCAGCGGTGATCCCGATGCAGCGGAATACATCGTGCAGGCGCTGGAGGGCTATCGCGGCATGGGCCCGGTGCGCGTGGGCAACGGCGCCGTATCGCAACGCCAGCACGATGTGTACGGCTCGGTGATCCTCGCGTCCACGCAGCTCTTCTTCGATGCCCGACTGGTGCACGCCGGCGACGCGGCGCTGTACCGGCGCCTGGAACGGCTGGGCGAGCGGGCCCGCAGTGTCTACGAGCAACCCGATGCGGGGCCCTGGGAGCTGCGCGGCTCGCAACACGTGCACACCTTTTCCGCAGCGATCTCCTGGGCAGGCTGCGACCGGCTGGCGCGGATCGGCCAGCGTCTGGGCGATGCGGACGCCGCAGCGCGCTGGAACGACGCCGCGCACCACATGCGTCAGCGCATCCTGGCGGGCGCGTGGAACGAGTCGCGCGGCTTCATGGCCTCCACGTTCGGCGGCGGCGACATCGACGCCACCTCGCTGCTGCTGCCCGAACTCGGACTGTTGAAGCCCGGGGATCCGCGCTTCGTCAGCACGCTGGATGCAGTGATCCGCGACCTGCGCGACGGCGACCTGGTCTATCGCTACCGGCACGAGGACGACTTCGGTCGCCCCGCCACCAGCTTCGCCATCTGCTCGTTCTGGCTGGTGAATGCGCTGGCGGCGGTGGGCCGCGTGGAGGAGGCACGCGAACAGTTCGTGCGGTTGCTGGAAAGGCGCAATGCACTGGGCCTGCTGTCCGAGGACATCCATCCGGGCAGCGGCGAGCTGTGGGGCAATTTTCCGCAGACTTACAGCATGGTCGGCATCATCAACAGCGCCCTCAGGCTGTCGCGGCAGTGGGAAGACGAACTGTAGGGCATTGCTGGCGCGGCCAGCGGCCCGGAAGCTACAATTTGCGCATACAGCCCGGCACGCCCGGTGCTGCCGATGGAGCGCAACATGAAGAGCCTCGCCCGATTCCTCGCATCCGCCACGCTGATCGCCGCGCTGCCGCTGGCGGCCCCGGCCGAAGATCTTTCCAGCTACACGGCGCCGCAGCTTTTCCAGCGCTTCTGCGCGAGCTGCCATGGCCGCGAAGGCAAGGGCGACGGCCCGGTGGCGCCGTTCTTCAAGCTGGCGCCGCCGGATCTCACCGGCCTCAGCCGCCGCAATGGCGGCACTTTTCCTGCCGAGCGCGTGCGCCGCATCGTCGATGGTCGCGAAGTGGTGACGCCGCACGGCGCAAGGCAGATGCCGGTGTGGGGCCTGGAGCTCGCAATGGCTGCGGGCGATACCGCGCAGGGCCGGCAGCAGGCCGAGAAAAGCATCGCGATGCTGGTCGACTACCTGAAAACCATACAGCGGCCCTGAACAGCGGGCTTCGGGGGCAACGATGCTCATCCCCGGTCATTCCGTGAGTTACGTTTCGCCCACACGCGAGAGTCCGTGGGGCACATACCTTGCGCAGATCGATCGCATCGTTCCGTACCTGGGCGACCTGTCGCGCTGGGTGGGCACACTGACGCGTCCCAAGCGCGCACTGATCGTCGACATACCCATCGAGATGGACGATGGCAGCGTGCAGCACTTCGAAGGCTTTCGCGTGCAGCACAGCCTGTCGCGCGGACCGGGCAAGGGCGGCGTGCGCTACCACCCGGATGTGACGCTCGAAGAAGTGATGGCGCTGTCGGCATGGATGACCATCAAGAACGCCGCGGTGAATCTGCCCTTCGGCGGCGCCAAGGGCGGCGTGCGCGTGGACCCGTCGAAGGTTTCGCACGCGGAACTGGAGCGCATCACGCGTCGCTACACCAGCGAGATCGGCATCATCATCGGCCCGCAGCGCGACATCCCCGCGCCGGATGTGAATACCGACGCGCAGATCATGGCGTGGATGATGGATACCTACTCCGCCAATGTGGGCGGTACGGTGTCGGGCGTGGTCACCGGCAAGCCGGTGGTGCTGGGCGGATCGCTGGGCCGCGTGAAGGCCACCGGCCGCGGCGTGTTCCTGATCGGCAGCGAAGTGGCCCGACGGCGCGGGCTCGACCTCAAGGGCGCACGCATCGCCGTGCAGGGTTTCGGCAACGTGGGGTCGGTGGCGGCAGAACTGTTCGCGCAGGCCGGCGCGCGCATCGTGGCCGTGCAGGATCACACCGGCACGGTATACAGCGCCGGCGGGCTCGATCCGGCGCGCGTGGTGGCTGCCTCGCGCAGCCCGGGCGGCCTGCCCTCGCTGGCCGGCGCCGAGGTGCTCGCCACCGACGACTTCTGGAACGTCGAGAGCGATGTACTGATTCCGGCCGCGCTCGAAGGACAGATCACTGCCGATCGCGCGCGCAAGCTCAGAACCGGCTTCGTCATCGAGGGCGCCAACGGGCCCACCATGCCCGAGGCCGACGAGATTCTCGAGGCGCGTGGCATCACCGTGGTGCCCGACGTGATCGCCAATGCGGGCGGCGTGACGGTGAGCTATTTCGAGTGGGTGCAGGACTTCAGCTCATTCTTCTGGACCGAAGAGGAAATCGAACGGCGCCTCGAGGGCATCCTGCTGCCCGCCTTCCGCAATATCTGGGACCTGCACGTGGAGCAGAAAGTGACGCTGCGCTCGGCGGCCTTCATCATCGCCTGCCGGCGCGTGCTCCAGGCCCGTGCGCTGCGCGGGCTGTATCCCTGAGATGCGCGCCGCGGCCTAGCCGCCGATGGGATTCGGCGCGCGCCACGCGCGTTCGAACGGCAGCCGCCAGGCATGCGGCGCGATGAGCTGGTGAATGGCGTTCGGCCCCCAACTGCCCGGCGCGTAGCTGCGCACCGGCGGCGGCGATTCGAGCAGCGGCGCCGATATCTCCCACAGCCTTTCTATGCCTTCGGCCGTGGTGAACAGCGTGTGGTCGCCGCGCATGGCATCGAGTATCAGCCGCTCATAGGCTTCGAGCACTTCACCCGACAGCCCCGTATCGTTCATCGCGAACTGCAGGCTGAGCTTGTCGAGCTTCATGCCCGGACCGGGCCGCTTGCCATAGAACGACAGCGACATCTTCGATGAATCCGCAAGATCGAAGGTGAGATGGTCCGGTCCGTGCGCGCCGACGCCCGAATCCGCGGGAAACATGCTGCGTGGCGGCTCGCGGAATGCGATGGAGATGATCCGCTGGCCCTCGGCCATGCGCTTGCCGGTACGCAGGTAGAACGGCACGCCGGCCCAGCGCCAGTTGTCGATGCCACAGCGCAGCGCGATGAAGGTCTCGGTGTCGGAGTCGGCGCTGACGCCCGCTTCCGTGCGGTAACCCGTGTATTGCCCGCGCACCACGTGCGCCGGCTGAATGGGCAGCATCGACCTGAAGACCTTGTTCTTCTCCTCGCTGATGGGCTTCGGCGCCAGGTGCGTTGGCGGCTCCATGGCCACGAATCCGAGGATCTGGAACAGGTGCGTCACCACCATGTCGCGGTAGGCACCGGTCTGTTCGTAGAAGGCGGAACGCTTGCCCAGGCCCAGCGTCTCGGGCACGTCGATCTGCACATGGTCGATGAAATTGCGGTTCCAGATGGGCTCGAACAGGCCGTTGCCGAAGCGGAAGGCCAGGATGTTCTGCGCCGGCTCCTTGCCCAGGAAATGGTCGATGCGGAAGATCTGCTCCTCCGCGAACACTTCGTGCAGCGCCTTGTTCAGCGCCACGGCGCTGGCAAGGTCGGTGCCGAAGGGTTTTTCCATCACGATGCGCGAACCGGTCACCAGGCCCGCTGCGGCGAGCTGCTTGACGGCCGACAGGGCGGAGGCAGGTGGCACGCTCAGGTAGTGCAGACGGCGGCTTTCGACCGCCAGGGATTTTTCCGCGCGCTCGACGGCTTCACGCAGCACCGCCGGGCCGGCATCCAGCGGCACGTAGTCGAGCCCCGCGGCGAACTCGCTCCATTCCTGCGCCGTGAACTTGCGCGCGCCGTGCTCGGCGATGGCTGCACTGGCGATCGCGCGGAACGCTTCCGCATCCAGCTTGTCGAGCGACACGCCGATGATGCGGCAGGCCGGGATGAATCCCGCCGCCACCAGGTGGAACAGCCCGGGCAGCAGCTTGCGCCGCGACAGGTCGCCCGTCGCACCGAAAAGCACCACCACTTGCGGGGTGCGCGGCCCTACGCCGGCTGAATTCTTCGCCACGCTGTTTTCCATGCCCTATCGTACATCCGGGGCGTCGAGCGGCAAGCGGGATCCCGAGGCGGAAGGCCGCTTTCCGTGCTAACCCATGTACTTCGCCAGCGCCTCGCGCAATACGCGCAATTTCGGTGGCTTGCTCAATACCTGGTCGATGTGCTGCGGCAGTTCGTGGTCATCCAGCAGCCGCTGCCCCCAGCCGGTGAGCAGGATGATGGGCGTGGATGCGGAAATCGCCTTGAGCGTGCGCGCCACCTGACGGCCGTCCATGTAGGGCATGCCCAGGTCGGTGAGTACCACCGAGAAATGCTCTCCCCTGCCCAACGCCTGGCTGAAGGCCTCGATGCCCTCGCGACCGCCGTTGGCCGTGGTCACCTGATGGCCATCGGCTTCGAGGATGTCGCGCAGCGACTTGAGCAGCAGCGGATCGTCGTCGATCACCAGCAGGCGCAGCCGCCTGATCGCCGCCATCCGACCGGTGTCGGCCGCGCTGCCGGCGTGCTCCGCCACGCGCCGGCTGAAAGCGATGCGGATGGTGGTGCCCGTGCCCACCGTGCTGTCGATGGTGATCTCGGCGCCATGGCGCTGCACGGTGCCGTACACCATCGCCAGCCCCAGCCCGGTGCCGCGCTCACCCTTGGTGGTGAAGAAGGGCTCCATGCAGCGCCGGCGCGTGTCCTCGTCCATGCCCTGGCCGGTATCGCAGATCTCGACGTACACCTCGCCGGATTCCATCACGCCGGTGCGCAGCGTCAGCAACCCGCCATGAACCATGGCGTCCACGGCATTGAAGATCAGGTTGATCAGCGCCTCGCGGATCTCCGACTCCACGCCCAGCACCAGCGGCAATTCGGCGGCGAGCTGCAGTTGCGGGCGAATCGAAATGCCGCGCTGCTGCGGCATGTCGTTCCAGCGCGCCCGCGTCATGTCGACCACCTGTCTCAGCAGATCGTTGAGGTTCACGGGTTTGAGTTCCAGCGTGGGAGGATTCACGCGGTAGAATTCGCGCATCCGCGCCACGGTCTGCACCACATCGTCCATGGCGCGCTGGATCACCTTCAGGTAGCCGCGCCCCGCCACGCTGAGGCCGGGCTCGCGCTCCAGCAGCGTTTCGACATACAGCGCAATCGGCGAGATGGCATTGTTGATGTCGTGAGCGATGCCACTGGCCATCTGGCCCAGCGCGCGCAACCTCTCCTGCTGCATCACGGCCTGCTGGGTGAGCCGCAGATCGTCGTAGGCGCGCTGCAGAGCTTCGTAGGTTTCCGCCTGATTCGCCGCCAGCGCCACATGCTCGCAGAGCTGTCGCAGGAACTCGCAGTCGGCGCTGCTGAAAGCCTCGCGCTCGCGGCGCGCGGCGATGAGTATGCCGAATACACGGCTTTCGGCCTGCAGCGGCGCAATGACGAAGCACCCCAGCCCCGCGCGCCCCAGGCGGACCGGAAGCTGCTGCGAACTGCCGTGAGTGTCGGGTTCGTAGACCAGCGTGCCGCCCACGGCGCGCAGCAGCCCGTTGCGGTCGACGGGCAACGGCTCCTGCTCCATCAGGCCCACCTGGCGCGCCAGTTCGTGGCTGCGACCCCCGACGGCGCAGACCGTGAGCGTGCCGGCGGCGCCGTCGTACAGGCAGACGCAACCGAACTGGATGGGCATGTCCTCTTCGAGCCGCGCCAGCGTCACATGCAGGATGCTGCGCAGGTCCTGGCGCTCGCCGATGGCGCGCGAAATGCGGTTGAGCAGGTCGATGCGCGAGAACTGCGTGGCGAGCCGCTGATCGGCCATCTGTCTTTCGGTCAGATCGCGCACGAAGCCGGCGAAGCGCACCGGTCCCTCGCCCGGCACGCGATTGACGGTGAGTTCCAGCGGCACACGCGTGCCGTCGGCCCGCATCCCCTGCACCTCTACGCGCCTGCCGAGGATGCGCGCTGCGCCGCTGGCAAGTTGGCGGGCCAGCCCCTCGCGGTGCAGGTGACGCGTTTCCGGCGGGATCAGCACATCGGCCAATTGCCTGCCCACCGCATCGCCGGCCCGCAACCGGAAGATCTGCTCGGCCGCGGGAGAGAAATGCTCGATGTCACCCTCCCCGTTCATCACGATCAGTCCGTCCAGCGCGGTTTCGACGATGGAGCGCGTGGTGTCGTAGGCCTGCTGCAGTTCCGCGGTGCGCGCAGCCACGCGCTGCTCCAACTCCGCGTTCAGGCGCGTGAGTTCCAGCTCTGCCAAGGCCCGGGCGCGCGAATCCTCGGTGCCGGCGCGCAGCTTCATCAGGATCAGCGCCAGCAGCGCGGCGATGCTCAGCATATGCGAGGCCATGCCCGGGCCGTCCGGCGGCGCATGCGAATACAGCACCATGACATTGGCCGCCGCCAGCATCATCGCGGTCAGCGCCATCATGGGATACAGGCGGTCGCGGGCGCGTCGCTGCCAGCAGATTGCAGCCACCGCCAGCCATGCCAGGGGCACGCCAATCAACGTGGGCCGTGTGATGCCGAGCGCCGTGGGACTGGAGAAACGCGGCACCTGTTGAAACAGCCATCCCAGCAGTCCGCCGGCCACCAGCAGCGCCGCCGCGAACAGGACGAGGCCCCGATCGTCCAGCCTGCGCAACTGCAGCGCCGCGAGCACGCCCAGCGACAGCAGGTACAGGGCCACGGGCCAGGTCGCGGGCCGCAGATCCTCACGTCCATCGGTGATCCATTCCATCCGGCCGAACCAATCGAACGTCACCGCGACATGCACGAGGATCGCAAGGAAGTACGCCCCGAAGCACAGCGCCAGCGAAGATGCGAACGCCAGCGGCGTGCGTCGGCCGATGTGCCACAGCAGCAGCGCCAGCAGGCCGGCAAGCAGGCTGTCCGCGGTATCGAGCACCAGATGCAGGTCGGGATAACGGTGATCGCCGGCCAGCAGCAGCAGCAGCGAGAAGGCTGCACCCAGGACCAGCGTCACTTTGGCGCTGGTGGTCACGCCGACGGGTTGTCGGGTCGCCGGGATCACGTACCCGAGTATAGCTGCGGCCTCAGCCGCGAGTCAGCGCCTGTCCTCGTACTGATATCCAACGCCGTAGATCGAGTGAATGAACTCTTCGCCGGCCACCACTTCGGCCAGCTTGCGCCGCAGCTTCTTCACATGGCTGTCCACGGTGCGATCCGCCACGATGCGCTCGTCGCGATACATCGCGTCCATGAGCTGGTCGCGCGAGAAGATGCGACCTGGTTGCGTAGACAAGACCTCCAGCAGCTTGAACTCCACCGCGGTCAGGTCGAGCGGCACGCCGTCGAGGCTGGCGCGCCACGCCGCGGCATCCAGCACCAGGCCGGCGCTGCGGGCCGGAAAACGTGGCTGGCGGCGCGTGCGCCGCAGGACGGTGGCCACGCGCGCCACCACCTCGCGCGGGCTGAAGGGCTTGCAGATGTAGTCGTCGGCCCCGAGTTCGAGGCCCAGCAGGCGGTCGATCTCGTCGACGCGCGCCGTGACGATGATGATGGCGGTATCCGAAAAGCCGCGCAGCGCCTTGCAGATGTCCAGTCCGCTGCGCCCCGGCAGCATCACGTCGAGCAGCACCAGATCGACGGGATGCTGGCGCACCCACTCCTCCACTTCATCACCACGGGCAAGGCGGTGCGTGTCATGACCCTGCGCCTGCAGGTAGTCACGCAGCAGGTTCGCGATCTTGTCCTCGTCCTCGACGATGAGGATGCGCGCGGGCCCGTCCATCAGCGTCCGCGCTCCGTGCGCGGCAGCCAGATGCTCCATTTCAGTCCGCCCAGTTGGCTTCGCGAAGCCACCATCCGGCCACCATGGGATTCGACGATGGCCTTGACGATGGCGAGGCCGAGACCGCTGCCGCCACTGACGCGCGAGCGGGATTCATCGACGCGGAAAAGCCTGTCGGTGAGACGCGGCAGATCGCCGTCACTGACACCGGGCGGCGAATCCTCCCACTCCACGCGCACGCGTTCGCCGTCGGCAACCAGTCGCACGCGCAGCTTGCCGGGTGAAGTGGTGTAACGCAGCGTGTTGTGCAGCAGGTTGCCGAACACCTGCGCAAGACGGTCGGCATCCGCATCCACGGCAAGCGCGGCATCGAGCTGCACATCGACCGCAAGATGCTGATCGTTGATGGCGGCGCGAGCGGATGCGAGCACATCCTCGATGACCTCGGCCAGCAGCACCGGTTCCTTGCGATAGGTGAGCGCACCGAGATCGGACAACGACAGCAGGCGCAGGTCCTCCACCAGCCGCGTGAGCTGGTGTACTTCCTGGCCGATGGAGTCGATGCTGGAGCGGCTGAGCGGTCGCACGCCATCCTGCACCGCCTCAATCTCGGCGCGCAGCGATGTCAGCGGCGTGCGCAATTCATGCGCGATGTCGGCGATCCACTGCTGCCGGTCGCGACGCGCCGCCTCCAGCGCCTCGGCGAGATGGTTGAAGTCGCCCGCAAGTCTCGCGATCTCGTCATGGCCGCTGGCCGCGATACGCGTGGCGTAGTCGCCGCGCGCCAATGCCGTGGCGCCATGTCCCAGCACGCGCAGCCGCCGCGACAGCCAGTGCGAGATCAGCGCCGCGGTCAGCAGTACGGCTGCCAGCATGCCGATGCCGATCACGCCGAAACGCTGCGCCTGTTGCCGCGCGGTGATGGACTCGAGCGACTGCACCAGCCGCAGCCGGGGGATGTAACCCAGGTAGCCCACTGTCCGGCTCTCGATGCGCACCGGCAACTTCACGGCCAGCGCGATGTCCGCCGGCTGCGCACCGGGATACGGAATGAGCACGTTGCCGGTGGCATCGAAAAGCATCACGCGCCAGTCGATGGTGATGGGCGGGATGGTTCCGTCGCGGGCGGATTCCTCGCGTGACAGGCGTGAGGGCAGGTAGCGGCGCTCGGCGTCCCGGTTTGGCAGCGCCGGCGGGCGCAGGCCTTCGCCGGAGAAACCCCGGCTGCCGGAACCGCCGCCAGCACCGGCACCGCCTTCCGCGCCTTCCACGCGCAGCCAGCCGCGACGCGGCAGCCTCCACCCCAGCGACTCGCCCAAGAGCGCCGCCCAGCCTTCGCGATCCTCGGTGAGCCACATCCAGCTGCCATTCTTGCGGTAGCCTTCGGCCAGCCGCGTGATCATCGGCGTGAGGCGCGCCTGTTCGGTCTGGTTGACGTAATCGACCAGGCCCTTGTCGAAGCTCCAGCTATAGATGAGGTACACGGCCATCACCAGGACCAGATTGGCGCCGGCAATGGCGAGGAACAGTTTGACGCCCAGGCGGTCCAAACTGCGCCGCAGGCGGCCGAACCCGCTTGACGAACCCGGGGAACCCATGACCGCAAGGCTACACCGCAAAGAGGCAAACATTGTGCACGCCCGCATCCTCAATGTTTCCACAGTCGGCAGTCATGATCCGCTCACGAACCGCCTTTCGACGGAAACGCACAGCCCATGAATGACAGCTCCGACTCCCTTCCCGCCCGCAACCGCCGCAAGCCGGTGCGCCTGCTGCTGATCGCTGCAGCCGCACTGCTGGCCGCTGGCGGCTGGTACGCCTGGCACGAGCACCGCGCCAGCGCCGATGCCCAGGGCGAGTACATCTTCGCCACCATCACGCGTGGCGACATCGAAGACCTGGTGACCGCCACCGGCGCGCTGCAGCCACGCGACTACGTGGACGTGGGCGCGCAGGTTTCCGGCCAGGTCGAGAGCATCAAGGTGCAGGTGGGCGATGAGGTGAAGAAGGGCGACACGCTGGTGGAGATCGACGCCACGCAGTCCGAAGCCCGCGTCGAAGCCAACCGCGCCAACCTGCGCGCGCAGGAATCGCAGCTCGTCGACCGGCAGAACTCGCTGGTCAAGGCCGAGCGCGACTTCCAGCGCCAGCAGAACCTGAAGAAGGAAGACGCCACCACCGATGAATCGGTGCAGAACGCCGAGACTGCGCTGATTTCCGCACGACAGGCCATCGCCACGCTCAAGGCACAGATAGAACAGCAGCGCGCCAGCATGCGGGTGGAGGAAACGAACCTGCGCTACACGAAGATCGTGGCGCCGATGAACGGCACGGTGGTGAGCATCGCCGCCAAGCAGGGCCAGACGCTGAACGCCTCGCAGCAGGCGCCCACGCTGCTGCGCATCGCGGATCTGTCGACGATGAACGTGCAGACGCAGGTGTCCGAAGCCGACGTGGCGAAGATCAGCAAGGGCATGCGCGCCTATTTCACGACGCTGGGCAGCCAGAACCGGCGCTGGTACGGCACGCTGTCACGCATCGAGCCCACACCCACGGTGACGAACAACGTGGTGCTGTACAACGCGCTGTTCGAAGTGAAGAACGAGGGCAATCAGCTGCTGCCGCAGATGACGGCGCAGGTGTTCTTCGTGCGGGCCGAGGCGCGCAATGTGCTGGTGGTGCCGATGGCGGCTTTGCAGCAGGGCCAGCAAATCCTGCGCGAGCAGGCCGAGAAGAACAAGAAGCCCGGCGAAAAGGCGGATGGGAAGCCTGATGCCGGCGCTGCGAACGCAGCGGCGCGGCCGGCTGCAGCGCAGACCGCAGCGACGCAGGCCGACGCGGCATCGCCCGGCGCGCCCCCTGCCGGACCCGGCGGGCCTCCTCCCGGTCGCGCGGAAGGCGCTGGTGCCGGTGGCAGGCCGGGCGGCTTCGGTGGCGGGTTCGGTGGCAGCCCGCCCACACCCGAGCAAATCGAACAGTTCCGCCGCATGCGCGAACAGCGGGCCGCGCAGGGAGGCAGCGGCGGCTTCGGCGGCGGCGGGCAGCGCCAGACCAATGCCGTGCGACAGCGCCGCGGCACCGTGATGGTGAAACTGCCAGACGGCAAACTCGAGGCGCGCGCCGTGGTGGTGGGCGTGACCAATCGCGTACATGGCGAGGTGATCTCCGGCCTGAAGGAAGGCGAGGAAGTCGTGGTCGGCAAGCACGAGGATGAAGCCGCAGCGGCGAGCACGAACACCAATCGCGGCAATCAAGGCTTCCCGGGCGGCGGATTCCCCGGTGGCGGATTCCCTGGCGGTGGCTTCCCCGGCGGCGGCGGTGGCAATCGCGGCGGCGGACGCTGATGAGCGACGCGCCCTCTTCCGCCGTGCCGCTGATCGAGCTGCGCTCGGTCACCAAGACCTACTTCAACGGCGATCTGTCGACCGAGGTACTGCATGGCATCGACCTGAAGATCTATTCAGGCGAATTCCTCGCCATCGTGGGTGCCTCGGGTTCGGGCAAGTCCACGCTGATGAACATCCTCGGCTGCCTGGACAGGCCCACCACGGGCCAGTACCTGTTCAAGGGCCGCGATGTTTCGGACTTCTCGCGCGATGAACTGTCGGATCTGCGTCGCGAGTCCTTCGGTTTCGTGTTCCAGAGCTACAACCTCATCGGCGGCAGCACCGCGGCGGAGAACGTGGAAGTGCCTGCCGTGTATGCCGGCATCGCGCCGCCGCAGCGCCATGCGCGCGCCAGCGAACTGCTGACGCAACTCGGCCTTGCCGAGCGCATCACCTTCCGCCCCAAGCAGCTCTCGGGCGGCCAGCAGCAGCGCGTGTCCATCGCGCGTGCGCTGATGAATGGCGGACAGATCATCCTCGCCGACGAACCCACCGGCGCGCTCGACAGCAAGAGCGGCGTCGAAGTGATGAAGCTGCTCGACGATCTCTCGGCGCAGGGCCACACCGTCATCCTGATCACGCATGCCGCCGAAGTCGCCGCGCATGCGCGCCGCGTGATCGAGATCCGCGACGGCGACATCGTCACCGATCCTGGACCGAAGCCACAGGCAGGCCATGTGCCCGCCACGAGCTGGACTGCGCGGCATCATGGCGCCGTCACGCAGCTTGCGGAGGGGTTCGAGGCGGCCAAGAGCGCCTTTCGCGCCCTGCGCGTCAACATCCTGCGCTCCTTCCTCACGCTGCTGGGCATCGTGATCGGCGTGGGCTCGGTGATCACCATGCTGGCGATCGGCGATGGCGCCAAGCAGCAGGTGCTAGACCGCATCACCGCCATGGGATCGAACCTGCTCACCGTGCGGCCCGGCGTGGCCAACCAGCGCGGCTTCAACAACACCAGCACGCTGGTGCTCGATGACGTCAACGCCATCGACCGGAACATCGGCAACGTGGTGGCCGCCGTGCCCGCGCAGGAGAGCAACGCCACGCTGCGCTTCGGCGAGCGCGACACCACGGCGCAGATCATCGGCACCTCGTCGAAATTCCCCATCGCGCGGCAATGGCCGGTGGTCCAGGGCACCTTCTTCTCCGAGGAAGACGAGCAACAGCACGAGGCCGTGGCCGTGCTCGGCCGCACCACGGCCGACGATCTGTTCCCGGATGGCGAGGATCCGCTGGGTCAGTACGTGCTGATCGGCAACCAGAGCTTCCAGGTGATCGGCGTGATGGCACGCAAGGGCGCCGCGCCCAACGGCCAGGACCAGGACGAGGTGGTGCTGGTGCCTTACATGACCAGCCAGATCCGGCTCTCCGGCAACCGCTACCTGAACCGCGCCACCGTCGCGGTGCAGGACACCGACAAGATCAAGGAAACCACCGCGCAGATCGAATCGCTGCTGGCCGAGCGGCACGGCACCGTGGATTTCCGCGTGATGAACGCGGGACAGTTCCTGGAGAACGAGGTGGCCAGCCGCGAGACCATGACCATCCTGCTGGGCTCCATCGCGGCCATCTCGCTGCTGGTGGGCGGCATCGGCGTGATGAACATCATGCTGGTGTCGGTCACCGAGCGCACGCGCGAGATAGGCATCCGCATGGCCACCGGCGCGCGCACCCGCAATATCCTGCAGCAGTTCCTGATCGAGGCACTGGTGGTGTCCTCGGTGGGCGGCGTGATCGGCATCGTGCTCGGGCTGCTCACGGCCTGGGTGGTCGCCACGTTCACGACCACGCCCATTTCCTATTCCGTGTTTCCCGTGGTGCTGGCCTTTGGCTCGGCCTTCGCCACCGGGCTGATCTTCGGATTCCTGCCCGCGCGCAAGGCAGCCTTCCTCGATCCCGTCGTGGCGCTGCAATCGGAGTGATCGTGACCGCTGCTTCCCGAACAGTCCTGTCGATGTCCGCCGCGCTGATGCTGGCGGCCTGTTCCTTCCGCATGGATCCGGTGCAGAACCCGGTGAAGCTGCCGGTGACCTGGGACACCCCGGCGCCGGGTGCCAGCGACACCACAACGGTGCCGGCGCAGTGGTGGAAGACCTTCGGTTCGCCCACGCTCGATTCGCTGGTCGACGAGGCGCTGGCCGGCAATCCCTCGCTGAAGATCGCCGAGCAGCGACTGCGCCAGGCCGAACGCGCGCTGTCGGTGGCACGTGACAACCTGCTGCCCGATCTGTCGGTGAACGCCACGAGCTCGCGCACGCGCAGCGGCGGCACTGGCCAGTCCGATGCGATCCGCAGTTCGACGGCCGTCACCGCACAGCTTCGCTACGACGTCGACCTGTGGGGTGGCAGCGCCGCGTCGCTGCGCGCCAGCCGCGCCACGCTTGCCGGCACACGCTACGACCTCGACGCATCGCGACTCACGCTGAGCGCATCGGTGGCCTCGCAGTACTTCCAGCTGTTGTCGATCCGCGCGCGCGTGGCGATTGCGCGCGAAAACCTGGCCATCGCCGAACGGCTGCTGCGCATTGTCGATGCGCGCTATCGCAATGGCGTGGCACGCCAGCTCGACCTGACGCAGCAGACCACGACGGTACTGCAGCAGCGCACCAGCCTGATCCCGCTCGAAGCGCAGATGCGCCAGACCGAGACTGCGCTGGGCCTGCTGCTGGGCCGCGTGCCGCAGGAGTTCCACGTGGATGGCGAAGCCTTCGACCGCATCACCGTGCCCGAGGTGCAGGCCTGGCTGCCCGCCGATCTGCTGCTGCGCCGGCCCGATCTCGCCGCGGCGGAGGCGGATCTTTCCGCAGCACACGCCAACATCGCCGTGGCCCGCGCCAATCTGCTGCCCGGCGCCGTGACACTCACGGCCGGCGGTGGCCTGGCCTCACCGCAGCTGCTGGCGCTGGCGGATCCGACGAAGTCGTTCTCGCTGTCGGGCGTGCTCTCCATCGCCGAGAGCATCTTCAACTTCCGCGCCCGCAAAGTGCAGCTCGACAATGCCCGCTCCAACGAATTCATCACGCTGCAGAACTACGCCGCCGCCATCCGCACCGCGCTCAAGGACGTTGACGACAGCCTGACCAACGCGGACACCGAGCAGAAGCGCGAGGCCAGTCAGCGCGCGGTGCTGGAACAGGCGCAGCGTGCACTGCGGCTGGCCGAACTGGAATACCGCGAAGGCAGCGGCTCCCTGCAGGATGTGCTGGACGCGCAGCGCACACAGTTCGCCGCGGAAGACAGCCTCTCGCAAATACGGCTGTCGCGCCTGAATTCAGCCGTCGACCTGTATGTCTCGCTGGGCGGCGGCTGGACCGGCTCGACTGGCGAGCCGGCTGTAGCCGCGAGGTAACAGCCTCTCCCGCATCCCCGCGTGCAGAGCGGTGCTTCAGGAAGCGCGGCGCCTGGGTCCAGGCGCCGCGTGGCTCGAAGAAGGGCCGCAAATGCACCCCGGCCTGCAAGGGGGAGACTGAAAGCTCAGGTACAGACCGTCAGCCCAGTGCATTTGCGGCGGACTTGTCAGAAGTTGTGCTGCAGCGTGATGCCCACCTCGCGCGGACGACCCATCACCCACTGCAGGGCCGAGCGCGTCGGCGCCGCGCGGCCCGCCGGATTGCCGGAATCCCAGAACCCGCCACCAAAGCGCGTGGCATAGGTGGCATAGGCCCGGTCAGCGAGATTGTTCGCGTACACGGAGATCACGTTCTTGCCGCCCGGCGTCGTCACCTGCAGCCGTGCGTTCCAGACGCCGTAGGCCGGCAACCGGTATGCCGAATCCACCGTGTTGACCGGGTACGTCAGCGAACCCGGATAGGTCTGCTGCCCGCTGCGCTGTGCATAATTCAGCGCGAAGACAAAGTCACCCCACTTCTCTTCCGTCCACTTGTAGTTCATGCCCAGGTTGTACGACAGCTCGGGCTGTTCCGGGAACATGTAAGGGCCGGAGTTCAGCACGGGGTTCAGCTTGTAGCGTGTGGTACCCATCGAACCATCCAGCGTCAGATGGTCGGTGAGCGCGAACTGCGCATCCGCTTCCACACCCCAGACATCGACATTGCCGGTGTTCAGGATGACGATGCGGAAGCCCGTCGGGCAGGAGGGATCGCCCGCGGCGCAGGCCTGCTGCTGCGAGGACTGCCGGTTGCTCCACACCATGTAGTAGCCCGTGGGGTTGAAGCGCAGGCGGCCATCGAGCCAGGTTGTGCGCAGGCCCGCCTCGTAGTTGATGACCTTTTCCGGATCGATCGGGCGGATGATGCTGCTCTGCGCATCCGGCGAAAGATTGGCCACCACCGTGTACGAGAACTGACCGTCCTTGAACGCCTTCGACACCGTGGCGTAGCCCATGATGTCGTCGGTGAAGTGGTAGTCCAGCGTGCCGCGCCAGTCGAGCACCGACCAGTGATCGTCGCCATGCACGGCGATGGACGTGGCACCGTTCGCCCCCGCGTACGAGGGCACGAAGTCATTTGCCGCGGATTGACCCGGGAAGGTCGGTGCCGGGCCGGACCCGCCACGACGCAGGTAATCGATGTTCTTCTTGTCGTACGACAGGCGCAGGCCGCCGGTGAAGTTGAACTTGTCGGTCATGTGCCAGGTGGCGCTGCCGAACAGGCCGGCGGATTGGGTCTTCTGCGCCACCGCCTGGCTGGCGACGGTATAGACGCCGGCCCAGGCATTGCTGTTCGCCGAACCGCCGGTGGTGGCGTTGAACACGCTGGTGCCGCGCACCGTGTGGTTGGACGCATCGGTGTCGGATTTTTCCTGGAACAGGTTGAGCCCCGTCACCACGTCCACCTTGCCGCCGAACAGCGCGGAGTTGAGCAGCGCCTCGGCATTCAGCACCTTGGAATGGACGATGTCGGGACGGTTTTCGGTGCCCAGGTACTGCCAGTCGGTGATACCCGAGTGATCGAGGCGCGCGAAGCCCAGGCTGAAACTGGCGGTGGTATCCGCCCCCAGCTTCCAGGCCAGCCTGGCATCGCCCTGGTAATAGCGGTTGTTGTTCTTCTGCGCACAGGCCGCATCCCAGTCCGGATTGCCGTCATCCAGGAAACAGAAGCCCGGGGCCGTGTAGTCGCCCTTCACGAGGCGGTCGTCGTTGACGATGGCCAGCCGCGGCTGACCGGAGGCCTGCAGCCAGTCCGAGATCCAGTCGGCGTAGTTGCCCTGGATGGCAGCGCTGGCGGCTACACCGTCGTTGTTGATGCCGGGCGACATGTCCCAGTTCTTCATGATGTTCGGCGAGCCGCCGGACCACGAATAGGTGTACAGCCCCGACAGCGTGAGCTTCACGTCATCGTTGAGATCGATGGCGAGTTGCGCCCTGCCGATCCAGTCCTCGCTGCCACCCAGTCGCTCGGGGCCGCGCTTCACATAGCCGTTCTCTTCGAGATGCGCGGCCTGGATGCGGAAGGCCATGTTGTCGCCGATCGGCATGTTCAGCATGCCGATGAAATCGCGATGCGAGAAATTGCCCACGTCGGCCTTCAGATAGGCCTCGAAGGCGTGGGTGGGCTGCTTGGTGATGAGTCGCACCGCGCCGCCTTCGCTGTTGCGGCCGAACAGCGTGCCCTGCGGGCCGCGCAGTACCTCCACGCGCTCGAGGTCGAGCATCTTGAAGATCGAACCGCTGGTGCGCGGCACGAAGATATCGTCGATGTACAGTGCGACACCGCGCTCGCTGGTGGCGCCGCCACCGCCGGAGATGCCGCGGATGGCGAAGGTCGGCTGGTTGTTGCCTGACCCGCGGGAACCGGAGATGGACAGGTTGGGCGTGTACAGGGCCACGTCGGCAAGATCAGCCAGACCCTTCTGCTCCATGACCTCGGCCGTGATGGCCTGGATGGACAGCGGCGTGTCCTGCAAGTTGGTGCTGCGGCGCTCGGCCGTGATCACCACCTCGTCGAGCTGCTCCTGCTCGGCGGCCAACGCCGGCACTGACGCCAAAGCAACTGCCACAGCAGCCGCCACCCTGTGGATGCCCCTGGAGCCGGACACCGCACGAACCGAATTGCGCTTGAGAATCATGGCTCTCCCCCTTATTGCATGAGCCTGCCAGCCTAGACTATTGACACCGTCAATGGGCGTCTCCACTGTTGCGGTAGCGCGTCTGACAGATCACGGCAGTCGCGCAACAAGCGTGCCCCAGAGAGGCTCGCCGGGAGGGGGGCCATGGTTCAGGCTGTACAGGTGTTTTCGACCAAGGGCGTGCCAGCACCACGCAAGGTCGAAATGTGGAATTCCATACTCGGTGAGCTCACCGACACGGTGCGGGTGCAGCCCCGCGATCCGCTGCATTTCGACGGCACGCTGATCCGTCAGCGGGTGGGCCCGGTCACGCTGTTCGAGGTGCGCTGCGCCAGCGTGCGCGTGTCGCACGAGAGCGGCCGTCAGGCAGTGCGTCGGCGCCCCTCTTTCCAGGTGCTGATGCCGGTGCAGAGCGAATTCTCGCTGTTGCATGGCGATCGCCCCTCGGCCACCGTGGGCACCGGATCGTTCTGCCTCATCGACCGCAGCGAACCCTACGAGATGACCCATGGCGACGGCCATTGCAGCATCGGGCTCGAACTGCCGCGCGCGCTGCTTGAATCCTGCCTGCCGCAGGCCACACGCTATGCCGGCTCGGTGGTGCAGCCGGACTCCGGCGCCAGCCGCGTGCTGGGACATCTGCTGCGAAGCCTGGGTTCCGAGCTCAACGGCGGCGACGAACCCGGGACACTGCCGCCCATGATGGCAAGGTCCATCGCCGGCTTCGTGGCCGCTGCCTTCGCCGAGCGCGGCGATAGCTCGCTTCGCCGGGGCAATGCCGGCCGGCTGTCGGCTTTCCGCGATTACGTCGACGCCTGCCTGGGCGACGGCGAATTCCGCCCCATCAACGTGGCACGGCATTTCGACGTCAGCGAACGCTATGTGCGCATGGTGTTCCAGTCGGCCGGCGAATCGCTGTCCGGCTTCCTGCTGCGGCGGCGACTCGAACGCGCGGCGCAGCTGCTGAAGAGCGAGTTCCACGGCCAGCAGACCATCACCGACATCGCCCTGGAATGCGGCTTCAACAGCGCCTCGCACTTCGGGCAGTGTTTCCGCCAGCGCTATGGCATCACGCCGCGCGAATACCGCACCGGCGAGCGCGGCGGCTGAATCCCATCAACCCTTGACTATGGAAGTACCCACAATGACTGGAATCTCATTCGCGGCCGCACGCCGCGCAAGCATGTTCACGGGCGCCGCCATGGCGCTGGCACTGCTGGCCGCCCCGCTGACCGCATCGGCTGGCAATACCTCCGCAAAGGTTCTCGAGGCCAACAAGAAGGTCGTGGTGGCGTTCTACGATGCCGCCATCAACCGCAAGGATTACGCGGCCGCTGCTTCCTATCTGGGCGCGGGCTACAAGCAACACAACCCCACCGCAGCCGATGGCGCCGAGGGCCTCAAGGGCTTCATCGATTTCCTGAAGGCCAAGTTCCCCAACCAGAAGGGCGAGATCAAGTCGGTGATCGCAGAGGGTGACAAGGTGGTGTTGCATGTGCATTCCACCCGCGGCGACGGCACGCCGGGCCGCGCCATCGTGGACATCTTCCGCGTCGAGAAGGGCAAGGTGGTCGAGCACTGGGATGTGATCCAGGACATCCCCGAAAAAGCGGCGAATTCGAACGGGATGTTCTGACCCGCAGCGCAGGGCAAGGGAACTGCCGATGCGACTTCCGCTTAGAACATCGATGCTGACAGTCGCAGCGGTCCTTGCCACCGCCACCTTTGCTGCCCAGCCGGTGCCGCGCGGCTTCACTCAGGTGACGCCGATTGCACGCACGGTCGCGCCGGCATCGCCGCCGGCGCTGCAGATCGCCAACGGGCAGTTCTTCAGCTATGCGCTGCCGACCGGCTGGCATGTTGGCGAGGACGGCCAGTTCGCGCTCACGCTGATGGCGCCCGACAACAGGGCGCTGACCGTGATGGTGGGCAATGCGGGCGTGCCGATCAATTACCCGCCCGCGCAGTACGTGTACGAGCGCCTGATGGCCATCCGGCCGGAGAATCTGCAGCTCGGCCCACCACGTCCGGCCACAGCCATTGCCGGCTTTGCTCGCGCGCTGGAGTTTCCGGTGACGTACAGCATCAACGGCGCGCCCTGCCAGGGAATGGCCACGGTCCACATCGCCCCGGCGTACGACACCGCCGTCATGGCGGTAACCGCGGCGCTCTCCGAGGCGCGCCAGTGGCCGGGATATTCGACCTGGCTGCCACGCGTTGCCGCCCAGGTGGCGGCACGAAATGGCGCGGCGTTCGGCATGCGCGGCGTGATGCAGCAGAACCTGCAGAACTCTGCCGCCTATGCACAGGCGGCGAAGGAATACCGCGACTGGTCGCAGAAGAACTGGCAGGCGGTGACCGATCAGCGCGCCGGATCCAATGACCGGCAGAACCGCCAGTTCCGCGAGAACCTGGGCAACGTGCAGACGTACAACAACCCACATGACGCGCGCACGCCGGTGGAATTGCCCAATACCTGGCAGTACTACTGGGTGAACGAGCAGGGCACGATTGTCGGGACCAACGATCCGGGCATCGACCCCAACGCCGGTTCCACGCGGGACTGGCGCAGGATGCCCCGCCGCGCACCGTAGAACACGGCGTTCCGGCGCCATGTGTGCCATGGATCACAACGGCACTGCGCCAGGACCTTAAGTCGAACCCATTCCGGCCGATACCCCGGTGCGGGCCATTGCCCCGGAGGCTTCGGACATGCGCAGGTTGATGATTGCGGTGGTGACACTGGCAGCGGGCTCGCCCCTGGCCGCAGCGGAGTCCTGCGCAGCGCTGGATGCAAAGGGCGTGATGGCCCTGTTCGATGATTGGAACTTCGCGCTGTCTTCGCTCGATGCGAACCAGGTGGTGCAGCGCTACTGGCCCAATGCGGTGCTGTTGCCCACGGTCTCCAACACCCCGCGCACCACGCCGGCAATGATCGGCGACTACTTCGAACACTTTCTCGGCCGGCGTCCGCGCGGCCACATCGACACGCGCACCGTACAGGTGGGCTGCAACATGGCGATGGATGTGGGCACCTATACCTTCTCGATGATGGACGACAAGGGCGTAACCAGCGAAGTGGCGGCGCGCTACACGTTCATCTACCAGTACCGGGATGGGGCGTGGAAGATACTGCACCATCATTCGTCGGCGATGCCGGAGAGCGCGGCGAGCGCCTTGGCCTCCGACCACTCCCATTCCGAGAAGGCACCGGCGGTCGCCACACCGACGCTGGCAGTGCAGGACGTGAAGGCCGCGCAGACCGTGAAGCCCGTGCAACCCTCGCAGCCTGTACGTCCCGTGCAGCCGGCGACGACCAAGCCAGTCCCGGCGCCTGTTGCAACCCCGGCGCCAACGCCGCCGAAGGTTGCGGCCAGGGAGCAACCCAAAGCGGCCTCTCCGCCCGCACCCTCGCCGGTCAAACCCATTGCCGCACCTGCCGCCGAGGCGAAGTCCGTGCAGGACACGAAGACCGCGATGTTCGCGAATCTGGCTTCCTCGCCACCGCCGGCAAAGTTCTATCCACCGGAAGCCGCCAAGCGCAAGGAACATGGCAGCGTCAATATCAGAGTCTGCGCCGATGGCGAGGGCGTGGTGGCCGGGAATCCGGAAGTGATGAAAAGCAGCGGCTCGAAGCTGCTCGATGAAGCGGCGATGTCCTGGGCCCGCGCTGCCAAGTGGGTGCCGGCCACGTTGAACAATCATCGCGTGGAGGGTTGCACGCAGATCGACGTGGCGTTCGAAGCGGCCGCGTGATTTTCCGGGGATTGCGGCTACAGCCGGTGGAGGTCTAGGCTGTCCAGTCAATGGACAACGGCTTCCACTACTACGAGCCCGCGCAGGGCCATGGCCTGAAGCACAATCCCTTCAATGCCATCGTCGGACCACGGCCCATCGGCTGGATCGCCACGCGCAGCAGCGAAGGTCGCTTCAATCTGGCGCCGTACAGCTTCTTCAATGCCTTCGCTTACACACCGCCCGTCATCGGCTTTGCCAGCACCGGTGCCAAGGACACGCTGCGCAACGTGCAGCAGACCGGCGAGTTCGTGTGGAACCTGGTGACCAAGCCGCTGGCCGCGCAGATGAACCAGACCTCCGCGTCGGTTGCCAGCGATGTGAGTGAATTCGAACTGTCGGGCCTGACACCGATTCCCGCCACACGGATCGCGGCACCGCGGGTGGCCCAGAGCCCGGTGTGTTTCGAGTGCAAGGTGACGCAGATCCTGCAGCTGCGGGATCAGCATGGCAGCCAGATCCCGAACTGGATGGTCTTCGGCGAAGTGGTTGCAGTGCATATCGCCAGGCACCTGATCGTGGATGGTGCCTACGACACCGCGGCGGCCCATCCCGTGTTGCGGGCCGGTGGCCCCGATGGCTATGCGGAAATCACTCCGGAAATCATGTTCAGCATGGTGCGACCGGGCTAGGACAAGGGAACAGGAAGGATCATGAAAGTACTGATTACCGGCGCCGCCGGACGACTCGGCCGCGCCTCGCGCCCTCCACTGCGCCAGGCGGGACATGCCCTTCGCATCACCGACCTGTCGACCGCCAGTCTCGACCCCGTCGCGGGCGAAGACGCGCTGTCGGGCAATCTCGGCGAGCCGGCAATCCTCGAACGGGCCCTGGCCGGCGTTGAGGTGGTCGTTCACTGGGCGGCCACCAGCAACGAGCAGGCCTTCCCGCTGGTGCTCGAGAACAACCACCGCGTGCTGTATGAGCTGTATGAAGGTGCCCGCCGCCATGGCGTGCGCCGCATTGTCTACGCCAGTTCCAATCATGCCTTCGGCCTGCACGAAACGAGCACGCGCCTGCGCCTGGATTCCCCTTACAGGGCGGACTGCTTCTATGGACTGTCGAAGGTGTGGGGTGAAGAACTGGGACGGATGTACTGGACCAAGCACGGCATCGAGACAGTGGCTCTTCGCATCGGCACGTTCATGAACCTGCCACCGCGCAATGTGCGCGAGCTGTCGACCTGGCTGGGGCTCGAAGACCTGCAGCAACTGGTGAAGCTCGCGGTGGAAAAACCCGGCGTTGGCTTCGCGCCAGTGTGGGGCATATCGGCCAACACCCGTGCCTGGTACGACCTGTCGGAGCCGAATGCTTTGGGATACGTGCCAAGGCAGAATGCCGAAGAGTTCGCGGCAGGATTGCCGAAGGAAGACGCGGCGGCAGCGGACGACCCGGCCAGTCGGTACCAAGGCGGCAAGTTCGTCACGCAGTCGTGGACGCCGGCGGCACAGCGGCCGCACAGGTAGCGACCTGCCGCTCAGAGCGATCGGTAGGTCTCCCCGCCCTTTTCCCGTAGCGCATCCGCGGCGCGGCTGGCGGATTTTGCGTCCTCCGGCCGACGGACTGCACCGACCGCCGGTAACCGCAGCCAGCGTCAGTGCAGCTTCGTGCTCACTGCGGCTTCTTGCTCAGCGCGGCTTTGTGCCTCGACGCCGCTTTGCGCTGCGTCGCCCACGCAATGACTCCCGTCACCACCAGCACCGGGGGCAGAAGACCCAGCACTATCCATGCGGTGCGCCCCACCAACCCTCCCAGGCGACCGAAGTGCAGCTTGATGAGCGAATCCAGCGCCTGGTCGCCGAGCCGCACGTCATCGCCAGGATCGGCATCCAGCAGATCGAACAGGCTGTCGAACAGATCCGGGAACCCGAAGTAGATGGCCGTCACCGCCCAGATGAGCACCATGCCGCACACCCAGAACCCCAGCGCGACATGCAGTCGCCGCGCGAACACCGCGGACATCGCCGGCCTGCCCGTCCAATACACCGCGCGCCATCGGCCCCTGCCGGTGAGCCAGACCACGAGGCCGGTGATGGCCAGTGCCGTGAGGAAGATGCCGCCGATGCCATTCACCATCCGCCCCTTGCGTCCGGCGAGCAGGTTGTCGTGCAGATCCACCAGCCATTCCACGACCTTGAGGATGGACGGATATGCGGATCCCATATCCACACCGCGATAAGGATCGAACAGCCGTTCCGACCGTACACCATCACGTTCCAACGTCACGATCGAGGGTTGCTGCGGCCTGCGCGGCGCCCGCAGGGATTCGACGCGCAAGCCGGGATAGGCACGATGCAGCGCGCTGTCCAGCGCCTCACCGGTGAGCGGGACCGACACCTTGATTTCGGGCTGCGTCAGCCAGCGATGAAACTGGGGGCGCAAGACGATCATACTGCCCGTCAGGCTCAGCACGATCAGGTACAGGGCCAGCACCAGCCCGATCCACAAGTGGATCTGGGCCACGACATGGCGCCAGGAAGTCGATTGCGGCGTTGGCAAACCGATCGTTGCCGCTATGCCGGGCTCAGGTCTCAGAACGCCGCGTGCGTCTGGCCGTTCTCGTCGACCGGATGGCGGTTGTTCTCGTCGCACACGTATTCCAGGATGTCCCAGGTGCGATCACGACGGAAGGTGTGCTTGCGATGCCAGGGCTGCGCCAGCACCTCCGGATCGGTGAAGGTGAAATCGACGTGCAGCAGGTTGCGATTGTCCTTGTCGAGATAGATGCGCTCGTTGATCCGCAGCTTGTCGCTGTTGGTGATGCCCTGCTCTCCCAGCCGCTGGCCTTCGCGCGTGCCGATGGTGTCGACCACCAGCGTCTCGCCTTCCCAGTGGCCCACTGAATAGCCGAAGTAGTTGGGATCGACCTCGTCTTCCCTGGGCAGCGGCCGACCATCGGTGTAGATGCGCCGGACCATCATCTCGGCTTCCTGGTTCACGACGATCTTGCCCGGTGCGAACACGAATTCGAGGCTGTAAGGCATGGTCATCATGGTGGGCATGCCGGGTGGCTCGCAGTTGCTGCGTTTCTCCGGAATTTCGTACTGGGGATTCGCGGCCACCTTGGCGCGCTCTTCCTCGTAGCGCTTCTTGTACTTGCCGATCAGCATGGGCTGGTCGCCCTCGATCCGGCCGATGTTGGGCTGCCAGATGCCGCGCCAGTCAGGCAGCTTGTCGAGCTCGGCATAGCTCACTTTTTCGCCATTGGCGGGGAACACCGGGCGGGTTTTCCTGGCCTGCTGGGCCACCAGCGCGCCTGTGCACAAGGCCGCGGCCAGCGCCGCCAGCACCAACGCCCGGGTTTTCATGGCTTGTTGTCCTTGCAGAACACCTGTGCGGCCTGACCCACGTCGCAGTAGTACTGGCCGCTGGCCAGTTTCACGGCCACGAAGCGACCGCCCAACTGGCCGTCGCGGTAAGGATTGACCGTGATCTCCACGTTGTCGCCGGCTTTGATCATGTCGGGGTCGAAGTTGCGGCGGGTCAGATGCACCTTGCTGGTGAACTCCACGCCCCAGTGTCCCTTCTTGCCACCGGAGGGCGCGCCATCGAGGAATACCCACACGTGGGGATTGGTCCACTGGATCTCGGTCACCTTGCCGACGACGGTCACCTGCTTGGTGAGGTCGAACATGGCGAAGGAGTGATGCGCAAAGGCGAGGCTGGCAGACAGGAACAGCACAGCCGCAATCGTGGCCCGAGCGACCCGTGAGCGCATGGGAGACCCCTCTGTTAGAGTTGTGCGGACGAAAAGAGGATAACGGATCGGGGGGCCCATGTCCCGCTTGCGGTGGCGTTTCCGGCTGGTGTCTGTCGCCCTGGCCCTGTTGCCCGGAGCGGCGATGGCTGCGGCTGTCGATGCACCCGACAAGGAAGGCGGCACGACGCTTCTGGCGGCCGTGATGCGCGACGATCTGGTCGATGCCAGGCGCCTGCTTCGGCTGGGAGCCAATGCAGATGCCGCCAACCGCTATCGCGTGACGCCGCTGTACGTCGCCGCACTGCACGGCAACACCGACATGATGACCGCCCTGCTCGCGGCCAGGGCCGATCCAAATGGCGCGGCCCCCACGGGTGAATCGCTGCTGATGACTGCCGCGCGCGCCGGCGACGTGAAGGCGATGCGCCTGCTGATCGGTGCCGGTGCCAGGGTGGATGCCAGGGAACCTGCCTTCAACCAGACTGCGCTGATGCTGGCCGCGCGCAGCAACAGCGCTGCGGCAGTAGCGCTGCTGCTCGACCAGGGCGCCGATATCGATGCGCGCACCACCGTGGGAGAAACGCCGCCCTTCACGCCGCCCTGCAAGGGCACCGGTTGCGGCTCCGAGGGCGCAGGCATCAATCGCGGCGGCCTGCCCGACCGCGGCCGGCGCGACGCCGCGAAAGGCGGCATGACGCCGCTGCTCTATGCCGCGCGCGAGGGCGCGGACGCGGCAATGGCCGCGCTGATCCAGCGCGGCGCCAATACCGAACTGGCGGAAGCCAATGGCATCACGCCGCTGCTGATGGCACTGCTGAACAACCAGCTCGGCGCGGCCCGGCAGCTCATCGATGCCGGCGCCAACGTCAATGTCGATGATTTCTACGGCCGCACGCCGCTGTGGGCCGCGGTGGAATATCGCAACCTCGACATGAACAACCGCATCGAGGACAGCCCCACCACCAACAATGTGGACCGCGAAGCGAGCTTGCCGCTGATCCGGTTGCTGCTCGAGAAAGGCGCCAACGTCAACGCGCGCACGCGTGAAGTGCCGCCATCGCGCAAATGGCTGTACGCCCTGAACGATGTGTCGTGGGTGGACTACACGGGCCAGACGCCCTTCCTGCGCGCGGCCTTCTCGGGCGACACCACGGTGATGCGCCTGCTGCTCGAGCACGGCGCCGATCCGAATATCCCCACGCAGGGCGGCACCACGGCGCTGATGGCAGCATCGGGCGTGGGTTGGGTGGTGCAGCAGACGTACACCGAGTCGATGCCCAGCCTGCTGGAGGCGATCAAGATCTGCCTTGCGCACCAGGCCGACGTGAATGCCGTGAACTCGATGGGGCTGACTGCGCTGCTGGGCGCCGCCAACAAGGGCGCGAACGACATCATCCGGCTGCTGGTGGCGAATGGCGCGCGGCTCGACCCGGTGGACAAGCAGGGTCGCGATGCGTATCGCTGGGCTGGCGGCGTGTTCCTGGCAGCGGTCGGCGCCGAGCTGAAACCCCACACCATCGCGCTGCTGGATGAATTGAACCATCGCCCGCCCTCACGCGGCCCCGGCGCCGAAGCACCGGTGGCTCCGTGAGCCTGCTGCGCCATGCAGTGCTGCTGACCGGCGCCCTGCTCGCCGCGAATGCCCATGCACAACAGCTGGGTGGTGGCCACTGGAACACGCTGAAGCAGTACTGCAGCAAGTGCCACAACACCGACGATTTCTCCGGCGGCTTCGCGATCGACCAGCTCGATCCGGCCAACCTCCATGCCGACGCCGACCTGTGGGAGAAGATCGTGCGCAAGCTGCGCAGCGGCATGATGCCGCCGCCGGGACAGAGCCGCCCAGCAGTCGTCGACATCACCCGCGTGGTCAGCTCGCTCGAAACTGCGCTCGATGACACCGCGGCGCGGCATCCGAATCCCGGCGCCGTGGTGCTGCACCGGATGAATCGCAACGAATACGCCAACGCCGTGCGCGACCTGCTGGCACTGCCGGTGGACGCCGCACAGATGCTGCCGGCGGATGACTCGGCCTCGGGTTTCGACAACATCGCCAGTGCGCTGGTGTTGTCGCCGGCGTTGATGCAGTCGTACATCACCGCCGCCTCCCGCATCAGCCGGCTGGCGGTGGGCGACATGGGCACGAGTTCGGTGGTGACGCGATTCCAGCCGCCGCCCGGCATCTCGCAGTCCGCGCATGTCGAAGGCCTGCCGCTGGGTACCCGCGGCGGACTGCGGGTGCAGCATGTATTCCCGCTGGACGCCGAATACGAATTCAACATCCGCCGCAGCGGTCCCAACAATTTCGTGCTGCCCTACGCCGGCACGCGCGACCCCATCGAAGTGGCCATCGACGGCGAACGGGTGGCGCTGATCGAAGCCGACAAGCCCACACGCATCCGGCTGGCCGTGAAGGCCGGCTCCCATACGGTGCAGATCGCCTTCCTGCACACGGTGGCCGAGCAGGAAGTGAACGATCTGTACGCCGTGCACGCACAGAGCGTCAGCGTCGGCGGCTTCGATCTGCAGGGACCATTGAAGCCGCAGGGCGTGGGCAACACCGAAAGCCGCCGCCGGATATTCATCTGCCAGCCGAAGGCGGAGTCGGAACACAATGCCTGCGCGAGAAAGATCATCAGCGCGCTGGCGACGCGCGCGTGGCGCGGCCCCGTGGCCGACGACGCGGTGGACGATCTCATGGATTTCTACCGGCAGGGCGCCGGGCTGCGGGATTTCGACACCGGCGTGCAGTACGCACTGGCCCGCATCCTCAGCGATCCGCGCTTCGTCTATCGCTTCGAGCACGAACCCGACAACGTCAGGGTGGGCGACAGCTATGCGCTCAGCGGCCATGAGCTGGCCTCGCGCCTGTCATTCTTCCTGTGGAGCAGCATTCCGGACGATGAGCTGCTGCGCGCCGCGGGCGCCGGCGAACTCGCGCAGCCGAAGAAGCTGCAGCAGCAGATCGACCGCATGCTGGCCGACCCGCGCGCCGATGCATTGGTGCGCAATTTCGCCGCGCAATGGCTGGGCCTGCGGCAGCTCGCCACCATCAATCCCACGTCCACCGACTACGACGGCACGTTGCGCGAATCCATGCAGCGGGAAACGGAACTGCTGTTCGCGTCCATATTGCGCGAAGACCGCAGCGTGCTCGATCTGCTCGACGCCGATTACACCTTCGTCGATGAGCGCCTGGCACGGCACTACGGCATCGCGGGCGTGCAGGGCAGCCGCTTCCGCCGGGTGCCGGTCACCGACGCCGACCGGCGCGGCATCCTGGGGCATGCCAGCGTGCTCACACTCACGTCCGCGCCCAACCGCACCTCCGTGGTGAAGCGCGGGCAGTGGGTGCTGGAGAACCTGCTGGGCACACCGCCCTCTCCACCCCCGCCGGGCGTCGAGATCAAGCTGGACCAGCCACCGGTGCCGGGTGCCGCGGCCGCCACGTTGCGCCAGCGCATGGAACAACACCGCACGAACCCTTCGTGTGGCGCCTGCCACGGGGTGATCGATCCCATCGGCGTCGCGCTGGAACACTTCGATGCGATCGGCAAGTGGCGCGACGCCGCGGCGGGGCAATCCATCGATGCCGTCACCGCGCTGTGGGACGGCACGCCGTTGCAGGGCGCCGCGGGCCTGCGCAAGGCCCTGATGGCAAGAAGCCCCCAGTTCGCCGAGACGGTGGCCGAGAAGCTGCTGGCCTACGCATTGGGCCGCAAGGTGGAGTACTACGATATGCCGGCGATCCGCGGTATCGTCAGCCGTGTTGGCGCCCGCAACTACCGGCTCAGGGATTTGATCAAGGGTGTGGCGTCGAGCCCCGCATTCCAGCGACGCGTCAGGCAGCCCACCGCGCCCGACCCGCTCGTGGCCAGGAGCACTGAATGAATTTCCTCACCCGCAAACACCTGCCCCGCCGCACCGTGCTGCGGGGCCTGGGTATCGCTGTCTCGCTGCCTCTGCTGGATGCCATGATCCCGGCCGCCACCGCGCTGGCCCAGACGGCGGCAAGGCCCGGCACGCGCATGTCGTGCATTTACATTCCGCATGGCGCCACAATGGATCTGTGGACGCCCAAGACCGTCGGCAGCGATTTCGCCTTCTCGCAAATCCTCAAGCCCTTCGAACCGTTCCGCAGCAGCATCAACGTCATCAGCAATCTTGCCCACCGGAACGTGGCGCCGGCAGGCGGCGAGGATTCCGGCGGCGCCGAGAACCATTCACGGGCTGCGGCCGTATTCCTGACCGGCGCACATCCGTTCAAGGGCGACATGGCTCGAGTGGGCGCGTCTGTGGATCAGATGGCTGCCGCAGCGATCGGCCAGGACACGCCGCTGCCATCCATCGAGATGTCGATCGAGCCTGCAATCGGTGGCTGTGATCTCGCCTTCACCTGCGCCTATCGCAACACGCTCAGCTACAAGAACGAGTCGCTGCCGCTGCCGATGGAGAACGATCCGCAGCTCGTGTTCGAGCGCCTGTTCGGCGACGGGACCACCGATGCGCAACGACGCGAGCGACGTGCCCAGGCGGCCTCGATCCTGGACTCGATCCGCTCGCAGGTCGCGCAGCTGCAGCGGGGAATTTCCGTGGCCGACCGCGCCCGCATGGACGACTACCTGCAGGAAGTGCGCGAGATCGAGCGCCGCGTGCAGCGCGTGGGCGAGAAACTGAACGGCGGCATGACACTGCCCGACGCACCCACCGGCACGCCGCCGGCCTTCGAGGCGCATGTGGCGCTGATGTTCGACCTGCAGGTGCTGGCGTTCAGGACCGGCATCACGCGCATCGCCAGCTTCATGCTGGCCCGCGACAACTCCAACACCCGTTACGCCGGCAGCGGCGTGGCCGAAGGCTTCCACAACGCCTCGCACCACAGCAACGAGCGCCGCAACATGGAGCAGTTCGCGCTGATCAATGCCTTCCACGCCAACCTGATCGCGAAGTTCCTGGCCAAGCTGCAGCAGACGCCGGACGGCGAGCATGACTTGCTGCACAACTCCATGGTGCTCTATGGCAGCAGCATGAGCGACGCCAACGAACACAACTACGATCCGCTGCCGATCATCCTTGCCGGCAATGCCGGCGGTCGCCTGCAGGGCAATCGCCATCTGTCGTTTGCGCCGCATACGCCCATGTCGAACCTGCTGCTGGCCATGCTGCACACGCTGGATGTGCCGGCGGCGAAGATCGGGGATTCCACCGGGCCGTTGGCAATCTGAAGTCGGCATGAACATGCGTATTCGAGACCGCCCCCGCGCGACCCTGCTGGGCCCGGGCTGCGCTGCGCTGATCCTGGTCTGTGCCCTCGGCAGCGCACCCGCGCTGGCGCACCACAGCTTCGCCGCGGAATTCGACATCGGCAAACCCGTCGAATTCCGGGGCAGAGTACTCAAGGTGCTGCTGGTCAATCCCCATTCCTGGATCCATGTCGAAGTCACCGACAAGAACGGCGCGAAGCAGACCTGGATGATCGAAGGCGGCAATCCCAATGAGCTCCGGCGCAGGGGATTCACGCCGGACAGCGTCTCCATAGGCACCGAGCTGCAGGTATCCGGCTACCTTGCCCGCGATGGCCGCAACAAGGTCGTGGGGCGAACATTGAAACTCGCCAATGGAGTGCCGGTGCCGTTCCAGCCCACGGAACTGCCGCGTCGCTAGCCCCGCCCCCTGGAGCCGCTTACGGCGGCGCACCGCCATCGACATCCGGTACTGGAATCCGTGGCGTGACGTTGTCGAAGATTGGACGCACGTCATCCGCTGCCTGGGCGAATCTGCTGCACGCGCCGGCGATACTCCCGCACATTGTCGCCTTCGATGCGCCGGTCCTGCGTGCCGTTGTTGGTGCCAACCTTGGCGTCGGAGCCGGTCACCGGCTTCGCATCCACGCGGGTCTCGCGCTCGAAGGCGTGCGACTTGTCCGTGTTGCGATAGTAGCGGTACAGCACCCAGTACAAGCCGGCAGCGCCCGCGGGGCCCAGTGCAAGCAGGGCAAGACTGTTCTCGTCGCTCATGCCGTGTGGGCCAGTATCCACAGGACGATGGATTCGAGAAACGTGCCCACGGTCAGCGCCGCAAGCAACAGCTTCCACTGCTGCACGGGCACGCTGCCCATGGTTTCGCCGGTTCGCCCGTTCACGGCAATGTAGTGCAGCATGCCGGACCGCCCTGTTTGCTGCTGGTAGGAGTACAGCCACACGGGCAGCAACATCGCCACCCAGCGTGTGCCGTGCACGTTGATGCCTTCGCGCTCCCACCGCACACCACGGTCGTAACGGCTCACCGAGCCCTCGACCTGCGCGCGCGCAATCGACTGCAGCTGGTCGGCAAGGCGCGGCTGCAGCCCCGAGACATCGAGGTCGCGCTTCTCGGATGAGCAACCCCGCAGGTACGAGGCGTTCCACTTCACCGCGTTCTTGGTGTCGAACGGCAGGATGGTGTTGATGATGTTGTTGGTGTTGACCTTCGCGTCCAGATTTCCGCGGTCGCGCGAGGACTCCAGCGGCAGGTCGTCCACCGTGAAGTCGACGTGGCGATCGACCTGGTACACGTCGGCGTCGTAGTACGTCCTGCGGTCCTTGCCCTCGCCGCGGGTGTAGCTGCGTGTCTGTATCTCGCCCTTGCCGGCAACATCCGCACTCGCCCGGGCGTCGACAATCATGTAGGGCAGGTACACCGCATTGACGTTCTCTGGCGTGAACTCTTCCTTGAACTGCTTCAGTGCGAAAAGCCGGCGCTTGTGCACGAACTGCCGGATGCGTGCCACGGCATCGTCCTTCGAGATGTGGAAGGGCAACACCGCATCCGGCACGGCGCCGTTGGGCACTTGCTCGTTGATGCCGAACTCGTGCCGGCACCAGTGGCAGCGCGCCGTCATCTGGCTCTGCGTGTTGACGGTCACCTCTGCGCCGCAGCCGCTGCACTTGAACGACACCAGCACCGCCGCATCGGCGCCGATGTCGCGCGCGCCGGAGGCAATGGTGGTGCCATCGAGCTGATCGAGCCCTTCACCGAATCCGAACTGCTCCTCGACCCGCGCGCTGCTGAACTCGTTGCGGCAGTAGGCGCAGACGAGCAGGTCCGAGCCTGGCTTCTGGCGGATGTCGGTGGCGCCGCACTTCGGACAGCGATTGACGCCGTCCTGCAACTCCCGGGCCGCCGTGTCGATGGGCACGGGATCGGCGGCCTGCAGTTCGTCACGGATCGGTGGCGGCAGGGTGGACGAATCCACCCCGTGCTCGCCGGGTAGCGGCGGAACGTCCTGTGGCGACCCCGGGCCCGCATGGCCCGGCGGCGTGGGCGCGTCGGACATCGCGGCCTAGAGGCCCAGGGCCTTGGCCTTGAGCGAATCGTAGTCAGCCTGCGTGATCAGGCCGAGGTCGAGCATCTCCTTCGCCTTCTTGAGCTTCGCGACCGGATCATCGGCCGCGGGTGCAACGGGTTGCTGCATGCCGCCCACGCCCATCATGCCGGTGGCCATGCCGATGCCCACCACGCCCGCGGCGCCGCCGTGCTCACCGGCCGACTGGATGCCCTGCGCCACGCTCGCCTGCAGGTTGGAGTTGCCGCGCGATCCGGTGAGCGCGTCTGCGCGCTGCACGGTCTTCAGCAGTTCCCTGGTGTTCGCGTCGTACTCGATGGAGACGATGGCCACCTTGACGATGGCAAGGCCGCGATCCGAGCGCCACTGGTAGGCGCTCTCCACCGCCTGCGACAGGCTCTTCGCGAAGCCGATCGAATCCTGCTGCAGTTTGGTGATGCGGTTGCCCTTGCCGGGATCGTTCGTGTACAGGCTGAACGCCGGCGCCAGCGATCCGACGACCTCGTTGAAGAGCTGGCTGGCGGTGGCGTTGTCCATGTCGGTGAAGTCGAACACCCTGCCCGGCTGCAGGTATGACGCCGGCACGAAGCTCTTCACGAACAGGATCGGATCGACGATCTTCAGCGTGTAGGAACCGCGCGTCACCGCGCCGACCTGGGTATTGAGGAAGCCGTCGTCCCAGTAGATCTCCGACTGCGTACCGAAGCGGTTGTCCGCCAGTTCCTTGAGCGACACGAAGTACGCCGCCTGCTGCGACCCGGGCTGGCCGCCGAACTTGAAGCGTTCCCAGCTCTGCTTGATCAGCGCACCGAGGTCTGCGCCGGCGAAGATGGATTTGGAGTTGAGATCGTCGGATTGCCAGATGTAGCCACCGGGTTCGGCGGCGAAGCCGGTGATCTTGCCGTCCTGAAAGAGCAGCAAGCCGTAGCCTTCCGGAACGACGATCTTCGAGCCGTTCGTGATGATGTTCGAAGAGCCCCTGGTGTTCGAGCCGCGCCCCGCGTTCGTGCCTTGCGGCACGGCTGCGAACAGCGCTGCGGTGGGAGGCAATCCCGAGGGCACCGTGTAGAAGTCCTTCCACTGGTCGGCGAGCATGCCGCCGATCGAACCCGACACTGCCTGAATCAGACCCATGACATTCCTCGCGTTCGTGGCCGGCCAGCAGGGCCGGAAGAACTGAAACTATACCCCCAACCAGCAAGCCGTCACACGAAAGGTCTGATCATTGCGCGACCGATCTCGCGCCAGAGTGGGGTCACAAGAAAGTGCATCTTGAAGAAAGAGACGACGATCAGACCTCCGCCAACCAAGGGGGCGACGCCAGGCTTGCGCCGCGCCGCCAGGTCGATTGCGATGATCGCAAGTACCGGCGACAGCCACACCATCAGGTACGCCAGGGAGTCGCTGCTGAGTACGCGGCCCACGGCCGCACCCCCGAGAGCGGCGGTAGCGACAATGACCCACTCCCTGTGCAGTCGAGGCCGCGAGCGATACGCGAAGGCCAATGCCAGAAACACGCCGAACAGCATCAAGTCGGCAAGGCTGAGAATCGCGACCATGCCTCCGGCTTCGATGGGGAATTGTCCGGCGCGGACACGAAGCGCCGGTCCGCCGATACTGACCATGACACCGACCAGAAAGACCATGGCGCCGTACACCATGCCGGCCATCCCGATCCGCCGATGGAGTCGGAGGCGACCTGTGCCTGCCAGCGCCGCCTGGGCAAGCAGCAACACCACCCAGCCGACGAATACCGTCGCATGCAGGTGAACGATCCACGGGCGGTCGACAGTGCCCGAAACCAGTGGAGCGAAGTAACTGCGCCAGAAACCCCAGGTGACGAGCCCGGCGAACACAATGGCTATTCCAGGATAGGCCGCAGCTCGTCGCATGGAGCGCCATCCTAGCCGCAAACAGCCGCTGACGGGCTGGTGGTCCACGTGTCCGAATCCCCCGCATCTGGCATTCTCCTGAACATGATCGTGAAGCTCGCACGCACTCTGCACGCCTGGGGCGGGGCAACACTGGCCCTGCTGATGCTGCTGGTCAGCATCACCGGCGCAATGCTGGTCTGGCGCCTCGATTACATCCGGTTGACGATTCCTGAAGCCCGTGTCCACTACGAGCCGACCGTGGAATCGCTGGCCGCCATCGCACAGACGGTGGAGACACACTTCGGCGCGGACAATCTGCGGCAGATCGATTTCCCCACCGCGGCCCTGCCGCTGGCGCGGGTCACGCTGACCGGGTCGCGCTACGCGTATGTGGATGTGCGCGGAAACACCCTTGCCGAATGGGCGATGAATGGTCGCTGGGAAGAGCTGGTCTACGACCTGCACCATCGCCTGCTGCTGGAAGACACGGGGCTTGCCATCGTCGCCTGTGCTGCACTGGCGATGATCATCCTGCTGATCGCCGGAATCGTCGCGTTCTGGCCGATGCGGCGCGGATTCCGGGAAGGGTTGTGGCCAAGAAGCGGGGCCCTGCGCCATCTGCGCAGCGCGCATCGCAATATCGGCATCATCGTCGCCCTGCCCTTGCTGCTGAGCCTGATTACCGGCGTCATCCTTGCCTATCCGGATCAGGCTCAGCGCGTGATGCTGGAGCCGCTGCGGCCGGACAACTATGGCGAGTCCTTCGGCGAGCACCTCGACAGCATCTCCGGACCTGGCACCGGAGACTGGCTGCCAGTACTCCAGCGTTCGCTGCAGACCTTCCCCGGTGCCGCCATCCGTTCTGCGCAGTTCGCCAACAGCGAGTCGGAAAGCCGCATCGTCGGACTGCAGCAGGCGGGCGAGCTGAATCCCCAGGGCCTGAACAAGGTGTACATCGAAGCCAGTGGCGGCTACATGGACGTGCGCATCGATAACCAGGCCCTGCCCTGGTACGAACGGACGTTCAATGCCGCCTACCCGCTGCACACTGCGCGGTTCGACAGCCTGGTCTACAAGCTGCTGCTGACGGCCAGCGGCCTGCTCGTTGCCACGCTGAGCGTGTTGGGCCTCCTGGGGTTCATGCGCTCATTCCGGAAGACATGAGCAACAAGCCAATCCCCATGAAAGTCTCGGTCATGGGCGCCGGCGCAGTCGGCTGCTATTTCGGAGCCCGATTGCATCAGGCCGGCCATGACGTGACGCTGATCGGCCGCCCGGCCCTGGTGGACGCCGTGCGTGCGAAGGGACTGCGGCTGCAGATGCAAGGGTTCGACGGTTTCCTGCCGGTGCAGGCCGCCACCGACCCCTCGCAGGTCGGTGGATCGGATCTGTTGCTGTTCTGCGTGAAATCCGGCGACACCGAAGCGGCCGGTGCCGCAATCAAGCCATTTGTCCGGAACTGCACGGTGCTGAGCCTGCAGAATGGCGTCGACAATGCGCTGCGTCTCTCGAGGGTGCTGGGATGGGACGCTGTTCCCGTGGTCGTCTATGTGGCTGTTGAAATGGCAGCGCCGGCGCATGTGGTTCACCACGGACGGGGTGAACTGATCATCGGCCCTTCCGTCGGCAGCCTGCGCGCGGCGCAGACCTTCATTGCTGCCGGCATTCCCGCGGAAGTCTCATCCAGAGTCCTCGAGGCGCTGTGGGCCAAGCTCAGCGCCAACTGCGCCTACAACGCATTGTCGGCGCTCACGCAGCTTTCCTACGGCGACCTGATTCAGCGTCCGGGCATGCAACAGACGCTGCATGACATCGTGGCGGAGTGCAGGTCAGTGGCCTCCGCGGCCGGCTTCAGCCTACCGGCGACGATCTGGGACGACGTTCTGCGGCTGTCCCGGACCATGCCGAATCAGCGCTCATCGATGGCGCAGGACCTGGCGCGCGGGCGCCGCAGCGAGATCGACTACATCAACGGCCATGTTGCGCGGGAAGGCGATCGGCTGGGCGTGCCCGTTCCACTCAACCGGCTGCTGCATGCCCTGGTCCGGACCCGGGACGACGCGCTGCGCAGCTGACGCACACTGGCACCACGATCCTCGTCATAATGGCCGCCCAGCCCCAGGGAGCCAGCCATGGCGAATGACGGCTATCACAAGCGCGAAGTCGACGGCGTTACCCTGCACGCCGAAACCCAGATGATGGGCTACGGCTACGACCCGCACCTTTCCGAAGGCGCGCTCAAGCCACCGGTATTCCTGACATCGACGTTCGTCTTCAAGAGCGCGCAACAGGGCAAGGACTTCTTCGATTTCAGCTCGGGTCGACGCGAACCGCCATCCGGCCAGGGCGCAGGGCTGGTCTACTCGCGCTTCAACAACCCGAATCTGGAAGTGCTGGAAGACCGGTTGGCGCTGTGGGAGGGCGCGGCGACCGCCGCGGTGTTCTCGAGCGGCATGTCGGCGCTGGCAACCTCCATCTGGGCATGCGTGCGGCCTGGCGATGTGATTCTGGCAAGCCAGCCGCTGTACGGCGGCACCGAGACCCTGATCGACAAGACGCTGCCGCTGTACGGTGTCCGGGCCGTGAATGTCAGCGATGCCTGCAATCCCGACGCAGTGATGAACGCGGCCCGTGAGGCCCTGCGACTTGCGCGCGCGGGCGCGCAGACCGGCGGTGGCGCGGGCCGGGTCAGCCTGCTGGTCACCGAGACCCCCGCCAACCCCACGCTGGGCCTGGTCGATCTGTCGCTGTGGCGCAAGGCATCGGAATGGCTGGCACAGAACCAGCCTGGAGCAAGGCCGCCGCTGGCGGTCGACAACACCTTCCTGGGGCCGGTGTTCCAGCGACCGCTGGAGCATGGCGCGGACCTGGTCATCTACTCGCTCACCAAGTACGTCGGCGGCCATTCCGATCTGGTGGCAGGCGGCGTGGCCGGCGCGCGTGACGTGGTGCAACCGGTGCGAATGCTGCGCAGCGCATTGGGAACGCAGCTCGACGCCAACACCGCGTGGATGCTGATGCGCTCCATGGAGACGCTGTCGCTGCGGATGCAGAAGGCGGCAGACAATGCACGGCACGTCGCCGACTTCCTGCGATCGCATCCGGCAGTAGCCGCCGTGAATTACCTGGGCTACCTGGCGGCCGACGACCCGCGCCACGCCGTGTTCGCGAAGCAGTGCAGCAGCGCCGGTTCCACGTTTTCTTTCCTGTTGAACGGCGGCGAGTCGGAAGCCTTTCGCGTGCTCGACGCCTTGCAGGTGATCAAGCTGGCCGTGAGCCTGGGAGGAACCGAGACACTGGTGTCGCATCCCGCCTCCACCACGCACTCGGGCGTGCCGAAAGCCACGCGCGACCGGCTGGGCATCACCGATTCGATGATCCGTATTTCCGTGGGAATCGAGCATCCGGATGACCTTGTCGCGGACCTGAGGCAGGCGCTGCGGCACGCCTGAGGCCAGGCGCCGGTCAGTCAGACGCTGCGGCGATACTGTCCGCCTACCTGGTACAACGCCTGCGTGATCTGCCCGAGCGAGCATACCTTGACGGTTTCCAGCAGCTCCTCGAAGACGTTGCCACCGGCCGCGGCGACCGACTGCAGGCGCTGCAGCGCCTGCGGCGATCGATCGGCCCAGCGCCTGTGGAAGTCACGCACTGCCTGGACCTGATCCTGCTTCTCCTGCTCGGTCGACCGGCTCAGCGCGGCCGCAGCGGGCTGTTCAGCCGATGAGGCCTCCGGCAGGAAGGTATTGACCCCGATCAGCGGCAGCGAGCCATCGTCCTTGCAGGTTTCGTAGTAGAGGCTTTCGTCCTGGATCCGGCCCCGCTGGTACAACGTCTCCATGGCACCGAGCACGCCGCCGCGCTCCGACAGCGCATCGAACTCCCTGTAGACGGCATCCTCCACCATGTTGGTGAGGTGCTCGATGGCGTAGGAACCGGACCATGGGTTCTGCGTGACATTGAGCCCCAGCTCGCGATTGATGATGAGCTGGATGGCCACGGCGCGCCGCACGCTCTCCTCGGTCGGCGTCGTCAGCGCCTCGTCGTAGGCGTTGGTATGCAGGGAGTTGCAGTTGTCGAACAGCGCGTACACCGCCTGCAGGGTCGTGCGGATGTCATTGAACTGGATCTCCTGGGCATGCAGCGACCGACCCGAGGTCTGGATGTGATACTTCAGCATCTGGCTGCGCGCATTGGCGCCGTAGCACTCGCGCATGGCGCGCGCCCAGATGCGCCTGGCGACGCGTCCGATGACGGCGTACTCGGCATCCATGCCGTTCGAGAAGAAGAACGACAGGTTGGGCGCGACCTGGTCGATCTTCATCCCGCGCGACAGGTAGTACTCCACCATGGTGAATCCGTTCGCCAGCGTGAAGGCAAGCTGCGATACAGGATTCGCGCCGGCCTCCGCGATGTGATAGCCGGAAATGGACACCGAATAGAAGTTCCTGACATCGTGATCGATGAAATACTGCTGCACATCGCCCATCATGCGCAGCGCGAATTCGGTCGAGAAGATGCAGGTGTTCTGGGCCTGGTCCTCCTTCAGGATGTCCGCCTGCACAGTGCCCCTGACGACGGAGAAAACCTCCGCCCGGAGCTGGCGATGTTCTTCGCTGGAGAGCAGACCGGCCTCGATCAACGCATCCGGATTCATGCCCAGCAGGCCAAGACCCTCGCCGCGATGCGTTGCGGGCAGTTCGCGCCGGTATGCCGGCCATGACACGTCGCGCGCCTTCCATGTCGCAACCAGGGAGTCGCGCAGGGCCTCGACGCCAGCCCAGCGGCCATTGTCCTTCAGGAAGCGCTCCACGCGCTGATCGATGGCGGCATTCATGAACTGCGCCAGCAGGATGGGCGCCGGTCCGTTGATGGTCATCGATACCGAGGTGGTGGGCGCGCAAAGGTCGAAGCCGGAATACAGCTTCTTCATGTCATCGAGCGTTGCCACGGACACACCCGCATTGCCGGTTCGACCGTAGATGTCCGGTCGCGTGTCCGGGTCCTCGCCATACAGCGTGGTCGAATCGAAGGCCGTGGACAGCCGCGTGGCGGACTGCCCCGCGGCCAGCAGGTGAAAGCGGCAGTTGGTGCGTTCCGGCGCACCTTCGCCGGCAAACATCCGGATCGGTTCCTCGTGCTCGCGACGGTAGGGATAGACGCCGGCCGTGTACGGGTAGTGCCCCGGCAGTTGCTCGTGCGCCAGGAAGCGTAATTGATCGCCCCACCCGGTGAGCGATGGCAGGGCAAGTTTGGGAATGGGATTCTGGCTCAGGCTCTTCACGTAGTTGTCGCCACGCTGCATGCGCCCACGAACCGGGAACGCGTAGGTGCTGGCGCGCGCCGCTTCGGCCTGGGCAGGCCATGCATTCAGCAGGGCCACGGCCTCATCGCCCATTGAGGCCAGGGACTCGTTGTACTTGCGGCGCAAGGCGCGTGCAGCCCCCTGGCCGTCAGTCCCGGGACCACCAACTTCAGGCAGGGGCTGGATCCGGCCTTGATCCCCTGCCGGCGTATCCGTCAGGCACTGCAGGGCGTGGCGACAGGCCTGCGCGTTGGCGGCATGAACGGCGGCTTCATTCCAGCGCTGCCTCGTGCGCCTTCCCCGCTCTGCAATCTCCGACAGATATCGAATGCGATTGGCCGGAATCAGTGCGCGATGCGGAGTCGTTTGCGGCAACTCCGCGCCGCCGGGCTTCCACACCGCGCCCGCCGCGCTGTACTCCGGCAGCGCCATGACCAATGCCTGGAACAGCCGGTTGACCCCGGGATCGTTGAAGCGACTGGCGACGGTGGCAAACACCGGGACATTTTCATCCCCGGCGCGCGCACGACCGCCGTGATTGCGGACCCACTGCTTGCGCACGTCGCGAAGCGCATCCTCTGATCCGGGCTTGTCGGCCTTGTTCAGCGCAATGAAGTGCGCGTAGTCCAGCATGTCGATCTTCTCGAGCTGACTGGGCGCGCCGAACTCGCAGGTCATCACGTAGACGGGGATGTCGACGTGGTCGACGATTTCGCTGTCGCCCTGCCCCGTGCCCGCCGTCTCCACGATGATCAGGTCGAATTGCGCGGCCGTGTACAGCGCGATGACATCCCGCAGCGAGGCAGACACCGATGCATGGTGTTGCCCGGTGGCGAGGGAGCGCATGAAGATGCGCGGCGACGCCAGCGCGTTCATGCGCAGACGGTCGCCGAGCAGCGCTCCGCCGGAACGGCGCCGCGTCGGGTCGATCGCCACCACGGCGATGCGCTTGTCGTCGAAGTGGCGCACGAAGCGCTGCAGCAGCTCGTCCGTCAGCGAACTCTTTCCGGCGCCGCCCGTCCCGGTGATGCCAATGACCGGCACGCGATGCTTCGCCCGGGCCTCCTGCAAAGCCCTTCGCAGCCGCGCGACTTCGGTTGTCTGCGCCTGCCCCTCGAGGGCACTGATGCTGCGGGCCAGACCCGCCTCATCCGCGAGCGTTGGTGCGACGAAGCGCCAGCAGGAACGCCTTGACGGGCTGCGCACCCGCGCCAGGACATCCTCGATCATTCCGGCGAGCCCAAGCCTGCGGCCTTCGGCCGGGGTGTAGATCTTCTCGACGCCATAGGCCTCGAGGGCCAGCACTTCATCCGCGCTGATCGTGCCGCCGCCACCGACGATGACCCGCACATGGCCCGCCTTCTGCGCCTTGAGACAATCGATCAGGTACCGGAAATACTCGTTGTGTCCGCCTTGATAGGAGCTGACGGCGATGGCGTCGGCATCCTCCTGGATCGCGGCACGCACCAGGTCGGCGACGCTGCGATTGTGACCCAGGTGCACCACCTCGACACCCCGGGCCTGGAGCAACCGCCGCACCATGTTGATGGCGGCGTCATGTCCGTCGAACAACGAGGCCGCGCTCACCACGCGCAGGGGCCTTTCCCTTTCCACCGGCAAGGCGCCCGACATCGCTGCATCGGGCGTGGCGGTCATGTCCGGCGTCGCAGGTTGGCGAAGATGAGGCTTGGGTGTTCCAGTCGCTCCTTCAGCCGCTGGATCATGCCGGCGGCATCGGCGCCGCCAATGACGCGATGATCGAAGGACGAGGACAGGTTCATCATCGTGCGCACGGTCACGGCTCCGTCCCGCACCACGGGTCGCGGCGACGCGCGGTTCAATCCGATGATGGACACTTCCGGCGCATTCAGGATCGGGGTGGAGGCGATGCCGCCGAGCGCACCCAGGCTGCTGACGGTGACGGTGGAGCCGCTGAACAGCGACGCCGGCGCGCCATGGCTTCGCGCGGCCGCGGCGATGTCGCGGATTCCTGCGGCGATCTCATCCAGCGCAAGGTCCTGCGCGTTGCGCAGCACGGGTACTTTCAACCCGTCCGGGGTCTGCGTGGCTATGCCCACGTGCACGGCGCGGAAACGACGCAGCACCTGCCGCTCGCCATCGTAATGGGCATTGCACTGTCGATGCTCGGCCAGCGTGGGCACCAGTGCGGCGACAACGAACGGCAGCAGGGTCAGCCGGTCGTCGCGCGCGTCGGCATTCAGGTGCGTGCGCAGCGCCTCCAGTTCGGTGACATCCACTTCCTCCACATAGGAGAAGTGCGGGATGGTCCGCTTGGACAGGCTCATTCGCTCGGCGATGATCCTGCGCACACCCGTCATGGGTACTTCTTCCACATCGGACACGGCCACTGCGGGCACAGCCGGCGCGCGCGCGGTCGCTGCACGCGGGGTCTTGTCTGCGCGCAGCGCCCGGTCGAAGTCGGCCTGCGTCACCCGACCGTCGGGCCCCGTGGCGGAGACATTCTCCAGATCGATGCCGGCCTCCCTGGCGCGACGCCTGATCGAAGGCGACGTGCGCACAGTTTCGCCGGCCGCTGCCGGCGTCGGCGTCGGCGTTGCGCGTGGGATCGTCGCGTCGGGCGGGGTTGCCACGGCGGTGGCTTCATCTGCCAGCAGGAACGTGACCAGGTCCGAACCCACCGCGACCTTCTGCCCCGCGGCAGCGTGCAGGGAGTGCACCGTGCCATCCACAGGCGAAGGAACGTCCACCACGGCCTTTTCGGTGGATACCTCGGCGATGGGCTGTCCTTCCCTGACGTGCTCGCCGGCAGCCACATGCCAGGCAACCAGCTCCGCTTCGACGGTGCCCTCTCCCAGATCCGGCAACTTGAATGCGAACCGGCTCATTCGACGGCCATGACGCTGCGCAGTGCGTGATTCATGCGCTGCAGCCCAGGAAAGTATTCCCATTCGAAGGCGTGGGGATAGGGAGTATCCCAACCCGCGACTCTCTCGATGGGCGCCTGCAGATCCCAGAAGCATTCGCGCTGGATCGTGGCCACCAGCTCCGCGCCAAAGCCCGCGAATTCCGTGGCTTCGTGCGCCACCACGCAGCGGCCTGTGCGCCGCACGGACTCGGCGATGGTCTCCACGTCCAGCGGCACGATCGAACGCACATCGATGATCTCGGCATCGATGCCGGTGTCTTCGGCGGCTGCCAGCGCCACGTGCACCAGCGTCCCGTAGGTGACCACCGTGACCTGCCTGCCCTCGCGAACACGCGCCGCCTTGCCGATGGGCAGTACGTAGCGTTCTTCGGGCACGTCCCCGAGCGGATGCCTTGACCAGGCTACGGGCGCCTTGAGCGGATCCCCATCGAAGGGGCCGTTGTAGAGGCGCTTCGGCTCGAAGAACACGACAGGGTCGGGGGATTCTATGGCCGCGATCAGCAGGCCCTTGGCGTCGCGGGGATTCGAAGGAATCACCACGTGGATGCCACAGATGTGGGCAAACAGCGCCTCGGGACTCTGCGAATGGGTCTGCCCACCCCGAATGCCGCCGCCGCAGGGCATGCGCAAGGTCACCGGCGCCGTGAAGTCGCCGGCGGTGCGATAGCGAAGCCGCGCCAGCTCGCTCGCGATCTGGTCGAAGGCCGGATAGGCATAGTCCGCAAACTGGATCTCGACCACGGGCTTCAGGCCGTTCACAGCCATGCCGATTGCCGCCCCCACGATGCCGCCTTCGGCGATGGGCGTATCGAACACCCGCCGTTCCCCGTATTTCTGCTGCAGACCTTCGGTGCAACGGAACACGCCACCGAAGTAGCCCACGTCCTCGCCCATCACGACCACGCGCTCATCCGCGGCCAGGCAGACGTCCATGGCCGAGCGCAATGCCTGGATCATGTTCATCTGCGTCATGACGATGTTCCGGCGGGTGGCGAAAGCTGCGCCAGCAGGCGACGCTGCCGCTCGAGCTGCGCAGTGGTCGAGGCGAAAACATCGTCGAACAGGCTCTGGGGATCGGGGCGCGGTCCGTCGCTCAGGGCACCGGCCCGCAATGCCTCCTGCCAGCATTGCTCGATCTCGGCCACCGCACGCGACTGCTGCTGCGCATCCTCGGCAGCGGTCCAGCCAAAGCTGTGTGCCAGGTGGCGGGAGAGTCTCTCGATGGGATCGCCCAGCGGGAACGAGGCCGCCTCTTCGCGCGGCCGGTAACGAGTGGGATCGTCACTGCTGGAATGAGGTCCGGCACGATAGGTCACTGACTCGATGAGGGTGGGGCCGAATCCGCGCCGCGCCCGCTCGGCCGCCCACTGCGTGACCGCATACAGTGCCAGCAGGTCATTGCCGTCGACGCGAAGTCCCGCCACACCGTACCCCGGTCCGCGGGCCGCGAACGTGCCGCTCTCGCCGCCCGCCAATCCCTGGGAACTGGAAATGGCCCATTGATTGTTCACCACGTTGAGGATGACGGGCGCCTGGTACACCGCGGCGAACGTCAACGCATGGTGGAAGTCGGCCTCTGCCGTCGCGCCCTCGCCGGTCCACGCCGCGGCGATATGCGATTCGCCCTTGATGTTCGCCGCCATGGCCCAGCCCACGGCCTGTGGCAGCTGTGTCGCGAGATTTCCGGACACCGAGAAAATGTTGCCCTCGCGCCAGTGGTACATCACGGGCAATTGCCGCCCCTTGCACATGTCGCGACTGTTCGAGAGGCACTGGCACATGAGTTCCACCGCACTGCGGCCGCGCGCCAGGTGCATGCCCTGGTTTCGATAGCTGGGAAAAAGCATGTCGCCGGGCAGCAAGGCCATCGCCTGCCCTACGGCCACGGCTTCTTCGCCGGTGCTGGGGACGTAGAAGGTGATCTTCCCCTGTCGCTGGGCCTTCAGCAGCCGCTCGTCCATCAGGCGCGTGAGCCTCATGTACCACAGGCCCTGCAGCAGTTCCGCGCGCTGGAGTGCGGGCGCCCAGGGGCCCACGGCGGCGCCTTCGTCATCCAGCACTCGGACTAGATGGCGCGAGGTGTTCGTGGTGTCGCGGGCCGCGATGTCGACCGGGAACCTGTCGATGGCGCCCGCTGGATCGAGGCTGAGATAGGAGAAATCGGGAGACTCGCCCGGGCGGGCCGGCGCCTGCGGCACATGCAGGTGTCCAGCCGGCTCCGCGGCGCCGCTGCGCCAGGGTTTCTGCAAGGGACCGCGATGATTCATGCGGACTCCAGCGCCTGGGAGGAGTTACAAGTATCCGCCCGGTCCCGGGAAAGTGGGACTACATTTATCCTGATATACTCATGTTTCGTGCAATTTTTGTTTCACTTTTCTCGATTTCATGAAAGAAACAAACCACATCCTGCTGGATGACACGGATCGCCGGATTCTCGTTGCCCTGCAGGAAGACGGCGCCCGCTCTGCCGCCGACGTGGCGGAAATCCTGAACCTGACCGCCACCACCTGCTGGCGCCGCATCACGCAGCTCGAGAAGCAGGGCGTGATCCGGCGGCGCGTCGCGCTGCTCGATCGCGGCGCCATTGGCCTCAATGTCATGGTGTTCGCGCACGTCAAGCTGTCATCGCAGGGACGCGATGTGCTGGCCAGGTTTGAACACGCGATTCGCGACTGCCCCGAAGTGATCGGCTGCTACACCATCATGGGCGACTGGGATTTCCTGCTGCACATCGTTGCGCGCGACATACGCCACTACGAGTCGTTCTATCTCGACCACCTGTCGAAGATGCCCACGGTGGAATCGGTGAGTTCCGCCATGGTGATGACGGTCATCAAGGAAACCACTGAATTGCCGGTGCCAAAGGGGCGTTGAGCACCGCCGTTCACTGCGGGCGCGGGGCCGTCGCTGGCGCGGGCGGCATCAGGAACAGCGTCGCGTGCTGCACCTCGCCCAGGCGCGCGCCACCATCGGCCGATTGCAAGCGAAGGTCCAGGTACTCGATGTGCCGTCGCTCCGGATTGCGCAGCAGCGGAATTGCAATCTGCGCCTGCGCCACGCCCGCGGGCAGTGTCAGCCGACCCCGCGTGGCGCCGGCAAAGTCGCGGCCGCGCCGTGCGGAGCCGGCGCCGAGGCGCCATTGCACGGTCACCTCGCCATCGCTGCCCTCGAGCCTCTGCACCGTCACCAACGCCTGACGCTCGCCGGCAGCGATCATGTAGCGCGGCGCTTCCAGCGTGAGGACTCCTGGCCGCGGCGGTTCCGGCGCCGGAGGCGGTGCAGGCGGTACCACGGCAGCCACGGGCGGCGGGGGCAGCGGGTCGACGCGGAACAGGTACGCCAGTACACCCAGGCCGCCCACCAGCAGCGCCAGGCACCATGCCCACAGTGAGCGGACGGAGGGCGGCAAGGCCTGTGTCCGCGCAGGGCGCGCGGCAGGCGCAGTGTCCTCCATCGGCTCGCGCACGCCGGGATTCGCAAGGGCGGCAGCGCGCGCTTCCAATTGCTGCAGGCGCTGCGTGTACTGCGCGGCTTCCCGCCGTACCTGCTCGAGCTCCTCGCGCAGCTGCTCCAGTTCCAGCGCCCTGCGTTGGGCACCGCGACGCTCGCGCACCGCCGGCGGCGTACTCGCCAACGGTCGCAGCGGTTTGACCTCGCTGGAACTGCGCGGAGCCGTAGCGCTCTGACCAGCGGCCCGATTCGGCGCGCCGACGTTGTAGGCACTCAGCGCACGCCGTTCGATGTCCACCCGCGCCGCGCGGAACAGATCCGCCGACAGCTTGCCGCGGCGATACAACTGGTCGACGACTGCAAGCACCTCCCAGGGCGCGTCGGCGGGACCTGCCGACAGCCGCGCCACGTCCTGCAGGAACTGCTCGCCGCCATCACCGCCTTTCAGCAGTTCTTCCAGGCGCAGGGTCAGCGCGCCCGCACTACGGATGACCGGCAGCGGCTCATTCATGGCAATCAGTGGAAATGCAGGGGCTCATTGGGAAAACGGACTACAGCGTACACCTCGCGACTGTGAAGATGGGCTTGCGGGACCGTCCGCCCGGCCAGGCGCTGCGTGGAGTGCGACATAATGCCGCGAGGCAAGGGAACCGCCCGCGCCGGCCCAGTGCTTCTCGCTGCGCCTTACGGCAAGGGGTTGTCCCTGATCAGGTGCCCGGCGATCACCATTCGCTGGATCTCGCTGGTGCCTTCGTAGATCTCGGTGATCTTGGCGTCGCGGAAATGTCTTTCCACGGGATACTCGGTCACGTAGCCATTGCCGCCGAATATCTGGATGGCTTCGCGCGCCGCGCCATTGGCCGCCTCCGACGCGAACAGTTTCGCCATCGCCGCCGCCTTGCCGAAGGGCAGCTTGCGATCCTTCTGCCAGGCAGCCCTCAGCGTCAGCAGGCGTGCCGCATCGATCTGCGTGGCCATGTCGGCGAGCTTGTTCTGGATCGCCTGGTGTTCGACGATGGGTTTGCCGAAGGCGCTGCGCTGCCTTGCATACGACACCGCATCCTCGAATGCGGCCCGTGCGATGCCCACCGCCTGCGCCGCGATGCCGATCCGGCCGCCGTCCAGCGCGGACAAGGCGACCTTGAACCCTTCGCCCACCTGCCCCAGCACCAGGCTGGCGTCGAGTTCCACATCGTCGAGAAACACCTGGCAGGACGACGAACCCCGAATGCCCAGCTTCTCGTCCGGGGGACCGGTGCGCACGCCCTTGCTCTTCATGGGCAGGATGAAACAGGTGATGCCCTTGTTGCCTCGGTCTCGCTCGGTCATGGCGAACAGGATGCCCACGTCCGCCACCGGCCCATTGGTGATCCAGCTCTTCACGCCATTCAGAACGTAGACATCGCCGCGCTTCCGGGCGGTCGTGCTCTGGGCCGCCGCATCCGAGCCGGCCTCGGGTTCGCTGAGGGCGAAGCAGCCGAGCTTTTCCCCTTTTGCCAGCGGAACCAGCCAGCGCATCTTCTGATCTTCGGTGCCGAAGCGCGCAAGCGGATCGCATACCAGCGAGTTGTTGATGCTCATGATGACGCCGCTGGACGCACAGGCCCGCGACACCTCCTCGACGGCCACCGCGTAGGACACATGGTCAAGGCCGCTGCCGCCGAAACGCTCTTCGATCGCTATGCCCAGCAGGCCAAGCTCCGCCATGCGCCGCACCAGTTCCGCGGGATACCGATGCTCCCGGTCTATGGCTGCGGCGACGGGCATGACCTCGCTCTCCGCGAATTCCCGCGCAGTCTTCTGGACCAGTGCCTGCTCCTCGGTCAGATCGAACCGCACGCGTCCTCCTAAGGCAGCTTCTGCCCGCTTTCGTAACGGTAGAAGCCGCGACCGGTCTTGCGTCCCAGCCAGCCGGCATCCACGTACTGCTTGAGCAGCGGACAGGGACGATACTTGTCATCGCCCAGCTCACGATGCAGCACGCTGGCGATTGCCGCACAGGTGTCGAGCCCGATCAGGTCCGCCAGCTCCAGCGGACCCATGGGGTGGTTCAAACCGAGCCTGATGCCGGTGTCGATGTCCTCGGCGCTGCCCACGCCCTCATAGAGCGCAAAGCAGGCCTCGTTCAGCAGCGGCACCAGAATGCGGTTGACGATGAACCCCGGGATATCTCGGGAACTCACGGGCGTCTTGTCCAGGCGAAGCGCAAGCGCCTGCGTCGCCCGGAAAGTCTCGTCGCTGGTCGCCAGCCCGCGGACGATTTCCACCAGCTTCATCAGCGGCACGGGATTCATGAAGTGCATGCCGATCACGCGATCGGCGCGCCGGGTCGAGGCGGCGATCCGCGTGATCGAAATGGACGAGGTGTTGCTGGCCAGGATGGTTTCGGGTCGACAGATACGGTCGAGCTCGGCGAACAGGTCGGTCTTCGCCTTCTCGATCTCTGGCACGGCTTCGACGATCAGATCGCATCCCGCCAGGTCTTCAAGCCCGGGCTTCGGCACCAGGCGCCTGGCGATTTCATCGCGGGACCGGCTTGCCAGCGACCCCTTTTCCACCAGGCGGTCAAGCCGCTTGCCGATGGCCGACGCGGCAGCAGCGGCACGCTCGGGCGCCACATCGCACAGCAACACCGTGAGGCCGGACGCAGCGGCCACCTGGGCGATGCCCTGCCCCATCTGCCCCGTGCCGACGACACCGATGGTTTCCACGGACCTCATCACCTCTGTCGGGATGCCAGTCGAGCCATGAAATCCGCCACCGGCAGATCATCCAGCGTCCGGCTGTCTGCGAACAGTGCGCAGACTGCTGCGGCCTGCTGCGCTGGATAATGCGATTTCACGGCCTGCTCGAATTTCGCCTCGAGCAGCGGCAAGCCTTCGGCCCGTCGCAGCCGGTGACCGATGGGAACATCCACCTGCACACGCGGCGTGGAGGATCCATCACGAAACCGCACCTGGATTGCATTGCCGATGAAACGCTTTGCGGGGTCGTAGTACTCGCGCGTGAAGGCGGGATTCTCCACCACCTTCATGCGCGCGCGCAGTGCGTCGATCCGCGGGTCGGCGGCGATGCCGTCCTCGTAATCCGCCGCCGTCAGGCGCCCGAAGATGAGCCCGATGGCGCTCATGTACTGGATGCAGTGGTCGCGGTCCGCCGGATTGGCCAGCGGTCCGGTCTTGTCGATGATCCGCACGCCAGGCTCCTGCGTTTCGATCAGCACTTCGGCCACGTCGTCCAGCCTGCCACTCACCTGCGGATGCAGCCGCAGCGCGCACTCCACCGCAGTCTGGGCGTGGAATTCGGCTGGATAGCTGATCTTGAACAGCACGTTTTCCATCACGTAGCTGCCCAGCGGTCGCGCCAGGCGCAGCGGCTGCTCCTTGAACAGCACATCCTGGAATCCCCAGCGCGGGGTGCTGAGCGCGGAGGGATATCCCATCTCGCCAGCCAGCGCCAGCAGTGCAAGCCTCACGGCCCGCGCTGTTGCATCGCCCGCGGCCCAGCTCTTGCGCGATCCGGTATTGGGTGCATGGCGGTAGGTGCGCAGTGCGCCGCCATCGATCCAGGCATTCGACACCGCGTCGATCACCTGGCTTCGCGTACCACCCAGCAATGTCGTGGCCACGGCCGTGGATGCCACGCGCACCAGCAGCACGTGATCCAGCCCCACGCGATTGAAGGAATTCTCCAGCGCCAGCACGCCCTGGATCTCGTGTGCCTTGATCATCGCCGTGAACACATCGCGCATGGAGAGCGGCGCGCTCGCGCCACGTCCGCCCCGCGAGCGCCAGTCGGCCACTGCGAGGATGGCGCCCAGGTTGTCTGACGGGTGCCCCCACTCCGCCGCCAGCCAGGTGTCGTTGAAGTCGAGCCAGCGCACCATGGCGCCGATGTTGAATGCGGCCTGGACGGGTTCCAGCTCCCAGTTGCAGCCTGGAATGCGCACGCCACCGGACAGTGTCGCGCCGGGCACCACCGGCCCCAGCACGCGGCGGCAGGCCGGATACGCCAGCGCCATCAGGCTGCAGGCGACGCTGTCCATCAGGCAATGGCGGGCCGTGGCGAAGGCCAGCTCGCTGCCGATGGCTTGCTCGCTCGCATAGCGCGCGATCTCCACCAGTAATGCGTCGGGGTCGGGGCGCTGCGCCGAACGCGCGTCGTGCGAAGACATGGCTCAGCCCCGCTGCGACAGGGGAATGAATGCGCGCGGCTCGGGTCCGGTGTAATTCGCCGCGGGCCGGATGATCTTGCCATCCTCGCGCTGCTCGATGACATGCGCGGCCCAGCCGCTGGTGCGCGAGATCACGAACAGCGGCGTGAACATCGCGCTGGGCACACCCATCAGGCTGTAGCTGACGGCGCTGTACCAGTCCAGGTTCGGAAACATGTGCTTGGTCTCGTCCATTACCTTGTCGATGCGATCGGCGATCTCGAACAGCCGGCGATCGTGCTGTTCGCCAGCCAGTTGCTCTGCGACGCGCCGGATGACGGTGTTGCGTGGATCAGCCACGGTGTACACCGGGTGGCCGAACCCGATGATCACCTCCCGCGCCGCGACACGCGCGCGGATGTCGGCCTCCGCCGCATCGGGCGTGGCGTAGCGCTGCTGAATCTCCAGCGCCACTTCATTGGCACCGCCGTGCTTCGGCCCGCGCAGCGCGCCAATGGCGCCGGTGATGCACGAATACATGTCGGAGCCGGTGCCGGCGATCACGCGGGCGGTGAACGTCGAGGCGTTGAATTCATGCTCGGCGTACAGGTTCAGCGAGGTCTGCATGGCGCGGATCCAGCCGGGCCGCGCGGGCACGCCGTGCAGCAGATGCAGGAAGTGTCCGGCGATGGAGTCGTCGTCGGTCTGCACATCGATGCGGCGGCCACTGCGGCTGAAGTGGTACCAGTAGCACAGCATCGACCCCAGCGAGGCGATGAGCCTGTCGGCGATGTCGCGGGCGACCGCGACCGGATGAGCTTCGGCCTCCGGCAGCGTGCAGCCCAGTGCCGAGACGCTGCTGCGCAGCACATCCATCGGATGCGCGCTGCCTGGCAACGCCTCGAGCACCTTGCGCACCACCGGCGGCAGCTCGCGCAGCCCACGCAGCTTCGCCTTGTAGGCGGCGAGCTGCCGCGCGCCCGGCAGATCACCGTGGATCAGAAGGTACGCGGTTTCCTCGAATTCGCAGACCTCGGCGATCTCGAGGATGTCATAGCCGCGGTAGTGCAGGTCGTTGCCCGATCGCCCCACCGTGCACAGCGCGGTATTGCCCGCAACGACACCCGACAGCGCGACGGACTTCTTGGGTTTCATCTGTCCCCACGCTCCCCGCCTCGACCGGCCGCGAACAACTCGTCGAGCTTGCGCTCGTAGGCGTGGTAATCGAGATAGTCGTAAAGCTCGTCGCGGGTCTGCATGGCCGGCACGGCGTCGCGCGCGCTGCCGGTGTTGCGGATGATCTGCAGCGTCTTCAACGCCGCTGCATTCATCGCCCGATAGGCCGAGCAGCAGTGCAGCACGATGTCGACGCCGGCGGCGCCCAACTCATCGCGACTGTAGAGCGGCGTGCGGCCGAACTCGGTGATGTTGGCCAGCACCGGCACGCCCGTTCGCTCGCGGAAGCGGCGGTAGTGGGAGATGTCCGTCAACGCTTCGGGGAAGACCATGTCGGCCCCGGCCTCGACATAGGCCGCGGCCCGGTCGAGCGTGGCGTTCAGACCCTCGCTGGCCATGGCATCAGTGCGCGCCATGATGATGAAATCCGGATCGGTGCGCGCGTCCACAGCCGACCTGATGCGATCGACCATCTCTGCGGGCGATGCCAGCTCCTTGCCCGGACGATGCCCGCAGCGCTTGGCCTGCACCTGATCCTCGATGTGCAGTCCCGCGGCGCCCGCCTTGACCAGGGATCGCACGCTGCGCGCAATGTTGAACGCGCCGCCCCAACCGGTATCGGCATCCACCAGCAAGGGCAGCGCACAGGCGTCGGTAATCCGGCGCACGTCGATCAGCACGTCTTCGAGGCTCGTGATGGCAAGATCCGGCACGCCGAGCGAATTCGCCGCGACGCCACCACCGGATAGATAGAGCGCCTTGAAACCCGTGGCTGCTGCCATGCGCGCCACATAGGCATTGATGGCGCCGACCACCTGCAGGGGTCGTTCCTGTTGCAGGGCCAGACGAAAGCGGGCTCCCGCGCAGAGCGATGAAGTCTGTGGCGAATGCATGCAGTGATCTTGCTCCCTGCTCCGGGCTATCCACAAGCAGGGCTGCCAGAGGCTGCGTCGACCACGCGATCTTCCGGCAGCACGACGCCGGGGTCGATCGCCGGCAGCCCGCCGAGCTTTCGGTACAGGGGCGCGAAGTCGATCTGGTAGCAGGCCTGGAACAGCTGCTCGAAGCTGTCGATGACGAAGTAGGTGCACTGGAACTCGTCGATCAGGTACTTCGTGCGCAGTATCCGCTCGAGGTCGAAGCGCAGCCGGTGCGGCACGGGGCTCTCGATGCTGTAGTGCGTTTCGCCCAGTGACGAGAGGATGCCCGCGCCATAGGCGCGCAGACCCGCCGCAGTGTCTATCAATCCGAACTCGACGGTGTACCAGTACAGCCGTGCGAGCATCGGCACCGCGCCATGCGCCAGGGCCTTCTCACCCGCCCTGCCATAGGCCTGCATGAACCGCGCGAACACCGGATCGGCGAGCAGCGGCACATGGCCGAAGAAGTCGTGGAACAGATCCGGCTCTGAAAGGTAGTCGAGCTCCGAGCGCTCACGGATCCACACCGACACCGGAAACTGCTTGCTGGCCAGGTGTGCGAAGAAATGCTCGTCCGGAATGAGCCCGGGAACCGCCACGATGCGCCATCCGGTCGCGGCCTCGAGGCGCTGGTTGACGATGGCGAAATCCGGAATGCGGTCGGGTTCGGCGCCCAGCTGTCGCAGACCGGCCAGCGTCTCGGGAACACCGAAGCGCGCGGTGCTTTGCATCTGGCGCGCGTACAGCAGGCGCCAGATGTCGTGCGCGTCGGCGCCGTAGTCGCGCCACTGCTGCTGCACGGTGTAGTCGGCAGCGGCGCGAGCATAGTCGCCGCGCAGCCGCGGCGCTGCACGCCCCGGCGCGTGTGGCAGCTCGACCATGACACATACTAGCGCGTCGGCAGCGGCTGCGCGTGTGGCATACTGGCCCCACAGATCGGGAGCCGGCATGACCGCATCCCTTCGCATTGGCTGCGCGTCCGGATTCTGGGGCGACAGCTTCACCGCTGCGCCGCAGCTCGTGGCTCGCGGCGATCTCGACTATCTGGTCTTCGACTACCTGGCGGAGATCACGATGTCCATCATGGCGCGCTCGCGCCAGCAGGATCCCGCTCTGGGTTTCGCGCACGACTTCGTCTCCGTGACCATGGCCGGCATCGTGCGCGACGTGGCGGCGCAGGGCATCAAGGTCATCGCCAATGCGGGCGGCGTCAATCCCGCGGCCTGCGCGGCTGCGCTCGAGTCGCTGCTCGCGGCGCAGGGCATGGCGCTGAAGGTCGCCTACGTGGAGGGAGACGACGTCCTGCCGGACCTTGCGCGCTGGCGCGCACAGGGCGTGCGCGAGATGGACTCGGGCGCACCGCTCCCAGCACGGCCGCTGAGCATGAATGTGTATCTGGGCGCATTCCCGATTGCCGATGCGCTGGCCATGGGCGCCGACATCGTGATTACCGGGCGTTGCGTGGACAGCGCGGTGACGCTGGGTGCCTGCATTCACGAGTTCGGCTGGAAGCCCTGGGATGTGGACCGCCTTGCAGCCGGCAGCCTCGCCGGGCACATCATCGAGTGCGGTGCGCAGGCCAGTGGCGGTATCTTCACCGACTGGCAGGACGTGCCTGGATGGGAGGACATCGGTTACCCCATCGTCGAGGTGCAGGCGGATGGCAGCTTCGTCGTCACGAAGCCTGCGGGGACGGGCGGACTGGTGAGCATCGGCACGGTGAGTGAGCAACTGGTCTACGAGATCGGCGATCCGCAGGCCTACATGCTGCCGGATGTGGTGTGCGATTTCTCCGGGGTGAAGCTGGAACTGGCGGACGAGCATCGTGTCCGCGTCTCCAATGCGAAAGGCCGACCACCCACTTCCACCTACAAGTGCTCCACGACCTGGGAGGACGGCTATCGGATCGGGCACCTGCTCTGCATCGGCGGCATCGATGCCGGCGCGAAGGCGCGGCGCACCGGAACGGCGGTGCTGGCGCGCGTGGAGGCGATGCTGCGGGACCGGGGCTCGGAGCCCTTCACCGAAGCCTGCATCGAAGTACTGGGCGCGGAGGATTCCTACGGGGCACACCGGCAGGCGATGGTGCCGCGCGAAGTGGTGCTGCGGCTCGCCGCCAGCCACCCGCGCAAGGAGCCGCTGCAGCTTCTGATGCGCGAGCTGACATCGGCGATCACCTCGTTCGCGCCAGGCACGGCGATGTACGTCGATGCGCGCCCGAAGGCACTGCCCATCGTGCGGCATTTTTCCTGCCTCATTGCCAAGCAGGAAGTAGACGTGTCGGTAACCTGTGGGGGACTGCGTCGTCCCTGTTCCATCGAGACGGCCGGCGGCTTCGACCCCCGCAGCATCGTTCGACCGCGCGTGGAGTTGCCCATTGGAGTCACCTCCCGCACGGTGCCGCTGGTCCGGCTCGCCTTCGCCCGGTCCGGCGACAAGGGCAATCACTCGAACATCGGCGTGGTGGCCCGCCGACCGGAATACCTGGGCTACATCCGCGCCGCCCTCACCGAAGGGGCCGTGGCTGCGTGGATGGCGCATGTATTCCACGGGCGCGGCAGGGTCGAGCGCTTCGACCTGCCTGGCATCGGTGCGTTGAACTTCCTGCTGCACGATGCGTTGGCCGGCGGCGGTACGGCCAGCCTGCGTCATGACCCGCAGGGCAAGGCGCTGGCGCAGCAGCTGCTGGAATTCCCGGTGCCCGTGACCGAGGCCATTGCCCGCGAGGTGACGGGCGGCATCTAGTCTCAACCCATCCAGCCTCAGCCCCAACCTGGTTTGCGTTTCTCGAGGAAGGCGCGCAGACCTTCAACACCTTCAGGCGCGGCGCGCAGGCGCGACAACTCCGCGGCATGGCGCGCCGACGACGCTTCGCGCTCTGCGTCGTTCGGCCCTGCCAGCTCGCGCAGCAGGCGCTTCGCACTGCGCTGTGCCTGCGGGGCACCTTGCAGCAGCAGGGCAACTTCCTGCTCGACTGCCTCGTCCAGCTCTGCGGCATCGACATGCCGGTGAATCAGACCAATCGCCAGCGCCTGCGCGGCGTCGATACTGGCCGCGGTGAGCATCAGTCGCCCCATCTGCCGCTGGCCGATGCTGGCCAGCAGGAAGGGAGAAATGACGGCTGGCGCCAGCCCCAGTCGCACCTCGGACAGACAGAACCGCGCCTGGGAGGCAGCGATGGCGATATCGGCGCAGCACACCAGCCCGACGCCGCCACCGAACACATTGCCATGAACGCGCGCCAGCACCGGCGGACCCAGGTTCGCCACGGCATGCAGGCAGGCGGCAAGCGCCAGCGCATCGCGGGCATTCTCGTCGGCGGGCGCCGTTGCCATGCGGCGCATGTGTGCAAGGTCCGCACCGGCGCAGAAGCTCTTGCCTGCGCCAGCGAGCACCACCACGCGGATATGTGGATCGCTGCCGATCTTGATCACGGCGGCGTGCAATGCTTCGATCAGGTCAGCATCCAGGGCATTGTGCTTTTCCGGCCTGTCGAGCATCAGCGTCGCGACACCGCGGACATCGACCTGAAGCTGCACGCTGGAGGGCAAACCCATGTCGATCACATCCTGAAAATGCCATGCCGCTCGGGCCCGGGAGCGGGACCGCAGGCCACGATCCGCAGGGCCTGTGCGAGCACCGCCCGCGTGTCGAGCGGATCGATGATGCCGTCGTCCCACAGGCGGGCCGATGCGAAATAGGGACTGCCTTCGGCCTCGTAGCTGCTGCGGATTTCGTCCAGCGCGCGCTCTTGTTGCGCCGGCGTCCACTCCTCGCCGCGTGCCTGCTGTGCTTCGCGCCGAACCGACGCCAGCACTTGTGCCGCCTGCTCGCCTCCCATCACGGAGATGCGGGCGTTGGGCCACATCCACAGGAAACGCGGCGAATAGGCGCGGCCGCACATGGCGTAGTTGCCCGCCCCGAAAGAGCCGCCGATCACCACCGTCAACTTCGGCACGCGGGCACTGGCCACGGCATTGACCATCTTGGCCCCATCCTTGGCGATGCCGCCATGCTCGGCATTCCTGCCCACCATGAACCCGGCGATGTTCTGCAGGAACAGCAGCGGGATACCCCGACGATCGGCAAGCTGGATGAAATGCGCGGCTTTCAGCGCGGACTCGGAAAACAGGATGCCCTGGTTGGCCAGCACGGCAACCGGATAGCCATCCAGATGCGCGAATCCGCACACCAGTGTCTTGCCGTACAGCGGCTTGAACTCGTGGAATTCCGATCCATCGACCAGGCGGCCGATCAGTTCGCGCACGTCGTAGAGGTAGCGTGGGTCGCGTGGTATCAGCCCCGGAATGTCCGCGGCGGAAAGCAGCGGTTCGGCCGGCTCGGCACGTTGCAGCCACGGCGCTGCGGGAGAAGCAAGATGGGCCACGGCAGAGCGCGCCAGCGACAGGGCGTGCGCGTCGTCATCGGCCAGCAGATCAGCGACGCCGGAGATGCGCGTGTGGACATCGGCGCCGCCCAGCGTCTCGGCGTCCACCACTTCGCCGGTCGCGGCCTTCACCAGTGGCGGGCCCCCAAGAAATATGGTGCCCTGCCGCCGCACGATGATGGCCTCGTCGCACATCGCAGGCACATAGGCCCCACCGGCCGTGCACGAGCCCATCACCACCGCGATCTGCGCGATGCCCGCGGCAGACAGCCGCGACTGGTTGAAGAAGATCCTGCCGAAATGCTCGCGGTCTGCAAACACCTCGCTCTGCATCGGCAGGTACGCACCGCCCGAATCCACCAGGTAGATGCAAGGCAGGCGGTTTTCCGCGGCGATCTCCTGCGCGCGCAGGTGCTTCTTCACCGTCATGGGAAAGTACGTGCCGCCCTTCACCGTGGCATCGTTGGCCACGACCATGACGGGACGACCGTGGACATCGCCGATTCCGGTCACCATGCCCGCGGCCGGAGCGCTGTCTTCGTACATGCCGCCAGCGGCCAGCGCGCCGATTTCCAGGAACGGGCTGCCGGTGTCGAGCAGCGCCGCGACACGCTCGCGCACGAGCAGCTTTCCACGCGCGGTGTGCTTGCGACTCGCCGCTTCGCCACCACCGAGCCGCACCTGCGCAATGCGCTGCTGCAGATCCTCGACGAGCGCGCGCATGTGCGCGGCATTGGCGTCGAATTCCTCGCTGTGCGTGTCGAGCCGGCTGCCGAGTTTCATTCGCTGGCTCCGAAGATCTCCCGGCCGATCAGCATGCGCCGGATTTCGTTGGTGCCGGCGCCGATTTCGTACAGCTTGGCGTCGCGCAGCAGGCGCCCGGCGGGATAGTCATTGGTGTAGCCATTGCCCCCCAGCGCCTGGATGGAGTCCAGCGCCATCTGCGTGGCCTTCTCGGAGGCCTGCAGGATGCAGGCCGCCGCATCGATGCGCGTGACCAACCCATGGTCGCAGGCGCGAGCCACGGCGTAGACATAGCTGCGACAGGCGTTCATCGTGGAATACATGTCGGCGAGCTTGGCCTGCATCAGTTCGAAAGTGCCGATGGGCTTGCCGAACTGATGTCGCTGGTGCACGTAGGGCAGCACCAGGTCGAAGCAGGCGCGCATGATGCCCAGCGGGCCCGCGGCCAGCACCACGCGCTCGTAGTCCAGACCGCTCATCAGCACTTCGGCGCCCCTGCATTCCGCATGCAGCAGGTTCTCCGCGGGGACCTGGCAGTCCTCCAGCACCAGTTCGCAGGTGTCCGAGCCGCGCATGCCGAGTTTGTCGAGCTTCGGTGAAGTGCTGAATCCCGGCGAGCCACGCTCCACGATGAATGCGGTGACCCCCTGTGCGCCTGCCTTGCGGTCCAGCGTGGCGTAGAGAATGATCACGTCGGCGCAGGGCCCGTTGGTGATCCACATCTTGCGGCCATTGAGCACATAGTGTCCGCCGCGCCGCTCCGCGCGCGTGGTCATTCCCATGACGTCCGAGCCGGCCCCGACCTCGCTCATCGCCAGCGCTCCAAGGTGTTCGCCGGAGATGAGGCGCGGCAGGAATCGCCGCTGCTGGTCCGCCGTGCCCCAGCGCCGCAGCTGGTTCACGCAGAGATTGGAATGTGCGCCATAGGAAAGCCCCACCGAGGCCGAGGCGCGACTGATCTCCTCCATGGCGATGACATGGTCGAGATAACCCAGCCCGCTGCCGCCCAGTTCCGGCTCCACAGTGATGCCGAGCAGGCCCAAGGCGCCAAGCCTGGGCCACAGATCAGCCGGAAAGCGGTTCTCGGAATCTATGCTGGCGGCGCGCGGCGTGATCTCGCGCGCGGCGAAATCCGCCACCGTCTGGCGGAGAAGATCGCGGTCTTCCCCAAGGAGAAAGTCGAAGTCCCGCATGCGCGCCACTCACCGTTGCCCGCAATGCTCGAATGTAGCGCAAAATGGCGCGGGATATCAGCGAAGACTCGGGCCGAACCCGACCGATGGCGAGGTCGCCGACGGGAGGGGGAACCCGCCGGCGACCTCTCCCGGATCAGAGTGACTTGAAGGTCACTTCCAATCCGACCGTGCGCGGGCGGTTCACGTACACCCACGCCGGCGTCACCGTGTCGTTCTGCGTCGTGACCTGGGCCCGCTTGTTGCCCAGGTTCCGTCCGTACAGTCTGACATCCCAATGATCGAAGTTCAGCGACGCCGAAGCGTTGAACAAGGTGTAGGCCGGGCCCGGCAGGTTGAGCGACGTGCGATAGCTCATGTTCGCGACCCGACCGGTGTGCTGCAGGTCGGCATGCAGGCTCGCGCGCGCACCAGCGCCGATGTCCCAGCCGTAGTTGACTGACCCCGCCAGCGTGAACTTCGGCGTGTTGGTCAACTGCGTGCCCGACACGGGGGAGCCATTGGCCTCCGTCAGCGTCTTGTTCAACTCGGCCTTCATCAGGGTCGACGCCAGGTTGATGTCCAGACCCGGCATCGGACGGGCCGTGAGTTCCATCTCCACGCCATTCGAGTGCGCGCACTTGCCCTGGCAGTTCAGCACGCCCGAGAAGGCGCCGTTGAAGAAGTCACCCGAGTACTGCATGTCGTACCAGTTGACTCGATACGCCGCCATGTTGAGCTGCAGGCGGCGATCCAGCCATTCGCTCTTGAAGCCGGTCTCGAAGTTCCAGGTGTAGTCGGGACCGAATGCCGGCGGCAGTTCCGGCACGACCTGATTGACCGTGCCGCCGGCGCGGTAGCCCTGCGACGCCGAGACATATCCCATGAGGGAATCGGTGAACTTGTAGTTCAGCGCGCCCTTGAAGATGGTCTTCGACTCGCTCGCCGTCAGCGTGGTCACCGGCGTCGCACCGCCCAGGCGCATGAAGCCGACGATGCCGTGGGCATGGTCGGTGCGCTTGTTGTGGAAGGTACGCAGACCGGCCGTGGCCGTCAGCTTCGGGCTGAAGGCGTAGCTGAGCTCTCCGTAGGCGGCCGCCTGCTTGAGGGTGAAGTCGGCGGTGCGGCTGTACCAGGGCGCAATGCCCGGTTCGATCAGGCCGTTGGTCGCATTGGTCTGCAGGAACGAGTTCCAGATCTCGACCGTGCGGTCCTGGTACAGCAGTCCGACCACGCCGTTCCAGGGGCCGTCGAGGTTCGTCACCAGCCGGGCCTCGGAGGTGTTCATGTCGGTCTTCTGCCGCGACTCGAACACGCCGTTCGGGATCACCGGCACCGGCGGGAACTCGTTGATGGACTGCAGGAAGGCGAAGAAGTACGGCAGGCCCGCAAGATCCTGGTCGTCCGTGTTGTCGCGGCGGAAGACGGAATGCGCGAGCGTCAAGTTGTAGTTGCCAAAATCGTGCACGTAGTTGAGGCCGCCCATCTTCGTCTCGTCGGACCGCGGCTGCCGCGCATGCGCGTCGTTGGTCAACGCGCCGGCGGCGGGAACGGAGGTGGTGCCCACCACCCGGCTGTAGGGGCGCTCGATCGCCTGGTCGCCCGCGTCCATCTTCTGCGCGAAGAACTGGCCGCTCAACGTGCCATGGTCCGAAACGGCCCACTTTGCACCCAGGCGCATGCCGAGCTGGTCGACGTCGTTGATGTCCTTCAGGTGCAGGTAGGAGTTGTCGATGAATCCGCCGTCATGCGCCTTGTAGCCCACCAGGCGCACGGCCAGCCGGTCGTCGATGAGCGGCATGTTCAGCATCGCCTTCAGGGCGTAGTTGTTGTCGCCGTGCGCGGTGCTGCTGCCATCGAGCACGATTTCCTGCTCCGACTTCGACAGTTTGGGCTGGTTGGTGAGGATCCGGACCACACCGGCGAGCGCCGACGAACCGTACAGCGTGCTCTGCGGGCCGCGCAGCACTTCCACGCGTTCGGCGTCGTACACGTACAGATCGGTCTGGCGCCCCGCCGCGGCGGCGGCGCTCTCGCCGGAGCCGGTCGTCGGCATGCCGTCGTAGTACAGCCCGACGGTCGATTCACCGGCGCCCACCAGTCCGCGGATGAAGACCGTCTTCTGGCCCGGGCCCGCGTCGATGACGTTCAGGCCCGGCACGTTGCGCGAGATGTCGATGAATTCGGTGACACCCCGGTTCTCGAGCTCTTCGGCGCGCAGCACGCCGATGCTGGCCCCGACCTTCTGCAATTCCTCGCCACGATAGTTCGAGGTGACGACGATCTCGTCGAGCTGCGCGTCGTTCTGGCCATCCTTCGGCGGCGCGTCGGCAGCGACGGTCGTTGTCCCGTGGATCATCGCGCTGACGGCGGCCGCGACCAGCAATGCCTTGTCTGTTGTTCTCACAAACCCCTCCCATCCGGTTGTTCGATTCATGCCCAAATTATTCTGATGTTAATCATCAGATGTTAATATGTTAATGTATATCCGGACGAACGGGAAGGCGGGAGAAATCGGCCGCTTCGGCCCTGCGGGGGAGATTCGTTACGATTTGTTAATATGCTAAGCATTCCCGCGCGAGGCGACGCCGCCGCATCCTCGGGGCGGCGATCGTGCGGGCGTGTGCTTATTGCCGGATGCGTTCCGGAGATGCCGCTGTGGCCGGACTTTCGGCGATGAGCTGCAACAGCTGCTGGGGATCCACGGGTTTGGCCATGTGCAGGTTTATGCCCGCCTCCTGACTCCGCCTTCGATCCTCCTCGGTCGCCCAGCCACTCAGCGCCACCAGACATGCGTCTTTCGCCCAGGAGCGTTGGCGAAGCGCTCTGGCCACCTCATGCCCGCTCATGTCAGGCAGGCCGATATCAAGCAGGATCACGCCCGGCAGGAACGCCTCCGCGCGGCTGAGTCCGTCGTTGCCGTTGTACGCGACGATAACGGTCAATCCCTCTGTCCGCAGCAGCATGGCCAGGCTGTCCGCGGCATCGACGTTGTCCTCGATGATCAACACACGCTGATCGCGCCGGAACAGGTCACGCACCTCCGCGCCCTGCCCGCGATCGGCCTGCAATGGAGCCGCTGTGCGCGGCAGTCGCAGCGTGAACGTGGCGCCCTTCCCCGGACCGGGGCTGCTCGCCTCGACTTCCCCGCCGTGCAGCCTTGCCAGCTGCCTGACGACGGACAACCCGATGCCCAGTCCGCCTTGCGACATCATTGAACCCCGGTGAAGCTGCGAAAACAGCGCAAACAGCCGCGTTCCCGCCTCCGAATCGAAGCCGATGCCGGTGTCATGCACCCGCAGCACGACGCCGTCGCCATCGAGTTGCATCACCAGCGACAGCACTCCACCCGGCTCCGTGTACTTGATGGCATTGCTCAGCATGTTCCCCACCATCTGGACGATCCGCTCCGCATCGGCGTAGACCCAGATCGCCTCTGGTGGCAACGAGAGCGAGAAGTGGTGCTGATGCGACTGGATCTCGGGCGCTGCAAGATCCGCCGCCCGCTGGACGCTGCGGCGCAGATCGATGATGTCGCATCGAAGGGTGACGACATTGCGCGATATCCGCGACACGTCCAGCAGATCGTCCAGCAGCCTCGCCAGGTGCATGGTCTGCCGGTCAATGGTGATGCGGACCTGCTCGACGATGCCAGCCGGGGCGCCGGGTTTCAGCAGTGCCGCCGCGTAGCGGACCGGCGCCAGCGGGTTGCGCAATTCATGGGCGAGCATGGCGATGAACTCATCCTTGTGCTGGTTTTCCAGCGCCAGCTCCCGCTGGGCCTCCACCAGCGCAGAGATGTCCACAAAGGCGGACACCGATCCGGCCGGTGACCCGTTGGCATCGCGCAGGGGTTCGGAGTTTCCGATCAGCGCAATCCGCGCACCGTCGTCGAACAACACATCGACCCGCACATTGCGCAGGGACCGGCCCGTTCGCGCCGACACTTGCACCGGCAGATTGTCGGGCTCGAACTCCTCCCCTTCCACATCCATCACCCGAAAATGCATCGGCCGCTCCCCCGCCGGCGCCGATTTCGACAGGTTCTGTCCCGGTGGCATGCGCAGTACGTCATGCGCGAACCGGTTGCCATGGATCACGGCGGCATCGGAAGACCTTGCTATCCAAACTGTGGCAGGGACGGTTTCGATCAGGGTTTCCAGCTCCGCCGAACGCTCCCGGGCCGTCTGTTCGACCTGCTTGCGCGCAGTGATGTCCGTCAGAGAGATCAGGTAGCCGCTGGTCATTCCATCGTTCTCACGCCATGGACGGTAGGCGACCGCGATCCACGCTGCGCCCGTGCCAGGAGTCATGAGAGGCGTCTCGAAGTTCACGGCCTCACCCCTCAATACCCGGTCGATATACGGACGAACGACACTCAGCGCCTCGGCGCCCAGGACCTCCTCCACCGAACACCCTGCAATGGCAGCAGCGTCACGGCCGACCAGTCGCGCATACGCCTGATTGGCCGACATGTAGCGCAGGTCCCGCGTCACGCGGGCGAGACCCGTAGGCGCCAGGTCCAGCGTCTGCCTGAGTTCCGAGGCGAGCGCGGCGACCCTGCGTTCGGCGCTTTCCCGTCTCTGCAGCGCCCAGACATGTCGATCCGCAGCGACGCCGGCAAGAATCACCACCAGCAGCACTATGGCCTGGTTCGCCAGCGTGATGGATGCCGGCGCCTCTGCACGCAGTGGCGATCCACCCATCGCCACCAGCATGGTGAGGATCATTGCGGCTGCGACGATGCCCCAGATCCAGCGCCGGGAGCGCAGCGCGATTGCCGGCAACAAGGCAACCAGGTAAAGCTCGTTGAAGATCAGGTACGCCGGTGTCGAGGCATCCACGGCTACGACCACGAACAGAATCGCGACGATGGCAAGCCGGGGATGCTGGCGAACTGTTGCCAGCGGATGCCAGAAGCTCATGTAGATCTAATAGATCAATTCCGCCTGCGGCGATGGAGCTTTGGCAGTAGGACTCTTCTTACAGATGCGGACCAGTGGGCTGAACCATTTCTGAAGGCCAAAGCAGCGCAGGCCTGCGTCCCGCGCGGCCTCGACCTAGTATCGATCCGCTTCGGGGTTGCCCGCGCTCGTGGAATTCGCCGGATAAGGCAACATGGTGGCATTCCAATCCGCCCAGGCCTGCTTCATGGAAGCCAGGCGCGCGGCCTCATGGGTGGCGTGGTTCGCGCGTTCGTGCTCGTCGTCGGCCAGGTTGAACAGCCACTCCTTCCGTCCGAGCTTCAGGTATTTCCAGTCACCGTCGCGATGCGCCGCCTGTTCGGCCGCCTTGTAGCGCCAGAACAGCTTGCGCGGCCGGACGCCGGCGCGCCCGGTGACCACGTCGAGCAGATTCTCGCCATCGCTGGGATAGGCAGGATCCGGCGCCGTGCCCGCGGCAGCCAGCAGCGTCGGCACCCAGTCCATGGAGATGTTCACCTGCTCGCTGCGGCTGCCAGCCTGGATGCGCGCCGGCCAGCGGATGAAGAACGGCACGCGGATGCCGCCTTCGAGCAGTTCGGTCTTCTGGCCAATGAAGGGCCAGGTGTCCGAGAAACGTTCACCGCCGTTGTCGCTGGTGAAGATGACGATGGTGTCGCGGGTGGTGCCGGCACGGTCGATGGCCTTCAGCACGCCACCGATCGCCTTGTCCATCGACAGCAGCATGCTGCGGTAGACCGCCAGGTTGCCGCCGTCGTAGTGCATCAGCCCCTTCAGCGAATCGGAAACAGCCTTGTCCTCCGGCCCCTCCCAGGGCCAGTGGGGCGCATTGAAGTGCAGGCTCAGGAACAGCGGGCTGCCTCCCTTTGCTGCTTCCAGTATTTCCTGTTCCGCACGGTGACCCAGCAGCTGCGTCAGGTAGCCGATGTCCTTCGAGGGGTGGTCGCCCTCCATGAGCTCGCCGCCGACGCCGTCGACCAGCGTTTCCGGAGAATGCCGGAAGTAGTCGGCAGCGCCACGCAGGAACCCGTAGAAGTGGTCGTAACCGGACAACAGCGGGCCGAAGCGGTGCCCCTCGCCCATGTGCCACTTGCCGACGAGCGAAGTCCGGTAGCCGGCCTTGCGCAGCATCGAAGGCAGCGTGGGATGCGAAGGCGGCAGGCCGATGTCAGTGGCGCTGCCCAGCGGCTCCTGCAGCCCGACCTCGAGGCGGTACTGGTAGCGGCCGGTGATGAGTCCCACGCGCGTGGCCGTGCACACGGCGGAATTCGAGTAGGACTGACGGAGGAACAGCCCCTCGTGGGCAATCCGGTCGATGTTTGGCGTTGTCAGATCACGCAGTCCCGTGACACCGTTGTCGGCAAACCCCAGGTCATCGGCCATGATCCAGATGATGTTCGGACGCGCGGGCGCGGCGGCCCGGGTCAGCGGTGAAATGCCGGCAGCCAGGCCGGCGGCGGCTCCGGCAGCCAGCACCTGTCGCCGGCTGATGGTTTCCTGCGATCCATTCGTGGGGGTCATGCGTGCTCCCGGTGGCCAATGATCTGCTCGTTTCATGCAATGCCGGCAACGGCCTTCAGGCCGCGCACCAGTTCGGTCTCGAATTCCGGCGTGCCGGGCATGACGGGGCCCGGCCGGTTGACGATGCTGTTGTTGATCAACCCGTTGGCCATCTGTATCGCGAAGTGGAAGTGCCGCTTCTCCTTCTCGGTAAGCGGCCTGCCGAGCTCCGCCTCCCGTAGTTCCAGGAGCCGGTCGAGGACGCGCAGGCCCATCTCGCGGAACTGCCGCCAGAACACCGGATGAGCTGCGCCGCGCATCAGCGCCGCGCGCCAGAAATTGCGGTTCTCGAGGGCGGTGCGATAGGTGTCGAGAATGGCCTCTCCCATGTAGTCCTGGTGCCTGCCCACGTGCTGCAGCGCCTGCATGCGCTCCTCGCCGCGCCGGGCCACCCACTCTGCCGCCAGGGACTCGAAGTAGGCGTCCCGATCGGTAAAGCGGGTGTAGAAGCTGCCCACCGACACGCCGGCCGCCGTGACGATGTCATTGATGGTGATGTCATCCCAGGCATGGCGCGCCAGCAGCTTCCACCCGGCGGCCAGCAGTGCGTCGCGTGTCTTGCGGCTGCGCGCCTGCTTGGCCGGCAAAGGCTTCGCCAGTGTCGTACGCGAATTTTCTTGACCCATAATATGAATGCGTGTTCAGATTCTTGTTCAGAGGAGTGTGCGTCGTCAAGGCGATTATGGAATCGGCCGGGACGGCGGGAAAAGGGTGCGTTGCGCGCGCAACGGGCAGAAGAACAAAGGGAGAACTCTCATGCGGTCTACAGGTACCTACGCGTCCGCCGTCATGGGCGCAGTGGCGCTGGCAATCGGCTCGTCCAACGCCGGCGCCACCGAAGCCAATGCCGGCGCAGCAGAACAGGTGGAGCTGGAGGAAATCAGCGTCACGGGCTCGCGCATCAAGCTGGCCGTCGGCATGGAGACCCCCACGCCGGTCACGGCCATCTCCATGAACGAACTGCAGACCATGGCGCCGGCCAGCATCTCCGAGGCCATGATCCAGCTGCCGCAGTTCTTCAACAGCCAGACCGCCGAGAATTTCGGTTCGCCGTCGAATGGATTCTTCGCCTCGCCGGGCGGCGGCGCGCTGAACCTGCGCAACATCGGCACGCAGCGCACGCTGACGCTGCTCGACGGGCGCCGCATGCCGGCTGCGAGCATTTACGGCGTGCCCGACATCAACACCTTCCCCGACCAGCTCATGGCGCGTGTCGAGACGGTGACCGGCGGCGCCAGCGCCGCCTATGGCACCGACGCCGTATCGGGCGTGGTCAACTACATCCTCGACACGAAGTTCGAAGGCATGCGCGCCAGCGCGCAGTTCGGCGAGTCCGATCGCGGCGATGGCGCCAACCAGAAGTACTCGCTGGCCGTTGGCCACCAGCTCGGCCAGAAGACCCACCTGCTCTTCTCCGTCGGCCACGCGAATCAATCCGCAATCAACCACACCGGCAACCGGGACTGGTACCAGAGCTGCGGCCTGGTCAGCAGCTCCGCGGCCGGTGCGGGCACCTCGCAGAGCAACCCCCTGCTCATCCCCGCCTGCAACCTGCGCTCCAGCGTCTGGTCGATCGATGGCGTGCTGAATCCCAAGAACGCCGGCGTGCCCGGCGCGCCCTATGTGGCGGGCCTGGGCGAGATCACCTTCGATGCCAACCACCTGGCCGTGCCCTTCAGCCAGGGCACCGCGTATGCCGGCAACGTCCAGTCCGGCGGCAGCGGCGAAGACCTGAACAATGTGCTGAACGTGCTGCTGCCGGGCGCCAAGCGCTCCAACGCATTCGCCTACCTGGACCACAACGTCACCGACAACGTGAACGTGTACGTGCAGGGCCTGTACAGCACGCAGGTCCTGGAACGTCAGGGCCTGATCGGCAATTTCGGCGGCGGCACGCTGCCGGGCCTGCATCCGCTGACCATCTACCGGGACAACGCCTTCCTGCCGGCGTCGATCTCGCAGTACATGACCGCGAACAACATCAACGCGCTGCAGATGAACCGCCAGCTCAGTCCGCTGGACGGCGCGCTGGGCGTGCAGAGCCAGCACAGCAAGACCGGCGCGGCGACGGTGGGCTTCAAGAGTACGCTGCGCACCGATGGCTACTTCGACGGCTGGTCGGTGGATGGTTACTTCCAGTACGGCACCACCAACATCGACTGGGAACAGGCCGGTGGCATGCGCCAGGACCGCGCCTTCCTCGCAGCCGATGCCGTGCGCGACCCGGCCACCGGCACGATCAAGTGCCGCGTGACTGTCGTATCGGGCAAGATGCCGGACTGCGTGCCGCTGAATGTCTTTGGCCGCGGCGCGCCGTCGGCAGCGGCGATGGAGTGGATCACCGGCTTCGATCCGGGCGTATCGGTGACCACCACGCCGTGGATCGCCAGCGCCCAGGCCTACGGTGCGCCCTATTCCTACGTTGGCGATGAATCCAAGCACCGCCTCACCCGCCTCAATCAGCGCGTGGCGGAAGTGACCGCCAGCGGCAAGCTGTTCGAAGGCTGGGCGGGGCCGGTGCAGGCGGCCTTCGGCGCCAACTACCGTCGCGAAGCGGTGAACCAGCGCGTGCAGGCCTCGCAAGGCAATCCGGCCGCGGATCCGGCGTTCTTCCCGGTCTGGTGCAATGACACGGGTGCCCCGGCCACCTTCGGCCCGCAGTGCTCGGCCGCGGTGCTGAACAAGCAGATCAGCAGCGGCTATCGCCCGGCAGGGAACATCGGCGTGCGTGGCGTGCCGGCAGGCGTTGCCACCAACTTGGTCGAGATCCAGTTCTCGAACGTGCCCTTCATCCGCGGCGCCTACGACATCAAGGAGCTGTTCAACGAAACCGTGTTCCCGCTGGTGAAGGATGCGCCCTTCATGAAGCAGCTGAACCTGCAGGCCGCGGTGCGCTGGGCCGACTACGAGGGCTCGGGGAAAATCTGGTCGTGGAAGGCGGGCCTCGATGACCAGATCACCGACGAACTGCGCCTGCGCGGCACCTACTCACGCGACGTGCGCGCGGGCAACATCTCCGATCGCTTCGACCGCACGGGCGGCGTGGCCACGGTGGTAGACAAGAAGACGCCGCCGCCGGGTGGTCCGCCGATCAACGGCAGCTCGTCCGGATATGGCATCACCATCGTGTCCGGCGGCAACCCGCAGATCCGCCCCGAGGTGGGCAATACCTTCACCGTGGGCCTGGTCTACCAGCCGCAGTGGCTGCAGGGCTTCGACCTGTCGGTGGACTGGCTGCGCGTGAAGCTCACCGATGCGATCGAGTCGTTCACGGTGCAGCAGATCGTGGACCAGTGCTACCTGAATGGCGACCAGGACCAGTGCGCGCGCATCACGCGCGATACCTCCAGCGGCACGGACCTCATCGTGTTCGTCAACCAGTCGAAGCAGAACATCAACAAGTCGATGTTCGACGGCATCGACTTCGAAGTGGGGTATTCGCATGCGGTCAGCCTGCTGGGCGGCAACGAACGCATCGGCGCCCGGCTGTTCGGCACCTACCTCATGGAGTCTTCCACCACCAACTTCTTCGGCCTCAAGACCGACAACACGGGCAGCGTTCCGGCGCAGCTTTTCAAGAAGAAGGCCAACCTGGTGCTGAACTACAGCAACGGCCCCTTCAGCTGGAACATGAACGGCCGCTACATCGGCGGCGGTGTGACCACTCCCACCTGGAACCAGCCCAATGCCACCACTGGCGCGATCAAGTGGGATGTAGCCGACAACCACATCGGGGGCTCGGTGTTCTGGGACACGCGCGTGGCATGGCGCATGTCGGTGGCGGCCGGAGAACTGGAGCTGTTCGCCAATGTGCAGAATCTGTTCAACCGCGATCCGCCGCTGGTGCTGACGCAGGGCATCGGAACGCAGACCGCCGGCAACTACGACCAGATCGGGCGCCGCTATGTGGCGGGAGTGAACCTGAAGCTCTGACCCCGGGCAATCGCGCAGGTGCCGCGGCTGATCACATGGTCGGCCGGCCGCGGCACGTCCGGCGCGATGCCAGCCTCATGCCCCTCGCGGGAGTAATCAAGCGACCGATGAGGACATTCACGGCGACCATCGACGCCCCGGCAATGTGGCGTGAACGGTATCGCCGAGCTTCTCTGCATTCTCACCCAACGCGAAGGTGTATTGCGGGCCCTCCTTTAGCGAGCCGTTGCTGAAAAGCTCGCTCACGACCACTCATTTCACAGTACGCACCACTCTCAACCGGTCGCGAACTGCCCCATCGTGTTGGCGTGGCCGCCGGCCTTGAGGGCGCGATTGCCGGAGACCATCTCCTTGAACGTGTCACCCAGGTCCGATCCGACCTCGTGCTGGTGCTTCACGGCCGACACGCCCCGGCGAATCTCCTCCCTCTGCACCGAGTTCACGTAGGCCTTCATGCGATCCGCGCCAAAGTAGCCACGGCTCAACTCATCCATGCTCTTGGCAGTCAGGTGGAAGGTCGGCAATGTCACCAGGTTGTGGAATACGCCGGCACGTGCCGCGATCTCGACCTGGAAGCTCGCCAGGCGCGAATCGGCTTTCCGCCCAAGCTCCGTGTCGTCCAGCTCCGCGGACATCAGCGCCGACCCTTCCGGATATTTCGACGCCGGAACGCGCCCCTCCTCGATCCACTGATTGCGTACCTGCTTGCGAAGGTTCAGCGTCCAGTTGAATGAGGGCGAATTGTTGTACGCGAGCTTCGCGCCCGGCACCACCTTGCGTATCTCCGCCACCATGGCTGCGATGGCATCCACATCCGGAGTGTCCGTCTCGATCCACAGCAGATCCGCGTCCCCGTCCGTCAGTGCCGCGACGCAGTCCTCGATCGCCCTCGCCCGACCCGAACCCTCCTGGAACGCGAACAGCCCATTTGAGAGCCGCACGGGACGGACCAGCGCATTGTCGCGGCGCAGGGCGATTTCGCCTTCCTTCAGCGGGTTCTGCTCGTTGATCGGTTCGACCTTGAGCCACTTGATGTACTGCGAGGCGTGGTCTCCCGGAGTCGCACTCACCGGCACTTTCTGCGTAAGGCCGGCGCCCAGACTGTCCGTTCTGGCCACGATGACGCCATCGTCAACTCCCAGCTCCTCGAAGGCCAGGCGGCAGGCCCTGAGCTTTTCGATGAAGTCTTCCCGCGGCGTCGTGACCTTCCCGTCCTGATGGCCGCACTGCTTGGCGTCCGAAACCTGGTTTTCGATCTGCAGGCAGCAGGCGCCGGCCTTTATCATTTCCTTTGCCAGCAGGTAGGTGGCGTGTTCGTTGCCAAACCCCGCGTCGATATCCGCAATGATCGGCACGACATGGCTCTCGAAGTTGTCGATTGCCCGTATGGCAGCCGCCTCGCCGATGGCATCGGCATGCTCCCGCGCAATGCGCAGGTTCTTGAACAGGTCGTTCAGCGCAACCTCATCGGCCTGGCGGAGCGACACGTAGATTTCCCGGATCAACTCCACCACCGCGGTCTTCTCGTGCATGGACTGATCCGGCAAGTGACCCCAGGAATTGCGCAGTCCTGCCACCATCCAACCCGACAAGTAGACATACGCGCCCTTCGTCGTGCCGCGCAGCCGCTTCACGGACTTGATCATCTGCTGCGCATGGAAACCTGACCAGCACCCCAGCGACTGCGTGAATTTCGAGCTGTCCTGGTCGTACTCGGCCATGTCCGCCCGCATCACCCGAGCCATGTCCCGGGCGATGTCCAGGTGATTGGCGTAGGTGTTCTGCAGCCGCAGCTGGATGATGTCCTCCACGGCCACGCCACCACGTGTAGTGCCCTGTGGGTACCGCTGCAGCAGCTCTCTTCGATGGTCGGCGAACGTGGGGCGCTTCGGAAGCGAGTCTTGTCGCATTGCCATGGTCCCTGTGTGAGTGAAAGAAGGCTGGACAAAGTAGCACCCACTGATGTTCACTTTCGGTCGTTATCTGCGCTCCTGAGACCATTGACGCAGGATTCGAACGTCATTCTTTCCTTCTACGCTGGATTCACAACATGCCTTTGGATCGACTGGACTTGACGATCATCGCCGAGCTCACGAGGAATGCGCGGCAGAGCCTGGTGGACCTCGCCGAGCACGTCGGATTGTCCACCACTGCTGTTGATTTGCGCCTAAAGCTGACCCGGGATTTGCATCCAAAGTTGACCCGCCTTGGTCGTTGTCAGTATCGCTCAGGAAGGGTTGGATTTGCCTGTTCGTCGCTCCTTGCGGGGTTGGGTTGAGCTGTTCTTGAACCGGTAGCTGTCGTTGCCGGTCTCGACGATGTGGCAGTGATGAGTGAACCGGTCCAGCAGTGCGGTGGTCATCTTTGCGTCGCCGAACACGCTGGCCCACTCCGAGAAGCTCAGGTTGGTGGTCACCAGCACGCTGGTGCGCTCGTAGAGCTTGCTGAGCAGGTGGAACAGCAGCGCGCCGCCCGTCTGCGAGAACGGCAGGTAGCCCAGCTCATCCAGGATCACCAGGTCAGTGCTGGCGAGACCTCGAGCCAGATGCCCACTGCGGTTCAGCGCCTTCTCGGCCTCGAGCTGGTTGACCAGATCGACGGTGGAGAAGAACCGCACGCGCAGTCGATGATGCATCACGGCCTGGATGCCGATGGCGGTGGCCAGATGGGTTTTGCCGGTGCCAGGGCCGCCGACGAACACGACGTTGTGGGCACTGCGCAGGAACTGGCACTCGTGCAGGGTCTTGATGAGCGCGGCATCCACATCGCTGTGCTCGAACCGGAACCCGGCCAGATCACGGTGCGCGGGGAACCGCGCCCCCTTGAGCTGGTAGTTGACCGAGCGCACTTCGCGCTCGGCAACCTCGGCCTTGATCAGGTCTTCCAGTATCGGGCGGGCTTGATTGAACGCAGGTCCATGCTGGGCCGACAGGTCATCCACCGCCTGGGCCATGCCATGGAGCTTCAGGGACTTGAGGGTGACGGCCAAGGTATCAACCGACATGGCGATCTCCCAGCAGGTTGTCGTAGCGATCCACGTTGGCCTGTGGCTCTTCCTGCAATGCCAGGTGCGCCGGCGTGTGGATGGGCGCAGGCGCATCCGTGGCCAGCAGCCGGCTCAGCAGGTTCAGGATGTGCGGCTTGGAGACGGTGCCGGACTCCAGCGCCAGCTCCACCGCGCACAGCACGGCCTGCTCGTCATGGCGCAGCACCAGTGCGAGGATCTCCACCATCTCCCGATCCCCGCCCGGGCGCTTGAGCAGCACGGCCTGCAGTCGCCGGAACCCGTCCGGGAACGTGGCGAACGGCGCGCCGTTGCGCAGCGCGCCGGGCTTGCGCTGGATGACGGCCAGGTAATGGCGCCAGTCGTAGATCGTGCGCGCCGCGTTGCTGCTGTGATCGCGCGTGAACAGCCGCGCATGCTCGGCGATGATCTGCCCTTCGGCCACCACGACGAGCCGGTCGGCATAGGCATGCACGCTCACGGGCCGGTTGGCGAAGGAGGCCGGGACGCTGTAGCGGTTGCGCTCGAAGGCGATCAGGCAGGTGGGCGAGACGCGCTTGGTGTCCTCGACATATCCGTCGAACGGCGATGGCGCGTGCATCAGGTGCGGCTGCTCCTCGGCGAGCACCTCGGCCACGGTGCGATGCGACTGCTCGGGATGCTTGATCTGGCTCCACTGCGCGATGCAGCGCCGCTGCAGCCAGTCGTTGAGCGCGGGCAGGTCCGGGAACCGGGGCACCTCGTGCCAGATGCGCGGCCTCGCATCGCGAACGTTCTTCTCGATCTGGCCCTTCTCCCAGCCCGCGGCCGGGTTGCAGAAGTCCGCATCGAACAGGAAGTGGGCGGTCATGGCCCGGAAGCGCGCGTTGACGGTGCGCTCCTTGCCGCGCCCGACCTTGTCCACGGCGGTCTTCATGTTGTCGTAGATGCCGCGCCGGGGCACGCCGCCAAAGACGGCGAAGGCGTGGTTGTGGGCATCGAAGAGCATCTCGTGGCTCTGCTGCGGATAGGCCCGCAGCAGGAACGCACGGCTGTGGCTGAGCTTGAACTGCGCCACGTAGAACTTGCAGCGCTCACCACCGATGACCGCCCAGTCCTCGCTCCAGTCGAACTGGAACGCCTCTCCCGGCGCGAACACCAGAGGCACGAACGTGCCGCGGCTGGTGCGCTCTGCCTCCTGCTGCCTGCGCTGCCACTGCCGGGCAAAGGCCGCCACCCGGTCGTACGATCCGCGATAACCCAGCGCCTGCAGATCCTGATAAAGCTGGCGCCAGTTGCGCCGAAGCTTGCGGCCGCGGCCGGCCTCGCGCTCCAGCCAGCAGGCCAACATGTCGGCAAACGGGTCGAGCTTGCTCGGGCTCTTGCGCTGCGGGTAGACAGGCTCCACCACGCCACTGGCCAGGTACTTGCGGATGGTGTTCCGGGACAGCTTGGTGCGCCGGGCAATCTCGCGGATCGGCACCCCTTCGCGCAGGTGCCAGCGTCGAATAACACTCAATATCGCCACGTCGATCACTCCAGAAATCTCCTGCCCCTGAGAGCAGGATGGGGGTGTACACGTGGGTCAAAATTGGATGCAAATACCCCTTACAGACGGGTCAGTATTGGGTGCAAATCAACAGTCGGCCATCGCCACTCCGCAGATGATCGTTCTGCAGCGTGTTAGCGCGTTGCCAGCAAGTTAGCCAGGTTCTCACCGTACTCGGTCCAACCTCGTTGTCGATCTTCGGGTCGCGTCTTGTGGGAGGGATGTTCAGTGGTGCGCGGTCAGCGCTTCACGCCGCGGACTGCTTGTAGCGCCGCCACGCATTCGGGTCGTAGTCCTCGCCCTTGGCCAGGATCGCCCAGATCATGCGCAGGTGCTTGTTGGCAATGGCCACCAGCGTCTTGTGGTAGCCGACTCGGCCATGCAGCGCGACGATCCACTGCTGCAAGCGCGTGCGTTGATGGGCCTGTCGCTTCAGTGCCGACTGCAGCGTCGAGCGCGCGCCCTGCGTCAGCAGGCCCCGGATATAGCTGTCGCCACGCTTGGTGATCTTGCCAAGCCTGCTCTTGCCGCCGGAGCTGTTCTGCCGCGGCACAAGACCTGCCCAAGCGGCCAGCTGCCGGCCGTTGCGATAGTCGCCCGCGTCAGAGACTGTCGCCACCAGCGCGCTGGCCGTCAGCACGCCAACACCCGAGAGCTGCTGGATGCGCTGTGCAGGCTCGCTGTGCCGGGCATGCTCGGCAATGCGCGCATCGCACTCCTCGATCCGCTGGTCGAGCTGACGCAAGTGATCCAGCGTGTGCAGCAGGATGGGCTTGAACAGATCCGGCAGCCTCGGCTCCTCCGCCAGGTCCGGCAGCTTGCGAATCAGCACCACCGCAGACCTGCCCACCCAGATGCCATACTCCGCCAACAGTCCTCGTGTCCGGTTCAGCAGCGACTTGCGCTCCTGCAGGAACCCCGCCCGCGTACGGTGCCACGACAGCATCGCCTGCTGTTCGAGCGACTTGGGCGACACAAAGCGCATCGTCGGCTGACTGACAGCCACCAGGATCGCCTCGGCGTCGTTGTGATCGTTCTTCGCAGCTCTGCTCATCCGAAACGGCGCCACCAATTCGGCGGCCATCAGCTTCGGGCTATGGCCCAGCGATGCCAGCACACGCACCCAGTGATGCGCCGTGCTGCAGGCCTCCATGCCGATCACGCACGGCGGCAGGTTCGCCGCCCAGGCTGAAAACGCCGAGAACGACAGCTGCTTGCGCAGCACCACGGCTCCGGCCGCATTGCTCGCGCACACCACGATCACGTCCTTTGCCAGGTCCACGCCCACGGTAGTAATCTCGGTCACAAGAGTTCCCCTTCATTCGGCTTAGATTGAATCCACGAAACTCAATCTTGGCACTCGATGCCGTACTTCCGGTGAAGGGGAACTCCCTTGTATTCGTTGGAGCGGCCGTGACCGATAAACTGCACATAAAGTGGCCTCGGCGCACGGCCGCTCAACTAGGTCGTTATATCCAAGAGAGGTAGTGGCACGGAATGCGTCGTCTTCTCTCGCTGGCGATAGTTGCAGGCCTTGCCTGGTATGGGTGGGGTAAGTACCACGAGCGCAAGTCAGAGCTAACTGACCAATCCGCGCTTGTCGACGCAACTGCTCCCGATAGCTCTTTCTTTCCCGCAACTGGCGGCGCCGCGGCTACATCGGGTTCAGCCTACAAGTGCGACGGACGGACGTACTGCTCCCAGATGTCTTCCTGCGCCGAGGCAACGTACTTCATCCGCAACTGCCCGAACACAAAGATGGACGGCGACAACGACGGTGTTCCCTGCGAGAGCCAGTGGTGCAAGTAGCATGGTCACCTTCAAGGATATAACCCGTCGTTGGAGCGGCTGTGAACGATAAACTGCACATAGCGTGGCCTCGGCGTGCGGCCGCTCAACTAGGTCGTTAGCATGCAGCGGCCGGCGGTTGCGCCGGTTCTGGCGTGTATATACACTCCGTAGATGCGGTTCAGCTGGGACGAACGTAAGCGCCAGTCCAACCTACGGGAACACGAACTGGACTTCGTCGATGCCCAGGCAGTCTTTGAAGGCCTGACTTTCACGTTTGAGGACGACCGGTTCGCTTATCGGGAGCAGCGGTTCGTTACCCTGGGCCTACTCAGAAGCGTTCCGGTCTCCATAGTGCATACGGAGACTAGTGAAGAAATCCGCGTCATCTCCTTTCGTAGAGCTACCGACAATGAAACGCAAATCCTCTTCTCTCAAGTCCAAGACCACCTCCCGGCCCTCGAAGTCGCTGAAAAGCCGCGAGGTCAAGCTCAGCGCCGAGCACCCCGAAGCCGATCTCCGGCACATCGTGGGCGGCATCGTAAGGCGCGGCCTAAAGGTGGTTCCTCCTAAGGCTTCCATCTCATTGCGCGTCGACGCGGATGTGCTTGAGTGGTTCCGGGCCACGGGCTCGGGGTATCAGTCACGGATGAACGCCGTACTTCGGGCGTTCAAGGAAGCTGCACGCTAACCCGTCGTTGGAGCGGCCGTGAACGATAAACTGCCCTGTCATGTGCGTCGGCGAGCGGCCGCTCAACTAGGTCTCTAAGGACTTCCCCGCGAGTGCAAGATCTCTTCCGGCTCTGCTCGTACTCGATAAGTTCTCCTGGTCAGTGCGCTGCGGTCGAGTTGTTCGCAAGAAGGTCTGACTGCAAGTCTCTAATCGGCCTGTGGTGAGCAAGACGAAGCCTGCTCCGGCCCGGTTGTAAGCCGCGCGTGCGTGCCTCGATCGTTAGTCGGCCTGTTACGGCCCATCAGTTCACCAGGCTCTACGCACGCCGGTCCGACCTGTTGCATCAACCCATCCGCAGTCCTTGAAGTTCCGCTCGCCTCCTAAGCAAGCTGCAGTGCCTGCCGTTTGGTCAGCAGCGCCCAGATGATCCGCGCATGCTTGGCTGCGATAGCGACGCAGGCTCGGTGGTAACCACGCCGATCCCGAACGGCCAATGCCCACTTCGCCAGGTGATCCGCTCTTCGACTGGCAGTCTGCAGCACGGACCGTGCTCCCATCACCAGCAGCATCCTCAGGTACGGATCGCCCTTGCAGGTGATCCGCCCCAGCCGCGTCTTGCCGCCCGTGGAGTACTGCCGCGGCACCAGGCCCAGCCACGCCGCGAACTGCCGCCCGTTGTCGAACTCATGCGCCTCGGCAACGCTGGCCACGATGGCCGAAGCACTCAAAGGACCAACGCCACTCAGGCTGCCGATGCGCTTGGCACGCTCGTCGGTCCGTGCATGCTGCTCGAGCTGATGCTCGTAACCCTTGATCCTTTCGTCCATCACGCACATGATCCAGCAGGTCCCGAAGCGCTCCGGCGGCCAGCACCGGTAGCGCGTCGATCTTCTGTGCCGCCGCGCGCCGTACCGGATCGCCGCCTGCGGCAGCACCACCCCAAACTCGCTCAGCAGACCCCGGATGCGGTTGAGCGTCGCCGTGCGCTCCTCGATGAACCCCTGGCGCACACGATGCAGTGTCAGCCACGACTGCTGGTTCAGATCCTTCACCGGCACAAAGCGCATGTTAGGACGCGAGACCGCCTCGCAGATCGCCTCGGCATCATTGCCATCGTTCTTGCCACCGCGCCTGTAGGGCAACGAACTTCCACGAGCCATCAGCTTTACGGTATGACCGAACACCGCAAACCGCCGTGCCCACTCATGGCGCCCCCGAGCACGCCTCCAGCCCGATCAGGCACGGCGGCAGCTGCGCCACCAGTTCCATAAGCTTCGACCGACCGACGGTCCTGCGCACACGCACAGTCCCCGAAGCATCCACGCCGTGCACGGAGAACACGTTCTTTGCCAGATCGATCCCGACGGTAGTAACGTTGTCCATGACTTCCCCTTCTCGATTGCGATTGAACATGCACACACACTTCAATCCTGGCACTCCGATGCCCGCTCGGGTCGGGGAAGTCCCTTACATTCGTTAGATGGCAATGGACACGCAGTGCTAGCCCGAATCCGTCAATGGCTGAAGCATTCGCGTCGCGTACATATCCGCGAGAAGCCCGTTCACGACCTGCGCTCTTGTTTGGAGTTACTGGACCGCTTCCATGATGGGACCGCCCGATATCCCCTCGAGTGGGACGACTTCATCTCATGGGAGAGCGATATCCCTGGCATCGAGGCAATACGGGAACGAATCGCGGTGCTCGAGCCACTCTTTTTCTCCAAACACGCACATGATCGCCGGCGGGCGGTTTCACTGTTCCTAGAGGAGCGAAACAAGCTGGCGGCAATCCTAGGTGCACCTGCTCGGGTGGAGTTGCCATCTAACCCGTCGTTAGAAGTCACTGTGAACGATGTGCATACCCCCACGTCGGACCGCTATGCCTGGCGTCGGCTCCGTATCTGGCGGTTTGCCGCAAACTTCGTTCTTCTCTTCATTGCACCCGCCGCCGTGCTCCTGACCGCGCTTAGGTTGATTTGGCCTAAATCGGAGGACGTCGCCTTTCTATTGTGGATGCCATTCGGGCTCAGCATGGTACTGATGGCTATCCCATGGTTTATTGCGCAGTGCGGGTTCATGTGGGGCTTGATCAAGTGCCCATCCTGCCGGCAAAGGTACGTACATGGGTTTACCCTTTTCGTTCGCGCGAAGTGCGCTTCATGCGGTGCATCCACTTCGGGCTCACAGGCCTTGGTGACTTCCAACCCGTCGTTGGAGCGGCCGTGACCCATAAACTGCCCTGTCATGTGCGCCGGCGCACGGCCGCTCAACTAGGCTCTAAGGACTTCCCCGCGAGTGCAAGATCTCTTCCGGCTCTGCTCGTACTCGATAAGTTCTCCTGGTCAGTGCGCTGCGGTCGAGTTGTTCGCAAGAAGGTCTGACTGCAAGTCTCTAATCGGCCTGTGGTGAGCAAGACGAAGCCTGCTCCGGCCCGGCTGTAAGCCGCGCGTGCGTGCCTCGATCGTTAGTCGGCCTGTTACGGCCCATCAGTTCACCAGGCTCTACGCACGCCGGTCCGACCTGTTGCATCAACCCATCCGCAGTCCTTGAAGTTCCGCTCGCCTCCTAAGCAAGCTGCAGTGCCTGCCGTTTGGTCAGCAGCGCCCAGATGATCCGCGCATGCTTGGCTGCGATAGCGACGCAGGCTCGGTGGTAACCACGCCGATCCCGAACGGCCAATGCCCACTTCGCCAGGTGATCCGCTCTTCGACTGGCAGCTGCAGCACGGACCGTGCTCCCATCACCAGCAGCATCCTCGGGGCACGGATCGCCCGCGCAGGTGATCCGCCCCAACCGCGACTTGCCGCCCGTGGAGTACTGCCGCGGCACCAGGCCCAGCCACGCCGCGAACTGCCGCCCGTTGTCGAACTCATGCGCCTCGGCAACGCTGGCCACGATGGCCGAAGCACTCAAAGGACCAACGCCACTCAGGCTGCCGATGCGCTTGGCACGCTCGTCGGTCCGTGCATGCTGCTCGAGCTGATGCTCGTAACCCTTGATCCTTTCGTCCAGGACACGCACATGATCCAGCAGGTCCCGAAGCGCTCCGGCGGCCAGCACCGGTAGCGCGTCGATCTTCTGTGCCGCCGCGCGCCGTACTGGATCGCCGCCTGCGGCAGCACCACCCCAAACTCGCTCAGCAGACCCCGGATGCGGTTGAGCGTCGCCGTGCGCTCCTCGATGAACCCCTGGCGCACACGATGCAGTGTCAGCCACGACTGCTGGTTCAGATCCTTCACCGGCACAAAGCGCATGTTAGGACGCGAGACCGCCTCGCAGATCGCCTCGGCATCATTGCCATCGTTCTTGCCACCGCGCCTGTAGGGGGCAACGAACTTCGGAGCCATCAGCTTTACGGTATGACCGAACACCGCAAACCGCCGTGCCCACTCATGGGCCCCCGAGCACGCCTCCAGCCCGATCAGGCACGGCGGCAGCTGCGCCACCAGTTCCATAAGCTTCGACCGACCGACGGTCCTGCGCACACGCACAGTCCCCGAAGCATCCACGCCGTGCACGGAGAACACGTTCTTTGCCAGATCGATCCCGACGGTAGTAACGTTGTCCATGACTTCCCCTTCTCGATTGCGATTGAACATGCACACACACTTCAATCCTGGCACTCCGATGCCCGCTCGGATCGGGGAAGTCCCTTACATTCGTTAGGCGACACCCAATTGGCATCTTTTTCCGTCAGGTGTCTATACCGCTGGGATTCCGCGTCAATGAACGGGCCATATACGTATGAAGAGCGCATTACCTTATGGTCTGCGCGAGATTTGGACGACGCTATTGCGTTAGCTGAAGACGAGGCCCAGTTATATGCTAGGGAGACTCAATGTGAGTACCTCAGGTATTGTCAGGCGTACTCGATGTACGCAGACGTAGCCGTCTCCGGCGTTGAGGTCTTTTCTCTCCTGCGCGACAGCTCCCTCATGCCTTCCGAGTACATAGATACCTTCTTTGCAACCGGCGGAGAGCGTCAACGTGGCCCCTAGGTCCACGTTGTGCCAGTCGCCTAACCCGTCGTTGGAGCGGCCGTGATCGATAAAGTGCACGCGCCCTACTGTCATCCTGGCCTCCGGCTCATTCATTCCTAGCTTTATCCAAGTAGTCCGCCCAAGCCTGCATCAATTTCGACCGAGACTCCAAGTAAATCGCATGATTGTATGCAGCACTGACTGCATTGCGTTCCTGATGAGCAAGCTGTAGCTCTATGTGCTCATGCGGCCAACCTGCCTCGTGAAGAATTGTGGAGGCCACACCGCGGAATCCATGCCCACTCATCCGCCCTCGATAGCCCAACCGATATAGGGCGAAGAGAATCGTGTTGTTGCTCATCGGCTTTTCCGAATTGATGTCTCCGGGAAAGACAAGTTCGCGCCCAAAAGAGATAGCCTTAAGCCGATCCAGAATCTCCAGTGACTGTCGACTGAGGGGCACTACATGCGCAGTCTTCATCTTCATCCGGTCTGGCGGAATGCTCCACTTTTTGGCGACGAGATCGAACTCGGCCCAGCGAGCGCCGATGAGTTCGGAGGTTCTTACAAACGTTAGCGACATGAGCTTCAGTGCCAACTTGGTGTGCTCACTGCCGACGTAGGTGTCGATCGCCCTTAAGAGTGCCGGCATCTCACTTACCCCCACCCTCGGGTAATTGCGTCGTTTGTGGGGCTTAAGGACGTCTGAGGGTTTTATTTCGGCAACCGGATTGTGCTGGATGAGATCGTGCGCAACCGCGTACCGCATGACTTGGCTGCAGGTCTGCAGCACCCGCTTTGCGATATCCACGGCGCCTCGACGCTCTATGCGCTGAACGACCTCCCGAAACGAAGAGGCTGTCAGCCCGGGAAGTGGGCGGGCTCCTATCAGCGGGAAGACATCGGCTTCGAGCCGCCGGATCACGTACACAGCGTGCCGCTCGTTCCGACTGACCCGCCAATGGTCGTACCAGGCCCGCGCCGCCTGCTCAAAACGCACCAGCCTCTCCCGGCGATCGGCGGCCGGGTCCTGCCCCTGGGCCAGCTGATCTCGAGCCTCCTGGTGCCTTGCCCGGGCCCTTACAAGAGGCACGTCCGGGTAGACCCCCAGTGCCAGCGTCTTTCGCTTGCCATTGAAGGCGTAATCGAAGCGCCAATACCGACCCCCATTAGGGGTGACCTGGAGGTATAGGCCACGCGCATCGAACAGTTTCCGAGGGCGGTCAGCGGCCTTGGCGCTTCGTACCTGTATATCGGTCAGCATTTACGGTATCTCCCGTGGTCGCTGGCGGAGATACCGTAAAAAGTACCGCCGCCACGTTGAGACATACCGAGAGCCTAGGAAACGCCTTGAGACCCTAACACCCTGAGTTTTGCGGGTTTTTCGGCGTTTCTAGGACAGTCTGAGCCGGCTTGAGATCGGAAATTGGCGGAGAGTGAGGGATTCGAACCCTCGATGGGCTTTTGACCCATACACCCTTAGCAGGGGTGCGCCTTCGACCACTCGGCCAACTCTCCATCCGGGGCGGGCAAGAAAAATCCCGCGCCTGCCTTTGGGCAGGGGCGGGATGATACTGGGAAGGGTCTGAAGGGGGAAGTTTCGGGGGAAATCAGCCGACCGCGGCCAGGGTGACCTTGGCGTGGGCGGGCTCCTCGGCGCGCTCGCCCTTGATGCGGTCGAAGATCTCTTCGCGGTGGACGGAAACCGTCTTGGGCGCGTTGACGCCGATGCGGACCTGGTTGCCCTTGACGCCGAGGACGGTCACGGTGACTTCCTCTCCGATCATCACTGCTTCACCTACGCGGCGGGTAAGAATCAGCATGGGCAACGCTCCTTCGTTCTGTTGATTGCATTCTGCGCAATGCAACCCGGTCCAGAAATCGGAGAAACCCCTATTACACCGGGGGAAGCGCCGAAGAGCGAAAGTCGGACTTATCCGCCAAGCCGGATGCGCACCAGGTCCACGACGCCGCCCAGTGCAGCAGGCAATGCAGCGGCATCGGTACCACCGGCCTGCGCGAAATCAGGCCGGCCACCGCCCTTGCCGCCGACTTTGGAAGCCACGGCGCCGACGATTTCGCCGGCTTTCACGCGGCCAACCAGATCGGACGTGACTCCCGCCACCAGGGAAACCTTGTTGTCGGCCACCACGGTCCCCAGCACGATAACGGCCGACTTGAGCTTTTCCTTGAGTCCGTCGACGGCGTTGCGCAGTGCGGTGGCATCGGCCCCGTCGAGCTGGGTGGCCACCACCTTCACACCGCCCACGTCCACGGCGCCGGCCGCAAGGTCGGTGCCCTGACCATTGGCCAGCTTGTCCTTGAGCGAGCGGAGCTGCTTTTCGAGCTGCCGCTGCTGGTCCAGGACCTCCTGCACACGGGGGACCACGTCATCGCGGCTGCCGCGCACCATGCCCGCCACCTGCCGCAGCAGTTCGTCGGTCTGGGTGATGTAGTCGAGCGCGCCTTCGCCCGTCACCGCCTCGATGCGGCGCACGCCGGCGGCCACACCGCCCTCGGAGACGATCTTGAACAGGCCGATGTCGCCGGCCCGGTCCACGTGGGTGCCGCCGCACAGTTCGGTGGAGAAATCCCCCACCTTGAGCACGCGCACCACATCGCCGTATTTCTCGCCGAACAGCGCCATGGCGCCAGCCGCGACGGCCGCGTCGTAGGCCATGCTCTTCGTCTCGGCCGGAGCGTTGGCGCGGATCTGCTCGTTGACGCGCCGCTCGATGCGCCTGAGTTCGTCGGGCGTGACGGCCTGGAAGTGCGCAAAATCGAAGCGCAGCCGGTCCGGGGCCACCAGCGAACCCTTCTGCTGTACATGGTTGCCCAGCGTCTCGCGCAGCGCGGCGTGCAGCAGGTGAGTTGCCGTGTGGTTGCGGCGGGTGCGCTGGCGGCGGGCATCGTCGATTCGGGCCTGGACCCTGGCGCCCACCTTCAGCGGCGCGCCGGCCAGCGTGCCGATGTGCGAGAAGGCCGTGCCGCGCTTGCGGGTATCGCTGACGGCGAAGCGCGCGGCTTCGGCGGCGCCGGAGCTGCCCCCGCCGGCCACGACGCCGAGAATCTCGCCGGTGTCCCCGACTTGTCCGCCGGACTCGGCGTAGAACGGCGTGCGCTCCAGCACCACCTCGCCCTCGTCGCCGGGGGCCAGTGCCTCGACCGTGGCACCATTCTTCAGCAGCGCAACGATGCGCGTGTCGCCCGCCACCTCGTCATAGCCATGGAATTCCGTGGTGGTGCCCAGATCGACACCGGAACGCAGATCGACGCCGAAGCGGCTGGCCGCGCGGGCGCGCTCGCGCTGCATGTCCATTTCGCGCTCGTAGCCGGCCATGTCCACGGCCAGGTTGCGCTCGCGCGCGATGTCGGCGGTGAGGTCGGGCGGAAAGCCGTAGGTGTCGTGCAGCTTGAACACCACTTCGCCGTCGATGGTCTTCGAGGCACCGAGCTTCGCGACCGCCTCGTCGAGCAGCGCCATGCCGGTGGCCAGCGTGCGGGCGAACTGTTCGCCCTCCTTCAGCAGCACATCGCGGATGAAGGCCTGCTTCTGCACCAGCTCCGGATATGCCTTGCCCATCACTTCGGTGAGCGCCGGCAGGAGGCTGGCGAAGAAGGTGGGCGAGGCGCCGAACTTGTGACCATGGCGCATCGCGCGGCGCATGATGCGGCGGAGCACGTAACCGCGGCCCTCGTTCGACGGCGTGACGCCATCGGCCACCAGGAAGGAGCAGGCGCGGATGTGGTCGGCGATGACGCGCAGCGAAGGGCTGTCGAGCTGTGCCGTGTTCAGCAGTTTCGCTCCGGACTTGACGAGGTGCGCGAACAGATCGATGTCGTAGTTCGAGTGCACGCCCTGCATCACGGCGCAGATGCGCTCCAGGCCCATGCCGGTGTCCACCGAGGGTTTGGGCAGCGGCACCATGCTGCCGTCCGCGGAGCGGTCGAACTGCATGAAGACCAGGTTCCAGATCTCCACGTAGCGGTCACCGTCTTCGTCCGGTGAACCGGGAGGACCACCAGGGATGTGCGCGCCATGGTCGAAGAAGATCTCGGTGCAGGGACCACAGGGGCCGGTGTCGCCCATGGACCAGAAGTTGGATTTCTCGCCCAGCCGCGTGAAGCGGCTGGCAGGCACACCGATTTCCTTCTGCCAGATGTCGGCGGCTTCGTCATCGTCCTGATACACGGTGACCCAGAGGCGGTTGGGGTCTATGCCCAGCGTGCCGGTGAGGAAATTCCAGGCGAAACGGATGGCGTCGCGCTTGAAGTAGTCGCCGAAGCTGAAGTTGCCCAGCATCTCGAAGAAGGTGTGATGCCGCGCGGTGTAGCCCACGTTCTCCAGGTCATTGTGCTTGCCACCGGCGCGTACGCAGCGCTGGCTGGAGGCCGCGCGCACATAGGGGCGCGGGTCCTTGCCCAGGAAGACATCCTTGAACTGCACCATGCCGGCATTGGTGAACAGCAGGGTGGGATCGTTGCCGGGCACGAGGCTGCTGGAAGCCACGACGGTGTGACCCTGTGCGGCAAAGTAGTCCAGAAAGGCGCTGCGGATTTCGGCGGAAGAGAACGGTTTTTTCGGTGTCATGGATCATCGTCAGGCGGGCCATCGGCCACGCCGGGGACCTCGCCGGGTTGATCGGCCCCGGAACTGCCCAGAGCGCTGGCGATATGATCCTTGGAAAAGCCCCGGTATTGCAAAAAGCGCATCTGCCGCGCCCGCTCGGGCCAGTCGGCCGGGGGCGTGGCGCCGAATCGGCGCCGGCGCGTGTCCGCCGCCAGCGCGTGGAAATCGCCGCCTGCATCGAGTGCCGCAGCCATCAAGTCCGCAGAAATGCCTGCCTCCTGCAGTGCCTGCCGGATGCGCACCGGTCCCTGGCCCCGGCTCATGAGCTGGCGCACCAGGCTTTCGGCGTAGCGGGCATCGTTGAGCAGGCCCTCGCCGGCCAGCTCACTCAGCGCCTCGGCGATGACATCGCGCGAATAGCCCTTGCGCTCAAGGGTCGCGGCCAGTTCGCCGCGGGCGTACTCGCGCCGCCCCAGCAGCGCCAGGGCGCCCGCACGCACCGCGGCCGGATCGGCAGCGCGGTGCTCATCGACCTTGCGGCCGCGGCGGGATCCGAAACTCAGTTGAGCTTCTCGCGTTCGGCCGGCTCAGCGGCTACCGGCTTGCGTTCGGGAAGCAGCCTCGCGCGGATCTGGCCTTCGATGTCCTTGGCGATCTCGGGGTGTTCCTTGAGGAACACGCGGGCATTTTCCTTGCCCTGGCCGATGCGCTCGCCCTTGTAGCTGTACCAGGCGCCTGACTTCTCGATGATGTTCTGCGCGCTGCCCAGTTCGATGATCTCGCCTTCGCGCGAGATGCCCTGGCCGTACATGATCTCGAATTCGGCCTCGCGGAACGGCGGGGAAACCTTGTTCTTGACCACCTTGACGCGGGTCTGGTTGCCGACCACCTCTTCGCCGTTCTTGATGGCGCCGATGCGGCGGATGTCGAGACGCACCGAGGCGTAGAACTTGAGCGCGTTGCCGCCGGTGGTGGTTTCGGGATTGCCGAACATGACGCCGATCTTCATGCGGATCTGGTTGATGAAGATGACGATGGTGTTGGAGCGCTTGATGTTGCCGGTGAGCTTGCGCAGCGCCTGCGACATGAGGCGTGCGTGCAGGCCCACCTGCAGTTCGCCCATTTCGCCCTCGATTTCGGCCTTGGGCGTGAGCGCCGCCACCGAGTCGACCACGATGACATCCACCGCACTGGAGCGGACCAGCATGTCGGTGATTTCGAGCGCCTGCTCGCCCGTATCCGGCTGCGACACGAGCAGGTCGTCGATGTTGACGCCCAGCTTCTGCGCATAGGAAGGATCGAGGGCGTGCTCGGCATCGACGAACGCTGCGGTGCCGCCGGCTTTCTGGACTTCAGCCACAACCTGTAACGTGAGCGTGGTCTTGCCGGAGGACTCTGGACCGTAGATTTCGATGACGCGGCCACGAGGCAGGCCGCCGATGCCGAGCGCGATGTCGAGACCCAGCGAGCCGGTGGATACGGCTTCCACATCGTAGGAGGCGCTGGCATCCCCGAGGCGCATGACCGAACCCTTGCCGAACTGCTTTTCGATCTGGCCGAGCGCTGCGGACAGCGCCTTTTTGCGGTTCTCTTCCATGCGGGGGACCTCGGGAATGCGTGAATGACTGGTGTGAAGGACTATGCCACACCGTACTGTATATGTATACAGTCTATCTATCGGGAACGCGCAGAAATGCGCGGAGGGCGAACTATTCCTCGAGAAGCAGCATCAGCGCAACGGCCGCCGCCTGCCGCCTTATCTCATCGCGACTGCCACTGAAGTGCCGGTGCACGGCCACGGCCTGTACCGCCCCACCCGCCCGCCGCCGGGCAAGCGCCAGCCATACATCGCCCACCGGGTGCCGTGCGGTGCCGCCATCGGGCCCCGCAATGCCGCTGATGGACACCGCGCACTGCGCCTGCCCCAGCGACAGCGCGCCGGCCGCCATCTCGAGCACGACGGCCTCGCTGACCGCACCATGTTCAGTAAGCGTTGCGACCGACACGCCCAGGCAGCGCTCTTTGGATTCGTTGGAATAGGTGACCAAGCCGAAATCGAACCAGGCCGAGCTGCCGGGGATATCGGTGAGCAGCTTCGCCACATAGCCACCGGTGCAGCTCTCGGCCAGCACCACCTTCTGGCGCCGCTGCAGCAGCGCCTCGCCGACGCGCACGCTGAGCAGCGAGAGCTCGTTGTCACTGGGGGCGTTCGACGTCCCCATCCGATGTCAGCCCCTGGCGCCCTCGCGGGCGCGTTTTTCCTGCATGCGACCCAGCGCAAACGACAGCGCCGCCCAGCCGCCAGCCAGCACCACACCGATGCCGGCGATCACCGGCTGCACCGAAAACACCTTGGCAAGCCCGGTGTAGATGAAGGCATTGACGAAATCGGCGCCGCGGAACACCGCACCATCGACGATGTTCTTGGCCTTGAATTTCTCTTCGCGGCTGACCACCGGCCACAGCGCTTCGCGCGCCACGTTGGCGATGCCGAAGTTGGAAGCGCGCTGGCAGGCCTGGAAACCGGCGATGACCACCAGCGCCGACGTGAACATCAAGCCGGTGAATCCGGCCACGAACACCAGCGGCAGGATGGCGAGCGCAGGCCCCACGCCGATGCCCTTGATGATGCGGCCCGTGCCCAGCACCTGCACCACCAGCGACAGAATGCCCACCCACATGTAGATGGTGGCGAAGATGGAGGTGCGCGCCTTCATGTCGGCCGTGTACGAGGCCACGATGTGCGCCTGCGTGAGATACAGGAAGGTGCCCAGCAGCGACAGCAGGAACACCCACAGACCGATGCTGCCCAGATAGCGCGAGCTGAACAGCAGCCCGAAGCCGTCGAACATGCCGCCACCCACGGGCTTCTTCTCGCGCCCGGCACTGGCCGCGACGAAATTCGGATCGGCCGCCGCGAGTTGCGCCGCGGCGGATTCGAGCCGGTTGGCGCAGAACACCGCGCCGATGAGCAGCGCACCAGCCACCAGCAGCAGGTTCGCCACACCGATGGGGCCGACGAGCTGCTTGTTCAGTATGGGGCCGAGGATATTGCCCAGCGATCCGCCCGCCGCGATGAAGCCGAACAGGCGCTTGCCCTGCTCGGTGGCGTAGAGGTCGGACATGAAGGTCCAGAAAATGGAGACCGTGAACACCGAGAACACGGTGATCCAGATGAAGAAGGCCTTGTACACCGCCTCGGTGGCCACGCTGGAACGCAGCAGGAACCAGAAGACGAGCATGTTGGCGACCAGGAACAGGTACGCCACGGGGACGAAGCGCTGGCGCGGCAGCTTGGCCGCGATGCTGGCCTGCAAGGGCGCCGTGATCAGCGACACCACGAAGGTGCCGAAGAACAGCCACGGCAGATCCTGTGCGCCCCCGCGTATGCCAGCAGCATCGCGGATCGGCAGCAGCATGTAGTATGTGGAGATCAGCAGGAAGAAATAGGCAAATGACCAGAACAGCGCCTTGCCTTCCCCCGCCTTGAAATTGACCAGCTTCTTGATGAGCGTTTCCATCCGGTCAGCATATCTGCGCCACGCTGCGGGGCGCCAGCTTTTCGCGTTACGTTCGCGCAAGAGGTTCGGTAAGTGAATTGCGCGGACACCGCGCGGCCCGCAAGGCGCTGGCTGGTGCTGGGCATCGCGGCCAGCGGACTGTTCCTGATCTGCGTGGACCTCACGGTGCTGTACGTGGCGTTGCCGGCCCTGACGCGCGATCTTGCGGCGACAAACACCGAGCGCCTGTGGATTCTGAACGCGTATCCCATCGTGGTAGCCGGACTACTACCCGGACTCGGCACGCTGGGGGACCGGCACGGACATCGACTGCTGTTCGCCTGCGGCCTGGTGACCTTCGGCCTCGCGTCGCTGCTGGCCGCGTACGCGCCGAGTTCCGCCGTGCTCATTGCCGGCCGCGCGTGCCTGGGAATCGGCGCGGCGATGATGATGCCGGCCACGCTCGCCATCATCCGCACCACCTTCGTCGACGCGCATGAACGCAACTTCGCCATCGGACTGTGGGCGGGCATGGCCTCCGGCGGCATGGCGCTGGGCCCGCTCATCGCGGGACTGCTGCTCGAGCGCTACTGGTGGGGATCGGTGTTCCTCATCAACGTGCCGGTGGTGGCCGTGGCGCTGCTGCTGACGCTGTGGCTGGTGCCGCGCCGCGAAGCGCCGGGCGGCGCGCCCTGGGACTTCACCGGTTCGCTGCAGATTCTGGTGGGCCTCACCTCGCTGGTGTTCGCGATCAAGGAACTGGCGCGGCAGGACTTCAGCGCCGCGCGCCTGCTGCTGGCGCTGGCGCTGGGGCTGGGCTTTGGTGCCCTCTACCTGCGACGGCAACGCACCCGGCCGCAGCCGCTGCTCGACCTGACGCTGTTCCGGTTGCCGGATTTCACTGGCGCCTTCGCGGCGGCCTGCCTGGGCACCGCGGGCATGATTGGCCTGGAGCTGGTGCTCAGTCAGTACCTGCAACTCGTGGAGCAGCGCTCGGCGCTGGGTGCTTCGCTGATCGTGCTGCCGGCGGCGGTCGCCGGCTTCATCGCCGGACCCGTGGCAGGAAGGATGATGCGGCGGGTGCGGCCCGCGCATCTGGCCTGCGGCGCCTTCGCGCTCGCCGCCGCCTGCGCGCTGGCGCTGGCGCTGCTGCCGGATGCGGGGCTGACCTGGCCGCTGACGCGCCTCGCCCTGATCGCGGGGATAGGCCTTGGCATCGGCGCCAGCGTCACCTTCGCCTCGAGCACCATCATGGGCGCGGCGCCGCCCGACCGCGGCGGCATGGCCGCATCGATCGAGGAAGTGGGCTTCGAACTGGGCAATTCGCTGGGCGTCGCGGTGTTCGGCAGCGTGATGACGCTGGCGTATTCGTGGACGCTGGGTGTGACGGACGCGCCCGGCCCGGACGCCTTGCCAACGGCGGTGCGCGATTCGCTGGACGAGGCATTGCGCGTGGCCGATGCACTGCCCGCGGCCGCCGGCGACGCACTGCGCGTGGCCGCGCGCGGCGCGTTCGGCAATGCGCTGCAGGCGGTGCTGGTGGCGGTGGCGGTGCTGTGGGCCGCGACGGGTGCGCTGGTGCTCCACCGCAGTGGGCGCGGTTCAACGGCCCCTATAATGCGCGGCTGATTCACCAGGACTCCCGCGGCAGTGACCGATCCCCTGCAAAACCACACGCCGATGATGCAGCAGTACCTGCGCATCAAGGCGCAGCACCCGGACGTGCTGCTGTTCTATCGCATGGGCGATTTCTACGAGATGTTCTTCGATGACGCGCGCCGCGCATCGCAGCTGATCGACATCGCGCTGACCACGCGCGGGCAGTCCGCCGGCGAGCCGATCACGATGGCCGGCGTGCCCGCGGTGAGCGTCGAGAACTACCTGGCGCGGCTGGTGCGCCGTGGTGAATCCGTGGCCATCTGCGAGCAGATCGGCGATCCGGCGAAATCGAAGGGGCCGGTGGAACGCCAGGTGGTGCGCGTGGTGACGCCGGGCACGCTGGTGGAAGATGCGCTGCTCGATCGCACGCGCGAAAGCCTGCTGGCGGCGCTGGTGTTCGACGGCGAGCGCCATGGGCTGGCATGGCTCGACCTTGCCTCGGGCCGCTTCTGCGCCAGCGAACTGGGCGATGCCGCCGAGGTGGCCGCGGAACTGGAGCGGCTGCGGCCCGCGGAACTGCTGCTGCCCGAGGACCAGCGCGCGATCGCGCCCGGCGCCGAGCGTGGCCCGCCGCCGCGGCTGCGTCCGCCCTGGCATTTCGACGGGGAGGCGGCGCGACGGCTGCTCACCACGCAGTTCGGCACGCGGGACCTCGCCGGTTTCGGCGCCGCGGAACTCACCGCGGGCCTGCGCGCGGCGGGCGCGCTGCTGCAGTACGCCCAGGACACGCAGAAGGCGGCGCTGCCGCACATCCGCGGCCTGCACGTGCAGGCGCGCGACGAGGGCCTGCAGCTCGACGCGGCCACGCGCCGCAATCTGGAACTGGATCGCGGCCTCTCGGGCAACGACGATGCGACGCTGTTCTGCCTGCTGAACCATGCCGCCACGTCCATGGGCTCGCGCGAGCTGCGGCGCTGGCTGAATCGCCCGCTGCGCGACCGGGGCGTGCTGCGCCAGCGCCATGCCGCGGTGGGCATGCTGGGCGAGTCGAGGGCGTTCGCGGGCGTGGCGGAGGCGCTTTCTCCCGTCGGCGATGTGGAACGGATTCTCGCGCGCGTGGCGCTTCGCTCCGCGCGCCCGCGCGATCTTGCGCAGCTGCGCACGTCGCTGGCCGCCCTGCCCCGCCTGCGCCAGCGCGTGGCCGCGTTCGACGTGCCACTGCTGCAGTCGCTGCGCGAGCGCATCGGCGAACATGCGGATGAACATGCGCTGCTCGGCCGCGCCATCGCCGCCGAGCCCTCGGCCATCCTGCGCGATGGCGACGTGATCGCGGTGGGCTACGATGCCGCGCTCGACCAGCTGCGGCGCATCGCCACCAACACCGACGAGTTCCTGCTCGAGCTCGAGAAGAAGGAGCGCGAGCGCAGCGGCATCGCGCAACTGAAGTTGGGCTACAACCGCGTGCAGGGCTTCTTCATCGAGATACCGCGCGCGCATGCCGAGCGCGTGCCGACCGACTACCTGCGCCGCCAGACCGTGAAGTCCGCCGAGCGGTTCATCACGCCGGAACTGAAAGGCTTCGAGGACGAGGTGCTGGGCGCGCGCGACAAGGCGCTGGCCCGCGAGAAGGAACTGTACGAGGGCGTGCTGGACGCGCTGACCGCGGCGCTGCCCCGTCTGCAGGAGACGGCCACCGCCATCGCCCAGCTCGATGCGCTGAACACACTGGCCGAACGCGCCGACACGCTGCAGTGGATCCAGCCGGAGCTCACCGACGCGCCGGTATACCGCGTGGAGGCCGGCCGGCATCCGGTGGTGGAACGCTTCATCGGCACGCAGTTCGTGCCGAACGACCTCGTCTTCGACGACGCGCGGCGGATGCTGATCGTCACCGGTCCCAACATGGGCGGCAAGTCCACGTACATGCGTCAGGCGGCGCTGATCGCCGTGCTGGCGCACATCGGCAGCTATGTGCCGGCGAAGAGCGCGCTGATCGGGCCGATCGACCGCGTGTTCACGCGCATCGGCGCGGCGGACGACCTGGCGGGGGGCCGCTCCACGTTCATGGTGGAGATGACGGAGACCGCCAACATCCTGAACAACGCCACGCGCCAGAGCCTGGTGCTGATGGACGAGATCGGTCGCGGCACCAGCACCTACGACGGGCTGTCGCTGGCCTGGGCCGTGGCGCGGCACCTGGCGCTGGATACCGGCGCGTTCACGCTGTTCGCGACGCACTACTTCGAACTCACGACGCTGGCGGCGGAACTGCCGGGCGTGGTCAACCTGCACCTGGACGCCACCGAGCACGGCGACGAGCTGGTCTTCCTGCATGCGGTGCGGGAGGGGCCGGCCAGCCGCAGCTATGGGCTTGCCGTGGCCAAGCTGGCCGGCGTTCCGCGCGAGGTGATCGGCGCCGCGCGGGGCTACCTGGCACAACTCGAGGCCCAGCGGGACGCGCAGACTGCCGGCCAGGTGCAGGGCGAGCTGTTCGCCGCCGCAGGTGCCGTGCCCGCAGCGACCGTCACGCGTGTGGCGACCGCCGCGCCTGTGGCCCCTGCCTCACCGGCGCCTTCTGCCGTCGAAAAGCTGCTGGCCGCCATCGACCCGGATGGACTCACGCCGCGCGAGGCCTTGCAGCGCCTGTATGAACTGCGCAAGGCTCTGGATTCCTGACAGTCCACGGGGGGGAGTGACATGGCCAAGGGCAAGAAGGTTTCTCGTCCTGTTTCGCTGCTGGTCGCCACGCGCAAGGGCGCGTTCTTCGTCAAGTCCGATGCCGCGCGCCGCCAGTGGAAGACCAGCGCGCCCATCAAGCTCGGGCAGATCGCGCACCATCTGGTGCAGGATCCGCGCGATCCGAAGGTCATCCTCTTCTCGGCGCGCACGGGTCACCTGGGCCCCACGATGTATCGTTCGGTGGACCGCGGCCGCAAATGGGTGGAAGCCTCGCGCCCGCCGGCGTTTCCCAAGGCCAATGGCGACCGCAAGGCGCATGTGCTGGATCACAGCTTCTGGCTGACGCCCGGGCACGCCAGCGAGCCGGGCGTGTGGTACGCCGGCGCCTCTCCGCAGGGGCTTTTCCGGAGCGAGGATGGCGGCGACACCTGGGAACCGGTCGCGGGCCTTAACGATCATCCTGAATACAGCCAGTGGATGGGCGCGCAGGAAAACGGCACGCCCGATGGCCCCAAGCTGCATTCGGTGAACGTGGATCCGCGCGACCGGAATCATCTGTACGTCGCCATGTCGAGCGGCGGCGTGCACGAGTCGCTGGATCGCGGCGCGACCTGGCGGCCGCTGGTGAAGGGCATGGCGGTGGTGGAGGGTTTCCCCGCCGACCAGCTCTATGTGCACGATCCGCATTGCGTGCGGCTGTGCCCGTCGAATCCGGATCGCCTGTACCAGCAGAACCACTGCGGCATCTACCGGCTGGACCGCCCCGGCGAGCAGTGGCTGCGCATCGGCGAGAACATGCCCGCCAGGATCGGCGACATCGGCTTCCCGATGGTGGTGCATCCCCGCGACGACAAGGTGTGCTGGGTGTTCCCGATGGATGGCGGCACCGTCTGGCCGCGCACGGCCATCGGCGGCAAGCCCGCGGCCTACGGCACGCGCAACGCGGGCAAGAGCTGGCAGCGACTGGACCGCGGCCTGCCGGGCCGCGATGCCTGGTGGACGGTGAAGCGCCAGGCCATGTGCGGCGACGCGCGCGATCCGGTGGGACTGTACGTGGGCACCACCAGCGGCGAGATCTGGGCCAGCCGGGATGAAGGCGGCAGCTGGAAGTGCATCGCGCGCCACCTGCCCGAGATCTACGCGCTGGAAACGGCCGAGCTCTAGGAATCGCCCGATGCGCGTCACCATTCCGAGCCCGCTGGTCTCGTACACGATGCGACGCGAGGTGGCGGCGCAGGGTTCCACGCTGGCGCAGGTGCTCGACGACCTGGACCGCCAGTTCCCCGGCATCCGTTTCCGGATGATCGACGAACAGGATCGCATCCGCACGCACATGCGCTTCTTCCTGGACGGGGACGAACTGCGCGAGCTTCATGCCGAGCTTGATTCCGGCCGCACGCTGCACATCGTGCAGGCCCTGAGCGGGGGCTGATGCGCTATCTGAAGATTCTCTACGTGCAAGTGCTGATCGCCATCGTGATCGGCGCCCTGCTCGGCCATTTCGCGCCCGACCTCGGCGTGTCGCTGAAGCCGCTGGGCGACGGTTTCATCCGGCTGATCCGCATGCTGATCGCGCCCATCATCTTCTGCACGGTGGTGATGGGCATCGCCGGCATGGACAACCTGCGTCACGTGGGTCGCGTGGGTCTCTATGCCATCGGCTATTTCGAGATCGTGACCACGCTGGCGCTGATCGTGGGGCTGGTGCTGGTGAACGTGGTGGCGCCGGGCGCGGGCATGCACGTGGACCCGGCCACGCTCGACGCCACGCGCGTGGCCGCCTATGCCGGTCAGGCGCAGAAGCAGGGCGTGGTGGATTTCCTGCTGAACATCATCCCGGTGTCGATGTTCGATGCCTTCGCGAAGGGTGAAATCCTGCAGGTGCTGCTCATCGCCATCCTGTGCGGCTTCGCGCTGCAGGCCTGCGGCGCGCGCGTGGCCACGCTGCGCGCCGGCATCGAGGGCTTCTCGGCCGTGCTGTTCCGCGTGGTGGGCTACATCACGCGCCTGGCGCCCATTGGCGCGCTGGGCGCCATGGCCTTCACCATCGGCTCGCAGGGCATCGATGCGCTGCGCCAGCTCGCGATGCTGATGCTGTGCTTCTATGCCACCTGCCTGCTGTTCGTGTTCGTGGTGCTGGGACTCATCGCCCGCGCGCATGGCTTCTCGATCTTCCGGCTGATCGGCGAGCTGCGCGAGGAACTGCTGATCGTGCTGGGCACCTCTTCTTCCGAATCGGTGCTGCCAAGGCTGATGGACAAGCTGGAGAAGATGGGCTGCCAGCGTTCGGTGGTGGGGCTCGTGGTGCCGGCGGGCTATTCGTTCAACCTCGACGGGACCTGCATCTACCTGACGATGGCGGCAGTGTTCCTGGCGCAGGCCACGGATACGCCGATGACGCTGGGCCAACAGGTGGTGATGCTGGTAGTGCTGCTGCTGACGTCGAAGGGCGCTGCGGGCGTGACCGGTAGCGGCTTCATCGTGCTGGCGGGCACGCTGGCCGCCGTGGACGGGCCGGCGCTGGCCTCGCTGGCGCTGATCCTCGGCATCGACCGGTTCATGTCCGAAGCACGCGCGCTGACCAACCTTGTGGGCAACGCGCTGGCCACGCTGGTGGTGTCGCGCTGGACGGGAGCCTGGCAGCCACCACGCCAAGCCCCGGCACGCGCTGAGGCCGATGAACGGCTCGCGACCTCAGCGTAGTTGCAGGTCCATCCACGCCGCGCGCTGCTGCAGCCAGGATTTCATCGCCGACACGTGCGCGTCGTAGGGGCCGAGCACGGGACTCAGGTCCGGCTGCAGGACGGTGTTGAGCACGTTCCAGCGCTGGAAATTGCGCACCTGCACCTGCGACAGCCAGGCGGCGCGGCGGTCGATGTAGGGAAACAGCCCATCGACGGCGCCGGCGGCGCGCAATGCCGCCCAGCGCGCCTTCACCTTCTGCTCGAACGCCGGGTCCTGGAACAGCCGCGTGAACCAGTTGGTGGGCGGGTCGGCCACACGCGTGTCCTGCTTGCGCGTGTGCCAGCCGGTGGGGTCGGAGCCGTCGAAGAATCCGTATCGCGCCCACTGGGCATTGCCGGCCGCGAGGTCGAAATCCCACACCGGACCGAAGGTGACCTTGCCGCCGCGCGGCTTGTACAGGTAGACGCTGGAGAAGAAGTTCGAGTCGGGATTCTTGAACAGCTCGTGCACCAGGTAGAAGTTCACCGCCGAGTCCACGTCGATGTAGGCGGCATACCCGCTCGCCGGATCGGCGAACTGAGGGCCGTACAGCGCGGCCTCCAGCGCATCGATGTAGCCATCGATGTAGGCCTTGTGGGGCGCGAAGTCCGCGGTCAGCAGCGTGTCGGGATTGCCGAAGCACAGCACGGCGCCGCGGTTGGTGAGCCGGCAGTAGACCTCGCCCCGCCGGTAATCCATTTCCATCAGGTAGCCGCCGGTGATGAGGTCCGGCGCGGTGTCGCCCTTCTTCAGTTCGGGGATGTTCACGCGGTCGGGCGCAATGCGTACATGCTCGGTGAGCTGGTACAGGCCGACGTATTCGCCGTTGAGCTCCAGCGTCACCTGCGCGCTGCGTGGCGTCCACGCAAGGCCCGCGCGTCGCGCGAACTCGAAGGCCGCCTCGTTGCGCACCAGCGTCTTGTCCAGGTAGTTGGCCAGCAGCACCCAGTGCTTGCTCGAGGGCATGCCGAGCAGCGCCGCGCTGTCGGTGAGTTTCATGCGATACGGCTTCTTGGGGTAATTCCAGGTGGAGTTGCCGCGGCCGCGGATCTCCAGCGTGCCACCGGCCTGCCGCAGGCCCGCGGCATCCAGCAGCTCATAGGTGCCGGTGATGTAGACATCCTTCGAATCGATGGGCGCGGCGTTGTCGGTGGCGATGCGCAGCGTGGGCAGGGCCGGGGCCACGAGCCAGGCGCAGCGCACCGAGACGGTGGTGATGTTGGCCGCGGCATTGCCCGCGCCATCGGTCACGGTGCAGCTCTGGCCATCGGGCTGCGCCTGCACGGTGACGGCATAGGCCGCGCCGTTGGCGATGGTGGTGGCGAAGGTGAAGGCGCCGCTGGCGGAAAGCGTGAGGTCGTCGCCGCCGTTGTTGCGCAGGACCAGGCTGCCCTGCAGTCCCGACACCACGCCGCCGATGCTGCGGTTCGGGGGAGGCGCCGATGTACCGCCACCGCTTTCCCCGCCGCCACCGCATCCGGCCAGCAACGTGAGCACGAGCATCAGGGCTTTGCGCATGGCCTTGCCTCTTGTTATTCGAACTTCCCCCGGTCGAGAAAATTCGCGACCTGCCGCGCCACCTCGGTGGACAACCACATGCCCGTATGGCTCACGGGCAGCACGCAGCGGTCGGTGGCGCCGGCCAACTCAGTTTCGCTCACGGCCACGGTTCCGTCATTGGGTGAATCGAAGCGAGCCAGGAATCGACCGAGCCCCCGGGGCCGGTCGCCCGCAATGATTCCCAGTTGCGCGCTGAAGGGCCAGCGATCGGGCACGCCCTCGGTGAGCACGCCGCCCCCGGCGCCGAGCAATCGCCGGCCCGGGCCGGACCGGGCCAGCACGCGCGCGGACTGGCTGCCGCGCACCGGCGTGCCCATGAACACCACGCGGCAGAAGTCGCCGCTGAACCGGTCGGGCGCCAGCACGCCTGTCTCGAACATGCGGTAAATGACCATGCCGCCCAGGCTGTGGCCCACCAGGTGCACGGGCCGCAGCGTGCGCCGCGCCAGCGCCAGCGCGTGGTTGGCGCAGCGGCGTGCCACGCGGTCCATGGGCTCGGCCAGCGAGGAATAGGGAAAGATGCGCAGCGCCCAGCCCCGCAGGGCGAGCTGGCGCCGCAGCAGCAGTGATTCGGCGCCGGTCATCCACAGCCCGTGGACGAAAAGCACGGTGCCCTTGAGGGCCACCTTGCCCGCGGGCGCGTCCTGCGACGCGCCCTGCCCTTCAGCCGGCCGGCTGCGGCGTGCGGACACGAATCGCGAGCTCGCGCAGCTGCTGCTCGCTTACCGGCGTGGGCGCGTCGGTGAGCGGACAGGCGGCGGTCTGCGTCTTCGGGAAGGCGATGACATCGCGGATGCTCTCGGCGCCGGCCATCAGCATGACGAGGCGATCGAGGCCGAAGGCGATGCCGCCATGGGGCGGCGCGCCGAACTTCAGCGCATCGAGCAGGAAGCCGAACTTGCGCCGGGCCTCCTCGGCATCGATGCCAAGCAGGCCGAACACCACCGACTGCATGTCGGCGCGATGGATGCGCACCGAGCCGCCGCCGATTTCCGAACCGTTGAGCACCATGTCGTAGGCCTTGGCCACGGCCTTGCCGGGATCGGCCGACAACGCCGCGGGATCATCGACCTTGGGCGCGGTGAACGGATGGTGCATGGCGACCCAGCGCTTGGAATCCGCGTCGTATTCGAACATGGGGAAGTCGACGACCCAAAGCGGCCGCCAGCCCTGCTCCACGAGCTTCAGGTCATGGCCGAGCTTGAGGCGCAGCGCGCCCAGCGCGTCGCACACCACTTTGTGCGTATCGGCGCCGAAGAAGATCAGGTCGTTGTCCTGCGCGCCGGTGCGCCCGAGGATGCCGGCAATGGCTTCGTCGCTGAGGAACTTGAGGATGGGCGACTGCAGGCCCTCGCGGCCCTTGGCCTTCTCATTGATCTTGATGTAGGCGAGACCCTTCGCGCCATAGCGCGCCACGTAGGCGGTGTAGGCGTCGATCTCGCTGCGCGAGAGCCCGCCGCCACCGGGCGCGCGCAGCGCCGCCACGCGGCCGTTCGGATCCTTCGCCGGGCCGGCGAACACCTTGAAGTCGCAACCGGCCACGAGGTCTGCCACGTCCACCAGTTCCAGCGGCACGCGCAGGTCGGGCTTGTCCGAGCCATAGCGGCGCATGGCCTCGGCATAGGTCATCCGCGGGAAAGGGTTGTGCAGCGCCACTTCCACCGTCTTCGCGAACAGCTCGCGGATCAGCCCCTCCATGAGGTTCATGATCTCGTCCTGCGTCAGGAAGGACGTCTCGATATCGAGCTGCGTGAACTCGGGCTGGCGGTCGGCGCGCAGGTCCTCGTCGCGGAAGCACTTGACGATCTGGTAGTAGCGGTCGAAGCCCGAGACCATCAAGAGCTGCTTGAAGATCTGCGGCGACTGCGGCAGCGCGAAGAAGCTGCCCGGATGCGTGCGGCTGGGCACCAGGTAGTCGCGCGCGCCCTCGGGCGTGGCTTTGGTGAGCATCGGCGTTTCCACGTCGATGAAGCCGTGGGTGTCCATGTAGTGACGCATCGCCATGGTGACCCGGTGGCGCAGCCGCAGCCGCTGGCTCATTTCCTCGCGGCGAAGGTCGATGTAGCGGTAGCGCAGCCGCACTTCCTCGCTCACCGTCTCGTCGAGCTGGAAGGGCAGCGGCTCGGAACGGTTCAGCACGGTGAGCGCGCGGGCCAGCACCTCGACCTTGCCCGAGGCCAGGTTCGCATTCGCCGTGCCCGCCGGACGCGCGCGCACCAGGCCGCGCACCTGGATGACGAACTCGCCGCGCAGGCGCTCGGCCTCGGCGAAGAGCTGGGCGTTGTCGGGATCGAAGACGATCTGCAGCAGGCCCTCGCGGTCGCGCAGGTCCACGAAGATGACGCCGCCATGGTCGCGCCGACGGTGCACCCAGCCGGCCACGGTGACCTCCTGCCCGGAAAGCCCTTCGTTGACCTGACCCGCGTAATGACTGCGCATAAGTACTGATTCCCGCCAGAAACCGCGCCCGCCGCGGCTGAAAGAGCGCGGCATGGTACGACAGCCCCACGGGCAGCGAAACCGCAGGCGAATTGACTTAGCTAAGCAGGTTAGTCCACGATCGGGAGCATGACAAAGATGGTCAATGTCCACGAGGCCAAGACCCAGCTTTCCCGCCTGCTGGAACGGGTGGAGGCCGGGGAAGAAGTGATCATCGCCCGCGCCGGCAAGCCGGTGGCTCGACTGGTGGCGCTGGCGCAGGAAAGGCCCCGCCGCGTGCCGGGAAGACTGAAGGGCAGGATCCACATCTCCGATTCCGCCTTCGACCCTATGGCGGACGAGGAACTGGCTGAATGGGGGCTGCTTTAAGGTGCGGCTGCTGTTGGATACCCACGCCCTGCTGTGGTGGCTGGTGGGCGCACCCGAGTTGTCTGCCGGAGCGAGAGCGGCAATGGGCGACCCGGCGAACGAGATCTACGTCAGCGCGGCCACTGCATGGGAAATCGCCACCAAGAGCCGTCGGGGAAAACTTCACTTCCAGCCCGGGGAGGCGCAGCGGCTCGGTGAATCAGTGGCAGCAGAGGGATTCCGGCCGCTCGCCTTGACGGCGGAACATGGCCTGCGCGCAGGCAGTTACCTCCAGTCCCACGGCGACCCCTTCGACCGCATGCTCGCCGCCCAATGCGAGATGGAAGACCTGACGCTCGTGACCCGCGATCCCGCGTTCCGGGCCTTCCCCTGCCGCACGCTCTGGTGAGCCGCCGGGTCGTATACTCGTGGTGATGCAACCACGGGGAAATTCCAGATGAACGCCCAATTGAAGCCCGGCCAGATCGGCGAATTCAAGTTGTTGATCGGCGGCAAGCTGGTGCCCGGCGCTGCCGGCACCGTTGACGTGATCAATCCCGCCACCGAGAAGGTGGTGGCCGCCTGCCCGCGCGCCGACGTGGCACAGGCGAACCAGGCCGTGGCCGCCGCCAAGGCCGCCTTCCCCGCCTGGGCCGCAAAGCCCATCGCCGAGCGCCGCGCGCTGCTGATGAAGCTGGCCGACGCCATCGATGCGCGCGTGCAGGAGCTGGCGCCGCTGCTGACGCAGGAACAGGGCAAGCCGCTGGGCGGCGCCTTCTTCGAACTGATGGTGGCGAGCGCGAACATCCGCGGCATCGCCGCGCACGACCTGCCGCCGGTGGTGCTGAAGGACGACGCGCAATCCAAGGTGGTGCGCGTGCGCTCGCCGCTGGGCGTGGTCGCAGCCATCACGCCGTGGAATTTCCCGGTGATCATGATGGTGACCAAGCTCGCGCCCGCGCTGCTGGCCGGCAACACCATCGTGGTGAAGCCCGCGCCCACCACCCCGCTCACCTCGCTGCGCGTGGGCGAGCTGTGCGCGGAGATCTTCCCCGCAGGCGTGGTCAACGTGATCGCCGACGCCAATGACCTGGGCGGCGTGCTCACCAGCCACCCGGACGTGGCGAAGATCGCCTTCACCGGATCGACTGCCACCGGCCGCAAGGTGATGGCGAGCGCGGCGCCGACGCTGAAGCGCCTGACGCTCGAGCTCGGCGGCAATGACGCCGCCATCGTGCTCGATGACGTGAACCCGCAGGAAATCGCGCCGAAGCTGTTCTTCGCGGCGATGGTGAACTCGGGCCAGGTGTGCCTGGCCGCCAAGCGCATCTTCGTGCCGGAGAAGATCTACGACGCCGTGTGCGCGGAGCTGGCGAAGATCGCCTCCGCCGCGAAGGTGGGCAATGGCCTGGAAGAAGGCGTGGAATTCGGCCCGCTGCAGAACAGGATGCAGTACGAGAAGGTGAAGGCCATCATCGACGACGCCCGCGCGCAGGGAAAGGTCATCGCCGGCGGCGAACCGCATGCGGGCCCGGGCTATTTCATCAAGCCCACCATCGTCAGCGGCCTGCCCGACGGCGCGCGGCTGGTATGCGAGGAGCAGTTCGGGCCGGTGATGCCGGTGCTGAAGTACAAGACGCTGGACGAGGCCATCGCGCGCGCCAATGCGTCGGAATACGGCCTGGGCGCCACGGTGTGGTCAGCCAGCAATGAGCGCGCCATGGATGTGGCGATGAAGCTCGAGACCGGCACCGTGTGGATCAACAAGCACCTGGACCTGCCGCCGGATGTGCCGTACGGCGGCACCAAGCAGTCGGGCTACGGCGTGGAGCTGGGCCAGCAGGGCGTGGAGGAATTCACGCAGGTGAAGATCATCAATCAGGCGAAGGGCTGACAGCCCGCTGATGCTGGGCGTCGGGCGTGCCGGGCGGCACGACCACGCCCAGCGTCACGATCATCTTCATCGCGTCATCGACGCTCATGTCGATGGGCACGATTTCCGACTGCCGCACGATCAGCGTGTACCCCGTGGTGGGCAGCGGCGTGGTGGGCACGTACACGCACACCAGCGGCTCGCCACCATAGCGCCCCGAATAGTCGGGCAGGTTGGTGGCCGTGACGAAGGCGACGGTCCAGGCGTCGCGACGCGGAAACTCGATGAGCACCACCTGACGGAACGAGGCCTTGCTCTTCATCAGGGATTCGGTGAATCCCTTCAAGCCGGAATACAGTGTCCGCACCAGCGGGATGCGGTTCATCAGCTCTTCCCACCAGGTGACCAGCGTCTGCCCGACGAGGTTGGCCACCAGCAGGCCGGTGAGCAGCAGCGCCACCAGCGCGATCAGCACGCCGAAGCCCGGCACATGAAAGCCCAGCAGGTTGTCGGGCTTCAACCCTTCAGGCAGCAGCGTCAGCAGCCCATCGGTGAGGTCGAGCAGGAACTTGAACGTGAGCCAGGTGAGCCCCGCGGGCACCCAGAACAGCAGTCCCGCGATCAGGTATTTGCGCAGCAGCCGCGCGAAGCCGGTCTTCACCGACGGGCCTTTTTCCTGGCCGGCCGCGTGGACTTCACCGGCTTCGCGACAGACTTGGCGACAGGCTTGGCTGCGGGCTTGCCGGCTTCCTTCGACTCGGGTTTGGCGCCGGCCTTGGCGTCACCCTTCGTGTCCGCCTTGGCGTCAGCCTTCGATTCGGACTTGTCGTCGGATTTCGATTCGCCCTTGTCCGCGTCGACCAGGTTGCGCTTCTTGTCCTTGTCGGTCTTGAAGTCGGTTTCATACCAGCCGCCGCCCTTGAGGCGGAAAACCGGCGCGGACACCAGCTTCACCAGGCGGCTCTTGCCGCACTCGGGGCATTTCTTCAACGGCGCGTCGGTGATCTTCTGCATGACCTCGACCTGCGCGCCACAGGCCTGGCACTGATATTCGTAGAACGGCATGGCCGCGATTATAGCGGCGTCAATTCGCCCGTTTTTCGAACTTCAGCACCCCACGCTCCGCAGCCACGAGGATGCGGTCGCCGGGCGCGAACTGCCCCTGCAGGATGCGCTCGGCCAGCGGGTTCTCGATCTGCTGCTGGATGGCGCGCTTCAGCGGCCGCGCGCCATACACCGGGTCGAATCCCGCCTGCCCGATGAGGTCACGGGCGTCATTGGCGAGTTCGAGCACCATGTCGCGCTCGGCCAGCCGCGCACGCAGGTTGGCGAGCTGAATGTCGACGATGGCGCGGATCTGCGCAGCCCCCAGCGGGTGGAACACGACGATGTCGTCGATGCGGTTGATGAACTCGGGGCGGAAATGCGCCTGCACCCGTTCCATCACCTCGTTCTTCATCTGCTGGTACTGCTTCTCGCCCGCCAGCTGCTGGATGACATCCGAACCCAGGTTGGAAGTCATGATGATGACTGTGTTGCGGAAGTCGACGGTGCGGCCCTGGCCATCGGTGAGCCGGCCGTCGTCGAGCACCTGCAGCAGCACGTTGAAGACATCCTTGTGGGCCTTCTCGACTTCATCGAGCAGCACCACGGAATACGGGCGGCGGCGCACGGCCTCGGTGAGGTAGCCGCCCTCCTCGTAACCCACGTAGCCCGGGGGCGCGCCGATCAACCGCGCCACGGAGTGCTGCTCCATGAACTCCGACATGTCGATGCGGACGATGGCGTCTTCGGTGTCGAACAGGAATTCGGCCAGCGCCTTGCACAGCTCGGTCTTGCCCACGCCGGTGGGGCCAAGGAAAAGGAAGGAGCCATTGGGTCGCTTCGGATCGGAAAGGCCTGCGCGCGAGCGGCGGATGGCGTTGGAGACGATCTTCAGCGCCTCTTCCTGGCCCACCACGCGCTTGCCCAGCGCCTCTTCCATGCGCAGCAGCTTCTCCTTCTCGCCCTCGAGCATCTTGGAGACGGGGATGCCGGTCCACTTGGACACGACCTCGGCGATCTCCTCCTCGGTGACGCTGTTGCGCATGAGCTGCGTGGGCTTGGCTTCCGCAGCCTGTGCCGCGCTGAGCTTCTTCTCCAGTTCGGGAATGCGCCCGTATTGCAGCTCGGCCATCTTCGCAAGGTCATTGGCGCGGCGCGCGGCATCGAGCTCGAGCCTGGCCTTCTCGAGCTCTTCCTTCACGGTGGCCGCGCCCTGCAGCGTGGCCTTCTCGGCCTTCCAGATCTCCTCGAGATCGGCGTACTCCTTCTGCAGCTCGGCCAGCGTGCCCTGCAGCGCGGCCAGGCGCTTCTTGGAGGCCTCGTCATCCTCCTTCTTCAGCGCCACTTCCTCGATGCGCAGCTGGATGATGCGGCGGTCGAGCTTGTCCATCTCCTCGGGCTTGGAATCGATCTCCATGCGGATGCGGGCACCGGCCTCGTCGATGAGGTCGATGGCCTTGTCCGGAAGCTGCCGGTCGGCGATGTAGCGATGCGAGAGCTGCGCGGCGGCGACGATGGCCGGATCGGTGATCTCGACGCCATGGTGCACCTCGTAGCGCTCCTTGAGCCCACGCAGGATGGCGATGGTGTCTTCCACCGACGGCTCATCCACCAGCACCTTCTGGAAGCGGCGCTCCAGCGCGGCATCCTTCTCGATGTACTTGCGGTATTCGTCGAGCGTGGTGGCGCCCACGCAGTGCAGCTCGCCGCGCGCCAGCGCGGGCTTGAGCATGTTGCCGGCGTCCATGGCGCCCTCGGCCTTGCCGGCGCCGACCATGGTGTGCAGCTCGTCGATGAACAGGATGACCTGCCCTTCCTGCTTCGCGAGGTCCTTGAGCACGGCCTTGAGCCGCTCCTCGAATTCGCCGCGGAACTTGGCGCCGGCGATCAGCGCGCCCATGTCGAGCGCGAGGATCTTCTTGTTCTTCAGGCCCTCGGGCACCTCGCCGTTGACGATGCGCTGCGCCAGGCCCTCGACAATGGCCGTCTTGCCCACGCCGGGCTCGCCGATGAGCACGGGATTGTTCTTGGTGCGACGCTGCAGCACCTGCACCGTGCGGCGGATTTCGTCGTCGCGGCCGATGACCGGGTCGAGCTTGCCGCTGGTGGCGCGCTCGGTGAGATCGATGGTGTACTTGGACAGCGCCTCGCGGCTCTCTTCCGCATTGGGATCGTTCACGGCCTCGCCACCCCGCACCTCGTCGATGGCCTTCTCCAGCTTCTGCTTCGTGAGGCCGTGAGTCTTCAGCAGCTTGCCCAGCTCGCCGCGGTCTTCGAGCGCGGCCAGCGCGAACAGCTCGCTGGAAATGTATTGATCGCCCCGCTGCTGCGCCAGCTTGTCGGTGACGTTCAGCATGCGCGAGAGGTCCTGCGACACATGCACCTCGCCCGGGGTGCCTTCCACCTTCGGCAGGCGCTCGAGCAACGCGGTGAGCTCGGTCTTGAGTTTGGGCACGTTGACGCCGGCTTTCGAGAACAGCGGACGCAGGGATCCTCCCTGCTGCTCGAGCAGCGCCACCAGCAGGTGGGCGGGTTCGATCATCTGGTTGTCCCGTCCCACGGCCAGCGACTGGGCGTCGGCCAGGGCGTTCTGGAAGCGGCTGGTCAGTTTGTCGTTGCGCATGGCCCTTTGTCTGGGGCCGGAAGGCCGTGGATCAAGGCCCCACCGGCCCGCCCGACCCGGAATCCGGGGTGAATTTCAGTGCGGATGCAGGTGTTCGACCAGTGCCACCAGCGCCACGCCGGCGGCGATGAGAATCACCTGCAGGATGGAGTCGCGGGTGCCCACCCGGCGGTGCAGGCCGGGGATGAGGTCGGCCACGGCCACGTACAGCAGGCTGGCCGCCGACACGCCGAGGGCGTAGGGCAGCAGGGGCTGCACGCGCGACAGTGCGAGGTACCCCAGCACGCCGCCGAGCACGGCGCCCAGCGCCGAGAACAGGTTCCAGCCGAAGGCGCGCGCGCGACTCATGCCACTGTGCAGCATGATGGCGAAATTGCCCACTTCGCTGGGCACCTCGTGGGCCAGCACCGCAAGGCCGGTCATGATGCCGAGGTTCACGTCGATGAGGAATGCCGCGGCGATGAGCACCCCGTCGAGCGCGTTGTGCAGGGTGTCACCGAAGATGATCATCACGCCGGGCGCGCGATGATGCGGATCGTGCAGGTCGTGGACGTGGCCATGCACGTGGCCGTGTGAATGCGCGGGCTGCGGCGCGGGTTCCGGCGCATGCGTCTCGCAATCGTCCTCGTGGCAGTGACGCCAGAGCACGAGCTTCTCGAGCACGAAGAACAGCGCGATGCCCCCCAGCAGCGACAGCCCCACCTTGCCGTAGTTGCCGGGGCCGGCCTTCTCGATGGCTTCGGGCAGCAGGCCCAGCAGCGCCGCGGCCAGCAGCGCGCCGGTGGCGAAAGCCACCATGAAGGGCAGCGCGTGGCGGCGTGAATTCTCGGGCACCAGCAGGAAAACACTGGCCAGCAGCACGCCGGTCACGCCGCCCAGCAGCGTGAAGCCGATGATCCACGCCAGGGTGTTCATGTCCGCCATATGAATGTCGCCATTCTACCGGTGCCGGCAAGCCCGCGATGCTGCACGTCGCGGCGGTGCGAGAAGAAGGCATCCTCCTCGGCATAGGTGCAGTGTCCGCCGCCGCTGATGGCGTGGACGCCGGCGCGCTGCAGTCGCTGGCGGGCGAGCGCATACAGATCGCACTGCCAGCGGGCCTTTGCATTGCGCGCAAACGCCCGGGCCGCAGCGGCGTCGACAGCGACGAAGGCGTCGCGCACCTCATCGCCCACTTCGAAGTGCGCCGGGCCGATGGCGGGTGCGAGCCAGGCCTGCAAGGGCGCTGCGGGCGGGACCTTGGTTCGCATCGCATGCGCGGTGGCTTCGATCACGCCGGCGGCCAGCCCGCGCCAGCCCGCATGCGCCACGCCCACCACCGCGCCATCGGCGCTCGCCAGCACCACGGGCAGGCAGTCGGCGGTCATCACCACGCAGACACGGCCGGGGACGGCGCTGATGGCGGCGTCGGCGCGGCCTGTCACGGTGCCGGCATCGAGGTCTGCCACGTCGTTGCCATGTACCTGCTCCAGCCAGTGCGGCTCCGTGGGCAGTCCGCCAGCCTCCCGCACCCTGCGGCGATTGGCTTCGACGGCCTCGCGGGCATCGCCCACATGCGCACCGAGGTTCAGCGATTCCCATGGTGCTGCGCTCACCCCGCCCTGTCGCTGGCTGGACAGCACCCGCACACCCGGCGGCCACTGCCACTCGGGCAGCAGGAACTGTGCTCGCCTCACTTCAGGCCCCGCGCAGCACGGCCAGCAGGCGCTTGAAATCGGCCGGCAGCGGCGATGTCACGTCGATGGCCTTGCCGGTGACGGGATGTTCGAATGCCAGCCTTCCTGCATGCAGCGCCTGTCGGCCGAATGCCTTCAGCGCCTCGCGCTGCGCCGGCGTTGCGCCCGGCGTGAGCTGGCGACGGCCGCCATAGGCCGGATCGCCCACCAGCGGATGACCGATGTGCGCCAGGTGCACGCGGATCTGGTGCGTGCGGCCGGTTTCAAGCTGCACCGAGAGCAGCGTGTGGTGCGCGAAGCGCTCCGCGAGTCGATAGTGCGTCACGGCCTCGCGGCCATCCGGGCGCACGGCCATCTTCAGCCGGTCGGTGCGATGGCGGCCAATGGGCCTGTCGACGGTCCCACCGCCGGTGATCGCGCCGACGCACAGCGCCTGGTATTCGCGCTGCACCTGGTGTTCACGCAGCATCTCGACCAGCGCCGCATGTGCCTCGATGGTCCGCGCCACCACCAGGAGGCCACTGGTGTCCTTGTCGATGCGGTGCACGATGCCGGCGCGCGGCACTGTGGCGAGTTGCGGATCGAGGGCGAGAAGGCCGTTCTGCAGCGTGCTGGCGCGATTGCCGGCGCCGGGGTGAACCACCAGGCCCGCCGGCTTGTCTACGACGAACAGATGTTTGTCGCGATACGCAATTTTTATGGGCATGCGCTCCGGCGCCACGGAGTCGTCAGGCGCCAGCTGCGCCTCCACCCGCACCTGCTCGCCGCCGTAGACGGCATCGCGCGGCCGGACCGCGCGCCCGTCGAGCTGCACGGCGCCGGACTTGATCCAGCCGGCCAGCCGGGAGCGCGAGTACTGCGGCAGGGCCTGGGAAAGGGCCTGGTCCAGGCGCAGGCCGCCGGGGCTTGGGGGCAGGACGAGCTCGTGCCGGCGTGTCCCGGGGCCCGCGGCAGGTGCGGCCGCCGCGGCTCGCGCGCGGGCGGTCTTGCTGCGGGCAACGGTGCCGGCTTTCGGGGCGGTCTTGGGCATTCGTCTATACTAGTCGGATGTCCCTGATGTCTGCCCGATCCGCAGGCCTTTCGCGCCTGCTGCTGCTGCCCCTGTGCGCCCTGCTCCTCGTGGCGGGCTGCCAGAGCGACCGTCACCAACAGCGCCTGGCGAAGCTCACGCCCGATGCGCTGTTCGAGCGCGGCCAGAAGTCGCTGCGCGCGCATGACTACGCCGAGGCGGTGCGCATCTACGAGGCGCTGACCGCGCGCTACCCCTTCACGCCGCAGTCGCGACAGGCGCGGCTCAACATCATCTACGCCTATTACGAGCTGGGCGAGAAGGAATCGGCCAAGGATGCCGCCGAGACCTTCATCCGCGAGAATCCCACCCATCCGCGCATCGATTACGCCTGGTACCTGAAGGGGCTGAACGATTTCGAGCGCGTGCCGAATTCACTCGAGCGCTGGATGGGCGTGGACATGACGCAGCGCCCACCCAGCGGCGCGCGCGATGCCTTCACTGCGCTGCGCACCGTGGTGCAGCGCTATCCCACCAGCATCTACGCGCACGACGCGCGCCGGCGCATGATCTACCTGCGCAACCGGCTGGCGGATTTCGAAGTGAACGTGGCGCATTACTACGAGGAACGCGGCGCCTGGGTGGCGGCCGCGCAGCGCGCGCGCCAGACCATCGAGCAGTACGACGGCGCGCCGGCGGTGAAGGAAGCACTGCGCGTGCTGGTGCGCAGCTACCGGAAGCTCGACTACAAGGAACTCGAGGAGAACACGGCGAAGGTGTTCCACGAGAATTTCCCCGAGGATTCGCTGGAAACCTCGCGCGTCGCCGGCAAGCCCTGGTGGAAGTTCTGGGGCGGCTGAACCGCCTACCGCTGGTACCCGTTGGTGATCGGATAACGCCAGTCGCGGCCGAAGGCGCGGCGGCTGACGCGGATGCCGGGCGGCGACTGCCGCCGCTTGTATTCATTGCGCTTGACCATGTCGAGCACCCGCCCCACCACGGCGCGGTCGAAGCCCCGCGACACGATCTCGTCCACCGACAGGTCTTCCTCGATGAAGGCCTCGAGAATGGCGTCGAGGGTTTCGTAGGGCGGCAGTGAATCGGTGTCCTTCTGATCGGGCCGCAGTTCGGCGCTGGGTTCGCGCTCGATGACGGCGCGCGGAATGACATCGGCGCCGCCGTATTCGCCGCGGCGCCGGCCCAGTTCGTTGCGGTAGCGCGCCAGGCGATACACCAGCATCTTGCTGCAGTCCTTGATCGGTGCGAAGCCGCCGTTCATGTCGCCGTACAGCGTGGCGTAGCCCACGGCCATCTCGCTCTTGTTGCCGGTGGTCAGGAGCATGCGGCCGGTCTTGTTGGAGATGGCCATCAGCAGCACGCCGCGGCAGCGGGCCTGGATGTTCTCTTCGGTGGCATCGGGCTTGAGACCCGCGAACTGTTCCTTGAGCGCATCGAGCGTGGCATCGAACATGCCTTCGATGGAGATGACGCTGTAGGCCACGCCCTGGGTGCGCGCCTGCGCGGCGGCCTCGTCGCGCGAGAGCTGCGAGGTGTAGCGCGAGGGCATCATCACCACCTGCACGCGCTCGGGGCCGAGTGCATCCACGGCAATGGCCATGGTCAGCGCGGAATCCACGCCGCCCGACAGGCCCATCACCACGCCGGGGAAGCGGTGCTTGTTCACGTAGTCGCGGACGCCGAGCACCAGCGCCTTGTACACGCTTTCTTCCGGCTCGAGCTCGGCGGCCACCGCGTCGGGTGCGATGGCGCGGGGCACGATGGTGCCCGCGCCATCGCGCGCGAGGTCGACGGCCACCAGCGCCTCTTCGAAAGCCGGCGCACGCAGCACGGCATTGCCGGCCGCATCGATGACACAGGAGCGGCCGTCGAACACCAGTTCATCCTGGCCGCCGACCAGGTTCACGTAGACCACGGGCAGCGCGGTGTCGGCGATACGCTCGCGGATCACCTTCTCGCGTTCGCGCTGCTTGCGCTGCTCGTAGGGCGACGCGTTGATCACCAGCAGCACTTCGGCGCCGGCGGCGCGCGCGGCCTTCGCCGGCTCCGCGTCCCAGATGTCCTCGCAGATGGCAAGGCCCAGGCGGATGCCGCCCAGGGTGACCACTGCGGGGTCGTCGCCGGGTTCGAAGTAGCGCTTCTCGTCGAAGACGCGATAGTTCGGCAGGCGACTCTTGCGATAGTTGTGGCGCACCGTGCCCGCGGCGAGCAGGCAGGCGGAGTTGTAGATCAGCGTTCCGGTGGAACCCGCGTATTCCGGATAACCCACGAGGATGGCGGGCAATCCGCAGGCCGGATCATTGACGTCGCGCTCGAGTTCGGCCAGCGCCTGCTCGACCTGGATGCGCAGGCCGCGGTGGAAGAGCAGGTCCTCCGGCGGATAGCCGCACAGCGTCAGCTCGGGAAAGATGACCAGGTCAGCGCCCTGTGCGCGCGCCTTGCGCGCGGCGTCACGCACCCGCGCACAGTTGCCCCGCACGTCGCCGACGAGCAGATCGAGCTGGGCGAGCGCGACGCGTAGGCCGGCGCTCAATGGTCTACTTCTTGCGCGCGGGGCGCCGGGCGGCGCGCCTGGCCACCGGGCGCTTTGACGCGACGGACCTTGAGCTCGACCTGGACTTCGCCCTGGTGTTGCTCCTGGCCTTGCCTTTGCCTTTGGTGCTGACCTTGGCCGCCTTTGCCTTCGCCTTGACCTTCGACTTCTTCGCCGGTCTTGCAGCCTTCGCCGGCTTCGCGCGCATCGAGGCCGGACGTTCGCCCACCTGGCGGGCCGCCACGTGCGCCTGCTTGCGCACATTCAGCAGTTCGGCCATGGCCGCGCCCAGCTCGGCCGGGCTCTTCACCGTGCGCACGCCGGCATCTTCCAGCGCGCGGAACTTGTCGGCCGCGGTGCCCTTGCCGCCTGCAACCACGGCGCCGGCGTGACCCATGCGCTTGCCCGGCGGCGCGGTGACACCCGCGATGTACGCGACCACCGGCTTGGTGACGAAGCGCGCGATGTGCGCGGCGGCGGCCTCTTCGTCGCTGCCGCCGATCTCGCCCACCATCACGATGCCTTCGGTCTGCGGATCGCGTTCGAACAGTTCGATGACGTCGATGAAATTCATGCCGCGCACCGGATCGCCGCCGATGCCCACACAGGTGCTCTGGCCGAGGCCGATGGCCGTGGTCTGGTGCACGGCTTCATAGGTGAGCGTGCCGGAGCGCGAGACGATGCCCACGCAGCCGCGCTGGTGGATGAAGCCCGGCATGATGCCGATCTTGCATTCATCCGGCGTGATGATGCCGGGACAGTTCGGACCGATGAGCCGCGCGGAGGAACCGGTCAGCGCCGTCTTCACGCGGATCATGTCGTTGACCGGAATGCCCTCGGTGATGCAGACGACGAGCTCGATGCCCGCGTCCACGGCTTCGAGAATGGCATCGGCGGCGTAGGCCGCCGGCACGTAGATCATGCTGACGGTGGCGCCGGTGTCGCGCACGGCACGATGCACGGTGTCGAACACGGGAAGGTCGAGGTGCTGCGTGCCACCGCGACCGGGGGTGACGCCGCCGACGATGCGGGTGCCGTAGGCCAGGCACTGCTGGGCATGGAAGGTGCCCTGCTTGCCGGTGAAGCCCTGGACGATGACCCTGCTGCGTTTGTTGACGAGAATGCTCATGGAATCCTTGCGCCCTTAGCGAGACTTGGCGGCGGCGACGACTTTCTTCGCCGCATCGGTGAGGCTTTCGGCCGGGGTGACGGCAAGGCCACTCTTGGCGAGCATCTCGCGCGCCTGTTTTGCGTTGGTGCCTTCGAGGCGCACCACCACGGGCACCTTCACGCCCACCTTCTGCACCGCGGCCATGATGCCCTCGGCGATCACGTCGCAGCGCACGATGCCGCCGAAGATGTTGACCAGGATGGCCTGCACGTTCGGGTTCGACAGGATGAGTTCGAAGGCCGCGGTGACGCGTTCCACGGTGGCGCCGCCGCCCACGTCGAGGAAGTTGGCCGGCTTGCCGCCGTGCAGCTTGATGATGTCCATGGTGGCCATGGCCAGGCCCGCGCCATTCACCATGCAGGCGATGTTGCCGTCGAGCGAAACATAGTTCAGATCGTGCTCGGCGGCGCGCGCCTCGATGGGATCTTCCTGCGTGCGGTCGCGCAGCGCGACGAGATCCGGATGACGGAACAGCGCATTGGGGTCGATGCCGATCTTGGCGTCGAGCGCCACCAGCTTGCCCTCGGCGGTGACGATGAGCGGGTTGACTTCGACCAGGCTCGCGTCGTTGTCGATGTAGAGCTTGTACAGCGCCTTCAGGATGTTGCCGAACTCGCCGATCTGCGCGCCGGTGAAGCCGAGGCCGAAGGCCAGTTCGCGCGCCTGGTAGGCTTCGAGGCCCACGGCGGGATGTATGGTGGTGGTGAGTATCTTCTCCGGCTCGTGCGCGGCCACTTCCTCGATGTCCATGCCGCCGGCAGCCGAGGCCACCACGGCAATGCGGCTCTTCTCGCGGTTGAGCGTGAGGCTGAGGTAGATCTCGCGCGCGATGGCCGAGCCCTCTTCCACATACACCTGACCGATGGGCAGACCGTCGGCACCGGTCTGCTTGGTGACCAGCCGCGTGCCGAGCATGGCGGCGGCGGCCTGACGAACGCCGTCCAGCTCCTTGGTGACTTTCACGCCACCGGCCTTGCCGCGGCCGCCCGCGTGCACCTGGGCCTTGACCACCCACACCGGCCCGCCCAGCCCCCTGGCTGCGGCAACGGCTTCATCGGGAGTGGAGGCGACCGTGCCGCGCGGCACCGGGATGCCGTAGTCGGCGAAGATCTTCTTGGACTGGTACTCGTGCAGGTTCATTGCGGACCCTTTGGATCGAAGCTCATCATTCTCGCGCAAACGACCTGCGCGAGGCCAGCGCGGAGGCCATTTCAGGCATCGTTCTGTGACCAGGATTCATGCTGGTGCTCGCCCAGTCTGGGCGCGGCGCGCGTGGAGGGCTCGGGAAGACCGGTCATCGTCAACGGCGCACGCACCGCCGGCAGCGCCTCGCCGTCGCGGGAATGGACGCGATACACCATCCGCCGCGCGGCAACCTGCGCATCGGCGAATACCTCTGCCACGGAGTTGATGGGGCCGGCGGGCACACCCACTGCCAGCAGCGCATCGAGCAGCGCATCGCGACGCCATGCGGCCAGCGGCGCCTGCAGCCGCGACACCAGGGCGCTGCGATGTTCCACGCGGACGGCGTTGGTGGCCGCCTCCGGAGCGACGGCCAGGTCGTGCAGGCCCAACACTACGCACAGCGAACGAAACTGCGCATCGCTGCCCACCGCGATCACCACTTCGCCGTCGGCGACCCGGAAGGTCTGGTAGGGCACGAGATTCGGATGGGCGTTGCCCATGCGGGTGGGCGCGCGGCCCGATGCCAGGAAGTTCATCGACTGGTTGGCGAGCACGGCCACCTGCGTATCGAACAGCGACATGTCGATGAAGGCGCCTTCGCCGCTGCGCGCGCGCGCCGCCAGCGCGGACTGGATGGCGATCACCGCATACAGGCCGGTGAACAGGTCGGCGTAGGCCACGCCGGGCTTCTGCGGCGGGCCATCGGGTTCGCCGGTGAGATCCATGATGCCGCCCATGCCCTGCACGATGAAGTCGTAGCCGGGCCGGTCGGCATAGGGGCCGGTCTGGCCGAAACCGGTGATGGAACACCACACCAGCCGCGGGTGCGAAGCGCGCAGCGTGGCGCCATCCAGGCCATGGCGCGCCAGGTCGCCGCGCTTGAAATTCTCGATCACCACATCTGCGCCGGCACACAGGTCGAGCACGCGCTTGCGTCCCTCCGGTGTGCGGAAATCCGCCACCACCGAACGCTTGCCGCGATTGCAGGAATGAAAATACGCCGCGTCCTGGCCACCGTCGGCGTAACGCACGAAGGGCGGCCCCCAGCGTCGGGTCTCATCGCCCTCGGGGCTTTCGACCTTGATGACATCGGCGCCGAGGTCGGCCAGCACCTGCCCCGCCCAGGGCCCGGCCAGAATGCGAGCCAGTTCCAGTACCCGGATGCCGGTCAACGGTGCGCTCATCCTCGAAACCTGCGGTCTTTCACAGTTGCAAGCCTAGTCGAAAGGCCTTCCGGGGTGTTTTGCTACATTGGTCCGATGCCCAAGACCGCAGCGGCAAGAACGGCGCCACTGGAAAGCGCCCCTTCGGATCTGGCCTGGCGTGTGCTCGGGCTGGTCAACCTGTATCGCCTGCTGGTGGCCGGTGGACTGTTCGCGGCCAGCCGGTTCATGGTGGGCCGCGAGCTGCTGTCCATCAATCATGCCGGCGAAATGGCGGTGATCAGCGCACTGTATTTCTTCGCGGGCATCGGGCTGATTGCGCTGCGCCGCCTGCCTTTTGCGGGCTTGCGGACGCTGACGCTGACGCATGCCCTGGTCGATTCGGTGGCGATGGGGTTCGTGCTGTGGGCGGCGGGCGGCGTGGCCAGCGGCCTGGGCATTCTGCTGCTGCTGCCGGTGGCGGCCATGGCGCTGCTGGCATACCACCGCGACGCCTTCTTCACCGCCGCCCTCGCCAGTACCTCGGTGCTGCTGCAGCAGGCGGTGGTGAACCTGCGCGCCGACAATGCCGACACGAGTTACATCGCCGCCGGCGTGCTGGGGGCCGTGATCTTCATCGCCGCGATGCTGGTGCGGCCGCTGGCCAACCGCCTGATCGTGAGCGAGGCGCTGGTGCGCCGGCAGGAAGTGGACCTGGCGAACCTGGCGCAGCTTTCGCAGTACATCGTGCAGCACCTGCGCGAGAGCATCATCGTGGTGGACGCGCAGGACCGCATCCGGCTCATCAACCAGTCGGCGGCCGAGATCCTGGGCAATGCCAATGCCTGGCCCGGTGCGTTGCTGGGTGAGTGTTCGCCGCGGCTGCTGTTCCTGCTGTCGGGCTGGCGACAGCATCGCAACGAGCAGGAAGTGGGCACCTTTGCGGCGCTGGATGGATCGCGGCTGATCCAGCCGCATTTCGCGCAGCTCGGCAATGCGGAGCCGGCGCCGGTGCTGATCTTCCTCGAGGACACCAGCCTGATGGCCGAGAAGGTGCAGCAGTCGAAGCTGGCGGCACTGGGAAGACTGTCGGCGAGCATCGCGCACGAAATCCGCACGCCGGTGGGGGCCATGAGCCACGCGGGCCAGTTGCTGGGCGAATCCACCGGCATCGCGCCGGAGGACAAGCGGCTCACGCAAATCATCCGCGACAATGCCGAGCGCGTCAGCCGCATCATCGAGAACGTGCTGCAGTTTTCGCGCCGCGGCGCGCGCCGGCCCGAGCGGCTGGAGCTGGGCGGATGGATCTACGATTTCTGGGTGGAGTTCTGCGCCACGCACCAGGTGGGCGCGGCGCAGATGCGCATCGCCGTGTCGCCTGAAGAAGGCGAGCCGCTCGAAGTGCGTGTGGATCCCACGCAGCTTCATCAGGTGCTGTCTAACCTGTGCGAGAACGCGCTCACCCACGGTCGCCGGCCCGAGGGCCCGACCGAGCCGGTGGAAATCCGCTATGGGCGGCTGGCCAGCAATGGCCGGCCCTTCGTCGAAGTGATCGACCAGGGCCCGGGCATTGCCCGCGACGATCTGGAGCGCGTGTTCGAACCTTTCTTCACGCGCGCGCCGCGCGGCACGGGGCTGGGGCTGTTCCTCGCGCGCGAGCTGGCCTCGTCCAATGGCGCCACGCTGCTGCATGAATCGCCGCCCGGCGGCGGCAGCCTGTTCCGGCTGGTGTTCTCGGATCCCGGTCGGTGGGAAGAGTGATCTATCATTAGGGCAGGATGCCTGACGCCCGCGTACTGATCGTCGACGACGAGCCCGATCTGGTGGAGCTCGTCGCCCTCACGCTGCAGCGCATGGGGCTGAAATCACAGTCCGCCGGCTCGCTGCGCGATGCGCAGCGTCTGGCGCTGGCTGAATCCTTCGATCTGGTGCTGTGCGACATGCGCCTGCCCGATGGCGACGGACTCGATTTCCTTGAATGGCTGCAGGGCAAGCGACCCGGACTGCCCTGCGCGGTGATCACCGCCCATGGCAATGTGGAGACGGCGGTGCGCGCGCTGAAGCTGGGCGCCTTCGACTTCCTCAGCAAGCCGCTGGATCTTGCCGCGCTGCGCCGCCTGATCAGCAGCGCGCTGAAGCTTTCCGAACGCGCCGATGGCGATGGCCTCACCTACCAGGGGCCGCGGCTGCTCGGGCATTCAGAGCCCATGCGGCAGCTTCGCGAAATGATCGCGCGCGTGGCGCGCAGCCAGGCGCCGGTGCACATCGCGGGCGAGAGCGGCACCGGCAAGGAACTGGCCGCGCGGCTCATCCACCTGACGGGTCCCCGCAACGAAGGGCCGTTCATCGCGGTGAACTGCGGCGCGATTCCCGGCGAGCTGATGGAGAGCGAGTTCTTCGGCCACAAGCGCGGCAGCTTCACCGGCGCGGTGGCCGACAAGAAGGGACTGGTGCAGAGCGCCGAGGGCGGCACTCTGTTCCTCGACGAAGTGGCCGACCTGCCGCTGCACATGCAGGTGAAGCTGCTGCGCGTGATCCAGGAGAAAACCGTGCGCCCGGTGGGCGAGACGGTGGAACTGTCGGTGGACATACGGCTGCTGTCGGCCACGCACAAGAACCTGGCGGAGCTGGTTGCGCTGGGCCGGTTCAGGGAAGACCTGTTCTATCGCATCAATGTGATTGAAATGCACGTGCCCGCGCTGCGCGAGCGGCCGGAGGACATTCCCGAGCTGGCTGCGCAGATCCTGCGCCGGCTGGCGCGGCGCACCGATGTGGAGGAGATTCACCTCGCACCGGAGGCACTGCAGCTGCTGAGCGAATATGCGTTTCCCGGCAATGTGCGCGAGCTGGAAAACATCCTGGAGCGCGCGCTGACACTGTCGACCACGGGCACCATCCGCGCCGAGGACATACGGCTGCGTACCATTGCACGGCCGGGGGTGGAGGCAACTCAGCCGCTGGCAGTGAGCGCTGCAGCCGCGGCGCCTGCTGAGCCTGGCGTCGCGCCCATCGCCACGCCCGCGGCGGGCGGAGGACTGGGCTCGCAACTGGAAGGCGTGGAGCGCGAAGCCATCGTGCGTGCACTGGAACAGCATCGCTACAACAAGACTGCCGCCGCGCGCGCGCTGGGCATGACCTTCCGCGCGCTGCGCTACCGGATCAAGAAGCTGGGCATCGAGTAATCCGGCACCAGCAGACCACGTGCAGCGGCCCAGCCGTGTCAGTAAGTGACAAAGTTCGTCACTTGCTGACCTGACCTGTCGGCGTCCGGACACGTTATTAGGTCAATACGCCAATTGGCGCACAGAAAAATCTCTCAAGATCATTAACTTACGAGGCAGGCCAGGCGCTGGCACAGGCCTTGCTCTCTACAGCACACCGGCAAAGTGCCGAGTCGCTAGATCGTTAACTGCAAGTTCATTCGAGGAGTAACTGGAAATGATGAAGAACGTACAGAAGGGTTTCACCCTGATCGAGTTGATGATCGTGGTTGCGATCATCGGCATCCTGGCTGCCATCGCCATCCCGGCGTATCAGGACTACACGATCCGCTCGCAGGTGACGGAAGGCCTGAACCTGTCCTCGGACCTGAAGGCGGGCGTGGCGGAGTGGTACGCCAACAATGGCGCTTGGCCGGCGCTGACTGACCTGGGCATTGCCAATGCCACGGACAAGCAGGGCAAGTACGTTTCGCAGATTGGCGTCGTCGGCGGCGTGATCACGATCACCTACGGCAACAATGCCAACGCGGCGAACCTGGCGGGCAAGACGCTGATCCTGACCCCGGGCACGAGCCCCAACGGCGACGTGGCCTGGCAGTGCGGCAGCAAGTCCATGCCTGGCACCCTGACTGCGGCCACTGCGTGGGAAGGCGCGGGCGCGGGCGGCACGGTCGACCAGAAGTACCGTGCGGCTGAGTGCCGCGGCTAACCTGGCTCCAGCCTTGTAGCCTGAAAGCCCCTCTTCGGAGGGGCTTTCTCTTTTGGGAGGCCAGTCACGGGGACATTGGGCGGGTTTGTGCCAGACTGCCCCCGGATTTGACAGTTGCTTTGACGACCCCGTCCACTAGACTCCAGAATTCCACATCTGCCAGGGCCTGCCTAAGTACATGAGCGAAAACGTTTCTTTCGCCCCGAGCGGTCGCAGCCCCTCGCTGCTTTCCGGCCTGCCGCAGCGCCTGGTTCAGGACGGCGTGGTGACCGAGGAAGCTGCCAACGAGGCGCTTGCCGCGGCCCGGGAGAAGAAATCCCACTTCGTGACCCAACTCATCGGCGCGGGGTCGGCGAAGCCTCGTGACATCGCGGTCGCCGCGGCCGCCGAGTTCGGCGTGCCGCTGTTCGATCTCGACGCACTGCCCCTCGACCTCGAAGTCACGCGGCTGGTCACCGACAAGCTGCTGGCCAAGCACCGCTGCCTGCCCATGTTCAAGCGTGGCAAGCGGTTGTTCCTGGGCGTGGCCGACCCCACCGATCTCTACGCCATCGACGAGATCAAGTTCCAGACCGGCCTTTCCGTCGATGCCGTGGTGGTCGAGGACGACAAGCTGCAGAGGCTGGTCGACAAGGCCATCGAGGGCGCCGAGCAGCAGATGCCCGACCTGGGCAACGACGACGGCATGGAGCTCGACGCGCTGGAGGTGTCCGGCGGCGATGAACTCGAAGCAGATGGAGTGTCCCGCGACGATGTCGAAGACGCGCCCATCGTCCGCTACGTCAACAAACTGCTGCTCGACGCCATCCGCCGCGGTGCCTCCGATATCCACTTCGAACCCTACGAAAAGACCTACCGCGTGCGCTACCGCATGGACGGCGTGCTGAAGGAAATCGCCCAGCCGCCCGTGCAACTCTCCGGCAAGATGTCCGCGCGCCTGAAGGTGATGAGCCGTCTCGACATCGCCGAACGCCGCGTGCCGCAGGACGGCCGCATCAAGATGAAGCTCTCGAAGACGAGGGCCATCGACTTCCGCGTCAGCACCTGCCCCACGCTGTACGGCGAGAAGATCGTGATGCGTATCCTCGATCCCTCCTCGGCGATGCTGGGCATCGACGCGCTGGGCTACGAGCCCTTCCAGAAAGACCTGTACATGAAGTACCTGGCCAAGCCCCAGGGAATGATCCTGGTCACCGGCCCCACGGGTTCGGGCAAGACCGTCTCGCTGTACACCGGCCTCAACATCCTGAACAAGGAAGACACCAACATCTCCACCGCGGAAGACCCGGCTGAAATCAACCTGCCAGGTGTCAACCAGGTGAACGTCAACAACAAGGTTGGCTTGACCTTCGCGTCTGCACTGCGCGCCTTCCTGCGCCAGGACCCTGACGTGGTGATGGTGGGCGAAATCCGCGACCTCGAAACGGCGGAAATCGCCATCAAGGCCGCGCAGACCGGCCACCTGGTGCTCTCCACGCTGCACACCAACGACGCGCCGCAGACGCTGACGCGCCTGGTGGACATGGGCGTGAAGCCCTACGCCATCGCCACCTCGGTGAGCCTGATCATCGCGCAGCGCCTGGCGCGGCGCCTGTGCCAGGCCTGCCGCCAGCCCATCGACGTGCCCGCCGAGGCACTGCGCAAGGAAGGCTTCCCCGAAGAGGAAATCGCCAAGGGCATCCAGCTGTTTGGCCCCCGCGGCTGCCCGGCCTGCACCGACGGTTACAAGGGGCGACTGGGCATCTACCAGGTGATGCCGGTGACCGAAGACATCGGCCGCATCATCATGGCCGGCGGCAACGCCATCGACATCAACGACGCCGCGAGGAAGAACGGCGTCTGGGATCTTCGCCGTGCGGGCCTGAACAAGGCGGCAATGGGCCTGACCAGCCTCGAAGAAATCAACAGCGTGACGATCGACTAAGGGACGCAGGAGCCTAAGGAACCATGGCGCAATCCTCCACCGCAATCCGCTCCGCGAAGCGCGATATCCCCTTCCTGTGGGAAGGCAAGGACAAGCGTGGCAAGCCGGTCAAGGGCAAGTCGCTGGCCAAGGACGAACTGGCACTGCGCGCCGAACTGCGTCGTCAGGGCGTTGCGCCCAGCAAGATCAAGAAGCAGTCCGGCAAGGTGGCCGGCGGCAAGGTGAAGCCCGAGGATATCGCCGTATTCAGCCGTCAGCTCGCCACCATGCTGGCCGCGGGCATTCCACTGGTGCAGTCCTTCGACATCGTCGGCGCGGGCCATGAAAAGCCCTCCATGCAGAAGCTGATCCTCGACATCAAGGCCGACGTGGAAGGCGGCATCTCGCTGCACGAGGCACTGGGCAAACGCCCGCTGTACTTCGACGATCTGTACGTGAACCTGGTCGAGGCCGGCGAACAGGCCGGTGCCCTCGAGAGCCTGCTCGACAAGGTGGCCACCTACAAGGAAAAGACCGAGGCGCTGAAGAAGAAGGTCAAGAAAGCCCTGTTCTATCCGGCGGCCGTGATGGTCGTGGCCATCGTCGTCACCATCATCCTGCTGATCTTCGTGATCCCGCAGTTCGAGAGCCTGTTCAAGGGCTTCGGCGCGGACCTGCCCGCGTTCACGCAGATGATCATCAACCTGTCGAAATTCGTGCAGAACAGCGGCATCTACATCGCGCTGGTGGCCGGTGCCGCAGGCTATGCATTTTTCTACTTCAAGAAGCGCTCGCGCAAGATGCGCGAGACCCTGGACCGGATGACGCTGAAACTGCCGATCATCGGGCCGATCATGCACAAGTCGGCCATCGCTCGTTTCGCGCGCACGCTGTCGACCATGTTCGCCGCCGGCGTGCCGCTGGTCGAGGCCATGGAATCAGTGGCCGGCGCCACCGGCAACATCGTGTACGAGAACGCCACGCTCGCGATGCGCGACGAAGTGGCCACCGGCACGCGATTGCAGCGCGCGATGGAAAACACCGGAATCTTCCCCAACATGGTGGTGCAGATGATCGCCGTGGGCGAAGAGGCCGGCGCGCTGGATGAAATGTCGGGCAAGGTGGCCACCTTCTACGAGGCCGAGGTGGACAACGCCGTCGATTCGATGTCGAGCCTGCTCGAACCGCTGATCATGGCCATCCTGGGCGTGCTGGTGGGCGGCATGGTCATCGCGATGTACCTGCCCATCTTCAAGCTGGGCGCGGTGGTCTGATCGCGCTGCAAGCGGCGCAGATCCACTGATGCTCGCGGACGCGAATATCCCGCCGGCGGCGTTCATCGCGCTGGTGTTCGTGCTGGGCCTGCTGATCGGCAGCTTCCTGAACGTGGTGATCCATCGCGTGCCGGTGATGCTGGAACGCATGTGGCGCCGCGAGTGCCTGGCACTCGACGGCAAGGAAGCGCCGGCCGAGGAACCCTACAACCTCATCCGTCCGCGCTCCGCCTGCCCGGGCTGCAAGGCGCCGATCACCGCGCTGCAAAACGTTCCCGTCATCAGCTATCTCGCGCTGCGCGGCAAGTGCGCGCGCTGCGCGAGACCCATCGGCGCGCGTTACCCCATCGTGGAACTGGCCACGGCGATACTGTCGGCGCTGGTCGCGGCCAGATTCGGGCAGAGCTGGACCACGGCCGCCGCGCTGATCCTGACCTGGTTCCTCATCGGCATGGCCGTGATCGACATGGATACGCAGCTCCTGCCCGATGGCATGACGCTGCCGCTGCTGTGGATCGGCCTGCTGTTGCCCCTGCTGCTTCCGGAGGGCGGACGGCTGCCGGTGAACCTCGACACCGCCGTGATCGGCGCGGTGGCCGGTTATCTGAGCCTGTGGAGCGTCTACCACCTCTTCAAGCTGCTCACTGGCAAGGAGGGCATGGGCTATGGCGACTTCAAGCTGCTCGCCGCGCTGGGCGCCTGGCTGGGCTGGAAGATGCTGCTGCCCATCATCATCGGCGCCGCCGGCGTGGGTGCGCTGGTAGGCATCACATCCATCGTGGTGGGCAAGCGCGGCAAAGGCGTCCCCATGGCCTTCGGTCCCTACCTGGCCGCGGCGGGCTGGATCATGCTGATGTGGGGCCCGGCGCTGGTCGACGGCTACCTGGGCCTGTACGGCCGGCGCTGAGCGATGCGCCGCAGCGCCCTGCCCGTGCCGCGGATTGCGCTCACTGGCGGCGTGGCCAGCGGCAAGAGCACCGTCGCCCGCCTGTTCCAGGCACTGGGCGCGAAACTCATCGACACCGACCAGATCGCGCGCGAGGTGGTCGCACCGGGCACGCCTGCGCTGGCGCAGCTCGCTCACCGCTTCGGCCCCGGCATTCTGCAGGCGGATGGCACCCTCGATCGCAGCCGCCTGCGCGACATCGTCTTCGCCGATCCCGCCGCACGCGCCGACCTCGAAGCCATCACCCACCCCGCCATCCGCGAGCGCGTGGCAGCACTGTGCGCCAGCGTCGGCGGCCCCTACCAGATCGTCGCGGTGCCACTGCTGGTGGAAACGAATACCCAGCGCAACTACGACCGCGTGCTGGTGGTCGACTGCGACCCCGCGCTGCAGCTCGCGAGGCTGATGCAGCGGGAGGGCATGCGCCGCGAGGAAGCGCAGCGCATCCTGGCCGCGCAAGCTCCGCGCGCGGCGCGACTGGCGGTCGCCGATGACGTGCTGCCGAACGACACCGACATCGCCGCGCTGGCGCCGCAGGTGGAATCCCTGCACCAGCGCTACCTGCAACTCGGCCGCTCGCTGTCCGCTCCCGCCGACAGCCCGCGCTGAACACTTACGCATCCGCGCCGAGTTATGCACAATAGCCTGATGGCCCAGGAATCCTCGACAGCAGAGCAGCTCGCACCCCCGTCGGCGGCACCCGCGACGCTGATCTTCGAGCAGCCGCTGAACGAGCGGATGCGCACCTTCCTGCGCCTCGACTACCTGTACAACCAGGCGCTGTACCACAACGAAAAGGCCAGCCAGTGGGGCAGTCGCGCCGCGGTGGCCAGCCTCATCGACATCCTCGCCATCACCACGCGCAGCGACGTGCGCTCCGAAGTGCTGAAGGAAATCGAGCGCCACCTGCAGCAACTCGGCGAGTTCGAGAACAAGTCCGGCGTCGATGGCGGCCGGCTGCGTGCGCTGATCAACAATCTCACCCGGCTGCGCACCGCGCTGTCCGCGGCGGGCGCCTCGTACCTGCAGCCGTTGCGCGATTCCGAGTTCCTCGCGGCCATCAAGCATCGCAGCGCCATCCCCGGCGGCACCTGCGAGTTCGACCTGCCCGACTACTTCTACTGGCTGAACCAGGACGCGGCCAGCCGCACGCAGGCCTTCAACGAATGGCTGGCGCTGCTGCGCCCGCTGTGCGATGCCGTGGCAGAAGTGCTGTGGCTCACCCGCCAGAACGGACGCAGCCGCAACGAAGTGGCCGCCGGCGGCACCTTCACCATCAATTTCGATCGCGACACGCCGCTGCAGCTGCTGCGCATCTGCCTGCCGACCAGCTCCGGCATCTATCCGGAGATCAGCGGCAGCCACCATCGCTGCAGCGTGCGCTTCCTGAAGTGGAATGGCCTCGCCGCGCGGCCCTCGCAGGCCGAGGGCGACATTCCCTTCCAGCTCGTCACCTGCTAGCACGCGGCCTGGCCGCGACCTCCATGCAAACCCCGCGCGTTCGCTGTCCCACCTGCCAGCGCGAGGTGCCGTTCACGCCTGAATCGAAGTTCCGCCCGTTCTGCAGCGAGCGCTGCCGCATGGTCGACCTGGGCGCGTGGTTCGCCGAAGAGCGCAGCATGCCCGGCGAAGCCATGCCGCTGGATGAAGGCGCGCCCAAGCCGCAGGACTAGCGGGCGGAACCGCACGCGCTGCGCTTATTGCGCCGGACGAACCGGCATCGCCTGATGTGCCCGCTGCGTGATGTAGGCCCGCACCGCCTCCGCATCCTCCGCGCCGAAGCGCTCGCGGAACGAGACCATGCCGCGCGGCGTCAGCACGCCATCGATCACCACACTCCTGAAGGCATCGGCTGAATTGATCAGCGGCGAGTAGCGCAGGTCCGGGAACAGCCCGCGATTGCCGTAGGCGGTGTCATGGCACATGGTGCAGTTTTCGTTGTAGACGCGCGCGCCGCGCTCGATCTGCGCCGCACTGCCGAACTGCTGCGGCGGATTCAGCTGCCGCGGTGGCGGTGGCGGCGCCGGCGGCGGCAGCTTCGACTTGCCGCCCAGCTTGTACACCAGCAGTCGTGAATTGTTGCCCGCGTAGTAATCGCGCGTGCCATAGCCCGCCAGCACCGCGATGTATTGCTCGCCATCCACCAGGTAGCTCACCGGCGCGGCCACCACGCCCGTCTGCGGATCGGTGGACCACAGCTTCATCCCGTCGCTGTCGCGATAGGCCGAGAACTCGCCGCGCTGCGCGCCCTGGAACACCAGCCCGCCGGCCGTGGCCAGCGCGCCGGAGGCAATCGTGCCACGCAGCTCCGAGCGCCACACCTCGCGCGTGTCCACCGGATCCCAGGCGATCAGGTACGCGCGCGAAGTCCGCGGCACATCGGCATGCACGCCTTCATACACATTCGCGGGCGCGCGACCGGTGCCGGCATTGGCCGCGCCTTCGCGCGGCGTGTAGTTCGGGTCGGGCGCAAAACCCTGGCTGGTCTCCACCACCGGCGTGTACACCAGCCCCGTGCGGCGGCTGAAGGCCATGGGATGCCAGCTATGCGCGCCCTGTCCGCCGGGCTGCACCACCACCGCCTTGCCGGTCTTGCCGAAGCGCGCCTCGGGCACCTCGATGGGCCTGCCGCTGCGCATGTCGATGCCGGTGGCCCAGCTCACTGCGGTGTAGTTCCTGGCGCGCAGCAGCTTGCCGGTGACCGCATCCAGTGCATAGAAGAAGCCGTTCTTCGACACCTGCAGCAGCGCGCGATGCATGACGCCGTCGATCGCAAGGTCCGCCAGCATCAGCGGACTGGTGGCGTCGTAGTCCCAGGTTTCCGCCGGCGTCACCTGGTAATGCCAGGCATAACGCCCCGTGTCGGCATCCACCGCCACGATGCTGTTGGTGAAGAGATTGTCGCCGCCCTGCGGGCTGCGCACCTCGGCCACCCATGGCGTGCCATTGGCCGTGCCGAAGTACACCAGGTTGGTTCTTGGCTCGTAGACGATGCCATCCCACACCGTCGCGCCACCCAGCTTCCAGTACAGATCGCCCGTCCACGTGGCCGCCGCAGCGCGCAGCTGTTCGGTCTCGTAGGGCTTCGACGGATCGCCGGGAATCGTGAAGAAGCGCCACAGCAACCTGCCATCCGCCGCGTCGTAGGCGGAGACGTACCCGCGCACGCCGATCTCCGAACCGGCGTTGCCGATGATGACCTTGCCGTTGGCGATGCGCGGCGCACCGGTAATCGTGTACGCCCTGGAAGGATCCGTGGTCTGCACCGACCAGACCACCTTGCCCGTCTTCGCGTCGAGCGCGATCAGCCGGCCATCGTAGGCGCCAAGGTAGATGCGGCCCTTCCACGCCGCCACGCCGCGGTTCACCACATCGCAGCAGCCCTTGATGCCGATGGCGCCCGGCACCTGCGGATCGTGTTTCCACAGCAATTTGCCGGTCCTGGCGTTGAAGGCGAACAGCTTGCTCCAGGCGCTGGTCACGTACAGCACGCCATCGATGACGATGGGCGAGGCTTCCTGCCCGCGGTTGGTGTCGAGGTCGTAGTGCCAGGCCAGCCCGAGCTGGCTCACATTGCCGGCATCGATCTTGGTCAGCGGGCTGAAGCGCTGTTCGTCGTAGGTGCGACCCACCGCAAGCCACTGGCCCGGTTCGCTGTCGGCCTTCAGCAGCCGCGCGGTGTCCACCTGCGCCGGCTTCGGCGCCGCCATCAGCAACAGGGGCAGCAATGCGGCGCACAGCGCCACGGGCACGGATCGCCTCATCACCAATTCCCCCGCGAAGGAATCCTTCTTCGAACTAGAGCTTGATCCGGCCTCCGGGCCCGCCCAGTCCACCGCCGAGCCCGGCTCCCGCCTCGGGCACCACGATGCGCGACTGCGCCTCGCGGCGCATCTCGCGCGCCTCCTCGATGGCCTGCGCCAGCGCCTCCTGCACGGCGGCAGGAAACTTCGCCATGGCCTCTTCCAGCGTCGCCGCCTCGATCTCGAAGCCCAGCGGCAGCACGCCGCCCGGCGTCAGCAGCTGCGTCTGCCCGCTGAACAGCACGGGCCGCGCGGCATCGCGCTCGCCGCTGGGCAACACCGGCACCAGCCGGCGGATGGTGCCCGCGGTGCGGTCGGTGAAGACGTCCTCCTGGTACAGGTTGGCGGCGTCGAAGCGGATTTCAGGCAGGTTCTGTTCGGTGCTCATGGGTTTATCTTACCTGCCAGCCGAGGGCGCGTCGCAGCGGTTCCAGCATGGGGCGGTCGGCTTCCAGCAGATCGCAGTCGGAAAGCTGCGGCAACGGCACCCAGCGCAGCGCCTGCCCGTCCAGGCCCCGGGGCTCGCCCTCCCAGGCCGACACCAGCCACAGGCCGATGTGCACGCTGCGGTCCTCGTAGTCATGGGGGAAATCGCCCAGCGGACGCGCCGCGCGCACGGTCACGCCGAGCTCTTCGCGCAGCTCGCGCACCACGGCATCGCCCGCGGACTCCTCGCCTTCGATCTTGCCGCCGGGGAATTCCCAGCGCCCGGCCTGCCACTTGCCCGGCGGGCGCTGCGCAATCAGCACCTCGGGCGCCATCTCCGGCGCCCGCCTCACCAGCACCGCGGCAACTACGCCGAGAGCGACCCGTGGCACTGCTTGAACTTCTTGCCGGACCCGCAGGGGCAGGGTTCGTTGCGACCCACCTTGCGTTCGCCGCGCACGAAGGGCGCCAGCGGTTCGACCTCCGCTCCGGGCGCCGCGAACGTGCCGCCGCCCGACAGCGGCTGCTCGGGCGCAGGCTCCGGCGCCTGCAGCGCCGACTGCGCCTCGGCATGCTGCGCCTGAAGCTGGCGCATCAGCCGCTCGCGCTGCTCGGCCTGCTCGCGTTCCACCTCGGCTTCATCACGCACTTCCACGCGGCACAGCACCGAGGCCGAATCGTGCTTCACGCGGTCGAGCATGCTGCTGAACAGGCCAAAGGCCTCGCGCTTGAACTCGTAGCGGTAGTCCTTCTGCGCATAGCCGCGCAGGTGGATGCCCTGCCGCAGGTAATCCATCGCCGCCAGGTGCTCGCGCCAGTGCTGGTCGAGGTTGCGCAGCACCACTTCGCGCTCGATCTGCCGCATCAGCGGCTCGCCGATGCGCTGCACCTTCTGCTGGTACTGCGCTTCCACGGCTTCCACGGCGCGCGCCGTGAAGGTGCCGGCGTCGAGCTCCGGCTCGGCGGTCACCCAGGCCCTGGCATCGATGTTGGTGTTGAAGTCGCGGCGCAGCGCATCCACCAGCGGCTCCAGGTCCCAGTCGGCCGGCGCCGTCTGCGGCGGCACGTACTGCTCGATGGCGGCCTTCACCGCATCCTCGCGCATGCCGGCCACCGCCTCGGACAGATCGGTGGCGCCCAGAATGCCCGTGCGCTGCTGGTACACCACCTTGCGCTGGTCGTTGGCCACGTCATCGAACAGCAGCAGCTGTTTTCTGATGTCGAAGTTGTGCGCCTCCACCTTGCGCTGCGCGGCCTCGATGCGGCGCGTGAGCATCTTCGACTCGATGACCTCGCCACCCTTCATGCCGGCGAACTGCAGCAGCTTCTTGGTGAAGTTCGGGTCGCCGAAGATGCGCATCAGCGTGTCTTCCATCGACAGATAGAAGCGCGACGACCCCGGGTCGCCCTGGCGGCCCGAACGGCCGCGCAGCTGGTTGTCGATGCGGCGCGATTCGTGCCGCTCGGTGCCCACGATGTGCAGGCCACCGGCGGCCAGCACCTGATCGTGACGCTGCTGCCAGGCGGCCTTGAGCTGCGCGCGGCGCGGCTCGTCCACGGTTTCGCCCGCCGTCACCAGATCAGCCACCTCGGCATCGAAATTGCCGCCAAGCTGGATGTCGGTGCCGCGGCCGGCCATGTTGGTGGCGATGGTGACGCTGCCGGGCCGACCGGCCTGCGCCACGATGTGCGCCTCGCGTTCGTGCTGCTTGGCATTCAGCACCTGGTGCGGCACGCCGTCCTTCTTCAGGAGGCCCGAGATCAGCTCCGAGCTCTCGATGGACGTGGTGCCCACCAGCACCGGCTGCCCGCGCTTCACGCAGTCCTGGATGTCCTCGAGGATGGACTTGTACTTGTCCTCCTGCGTCAGGTGCACCAGGTCCGGCATGTCCTTGCGGATCATCGGCCGGTGCGTGGGGATCACCACCACTTCCAGCCCGTAGATCTGCAGGAATTCCGGCGCCTCGGTATCGGCCGTGCCGGTCATGCCCGAGAGCTTCTTGTACAGGCGGAAATAGTTCTGGAAGGTGATCGAGGCGACCGTCTGGTTCTCCTCGCGCACGCGCACGTTTTCCTTGGCCTCCACCGCCTGGTGCAGGCCGTCGGACCAGCGCCGTCCCGGCATGGTGCGGCCGGTGAACTCGTCGACGATGATCACCTCGCCATTGCGCACGATGTATTCCACGTCGCGCTTGTAGATGGCGTGCGCGCGCAGTGCCGCGTTCAGGTGATGCATCAGGCGGATGTTGGCCGCGTCGTACAGGCTCTCGCCCTCGCGCAGCAGCCCGGACTCGGACATCAGGCGCTCGACATGCTCGTGGCCGGCTTCGGTGATGTGCACCTGTTTGGCCTTCAGATCCACCGTGAAATCGCCGGGGCCGTTCTCTTCCTTCTGCGCCGCAAGCTTCGGCACGAGCTGGTTGATGGCCAGGTACAGCTCGGTGCTCTCGTCGGCGGGTCCGGAGATGATCAGCGGCGTGCGCGCCTCGTCGATGAGGATGCTGTCCACCTCGTCGACGATGGCGAAGGCCAGGTTGCGCTGCACGCGGTCTTCCAGCCGGTAGGCCAGGTTGTCGCGCAGGTAGTCGAAGCCGAATTCGTTGTTGGTGCCGTAGGTGATGTCGCAGGCATAGGCCGCGCGCTTTTCCTCTGGGCTCTGTCCGTTGCGGATCACGCCGACGGTCAGGCCCAGGAAGGAGTAGATGGGCTTCATCCACTCCGCATCGCGCGAGGCCAGGTATTCGTTCACCGTGACCACGTGCACGCCCTCGCCGGGCAGCGCGTTCAGGTACGCGGCCAGCGTGGCCATCAGCGTCTTGCCCTCGCCGGTGCGCATCTCGGCGATCTTTCCCTGGTGCAGCGTCATGCCGCCGATGAGCTGCACGTCGAAGTGCCGCATCTTCATCGTGCGCTGCGAGGCTTCGCGCACGGTGGCGAAGGCTTCGGGGATGAGCGAATCGAGCGTGGCGCCCTGCTTCAGCCGTTCGCGGAATTCGGCCGTCTTGCCGCCCAGCGCCTCGTCTGAAAGCTGCTGCATCTGGGCTTCGAACTGCCCCGCCTGGTCCACCAGCCGGCCATAGCCGCGCACGATGCGTTCATTTCGGCTACCGAAAATGCGTGTCAAGAACTGCAGCACAGGACCTTCCGGGGCTAGGGCGGACAATCGGAACTAATTGAAGTCGCCGCCGGGGGTTTCAAGCCCGGGGCGCCAAACGCGACATTTTACGATAGTTGGCAGGGCAAAGATGCCTGCCAAATGACCCCAGATGGGTCGATCGAGGCGGCTAGGGGTCGATGAACGACAGCGGATTGATGTGCGACCCGTTGCGCAGCACTTCGAAGTGCACATGAGGACCAGTGGAACGGCCGGTGGACCCCATCAGCGCCACAGGCTGGCCGCGCACGACGGTATCGCCCACGGCCACCAGGAGGCTCTGGTTGTGGCCGTAGCGCGTGACATAGCCGTTGCCGTGATTGATCTCGACGAGGTTGCCATAACCCGAAGCCGGCTCGGCGCGCGTGACCACACCTGCGGCCACCGCCAGCACCTGCTCGCCGGCGGTACCGGCGAAATCCACGCCCTTGTGGATGGATTCATGGCCGTCGAAGGGATCGGGCCGGCCGCCGAAATACGAGGAAATGTAGCCTTCCATCACCGGCCGGCCTTCGGGCCGGATCGACTCGGTGAGCGCCCGCGACAAGATGACGTTTTCCAGCGCCAGAAGCTGCGCATCGCGCCGCTCCAGCCGGTGCTGCACATCGTCCATCATGCGGGTGAGGTCGGGGATCTCGGCGCTGGCGCCGACGGATTCCTCTTCAGGTCCGCCCAGGGCCGGCGCCGCGTCGAAATTCAGCTCGCCGCTGGTGATATTGGCCATCTGGGTCAGCCGCTTGCCCAGCGCGTCCAGCCTTATGACATGCGCGTTGAGCTCGCCCACGCGGATCGACATGGCATCCACGCGGTCCTGCACCTGCTGGCGAAGCCCGGCCAGTTCCCGAAGCTGCGAGCGCGTGGTGATGCCGCTGGCGCCCAGCCGCATGCCCGCCGCGAACACCGCGCCCAGCAGCACCAGGCCCGAAACGCCCAGAATGGCGAGGGTCACCGGGTGGGAAAGGTGGAGGTGTCGGGCCTGGCCTTGCCTGCGCGAGAAAAAGATCAGGTTCATTTAGGCTAGCCGTGGCCGGAATGGCCCGACTATGCCCAAGAAGCCCCCTCGAGACAACCCAAAAAACCGTGCCGCCCGCACAGTTCAGTCCGCGGCGACGGTGCTGCGTCGCATCAGCCAGAAAACCGGCGTGGTGCCACCCCCCGTGCCGGGCCGCGCCGGCGCCCCCGGCGACGGGGCCCCGCATATCGACGTGGTGCGCGCCGGGCTGCCCGAAACGCTGCGCCCGCACCTGGTCACCTGCCTGCTGAGGCCCGAAGAAATAGTGCTGTTTGCGGCCTCGGCGGCGTGGGCAACGCGATTGCGTCTGGCTGCCGTGGAAGCCGCGGAGGCCGGCGCCTTCGATGCAATCTGCGCCAGTCCCAGGATCACCGTCCGCATCACGCCGCAGTCGCAGGCCCGCTGAGCAAGACCCGCGTGGTCGGCCCCCGCCGACTACAGGTCGAGGTATTCGCGCAGCCGGTTCGGGGTGTCCACATAGGCGATGGGCGCCTCTTCGGGCGACTCGAACACCACTTCTTCCCAGGCATCGCGATCGGCCAGCAGCGCCCGCAGCAACCGGTTGTTGAGCTCATGCCCCGACTTGTGACCACTGAACTCACCGATGATGCCGCGCCCCAGCAGGTACAGGTCGCCGATGGCATCGAGGATCTTGTGCTTCACGAATTCGTCCTGGTAGCGCAGCCCGTCCTCGTTCAGCACGCGCGAATCGTCGAGCACGATGGCATTGTCGAGATTCCCGCCCAGCGCCAGGTTGTGCTTGCGCAGCGTCTCGATGTCACGCATGAACCCGAAGGTGCGCGCGCGGCTGACTTCCTTCAGGTAGGTGATCGACGAGAAATCCATCGACGCGCGCGAACCGCCACCAGCGAAGATCGGGTGGTCGAATTCGATCTGGAAATTGACGCGGAACCCCTCGTGCGGATCGAAGCGCGCCCATTTGTCGCCATCGCGCACTTCGACGCGGCGGATGATGCGCGCGAAGCGCTTGGCGGGTTTCTGCTCCTCGATGCCCGCCGACTGCAGCAGGAACACGAAGGGACTGGCGCTGCCGTCCATGATGGGCACTTCGGCGGCGCTGACTTCGACCAGGGCGTTGTCGATGCCCAGGCCCGCGAAGGCCGACATCAGGTGCTCGACAGTGGACACGCGCACATCGCCCTGCGCCAGCACGGTGCCGAGCTGGGTGGCGCCCACGTTCTCGGCGCGCGCGGGAATATCCACCGGCTGCGGCAGGTCGGCGCGACGGAAAACGATGCCGCTGTTGGGCGCGGCCGGGTGCACCGTCATCACGACCTGGGCGCCGCTGTGCAGGCCCACGCCGCTGGCGCGAATACTGGTCTTGAGGGTGCGTTGACCGAACATCAGGCGATGCGCTGTGGCGCGGCAAGCCGGTGAGGAGACGGCTACCGTACCACAACGCATCGTGACGCAGCAGGCGGCCGGGGAGCCGCCCCATGTGCAGGACTCGTCCGCCACGCGCCCTGGGGCGCGCGGCGATTGAGCCGCGGCTTTTAGTCCGCCTGACGCCGCAGGAACGCCGGGATGTCCAGCAGATCCTCGTCCACCGGCGCGCTGCCCATGCCGTCGCCCACCGCGCGGGCAAAGCGCTGCACCGCGGGCTTCTCGAGGCCCGCGTAGTCCGTGGCCACGGGCTGCAGCGTGGGCGCCGGACGCTTCACCGCGCGCATGCCGCTGTCGCGGGACTGCACCGGCTCACGCACCGGCTCGCGCGAGGGCACCTGCACGAAGCCCTCGCCGCGGGCGCGACCATGGTGCTGCGCCGCGCGGTTCAGGCCGGTGGCGACCACGGTCACGCGCAGTTCGTCCTGCATCTCCGGGTCGATCACGGTGCCCACCACCACGGTGGCGTCGTCCGACGCGAACTCCTTCACGATGGCGCCGACTTCCTGGAATTCACCGATGGACATGTCCATGCCCGCGGTGACGTTCACCAGGATGCCGTGCGCATCGGCCAGATCCACGTGCTCGAGCAGCGGCGACGACACCGCGGCTTCCGCGGCGGTGCGCGCGCGGCCTTCGCCGCGCCCCGAACCGCTGCCCATCATCGCCATGCCGGTCTCGCTCATCACCGTGCGCACGTCGGCGAAGTCCACGTTGATGAGGCCCGGACGGGTGATCAGTTCCGCGATGCCCTGCACGGCGCCCTGCAGCACCTGGTTGGCCGACTTGAATGCATCGAGCAGCGTCGTGGCGCTGCCCAGCACGGTCAGCAGCTTCTGGTTGGGAATCGTGATCAGCGAGTCGACGTACTTCGACAGCTCCGCGATGCCGTTGTCGGCCGCGCGATGGCGCTTGCCACCTTCCATCTCGAAGGGACGCGTGACCACGGCCACCGTCAGGATGCCGAGCTCCTTGGCCAGCTGTGCCACCACGGGCGCCGCGCCGGTGCCGGTGCCGCCGCCCATGCCGGCGGTGATGAACAGCATGTCGGTGCCGTCGATCATCTCGATGAGCCGTTCACGGTCCTCGAGGGCCGCCGCGCGACCGACTTCCGGATTCGCTCCGGCTCCGAGTCCCTTGGTGATGTCGCTGCCGATCTGCAGCGCGGTCTTGACCTTCGAGTGCTTGAGCGCCTGCGCATCGGTGTTGATGCACATGAAGTCCACGCCCTCGATCCCCGAACTCACCATGTGGGCCACGGCGTTGCCGCCGCCACCGCCCACACCGATGACCTTGATTACAGCGTTCTGGCTGTAGGCATCCATCACTTCAAACATGGCTGTCAGCTCCTCACTTGATAAACGTTAAAAATTGCCCTTGAACCACGACTGCATGCGGGCAACGATGCCCTGCATGTTCGTGGACAGGGCGCGCCCCCGCGACGCTCCCTGCGCGTTCTCGCGCGCGTGGAGCAGGAGCCCCACGCCGGTCGAATAGATGGGGTTCTGCACCACTTCGGCGAGCCCCTTCACCTGATGCGGCTGCGGCAGGCCGAGCCGCACCGGCATGTGGAAAACTTCCTCGGCAAGATCGATGGCGCCTTCCATGCGCGCGCTGCCGCCGGTGAGCACGATGCCGGCGGCGATGATTTCCTCGAAGCCGCTGCGGCGCAGCTCGTCGCGCACCAGGCCGAACAGCTCCTCGTAGCGCGGCTCCACCACCTCGGCCAGCGTCTGGCGCGCCAGACGCCGCGCGGGACGCTCGCCCACGCTGGGCACCTCGATGCTCTCGTCGCTGTTCGCGAGCTGCGACAGCGCACAGGCGTAGCGCACCTTGATGTCCTCGGCGTAATGGGTCGGCGTGCGCATCGACACGGCGATGTCGTTGGTCACCTGGTCGCCGGCGATGGGGATGACCGCGGTGTGGCGGATGGCCCCCTGCGAGAACACGGCGAGGTCGGTGGTGCCGCCGCCAATGTCCACCAGGCACACGCCCAGTTCCTTTTCGTCGTCGGTGAGCACGGCATGGCTGGAGGCGAGCTGCTCCAGCACCATGTCCTCGACCGTGAGGCCGCAGCGCTGCACGCATTTGATGATGTTCTGCGCGGCACTGTCGGCGCCGGTGACGATGTGCACCTTGGCCTCGAGGCGCACGCCCGACATGCCGATGGGATCGCGAATGCCTTCCTGGCCGTCGATGATGTATTCCTGCGGCAGCACATGGATGATGCGCTGGTCGGCGGGGATGGCCACGGCCTTGGCGGCATCGATCACATGCTGCACGTCCACGTCGCTCACCTCGCGGTCGCGGATGGCGACCACGCCGTGCGAGTTGAGGCTGCGCACATGGCTGCCCGCGATGCCGGCGTACACGCCGTGGATCTGGCAGCCGGCCATGAGCTCGGCTTCCTCCACCGCGCGCTGTATCGACTGCACGGTGGACTCGATGTTCACCACCACGCCCTTCTTCAGGCCGCGCGAGGGATGCGATCCCAGGCCCACCACTTCCACGGCGCCGTCGGCGTCGATCTCGCCCACCAGCGCCAGCACCTTGGAGGTGCCGATATCCAGTCCCACGATCAGCGAACGGTCGCTGCGCTTAGCCACGTGTCACCTCTCCACCGCCGGGCCGCCAGCCAATGGCGAAGCCGGCCGAATAACGCAGATCGACATAGGCGATCTCGGTTGCCCGCGCCGCGACGATCCGCGAGGCCGCGAGCATGAAACGGTCGAATCTCTCTTCGATGTGCGCGCGGCCCAGGCGCAGGCGCACGCCGTTGGCGAGCGTCAGTTCCCACGCGCCGCGATCGTCCATCGACAGCCGCGACAGGCGCATGCCGGCTTCCACCAGCCGCGGCTGCACGGCCAGATACCGCTCGGTCAGCATCGCCTCGGAGCCGGCGGGTCCGGCCAGCACGGGCAGCTCGGCCGGCAGGTGCCGCGAGTCGTTGAGGAACAGCTCGCCGCGCGCGTTCAACAGGCCCGCATCGCCCCAGCGCGCCACCGGGATCTGCTCCACCACTTCGATGGCCAGGCCCTGCGGCCAGGCACGCGCCACGCTGGCGCGATCCACCCAGGCGATCCGGCGCACTGCGCGGCTCACCGCCGCGAGGTCCACCGACACCAGGCCCTTGCGCCCCACTTCGGCGCGCACGGCCTTTTCCACATCGAGCGGCTGCACGCGCTGGAAACGGCCGGTGATATGCACCTGCGTCAGCGGCCGGTCGAGCAGCAGCCTCAGGCCCATGAAGGCGCCCAGCGCCACCAGCAGACAGGCAGCCACCGGCAGCGCGCGCTTCCACGGCACGGCATGCACCATGCGTCGCAGCGCCGAAGGACCGGTGCTGCGCCTGGGCTTGCGACGGGTGGCGCTGCGCCTGAACATCAGCGGGCGGCCTCCACGCGTTCGCGCACGAAGCTGGTTTCCAGTATCTGCCAGCACAATTCGTCGAAGTCGATGCCGGCGGCGCCGGCCGCCTTGGGCACCAGGCTGTGGTCGGTCATGCCGGGCACGGTGTTGATCTCGAGCAGCAGTGGGCGTCCGGTGTGGTCCGCCATGAAGTCCACGCGACCCCAACCTTCGGCCCCCACGGCGTCGAAGGTCGCCAGCGCCAGGCTCGCCATGTGCGCCTCGGCCTGGGCCGAAAGGCCCGCGGGAATGTGGTACTTGTTGTCGTTGCGCTTGTACTTGGCTTCGTAGTCGTAGAAGGCGTTGGCCACTTCGATGCGGATGGCCGGCAGCACGCGCCGGTGCAGCACCGCCACGGTGTACTCGGCGCCGGTGATCCACTTCTCGACGAACACCGAATCATCCACGGCGCGCGCCGCGTGGAAGGCCGGTTCCAGTTCCTCGGCCCTGGTCACCTTGGTCATGCCCACGCTCGAGCCCTGCGTGGCCGGCTTCACGATCATCGGCAGGCCGAGCCGTTCCAGCGCCAGCGCGCAGTCGGCCACGCTTCTGAGCACCACCGAATCGGCGGTGGCCACGCCCACGGCCGAGGCCAGGCGCTTGGTGCGCAGCTTGTCCATCCCCAGCGCCGAACCCAGTACGCCGCTGCCGGTGTAGGGTAGGCCCAGCAGTTCCAGCGCGCCCTGCAGACTGCCGTCCTCGCCGCCCGGCCCGTGCAGCACGATGAAGGCGCGGGCGAAGCCGCGGCCCGGCAGTTCCGCCAGCGGTTCATCGCGCGGGTCGACGCCCGTCGCGTCGATGCCGCGGCGCTTCAACGCGGCCAGCACCGCCGCGCCGGAAGCCAGCGAAATCTCGCGCTCGGTGGAGGCGCCGCCGTACAGCACGGCAACCTTGCCGAACTCGCGCGCATCGGTGATGCGGCGCATGCGGTTGCGATCGTGGGTGAGCTTCATGCAGGTCTCCGGGATGCGCCGCATCGACTGGTTGCACGCTTGAGCTTCATGCGGCCTCTCCAACTATCCGGCACTCCGGCGTGAGCATGCAGCCATGCCTGCTCGCCACTTGCTGTTGCACCTGCCGGATCAGCGTCTCGATGTCGCGGGCGGTGGCCTCGCCCTCGTTCAGGATGAAATTCGCGTGCTTGGTCGACACCACGGCGCCGCCGATGCGCAGGCCCTTGAGGCCGGCGGCTTCGATCAGCCGCGCGGCATGGTCGCCGGGCGGATTGGTGAACACCGAGCCGCAGCTCCACTCGCCGATGGGCTGGGTCTGCTTGCGGCGTTCGAGCAGTGCGCGCGTGTCCGCCTCCGAGGAACCGGCCTCGAAGTGGAAGGTTGCAGCCAGGAACCACTCGTCGTTGGCGGGCGGCTCCACATGCCTGTAGCCAATGCGGAATTCCTCGCGCGAGCGTTCGCGCACCACGCCGTGCCGGTCCACGGTCTCGACATTCACCACCTGCTTCCAGGTCTCGCCGCCGAAGGCACCGGCATTCATCGCCAGCGCACCGCCCACGGTGCCCGGAATGCCGGTGAAGAATTCCGCGGGACCCAGATCCCAGCGCGCGCATTGCCGCGCCAGCTTCGCGCAGGGCACGCCCGCCTCTGCATAGACGCCGCGCTCGCCGCGGCGTTCCAGCGCCAGCAGCGCATCGCGCGTGGCGATCACCACGCCGCGCACACCGCCATCGCGCACCAGCAGGTTGCTGCCGAGGCCCAGCCACAGCAGCGGCACGTCGGGCGGCAGTACCTTCAGGAAGGCCACCAGATCGGCGCGGTCGCGCGGCATGAAGAAGATGTCGGCCGGCCCGCCCACATGCCACGAGGTGTGGCGCGACAGCGGCTCGCCGATGCGCACCCGCGACGCGAATTCCGGCGGCAGCGTGAAGCTCATGAGGCGGCTCCGATGCCGCGCTGCGCGAGTTGACCCGCCAGCTCGTGCGCCACGCCGCTGATGCTGCCCGCACCCATCATCGCGATCACATCCCCGGCGCGCAGCAATCCGGCCAGGCTGTCGGCGATCTGCTCGACCTGCGGCACGAACACCGGTTCGACCTTGCCGCGGCCGCGCACCGCGCGGCACATGGCGCGCGCGTCGGCGCCCTCGATGGGCGCCTCGCCGGCCGCATACACCTCGGTCACCAGCAGCGTGTCGGCTTCCGACAGCACGCGCGCGAAATCATCCATCAGATCGCGCGTGCGCGAATAGCGGTGCGGCTGGAACACCAGCACGATGCGGCGACCGGCATAGGCCTGACGCAATGCATCCAGCGTCGCGGCGATCTCGGTGGGATGGTGGCCGTAGTCGTCGACGACGGTGATGCCGGCGGCAGCGCCGGCGCATGCAACCTCGCCCACCACCTGCAACCGGCGGTCGATGCCTTGGAATTTCACCAGCGCCTGCTGGATGGCTGAATCGGCAATGCCAAGATCGGTGGCCACCGCGATTGCCGCCAGCGAATTGAGCACATTGTGCATGCCGGGCAGGTTCACCGTGACCGGCAGCGGATCGTGGCCCTTGCGCAGCACGCTGAAGTGCGTGGAGGCGCCCGCACGGCGGATATCCACGGCGCGCACGTCGGCGTGTTCGGCGAGGCCGTAACTCACCATCGGTCGGCCCACCTGCGGCAGCAGCGTGGCGAGCTCGGCGTCATCGGCACACAGCACTGCCAGGCCGTAAAACGGCAGGTTGTGCAGAAACTCCACGAAGCTCTGCCGCAGCTTCTGGAAATCGCCGCCATGCGTGCCCAGGTGATCGTTGTCGATGTTGGTGACGATGGCCACCATAGGCTGCAGGTGCAGGAACGAGGCATCGCTCTCATCGGCCTCGGCCACCAGGTACCGGCCCGCGCCCAGCCGCGCATTGGTGCCGGCGCTCTTCAGGCGGCCACCGATCACGAAGGTGGGGTCCTCGCCGCCTTCGGCCAGCACACTGGCCACGAGGCTGGTGGTGGTGGTCTTGCCATGCGTGCCGGCCACCGCGATGGCGTAGCGAAAACGCATCAGCTCGCCCAGCATCTCGGCGCGCGGCACCACGGGGATGCGCGCCTCGAGCGCGGCGGCAACCTCGGGGTTCTCGCGATTGATGGCGGTGGACACCACCACCACGTCGGCGCCCTCGACGTTCGCCGCATCGTGACCCAGCATCACGCGCGCACCGAGCTGCGCCAGCCGCCGCGTCACGCCATTGGCCTTGATGTCGGAACCCTGCACTTCATAGCCCAGGTTCAGCAGCACTTCGGCAATGCCGCCCATGCCGCTGCCACCGATGCCGATGAAGTGCACGCGATGGATGCGGCGCATGCCATCGTTGAGGCGGCGGTTGCGCTGCGTGGCCGAAGGCGCGTTCATGGCCTCACCATTGCGCAGCAGACCATGGGGTGCCGCGAATTCTTCATGCGGCCTCCGCCAGCAGGCAGGCCTGGTAGAGCTTGTCGGCCGCATCGACGCGGGCCACGGCGCGCGCGGCGCGCGCCATGTCGAGCAGCTCCGCGCGATCGCCGGCCAGCTCCTGCACCAGCCCGGCCAGCGATTCACCCGTCAGCGTGGCGTCGGCGGCGCACACGGCCGCGCCGGCATCCACAAGGAATTGCGCGTTGTAGGTCTGGTGATCGTCCACGGCATGCGGATACGGCACGAGCACCGCGCCAACGCCCGCGGCGGCCAGCTCGGCGATGGTCAATGCGCCGGCGCGGCAGATCACGAGGTCTGCCCATCCCAGCGCCTCGGCCATGTCGGCGATGAAGGCGGTCACCTCGCCCTGCACACCGGCGGCGGCGTAAGCCGCGCGCGCGGCGTCGACATGCTTCTCGCCCGCCTGATGACGCACGGTGCAGTGCAGACCGGCGGCGGCGAGCAGCGACAGCGCCTGCGGCACGGACTGATTCAGGCGCATGGCGCCGAGACTGCCGCCCACCACCAGCAGCCGCAGCGGGCCGCTGCGACCGGCGAATCGTTCCTCCGGGCGCGGCAGCGCAGCGATGTCGGCGCGCACCGGATTGCCGATCAGACGTGCCTTGCGATTGCCGGCGAAGGCCGCGGGAAATGCGGTGAGCACCTCGCGCGCCAGATGCGACAGGCAACGATTGGTGAAGCCGGCGATGGCGTTCTGCTCGTGGATGAGCAGCGGCCTGCGGCACAGCCAGGCGGCAACACCGCCGGGGCCCGCGACGAAACCGCCCAGCCCCACCACCACGGCGGGACGATGGCGACGCACGATGCGCAGCGCCTCCCACAGCGACCGACCGAGCATGAAGGGGGACTTCAGCAGCGATGCCAGGCCTTTCCCGCGCATGCCCGACACCGACAGCCACTCGATGGCGAAGCCATCGGCCGGGACCACGCGCGCCTCGAGACCGCGTCGCGTGCCCAGCCAGATGACCTCGCGCGAATGCGCGCGCAGCACGCGCGCCAGCGCCAGCGCCGGGAACACGTGGCCGCCCGTGCCGCCCGCCATGATCATCACCGGGCCGCTCATTCCTCACCCGCCACGCGGCGCGTGCCGCTGGCCGAACCGCGCGTGCCCACGGCCACTTCATGGTGGATGCGCAGCACCACGCCGAACCAGGCCAGCGTCACCAGCAGGCTGCTGCGGCCATAGCTCATGAAGGGCAGCGTCAGGCCCTTGGTGGGCAGCACGCCCATGTTCACGCCGATGTTGATCATCGACTGCATGCCCACCCACAGCGCGAACGCGGCGGCCATGTATGACTGGAACTTCATGCCGGCTTCCGACGCGCGACGCGCAATGGTCAGCACGCGCCAGACCAGCGCCAGGAACAGCAGCAGCGTCAGCAGCACGCCGGCCAGACCCAGCTCCTCCGCCAGCACCGCAAACAGGAAGTCGGTGTGCGCCTCCGGCAGATACGACAGCTTCTGCACGCTCTCGCCCAGGCCCACGCCGAACCACTGGCCGCGGCCGATGGCGATCAGCGACTGCGTGAGCTGGAAGCCGCTGTCGAAGGCATGCGACCAGGGATCCAGGAACGAGGTGAGCCGACGCATGCGATAGGCCGCCGACACCATCAAGAGGCCAAAGCCCGCGCCAGCGCCGATCACGCACACCAGCACCCACTTCAGTCGCGCGCCGGCGAGGAACAGCAGGCCGAAGGCCGTGACGAACAGCACCGTGGCCGCGCCGAAGTCCGGCTCCAGCAGCAGCGCGCAGCAGAACCCAGCCGTCAGGCCCAGCGGCCGCAGCAGTCCGCCAAACGTCTCGCGCAGTTCCTTCTCGCGGCGCACCGCGTACGAAGCGATCCAGGTCAGCACGAAGATGCGCGCCACCTCGGAAGCCTGCAGGTTGAAACCCGCCAGACGCACCCAGCGACGACTGCCGTTGACTTCGTGGCCGATGCCGGGAATCAGCACGGCCAGCAGCAGCAGTGCGGCGGCGAGCAGCAGCGGTGTCGCGAACTGCTGCAGCAGGCTGGTGGGCACCGCGCACAGCACGGCGGCCAGCACCGCACCCGCCAGCGCCAGGATGAGCTGGCTGCGCAGGTAGCTGAACGGATCGCCACCGCCATGCGCGGCGATGGAGATCGATGCCGAGGTCACCATCACGAGGCCAAACAGCAGTATCGACAGCACGATGCCGATCAGGAGCGGATCGAGCTTCAGACCGCCATCGCGGCCGGTGCGCGGCAGATTGAGCGCAGTGCTGTTCATGCGGCGAGCTTCCTCACGGCCTCGGCGAACACTTCGCCGCGATGACCGTAGTCGCGGAACATGTCGAGGCTGGCACAGGCCGGCGACAGCAGCACCGTGTCGCCCGGCTGCGCGGTGCGGGCCGCAGCCACCACGGCAGCCTCGAGCGAGTCGCAGTGCTCCAGCTCGCACGCGCCCGCGAGCGCCGCGGCGATCGCCGGCGCATCGCGCCCGATCAACAGCGCGCGCCGCACCTTGCCGGCAAAGGCCGCGGCCAGCGGCCTGAAATCCTGGTTCTTGCCGTCGCCGCCGACGATCAGCAGCAGCGGGCCGGCAAAGCCGGCCACGGCGGCCAGCGTGGCGCCGACATTGGTGCCCTTGGAATCGTTGACGTAGCGCACGCCGCGCACATCGGCCACCCACGCGGTGCGGTGCGCGAGGCCCGGGAACTCGCGCAGCGCCTGCAGCATGCCCGCGCGCGCCAGTCCCAGCGCATCGCCCAGCGCCAGCGCGGCCAGCGCATTGGCGGCGTTGTGGTGGCCCACGATGCGCAGCTCGTCCATCGCCACGAGCTTCTCGCCGCGCGCGCACAGCCATTCGCGCCCGCCCTCGGCGCGCAGCACATAGTCGGCGCCCGATTCCGCGTGCAGCGAGAAGCTGGCGGTGCGCTGGCCCGGGCGGGCCATGGCCACGACACAGGCATCGTCGGCATTCACCACTGCCGTGTCGCAGCGCTCGAAGATGCGCGCCTTCGCTGCCGCGTAGCTGTCGACATCGGCGTAGCGGTCCAGATGATCCGGCGTGACGTTCAGCACCGAGGCCGCGGCGAGCTGCAGCGAGTAGGTGGTTTCGAGCTGGTAGCTCGACAGCTCGAGCACGTACAGGTCGGCGGGCGCGCCCTCGAGCAGGTCCAGCGCCGGCGGCGCGAGATTGCCACCGGCGCGCGTGGTCAGCCCCGCACGCTGGCCCATCAGCGCCAGCAGCGAGGTCACCGTGCTCTTGCCATTGGTGCCGGTGATGCCCACGACGCGGCCTGGCCTTGCGCGGGCGAACAGTTCGATGTCGCCGATGACCGGCAGCCCGAGGCTGCGCGCGGCGATGAAGAAGGGATCAGCCTGCGACAGGCCGGGCGACGCCACCACATAGTCCACATCGGCGAGCAGCCCCACATCCAGACCACCCAGCGCGATGCGCAGTCCGGGCGCCAACGCCCGCAGTTCGGCGATGCCCGGCGGCGCGGCGCGCGTATCCGTGGCCGTCACCTTCCAGCCGCGCGCGAGCAGGTGGCGGATCACCGAGTGACCCGTCTTTCCCAGCCCGGCAACCACGGCGCGCGGTGTGTTCATCAGCGCACCTTCAACGTGGCGAGACCCGCCAGCACCAGCAGCAGGCTGATGATCCAGAAGCGCACGATCACCTTCGGTTCGGCCCAGCCCTTGAGCTCGAAGTGATGGTGGATGGGCGCCATGCGGAAGATGCGCTTGCCGCGCAGCTTGAACGAGGCCACCTGCAGGATCACCGAGGCGGTCTCGAGCACGAAGATGCCGCCCATCAGCAGCACCACCACTTCCTGCCGCACGATCACCGACACGGCGCCCAGTGCGCCGCCCAGCGCCAGCGCGCCCACGTCGCCCATGAACACCTGCGCCGGATAGGTGTTGAACCACAGGAACCCGAGTCCCGCGCCCGACATCGCGCCGCAGAAGATGGCCACCTCGCCCGCCCCCGGCACGGCGGGAATGCCCAGGTACGGCGCGTAGATCGCATTGCCGCTGGCCCAGGCGAAGATGCCCAGACCCACCGCGACCATCACCGCCGGCATGATGGCGAGGCCGTCGAGCCCGTCGGTGAGGTTCACCGCGTTGCTCATGCCCACGATCATCAGGTAGGTGAGCGCGATGTAGCTCGCCATGTTCAGCGGCAGCGCCACACTCTTGAAGAAGGGCACGATGAAGGTTGTTTCGGCGGGCGTTGCGGCCGTGTACCACAACGCAATGGCGGCACCGAGTCCCGCCACGGACAGCCACAGGTACTTCCAGCGCGCCGCCAGCCCCTTGCTGTTCTTCACCACCAGCTTCAGGTAGTCGTCGTAGAAGCCCACCAGGCCGCACAACAGCAGCACGCCGGTGACGATCCACACGTAGCGGTTGCGCAGGTCCGCCCACAGCAGCGTCGCGATCACTATCGAGACGATGATCAGCGTGCCGCCCATGGTCGGGGTGCCCGCCTTCTTCAGGTGCGTCTGCGGGCCGTCGTCACGCACCTGCTGCCCCACCTGATAGCGCGACAGCCAGCGGATCATGCCGGGCCCGATCAGCAGCGAGATCAGCAGCGACGAGGCCACCGCCAGGATGGCGCGCAGCGTCAGGTACGAGAAGACGTTGAATCCCGAGTAGTGAACCGCGAGTTTTTCGGCCAGCCAGTACAGCATCAGTGCAGATCCCCGGCGCCGGCGCCCAGCGCAGTGACCACGCGCTCGAGCCGGTTGGAACGCGAACCCTTCACCAGCAGCGTCACCTCCGGGGTGAGCGCCGCATTCACCGCGCGCGACAGCGCCTCGGCTTCGGCAAACCATTCGGCACCGGCGCCGAAGGCCTCCACGGCCAGTGTCGACAGCGGGCCCGTGGCGAACAGGCGCTGCACGCCGCGCGCACGCGCGTACTGGCCGATCTCGATGTGGCTGGCGCGGGCATGATCGCCAAGTTCGCCCATGTCACCCATCACCAGCCACGGCCGGCCCGGCATGGCCACGAGCACATCGATGCCGGCGCGCATGGAGCTGGGATTGGCGTTGTAGGAATCGTCGATGAGGCGCGCACCCTGTGCGGTGCGTCCGGGCTGCAACCTTCCGGCCACCGGCTGCATCGCGGCCAGGCCCGCAACCACATCGTCGAGCGTGGCGCCTGCCGACACCGCGGCCGCCGCGGCGGCCAGCGAATTGCGCAGATTGTGCTGGCCGCCCACGTTCAGGCGCACCGCGCGCGTGCCCTGCGGCGCATGCAGCGTGTAGGTGGTGCGAAAACCGGCGTCGGTGAGTTCGCTCGACACGTCGGTGGCGCTGAAATCCGCGCCGGCGTCCACGCCGAAGGTGACCACGCGCGCGCGCGTCATGCCGCGCCACAGCCCGGCGTAGACATCGTCGGCGTTGATGATGGCCACGTCATCGGCATCGAGCCCCGCCACCATCTCGCCCTCGGCGCGCGCCACGCCATCGAGGTCGCCGAAACCCTCCAGGTGCTCGGCGCCGGCATTGGTGATCAATCCCACGTCCGGGCGCGCGATGCGCACCAGTTCGGCCACCTCGCCGGCGCGGTTGGCACCGATCTCGATCACGGCGCTGCGATGCTCGGCCGACAGCCGCAGCAGCGTCAGCGGCACGCCGATGTGATTGTTCAGGTTGCCGCGCGTGGCGAGACAGGGCCCGCGCCGGGCGAGGATGGCAGCCGTCATCTCCTTGACCGTGGTCTTGCCATTGCTGCCGGCCACGCCCACCACCACGCCGTCGAAGCGTTCGCGCCAACCACTTGCGGCAGCCGTGAGCGCAGCCTGTCCATCGGCAACTTCGATCAGCGGCAGGCTGCTGCCTGGCATGGGGCGATCGACGACTGCGGCGATGGCGCCGGCGGCGGCGGCAGCGTCGACGAAATCATTGCCGTCGAAGCGCGGTCCGCGCAGCGCCAGGTAGATCTCGCCATCGCGCAGTGCACGGGTGTCGGTACCGACGCCCGTGTAGGCATGGTCCTCGCCCTTGAACGAGCCACCGCACAGAGCGGCGAAATCGCGCAGCGTGCGAATCATGCCGCACCGCCCCGGGCGACACCGTCGCGCGCCGCGGCGGCCAGCGCCGCGCGCACCTCGGCCTGGTCGCTGAACGGCCGCTGCTCGCTGCCGACGATCTGCACCGACTCGTGGCCCTTGCCGGCGACCAGCACCACATCGCCGGCGCGTGCGTCGCGCACGGCGGCAGCGATGGCCGCACGGCGATCCCGCTGCACCGACACCGGCGTGGCGCTGCCGGCGCAACCGGCGAGGATGTCAGCCACGATGGCATCGCCGGCTTCGGTGCGCGGGTTGTCGTCGGTGAGCACCACCCCATCGGCGCCGCGCGCGGCAATGGCGCCCATCTGCGGCCGCTTGCCGCGATCGCGATCACCGCCGCAGCCGAACACCACCACCAGCCTGCCGCTGCAGTGGCGGCGCAGCACCTGCAGCGCCTTGCCCAGCGCATCGGGCGTGTGCGCGTAGTCCACCACCACCAGCGGTCCGCCGGCGCGCGTCAGCACCTCGAGCCTGCCGGAAGGCGGCGTCAATGCGCCCAGCGCGGCAACCGCGCGCGACAGCGCGATGCCGCTGCCAAGCAGCACGGCCAGCACCGCCAGCACATTGTCCACGTTGAATTCGCCCAGCAGGCGCGTCGCCACCTCGGCGTCGCCGAAGCTCGAGGTCAGCGCGAAGCGCGTGCCCGCGGCATCGAAGTGCACGGCATGGGCCTGGACGAAGCGACCCCGCGGCACACCGCCCGTCTGCCGCGTGCAGGCGATGCGGTCGGCGAAAGCCGGCCGCGCAGCAAGCTCCGCGCCGAAGGCGTCATCCACATTGAACACGCGCAGCCGCACGTCATCACGTTCGAACAGGCTGGCCTTGGCCGCGCCATAACGCTGCATGTCGCCGTGGAAATCCAGGTGATCGCGGGTGAGGTTGGTGAACACCGCCGCGTCGAAATGCACATGATTCACGCGACCCTGCGCAAGACCATGCGAGGAAACCTCCATCGCCGTCTTGCGCGCCCCGCGCGTGGCGAAGTCCGCGAGCTGCCGCTGCACGGTCACCGCGTCGGGCGTCGTCATCTCGCCGGCGGCGAGCTCGCCGCCGAAGGCCGCACCCAGCGTGCCCAGGTATGCCGCCGGCAGGTCGCAGGCCGACAGCGCCTGCGCCAGCAGCCAGGCGCAGGTCGTCTTGCCATTGGTGCCGGTGACGCCCACCACATCGAGCCGTCGCGAGGGCGAGGCGAAGAAGCGATCGGCGATGAGGCTGGCGCGTTCGGTGAGGCGTGGCACTTCGGCCAGCACGATGTCGGACTCGAAGCGCGGCGGCTGCCGCGCGCCATCCGTCTCCCAGACGATCGCGGCGGCGCCGCGGCGCGCCACGTCGGCCGCGAAGTCCAGTCCGTGACGGCGTTCGCCGCGGAGGGCGAGAAAAGCGCCGCCAGGCCGAACCTGGCGGCTGTCCAACGTCACGTCTGTCAGCGATACATCCCGCGGCACACTCGCGATGCCCGCGAGCAGCGAACCCAGCGACACGCCAGCCGCGCTCAACGCCGCACCACCGTGGTGACGCCGGTGAGCGGATCGGATGCCTGCCCCGCGGCGCCATCCGGCGCCACGCCCATCAGCCTCAGCGCACCACCGACCACTGCGGAGAACACCGGCGCGGCCACGTCGCCACCGTAGTAGAGATTGCCGGCTGGATCGTCGATCACTACCACTGCGGCGAGGCGCGGCTGCGTGGCGGGAGCAACGCCGCCGAATACCGCCGTGTGGCGGTCGTCGAAGTAGCTGCCACCTGAATTCTTCTGCGCGGTGCCGGTCTTGCCCGCCACGCGGTAGCCGGCGATCGCCGCCTTGGTGCCGGTGCCTTCCGACACCACGCCTTCGAGCAGGCCGATCAGCGTGCGCGCCGTGCGTTCGCTGATCACGCGCTCGCCGGCGACTTCGCCGTCCACCTTCAGCATCGATACCGGCCGCGAAACACCCAGCGCGCCGATGGTGGCGTAGGCATGCGCAAGCTGCAGCGGCGTCACCGACAACCCGTAGCCATACGACAGCGACGCGATGCCCGTGGGCCGCCAGCTACCGTAGTTGGACAGCACGCCGGCCGACTCGCCCGGAAAACCGCTGGCGGTCACGTGGCCGAACCCGAGCTGCGTCAGCGTGCCCCAGAGCTGCTGCGGCTCCAGCGCCAGCGCGATCTTGCTCATGCCCACGTTCGAGGAGTACGCGAGGATCTGCGCCAGGCCGATGGTGCCGTGCGGATGCTCGTCCATGATGATCTTCGAACCCACCTTCACCAGGCTCGTATCCACCACGCTGCTGGCGTCGAAGCGGCCGGACTCCAGCGCCGCAGCCATCACGAAGGGCTTGATGCTCGAGCCCGGCTCGAGGATGTCGGTGGCGGCGCGGTTGCGGTACATCGCCGCCGTGACCTGGGAGCGGTCGTTCGGGTTGAAAGTGGGCCGGTTCGCCATCGCGAGGACCTCGCCCGTGGTCACGTCGATCACCACCACCGAACCGGACTGCGCATGGTTCGCCGCCATCGCCGCCATCAGCTCGCGGTAGGCGATGTACTGGATCCGCATGTCGATGCTGAGCTTCAGGTCCCGCCCCTCGCGCGCGGTGCGGATGTTCTCGATGTCCTCGACCTTGCGACCCATGCGGTCCTGGATCACGCGCTTGAGGCCCGCTTCACCGGCCAGCCAGTGGTCGAAGGCCAGCTCGGCGCCCTCCTGACCCTCGTCGTCGATGTTGGTGAAGCCCAGCACATGGCCCACCACTTCGCCGGCCGGATAGAAGCGGCGGTATTCGCGCGTCAGGTGCAGGCCCGGCAGGTTCAGCGCGCGCACCGCCTGGGCATCCTTCGGCGGCAGGTGCCGCGCCAGCCACAGGAAGCTGCGCTGCTGGTTGCTCGAGATGCGGCGCGTGAGCTCGGCGCGATTGCGGTGCAGCGCCTGCGACAGTTCCTTCCACTTCTCCGGCACCAGCGACAGCTCGGAAGGATTCGCCCAGGCCGATTCCATCGGCGTGCTCACCGCCAGCGTCACGCCATTGCGGTCGACGATGCTGCCACGGTTGGCCGTGGTGGTGACCTCGCGAGTGAAACGCGCGTCGCCCTGGCTGATCAGGAATTCGCGGTCGACGAGCTGCAGGTCGATGGCGCGCGCCACCAGTCCGCCGGCTGCCAGCGACAGCGCGCCGAAGGCGAACCAGGCGCGCAGCCGGAAATTGGCGGAGTCCGAGCGCGCGGCGCGGCTCATGGCGTCACTCCGCGGATCATGGCTTCACCACGCGGATGCGCGCCGGATCGGGAGTCACCATCTTCAGGCGCGACGTGGCCACGCGCTCGACAAAGGCATGCGTGGACCAGGCGCTCTGCTCGAGCTGCAGTTGACCCCACTCCACTTCGAGCCTGTCGCGCTGCGCATGCATGCGCTCCAGCTCCACGAACAGCTCGCGCGAGCGATGCCGCGTGTACACCGCGCCGCCGGCCGAGCCCAGCACCAGGAACCACAGCAGCGCGACGAAGACCCAGCGATAGCGCGCCAGCCGGCTCATGCGCTCACCGCCGGCAGCCGCTCGGCCACGCGCAGGATGGCCGAGCGCGAGCGCGGATTCGCGGCCACCTCGGCAGCGGAAGCCTTGACCTTCCTGCCCACGCGCGCAAGGCGCGGCGTGAACGCCGGCGCCACCGGCAACCGCGCCCAGGCCGGATCAGGCTGCGACTCGCGGCGGATGAAATGCTTCACCGCGCGGTCTTCCAGCGAGTGGAAGCTGATCACGGCCAGGCGGCCGCCGGGCGCAAGCACGTCGAGTGAAGCTTCGAGGCCGCGCGACAACTCACCGAGTTCGTCGTTCACGTGCATGCGCAGCGCCTGGAAGGTGCGCGTGGCGGGATTCTTGCCGCGCTCGCGCGTCGGCACGGCTCGCGCAACGATGTCCGCGAGCCGGGAAGTGGTGACGATGGGCTCGAGCGCGCGCGCCTCGACGATATGCCGCGCGATGCGCCCGGCGAAGCGCTCCTCCCCCAGCGACCCGATCACGTCGCGGATCTCATCGGCCGCGGCGTGGGCGAGCCACTCCGCGGCGCTGAGGCCATGCGACGGGTCCATGCGCATGTCGAGCGGACCGGCGGCCTGGAAGCTGAAGCCGCGCGCGGCGTCGTCGAGCTGCGGCGAAGACACGCCGAGGTCGAACAGAACCCCTCGAACGGGACGTCCTTGGCCATGTGCCGCGACCAGTGATGCGAGCGCGCCGAACGCAGCGCGGACCACCACAAGGCGTGGCTCTGATTCGAAGCGCCGGCGAGCGGCCTCGACGGCCTGCGGATCCCGGTCGATGGCGAGTACCCGCCCATCAGCTCCCAGCGCAGAAAGTATGCGTGCCGCATGCCCGCCGCGGCCGAAGGTCGCGTCGATGAACAATCCTGCGCGCGGCGCGGAAGCGTCAGGCCCTGGCCCGAGCCCGAGTCCTTCGAGAACTTCCTCGACAAGCACCGGCTTGTGCTCATGCAATGACGCGACTCCCCTCGCCCCGACATCACAACGACAGGGCGCCGAACTGCGCGGGCAGATCGGTGCCGGACAGCGGCGTCTTCGCCCACTCGGCGCAGTGCTCGTTCCAGCGCGCCTCGTCCCACAGTTCCAGCCGCTTGCCCTGGCCGATCAGCATGGCGCTGCGATCGAGCTGCACGAATTCACGCAGTTCCGGCGACAGCGCGATGCGGCCGTGGCCGTCCAGCTCCACCTCGGAGGCGCGACCGACCAGCATGTGCTGCAGCTCGTAGCTGCGCGGATGCAGGCTGGGCAGGCTCATCACCTGCTGCTCGATCTGCTCCCAGTCGGGAGTCGGGTAGATCAGCAGGCACTTGTCGCGGTCGGCCGTGACCACCAGGCGGCCCTCGCCGCGGGCAGCCAGCAGCGTGCGATGCCGGGTTGGCACCACCACTCGACCCTTGTCATCGACAGTGACTTTTGTTGCGCCGCGGAACATGCCCTGAAACGGGGGTTACCCACGTTTCCCCACTTTCGCCCACTAGACGCCACTATGAAACGCGTGCGTGGTTATGTCAACGCTGTTTCGCGATTTTTTTGTTTACGCCACAACGACTTACGTGAGTTCGCAAAAGTGGGACGAACCTCACGCGAACTTCCCTTTCGATTCCGTGACTTGGACGATTTTGCTCACAAGCAACATCGCGATTGGGGGGGAGCCGGCCGGTAAGCCGGGTTCTGTCGTGGGCAATCATTCCTCTACGGACTGCGTCACCGCAGCCCTTGAGCAGCCTACCCGGAAGCACGCGGGACCCACGCTGCAGCAGGACCTTGCGATCCCCTGCGACTTCCCTATTTGGCCTTGCTCCAGGTGGGGTTTGCCGTGCCGTCGACTGTTGCCAGCGACGCGGTGCGCTCTTACCGCACCGTTTCACCCTTGCCAGCACGCATTGCTGCGCACTTCGGCGGTTTGCTTTCTGTTGCACTTTCCGTGGGCTCGCGCCCCCCAGGGGTTACCTGGCACCTTGTCCTCAGGAGCCCGGACTTTCCTCCCCGGCGCGCCTTGCGACGCGCCGCAGCGATTGCCTGGCCGGCTCCCCCGCGCGCACATTACCACGCTATCGTTGTGGCCCATCCAGACCGAAGGAAGATCGCCATGCTCCGCCATAGCCTGATCGGCCTCAGCTTCGCTGCCATCGCCCTGCCGCTGCTCGCCGCGGATTCGCTGCAGGTGAAGACCGGCCTCTGGGAAACCACCATCGTCTCCAACGCCACCGGCATGAGCATGCCCGCGGAGCAGCTGTCGAAGATGCCGCCCGCGCAGCGCGCGCAGATGGAACAGATGATGAAGCAGATGTCGGCGCGCGGCCCGCGCACGCACAAGGAAAAATCCTGCATCACCGAGAAGGACCTGAAAGAGGGCGCATTCCGCGGCGCCGACGACAATGACAAGGAGCACTGCAAGTACACGCAGGTAAGCTCCACGCCGCGCCACCAGGAGGTGACCTATGCCTGCAGTGGCGGCGGCCACTCGGGCAATGGCCGCATGGTGATCGACGCGCCGGACAGCACGCATGTGCAGGGCACCATCGACTTCAAGAGCGATAGCGCCACCATTAACATGAAGCTGACGGGCGTGTGGCTGTCCGCCAGCTGCGCCGGCGCCGACAAGGACTGACGCGGGCGCGTTCCCGCGCGGCGGGGTTCAGCCCGGCGGCGCCATGCCGTGCGCCTGCTTGAGCTGGGCCGTTGCCGGCGACGCCAGGAATTGCAGCAGCGCGCGCGCCGCGGCAGGCTGCGCCGACGCGCTGCACACGCCGCCCGAGAAGATCGTCAGCGACTGGATGGACGCGGGCAGCGGCCCCAGCACCTCGATACCCGGCAGGTTCATCAACTCCGAAAGCTGCTGGAATCCCAGCTCGGCCCGGCCGTCGGCCACCAGCGAACCGACGGGGGTTCCCGGCGGCGGCACCACGATGCGCGGCCGCACCTGCTCGAGGATTCCCCAGCGTTTGAAGAGCTGCTCCAGATAGACGCCGCTCGGACCCGTGGAAAAACTCAGCGAGGCCGCCGACTGCACCGCGCGGCGCACCTCTTCCTCGGTGGACACCGGCAACCGATGCGCGCCCTTGCGCACCGCGATCGCAACGCCGGACTCCACCACATCGACGCGCTCCGGCAGCACGCGGCCGGCGGCGATCAGCTTGTCGATGGCGCTGGCGGACAGCACCGCCACGTCGAAGGCCTCGCCCTGCTCGATGCGCCGGGCCACGTCCACGCCGCCACCTGCCTGGGCGCTCACCACCTGGCCGGTCTGCTGCTGGTAGCGATCGGCCAGCACCGCCAGCAGCTCGCGCGTGGCCATCGACGAGATCATCTTCAGGGCTTCATTCTTCATGGTTCTTCCTGCTGGGCGGCGTGCTGCGCCTTCACGTTGCGGTTGTAGACATCCTGCTTGCGGCGACCGGTGAGCGCGGCCACCACGGCCGCGGCGCGCGACGGGGGCAGCTCGGCGCTGATCAGATCGAAGGCGCGCGTGACGAAGGCATCATCGGGCAGTGCCTCCGCGGTGCTGGACCCCGCGACCACGAGCGTGATCTCGCCGCGCGCGAAATTGGCGTCTTCGCGCGCGATTTGCAGCAGCTGATCCAGGCTGCCGCGATATACGCTCTCGTGCACCTTGGTCAGTTCGCGCGCCACGCAGGCCGCGCGCGTTGCGCCAAAGGCCGCTGCCAGGTCCTCGAGTGTTTCAACGATGCGGTGCGGGGCTTCGAAAAAAACCAGCGTGCGGCTTTCCATCGCCAGCGAGCGCAATCGCTCGCGGCGCGCGGCCGCGCGCGACGGCAGAAATCCCTCGAAGCAGAACCGCTCCACCGGCAAGCCGCTCACCGCCAGCGCCACCAGCACTGCCGAAGGGCCCGGCACGGCCTGCACCACGATGCCCGCCTCGATGGCGGCCCGCACGAGCAGGTACCCGGGATCCGACACCAGCGGCGTGCCGGCATCGCTCACCAGCACCACGCGCGCGCCCTGTCGCAGTCTTGCGACCAGGTCCTCGCGACGCGCCGCTTCGTTGTGCTCGTGCAGCGAAACCAGCGGGCGCTGCAGGCCCAGCAGCTTCAACAGGCCCGCGGTATGCCGGGTGTCCTCGGCGGCAATCACATCGGCGGCGGCCAGCGCCTCACGGGCGCGTGGTGACAGGTCGGCCAGGTTGCCGATCGGCGTGGCCACGACATCGATTCGGCCCGGAGGCGTCACTATAATCTCCGGGCGATATCCCGCGCGATTCAAGGAAGACAGAAGCTTGCCCCGCCAGCCCCAGATCGTGCAACACGCCATTCGCGCCATTCGCCAGCGCACTTTCCGGCATCGCGAAGCGGTTGCCACTTCGCTGCTGGCCATCCCGCTGCTGGCCATGCTGCTCCTGGGCGCCTGCACCACCGGCGGTCCCGTGGACGTCACCGGCCCGCCATCGCAGGACCGCGCCGAACGACTGCAAAAACAGGGCAACTTCACCGCGGCCGCGCAGATGTACGAGCGACTCGCCGCGCAGAATCCCGCGCCCGACAACCTCAACTTCGCCATGGCCGCCGCGCGCGCCTGGCTCGCCAGCAACCGGCCCGACGATGCGCAGCGCACGCTCGACGCCTTCAACACCGGCGGCACGCCGCCGCAGCAGTTCGAGCGCAACCTGCTGCGCGTCGAAACCGCCACGGCGCGCGGCCAGTACGCCGCAGCCTGGCGCGACATCTCCGCACTCCCCGAGCCCACGAATCCCGCCGAGGCCAATCGCCTGTATCAGCTCCGGCAGGACGTGGCGCTGCGCGCCGGCCAGCCGCAGGAAGCCGTGCGCGCCGGCATTGCCCGCGAGCGCATCGCCACCACCGACGCCGCGCGCACCGCGGCGCGGCGCGAGCTGCTCACCGACCTGCGCGGGGCCATCGACCGCGGGCTGCGCATCGATCCGGCCGCGGCACGCGAGCCGCTGATACGTGGCTGGCTCGAGGTGGGACAGATCGCCGCGGCGGCGGGCAAGAACCCGCTGGGCGCCGAGGCCTCGCTCGATCGCTGGCGCGCGCGCTTCCCGGGCCATCCGGCAGCCACCATCGCCTACACCGAAATCATCGCGCCGGCGGCGCGCCCCGCGCCGGGTGCAACACCCGCGGCCACGGGCTCCATAGCGCTGCTGCTGCCCCTGTCCGGCAGCCTCGCCAGCACCGCCGAACTGGTGCGCGATGGTTTCCTTGCCGCCATCGCACGCCAACCCGAAGCCGGCCGCCCCTCGGTGCGCGTCTACGATACCGGCACGCTGTCCATCTCCGCGGCCCTGCAGTCGGCACAGGCCGACGGCGCGGGCTTCATCGTCGGCCCGCTCACTCGCGAACAGGTGCAGCAGGCCACCGAACAGCGCCCCGGCGTGCTGCCCATGCTGCTGCTGAACAACCTCGCCACCGACAGCTTTGCCGGCGCACAGCTCTACCAGTACGCGCTCGCTCCGGAAGACGAAGCAAGGCAGATCGCGCGGCAGCTCAACGCAGCCGGCCAGCATCGCGCGCTGCTGTTCGCGCCCACCGGCGAATGGGGCGCGCGGGTGGCCGCGGCATTTTCCGATGAATTGACTCGCGGCGGCGGCAGAGTGGTGGCGCAGGGCAACTACGACCTGAACCGCAACGACATCACCACCGTCATCACGGCAGCGCTGGGCGTGGATGCCGCGCGCGCCCGGCAGAAGCGCGTGCAGCAGATCACCGGCCTGTCGCTGGTGTACGAGCCGCGACCGCGCGCCGACGTGGATGCCGTCTTCGTCGCCGGCTACCAGTCGCTGGCGCTGCGTCAGATCAATCCGCAGCTGCGGTTCTTCAACGCCGGCAGCCTGCCCATTTACATCACGCAGGACGGCCTCGATCCCGGCGAACGCGGCAACCGCGACCTGGAAGGCATGCGCTTCGTCGATCTGCCCTGGATGCTCGAAACCACCGGCCCCGTCGCCGACACACGCGCAGCCACCGAGTCTTCCTGGAGCGCGCGCGGCCGGCGCCAGTCGCGCTACTTCGCCTTCGGCTACGACGCCGCCACGCTGGCGCTGGCGCTGCGCTCGGGCCAGGCGAACTGGCCCCTGCCCGGCCTCACCGGCCGACTGGCGCTGACGCCCGAAGGCCGCATCGAGCGCAGCCTCGACTGGGCCCGCATCCGGGATGGCGCGCCCGAACTCTACGATCCGCTGCGCTGATCGCGCGCGTCTTGGCGCCGCGGCAGAGCAGGCCGCGGCGGATTTCCTCGTCGCGCGCCACCACCAGCTGCTGCTGCGCAACTACCGCTGTCGCATGGGTGAGCTCGACCTGGTGGCGCTGTCGCCACAGGGCACGCTGCTGGTGATCGAGGTGCGGATGCGCAGCCGCCAGGATTTCGGCGGCGGCGCCGCCAGCGTCGACCATCGCAAGCAGCAGCGTCTGCTGCGCGCCAGCCTGCATATGCTGGCAACTCACCCACGGTGGTCGCGGCATGCCATGCGCTTCGATGTGATGGATGCAAGGCCTGCGGGCACAGGCTTCGAAATCACCTGGATACAACACGCCTTCACTGCGTGATGCCGACGCCGCGCAGTGCAGTGCGGACTCCAGCGGCGTGAACCCTCAGCGCTTCTCCGCGGCGAGCTCCGCGTACAACCCGCGCACGAAGCGCTCGGCATTCTGCGCGCCCTGCGGCACGCGCTCATCGAAGGCAGCGGTGGGTTTCGCGGCCAGCACCTGCTCCACCGTCATGCCCTGGCGCACCAGCTTCTCGGTGGCATCGATCAGCGTCACCAGCGTGTCGCGCTGCTCGATGAGCCCGGCGCGATTCGAGATCGGCCCATGGCCGGGGACCACGCGCGTGGCCGCGCCGGCCTTGCCGATGGCAACGCCCAGCGCCTCGACGATGCCGCGAAAGCTGCCGCCATTGTTGCGGTCGGCCACCGGGTAGCCGACGCTGCGGTAGAAATCCCCCACCACCAGCACATCCAGCCCGGGGAATTCGATCATCACGTCGCCATCGGTATGCGCAGCCGGCACCGGCGTCAGGTGCACGGACTGGCCATTCAGGTACAGCGAGGTGGGCCCCTCGAAGGTGAGCACCGGCAGCGCCTCGGCCACTGCGGGCGTGCCCGGCGTGCCGTTGGCATTGGGCGCGGGATAGCGCAGCCGCTGCCGCACCGAATCGCGCGCGATGACGGTGGCCCCGGCCCTGGTGAAATTGGCATTGCCGCCGGTGTGGTCGCCGTGCACATGCGTGTTCAGCAGGAAGCGCAGCCGCGCCTGCGAGAAGGTGCGGATGGCCGCGATGAGCTTGTCGGACAGCGGCGCGTACTGCGAGTCGATGATCAGCGCGCCATCGGGCCCGGCCAGGACCGACACGGTGCCACCCTGTCCTTCCAGTGCATACAGGTCGCCTGCCACACGCGTGACGCGAATCTGCACCTGGGAAAAATCCTGCGCGGCGGCAGCCGGTGCTGCGCTGGCAGGCGCAGCAGTGGCAGGCGCCGCAGCCTGCGCGGCCACAGGCAGGATGCCGATCAGCACGGTCGAAACGATGGCTTTCATCACTTCCCCCCGGTATTCACCGCGAACGTTGTAAGGCTATTTCACCACTTTCAGACTGGGCCGGCGCGGCTTCTCCGGCGGCGGTGGCGTGGGTTCCGGCTCCTCGCTGTCGCCGGTGGTGCCTGGCGCGCCCGGAACGGCCGCCTCATCGGTGAACACCATGCCCTGGCCCGTTTCGCGCGCATAGATGCCGAGCACATGGTCCACCGGCACGTGGATGCGATGCCCCACGCCGCCGAAGCGCGCGTTGAATTCCACCGCCTGGGCGCCGATCTGGAAATTCTGCGTGGCGGAGGCCGAGATGTTCAGCACGATCTTGCCCTCCTTCACGAACTGGCGCGGCACCTGCACCGCGTCCGAGCCGGCGTCGACGATCAGATGCGGCGTGTAGCCGCAGTCGACCATCCAGTCCAGCATCGCGCGCAGCAGGTAAGGCCGCCGCGACAGCTCAGGCAATGCGCATCTCCCGCTCCTGCGGCGACAGGCTCATCCGGAACGCAGGGCGCGAGAACAGCAGGTTGGCGTACTTCATCAAGGGCGCGGCCTCCTTCGGCAGGTCGATGCGGTAGCGCGGCAGGCGCCACAGTATCGGTGCGATGGTGACATCGACCAGGGACAATTCGTCGCTGACGAAATAGGGCTTGTTGCGCACGAAGTCCACCGTCTGCACGATGAGATCGCGCAATTCGCCGCGCAGCCGTGGCGCATCGGCATGCTCGGGCGGCAGCTTGTCGAGCTGCGTCGCGATGCCGTACCAGTCGCGCTCGATGCGATGCAGCGCCAGGCGGAACTGCGCGCGCGACACCGGGTCCACCGGCATCAGCGGCGGATGCGGAAAGCGCTCATCGAGGTACTCGATGATGATGCGCGAGTCGTACAAAACCAGGTCGCGATCGACCAGCGTCGGCAACGAATGATCGGGATTCAGGTCGAGCAGGTCTTCCGGGAAACGACCCGGCGTGACGCTGACGATCTCGATCTCGACGTCCTTTTCCGCCAGTACGATACGGGTCCGGTGGCTGGCGGCCTCATCCGGAGCCGAGAACAATGTCATCACGGCGTGGCGACTCGTCAATGCAGGACTTCACTGGCTGCGGCGCGGAACCAATGATCCACGCCGCGCGTGCTCAATGTACGTCCTTCCAGTATTCCTTCTTGAGCATCCAGGCAAACACGGTGAACACCATCAGGAACAGCACCACCCAGATGCCGATGCTGCGGCGCTGGGTCTGCGAGGGATCGCTGGCATAGTCGAGGAAGTTGACCGTGTCGCGCACGAAGCCGTCGAACTCCTCGGGCTTCATGCGGCCAGCAGCCACGGTCTCGAAGCGTTCGACCACCTTGCCGCCGTGAGAAGTCAGGCCGGTGCCGATCACCGCCGCCTTCACGCCCTCGAGATCCGACAGCACGGCCGGCATGGCCGCGCCCTCCAGCACCAGGTTGTTGGTGCCCGTGGGCCGCGTCGTGTCGACGTAGAAGCCCTTCAGGAACTGGTACACCCAGTCGGTGCCCCGGTAACGCGCCACCAGCGACAGGTCCGGCGGCACGCGACCGAACCAGGCCTCGGCCTCGGCATGCGGGAAGCTCGACACCATGTAGTCGGTGGGCTTGGCATCGGTGGGGATCAGCGTCGCGCGAAGCTGCTCGTCGGAGATGCCAAGGTCGTTGGCCATGCGCGAATAGCGCATGTACTTCAGCGAGTGACAACCCATGCAGTAGTTCACGAAGTTCGCGGCGCCGCGCTGCAGCGACGCGGTGTTGGTCACCTCGTTGTCTGCCTTCCAGGCGTCCCAGTGCACCTGCTGCGCACCCTCGTGGCCGCCCTCTTCCGCCGCCGTGGCGGCGCCATTACCCAGCACGAGCCCCGCCGCCAGCAGCAGCGAGACAATCGATTTGGGCACCCAACGAATCTGCATGGCGCGCTCAGTCATGATGGAAAGTCACTCTTGCGGGCACGCGGCTGGTGGATTCGCCGCGCGTGTAGAAGGGCATCAGCACGAAGAAGGCGAAGTACAGGCCGGCGAAGATGCGTGCGGCCAGCACATACGAGCCTTCGGCGGGCTTGAGGCCCAGGTATCCCAGCGCGATGAACGAGACCACGAACACCGTCAGCGCGATCTTCCACGTCAGCGGCCGGTAGCGCGTCGACTTGACCGGCGAGCGGTCGAGCCAGGGCAGCAGGAAGAAGCCGATCAGCGACAGGGCCATGAGCAAGGCACCCATCTGCTGGTCCGGCACCGCGCGCAGGATGGCGTAGAAGGGCGTGAAGTACCACACCGGCGCGATGTGCAGCGGCGTGTTCAACGGCTGCGCCGGCTCGAAGTTCGGCGCCTCGAGGAACAGCCCCCCGAAGGTGGGCACGAAGAACAGCACGATGGCGAACAGGATCAGGAACACGCCCACGCCGACCAGGTCCTTCACCGTGTAGTACGGATGGAAGGGAATGCCGTCGACCGGCTTGCCATCCGGGCCCTTGTTGGCCTTGATCTCGATGCCGTCCGGGTTGTTCGAGCCGTTTTGGCGCAGCGCCACCAGGTGCAGGGCCACCAGGAGCAGCAGCACCAGCGGCACCGCCACCACGTGCAGCGCGAAGAAGCGGTTCAGCGTGGCGTCGGCGATGCCGTAGTCACCGCGGATCCACTCGACCAGCCCCGGCCCGATGACCGGGATGGTACCGAACAGGTTCACGATCACCTGCGCGCCCCAGTAGGACATGTTGCCCCAGGGCAGCACGTAGCCCATGAAGGCCTCGGCCATCAGCGCCATGTACACGGCCATGCCGAACAGCCACAGCAGTTCGCGCGGCGCCTTGTACGAGCCGTACAGGAAGGCGCGGAACATGTGCAGGTACACCACGATGAAGAACGCCGATGCGCCCGTGGAATGCATGTAGCGCAGGAGCCACCCGTAGGGCACCTCGCGCATGATGTATTCGACGGAATCGAAGGCCGTGGCTTCGCCCACCTTGTAGTGCATGGTGAGGAAGATGCCGGTGACCAGCTGCATGACCAGCGCCACCAGCGACAGCACACCGAAGAAGTACCAGAAGTTGAAATTCTTCGGGGCGTAGTAGCCGGTGAGCTGGTCGCGCACGAAGGCGTCGACCGGCAGCCGGTTGTTCAGCCACAGGAGAAAACCCTTGCGCACGGGCAGTGCGTCGTTGCTGCCGGCCATTTATGCCACTCCCTTTTCGGACGGGGCGACACCGATGACCAGCGTCTTGTCGTCGCGGAACGAGTAATCGGGTATGCGCAGATTCACCGAGGCCGGCGAACCCTGGAACACCCGACCCGACAGGTCGAAGCGCGAACCGTGGCAGGGGCAGAAGAAGCCGCCCGGCCAGTCCGCGCCCAGTTCCGGAATCGCCGGCTCGAAACGCGCCTTCGGCAGGCAACCCAGGTGGGTGCAGGTACCGTCGAGCACGAGAAACTCCGGCTTGACGGCACGCGCAGCATTGCGCGTGTATGCGGGCTGCTCGGATTCCTTCGAATCAGGATCCTTGAGCTTGTCGTCGTGGCCCGCCAGATGCTGCAGCATCTCCGGCGTGCGGCGCACGATGTACATGGGCTTCCTGCGGTAGACGTACACCACCATCTGCCCGGGTTCGAGCTTGGACAGATCCACCTCGACCGGGGCGCCGGCGGCGCGGGCTCGTTCGGAGGGACTCCAGGAGGCAATGAAGGGCACCGCTGCGAATACCACGCCCACCGCACCGGTGGCCGCAGTCGCGATGGTGAGGAATCCGCGTCGTTCCTGGTCGACGTCGCCCGCGGCGGGAGCGGAAGAATGATCGCTCATTATGGTTCTTGAGGCTCTTCTTAAGGGTGCCCGCCGCGCCTGGCTGCCTTTCAACCTCGGCGGTTCGGACAGCCCGGCATTATACACTATCGAAACGCGGGCCCACCCTTGAGGCCCTTGGGTCCCATCCTTGAGCACGCCGAAGCGCAATGCCCTGTTCATCCTCTCCTCGGTGGTGGCAGGCCTGGCCGTCGCCTGGCTGGTGGCGCGGCTGTATCCGGGGTTCATCCATTCCGCCCCCTTGACCACAGCCGTACCGGCCGCCGCGCCTCGGAGTCCTGCGCCGGTGCGCGAACCGGACAAACCCGCCGCCACCGAGACGGCGCTGTCCCACTCCCCGCTGCTGCGGGAGTCCGGCCCCCAGGGCAGTTTCAGTGCCGCCGTACGCGCCGCCGCGCCGGCGGTGGTCAGCGTCTATGCCCAGCGCACCGAGCGCACGCCGGCATCGGTGTTCGACCAGGTATTCGGCCCGCAACGCCCGCGGGCGCAACAGGCGCTGGGCTCGGGAGTCATCGTGGACACGCAGGGCCACATCGTCACCAACCACCATGTGATCGAAGGCTCCGACCGCATCCGCGTGCAGCTTGCCGACGGCCGCGAGGCCGACGCCACCGTGGTGGGCAGCGACCCGGGCACCGATCTTGCCGTGCTGCAGATCCATCTGCCCAGGCTGCCGGTGATGATGCTGGGCAGGTCCGACCGGGTGCAGGTGGGCGATGTGGTGCTGGCCATAGGCACGCCGCTGGGGCTGTCGCAGACGGTGACCCACGGCATCGTCAGCGCCGTCGGACGCGCGCAGCTCGGCGTCGCCGACTACGAGAACTTCATCCAGACCGACGCGGCCATCAACTTCGGCAATTCCGGCGGTGCGCTGGTGGATTTCCGCGGCGAGCTGATCGGCATCAACACCGCGGTGCTGGGCAAGAATCTGGGCGCCGAGGGCATCAGCGTGTCCATCCCGGTGGACCTGGTGCGCGGCGTGATGAACGAGATCGTCCAGCATGGCAGGGTGATCCGCGGCTGGATCGGCATCGTCACGGTGGACGTGGGCGCGGAGGATGCGGCGCGCGCCGGCCTTGCACAGCCGGGCGTGGCCATCGCCAACCTGTACCGCGACTCCCCCGCCATGCAAGTCGGCCTGGCGCGACGCGACCTGCTGCTGACCGTGAACGGCGCGCCGGTGCGCAACGCGCAGGATGCGCTCGCGCGCATCGCCAGCCGCAAGCCCGGCAGCACGGTGAAGATCGCCGGCATCCGCGGCACGCAGCGCTTCAGCGTGGACGTGAAGGTGATCGAGGCGCCGGCGCAGACCGCGGAGTAGCCACGCCGGCACCGCGGCGAGTGCGCGGCGCGGGCGACCCGGTCAGTTCGGCACGCGGCGGATCTCGGCGCCGAGCTGCGACAGCTTCTCTTCGATGGATTCGTAGCCGCGGTCGATGTGGTAGATGCGGTCGATCTCGGTGCGGCCCTCGGCAACCAGCCCCGCGAGCACGAGGCTCGCCGACGCACGCAGGTCGGTGGCCATCACCGGCGCGGCGGTGAGCCGCGGCACGCCCTTGATGATGGCGGTGTTGCCCTCGAGGCGGATCTCCGCACCCATGCGCCGCATCTCGAGCATGTGCATGAAGCGGTTCTCGAAGATGGTTTCAATGATGGTGCCCACACCATCGGCCACGCAGTCCAGCGCAGCGAACTGCGCCTGCATGTCGGTGGGGAATGCCGGATACGGTGCAGTGCGCACATCCACCGATTTCGGGCGGCGGCCGCGCATGTCGAGGTCGATCCAGTCGTTGCCGGTCTCGATGACGGCGCCGGCCTCCTGCAGCTTCAGCAACACGGCATCAAGGTGGCCGGGCGTGGTGTGGTGCGCGCGCACGCGGCCACCGGTGATGGCGCCGGCCACCAGGAAGGTGCCGGTCTCGATGCGGTCGGGCTGCACTTCGTGGCGCGTGCCGTGCAGGCGCTCCACGCCCTGGATGACGATGCGGTCGGTGCCGGCGCCCTGGATCTTCGCCCCCATGGCGACGAGGAAATTGGCGAGGTCGACCACCTCGGGCTCGCGCGCCGCATTTTCCAGCACTGTCTCGCCATCGGCCAGCACCGCGGCGGTCATCAGATTTTCGGTGCCGGTGACGGTGACGGTATCGAGCACCAGTCGCGCGCCCTTCAGCCGGCCGGCGCGTGCGCGGATGTAGCCGTTCTCGATGTGGATTTCCGCGCCCATGGCCTGCAAGCCGGCCACGTGGATGTTCACCGGCCGCGCACCGATGGCGCAGCCGCCGGGCAGCGACACATCGGCCTTGCCGAAGCGCGCCAGCAGCGGCCCCAGCACCAGGATGGCCGCGCGCATGGTCTTCACCAGCTCGTACGGGGCGACGAACTCGCGGATGCCGCGGGTGTCCACCTCGACATGCATGCGCTCGCCCACGGTGACCGCCACGCCCATGCGGCCCAGGAGCTCGATCATCGTGGTGACGTCGCGCAGGTGCGGCACATTGCCGATCGACACCGGCTCGGATGCCAGCAGCGATGCGGCCAGGATGGGCAGCGCCGCGTTCTTGGCGCCCGAGATGCGCACGTCGCCGTTGAGGGGCTTGCCGCCCGTGATCTGCAGCTTGTCCATGGTGGCCTTGCGTTACCGCGACTGCGCGAGTTCGTCGGGGGTCAGCGTCTGCAGCTGCAGCGCGTGGATCTCGCCGCCCATGCGATCGCCCAGCGACTTGTACACGAGCTGGTGGCGCTGCAGCGGCCGCAGGCCTTTGAACTCGGCTGCCACCACGATGGCCTCGTAATGCACGTTGTCTTCGGAGCGCACGCGCACCTGCGCGCCGGGGAACGCCTTGCTGATCAGCTCTTCGATCTGGTTCGGATTCATCGATGCCTTCGAGTTGTGGCGCGACGGAAGGACGCGCAGTTTAAGCTATGATCGGCCGCAACAGATGCCCAACCCGACCCTGATTGCCGCCGGCCGGCGCGCCCTGGAAATCGAATCCCGGGCCGTGGCCGAACTGCTGCCGCGCGTTGACGCGTCATTCGCGCGGACCTGCGAGCTCATCCTCGCCGCGCGCGGCCGCGTGGTGGTCAGCGGCCTGGGCAAGTCGGGCCTGGTGGGCCACAAGATCGCGGCCACGCTTGCCAGCACCGGCACGCCGGCTTTCTTCCTGCATGCGGCCGAGGCCAGCCACGGCGACCTGGGCATGGTGATGCGCGGCGATGTGCTGCTGGCCATCTCCAATTCAGGCGAGACACCCGAGCTGCTGGCGCTGCTGCCCCCGCTGCGGCGGCTGGCCGTGCCCGTGATCGCGATGACCGGCCACGCCGGGTCCACGCTGGCGCGCGAGGCGACCGTGCACATCGATGTGTCGGTGACCGAGGAAGCCTGCCCGCTGAACCTCGCGCCCACCGCCAGCACCACCGCGACGCTGGCCATGGGCGATGCGCTGGCCACCGCACTGCTGGAAGCACGCGGCTTCACCAGCGAGGATTTTGCGCGCGCCCATCCCGGCGGCGCGCTGGGCCGCAAGCTGCTGCTGCATGTCGGCGATGTCATGCGCCGCGGCGAGGAATTGCCGCGCGTGGCGCCGGAGGCAACGCTGGTACAGGGCCTGGTTGAGATGAGCCGCAAGGGCCTGGGCATGACGGCAGTGATCGACGATGCCGGCAGGCTCGTCGGCGTGTTCACCGACGGCGACCTGCGCCGGGCCGTGGATCGCGGCATCGACCTGCGTGCCGGCACCATGCAGGACGCCATGACGGTCCGGCCGCGCAGCATCACGCCCGGCGAACTGGCCGCCGAGGCCGTGAACCGCATGCAGGAACACCGCATCACCGCGCTGCCGGTGATCGATGCCGCAGGCCGGCTCGTGGGCGCGCTGAACATACACGACCTGCTGCGCGCGGGAGTGGTCTGATGCCCACGCCCATACCGGCCTGCATCACGCACCGGCTGGCGCGCCGCCTCGCGCTGCTGGTACTCGATGTGGATGGCGTGCTCACCGATGGCGGGCTGTGGTTCGGCCCGCGCGGCGAGGCGCTGAAGCGGTTTCACGTGCGCGACGGGCATGGCATCAAACTGCTGCGCGCGGCCGGCATCGAGGTGGCGCTGGTGTCCGGTCGCCGTTCGGCGGCCGTCGGCGCGCGCGCCCGTGAGCTGGGCGTGAAGCTGGTGCTGCAGGGCGTGGCCGACAAGAGCCAGGCGCTCGACCGCCTGCTGCAGCGCCTGTCGCTCACCGATACACAAGTGGCCTGCATCGGTGACGACACCCCCGACGTGCCGCTGTTCGTGCGCGTGGCGCTGGCCGTGGCGGTGCGCGATGCGCATCCGCTGGCGGCGCGCGCGGCGCATTGCCGCACCACGCTGCCCGGCGGCAACGGCGCGGTGCGGGAAGTGGTCGACTGGATACTGGCGGCGAGGAACAAGGTGTGAGGTCGCTCCGATGAAGCGTTGGCGCTGGCTGCTCGCCGCGGTGGTGGTGGGCCTGGTGGTGGCCGCCGCCTATGTGGCCGGCACCGGCGATCAGGGCGCCGAGCGCGCGAAACCCAATGAGGCCGACGCGGCCACCTACGCCTATGAAGCCCATGACGTGGTGGTGCGGCAGATGGATGCGCAGGGCGCGCTGCAGTACGAAATCGAAGCGGCCAGCGTCACGCAGTTGCCGCGCGACGGCGCCATCGAGGCCCACGACCTCACGCTGCACTACGACCCGCCCGGCAAGGCCGACCCCAGCCGGCGCTGGACGCTGACCGCCGCCAGCGCGCAGCTCCCCGAAGCCAGCGACGTGGTGAAGCTGGCCGGCCACGTGCTGGTGCAGGGCCGCGTTGCGCAGTCCCCCGCCCCCATCCGCTTCCAGTCCGAGAAGCTGGACTACAACCTCAAGACCCAGGACGTGGCCAGCGATGCGCCGTTCGAAATGCACTGGGGTGGCAACCAGTTCACCGGCCGCGGCTTGAAGGCGAATATCAAGCTGGGCACTGTGTCGGTAGAATCGAGCACCAATGGCAAGATCGTTCCCTGAACTGGCGTTCGCCGCAGGACTGCTGCTGGCGGCGGGCACCGTGTTCGCCGCGCAGGGCAAGCTCGCGCTCGACAACCGGACACCCATCGAATTCGAAGGCGCCTGCTTCCGCGCCAATTTCAATGCGGGCACGCTGGAATCCTGCGATGCCGTGCTGCGCCAGGGCACACAGGCATTGATCAAGGCCAAGAACGCCAAGGGGCGCAAGCTCTCCGAGGGCTATGAAGACGGCGAATGGCAGTTCTCGAACGGCGTGCACATCGAATTCGACGATGCGGTGCTCGATGCGGACAGCGCCACGGTGGTGTTCGCCGGCAACCGGCTGAAAGAGGTGCACGTGAAGGGCACGAAGGCGGAGCCCGCGCGCTTCTCGCACCAGCTCAAGGATGCGCCGCGGCGCAACCAGGGCCGCGCCGCCACCATCGACTACGACTCGGCGAGCGCCGTGCTGCGCCTGGCCGGTGGCACCTGGTACACCGACGGGCGCAACGAAGTGAACACCGCCTCGCTGATCTACAACATGAACGACGGCTCTTTCAGCAACGCCACCGGGCCCAACGAGGGCGATCGCGTGCGCATCACCATCCGGCCGTCGGACAAGCGCGTGCCGCCACCGCGCACACCCGACCGGGCCACTTCGCAATGAACGCGGTTGCCGGCGTGAACAACTCCGTGCTTCGGGCCAGTCACTTGCGCAAGAGCTTCCGCAGCCGCTGCGTGGTCGAAGATCTGTCGCTGCAGGTGGAGTCCGGCGAGATCGTGGGCCTCCTGGGTCCGAACGGCGCCGGCAAGACCACCTCGTTCTACATGATCGTGGGCCTGATCAGCGCCGATGCGGGCACGATCTCGCTGGACGAGCACGACATCACCGGCCTGCCCATGCACCGGCGCGCGCGGCTGGGCCTGGGCTACCTGCCGCAGGAAGCCTCGGTGTTCCGCCGGCTGTCCGTGGAAGACAACATCCTCGCCATTCTCGAAACACGTCCCGACCTCGACCGCAGTGCACGGCGCAACGAACTGGAGCACATCCTCGAGGAGCTGCGGATCGGGCACGTGCGGGCCAGCGCCGGCATGGCATTGTCGGGTGGCGAACGCCGTCGCGTGGAAATCGCGCGGGCGCTGGCCGCAGCGCCGCGCTTCATGCTGCTCGATGAGCCCTTCGCGGGCGTCGATCCGATTTCCGTGCTCGACATCCAGAAGATCGTCACCGATCTGGCCGCGCGGGGCATCGGCGTGCTGATCACCGATCATAACGTCCGCGAAACACTGGGTGTCTGCAACCGTGCCTGCATCGTGGACCGCGGCACCGTGATCGCTGCCGGAACTGCGGAAGAAATCCTTGCCAACGAGAGAGTCCGTGAGGTGTACTTGGGTCAGAATTTCCGAATGTAAAGACGGTCACGGCCGTGTAGTTTTCGAATGCTGAAAGCCTCCCTGCAGCTCCGCCTTGGACAGCAACTGACGATGACTCCGCAGTTGCAGCAGGCGATCAGGCTGCTGCAGCTTCCCTCGCTCGAGCTCCAGGCTCACATCCGCGAGCTGCTCGAAACCAACGTGATGCTCGAGGCCGAGGACGACACCGAGGCCACCGCCAGCTTCGAGGCGCTGGGCGCCGGCCCCAACGATCGCGAGGCCCCCGCAGGCAGCGATGAGTCCCCCCGCGCTGCCAGCGGCGATTCCGACACCGATCCGCACGCCGAGAGCGCCGAGCCCAGCGTCGAGATCGTGGAGGATGGCTGGAGTGAAACCTCGGCCGCGCCCGGCGAAACGCCCTGGAACGCCGATGACGACGACCGCCAGCAGGACTACCAGGATGGTCGCGGCGAAACGCTGCAGCAGCATCTGCAGTGGCAGCTTGAGATGGCGAAGCTCGACGCGCGCGAACAGGCCATCGGCCGCGCCATAGTTGATGCCATCAACGACGATGGCTATCTCACCGAACCCTTCGATGCCATCGCCGCCACGCTGAAGCCCGAGATCCAGGCCAGCGATGCCGAAATCGGCGAGATGCTGCAGGTGGTGCAGACGCTGGACCCGCTGGGCGTGGGCGCGCGCAACCTGGGCGAATGCCTGCTGCTGCAGCTCAATGCGCTCTCGCCCGACACCCCGGGGCTGGCCACGGCGCGCGCCATCGCCGAAAGCCACCTCGATCTGCTGGCGCGGCGCGAAATGACCGCGCTGCGGCGCGAACTTCGCGTATCGGAAGAAGAACTGGAACAGGGCCTGGTACTGGTGCGCGGCTGCCACCCCCGCCCCGGGTCGCAGATCAGCGCAGCGGCCTCGGAATACGTGGTGCCGGATGTATTCGTGCGGCGCAGCGGCACGGGCTGGACAGTCGAGATGAATCCAGCCACCCTTCCCAAGGTGCGGATCAACGAGAGCTATGCCAGCCTCATCGGCCGCAGCGCCGGTCACGCCACCATGCGCACGCAACTGCAGGAGGCGCGCTGGCTGCTGAAGAGCCTGGAGATCCGCCACGACACGCTGCTGAAGGTCGCACGGTCCATCGTCGAACGGCAGCTCGATTTCCTGGAGCATGGCGAGGAACACATGCGGCCGATGATCCTGCGCGATATCGCCGCCGCCATCTCCATGCACGAGTCCACCGTCTCGCGCGTCACCTCCGGCAAGTACATGCATACGCCGCGTGGCGTGTTCGAACTGCGCTACTTCTTCTCGAGCCAGGTCGAGGGCAGCGACGGCTCGGGCACCTCGTCCACGGCCATCCGCGCGAAGATAAAGAAACTCATCAAGGACGAAAGTCCGGATTCGCCGCTGTCCGACAGCCGCATCGCCGAAGTGCTGTCGAAGGAAGGCATTCCCGTCGCACGCCGCACGGTGGCCAAGTACCGCGAGTCCATGGGCATCGCGCCATCGAATGAACGCAAGCGGGCCTGAAGGCCCCGAAATGAAGGAGAGCATCATGCAGTTGAAGATGACCGGCCACCATGTGGAGATCACGCCCTCGATGCGCGCCTATGTGGAAAAACGTCTGGAGCGGGTGAAGCGTCATTTCGATCAGGTCATCGACGTGAATTTCGTCATGTCGGTCGAGAAACTGCAGCACAAGGCCGAGGCCACGGTGCACGTCAGCGGCTCCAGCATCCATGCCGACGCCATCGATACCAACATGTACGCCGCCATCGATGCGCTCACCGACAAGCTCGACCGCAGCGTGGTCAAACACAAGGAAAAGGCCCGCGACCACCACGCCAGCGAGGGCCGCGCCGCGCGCCAGTAGCGCGCTGCCGCCGGGAAGAGCAGCAATGCCATTGCGCCTCGTCATGGTCAGCGGCCTGTCCGGCTCGGGCAAGAGCGTGGCGCTGCACATGCTCGAGGACATGGATTTCTACTGCGTCGACAACATCCCGGCGGCGCTGCTGAAGTCCTTCGTGTCGCACACGGTGCGCAGCTCCGAGAGCATGTACCAGCGCACCGCCGTGGGTCTCGATGCGCGCAACACGCGCACCGAGATCGCCACGGTGCCGGCGCTGGTGCATGAACTGCGCGCCTCGGGCATCGGCTGCGAACTGCTGTTCCTCACCGCCACCGACGATGCACTGCTGCGGCGCTTCGCGGAAACCCGCCGCAAGCATCCGATGAGCCGCCATCACGAGGGCCTGCGCGAAGCCATCGCGCTGGAGCGCGACCTGCTCGACCCGGTGGTGCAGGCCGCCGACCTCATCATCGACACCTCGAACCTGGGCGTGCACCAGCTGCGCGAGACCATCCGCAACCGCGTGGAACGTCGGTCGCAGGGACGGTTGTCCATCCTGTTCGAATCCTTCGGGTTCAAGAACGGCATCCCCGGCGATGCCGACTTCGTGTTCGACGCCCGCTCGCTGCCCAACCCCTACTGGGAGCCGGGATTGCGCGGGCTCACCGGACGCGACGCGGACGTGATCCGCTACCTGCAGAACCAGCCCGGCGTGGCGCCGCTGGTGGAGGACATCACGCGCTTCCTCGAGGCGCGCATCCCCGAATTCCGGGCCAGCAACCGGCGCTACCTCACCGTGGCCGTGGGCTGCACCGGCGGCCAGCACCGCTCGGTGTACCTGGTCGAGCGCATCGCGCAGGATTTCGCGGACCGGCACGCCGATGTGTCGGTACGGCACTCCGGCCTGCCCGGGGTCGCCATCTTCTCGCCGCCGGCCCGCAGCGCCACCGGCACCTGAGCATGGCAAGCCCGCTGCTGCAGCGCTACGAGCGCGCGCTGGCGGATGAGTCGCGCGTCCGCGATGAGGGCCAGCAGGCCGCGGTGCAGCGCCTGGCCGGTCTTTCCGACTGCCTGGATTCCACCGACCCCATCCGCCGGCTGCGCATGCGCGTGGCGGGTCTGCTGCATCTGTGGCGCGGCGTGCGTTACGACGCTGGCTGCCGCGGGATCTATCTGTGGGGAACGGTCGGGCGCGGCAAGAGCTGGCTGGTCGACCTGTTCCAGCAGCAGCAGGCGCGGCATTCCCGGCGGCTGCATTTCCAGCACCTGATGCGCGAGGTGCATGCGGCGCTTGGCAGGTTGCGCCGCCGCGAACGGCCGCTCGACCTGGTGGCGGCACAGATGGCCTCGAAGGCGCGGGTGTGGTGCATCGACGAGTTCGAGGTGATCGACATCGCCGATGCGATGATCCTGCACGGCCTGGTGACGGCGCTGCTCGATCGCGGCGTGGTGCTGGTCCTCACCTCCAACACGCCGCCTGGCCGGCTGTATGCGGGCGGTCTGCAGCGCGAGCGCTTCCTGCCGACCATCGCACTGCTGGAACGGCAGCTCGATGTGGTGGAGCTGGCCGCCGGCCCCGACCACCGGCTGCGGCAGCTTGCCGCCAACGACACCTACCTGCTGTCCACCGACCCGCGCACCCACGCGCGCATGCAGGAGCTGTTCATGCGCCTCGCCGGCGCCGCGGGGCTCGGCGAGAAGATGCTGATGATCGAGGGCCGGCCGGTGCAGGCACGGGGCCATGTGGGCGGCCTGGGGTGGTTCGACTTCGCCGCGCTGTGCGAAGGGCCGCGCGCCGCGGCCGATTACATCGCCATCGCCGCGCAGCTTCACACGGTTTTCCTGTCGGATGTGCCACGGCTCGACGCCGCCAGCGACGACGCCGCGCGCCGCTTCATCGTGCTGATCGACGAACTCTATGACCGGCGCGTGCGGCTGGTGGTCTCTGCAGCCGCCGAGCCCAACCAGCTGTATTCCGGCGAGCGTCTGCGCGGACAGTTCGCGCGCACCGCCAGCCGGCTGATGGAGATGCGCACCGCGGGTTACCTGGAAGCGGCGCCACCCCGGTAACGGCGCAACGCGTCCACGCTGAAGATCAGGAGCGCAGCCCAGATGCAGCCGAATGCCACCTGCCGCGCGCTGCCGAAGGGTTCATGGAACACCCAGATGCCAAGGAGCAGCGCCACCGACGGCGAGATGTACTGCGTGAGTCCCAGCGTCAGCATGCTGACGCGCTGAGCGGCGAAGGCGAACAGCGCCAGGGGCACGGCGGTGATCGGCCCACCGACGACGAGCAGTGCGTCGTCGCGCCAGTGGCCATGGCCGAAGGCGCCCTGTCCGGTGGATTCGCACCACGCCAGATACGCCACGGCGGGCAGCAGCATCACGCCGCTTTCCACGGCGAGGCCGCGGATCGAATCGAAGGGCACCAGCTTGCGGATCAGGCCGTAAAGCCCGAATGAAACCGCCAGTGTCAGCGCGATCCACGGCGGCGCGTGGATCTGCCAGGCCAGGAACAGCACGCCTCCCGCGGCCAGCAGCACGGCGGCCTGCTGGCTGCGATTGAGCTTCTCGCCCAGGACACTCACCGCCACGACCACGCTCACCAGCGGCGTGATGAAGTAACCGAGGCTCGTGTCTATCACGTGGCCGTTGACCACGGCCCACACGTACACGCCCCAGTTCACCGAGATCAGCAGGCCGCCCAGGCTGAGCAGGCTCCACTGCCGCAACGTGAGCGAAGTGACCCATCCCACGTCGCCCCGCACCAGCAGGTACAGCCACACCGCCACCGCGCACCAGGCGGCCCGGTGCGCCAGCAGCTGGAACGCAGGCACATCGCCCAGCAGGCGCCAGAACAGCGGGAACAGGCCCCAGATGAGAAAGGCAGCCATCGCCACGGGCAATCCGCCGCGCCGGACCGTCACTTAACACTCCCGTGCACTGGAGGTACGCATTGCGAACCTGTAAATTTTGGGTCTGGAAAACGCACGTGCGCGAGGGGAGCCCAACTTGAAGACGATTGCGCAGTTTGCCATCGGCCATGAGCAATTGCTCGATGCCGACGGCAAACCCTGCGGCGAACTGCCCCCCTTCGCCAGCGATGCCGATGCCATGCGCCGCATGTATTCGATGATGGTGCTGTGCCGGCTGTTCGACGCCAAGGCCATCAACCTGCAGCGCACCGGCAGGCTGGGCACCTATGCGCCCTGCACCGGCCACGAGGCCACGCATGTGGGCGTGGGCGCGGCGATGCGGCCCGAGGACGTGCTCTGCCCCGTGTACCGCGAGTACGGCACGCAGCTCTGGCGCGGCGTCACGCTCACCGAGATCCTCACCTACTGGGCGGGCGACGAGCGCGGCACGGACTTCGCCGGCCCGCGCGAGGATTTTCCCTGGTGCGTGCCCATCGGCTCGCAGACGCCGCATGCCGCCGGCGTCGCGATGGCGTTCAAGATGCGCAGGCAGCCGCGCTGCGCCGTGGCGTACATCGGCGATGGCGGCACCTCGCAGGGCGCCTTCCACGAAGCCATCAATCTCGCCGGCGCGCAGCGCCTGCCGGTGGTGTTCGTGGTGGTGAACAATGGCTGGGCCATTTCGGTGCCGGTGTCGCAGCAGACCGCCGCGCAGACCTTCGCGCAGAAGGGCCTGGGCAATGGCGTGCCGGGCGTGCAGTGCGACGGCAACGATCTGCTCGCCGTGCGAAAGGTGATGGAAGACGCGCTGGCGCGCGCGCGTGGCGGCGAAGGCCCCACGGTGGTCGAGACGGTCACTTATCGCCTCAGCGACCACACCACCGCCGATGACGCCAGCCGCTATCGACCGCAGGCCGAACTGGATGCCGCCTGGCAGCGCGAGCCGCTGCTGCGCACGCGCCGCTTCATGGAAGCGCGCGGCTTCTGGGATGACGCCCGCGAGACCGCGCTGCGCGCCGACTGTGCCGCGCAGATCGAAGCGGCGGTGCACGGGTATCAGAACCGCCCCGCCGCCGACACCGACCAGATGTTCGATCACCTGTTCGCACATCCGCCCGTGGCCCTCGAAGAGCAGAAGCTCACCGCCCGCCGCTACCGCAGCAACGGATCGCACTGAATGCCTCGTGTCACGCTGGTAGAGGGCATCAACCTCGCGCTTGCGCGCGCGCTGGCCGATGATCCGGACGTGGTGCTCATCGGCGAGGACATCGGCGTCAACGGCGGCGTGTTCCGCGCCACCGCCGGCCTGCAGCAGCGCTTCGGCGCGCTGCGCGTGCAGGACACGCCGCTGGCCGAAGGATTGATCGGCGGCATGGCGGTGGGCATGGCCTCGCAGGGCCTGAAGGTGGTCGCGGAAATCCAGTTCATGGGCTTCCTGTATCCGGCGCTGGACCAGATCGCCAATCACATGGCACGCATGCGCAACCGCACGCGCGGCCGCCTCACCTGTCCGGTGGTGGTGCGCATGCCGCATGGCGGCGGCATCCACGCGCCGGAGCATCACTCGGAAAGCCTCGAGGTACTGCTGGCGCATCACGCGGGCATCCGCGTGCTGTGCCCTTCATCGCCGGCACGGGCCTACGGCCTGCTGCTCGCCGCCATCCGCGATCCGGACCCGGTGATGTTCCTCGAACCCACGCGGCTGTACCGGCTCGCCAGGCAGGATGTCGTGGATGATGGCCACGCGCTGCCGCTGGATGAGGCCGTCGTATTGCGCGAGGGCGATGACGTAACCCTCGTCACCTGGGGCGCCATGGTGCACGACACGCTGCGTGCCGCCGACCTGCTGATGCAGGAGAAGGTGAGCTGCGAGGTGATCGATCTTTCCAGCCTCTCGCCCATCGACCACGACACCATCCTGGAATCCGTGGCGCACACCGGCCGGCTGGTGATCGTGCACGAAGCGGCGCGCAACATCGGCCTGGGCGCCGAGATCGCCGCCACTGTCGCCGAGAAGGCGCTGTACGATCTGCTGGCGCCCGTGGTGCGCGTGACCGGCTACGATACGGTCATGCCCTATTTCGCGCTGGAACGCAGCTACATACCCAGCGTCGCGCGCATCGTCGATGCGGCGAAGCAGACAATGCAGGGCTGAACCACGATGCAAAGATTCAATTTGCCAGACTTGGGCGAAGGCCTGCAGGAAGCCGAGATCGTGCGCTGGCACGTGGCAGTGGGCGATCGCGTGGCGGTGGACCAGCCCATGGTGGCGATGGAAACGGCCAAGGCCGTGGTGGAAGTGCCGGCGCCCTTTGCCGGCGTCATCGCGACATTGCACGGCAAGCCGGGCGACACCGTTGCCACCGGCGCGGCGCTGGTGGATTTCGAAGGCGATGCAGCCAAGCCGGCATCCTCGGCTGCAATTGCCGCAGCCGGTGCAGGCGCGAGCGGTGTTTCCCAGGGTGGCGTCGTCGGACAGATGCCCGAGACCGACGAAGTGCTTTCCGCCACGCCGGCCGGCGCACGCTCCGGCCGCGGCCGCGTGCGTGCCATGCCTGCCGCGCGTGAGCTGGCGCGGCGCATGAACGTGGACATCGACTCACTGGCCGGCAGCGGGGCCAATGGCCTGGTCACGCTCGATGACGTGATCAATGCCGGCACGGCGGGCAGCAGCAAGCTGGCATTGGCCACCAGTTCCATGCGCCCCGCCGCGAACCTGACGGAGACCGGCGAGCTCGAGGTGCTGCGCAGCCTGCGCCGCGCCATGGCGCAGAGCATGACGCTGGCCCGTGACAACGTCATGGAATGCACGGTGTTCGACGATGCGGACATCGAAGGCTGGCAGCAGGGCGGCGACTACACCGTGCGACTGCTGCGCGCGATTGCCGTGGGGTGCAATGCCGAGCCCGGCCTCAATGCCTGGTTCGACGGCACGCATCAGGGCCGCCGCCTGTTCCATCACATCCAGGTGGGCATCGCGGTGGATACGCCCGATGGCCTGCTGGTGCCGGTGATCCGCGACGTGGGCAACCGCGATGCGGTGCAGCTTCGTGCCGAGGTCAATCGCCTGAAGGCCGGCGCGCGCGATCGCACGCTGCCACCGAGCGACCTGCGCGATTTCACGTTCATGATGTCGAACTTCGGCGTGATGGCCGGCCGCTATGCCACGCCCGTGGTGGTGCCGCCGGCAGTGGCCATCCTGGGCGCGGGGCGCATCTCGCGCGATGTGGTGGCGACGGATCGCGGCATCGAGGCACATCGGCGGATTCCGCTGTCGCTGACCTTCGACCATCGCTGCGTCACCGGTGGCGAGGCCGTGCGCTTCCTGGGTGCGGTGATACAGGACCTGCAGAAGCCGGCGTGAGCAGGCAGTACGCCTGCATTCCCGCGGTCTGCTTCAATCTGCGATCTTCACCAGTTTGCGCCTCCCGCCAGCTCCCACGCGGATGGTCACCTGCGCCTTGCGGCAGCCAAATTGCGCCGCCACCAGCCCGATCAGCTCCGCATTGGCCTTGCCATCCACGGGTGGGGATTTCAGTTCCGCGAGCCAGGTGCCATCACCCTGCTCCGTGAGCCGGCTCACCCTGGCGTTCGGTTTGACTTTAAGTTCCAGGATGCGGCTCATCGCGCTGCCATTTGCTACTCTGCACTGACAATCCCAAGGATACGGAACCCCTCAAATGTCCGGCAAACTCGTCCTGCTGCGCCATGGCCAGAGCACCTGGAACGTCGCCAACCTGTTCACGGGCTGGACGGATGTGGACCTTTCCGACCAGGGCCGCGAGGAAGCGCGCCAGGCCGGGCGCGAGCTGAAGTCCACCGGCATCCGCTTCGACTACGCCTACACTTCGGTGCTCAAGCGCGCCATCCGCACGCTGTGGATTGCGCTGGATGAAATGGACCGGATGTGGCTGCCGGTGGAAAAAGACTGGCGCCTGAACGAACGCCACTACGGCGCGCTGCAGGGCCTGGACAAGGCGCAGACGGTGGAAAAGCACGGCGCGGAGCAGGTGAAGATCTGGCGCCGCAGCTACGACATTCCGCCGCCGGCGCTGGCCGAAAGCGACGAGCGGCATCCCAGGCATGATCCGCGCTACGCCGGCCTCGACCCGCGGCTGCTGCCCGCCACCGAATCGCTGAAGGACACCCTCGCCCGCGTGCTGCCGCTGTGGAACGAGGAAATCGCGCCCAAGCTCAAGGCCGGGCGCAACGTGCTGGTCACCGCGCATGGCAACAGCATCCGCGCGCTGGTGAAGATGCTCGACCAGGTGCCCGAGAGCGAGATCGTCGAGCTGAACATCCCCACGGGGGTGCCGCTGCTGTATGAACTGGATTCCACGCTGAAGCCCACCGGCCACCGCTACCTGGGCGATCCCGAGGCCATCAAGGCCGCCGCCGAAGCCGTGCGCCGACAGACCGAGAAACGCTGAAGCGCGGCCGCTGCGCGGCGCTCAGTCGAAGCGATACGCCGTCCGCCGCGCGCAATCGCGCGCGCCATAGGCGGCTGCGAACGAGCGCAGCGCGGAATGCCCATCGAGCGGCACGCTGGGCCTGAACGCCAGGTGCTCCACCAGGCAGAACAGCGACACCTCGAACACCGACAATCCCCGCGGCGGCAGCGCCGACAGGCAGTCGTGCACGCGCGCATCGAGCCAGCCCAGCGCGCCGTCGAGTCCCGCGCGGGTCTTGGCGAAGAAGCCATCCTCGGCCGGCAGGTGGTTCACCACCGTGCCCATCACGAGCTGCACCTGCGCGGTCATCGCATGCCAGACCATCTCCTGCGCATTGCGCGAGAGCGTATCGGCCAGCAGTTCGGGCCACACGATCAGTTTCTGCGAGGTGCTGCTTTCGGCAATGGCGCGGCAGATGTTCAGCGCGCCGAAGAGCTCGGCGCCTTCAAGCTTGAGGATGGGCAGCTTCAGTGCGGGATTGCCGGCATAGCTGGCAACATCCGTGCGCGTCATGTCGGGCACCGCCACGAAGTCGAGCCGCACGCCCAGTTCGCAGGCGAACATGAGCGGCATGCGGGTGTACAGCGAGCTGTGCCGGCCGACGAGCTGCATGCGGTGGAGTATGCACCACCGGCGGCGTTACTTGCGCGCCACCGCCCAGTTGTCGTACTTGCCGCCGTGCTCCTCGGCAAGCTTGGTGAAGCGCGCCGTCAGCGCCTGCATCTCGGGAATCACCAGCCGCATGGACCGCTGTGCGTGCAGGCTGAAGGTATGGGCGTCGGCGTCTTCCCTGATGTCGAGCGTGAAGCCATCCGGCCGCAGCACGAAGGCCAGCTTTTCACAGGCGGCCCGCGAGGGCAGCGTGAAGAAGAAGTCGACCGGGTGCTCCTCGAAGGTGTTCACCCCGGCCTTGCGCAGGCTCTGGATGAACTGCTCGTCCCAGTCGATGGGCTTGCGCTTGCGCGACATCCCGCGGAACTGCGAGACGATGCGGATCGCGGAGAACAGCGCCACCGCCACCAACAGCCACGCGATCGTCGACCCCTGCATTGACTACCTCCACCTTGCCGGTATCGCCCGGCGTCTCGTTCACCGAAACCACCGTGGCACGGGAAGGGTGAATTCGCTGGCGGCAGCGGTGCTCGGCGCCCATGGCCCGCCCGATGATGAGGTCTCCTGCCCGAGCTTGGGCAACAGGATGTTCTCGGCGATGACGTCGATGCTGTCGCAGGTGGGGCCTGCCAGCGCCGACAGGCGCTGGTCGTCGCTCTTCTTGAGACTTTCAATGGGGTAGCTGGCGTGGTCGTACATCTGGCCGTTCCACGAGCCATACAGGCCATCATCGAGGTAGTACCACCACAGCCCCTCGCGCTCGGCGCGGCCCATGACGCTGGCCACGCCGATGGCGGCCGGGCCGGCGATGAATCGCCCCGGCTCGGCGATCACGCGCACGTCTTCGGCACGCCGCCCAGCGCCTTGCGGATGGGCGCGCAGCGCAGGCGGCCGATTTCGGGCACGCGCTGCGCGTAGTCGATGGGAAAGCCGCCGCCGATGTCGAGGATGTCGATGGAGCCCAGCTTCTCGCGGCGGGCCACTTCGAGGAGCTGCACGCAGGCCTCGATGGCCTCCACGTGCTTCAGCGCATCGCCCAGGCCTGCCGGCCCACGTGGAAGAGAAACCCCGCAGCCGGATGCCCAGCTTCGCCGCGAGCCGCGCCAGCTCCAGTGCGCTTTCCGGATCGCAGCCGAACTTGCGCGACAGGTCGCTGACGGCGCCGGGACTGCGGAGCGACACGCGCAGCAGCAGTTCGGCGTCGGCACGGAAGCGGCGGAACTTGCGTACTTCGTCGGGGTTGTCGGCCACGGGATCGCCTCACGCCCGCATGCAGCGCATTGCGGGAAATCGCCATCGCGCTTGATGGGGTGGGTATGGATGCAGCGCGCAGGTCGATGCCCAGACGCGACACGGGCTGCAGCTCGCCAGTGGTGGCGAGGTCGAGGAATCCGCCGAGCTGGGCCACGGTGCGCACCACCACGGCCGGATGCGGCAGCGGCCTTCAGCGCGTAGTGCAGATCGACACCAGCAGGGCCTCGGCGCCAGCGCGGTCACCTGCGTCCGGGATGCGCTCCGTCGATGATGACGCTGGCGAGCCGAAGGCCGGCCACCTGGCCGCTGCGCGCTCGGCGAGCGCAGGCGGAATCGGCGTGCCAACGGCGAGCTCAGGGAACGTACGCCATCCCTGGCGATGAATAACGGCGCTGCATCCCCGGCGCCTGCGCCGGCAGCGCCCATGACGATCGCGGATAGCGCTCCCGGCGCTCATCCGCTTCCCGGGCACCTCCTGCACGGGGATGCGCACCCGCGGCCAGCGCCCATCAGCGTCCACCAGGGTTGGCGCGGTCGTAGCGGAGTTCGGCGCGCTTGCCCGGCGTTCGTCCAGGGTGAGCCCATCTCATCAGGTCTTCAGCCAGCAGGCCTTGCCATGCAGCGATGCGCTTCACCGCCTGCCAGCCTGCCGCTGAAGAACCGGCCAGCGCATCAGGTTCGCGCCCGAGACGCCGTCGCCAGCGTCTTCAGGAGATAATGCGCAGCGGTGCCGCCCAGCACGCCAGCGTGTCAGCCGCCATCGAGCCGATTCCGTGCCCACTACGGCGCGCAGCTCGCTCTTCGGCAAATCAGACAGGGCGCAGCGATCGCACGCTGCCATCGACCTCGCCAGCCGGCGAATCGGTGGATCGAGGCCCACTGCAGCGCCATACCGCCATCAGGATGACCTTCGGCATCGCCAGACTCATCCTGCGCTTCACTCAGCGCGCATCGGCCATGCGCCCATCATATGGATCAGCCGACGGCGCGGCAATGCCGCCGCCGGCATCAAACTGTACCTCCCTTCGGATGAGAATGCATAGCTGATGTCTACCCGCCACGGTGACCACATCACGCCCGCGCCATCGCGCGCGGCCCCTTCAACGTCAATAGGACCGAGGCCAGAAAGGCCCGTGATTTCTCTGACCTCGGGCAGCCAGTTCCGCACCCAGCGCTTGAGTACCAGCACCGTCCGGTGTGCTGATCTGGATGAAAGCAGGCCGGTCCTTCGGCCTCGACCCTTGCGCACCGCGGCGGGATCAGGCGTGGCGCCAGCCGTAGACGGTTTCGGTGGAACGCCACCAGCTCGCCGTCGCGCAGCGCATCGGCGGCTTCTATCCTGATCACGAACGCTGGATGCGCTGTCCTCGATGTGTATCGGCGCCTGGAACCGTTCGTGGCGGGTTCCACGGTCGTTGACGTGTCCTCGTCGGCTGCGGCGTTCCACCTTCCGGTGTGCGCGATTTCAGGCCAGGCCAGTACTGGCGGGTCGAGCTTCGGGGTGATCACCTCGGCGTGTTCCAGTCGAGCGTGCTGTCCTGGCGGGAGCAGATCGGCCTGCCGGCCTGTCGGAAGGCGTCGGTCGGGCGTGGGCTGTGCGTCCTCGGCCAGGTCACGGCGCCCAGGAGGCAAGTCGATAACGCGTGGCCAGCGAGACCGTAGGAGAAGAACGCCACGTAGACACCGGGCCACCGCCGCGTTGCGCCTCATCAGCCCGATGCGGCGCATGCGGTCATGTTCGGCCTGCTGCTCACGCGGGTCCACGGTGACCAGGCGGGCTGAGACGGGCTTCCTCGGGGTCCTCGCCCGCGGCGCCGCTTCCGCACCAGGCCTCTACCTCCAGTCGACCACGGCGCGGCTCCATCGCGGGCTCCAGGTGACCGTGGCGCCGTTCGGTGATGGCGAGCAGCAGATCTTCCTGTCACCGGCCACCGCCAGCGGCCGGCGCGCCTCGGTCTGAGCCACTGTTAGCGCGCGACCGGGTCTCCGGGCTGCGGGTCTCGGCGAATTCTACCTTCCCCGGGTCCGACGGTCAGCCGCCGCGCGCATCGGTCGGCGGTGCAGCGTTCAACTCCACGTCGGCTGTCGCCCGGCGACGCCTTCGCCGGCATGGTCCCGGGCATCTCGGCCTGACCGGCTCGATCGACACCGCGCCTACAGTTGGTCTGCACGAGTTCGCGGCCGGAGTCGAGGAGCTGGACCACGGCTTCCCCGGCGCCTGTCATCCAGCACGCCATCGAGCTCCGGCCCGGCGGGGTTCAAGAACTGCGCGGCCTCAGTTGCTGTCCGCGGAACTACGCCGTTGCGCGACAGCGAGATCGAGCCGGATCCCCCGACGACTCTCGCCGGCGCGCGGCTTCGGCTCTCGCCAATGCGCCGTCCTTCGCCGAGCAGCAGGTCACCTGCGCACTCGGCGGCGCGGTGGACAACTGCGCACTGCACGCCAGGCCGGCTGCTGCCTGATCGGCCTTCGGGTCGCTGGAGATCACCCAGTTGGCCGGCGGGCCCACGAGAACTCCCGCACCCCGCCGGGATCTCCAGGCGCACCGCCGAAGGTGAAGCGCACGTCGCCAGCGACACGAGACTTCGTCGTGCAGTCGGTGACCACCAGGGCCGCGCACCGCATCCTGGCAAGGCCGATGCCGCTGGTGGGGTTCGCTCTCGGTGATGCCGATGGCGAGCATGTCGAAGGTGATGCACCAGCGACGGGGCAAGGTCGCGCCACCGGTCGTCCTTCCACCGGCAGCGCGAGTGTGCCCGATCTGGCCGCGGCGCGCTGATCCGCTTTCCAGCGGATCGCAGGGCCCACAAGGCCCGTGGCATCATCGATGGCGAGGCGCGCCAGGAACCAGCGCCAGTCGATGCGCACCGAACACAGCTGGTGCCGTTCAGGGTCATCGATGATGAAACCATCGCGGCGCGATCGCCATCAGCCGAACCGCACGAGAGCTACGCCTGGGAAATCCTTCAATTATTCATTCACCAGCTGTCAACCGCACCGCGGTGATCGGCGCGCCACGCGGTGATCCTCCGGCAACCGCGAGACTATCGCCAAGTTGGCCCGTACCGCGGATCGGCCGGATCAAGTACATGCCTGCTGGTCGCCGAAGGTCGTGCCGGCATCGCCGAGGTGGTGGCTGGCGGGGAAGATCAAGGTCGGGATCAAGAGCACCTCCACCCTCGACCTGCGCGGCCGCTGCGCGTGAGCCCAAGGCGCTGGCCGTCGAGATCATCGCCGTCTTCCCGGCGGCTCGAAGAGCAGACGTGCCGCGGCCGTGGCCGCTGATGAGGATATCGCCGATCCTGGTGCGCCGAATGCCGCCCGGCCGAACTGGACGCTTCGATCGACCACCAACTGCTGATGTCCGGGTTGGCCTTGCGCATCGCGGCCTCGGTGTCCTGCGGCAGGCCCAGGCGGCGCAGCTCGTCATAGGGCGTGTAGCTGAATGTCGTCTGCAAGGTGCCGCGCGGCACGGGCTTGCCCGACTTCACCAGGTTCACCGCGCGCTTCACGCGACCCAGCGGCAGGTAGAAGCTGGAGGCGGCGCCGGTCGCGCCGCCGGCATTGAGCGCCACCACTCGCCCCTCGATGTCCACCACCGGCGAACCCGACGAACCGCCGGAAGTGCCCGACGCGGCCTGCAGGTAGAAGGTGTTGAAGTCGTTGTAGCGTCCCACGCCGTAGGCCGGTGCCTCGCGGTCGAGGCGCGCGATGGTGCCCGCGAGGATGGAGAGCTGCTCGCCGGCGTTGTTGCCGATCACGCGGATCTCGCGGCCGATCTGCGCACCCTCGGGAAACAGCGGCAGGCTCCGGGGCTTGATGAAGCGCAGCTTGTCGGGGTCGTAGCGGTACAGGCCGAAGTCATGCACCGGATCGCGGTACACGGGGTAAAGCTGCACTTCCTCGCGGTTGAGGAAGGTGGCCTCCGCCGTGACCGGACCGGGCGTGACCACGTGGCGATTGGTGAGGATGAGGCCGCGCTCGGCATCGACGACGAAACCCGTGGCCTGCGCCGAGGTGTTCCATTCGGTGTCGAAGGCGCGCGTGGAGTCGATCTTGATGGCCACCACGCTCTGGGCGATACGCTCGAGCGTGGCGCGCCAGTTGGCGTCCTCGCGCAGCGGCGCGGCCGGCGGCAGTGCGGCCTCCACCGGCGCCGGCACGGGCTGCGCGCCCTGCGTCGGTGGCCCTCCCGGCACGGGGGCAAGCGACTGTGCGCCCGCCACGCCCAGCGTACAGATGAGGAATCCGGCGAAAAGCACTCGCAGCATGGCATTCATCGCATTCATCCCTAGCAGAACAGCACCAGCGCCCAGTTGAGGATCAGAAGGCCGAAGGAAAGCATCACCGCGGCCGAACCCATGTCTTTCGCCAGCCCCGACAGCTCGTGCCGCTCGAGGCCAATGCGGTCGACGGTGGCTTCGATGGCGCTGTTGAGCAGCTCCACCACCAGGATGAGCGCCATGGGGCCGATGAGCAGCGCCTTTTCGACGCCGGTGCGGCCCAGCAGCGCCCCTCCAATGACGACCGGCACCGCCACCAGGAGTTCCTGCCGGAACGCCGCTTCGTTGCGCAGGGCGCCGCTCAAGCCCCTGTAGCTGGCGCCAAAGGAATTCTGGAGCCGCTGCCATCCACCGAGCTTGGGTCTTTGCATTGCGCGTAAGTCTAGCAGGGGCCCGGGATTTGGGGCCTTGCCCTACAATGCCGCATGAGTTTCCAGCGCCGCAGCACACTCACCGTCCGCATCGGCAGTGTTGCCATCGGGTCCGCCGCACCGGTGGCCGTGCAGTCGATGACCAATACCGACACGGCGGATATCGAAGCTACCGTACGGCAGGTGCGCGACCTGGCGCGCGCCGGATCCGAACTGGTGCGCATCACCGTGAACAGCGCCGAGGCCGCCGCGGCGGTGGCACCGATCCGTGACCGGCTGCGCGCTGCGAGCGTGGCAGTGCCGCTGATCGGCGATTTCCACTTCAACGGCCACAAGCTGCTGCGCGAATACCCGGAGTGCGCGGCGGCGCTCGACAAGTACCGCATCAACCCGGGCAATGTCGGACGCGGCGCCAAGCGCGACAGCCAGTTCGCCGAAATGATCGAAATCGCCTGCAGGCTCGCCAAACCCGTGCGAATCGGCGTCAACTGGGGGAGCCTCGACCAGGACCTGCTGGCCCGGCTGATGGACGAGAACAACGCACTGCCGCAGCCCGCAAGCGCGCAGTCGGTGATGCGCGAGGCCATCGTGCGTTCGGCCATCGACAGTGCGGCGCTCGCCGTCAGTCTGGGGTTGCCGCGCGAGAAGATCATCCTGTCGGCGAAGGTGAGCGGCGTGCAGGATCTGATCGCCGTGTATCGCAGCCTCGCCTCGCGCTGCGACTATCCGCTGCACCTGGGCCTTACCGAGGCCGGCATGGGCAGCAAGGGCATCGTGGCCTCCACCGCGGGCATCGGCGTGCTGCTGGCCGAGGGCATCGGCGACACCATCCGCGTGTCGCTGACGCCGGAGCCCGGCGGTGACCGCACGCAGGAAGTGATCGTGGCGCAGGAGATCCTGCAGACCATGGGCCTGCGGTCGTTCCTGCCGATGGTGGTGGCCTGCCCCGGCTGCGGCCGCACCACCAGCACCTATTTCCAGGAACTGGCACAGCGCATCCAGGGCCATATCCGTCACCGCATGCCCACCTGGCGCGCCGAGCGCGAGGGCGTGGAGGAAATGACCGTCGCCGTGATGGGGTGCGTGGTCAATGGCCCGGGTGAGAGCCGCCATGCCAGCATCGGCATCAGCCTGCCCGGCACCGGCGAGCGGCCGGTGGCGCCGGTGTATGAAGATGGCCAGAAGACGGTGACGCTGAAGGGCGAACGCATCGCCGAGGAATTCCAGGAACTGCTCGAACGCTATGTGGAACGAACCTATCCGCGGCGCGCGCCGCAGCCCGCACACCAGGGAGTCGCGACATGACTGAACTTTCCGAACGCCGTTGCATACCTTGCGAGGGCGGTGTGGCGCCGCTGTCGCGCGCCGCCGCGGAAGAGGTGCTGCAGCGGCTGGACGAGAACTGGCAGCTCGCGGTGGATGCCAAGTCCATCCAGCGCGAATTCCGCTTCAAGGATTTCTTCCGCACGATGAGTTTCGTCAATGCGCTGGCGCATGTCGCGAACATCGAGGACCACCACCCCGACCTGGAAGTGGGCTACAACTACTGCCGCGTGCGCTTCAGCACGCATGCCATCCACGGCCTGTCGGAGAACGACTTCATCTGCGCGGCAAAGATCGACCTGCTCCCGACCAGCTAGCGCCTCATGTTCCCGGGGAGCCGGTGGTTCTCTGCCGCGCCGCGCGCGTGAAGAAGAACCGGCGCGCCAGCGATGAACGCGCCACCAGCGACATGCCCGCGGTGGCGGCCATGCGGGTGATGTCGCCCGAGCCCGTGAACAGCGCGTCGAGGGCATCCATCATCGCACCGGTGACAGCGTTGCCGCTGCGCCGTTCGCGCGCATAGGCCTGCAGCGCGCGATCCGCGCCCACGCTCTCGCGCGCTGGCCGTGCGGCCAGTGCCGCGGCCAGCGCCGCGGCGTCTTGCAGTCCCTCGTTCACGCCCTGCCCGGCCAGCGGATGGATGACATGCGCGGCGTCGCCCACCAGCGCGCAGCGGCTGGCGGCGAAGCGCTGCGCCCGCATGTGGCGCAGCGGGAAGGCGGCGCGGGCGCTGGTGAGTTCCAGCCGACCCAGCACACCAGCGCTGGCGGCGGTGAGCGCCGCGGAGAATTCCGCCGCGGGCAGCGCCATCAGCCGTGCGGCTTCGGCGTCCTGCGCCGACCAGACGATGCTGGACTCGCCATTGGCCAGCGGCAGCAGTGCCAGCGGACCGGTGCGAAGGAAGCGCTGCCATGCCGTGTGCCGGTGGGGCCGCTCGCTGGACACCGTGGCCACGATGCCGCGCTCGCCATAAGGGCGCGAGTCCTCGCCGATGCCCAGCAGACGCCGCACGGCGGAGTTGGCGCCATCGGCGCCCACTACGAGCTCTGCCTCGCAATGCCTCCCATCCAGTTCAACCCGCGCACCATCGGACCCCACCTCGAGCGCAGTGACACTGGCTTTGACCGGCGTGATGCCCAGCGCCTCGCAACGCTGCAGCAGCGCGGCCTGCAGGTTGCGGTTCTCGACGATGCTGCCGAGATCCGCCTCGCCCACCTCAGCGGCATCGAAGCGCAGCACATCGGGACTGTCGGGCGGCGTGGTCTCGGACCACACCGCCATGCGCTCGTACGCGGCCACGCGCGACAAGTCCATGCACTGCCAGGCGCCGGCCTGCTGCAGCAGGCTGCGATTGCCGGGCGAGATCGCCGATACGCGCAGTTCATAGGCCGCGCCAGCGGGCAGCGGCGAAGCGGGCTCGGGCTCGAGCAGCAGGATGGAGGAAGGCGCCACGCGCGCGCACTGCACCAGCAGCAACGCCAGCGTGGAACCCACCATGCCGCCGCCGACGATGACCACCTGGCAGCGCGCGGCGTTCACGGCACCGGTGCTCGCGGCAACCGTGCTCATGGCATCAGACCGCGGGTGAGACGTGGCGCGCGGGCGCCGAAGCCCAGGCTCACGCGGCTGAGCGCACGCTTGGCAGGCGGCAGCAGGTCGAATGCCAACAGCCCCGCGTCGCGCGCCAGCGCCACGGCGGGATTGGTGTTGGAAAACGTGCGCACCAGCGTGTCGGTGAAGCGCACCACGCCACCGCGGTCGGCTTTGCGGCGCGCGGCGAAATCGGCCAGCACCTCGTCGCTGCCTGGATCGGCCGGCCCCGCCGCCAGCACCTCGGCCAGTTCCGCCGCATCGCGCAGACCCAGGTTGAAACCCTGTCCCGCCACCGGATGCAACAGCTGCGAGGCATTGCCCAGCATGGCGATGCGATGGGCCACGGCCTCGCTGCTGCGTGACAGCGCCAGCGGATAGGGCACACGGCGGCCCAGTTCCATCGCCCGGCCCGCGCGCCAGCCAAATGCCTGCTGCCATTCGGCGAGGAACGCGGGCGCTTCGAGCGCGAGCAGACGCTTGGCATCGTCGGGGCGCGCGGCCCACACCAGGGTCCGCCAGTTGTGCTGTGCGGCGCCGCGCAGCGGCAGCAGCGCCATCGGTCCGGCGGCAGTGAAGCGTTCATAGGCGGTGCCGTCATTGGCCTGGTCGGTGCGGATCGCCGCCACCACCGCCACCTGGTGGTAATCATCGACCATTGCCGACAGTCCCGCGGCCTCGCGCACCAGCGAGTTCGCGCCATCCGCCGCCACGACCAGCCGCGCGTCGATGCGCTGCGCGCCCATGGAGCCGGTCGCAGTGGATTCAAGCGCAAGGCCCACCGCATCGCTGCCGGGTTCCACGGCACTCACCCGCATGGGCATGAAGAGCGTGACATTGCCGGTGTGCCGCAGGCCCTCCCACAGCACACGACCCAGTACGCGATTGGGCACCACATAGCCCAGTGCCGGCACGCCGAAATCCTTCGCGGCCAACCGCGCGAAGCCGAACCGCCCCGCATCCGAGACATGGATGTCGGTGATGGGCGCGGCGTCGGGCTCCATGGCAGCCCACAGCCCGACCGCCTCGAACACCCGCCGGCTGGCATTGCCCAGCGCGGTGGTGCGCTCATCGAAGCTGGGTTGGGATGCGGAGTCCGGCGCGAAGGCTTCGACCAGCGCGATGCGCAGCTTGGACGCCGACAGCGCCACCGCGAGGCTGGCGCCCACCAGCCCGCCACCGACGATGGCCAGGTCGAATCGCTCGGCCATCGGCGACCCGCTACGCCACGCGGCGGGACATGACCGCCTCGATGGCGTCCGGATCGCTGGGCACATCGCCGGTGAGCACCTCGCAGCCCTGTGCGGTGACCATCACGTCATCTTCGATGCGGATGCCCAGGTTCCAGAACCGCTTGGGCACGCCGCGCGTGCCGGCAGGAATGTAAATGCCCGGCTCCACCGTCATCACCATGCCCGGCTCGAGCACGCGCCATTCATCGCCCACTTTGTAGTCGCCCACGTCATGCACATCGAGACCCAGCCAGTGGCCGGTGCGGTGCATGAAGAACTTGCGGTAGGCGCCATCCTTGATCAGCTTGGGCACGCGGCCCTTAAGCAGGCCCAGGTCCACCAGCCCGCGGGTGATGACATCCACCGCTGCCTCGTGGGCCTGGTTCCAGTGGTTGCCGGGTTTCGTGGCGGCGATGGCTGCCTGCTGCGCCTCGAGCACCACTTCGTACACCGCGCGCTGCGCCGGCGTGAAGCTGCCATTCACCGGCCAGGTGCGGGTGATGTCGGAGGCATAGCTCTGGTATTCGCAGCCCGCATCCACCAGCAGCAGCTCGCCATCGGCCAGCCGCGCGTCGTTCTCGCGGTAGTGCAGGATGCAGGAGTTGGCGCCGCCGCCGCAGATGGGCTGGTAGGCCGCGGTGGCGTTGTTCAGGCCGTACTCATGCATGAGTTCGGCCGCGATCTCGAACTCGTAGCGGCCGGGCGCGGTGTAGCGCATGGCGCGCAGCTGCGCGGCGGCAGCGATGCGCGCGGCCTCGCGCATCAGTCCCGCCTCGACGCGGCTCTTGTACAGCCGCATGTCGTGCAGCACATGATCCAGCGCCACCATCTCCTGCGGCGGATGCTTGCCCAGTCGGGGCGCCTGCCCGCGCAGCGTGGCCAGCCATCCCAGCATGCGCTGGTCGAACTCCGGGTGACCCATGGCGTAGTACACGCGCTCGCGGTTCTCCATCAGTCCCGGCAGGATCTCGTCCATGTCGGAGATGGGGAAGGCGTCATCGGCCGCATGACGCTCGACGGCGCCGCGGGGGCCCGCGCGCCTGCCGTCCCAGGTCTCGCGCAGCGGGTCGCGGTCGCGCACGAACAGGATGTACTCGGCCGCATCGCGGCCCGGTACCAGCACTGCCACCGCTTCGGGCTCGTCGAAACCGGTGAGATAGTGGAAGTCACTGTCCTGCCGGTAGGGATGTTCCACATCGCTGTTGCGATGGCGCACGGGCGCTGCGGGCAGGATGGCGATGGCGTTCCTGCCCATCAGTCGCGCGAGCTGGCGGCGCCGGCGCGCGTATTCGGCATTGCCGGCCTTGAGCTGGGCTGCGCGCGCCGCCACCGCGGCGGATCCAGTGCGGCGGATCAATGCAGTGTTTCCCGGGGGCCGGTGGACGGGGGCTCGCGCAGCGGCTGCAGGTGCTCATACAGCAGCTGCACGCCCACGCGCACGAACTCCACGAGTTCGGCGTAGGCGGCTTCGTTGGTCTCGGGATCGTCATCGGGATCGACGTCGACGTGGGTGATCTCGGTCATGTCACGCACCACCTCGGCGGCCTCGCCTTCGAGGCCCGAGGCCTCGGGCAGACCGGAGCCGGTGCCCAGACCGTAGAGGAATCCCTGGCACCACTCGCCCAGTGCGCTGGTGCGATCGCCGATGGAGGCCTCGTCGCTGGGCAGCAGTGGCTGGAAGGACATGGCGCCATCGCCCAGCGCGCCGCAGGTGGAGTCGAAGATGGCCCTGAGGCTCTCGGCGGTGAGCTCGTCCGCCCGGCCGTCGGGCAGGATCTCGGCCAGCCAGTCATCGAGCGAGCACTGCATGGAGCACAACGAGCCCACCAGCGTCCCATGCGCCTCGGCCGCGTCGGTCAGGGCGTGGGACTGCGTGAGGACACGCTGCAACTCGTCAAATGGCGGGGCCTGCTCCGGCATCGAGGTGCATTATGCCTCATTGAATGCGCCGCAATTGACCCCCGACGGGCCCTGCGGGCACTATTGAGCGCGCATGAGCCACAACAACAAGAATGCCGTCGTCGAAACGGAGCTTTCGCGCCTCGAGGTACGCGTCGGCGAACTGCTCACGCTGGTGCAGCAGCTCACCGAAGAAAACCGCGCGCTGCGCCACCGCCAGGACAGCCTCAGCAACGAACGGGCCACACTGCTGCAGAAGAACGAGCAGGTGCGTACCCGCGTCGAGGCCATGATCGGGCGCCTGCGGGCGCTGGAAACCGGCGCATGAGCGCGGGCGATCCGGTCAGCGTCCAGATCCTCGACAAGGAATACCTGATCGCGTGCCCGCCCGAGGAGCAGGACGACCTGCTGCGCGCGGCCACGCTGCTGAACCAGCGTCTGAAGAACATCCGCGAACAGGGCAAGGTCATGGGCACCGAACGCCTGGTGATCATGGCGGCGCTGAACATGGCCAATGAGCTCGCCAAGATCGCCTCGCGCGAGGAGCGCGCCACCTCCGAGCTGGGCTCGCGGGTGCGCGGCATGCGCGAACGGGTGGAACGCGCGCTGGTTCACGGGCAGCAGCTCGAACTGTAGTAAAATGGTGCTGCGCCGCCTGCGGTGTTCGATACGCGAGCCGGGTTACCCTCGGACCTAATTGAAAACCCAGGGGCGGGTTATCGGCAGCACTGTGCATGTCCGCCCCGAGCGGAAAGCCTTACCTGCCGCCTGCCTGCCCCACCTGTTGCTCCGGTTCGAGAGCAACGGTTCGCACCGGCACAGGCGGGTGGCGCCTCTCCTTTCTGCCCGCGACCGTGAACGCACCCCCTCCCACTGACCTTCCCGCGCTGCGTCGCTGGCTGCGAGCCCGGCGCCGCGCGATCACCGGTCCCGCCCGCCGCGATGCGGCGCTGCGCGTTGCCCGCCTCGTCGATGCCGCGCGCTGGCTGAAGCCCGGCCGCCGGATCGGCCTCTATCTGGCCATGCCCGACGAGCTGGATACCGCGCCGCTGCTGTCGCTGACGCAGCAGCGGGGTTGCAGCATCGCCGTGCCGCGCATCACCAGCACTCGCCACAACCGCATGCGCTTCGAGCAGCTCACCGGCCCCTTGCGGCGCGGCGCCTTCGGCATCAGCGAGCCCGACGCAGGCCTCTGCGTCCCGGCGCGCAGCCTCGACGTGGTGTTCATGCCGCTGGTGGGATTCGATCGCGAGGGCAATCGCATCGGCATGGGGCGCGGCTTTTACGACCGGTTCTTCGCACATCGCGCCCGCATGCACCACTGGCGTCGCCCGCTGCTGGTGGGCATCGCCTATGACGAGCAATGCGTGCCGACGCTGCACCCTTCTCGGCACGACGTGCCGCTGGATGCCCTTGTGACGCAGTCCACAGTGCTGCGATTCCGCCGGAGACCCACCCGATGAGCTACTGGTTGCTGAAGAGCGAACCCGACACCTTCGGTATCGATGACCTCGCGAAGGCGAAGGATCGCACCACGAGCTGGGAGGGGGTGCGCAACTTCCAGGCACGCAACATGCTCCGCGACGAGATCAAGGCCGGGGACCTCGCCTTCTTCTACCACTCCTCGTGTCCCGAGCCCGGCATCGCCGGCATCGTCGAGGTGGTGCGCGGCGGTTATCCGGACGCGTCGGCATGGCGCCGCGGCAGCCCGTATCACGATGCAAAAAGCCCGCAAAACAAGCCACTTTGGTACACGGTTGATGTTCAACTGAAGCAGCGGGTCGAACCGCTGCTGTCACTCGCCACGCTGCGCTCGCATGCCGATGGCAAGCTCGCCGACATGCTGTTGCTGCGACGGGGCAACCGCTTGTCGGTGATGCCGGTGAGTGCCGCGCAGTGGAGATTCATTCTCTCTCTCATGCGGTGAGCGCATCCATCGACCGATGGGCGAGCGCATCGATGGGTGTCGCCGATGGATCGCATGCGACCCATGCATGGGTCGATGATCGGTTGCCTCGACGCAACGTCGCTACCATGCTTGCTTGTATTTTTGCAACGCGTGTATATACTCGGTCCCCGGACTAACCTGTAACTGGAGAACTCTCATGGCGAAAGCCAAGAAGAAGGCCAAGAAAAAGGCCGCTAAGAAGAAGTAACTCGATGGTGTGCGGCGGGTGAAGATGAAAATCCTCACTCGCCGCGACACCAGAAAAGATACTTAAACTGTGCCCGCGAAAGCGGGCACAGTCATTTTCGGATCCGGCAAATACAGGCAGTTTCGCGCATGAGCGATCAGCAGCAGATGAAGCAGCGGGTAGCCGCGGCGGCACTCGAATACCTCACCGACGGCATGATCCTCGGCGTCGGCACGGGTTCGACCGTCAACGCACTGCTCGATCAGCTCCACCCCTGGGTGGGCAGACTCAAGGGCGCGGTCTCCAGCTCTGAAGGTTCCACCAGCCGTCTTCGCGCGCTGGGCATCCCGGTGCTCGACCTGAACGAGGTGCAGGACCTGGGCATCTATATAGATGGGGCGGACGAGTCGAACGCGCGCCTGCAACTCATCAAGGGGGGTGGCGCCGCCCTCACCCGCGAGAAGATCGTCGCGGCCGCCGCCCGCACCTTCGTGTGCATTGCCGACGAGAGCAAGCTGGTGCGCACCCTGGGCAAGTTCCCGCTGCCGGTGGAAGTGATCCCCATGGCGCGTTCGCTGGTGGCGCGCGAACTTGCGGCGCTGGGCGGCCGGCCCGTGCATCGCGCCGGGGTGGTCACCGACAACGGCAATCACATCCTGGATGTACACGGCCTCTCTATAGAAGACCCGGTGGCGCTGGAAACCCAGATCAACCAGGTCGCCGGCGTGGTCACCGTGGGGCTGTTCGCCCGCCGCCCCGCCGACGTGCTGCTGCTGGGCACGGCCGACGGCGTGCGCCGCATCACGCCATAACGCGTTTCCCGGCCGGGATTGGAAGGTTGCGGGGCCCCGCCGGCCCCTGCTAGGCTGATCCCATGCGTCAACAGCAGCACATCATCGTCCCTGCCATCCCCGGCGGCGAGCTGCTGGTTGCGCGCCTGCACCTGCGTCGCCCGACGCACTACTAGTCCGGCTCGCGCCTTTGGGCGCATCATTTCCCCATTCGAACTGACCCGAGCGGTCCCGCTGCAGGCCCTGTTACGGCGCCCGCGGACCGACCCGAGCAACGGAGACGACCATGTTGAAGGATCCTTCGGCCAAGTACCGCCCCTACACCATCAAGCCGCTGGCCGACCGCCGCTGGCCCGATGTGAAGATCACCCGGCCACCGCTGTGGTGCAGCGTCGACCTCCGCGATGGCAACCAGGCGCTGATCGAGCCCATGGATGCCGAGCGCAAGCGCCGCATGTTCCAGCTGCTGGTGGCCACGGGCTTCAAGCAGATCGAGGTGGGGTTCCCCTCGGCCTCGCAGACCGATTACGACTTCATCCGCGAACTGATCGACAATGACCTGATCCCCGAGGATGTGACCATCCAGGTGCTGACCCAGGCCCGGGCCGACCTGATCAAGCGCAGCTTCGAATCGCTGCGCGGGGCCCCGCGCGCGGTGATGCACTATTACAACGCCACCGCCCCGCTGTTCCGCCGCGTGGTGTTCAAGCAGGACAAGCCCGCCACGGTGAAACTGGCCACCGAGGCCGGCAAGCTGATCGCCGAGCTCGCGGCGGCGCAGTCCGACACGCGCTGGTCATTCGAGTATTCGCCCGAGACCTTCAGCTTCACCGAGCAGGACTTTGCGCTGGAGATCTGCGAGGCGGTGATGGACGTGTTCCGGCCCACGCCGCAGAACCCCATCATCCTGAACCTGCCGACCACGGTGGAAGTGTCCACGCCCAATGTCTATGCGGACCAGATCGAGTGGTTCTGCCGGAACATGACGCGCCGGGATTCGGCGCTGATCAGCCTGCATCCGCACAACGACCGCGGCTGCGGCGTGGCGGCCGCGGAGCTGGGCCTGATGGCGGGCGCCGACCGCGTGGAAGGCACGCTGTTCGGCAATGGCGAGCGCACGGGCAACGTGGACATCGTGACGCTGGCGCTGAACATGTACACCCAGGGCGTGGACCCCGGGCTCGACTTCTCGAACATCAACGAGGCGGCGCGGCTGGTGGAGTACTGCAACCAGCTCCCCATCCATCCGCGCCACCCTTACGTGGGCGACCTGGTGTTCACGGCTTTCTCGGGTTCGCATCAGGATGCAATCCGCAAGGGTTTCGCCGAGCGCAAGGAAGGGGACGTCTGGGAGATTCCCTACCTGCCCATCGACCCGCGCGACGTGGGCCGCACGTATGAGTCGGTGATCCGCGTGAACAGCCAGTCGGGCAAGGGTGGCGTGGCCTACCTGCTCGAACAGGAATACCACGTGTCGCTGCCGCGCCGGCTGCAGATCGAGTTCTCGCCCGTGGTGCAGGCCGTCACCGATTCCAGCGGCAAGGAAGTCACCGCCGCCGCCATCTGGCAGCTCTTCGAGAACGAATACCTGGCGCAGGAAGGCCGGGAGTACCAGTACCGCGGCCATCACCTGGTGACGGCCACCGATGGCAGCGATGGCGAGCTGCTGACACTCAACATCGTGCGCCAGGGCCAGCCCATGCAGCTGACCGGGCGCGGCAACGGACCCATCGATGCGCTGGTGCATGCGCTGGCGCTGCCCTTCGACGTGCTCTCGTACGAGGAGAAGTCCATCGGCAAGGGCAGCGAGGCCCGGGCCGCGGCCTTCGTGGAGATCACCACGCCATCGCGGGTGACGCTGTTCGGTGTTGGCGTGCACGCCAACATCATCACGGCGTCCATCCTGGCGGTGCTGTCGGCCGTGCGCCGCGCGGATGCGCGGGGGCTGCTGCCCGCCGCGGGCAAGGCTGTCGGCGCCTGAGTCGGGCGGGGCGGGCAGCGGCCCGCCCCCGGACGCGCGGCACCATCGGCAGGCACCCGGGTGGCCGTCGCGTAGCTCGCTGGGTCAGGGTCGCGCCTCGAGCACGATGTTGAACGGCGTCTGCGTGGCGCGACGCAGGCGCGAGAATCCGCCCTGCTCCACGACGACCTGGCGCAACCGCTTCTCGCCGGCCTGCGCGCCCAGCGCCGGCCCCTTGCGCGCCAGCGACACCGGCACACAGATCAGGGACGAGGCGCCGTAGTACACGCGGCCCACGGGATTGAGGTTGTCTTCCACCCTGTCGCCCGCGAAGGGCTCGACGATCATGCAGTGGCCATCGCCCTTCAGCGCCTGCTTCGCCTGCCGCGCAGCGCCCACCGGATCGCCCATGTCGTGCAGGCAGTCGAAAAAGGCGATGAGGTCCAGATCGCGCTCCTTGTAGGAAGTGGCGTCGGCGACCTCGAAACGGGCATTCTTCACGCCCGCCTCCGCCGCGCGTTCGCGCGCGACGTCGATGGATGGCGCGTGGTAGTCGATGCCGATGAACTGACTGTGCGGATAGGCCTTGGCCATCAGCACCGTGCTGGCGCCGTGGCCGCAGCCCACATCCGCCACCCTGGCGCCCCTTGTCAGCTTGGCCGTCGCGCCTTCCAGCGCCGGCAGCCACTGGCCCAGCAGATGCGCGTTGTAGCCAGCCCGGAAGAAGCGCTCGGTGCCATGGAACAGGCAGGAATGATGTTCACCCCATTCCATGCCCTTGCCGGTGCGGAAGTTGTCGCGCGCGCGCTCGCGCACATGGAACAGATCCTCGACCACCGAGTAGGCACCGGGCAGATCCACGGGACCACCCGGATCGGCCAGGCAGAGCTTCTGTTCGTCGTTGAGCGCATAGCGGCCACTGGCCGGGTCATAGTCAACGTAGCCACCCGCGGCCTGGTTTCCCAGCCACTCGCGCACATAGCGCTCATGGGTGCCGGTGCGTTCAGCCAGTTCCTTTGGCGTCGCCGGCGCCGCGGCCAGCGACTTGTAGAATCCGAGTTCGTCGCCGATCAGTATCAGCGACGCGCTGACTGCGGCGCCGAGATCACCGACCGCCCTGCCGAGAAATGCATTGAGCTTCGCCTCGTCGATGGCCATGGGCTTCTCCCTGGACGTGGATGGCGTGTGAGGCACAGCACGCTAGCGCCGTCGCGCGCAGTTCGCACGCTGCAACGCGCTACACGCCACGCGGCGCCGGCGACCGTCCCGGATGTCGCGGCGCCGCGAAGTCGATCAGGTAGACTATCGGGTTCATGGCAGCCAAAGATTCCGCGCCCGCACCGCCTGCGAGCAACTTCATCCGTCACATCGTGGAGGCAGACCTTGCCGAGGGCAAGTATGCCGCGCGGCACTGGTCCGGCCAGCCTGGCGAAGCCACCCAGCAGGCGTCCGGATCGATCGATCCGGCGCGAATCCGCACGCGTTTTCCGCCGGAGCCCAACGGCTATCTGCACATCGGGCACGCCAAGTCGATCTGCCTGAACTTCGGCCTGGCGCGCGAGTTCGGAGGCGCCTGCCATCTGCGCTTCGACGACACCAATCCGGCGCGCGAGGAGCAGCAGTACGTCGATTCCATCATCGACGTGGTGCACTGGCTGGGTTTCGACTGGGGCCCGAACCTCTACTTTGCCTCGAACTACTTCGACGTCATGCACCGCTGCGCCGTCGCGCTGATCGAGCGCGGCCACGCCTATGTCGACAGCCAGAGCGCCGACGAGATGAGAGCGACTCGCGGCACACTGACCGAGCCGGGCAAGGACAGCCCCCATCGCGCGCGCAGCGTGGCCGAGAATCTCGACCTGTTCGGCCGCATGAAGGGCGGCGAGTTTCCCGATGGCGCCCATGTGCTCAGGGCGAAGATCGACATGGCCTCGCCGAACATCAACCTGCGCGATCCACCCATCTACCGCATCCGCCACGCGCATCACCACAACACCGGGGATGCCTGGTGCATCTACCCGATGTACACCTTCGCGCACCCGATCGAAGATGCGCTGGAGAACATCACGCATTCCCTGTGCACGCTGGAATTCGAAGACCAGCGCCCCTTCTACAACTGGCTGCTGGAACGCCTGCACGAGGCGGGCTTCTTCGCACGGCCACTGCCGCAGCAGCACGAATTCTCGCGCCTGAACCTGAATTACACGGTGCTGTCCAAGCGCAAGCTGATGCAGCTCGTGGAAGAGAAGCATGTCGACGGCTGGGACGACCCCCGCCTGCCGACGCTGGCCGGCGCGCGCCGGCGCGGGTTCACGCCCGAGGCCTTCCGGGCATTCGCCGAGCGGATCGGCGTTTCCAGGTCGGATTCCTGGATCGACATGGGCGTGCTGGAAGACTGCGTGCGCAACCACCTGAACGAGGTCGCCCCGCGGCGGATCGGCGTGCTCGACCCGGTGAAGCTCATCATCGACAACTACCCTGAGGGGCAGACCGAAAAATGCGTCGCGCCGAACCATCCGCAGAAACCGGAACTCGGTACGCGCGAACTGCTGTTCGCGCGCGAGCTGTGGATCGAGCGCGAAGACTTCATGGCGACGCCGACCAAGGGTTATTTCCGGCTGTATCCCGGCAATCGCGTGCGGCTGCGCTACGGCTACGTGGTGGAGTGCACCGGCTTCGACCAGGACGAGGCGGGGCGGGTTGTCGCCGTGCACTGCAACTATTTCCCCGACTCGCACTCCGGGTCGGCCGGCGCGGACCAGTACAAGGTGAAGGGCAATGTGCACTGGGTGGCCGTGCAGGCCGCCTTCGAGTGCGAGGTCCGGCTCTACGACCGGCTGTTCGGCGTTCCGAACCCGGGCGCCGGTGATCGCGACTTCCTGCTGGACATCAATCCGGATTCCAAGCGCGTGGTCCGCGCGCAACTGGAGCCGGCGCTGCGGCAGGCGGAGCCGGGATCGAGCTGCCAGTTCGAACGGCACGGGTACTTCGTGGCCGACCGCGTGGACTCAAAGCCGGATGCGCCGGTGTTCAATCGCACGGTGACGTTGCGGGATTCCTGGGCCAAGGTGACCCGGTAGCGTGGCCGCTCACCCCGGCTCATCGGGCGATCCCGGCAGCCGGATCTCCTCGTAGGTCGCGGTCGACGGGCGTCGCAGGATCAGGCTGGGCAGTGTCGTGTTGATCAGCGCATAGACGATGAGCCCGCCGAATATCGTCGGCGAGACCTGAAACTCGCTGCGCAGGATGCCCGCCAGCACCAGCGTGAACACCAGCGTCGGCAGCATGGGCACCGTGACGCGGATGCCATCGGCGAAGCTCTCATGCAGCACGATGCGGCGGTGCACTCCCACGATCAGCAGACGCAGCGGCAGGACGATCGCCACGAAGAGTCCGCCCAGCATCAAGGCATCCGGCGAGAAATCCGCACGCTTGAGCTCCAGGCCCGCGTGAAAGAAATAGAACGGCACGAACAGTGAAGCCAGGGCCTCCACCGCATGCAGCATGCGGTCGTCGAGCATGGAGGGCATTTTCTCGCGGTAGCGCTGCGCCACGATGCCGACCACGAACGCACCCACCAGGTAGTAGACGCCGAGCTTCTTGGTGACCATGGCCGCGGCAATCGCCAGGATCACCAGAAACGAGAAATCGGATTTCGGCGCGAACGGCGCGATGAGGTTGGCAAAGGTCTTGATGGCAAGCGGCAGGAAAGCCACCAGCGCCACCAGTGCAGCCACCGAAACCAGCAGATCGGTGGCGGTGGTGGAGCGCAGGTCCACGAACAGAATGCCCAGCGCCACCAGTTCCACGGCGATGGCCTTGGAGCGAATCCAGAAGCGCTCCTGCGGGCTGCTGCCCAGACCGTCCAGGCTGTCGAGGATGAACCCTGTCGACGGCGTGACCAGCGCCAGAGCGACCAGGATGGCGGGTCGCCAGGCAAGGTCGAGCCAGATCGTGGCCGCCCACGCAATCCCCGCCACCATCAGCAGCCGCACGACAAGGTGCTGGACCAGCAGCGATGCGCCACGACGCAGCTCGCGGAAGTTCACCTCCAGGCCGGCGAACAGGAACAGTGCGACGATGCCCAGCGTGGACAGCAGCGTGATGGTGGCATCTTCCTGGAACAGGCCGAGGCCAAGGCCGAAAGCTGCTCCCAATGCCAGCGCGCTGATCGCGGCCGGGACATTCCAGCGCTGCAGAAATCGGGGGACGAGGAACAGGGCCGCCAGCAGCAGCACGTAGGCCAGATCGCGGTCAATGGTCATGAGTGAGTACTGGAACCTGCCGAGGACAGAGGCTGCAGTGTCGCATGACTGCTGGCCATTGCGTGGAACTCGACGTCGCATCGCAACATGCCGTCAACGAAGCGAGCTGCTTCCCGGTCTGCCAGGCGACCCAGCAGTATGCTATGCACCGATGGACTCGAAGCGTACAGAGCGACCGGCGTCCGTGGCGAACAAGAAGCATCCCACCCACCCCGCCCATCCCGAAAGGATCTGCTGGGGCTGCAACCGGTATTGCGCCAGCAATGACCTCGCCTGTGGCAACGGCACCGAACGCACGCCCCATCCGGTGGAAATATTCGGCGACGATTGGCTGGACTGGGCGCTCGATCCGGTCGCTTCCGGCAGGACTTAAGGGGCATCATGTCGGGAGCAATCGCGACACGCCGAGGATTTGAGCCCCATGGACGCACCGTTTCGCGCCGACCAGGTCGGCAGTCTGCTCCGCTCCGCTGCCCTGCACGCAGCCCGCGCACGATTTCGTGCCGGTGAGATCCCGCGCGAGGCACTCACCGCCATCGAGGACGACGAGATCCGGCGCGTTGTCGGCAAACAGGAGCAGCTCGGCCTGCGCTCGATCACCGACGGCGAGCTGCGGCGCGACTACTGGCACCTGGATTTCCTGTCGCAGTTCCAGGGTGTCACGCTGGTGCGCAATGAGGGACCGACCTTCCAGAATCGCGAGGAGGAGCAGCCGCCGATCGCCACCGTGACCGGCAAGCTGGGCTATCGCGAGCCGGAGCAGCTTGGGCACTGGAAGTTCCTGAAGTCGGTGACGAAACAGACGGCCAAGGTCACCATTCCCGCGCCGGGGATGCTTCACCTGCGCGGCGGACGCGCCGGCATCTCCACCACCGCGTATCCGGACCTGGCCGAATTCTGGGCAGACGCCGCTGCGGTCTACCGCAAGGCAATCGCGGAGTTCGCGGCCGCCGGCTGCACCTACCTGCAGCTCGATGATGTGGGCTTCGCCTACCTGTGCGATCCGAAGTTCCGCGAGAGCTGCCGCCGCAATGGCGATGATCCCACGGTGCTCGCGGCAACCTATGCGAGCGCGATCAACGAGGCGGTGCGCGACCGTCCTGCCGGCATGCGCATCACCATGCACACCTGCCGCGGGAACTTCCGCAACACCTGGGTCGCCTCCGGCGGCTACGAACCCGTGGCCGAACAGTTGCTCGCGGCGAAGATCGACGGATTCTTCATGGAGTTCGATTCGGAGCGTTCGGGTGGCTTCGAGCCCCTGCGCTTCCTGCCGAAGGGCAACAACCGCATCGTGCTGGGCCTCTTGACCTCCAAGAGCGGCGTGCTGGAATCGAAGGACGTGGTGAAGCGGCGGATCGACGAGGCCGCGAAGTACGTGCCGCTGGAGCGGCTGTGCCTCTCGACACAATGCGGCTTCTCGAGCACGCACCACGGCAACGACCTGACCGAGGCGCAGCAGTGGGCGAAGCTGGCCCTGGCCGTGGAAATCGCCCGCGAAGTGTGGGGCGAGGAATGAAGAAAACCGGCATGTTGTTCAAGATGGCGCTGGGCTGGGCCGCTGTCATGAGCGCTGCGCAGCCTGCCAATGCGCCCGCCCCCGCCGCGGAGTGCGATCGCGAGTGCCTGCGGGGCGCCATGACCCTGTACCTGGATGCACTCGCCAGGCACGACGTCGGCAAGCTGCCACTCGCCGACAAGGTGCGCGTCACCGAGGACAGCATCGAGAAACCCCTCGACAAGGTGGGGATAGTGCGCTCGATCACGAAGTTCCGCGGTTATCGACAGGACTTCCTGGATGAACGCGAAGGCATTGCCGGTGCCGACGTGGTGGCCGAGGAGAATGGCGCACCGCTCCTGCTGGTGGTGCGCCTGAAGGTCGACGCGGGGAAGATCAGCGAAATCGAAACCGTCGCCACGCGCAGCCGGGTCGACGGTTCGATCTTCAACATCGACGGCCTGCAGAACACCACCGCGGCGATGAACTACGCGCCGAAGAAGTCGCAGCTCAACTCACGCCAGGAGATGATCCGGATCGCCCTGCTCTATCCCGCCGGCCTCGAAGCCGAAAGCATGGTGAAGGTGGATGCACCCTTCACGCCGGAAGCATTCCGGCTGGAAAACGGCGAATTCATGGCCGGCCCGGACTGCAAACGCAATGAGGGCTGCAGGAACATCAAGACCCAGCCGCTCACCAACGGCAACCGCGGGAAGATCGAGCGGCGCGTGGCCGCCGTCGACGAGCGCATGGGCATCGTGTGGCTGCGCCTGGCCTGGGGCGGCGACCGGCCGCCCCGGGAAGGCATGAGCCAGAAGAGCCAGCTGGTCGTGTGGGAATCCTTCAAGATCTATGATGGGCAGATCCACGCCGTCGAAGCATTCATGAAGAACGTGCCGGTGGGCGTGGGTTCGGGCTGGCCGCAGCTCAACCTGCCATGACGTCCGGCTAGCGCTTCGAGTGCTGGTTGAAGAACGCGATCACCGCGGGCACATCGTTGAGCACGGTGCCATGGTCACCGCCTGCCCGCTCGATGTACTCGTGGGTGATGTGCAGTTCCTTCATCTGATCGATCCACTGCCGCACGCCGGCCACCGGAACCAGCGGGTCCTGGTCGCCCTGCACGATGATCATCGGAATGTCCTTCGCTGGCGCAAGACTGTAGTTCTGCGGGAAGATGCCCGCCGGCGCGTGCGCCGGCGCGATGGCGCCGATGCCGGCCCAGAGCGAGGCGTGCTTGACGCCCAGGTAGATGGCGCCGGCGCCGCCCATGGAGTGACCCATGATGTAGATCCGCTTGCTGTCGACGTTGAATTCCTTGCGGATCATGTCGAGCACGGTCATCACGTCCTTCTCGCTGCGCTGGCTGACCTGGTTCGGGACGCCCAGCGTGGTGGGTATGGGGCGCGCAGCACCCGGCCCGCGGGGTGGACCGCCGGGACCGGCGCCCGGTGCGCCCCCCGCACCGCCGCGCGGCGGGCCGCCCATCGCGACACCGCCATTGGCGCCGCCCGTGCCGGCGGCCGTGGTTGCCGGCGCGCCGTACCAGCCCGAGGAGTTGTAGCCCATGGGCGTCACGAGGATGTAGCCGCCCGCTTCAGCCGCCTGCACCGCGCCGAATCGCATCATGGTGTTCTGGTCGCCCCCCAGTCCGTGCAGCGCGATGATCAGCGGATTCTTCCTATTCTTCGTGACCTTCGAGGACACGAAGACCGCATAGGGCAGCACTTCTTTGGTGTCTTTGAATGTGTAGGTCCGCTGCTGCACCCGTGGATCGAGCGGTGCGCGCGGTGGCCCCGCCGGCGGCGCTGCACTGGGCACGGCGACGGGCGGCGCGGCGAGCGGCGGCGCCGCGACCTGTGCGCAGGCAACCAGCGCGACGCCGAGCAGGACCGCGATCGGCCCCATCGCCGTGACCCGTTTCATTCCTTCCATCCAGCCGGCGGTTCAGTGCCGCCGACGATCTGGCGGGTCTTGTACAGCCACTGCCCCTTCACCTTCACCCAGGTGGCGAATTCCTTGCCCTGCGTGGTCATCTTCATCGGATCGCCCTTCTTCTCGGGACGGTACTCGGTGAAGATGACCTGCGAGGTGGCGGTGTCGCCATGCACGACGATGAGCGCATTGTCGACCGTGATGTTGAACGGCAGCCGCTCGCGCGGTGCGGCGGGAGCAGCCGGCGCCGCACCCGCGGCAGGAGCAGCGGCCGGCGCTGCAGGCGCGGCAGGCGCGGCAGGCGGGCGGCTATAGGCACTCTTGATGCCTTCCCTGCCTTCGAAGCGGCGCGTGCCGAGTATCAGCACGCCGTCTTCCGTATAGAAGCTGTCCTCGGCCTTTCTCTCCATCAGACCGAAGTTGTAGTAGTAGCGCGTGATCTGATCGAGGATCAGTTGACGGTCGATCAAAGATTGCGCGGTCATCTTCTCCTGGGCCTGCGCGAAGGCAGTGCCTGCCATCGATACGGCGCACAGCGCCAGCAGCGCGAGCCTGCGAATGGTCATGCTCATGTGAATCCCCCCGGGTTGCTTTGCGGAAAATCAGACGCCGCCGCCTGACCCGGGTGGAATTCCGCCACACGAGAATTGCCCTTCCGCGGCGCGAGCAGATCGGCGCCGGCGCGGAC
>JAXMGX010000020.1:0-44647 GCA_046347045.1 Steroidobacteraceae bacterium
GTGGATGACTTGATGGCGGGTTTGGGAATATGAGCCGCGCGCACAAGCCGGCACGCAAGCCTGCAAGGACCGCAGCGCGCAATCGCAAGCCCGCGATGTCTGCAGATTGCGTGGCAGCGCCCGCGGCGCCCGCGCCCGTATCCGCCGCTTCACCCGGCGGGCTCAAGCTCGAAGCAAGCTGCACGCTGCGCGACTCCATCGACATGCAGTTCCAGCTCCTGGCCGTGGACTTCGGCGATGCCGAGGTACTGGTGGACGGCAGTGCGGTGGAGCGCATCGACACCGCCGGACTGCAGCTGCTGCTGTCTTTCGCGAAGCACCACACGGCCCGAGGCAGGACGCTGCGCTGGACGGGCGTGTCGCCCGAGCTGGCGCGCGGTGGCGAGTTGCTGGGAATTGCGGCACTGCTGGGGCTTCCCGGCTCTGCAGCGGACGGTGAAGCCCATGGCGATTGATCTGGACCAGTTCCACGAAGTGTTCTTTCTCGAGAGCTTCGAGGCTCTCGACACGATGGAGGCCGCGCTGCTGCAGCTCGTGCCGGGCGCCGCCGATCCCGAGACCGTCAACACCATCTTCCGCGTCGCGCACTCGATCAAGGGCGGCGCCGGCATGTTCGGATTCAACGAGGTGTCGGGCTTCACGCACACGCTCGAAACACTGCTGGACGAGCTGCGCGGCGGACGCATGGAAGTCACCGCGCCGATCTGCGAAGGCCTGCTGCAGTCGGTGGATCAGATCCGCGGCATGCTGACCGCGGTGCAGAAGCAGCAACCCTTCGATGCAACCGTCGCCAATGCCCTCAGGGCCGACTTCACACGACTCATCGAGGAGCGCAAGTCCGGCGCGGCGCCGGCTGCGAAATCCGTCGCCGTTCCCGTCGCCGCCGCCGCCGCCGCGCCCATACCGACCGGCGGCGCTCGCCGCTGGAAGATCGGCTTCAAGGCACTGCCCGAGCTGCTGAGCCGCGGCAACGATCCACTGCGGATGTTCGGCGAACTGATGGGTCTGGGCGAGCTGAAGGTGGTGGTCGATGCTTCGGCGCTGCCCGATCTGCCTGCCATCAATCCGGAGATCTGCCATCTGAGCTGGCAGCTCGAATTGGCAACCGAAGCGCCCCGCAGCGCCATTGAATTGATATTCGAATGGGCCGAGGGCGACTGCGAACTCGACATCCAGCCGCTGGATGCCACATCGCCGGCGGCTGCATCGGACACTGTCCCTGCCGCGCCGCAGCCGCCGCGCGCCGCGCCAGCCGCCGCCGCGGCGGGCACGGAGGTCAACTCCATCCGCGTGGCCATCGAGAAGATCGACGAACTGCTGAACACCGTCGGCGAGATCGTGATCACGCAGTCGATGCTGAGCCAGCTCAGCAAACATTTCGAAGGCGCCCACGCCGACCGGATGCGCTCGGGGCTGGCGCAGCTCGACGCGAATATCCGCGAACTGCAGGAAAGCGTCATGCGCGTGCGCATGCTGCCAGTGGGCACGGTATTCAGCCGGTTTCCGCGGCTGGTGCGCGACCTGTCCACGCGCCTTGGCAAGAAGATCCGGCTGCAGCTCTCCGGCGAGCAGACCGAGCTCGACAAGACGGTGCTGGAGAAGATCGGCGACCCGCTGGTGCATCTGGTGCGAAACAGCGTGGATCATGGCATCGAACTGCCCGAGGTTCGTGTGGCTGCCGGCAAGCCGGCGGAAGGTACCGTGCATCTCAATGCATTCCACAAAGGCGGCTCCATCAACATCGTCATCACCGACGATGGCGGTGGGCTCAACAAGCAGCGCATCGTCGAGAAGGCCCGCAGCAAGGGGCTGGTGGATGCGAATGCACAGTTGTCCGATGAGCAGATCTTCGATCTGATCTTCCTGCCCGGGTTTTCCACGGCAGCGCAGACCACCGATGTGTCCGGCAGGGGCGTGGGCATGGACGTCGTGCGTCGGAACATCAAGGATCTGGGCGGCAACGTGGAGCTGCAGTCGGAGCTTGGCAGGGGCACGACCATCACCATCACGCTGCCGCTGACGCTGGCCATCGTCGATGGCCAGACCGTATCGGTGGGCGCGGAAACCTACATCGTGCCGCTGGTGACAGTGGTGGAATCCATGCAGCTCAAGCCCGGTGCCGTGAGCCGGATCTACGGTCACGGCGAGGTGTTCTCGTTCCGCGGCGAGTACCTGCCCGTCATCCGGCTGCACCAGGTGTTCGGCGTCGAGCCGCGCAGCGACGTGCTGCACGAGGGGTTGATCATGGTCGTCGAAGGCGACGGCCGCCGCGCCGGACTGTTCATCGATCAGTTGCTGGGCCAGCAGCAGGTGGTGATCAAGTCCATGGAAACCAACTACGCCCGCATCGATGGCGTGGGCGGCGCCACCATTCTGGGTGAGGGCACCGTGGCACTGATTCTCGACATTCCCGGCCTGCTGCGCATGTCGCCTGCGCCGCGGCGCGGGCGGGGGGAATTGCGGGAATCGGCATGAGCGCCGTTGCCGGCAACCACGAAGAGGCGATCCGCGTATTGCGGGCGGCCAGCGCGCAGATCGAACTGGCGCTGCAGCAGTCGCAGGCGCCGATAGAATCGCTGGGCGATGCGCTGCGACGGCTGGCGGAACTGCTGGCAGATCCGGCGCAACTTGCGCAGACACAGTCCACGGCGAGCGTGCGCGCGGACCTGCTGCGTGCCATCACGCAGCTTCAGTTCCACGACCGCATGACGCAGCACCTGCAGCATGTGTGCGACTACCTTGCCGGCAGTGCCGCGCACATGGCGCAGCATGACGCCGACGAGGATGTCTGGCACAGCCTTCACAACCGGCTGCACGATCGTCTGCTGTCGGAGACGCAGCGCATGCGTCTGGGCCAGGAGTTCCTGCTGAACGTGCTGGCCGGCGAACAGCAGCAGCGCGAAATCGCGTCGGCTTCCAGGCCGGGGGATATCGATCTCTTCTAGGGCGCCGCGGGTTCCAGCCGCACCCGTTCGCGCTATTTGCGCCAGAACGACGGCGAGAACAGGATCAGGAAGGTGAACAGCTCGATGCGGCCCAGGAACATGGCCAGCGTGCAGATCCACGTCTGCTTGTCATTGAGTGAACCGTAGTTGGTGGCAGGGCCCACCTGTCCCAGTCCGGGGCCGACATTGTTGATCGACGCCACCGTGGCGGTGAGCGCGCTGGTGAAGTCCATGTTCGTGGCCAGCAGCGCGAAGGTGAGGATCACCACCGTCATGAAGTACACGAAGATGAAGGCCAGCACCGAGTAGACCACGCGGTTCGAGATCACCTGACCGGCGATCTTCAGCGGCGCCACCGCGGAAGGGTGCACCAGCACGAACATCTCGCGGAAGAACTGCTTGATCATGATCAGCGCGCGGAACAGCTTGATGCCGCCGCCGGTGGAGCCCGTGCAGGGCACCACGCAGCTCAGGAACAGCATCCACATCGAGGCGAACACCGGCCAGAGGGAGAAGTCCTCGGTGACGAGGCCGGTGGTGGTGGCCATCGCCACCGTGGAGAAGGCCACATGACGCAGTGACTCGACGAAACTGCCGTACAGCTTGGCGTGCGTGATTTCGGCGGTCAGCAGCAACACGCTGAATCCCACCCAGACGAACACCCATCGCGCCTCGGGATCGCGGCGGTAGGCGCCGGGATCGCCGCGCCGCAACGCCGTGAAGTGCGTGGCGAAGTTCAGGGCGGCAATCAGCATGAATGCCATCAGCACCATCTCGATGGTGACAGAGTGGAACCAGGCGGCGCTCGCGTCGTGGGTCGAGAACCCTCCCAGGCCCATCACGGAGAACGCATGGCAGATGGCATCGAAGGGCGTCATGCCGGCCAGCCACAGCGAGGTGATGCACAGCGCCGTGATGCCGGCGTAGACCAGCCACAGCGCCTTGGCGGTTTCGGTGATGCGCGGCGTCAGCTTGGCATCCTTCACCGGCCCGGGCGTCTCCGCGCGGTACATCTGCATGCCGCCGACGCCCAGCAGCGGCAGGACCGCCACGGCCAGCACGATGATGCCCATGCCGCCCAGCCAGTGCAGCGAGCAGCGCCACAGGTTGACCGTATGCGGCAGCTTGTCGAGCCCGGTGATCACCGTCGAGCCGGTGGTGGAGAGCCCGGACATCGACTCGAAGAAGGCGTCGGTGAAGGAAAGCCGCGGCTCGCCCAGCATCATGGGCAGCGCCGCGGCGGCGGTGATCGCAAGCCAGCTCAGGCTGACCAGCAGATAGCCGTCGCGCGGCTTCAGTTCGCGCCGAAACGACCAGGTGGCCAGCAGCAGGAAGGCCCCCAGTCCGAGCGTGAGGCCGGCGCAGCGCGCGAAGATCCAGAACGACGCGGTTTCGCCGTAGACCAGCGCCGTGGCCAGCGGCAGCAGGTAGTAGCCGCTGAACAGCGCCAGCAGGGCGCCCAGGACATTCAGTACTGAGAAGAGGGGGCGCACGGACCTTGGATCAGTCGGAGGCGAACAGCCGCTGCACGGCATCGACCTGCCGGCGGTCGGAGAGGAACATGATGATGTGATCCTCGGTCTCGATCTGCGTATCGTGGTGCGCGATCATCACGCGCTCGTTGCGCACCAGCGCGACGATGACTGCGCCATTGGGCAGGTCGAGTTCCTCGATGCGGCGGCCCACCACCCGGGACTTTTCCCGCGTGCCGTGCACGACGGTTTCAAGCGCCTCGGCCGAACCGCGCCGCAGCGAGTGCACGCGCACCACGTCGCCCTTGCGCACATGCGCCAGCAGCGAGCCGATGGTGACCGTCTGCGGCGACACCGCGATGTCGATGCTGCGGTTTTCCATCAGCTCGCCGTAGGTGGGGCGATTGATGAGCGCCAGCACCTTGCGCGCGCCCAGCCGCTTGGCGAGCATGGCCGAGAGCACGTTGGCTTCCTCGGAATTGGTGACCGCGGCGAACACATCGGTGCTGTCGATGTTCTCCTCGATCAGCAGCTCCTCGTCCTGCGCGTCGCCGTGCAGCACGATGGTGCCGTCGAGCCGCTCCGACACGCGCCGCGCCCGCTCGGTATCGCGCTCGATCAGTTTCACCTGGTAGTGCTTCTCCAGCAGGCGTGCAAGGCGGAAGCCGATGTTGCCGCCCCCGGCGATGATCACCTTGCGCACCTTGTCTTCGGCGCGCGTGATCTCGTTCATCATGCGCTGGATGTGGTCGCGCGCGGCGACGAAGAAGATCTCGTCGCCTTCCTCGATGAGGGTCTGGCCATCGGGTTCGATGAAGCGCGAGTTGCGGTATACGGCCGCAATGCGCGCCTCGGCGTTGGGCATGTGGTCCTTCAGCGTGCGCACCTGCTGGCCCACCAGGAGGCCCCCCTTGCGCGCCAGCATGCCGACCAGCCGCACGCGGCCATCGGCGAAATCGACGATCTGCAGCGCCCCGGGGTTGTGTATCAGTCGCTCGATGTATTCGGTGACGAGCTGCTCGGGGCTGATCCAGGCATCCACCGCCAGCGCGCCCTCGGCGAAGAGCTTTTCCTGCGAGGTGTACTCGGGCGCACGGATGCGGGCGATCTTCGTGGGGGTGCGGTACAGCGCATTGGCGATTTCGCAGGCCACCATGTTCACTTCGTCGGAGCTGGTGAGCGCAACGATGATGTCGGCGTCGGCGATGCCGGCCGCTTCGAGCACCGCGGGAAACGAGGCATTGCCGGCGACCGTGCGCACGTCGATGCGGCTCTGCAGGTCGCGCAGCACGCCTTCGTTGGAGTCGATGACGGTGACCTCGTTGTCGGGTTCGCGCGCCAGATGATAGGCGGCGGTGCGGCCTACCTGGCCAGCGCCGAGTATCAATACTTTCATTTGACGCCCTGGCCAGCGCCCAGAATCAGGACTTTCACCTAACGGTCTCCAGGTTCGCGTACGACAGCATCAGCCACTTGGCCCCCTGATTCTCGAAGTTTACCTGCACGCGGGCCTGCGCACCCTGACCCTCGAGGTTGAGGATGACGCCGTCGCCAAAGCGCGCATGCCGCACCCGGGCGCCGAGCTTGATGCCCGGGGCAACCGGCTCGGCGGCGGGTTCGCGGAAGCGGCCGCCCTGCGCCACCGGGGCCTGCCGGTAGCTGCCGATCATCGGGCGCGACACCTGGATGCGCGGCCGCACCTCCTCGACCAGCTCGGCGGGGATCTCGTCGATGAAGCGCGAGGGCGTGCCATAGCTGTCCATGCCATGCAGCCGCCGTTGCTCGGCATAGCTGATGTAGAGCTGCTGCATGGCGCGGGTGATGCCCACATAGCACAGCCGGCGTTCCTCCTCGAGCCCGTCGAGGTCGTCGATGGAGCGCTGGTGCGGGAACAGGCCATCCTCCATGCCGCACAGGAACACCATCTTGAACTCCAGTCCCTTCGCGGTGTGCAGCGTCATCATCTGCACGCAGTCCTCCCATTCCTGGGCCTGGCCTTCACCCGATTCCAGCGCTGCATGCGCAAGGAAAGCTTCGAGCGGCGGCAGCTTCTCGGCGTCGGCGCCGGCGCTGACGGTGTCGGCGTCGAAGCCGCGTGCGGCGCTGACCAGTTCGTCGAGGTTCTCGATGCGGGCCTCGCCCCGATCCTGCTTGTCCTTGCGGTAGTGCTCGATGAGACCGGTGTTCTGGATCACGTGGTCGATCTGCTCGTGCAGCGGCAGGTCCCTGGTATCCCGGTCGAGCTGGTCGACGAGCTGCAGGAAGCCCAGCACCGCGGACGCGCCGCGATTGCCAAGCTCCGCAGTGCCGGTGGAGTCCGGCTCACCCGACAGCATGCTGCTTGCCGCCTGCCACATCGACATGCCGCCGCGGCGCGCAGTCTCGCGCAGCACTTCCAGCGACCGCGCGCCGATGCCGCGCACCGGCAGGTTGACCACGCGCTCGAACGAGGGGTCGTCATTGCGGTTGGAGATGAGTCGCAGGTAGGCCAGCGAATCCTTGATCTCGGCCCGCTCGTAGAAACGCAGGCCGCCATAGACGCGATAGGGAATGCGGGCCGAGAGGAACGACTCTTCGAAGGCACGCGACTGCGCGTTGGAGCGGTACAGCACGGCGACGTCGGTGCGTGCGCCGCCATTGCGCGACCACTCGGCGATGCGCTGCGTGACGAAGTCGGCCTCGTCGCGTTCGTTGAAGGCGGCGTAGAGCTTGATGGGCTCGCCCTTGCCGCCATTGGTCCACAGGTTCTTGCCCAGGCGGCCGGAGTTGTTGGCGATCAGCGCATTGGCCGCACCGAGAATGTTGCCGGTGGAGCGGTAGTTCTGCTCCAGCCGGAACAGCTTCGCACCGGGGTAGTCGCTGGTGAACTGCCGCAGGTTCTCGACGCGGGCGCCGCGCCACCGGTAGATCGACTGGTCGTCGTCGCCCACCACGAACGGGCTGCCCCCGGGGCCGGCCATCAGTCGCGTCCACGCGTACTGGATGGCATTGGTGTCCTGGAATTCGTCGACCAGCACATGCGTGAAGCGCATGCGGTAGTGCTGCAGCAGCGAAGCGTTGTCGCGCAGCAGCTCGAAGGCGCGCAACAGCAGTTCGGCGAAATCCACCACGCCGCTGCGGCGGCAGGTTTCCTCGTACTGCTCGTACAGCCTGGCCAGCATCTGCTGCACGGGATCGTGGCCGGGCTTCGCCTGATTCGGCCGCAGGCCTTCGTCCTTCATCTTGTTGATGTAGTACTGCACGTCGCGCGGCACGTAACGCGTTTCATCGAGCTGCTGGCCGCGGATCACCTTCTTGATCAGCCGCTGCTGGTCCTCGCTGTCGAGGATCTGGAAACCCGGCGGCAGGCCCGCGAGCTGGTGATGCAGCCGCAGCAGCCGGTGCGCGATGCCGTGGAAGGTGCCCACCCACATGGCGCCGCCGGGCACTCCCAGCAGCTTCTCGATGCGGTGGCGCATTTCGGCCGCGGCCTTGTTCGTGAAGGTGACGGCGAGGATGTTGTGCGGCGCTGCACCCAGTGCGGTGACGGCCCAGACCACGCGGTGCGTGAGCACGCGCGTCTTGCCGCTGCCGGCGCCGGCCAGTACCAGCGTCGGACCCTGGGGCGCGGTGACGGCGGCGCGCTGCTCGTCGTTCAGGGGGTTGAGTATCGGGGAGAGGTCCATGGAGAACCCCTCATTCTACTGGATCGACCCTTCGGTGTAGCGCAGCAGTTCGGTGGCCAGCACGAGGATCACGGGCCCGAGTATGAAGCCCAGCAGCCCGAAGGCGGACACGCCGCCGATCACGCCGAGGAACACCAGCAGCGTCGGCACTGGCGTGTAGCGCGAGATGATCATCGGGCGGATGAAGTTGTCGGACACCGAGACGACTCCGCCCCAGGCCAGCATGAAGATGGCCCAGCCGACGCTGCCCGTGGCGAGCAGATACAGCGCGGCCGGCACCCAGACGACGGCGGCGCCGCCGAAAGGCAGCAGTGCGAACACGCAGGCCAGCACGCCGAAGACGATGGGACCCGACAGTCCGGCGATGGCGAAGCCGATGGACACCAGCGTGCCCTGCACCAGCGCCGTGAGACCGCAGCCGTAGACCACCGCGCGCAGTACGCGACCCAGTCGCGTGAACAGCGCCTCGCGCTTCTTCTCGGGCAGCGGCAGCAGTGCGGCGACGCGCGTGAACCACGAGGAACCGTCGCGCAGCACGAAGAACAGCACGAACAGCATCAGGAAGAAGCGCAGCACCACGCCTGCGGTGTTGAGGAACAGCGCGCCGCTGGTCTTGGCCAGCGTGCCGGTCCATTCCTGCGCGCCTTCGCGCAGCAGGCGCGGCAGGTCGTGCACATTGATATCGAAGCGGCGCGCGGACCAGTCGGCCAACTGCGCGATGCGCGGGTGCTGCGCCGGATCGAGCCAGCGCGACACGTCGAAGAGGTCATGGTTCTGCTGCAGCGCCGCGGCGATGCCGCTGATCTGCTGCGCGAAGGCGATGGCGATCAGCGTCAGCGGCACGAAGATGGCCAGCGGCGTGAGGCCGGTGAGGATGCCGGCCGCTGCCGAGCGGCGGCCACCGAGCGCGCGCGTCAGCCGTTGCTGCAGCGGGTACAGCAGGAAGGCGAGCACGCCGGCCCAGGCAATGGGCACGAACATGGGTCGCAGGATCACCCACACCGCCCACAGCGCCAGCAGCACCACACCCACCGCAAACCAGCGGCGCAGCGTACGGCTGTCCCGCTGTTCGGCCGGCGTGCGCGATTCGCTCATGCCTTCACCACTTGTTGCGCAGCGCGCGCAGGTGCACGAACACCTCGCGCGCGGAAGGGTTGGCGGGCAACTGCGGGAACTTCTCGCGCAGGCCGGCGATGACTTCGGGGTTCTGCAGGCGGAAGAAGGTATTGAAGCGCTTTTCCTCGCCCAGCGTGGTGATGGGCATGTCGGTCGCCAGCGTGTTCGCGAGCGCGGCGCGCATCTGCCGCGCCACCTCGTTGTGCGGTTCGCGGTCGAGGGTGAACCCCAGGTTGTTCAGCATGTAGTCGTGGCCGGCGTGCACCGCCGTGCTGTCGGGCAGCGTGGCCAGCCGCGAGGCGAAGGTTTCGTACAGCGCGACCGGGTCGCCGCCATTGTGGCAGTTGCCAGCCCCGGCGTTGAAAAGCGTGTCGCCCGAGAACAGTGCGGGCTGGTCCGCATGCGCCAGCAGGCATACATGCGACATGGTATGGCCCGGCGTATCGATGCATTCGAGTTCCACGCTGCGGCCCACGCGGATTACATCGCCATGCCCGAGGCCCTGGTCCACGCCACCGATCAGCGAGGCCGCGCCGGCATGTGCCAGCACGCGCGCCCCGGTGGCCGCGCGCACGGCCTCGTTGCCATCGACGTGGTCGTGATGATGATGCGTGTTCAGGATCTGGCGGATGGTCCAGCCATTGCGCCGCGCGGTGGCGAGCACGAGGTTGGCATCCCAGGGATCCACCGCCAGCGCATCGCCGGTCTCCGTGCACACCACCAGGTAGTGGTAGTTGCGCAGGCGGGTGTCCGGCCAGATGCGTTCGACGTGCACGTCAGGCGTCCGCTACTTCGCAGGCGGGGCGCCGGCAGGCGCGGTTGCGGTCGTGGCTGCGGTTGCCGGCGCCGGCAGGCCCAGTCGGCGGCGCTCCTGCGAAACGAGGAAGTTCACGACCTGCCGCACTTCGGCCCAGCTCCGGAGGTTCTCGTTCATCACCAGGTAGCGGCCATTGACCACCAGCGACGGCGTGCCGGTGATGCGATAGGCCGACACCAGCATGTCGGCATGCTTCACGGCATCGTCGATCTGCTTCGACTTCGACAGCTCGATGAACTGCGCGGGCGCCACGCCGCCATGCTTCTGGTAGAACGCGGCCGCGTCCTCGATGGTGGGCAGCGGCTTCCTGATGCCGCCGCCGGCGTCGCGCAGCGGAAACTCGTTGGTCTCCCAGATGGCGGTGAACATCTGTTCATGCGCGCCGGCCGCCACGCCCAGTGCCTGCGCCGTGTAGAAGGCGCGCTGGAACATCGGCCAGGCCTCGGCCGGGTTGAACGAGGCATGCACATAGGTCATCACCGCATCGGCGGGCAGCTCGGCGGCGAGCTGGCGCATCTGGTCTTTGGCGCGGAAGCAGTAGATGCAGCCGTACGAGAATACCTCGGTGACTTCTATCTTTCCGGCCGGCACCGCGGGCGTCACCGGTTGCGGCAGCAGCTTGTACTGCTGACCTTCCTGCCAGCGCAGCTGCGCCTGCGCCGCCAGTGGCAGCAGCAGCATCGGGATCACGAGGCCGCGCAGTGCGCGCACGAGGATTCTCATCGGGCAACTCCGACTATCAGGTAGTGGTCCGCGAGCAGCGCCAGGAACAGCCACATCAGGTACTGCACGGAGAACTTGAACACGCGCATCGGCAGTTCGCGCGCGGTGGAATTCTTGAGCTGGATGGCCTGGCGCAGGAACAGCACGTTCAGCGCCACCGCTGCGGCAAGGTACAGGTAGCCGCTCATGCCGGTGAGCCAGGGCAGCAGCGTGACGATGGCGAGGATGATGGTGTACAGCAGCACGTGCAGCCGCGTGAATTCCACGCCATGCGTCACCGGCAGCATGGGGATGCTGACCTTGGCGTAGTCGTCGCGGCGCGCGATGGCCAGCGCCCAGAAATGCGGTGGTGTCCAGGCGAAGATGATCAGGAACAGCAGCAGCGCGTGCGGATCGATGCTGTTGGTGATGGCGATCCAGCCCAGCACCGGCGGCGCGGCGCCGGCCGCCCCGCCGATGACGATGTTCTGCGGCGTGGCGCGCTTCAGCCACAGCGTGTAGATCACCGCGTAGCCGATCAGCGAGGCGAAGGTGAGCAGCGCGGTGAGCGGATTGACCAGCAGCCAGAGCATGATCATCGAGGCAACGCCCAGCACCAGGGCGAATCCCAGCGCCTCGCGTTCGGTGACGGCCCCGGTGGGCAGCGGGCGCATGCGCGTGCGCGCCATCGTGGCATCGATGCGCGCGTCGAGAATCTGGTTGAGCGCCGCCGCGCTGGCGGCGGCAAGGCCGATGCCCAGGTTGCCGAAAATCAGGCGGCCCATCGGCGGCACGCCCTGCACCGCCAGCAGCGAGCCGACCACCGAGGTCAGCACGATCAGCGCCACCACCCGCGGTTTGGTCAGTTCGTAGAACTGGCGCAGGCGGCTGGCGGGCACGTAGGAGGGGATTTGGGTTTCGCTGCGGGCCACGATGGACACCATGAAGGGCCGGAAATCTTAGCAGATGCGCCCCGGGCCCGACGGCGGGCGCCACCGGCAGGGCTGCCGCCGTTCAGGCCAGGGCGAGCAGCCGCTCGTACAGCCAGGCCATGGCAACCCCACCCAGAAGCAGCGGCAGCGCGGCGCGCGTGGCCCTGAGCGCCGACGGCGAAATGCGGCCCATGGCGACGCCCAATCCCGCCACGGCGCCCACGAACACCAGTTGCCCGGCCTCGATGCCAAGGTTGAACAGAAGGAGGGGCAGGGCCACCGAATCGGCGGGCAGGCCAGTTTCGCGCAGCGCGCCCGCGAAGCCGAACCCGTGCAGCAGCCCGAAGAGCAGGGCAATCAGCCAGGGGCGTCGCAGCGTCAGTGAGGTGGCGCCGCGGCGTGCGCGGACGGCCTCGGCCGCCACCATCACGATGCTGAGCGCGATCGTCGCCTCCACCGGCGCCGGGGGCAGCACCACCACATCCAGCGCCGACAATGCGAGCGTGAGGCTGTGCGCCAGCGTGAAGGCACTGATCACCTTGATGAGCTGCCACCCGCCTTGCACCAGCAGCATCAGGCCGACCAGATACAGGAGGTGGTCGTAACCGCTCCAGATATGCGTGGCGCCCAGTCTGAAATACGCCAGTGCCCCGCCGCGCGCGCCGGGCGCCGGAATGTCGAGTGCCGGCGCGACGGGCTTGAGCAGCGTGACCAGTGGCCGGGCACGCGGCCATTCGATGCGCACGAACACATCGGTGAGCGTGTTGCCCAGACCTTCGACGCTGAGCGTCTGCCCGGCCAGCGCCGTGACCGGCTGCTGCGCGCGCCATACGCGCGTCAGCGTCTGCGCGGTGAGCTGCTCGGCATCCGGCGCGCCATCGAGCCAGCCCGACGACAGGCGCGGCCTCATGCGCACGGCGTAATCGCCTGACACGGGTTGTCGCCAGGTGATCTCGGTGGAGTGCCCGTCGAGCGCGCGCGCTTCGAAGGCGGCGGGACGCACCTCATGCGCCTGCGCCATCGTGCTGCACAGGCAGGCGATGCACAGCAGCCACGTGGCGTATGGCAATGGCACGGACCTTGCGACCTCAGTGCGCATCGGCTCTCACGACCTCGTAGTGACCCAGTATCTGCGCGATGCGCCGTTCCTTCGCCGCTGCGCGCGCCGCGGAGAGGTAGTCGTCGCGGACGCGGGTCTGCACGGCTTCAAATGCGGCCGTGCGTGCGGCGCTTCGCGCATCGACGCGCAGCAGATGCACGCCGAAGCCCGAGGCATAAGGGCCGGCCCATGTTCCCAGGGGTGCTTCGCCCACCGCGCGCGCGAACGGCGTGGCGCCGAATCGGCGCACCACTTCGGCTGCATCCAGTGCAGTGAAGGTTGCGCCGATGGCCAGGGCATCGGAGTCGACGCGGGCCTGCGGATCGCGCATCAGCAGTGCCAGCATCTTGCGGGCGCGCGCCTCGGCCCCGGCGATATCCGCGCCATCGACGGCGAAGTAGAGCTGCTGGAATGAGGTTTCGCCGGGCTCGGTGTAGCGCGCCACATTGGCCGCGTAGTGCTCGCGCAGCTGCGCCGTCGTGGGTTCGGGAATGACTTCGGCATCGGCCAGCAGGGTTTCCATCTTCTGCACCACGCGCTGGCGGATCACCTCGTCACCGCTATCGAGTCGCAGCCGCATGCCCTCGCGGTACAGCGCTTCCTCGCGCGCGAAGCGCTGCAGCAGTGTTGCCAGCGTCAGTGCATCGGGCGGTGCGCCGAACTGCACCTGGTAGAGCTGCCGCTGGTGTGCCGCCAGCGGGGCATCCAGAACGATGCGCGCATCGGCTGCCACGTCGCGGGCTCCCCAGGCCCGATGCACCAGGAAGATCGCCGCGCCCACGAGGGCGAACTGCAGCAACGGCTCGGTGGCCAGCGAGCGCAGGCGCGAGCCCATAGATGCCTTCATCGCCATCGCCAGATTCCCCTTGCCATCCCGCGGTTCGACCGGGCATCTTAATCGCGCGAATTTGCGAAGGGGGAAGGCATGCGCACAATGATCATCGGCGTGGTGCTGGGCCTTGCGGCCGCCGTGGCCATGCCGCAGGAGCTCGATCTCAACGTGCATGTCGACCCGCTGCGCCGCGCCTATTTCGGCGACCTGCACCTGCACACCTCCAATTCCCTCGATGCCACCTGGGCGGGCGTGCGTACCACGCCCGCCGAGGCCTACACCTATGCGCAGGGCCTGCCGGTGCGGTATTTCGGCCGTGAAGTGAAGCGGCGCGTGCCGCTGGATTTCCTGGCCGTGTCGGATCACGCCGAGTACATGGGCGTGACCCGCGCCATGCTCGACAAGCACCCGGAATTCGAGGGCACCAACTGGTACGAATCGCTCACCACCGGCAATCGCCCCGGCTTCGACAAGCTCATGGCCGGGGTATTCCGCGGCGCGGCGCCGCTGCCGGAACTGAATTCCGAAACGACGCGGCGCACCACCTGGAGCGAGGTGGTCCGCGTCGCGAACCAGTTCAACCGTCCGGGGAAATTCACCGCACTGGTGGCGTTCGAATGGTCGGATACGCCCGGCGGCGCACACAACCATCGCGTGTCCATTTTCCGCGGGCCCGTCTATCCCGAGCTGCCGTTCAGCGCGCTCGACTCACGCAATCCGCTCGACCTGTGGCGCTATGCCGATGCGAATCGCGCCAGAGGCATCGATTCGGTGCTGATTCCCCACAACTCGAACCTGAGCAATGGCGTCCAGTTCTCGTACCTGGGTCCCGATGGCCAACCCATGGGCCGCGAGTACGCGCAGGTGAAGGCGCGCAACGAAGGACTGGTTGAAGTGACGCAGGTGAAGGGCACCAGCGAGACGCATCCGCTGCTGTCGCCCAACGATGAGTTCGCCGGCTTCGAGATCCTGGAGCACTACATCGGCGACAAGAAGGCGGCAATCGACGGCAGCTATGTGCGGCAGGCCTATGCGCGGGGCATGGAAATCGCCGAGCGCATCGGCGTGAATCCCTTCCAGTTCGGCATGGTGGGCAGCAGCGACTACCACTCGGGCACCAGCGCCACCGAGGAAGACAATGACACCGGTGCGCTGGGCGACTCCGACTATCCCTTCGGCGAGAACGTGTCGAAGGTGCTGAACGCCAACAATCCTCTGCTGCGCCAGCCCATGGCCGTGCTGTCGGCCAGCGGCATCACCGGCGTGTGGGCCGAGCAGAACACGCGCGAATCCATCTTCGCGGCGCTGCGCCGCAAGGAAGTGTTCGCCACCTCGGGACCGAGGCTGCAGGTGCGGCTGTTCGCCGGATTCGATTATCCGTTGGGCCTCGTGAACCGCTCCGACTTCGTGGCGCAGGGTTACGCGAAGGGGGTGGCCATGGGCGGCACATTGCAACATGCGCCGGCGGGCAAGGGATCACCGCGATTTCTGGTGCAGGCGCTGAAGGATCCGGATGGCGCCAACCTCGATCGCGTCCAGATCGTGAAGGTATGGCGCGCCGGCGGACAGAGCCATGAGAAGGTGTTCGACGTGGCGTGGTCCGGCAATCGCAAGATCGACGCGCGCACCGGCAAGTTGCCCGAGGTGGGCAACACCGTGGATCTGAAGACCGCCACTTATTCGAACACCATCGGCAGCGCGCAGCTCGCCGGTGAATGGGTTGATCCCGCGTTCGATCCGGCGGCGCCGGCCGTGTACTACGCACGCGTGATCGAGATTCCCTCGCCGCGCTGGCCCACCTTCCTGGCGGTGCGCAACAACCTGCCGCTGCCAACCGCCACGCCGCCCACACTGCAGGAGCGTGCGTGGACATCGCCGGTGTTCTACCAGCCCTGATCCCCGGGCCAGGCCGCGTCGCCGCGCAGCGCTACCGCACACACCCACAACTGCACCTGGCGTGCGCCGGCGGCGCGCAGTGCGTCGGCAGCGGCGGCGGCGGTGCTGCCGGTGGTCATCACATCATCAATCAGCGCCACGCGCCGGGGGACGCGATGACCCGACCGCACCGCGAAGGCGCCGGCGCAGTTGCGCCGTCGTTCGATGGCGCCCAGCGTGGTCTGCGGCGCCGTGGCCCTGGTCCGTTGCAGCGATGAGCTGTCGATCGGCACGCCGGCACGGCGGGCCACATGCGTGGCGATGGCCTCGGCCTGGTTGAAACCGCGCTCGCGATGGCGGGCCATGTGCAGCGGCATGGGCACCAGCGCCTGAGGCAGGCGCAGACCGAGCGCCGCGAGATGTCGCGCGAGCAGCGTGCCGAGCACCCGGCCGCAGGCCAGTTCGCCGCGAAACTTCAGACCGGTGATGAGGCGGTCGACCGGGTCGTCATAGACAAAGAGTGCGTGCACCGCGTCGAGGCCCTCAAAGGAGTGATGGTCGGGCGCTGGCGCGGGTGCGGTGATCCCGACCGTGGAACCGCCATGGCAGGCGAAGTGTCGCGGGCAGGCCGATTCGCAGTGGCGGCACAGGTCGAGGCCCCAAAGCTCGTTCCCCACCTGTCCGGGGCCGCCGCACAACACACAGCGCGGCGGCACCAGCGTGCTGGTTATTTTCTGCCCAATTGTCAACCATGGGACCTTGCCAAGGTTGACAGTGTTTCGAAGCCTCCGGAACATGCCTCCAATCTGACGGCCGCGGTCCCGCAATGACTGCGCCGAATCCCACCTATATATGGAGTAACGCATGAACGCAGAGGTGCAGCGCCCGGCCGAACTTCCCGCCGGTGAGCCGCCGGTCTGGCTGCGCCACGACTGGCGCCTGGCGGAGGTTGCGGCGCTGTTCGAACTGCCGTTGATGGACCTGATGTTCCGCGCGCAGCAGGTGCATCGCGCCTTTCATGCGCCGAACCGCGTGCAGATGAGCACGCTGCTGTCGATCAAGACCGGCGGCTGCCCGGAAGACTGCGGCTACTGCCCGCAGAGCATCCACTACGAAACGGGCGTCGCCCGCGATGACATGCTGCCGGTGGAGCAGGTGGTGGAGCACGCGCGCCGTGCGCAGGCCGCCGGCGCCACGCGCTTCTGCATGGGCGCCGCCTTCCGCTCGCCGAAGAAGAAGGACATCGAGCGCATCGCGACGATGATCCGCGAAGTCAGCGCACTGGGCATCGAGACCTGCGCCACGCTGGGCATGCTGACGCCCGAGCAGGCGGTGGAGCTGAAGGATGCCGGCCTCGACTACTACAACCACAATGTCGACAGCTCGGAAGAGTTCTACAAGAAGATCATTTCGACGCGCACCTACCAGCACCGGCTCGATACGCTCGAGGCCGTGCGCAATGCCGACCTCAAGGTGTGCAGCGGCGGCATCGTGGGCATGGGCGAAACCCGCACCGACCGCGCCGGCATGCTGGTGACGCTGGCGAACCTGCCGGAGCATCCGCACAGCGTGCCCATCAACCAGCTCGTGCAGGTGAAGGGCACGCCGCTGGCCGATGCGGCTGTGCGCGAAGCGGCCGCAGGCGAGGCGGGCGCCGCCGTCGACGGCTTCGAATTCGTTCGCACCATTGCCGTGGCGCGCATCCTGATGCCGCAGGCGCAGGTGCGCCTGTCGGCGGGGCGCGAGGCCATGAGCGATGAGCTGCAGGCCATGGCCTTCATGGCGGGCGCGAATTCGATCTTCTACGGCGAGAAGCTGCTCACCACCGGCAATCCGGATGTGGAGCGCGATCGCAACCTGCTCGCGCGGCTGGGGATCGAATCCGAAACGCAGCAGCAGACCGACGCGAGGCAGGGCGCAACGCCGGACGCGCGCTCGTCCATCGAGCCTCGCTGCTGCTGACGCGCGTGAAGAATGATCCGCAGGCCGTGGCGGATGCGCTCGTCGATCTCGAGGCCGCGGGTCGCAGGCGTGCGCGGCGCATCGTGCAGGGCTTTGCCGGCGACGGCAGCGCGCTGCGGCCGGTGCATGATGGGCGGCCACTGCTGAATTTCTGCAGCAACGACTATCTCGATCTCGCGCGCGAACCCGCCATTGCACGGGCCATGGCCGATGCGGCCATCCATTGGGGCAGTGGCGCGGGCGCCGCGCACCTGGTCACCGGCCACGGCGCCGAGCATCACGCGCTGGAGGAGGAACTCGCGGCATTCACGGGCCGCGAGGCGGCGCTGCTGTTTTCCACCGGCTACATGGCCAACCTGGGCGTGATCGGCGCGCTGGCCGCGCGCGGCGAGATCATTCTCGAGGACAAGCTGAACCACGCCTCGCTGCTGGATGGCGCGCGGCTGTCGGATGCCACGCTGCAGCGTTATCCGCATGCCGATGCAGGCGCGGCCGCGCGCCTCGCGCATGAGGCCGGCGCGCGCCTGAGCCTCATCGCCACCGATGGCGTGTTCAGCATGGATGGCGACATTGCGCCGCTGGTCGAACTGGCGTCGATGGCCCGCGCGCAACGGGCATGGCTCCTGGTGGATGACGCGCATGGACTGGGCGTGATGGGCGCCACTGGCAGGGGCAGCCTGGAACTCGCCGGGCTCGACCAGGACGATGTGCCGCTGCTGGTGGGCACGCTGGGCAAGGCCCTGGGTTGTTTCGGCGCCTTCGTCGCCGGCCGTCGTGACGTGGTCGAACTCATCATGCAGCGCGCGCGCAGCTATATCTTCACCACGGCGCTGCCGCCCGCGGTGGCGGCGGCAACGCGCGCGGCGCTGGCCACGCTGCAGCGACAGACCTGGCGCCGCGACCGTCTGGCTGCGGGCATTGCGCGGTTTCGGGCCGCCGCGGCGACGCGGGACATTGCATTGATGCCGTCGAGCACGCCCATCCAGCCGGTGGCGGTGCCGGGCGCCGTGCGCTGCGCTGCTGCCAGCGATGCACTGCGTGCACGCGGCTTCTGGGTGGCGGCCATCCGCAGCCCAACGGTGCCTGCCGGCACCGAGCGACTGCGCGTGACGCTGACCGCCGCGCATCGCGATGAGGACATCGACGCGCTGGCGGATGCACTGGCGGAAGTGTTGCGCGCATTGCCCGTAGCGCCGGCGATGCGTGAGCGCGCATGAACGCGCCATTGCCCCCGGACGCGCAGCAGGGCGTGGATCGCTCGCCGTTGCATGTGGATCGCCGCAACCCCGGCGCCAGCGCCTTGCCGCTGTCGCTGCTGCATGGCTGGGGCATGAACCTCGCCGTGTTCGATGCCCTGCGCGATGCGCTGCCCGATGTCGAGAGCTGGGCCATCGATCTGCCTGGACATGGTCGCAGCGCATGGCGCGCAGAACATGTGCACTTCGACGCCCAGCTCGATGCCCTGCTCGAATCGCTGCCCGCGCGCAGCGTGCTCATGGGCTGGTCGCTGGGCGGCGAGTTCGCCATGGAGATTGCGCGCCGTCACCCCGCGCGCGTGGCGGCGCTGGTGCTGGTGTCGAGCACGCCGCGCTTCGCGCGCGGCGATGACTGGCCGCATGGCATGGGTGCCAATGAGCTTGCGACCTTCCGCGGCCTGGTCGAGCGCGAGTGGCGGCAGACGCTGGGCGACTTCGTGTGGTTGCAGCTTCGCGGCAGCCGCAATGCCGAGGCCACGCAGCAGCGCGTGGCAGCCGCGCTGGACACGCATGGTGCGCCCGATCCTGCGGCGCTGCGCGCGGGGCTCGACCTGCTCGGCAAGGTGGACCTGCGCGCCAACGTGGCGCGGATACCGCAGCCGGCGTTGCTGATTGCCGGGCAGAACGATCGCGTCACGCCGCCATCTGCAACGCGCTGGATCGCGTCGATGCTCCCGGCCGCGCAGTACGCGGAAATTCCCCGTGCCGGCCATGCTTCGTTCATCTCGCACACCGACGAGTTCCTCGGCCTGTTGCGGCCCTTCCTGCAAACCCAGGGCGTGGTGTCATGAACCCCCCGGACGGCGCCGACAATCCCTTCGCCCCTGCCGCCGTGGCGCGCAGCTTCGGCGCGGCCAGCCGCGGCTACGATGACGCGGCGCAGTTGCAGACGCTGGTACGCGACGAGCTGCTGTCGAGGTTGACGCTGCTGCGTGAGACCCCGCGCGTGGTGCTCGATCTTGGCGCGGGCACCGGACTCGGCGCCGCCGCATTGAAACGCGCCTATCCCCGCGCTGCGGTGACTGCGGCCGATCTGTCGGCGCAGATGCTGGAACAGGCGCGCCGCCACAGTCGGCTCTGGCGTCCCATCCGCTGCATCGAAGCCGATGCGCGCTCGCTGCCGATCGAGTCCGCCACCGTCGACCTGGTGTTCACCAACCTGATGTTGCAGTGGGTGCAGCCGCTGGATGACGCGCTGGCCGAGATCCGCCGTGTGCTGAAACCCGGCGGCCTGCTGCTGGCCAGCAGCTTCGGTCCGCAGACGCTGCAGGAACTGCGCGCCGCATGGGCCGCTGCCGATACCGAGGTGCACGTGAACGACTTCATCGACATGCATGATGTCGGCAGCGCACTGCAGCGCGCCGGCTTCAGCGAACCGGTGCTGGATGTGGATCGTCACCTGCGTCACTACGCCGATGCCGCGGCACTGATGCGCGGGATCAAGGCCATCGGCGCACACAACGTGCATGCGGCCCGCCGCCGCGGACTCACCGGCCGCGCCGCCTTCCAGCGCATGAATGCCGCCTATGAAGCGCAGCGTACGCCGCAGGGTCTGCCGGCCACCTGGCAGGTGGTGTACGCGGTGGCATGGGCGCCGGAGAAGTCGCCGGGCATCGAGTCGGCGCCAGGGGAATTCCACATCGGCATCGAGCAGCTTCGCGGCAGCCTGAGGAATCGCCGATGAGTGCGCTGTCCCCGATCTTGCGCCAGTCACTGTTCATCGCCGGCACGGATACGGGCGTGGGCAAGACCTGGGTGGCCACCCGGCTGCTGAAGGCGCTGGGTCGCGAAGGGCTCCGGGCGGCCGGCATGAAGCCCGTTGCGGCCGGCGCCGAGCTCACCGCCCACGGGCTGCGCAACGAAGACGCGCTGGCGCTGCAGTCCGCCGCGCCGGTGTGCCTGCCTTACGACTGGGTGAATCCCTGCTGCCTGCCCGCGCCAACCAGCCCTCACCTGGCGGCCCGCCGGGCTGGGCAGGTCGTGGATACTGCCGCAATCAGGCAGGCATTTGACCGCATTCGCGCCGAAACAGAGCTCATCATCGTCGAAAGTGCCGGAGGCTGGCTTGCCCCCATAGCCGATCCGCTGGCGCCCGGCCGCAACGGCCCCTCCATGCAGGACATCGCGCTGACCCTGAACCTGCCGGTGCTGCTGGTGGTGGGCATGCGCCTGGGCTGCCTCAGCCATGCGCTGCTGACGGCCGATGCCATCGCGCGCGCTGGCCTGCCGCTGGCGGGCTGGATCGCCAATCCCATCGACCCGGGTTTCGCCGACCAAGGCGATTACGTGGAGTCGTTGCGGCTGCGTCTGCCCGCGCCGCTGTTGTCAATCCCTGCCGACGCTTGATGCGGCATCTGCGCTTTGAGGTGCAAACCATTCGCAACTAAAGAGTAGTCCCGCGCGATCACGGGTTTCCGGCGGCAGTGCTGCGGGTTAAACTGCCGGGTCAGTAAGGCGCCTCACGGGGTGGCGCCAACAAAGACAGAATACGGTTTCACCAAGGGCAATCGATGCTTCGCAAATCCGCTTTCCTGGGTGCCGTGACGGCCGCCCTGGCTGTCATGGCCGCTCCGGCGCACGCCGCCTGGTCGGGTCTCAACATGCCTGTGGGTGTAACCACCCTGTCCGGCGAGGTGCACTGGCTGCACATGCTGATCTTCTGGGTCTGCGTGGCCATCGGCATCTTCGTATTCGGCTGGATGATCCTGTCGCTGGTGAAGTTCCGCAAATCCAAGGGTGCGGTGCCGGACACGCAGATGGTCCACAGCACCAAGGCCGAGATCATCTGGACGGTGATCCCCGTGGCCATCCTGGTTGCCATGGCGGTGCCGGCGGCGAAGCGCCTCATCCAGATCGAGGACGATCGCGGCGCGCAGCTCACCATCAAGGTGACGGGCTACCAGTGGAAGTGGCAGTACGACTACCTCGACGAGGGCATCAGCTACTTCTCCACGCTGGCGCGCGACAGCGACGCGGCGCGGCAGCTCGGCTCGGGCATCGATCCGGCGACCGTGCAGCACTACCTGCTGAACGTCGACAATCCGCTGGTGGTGCCGGTGGGCAAGAAGGTGCGCCTGCTGCTCACTTCGCAGGATGTCATCCATGCGTGGTGGGTGCCTGATCTGGCCGTGAAGAAAGACGCGATCCCCGGCGTGATGAACCAGCTCTGGTTCGAGATCCAGCCCGACAAGGCCGGCATCTACCGCGGCCAGTGCGCCGAGCTGTGCGGACGCGACCATGGCTTCATGCCCATCGTGGTGGAAGCCAAGAGCGCCGAGGACTACGCCGCCTGGGTGGCGTCGAAGAAGCCGGCGCCTGCCGCGGCCCCGGCGGATGCCGCTGCGCCGGCTGCCGCCGCCGCGACCCCCGCACCGGCCGCCAACGCCGGCTGATTGAACGCAACGAATTCTTTCGAGAGTAAAGACCATGGCCCACGCAACGCACGCTGATCACGCCGATCACGAACACCACGGCCCGCCGAAGGGCTTCATCCACCGCTGGGTGATGACCACCAACCACAAGGACATCGGCACCATGTACATGGTGTTTGCCGGCCTGATGTTCTTCCTGGGCGGCGCGATGGCGCTGGTGATCCGCGCCGAGCTGTTCAAGCCCGGCCTGCAGTTCGTCGATCCGCAGTTCTTCAACTCCATGACCACGGCGCATGCGCTGGTCATGGTGTTCGGCGCCGTGATGCCCGCGTGGGTGGGCGTTGCGAACTGGATGATCCCGATGCAGATCGGCGCGCCCGACATGGCGCTGCCGCGCATGAACAACTTCAGCTTCTGGATCCTGCCGTTCGCCTTCCTGCTGCTGATCTCGACGCTGTTCGTGCCGGGCGGCTCGCCCGCCGGCGGCTGGACGCTGTATCCGCCGCTGACCGTGCAGGGCGGCGACTCGCTGCCGATGGCCATCTTCGCCGTGCACATGATGGGTATCAGCTCGATCATGGGCGCCATCAACGTGATCGTCACGCTGATGAACATGCGCGCGCCGGGCGTGACGCTGCTGCGCATGCCGCTGTTCTGCTGGACCTGGCTGATCACCGCGTACCTGCTGATCCTCGTCATGCCGGTGCTGGCGGGCGCGGTGACCATGCTGCTCACCGACCACTTCTTCGGCACCACGTTCTTCAGCGCGGCCGGCGGCGGTGATCCGGTGCTCTACCAGCACGTGTTCTGGTTCTTCGGTCACCCCGAGGTGTACATCCTGATCCTGCCCGCCTTCGGCGTCGTTTCGGAGATCATCCCCACCTTCTCGCGCAAGCCGCTGTTCGGCTACGAGTCGATGGTGTACGCCACGGCCTCGATCGGCTTCCTGTCGTTCATCGTGTGGGCGCACCACATGTTCACGGTGGGCATGCCGCTGGCGGGCCAGCTGTTCTTCATGCTGACGACGATGATGATCGCCGTGCCCACGGGCGTGAAGGTGTTCAACTGGTCGGCGACGATGTGGAAGGGCTCGATCAGCTTCGAGCCGCCGATGCTGTTCGCCATCGCCTTCCTGTTCCTGTTCACCATCGGCGGCTTCTCGGGCCTGATGCTCGCGATCGCGCCGGCGGACTTCCAGTACCACGACACCTACTTCGTGGTGGCGCATTTCCACTACGTGCTGGTGCCGGGCGCCGTGTTTTCGATCATGGCCGGCGTGTACTTCTGGCTGCCGAAGTGGACCGGCCACATGTACAACATGAAGCTGGCGAAGACGCACTTCTGGCTGTCCACGATCTTCGTGAACGTGCTGTTCTTCCCGCAGCACTTCCTGGGCCTCGCCGGCATGCCGCGCCGCATCCCGGACTACTCCACGCAGTTCGCGGAGTGGAACATGGTGTCGTCGATCGGTGCCTTCGGCTTCGGTCTGTCGCAGCTCCTCTTCCCCATTGCCATCTGGCAGTGCGTGAAGGGTGGCGCCCGCGCCGCGGACAAGGTGTGGGAAGGCGCGCAAGGCCTGGAGTGGGAGCTGCCCTCGCCGGCGCCGTACCACACCTGGGTGACCCCGCCCTCGCAGGCCGTGATCGAACACGGCACGCCGGCGCACTGACGCGATGAACGCGCCCAACAACACACCGACACTGAGTGCAGCCGACGAGGCTGCGCGCCGTCGCCGCATCCGCAACACCGCGTTGCGGCTGACGCTGTTCGCCATCGTGGTGTACGTGGGCTTCATCATCGCCTTCATCAACCGGCATTCCTGAGCGCAGGGCCTTGACCGACACGCGCAAAGACACCAAGGCGCACCGCAACCTGGCACTGAAGCTGGGCCTGGTGGCGCTGGGCGCGTTCGGCTTCGGCTTCGCGCTGGTGCCGTTGTACAACGTGCTGTGCGCGGTGACGGGTTATGGCGATCGCGCCGAGCTGACGCGGGCAGCGCAGGCGGCGCCTTCGACGGTGGATGCCTCGCGGCTGGTGACGGTGGAGTTCGTCGCCAACCTGCCTTCGGTGGGCAGCTGGAACTTCAAGCCCGAAGTGCGCCAGATGCAGGTGCAGCCGGGACGTCTCTACGAGGCGAAGTTCCTCGCCGGCAACCTCACGGGGCAGGCCACCTGGGCGCAGGCCGTGCCGGATGTGTCGCCGTCGAAGGCCACCCCGTATTTCCGCAAGACCGACTGCTTCTGCTTCACGCCGCAGCATTTCGCCGTGAACGAATCGCGCGACATGAGCGTGCGCTTCTTCATCGATCCGCAACTGCCGAAGCAGGTTGACCGCATCACCCTTTCCTACACCTTCTACGACACCAAGGCGCCGGTCGCCCGGCGCTGATCAGTTTCCCATCCGGACAAGCACATGAGCACACAAACGCACGCCCACGACGCCGGCAAGTACTACGTTCCGCACAGCAGCCAGTGGCCCATCGTCGGGTCCATCGGCCTGTTCGTCCTGATGTGGGGTGCCGTCATCACGCTGAACGACTGGTCCACGGCCTGGGCGCTGCTGCCGGGCGCGCTGTTCATCGTCTACCTGTTCTTCGGCTGGTTCCGCACCGTCATCGGCGAGAACCAGGCGGGCCTGTACAACCTCGAAGTGGACAAGTCGTTCCGCATGGGAATGATCTGGTTCATCGCCTCCGAGGTGCTGTTCTTCGCGGTGTTCTTCGGCGCGCTGTTCTACACGCGTGAGCTTTCCGTTCCCTGGCTGTCGGGCGAGGGCGTGAAGATCTTCAACAAGCTGATGATCTGGAAGAACTACGACGCGGCCTGGCCCACCAATGGCCCGGGCGTCATCGGCGGCAAGGCCGACGGCAGCTTCGAGACCATCCCCGCGTTCGGCCTGCCGGCGTGGAACACGGCCATCCTGCTCACCTCGGGCGTGACGATCACGATCGCGCACCATGCGCTGCGCGCGGGCAACCGCGCCGTGCTGAAGATCTTCCTGGCGGCCACCTTCCTGCTGGGCTTCCTGTTCGTGTACCTGCAGGCCACCGAATACCACCACGCCTACACCGAACTGGGCCTGAAGCTGTCGACCGGCATCTACGGCTCGACGTTCTTCATGCTCACGGGTTTCCACGGCCTGCACGTGACCATCGGCGCCATCATGTTGACGGTGATCTGGCTGCGCACGATGAAGGGGCATTTCACGCCGCAGCGCCACTTCGCCTTCGAGGCGGCGGCCTGGTACTGGCACTTCGTCGACGTGGTGTGGCTGATCCTGTTCGTGTTCGTCTACTGGATCTGATGCCGGGTTGAGGCGCCGCGAAAGCGGCGCCACCGCGCTGCGGCAACCTCGCAGCGGGCGCGCAAACGGCGGGTTTATTTCAGGCCGTGCGGCCTGATGACGCCGGCCTTCCAGGCCACGATCAGCACCAGGAACAGCGCAACGGAAAGCCCGATGCGCCAGGTGAGCGCCTTCAGCATCTTTCCCGAGTCGCCCTTGCCGCCGGCAAGCTGGAAAGCCGCCGAGGCGAGGCTGGCGACGATGCCGATGAGCACGGCGACGACGATCAGACGACCTATATCCATGCCGCGATTATAGTGGCCTTCCCCCGTCGAAACAGGTGATGTTCTGGCCCTGCGATTCGCACCCCGCTGGTACTTCGTGCTGCTGGTTCTGCTGGCGGTGCCGGCGTTCGTGTCGCTGGGCTTCTGGCAATGGCACCGTGGCGAGTACCGCAGCCGCCTGTGGGCGGACTTCGCGCGCGCCGACATCCCGGCCATCGATGCCAGCGCCGATTCGCTGCAGCGGCTGCCGCGATTCACCCGCGTGCGCGTGGAAGGCCAGTTCGATGACGCGCGGCAGGTGCTGCTGGACAACATCTCGCGCGAGGGCGCGCCCGGTTACGAGGTGCTGACGCTGCTGCGCCTGGCCGACGGCAGCCACCTGATGGTGGATCGCGGCTGGCTGCCGTTCAGCGGCTATCGCGACCGGCTGCCCGACGTGGCCATTGCGGCGGCCTCTCCGGCCGGGCAGAGGCTGACAGGCCGGCTTTCCGCGCTGCCGGTGCCGGGCATTGCCGCAGGCAAGGCGCCGCCGCCCGACGAGGGGCCCTGGCCGCGCGTGACGAGCTTCCCCGACCATGCGGAGCTGGCGCACCTGTGGGGCGTGAAACTGCTGGAGCCGGTGCTGCTGCTGGATGATGCCTCCGGCCCCGGTTATCTTCGTGACTGGAAGCCGCCCGGCGTCTCGCCGGACCGCAATTATTCCTACGCCATCCAGTGGTGGAGCTTTGCACTGCTGGCGGTGGCGATGTTCATCGGCTTGAACCTGAAGAGAAGGGCATGACTGAATCGTTGACGCGCTCGCGCCGGATGTTGCTGTTGCTGGTGGCGCTGTTCTTCCTGCCGCTGGCCGTGGCCTTCATGGCCTACTACAGCGGCTGGCGTCCCGCCGGCAGCACCAACCACGGCGAACTGCTGCAGCCCATCCGTCAGCTTCCGGAACTGGGCAAGCCGCTGTCGGGCAAGTGGGCGCTGGCGCATGTGGCCGACGGCGCCTGCGATGAAGCCTGCCAGACCGCGCTGGTGTTCGCGCGCCAGACGCGGCTTTCGCTGGCTGCCGATACCTCGCGCGTGAACTGGGTGCTGCTGGCCACCGACCGCTGCTGCAATCGCGAATACCTGGATGCCGCCCACAAGGGCATCGTCGTCATCGATGCCGGCGCCGAACGCGCGGCGCTGCTGTCGGCATTGCCGGGCACCGACCTTGCGCATTCGCTGTTCGTCATCGATCCGCTGGGCAATGTCGTGCTGCGTTACGACGTGCGCAACAGTCCGCGCGGTCTGCTCGAAGACATGAAGAAGCTGCTCAAGCTCTCGCATATCGGATAAACCATGTACCGCATCAAGATCCTCCGTCGCCTCGCGCTGGCCGGCATGTTGCTGGCCTTCTGCGTGGTGGTGTTCGGTGCCTATGTGCGCCTGACGGATGCGGGCCTGGGATGCCCCGACTGGCCGGGCTGCTATGGCCATGTCACGCCTGCCGGCGCTGCTGCGGCGGCTTCCTCGACGGCAGCCGATGTGGCTTCGCCGGCGACGATTCACGTGGGCAAGGCCTGGCGCGAGATGATCCATCGCTATGGCGCCTCCACGCTCGGGCTGATCATCGTGGTCAATGCGGTGCTCAGTTTCCTGTGGCGCCGGCAGGTCGGCGTCTCTCTGGTGCTGCCGATGACGCTGGTGGCGCTGGTGATTTTCCAGGGTCTGCTGGGCATGTGGACCGTGACGCTGCTGCTGAAGCCGCTGATCGTCACGCTGCACCTGATATTCGGGCTCACCACGCTGTCGCTGCTGTGGTGGATGTGGCTGAGCCTGCGGCGCCGCTCGTCAGGCCGTTGGGCCGGCGGGACCGCCGTCGGTGGTGGCCCCACCTCGGCGCTGGTTCGGCCGGCACCGGTGGGGGTGCGTCGCGCGGCGCTGATCGGTCTGGTGGCGCTGGCGATCCAGATATTCCTCGGGGGCTGGACCAGCACCAACTACTCGGCAGTGTCGTGCCCGGATTTTCCCAAGTGCCAGGCGCAGTGGTGGCCCGACGCGGATTTCAAGGATGCATTCGTGCTGTGGCGCGGGCTCGGCGTGAACTACGAAGGCGGCGTGCTGCAGCAGCAGGCGCGCGTGGCCATTCATTTCACGCACCGGCTGGGCGCCCTCATCGCAACGCTGGCGCTGGTGTTCGCGGGCATCGCGGCATTGCGCGCGCGGCACGAGATCAACACCCGCTGGGCCGCGGCGGCCGTGCTGATCGCGCTGGCGCTGCAGCTCATCATCGGCATTTCGATGGTGCTGCGCGGATTCCCGTTGTGGCTGGCCACGGCGCACAACGCCGGCGCGGCCGTGCTGCTGCTTTCCACGCTGGCACTGAATCGCGCGTTGCGACGCGTGTAGCGCAGCCCATGAGTTCCCGGCCGCAACATCCGGAACTGCTGCGAGCCGCGCAGTTCGATGCGGCCGGAGATTTCGACGAAGCCATCAATTGCCTGGCGCGCGGCACCGGCGCCGGCGATGTGGCCTGCAAGGAGCAGCTCGGCATGCGGCTGCTCACCGGCCAGAATGCGCCACTGCTGCCGACGGAAGGACTGCAGTTCATCGGAGAGGCCTGCGAGCAGGGATTCGGAGAAGGCGCCGCGCGCGCCGCGGGCGTGATCGCCATGGGCGATGGCGACGACCACTGGCAGCGGGCGCTGCAGTGGCTGTGTCTTTCGGCCGAGGCAGGCTGGAGCAATTCACGGCAGCAGCTCCTGGCGTTGGCCGATGATCGGGCGCTGGCGCAGCGCGTGGCCGACACTGTCGCAACGCCTGCGACTGCAGGTGCAACCGCGGCCACGACGCCTGCCGGCACGGCCTCTCCATGGCGCGAGCTTGCCGCGAGCATCGATCTGGGTTCCTGGCGCCGTGCACCGCTGCCCCATGTGCTGAGCGAGGATCCGCGCGTGGTGACCTTCGCTGGCCTGGTGCGTCCCGAGATCTGCGAATTCTTCATTTCCTTGACGCCGGGCAGGCTGGAACCTGCGCGCGTGTACGATCCGCAGATTGGCAAGGACGTGGTGAAGGCCCACCGCAGCAACACGCTGGCGAACTTCGACCTGCGGCGAGTGGAATTCGCGCATGTGCTGCTGCAGTCGCGCATGTCGGCCGCCTGCGGCGTGCCCGTGCGCAACATGGAGGCTCCCAATGTGCTGCACTATGCGCCGGGGGAGCAGATCGTCGACCACTTCGACTTCGTGGATCCGTCGTCGGTGCCCGACTACGCCGCCGAGGTTGCCCGCAATGGCCAGCGCGTCATCACCTTCCTGCTTTACCTGAATGACGATTACGACGGCGGCGAAACCTCCTTCCCGAAACTGGGGTTCGCGAACAAGGGCCGCACCGGCGACGGCATCTATTTCGTGAATGCGCTGCCCGACATGCAGCCGGATCTGCGCACGCTGCACGCCGGATGCCCCACGAGGCGTGGCGAGAAGTGGATCATCACGCAGTTCATCCGCAGCCGGCCGACGCGGTGAAAGAAAAAGGCGGTGGATCTTTCGATCCACCGCCTTTCGCCCTCCGGGCAGTGGCACGTGTCGGATCTGACCTCGCAGGTCAGATCAGAACGTCGCCTTCATGCCGACGAAGAACCGGCGGCCCAGACCGTCATAGAAGTTCAGGTTGGTCTGGTTGCTGTTACTGTCGCCGGCAGCCCAGTTGGCACCGACGATCGGCAGACGGCGGTTCAGCACGTTGTCGATGCCGGCGCGCAGCTTCACGATGCCCAGGTCGTAGCCACCCGTCAGGTTGAACACGCTGTAGGAACCGGTTCCGGTCACCTTGGTGTCGGGTTGCAGCGCCTTGTCCGCAGCCTCGACCGGCGGCAGGAAGCGCCACTGCAGACCCACATCGAAGGCGCCCAGCGAGTAACCCACCGTGGTCAGCGCGCGATAGTCGAACTGACCGCCCTGATCCAGCGTGCCCTTGGCGCTGCGGAACGGTGCCGTGGAGTCCGGCTGGTACTTGTACTGGAGCAGGTAGTTGATCGCGGTACCGACTGACAGCGTGCCGGGACCCACATCGCCTCGCCAGTTCAGGGACAAGTCGATGCCACGGGTGTTGAGCTTGCCCAGGTTCAGGTACAGGGAATCGACGTTGGCGCGATCTCCAGTCGTGCCATTCCGGTCGATCAATTGGCAGTAGGAGTTGCTGAAGTCGTAGTTGGGATTGCTGGTGCCGTTGGCGTTCAGGCAGTTGTAGTACGCAGTGAATGAAGACAGCCTCGAGATCGTGTCCTTGATGCGGATCTGATACGCATCCACCGTGGCCGTGAGGCCGCGAAGACCGAATGGATCCGTGATGACCGTGCCCAAGGTGATGGTTTTTGCCGTTTCGGGCTTCAGGTTGGGGTTGCCCATCTCGGTCTCGATCTCCAACGCAAAGTACGGCGGATTCTGGCGGGAGAAGCCATTGGCGCCGGGGCCCAGCAGGCGGCCATTGACGGATACGTTGGTATTGAAGGTCTGGGTGTCGTACAGCGTGTCAGTGGCCGTCAGTGCGACATTCTGTCCCGCTTCGATGCGCGCCTGGTTGACCATGGCGCGGCAGATCGCCTGCACCTTCGCCCGGTTCGGGTTCTCCGCGCGATTGCCCCACTTGTGGTCCGTGGCAGCGGAGCAGGGATCCACGCCGGGGAAATTCACCACCTCCAGGCGGGCGCCGGCGAACAGTTCCGCCGTGTTCGGCGCACGCGTGGCCACCTGGTAGCCACCGCGGAAGCTTACCGAATCGAGCGCCTTCCACGTGAACAGCGCCTTCCAGGTGCTCTCGGTGCCTGCGGTGTTGAAATCCGACAGGCGATAGCCCAGTTCGAGGTCGAGGCCCGGAAGCACCGGCGCCAGCAGTTCACCGTAGATCTCCTTCACATTCGTCGAACCCTGAGTCGCGTTCGATGCGAACAGGCCGATCGGGTTATCGAGCACTTCCTCCACCGGATAGCTGGTGTCGTAACGGAAGTCGTTCTTGCGATAGGCAACGCCGAGCGCGAAGCGGGCTTCGCCTGCCGGCAGATCGAAACCATGTCCCTGCATGTTGGCTTCGAACACATTCTGATCCACCAGCGTGAGCTGTTTGCCGCGGATCGTCATGCTTGTCAGGCAGTCGGCCGATGGCGTGAACTCATTGAAGATGGGCAGACCGGAGGTGCAGTTGAGCGAGTAGCCGCGGCCACCGGGCACTGCCGGGCCGGCTAGATTCTTGAGATTGGCGCCGAAGTTCGGCGCCGACACGAGCAACTGGTAGCGCTGCAGCGACGGCATCGGGATTTCGGTGTCTGTCTTTGTAGTGCCGCGCGCGTAGTAGGTTTCCCAGGTCCAGTCACGGATGCCCATCTTGCCATTCAGGCCGACCAGCATCTGCCAGACATTGGAGGTGTTGGTCGCTTCCAGCGCGCCGAAATACTGCGGTACCTGGTACAGGGTCCAGGACTCGTTGGCCGCGGATATCAAGTTGGGCGCAGCAGCCGTTCCGATGTTGCGCACACGCGAGTTCAGTAGCGTGACCAGTTCGGCCGGCAGGGTGCGCTTGACGGATGTGTTGGCGGCCACGGTGGGTCCGCCCGCAACGGTGCCAGTGTGAATGATGTCATCGCGTGGCACGGTGACCGCCCAGGTCGTGACGGCCGGGGCGTAGTTGCCCAGCGTTGTCACCTTGGAGTTCACGAAGTTCGCCTGCGCGAAGGCATTGACGTAATCGTTGATCTCGTAGTTGCCCTTCAGGAACAGTGAGTAGCGTTCGGACGGTGTAGACAGTTGCGCCGTGGTGTAGCGCTGGTCCAGAAGGCCGCTCTTTTGCAGCGTCATCATGTCGTCCCGGTCGTAGGCGTGGTTACCCTGCGCAGGCGACAACTGGTTGTATGGACCGTTGTAGCCGATGGCGCGGTCCGCCACGAAAGCCGAGCCGTCGGCATTGAAGTAGAAGATCGAAGTCGGCGCCACGCCTGCCACCGGCAGCACGGTGTTGACCGCGGCCTGTGAGGGATTGGCGCCTGTGGATACATAGGCCGCGCGCTGAATGAAGTCGCCGCCGGCGTTGTTGATGTCGCGCCAGCCATTGACGAAGAAATCGCGGTCGCGTTGGAGCACCTGGCCGCGCCTGGAGTAGTCGAGGCCGATCATGATGTTGCCCTTGCCGTCGGCCGCGTTCATGCCCATCAGCGCGCTGGCCTTGGTCTCGCTGCCGTCTCCCTCCTGAGTGATGCCGGTCTGCACATCGACCGCCAGTCCCTGGAAGTCCTTCTTCAAGAGGAAGTTGGTGACGCCCGCGATGGCGTCCGGACCGTAAACGGCCGAGGCGCCGCCGGTGATGACTTCCACACCCTGGATGGCCGACTGCGGGATGGTGTTGATATCCACCACCAGCGAGGCGTTGGCGGGCTGAGGACGGCGGCCATCGATCAGCACCAGGTTGCGGTTGGGACCAATGCCGCGCAGGTTCAGCGTGGCGGCGCCGGGCGTGCTGGTCGGACCCGATTGTGCACTCGACACGAACTGCGAGCCGGACGGGGAGAACTGCGGGAGCTGGTTCAGCGTCGATTCGAGGCTGGTCGTGGAAGAGCGATCGAACTGCTCGTTGGAAACCGTAACCACAGGGCTGCCCGCATCGAGGTCACGACGCACGATGCGTGAGCCGGTCACAGTCACTTCCGCCAGCTCTTCGCCCTCCGCGGCAAGTGAAGGCGTTGAAAACGAGCCGCCCGCTACAGCGGCCGCCACCGCGGCAGAAACCAGCCAGCGGGTCGAGGCGGCGCGCGAAGCCGCGGGCCTTGCGGCCACGTTAAGTGAAGTCATTGAGTCTCCCTGAACTTGTCGGCAATTGATGAGTCGAACCGCAGAACGAAAAGCCCTGCGCTTTCCGTATATCGCCCTCTTCATTGAGCGCACAAGCGAGGGTCGATAGGGTTATTGCGAATAGTATTATTCGCATTCACAGCTGTTGCGCTGTGGCAACAGAAATCCTATCCACTGGATTCCAGACGGCGAAGTGTGTTGCCCGGAACGCGACGCCCGCTAGGGTTTGCTGGGCTTCCCCGACCGGGCGACCCGGATTTCCGAGATCAGCCCGTCCTTCAGCGTGTAGTACACGAACACCGGCACGCGGACGGATTCGCCCTTATTCAGGGGCGCCACCACGAAGTCCGGCGCATCCGCGACGGCGGTGAACACGCTGGTGAAATCGCCCACGATGGCGTGGTCGTCGAACACGATGTTGTGGATCTCCAGGTCCTCGCGGACCGTCCGGAACATCTTCGTGTAGAAGTCGACAATGGCCTGCTTGCCATTCAGCACCCCGACGCTGCTGAGCGTGAGCTTCACGTCATCCCGGTAGAAGGCCGAGTACTTCTCCGGCAGGCCGCCGGAGAAGGCGCGGGTGTAGGCGAGGAAGGCGGCGCGCTGGCCGGCCGCATCACCCAGGCGCGGCGCCTTGGTGACGCCCTTCTCGGGCGGCCAGGTCATGGTCTTAAGCGTCTTCACCTTGCCGCCCACGATGGTGTACTGCGCGAAGAACTTCACCGTGCGGATGTCGCCGGGCTGCATGACGCCGAACACGAAGTCCGGGCGTGGCTTCGAGGCCACGAAGTCCATGTCGATCTCGGCGAAGATGTGGTCGGCATCCCACATCACCACCTGCGGGCGGATGATTTCGCGCACGCCGTCGTGGGCCTCCGCCAGGAACTCATTCAGGCCCTTGTGTCCCGAGCGCACGCCGCTACCGGTGATCATCTGCGTGTCGGGCGTGAAGTATTTCTCCACCAGACCGCGGTCGTCGCCGGTGTTGAAGTCGCGGATGTACGCGCGGTAGTCGAGCGGCATCGGGCCCGTGCCTTGCCAACTCTCAGCGTGGACACCCAACGATGCGATTGCGATGACGGCGGTCGCGACGGGCTTCACGGGAGATGTCATGGGGGCCTCTAGGGTTTCTGGAATTTCCCTGCGACATACGCAGCGACGGCCGCGAGTTCCGCATCGGTGACTTCGGTCTTGCGGAAGGGTGGCATCGACAACACGCCGGTGCGCACGAAGCGCGCAACCACTTCGGGCGACAGATCGGTGCGCTCGACCAGCACGGCCGGAACCTTGCCGCCGTATTTCACCTGCAGCGACTCCGTGCCGGGATTGCCGCGGCCAGCCGAATGGCAATGCGTGCACCAGCGGTTGTACACCGCTTCGCCGGACACGGGATCGGCAGCGCTTGCAGCGGCGGCGACGCTCGCAGCGCTGATGCATGCCACGGCGATCGATGCACCGCCGACGCGCAGTGCGGAACGCAATCCCTGCACGGCGAGTCTCATCGCGACTTCCTCAGGTGCTTCGGCCACACGCCGTAACGGCCCGGCGAAAGTATGCCGTTCGGATCCACCGCATCCTTGATCGTCTCGCGCAGCCGCGTGAGCGAGTGATTGTTGAAGGAATAGGTTTTCGCGCACAGGTCCTGGAACCCCGCGGGTGCGCGATATTCGGCCCAGCCGCGCTCCGCCGCCAGGTGCACCCACTTCTCGAACGCGGCGCGCATCTTCGCGTTCATGGCTTTGTCGCGACCGATGGGGAACATGATCATCGCCACGAGGGTGCGGTCCCAGTTGGTCATGAACACCGGGCCCTGGAAGCGCAGCGTGCCGCCCTCCGAAACGTTCTGCAGGTTGCTGGTGTAGAAGCGCAGGTATTCCAGCACGGCCTCGCCGGTGCGCGGGATGATGGGCGAGAAGCCGATGTGGCCGCCCGGCGGCGCGGGGTTCTGCGCGTTGCGGCCCAGCATGGCGAAGGTGGAAAGATCGGGTACGCCGAAGCTGACCTTGCGCACGCGGCTGAGCGTGGCGGCATCGAGCGGAGTGCGGAACATCTCGCCCTCGGTGAAGCGCACATCGGCGACCTTCGAGAACTTGTCCTTCGCGTATTCCATCTGTGCGCGCACCACCTTCTCGGGGCCGTAGATGGGAAGCTGCAGGTTCCACATGGCAGCACCGCCGGGCATGCCCGGGATGCGCATGCCGCCGAACAGCGAGGTGGAGCCGTTCACCACGTGCTGGTTTTCCAGCAGGTTCATGATGTCGAGCAGCGGGACGATGTCGTCCTCGCGCGTGGCCGTGACGGTGGCAGTCTGCATGGCCTCGGGACGGGGCATGAGATGGAAACCCATCTTCGTGACCACGCCCATGTTGCCCTGGCGGAAGAGGCCGTCCACCCAGGGGCCGAAGCCCCAGCGGTTGTGCTGCCACGACTTCGAGTTGGGCAGCGCACCCATGCCGGTGCGCACGATCTCGCCATTGGCCAGCACCACCTCCATGCCACAGTGCGCGCCGAAATGATCGCGGAAGGGCGATGCCGTCCAGCCGCCGCCGCCATCGAGCGCATTGCCGATGACGCTGCCCCAGCCTGGATCGGGCGGATCGATCCACACATCGAGGTTGTTCTTCGTGATGTGCTCGAACAGGTCGAAGTAGCTGACGCCAGGTTCGACGAGGGCATAGGCGTTGCGCTCATTCACCTCCAGTACGCGGTTCAGACGCTTGAGGTCGAGCACCACGCTGCCGGAATACACCGGCGCGGAACCGCCATAGGCCAGATTGCGGCCAGTGGAGATGGCGTACAGGGGAATGCGGTGCTGGTTGGCCGTACGCACCACGGCCTGCACCTGCTCCACCGTCGATGGTGCCACGGCGGCCGACGCCTTGCGTTCCTCGGGCTCGTCCCACCAGGGCGAATAGGCATCGCGGTACAGCGCCACGTCTTCATCGGAGGTGAACACCCAGTCGGCGCCCACGGCCTGCTTCCAGGCGGCGATGGCGCGATTGAAGTCGGTGGCGCTGACATTCGGCGGCAACATGGGCGACTCCTACGCGATGACCCAGGAGGTGAGCAGCGTGGCGCCGGCGGGCAGCGCGGGTTCGAGCGCGGCGAGGCTGTGGCCGCGTGCCGTGGCGTGCACAGGGCGCGTGGCCAGCAGTGAATCGGCGAGGCGCTGCGGCCAGCGGCTGCCGGCCAGTTGCAGTGCGGAGGCGGTGACGCCCTGGCGGCTGCGCTGCACCTGGTGTTCGATCGCGCCACCGGCCCGCAGCACATGCTCGGCGTGGAACACCACGCGCATGCGATGTGCGCAGGCGAATTGCTCCAGGCAGAACAGTGCGGAGGAGGTGGTGAGGCCGGCAATCGTGGCTCGTCCGAGCCGCCATGCGGGCCGCACGGCGTTGAGCCAGGCTTGCGTGATGTCGCCCTGTTCCAGCGCAAGCGTGGCAATGCCATGCGAGCGCGCGCGCCGCGCAAATGCGACCGCGGGGTCAAGGGACTCCTCGAACAACACGAACTGCGGGTTGGCGGAAGCAGCCAGCGCGGGCATGCCCCCCAGGACCATGGGCGTGGCCATCGCTGCGGCGCCCTGCATGAATGTGCGTCGAGTCGTCATTCTCCCCCCGCCTTCCATCGGCATCGAAGGCTCAGCCCAATGCCACGCCCACCATTATGACCAGCCCCACCCAGTGATTGTTGACGAAGGCGCGAAAGCAGGCCTCGCGTTCGCGGTCGCGGACAAGCCACTGTTGCCAGGCGAACAGCACCGCGCCGGCAACCAGTGAAAGGTAGAACGGCCAGTGCATGCCCACAAGGCGGCCGGCCAGCAGCAGCGCGCCCAGCACCAGCAGCTGCATCACGCCCACCAGCAGCTTGTCCATGTCGCCGAAGGCGATGGCGGTGGACTGCACATTCAGCTTCAGGTCGTCGTCGCGGTCCACCATGGCATAGAGCGTGTCGTAGACGCCGGACCACAGCAGTGTGGCGATGAATACCAGCCAGCCGGTGCGCGGTACGGCGCCGGTGGTGGCGACGAAAGCCATGGGTACGGCCCAGCCGAAGGCCGCGCCCAGGTAGAACTGCGGCAGGGCGAAGAAGCGCTTCATGAAGGGGTAGCTCACGGTGAGCGCCGCGCCGACGAAGGAATACATCACGGTGAGCGAGTCGAGCTGCATCACCAGCCACAGGGCGAGCAGCACCAGCACGCCGAACAGCGCCAGTGCCTCGTAGGGTGAGACCCGCCGCGAGGCCAGTGGCCGACCGCGCGTGCGCTTCACGTGCGGGTCGATGTCGCGGTCGGCGAAATCGTTGATGACGCAGCCGGCAGAGCGCATCACGACCGTTCCGGCAATGAAGATGACCAGCAGCTTCAGCGGAGGGAAGGGGGCGAATGCACCATTGCGCTCGGCGCCGGGCAGCATGCGCGCGCCGATCCACAGCGCCCACAACGTGGGCCACAGCAGCAAGGCGATGCCGATGGGGCGATTGAGGCGCGTGAGCTGCGCATAGGCCCATGCACGGCGCAGCAGCGGCGCCGCCGGCCTGCCATGGAATGTTCCGCTAACCGACACGGCCATACTGCCCGGCTCCCCCGATCCAGCGCGCGGCCAAGGGCGCGACGATGCCATCATCATGGCGAAGCAGGTTCTCGGCAACCTCCCGCACCTTGGGCAGGAGATCGGCGTCGCGGATCAGGTCGGCCACGCGCAGTTCGGCGAGGCCGGTCTGGCGCGTGCCCAGCAGCTCGCCGGGGCCGCGCAGCTCGAGGTCCTTCTGCGCGATGACGAAGCCGTCAGTGGTATTGCACAGCGTGTCGAGTCGCTCCTGTGCCAGGCGCGACAGCGGCTCGTGGAACAGCAGCGTGCAGAACGATGCCTGCGAACCGCGGCCCACACGGCCGCGTAGCTGGTGAAGCTGCGCCAGGCCCATGCGCTCGGCATTTTCGATGACCATCAGGCTGGCATTGGGCACGTCCACACCCACCTCGATGACCGTGGTGGCCACCAGTAGCTGGATGCGACCGTCCTTGAATTCGTGCATGGCCTTTTCCTTGGCCCGGGGCGGCATGCGGCCGTGCACGAGACCGATGCGGATTTCGGGCAGCGCCGCGGCGAGTTGCTGCGCGGTTTCCTCTGCGGCCTGCGCGTCGAGTTCTTCCGAGCCTTCGATGAGCGTGCACACCCAGTAGGCCTGCCGGCCCTCGCGGCAATTGGCATGGATGCGGGCGACCACATCGGCGCGGCGGCGTTCCGGCAGCATCAGCGTGCGGATGGGCGTGCGGCCGGGTGGCAGTTCGTCGATCACCGACACATCGAGGTCGGCATAGGCCGTCATCGCCAGCGTGCGCGGGATGGGCGTGGCCGTCATGATGAGCTGGTGCGGCACGTGCGCGCCGCGGCGGCCCTTTTCCGACAGCGACAGGCGCTGCTGAACGCCGAAGCGGTGTTGTTCATCGACGATGGACAGCGCCAGGTGCCTGAACGCGACGCCGTCCTGGAACAGCGCATGCGTGCCCACTGCGATCTGCACCTCGCCGCTGGCCACCGCTTCGAGCGCGCTGCGCCGCGTGCGCGCAGGCTGCGAGCCCGACAGCAGCGCGACGGTGATGCCCAATGGACGGAACCAGGCGTCGAAGCTGCGCCAGTGCTGTTCGGCCAGCAGTTCGGTGGGCGCCATCAGCGCGGCCTGGCGACCGCTGCCCACGGCCATTGCGGCCGCAGCCGCGGCGACGACTGTCTTGCCGCAGCCCACGTCGCCCTGCACCAGACGCATCATCGGCAGGTCGCGCGCGAGGTCGCGCTGCACCTCATCGAGCACGCGGCGCTGCGCGCCGGTCAAGGTGAAGGGCAGTGCTGCGAGGAAGCGGGGCGCAAGGCCTGCTGCATCGCGCAGCGGCTCTGCCGGTTCGCGCTGCACGCGCTGCTTCAACTGCTGCAGCGAGAGTTGGTGCGCCAGCAGTTCTTCGAAGGCCAGGCGCCGCTGCGCGGGATGGTGACCGTCGGCCAGCGTGGCCAGCGAGGTGCCCACCGGGGGATGATGCACGAACTCCAGTGCCTCGCGCAGCGTGGGCAGGTGCAGGCGCTGCACCACTTCGGCGGGCAACAGGTCTTGCGCCGGATTCGCGGCCAGGCGCGCCAGCGCCTTGTTCACGGTCATGCGCACGCGGCCCTGGGTTTCACCCTCGGTCAATGGATAGATGGGCGTGAGGCGATCGTCGAGCTTTTCCGGGGTGGCGCCCAACCGACGATACTCCGGGTGCACCATTTCAAGTCCCTGCGGGCCGCGGCGCGCCTCGCCCACGCAGCGGAGCATCGTGCCGCGCGCAAATCCGTCCTGCTGCGCGCGTGAGAAGTAGAAGAAGCGCAGGTTGATGAATCCAGAACCGTCGGAGACGCGCACCAGCAGCGCGCGGCGGCGGCGGAAGACGACATCGGCCACCATCACCTCGCCCTCGATCACCGCGCGCGTGCCGGAGGTCAGCGCGCCGATGGGCGTGATGCGGGTGCGGTCCTCGTAGCGCGAGGGCAGCAGGAACAGCGGGTCGGTGACGGCGGGCGCCGTGACGGCGGGCGTGGCTTCGGCTGCCGTCAAGCGGCGTGCGCGCGGCGAGCGGGCCTGCGGCGCGCGCGCCTTCACAGCTCGAGGATGCCCTCGATCTCCACGCGGGCACCGCGCGGCAGCGCCGCCACACCCACCGCCGCACGTGCGGGATAGGGCTGCGTGAAGTAAGTGGCCATGATTTCGTTGACGCGCGCGAAGTGGCCGAGGTCGGTGAGGAACACGGTGATCTTCACCGCATCGTTCAGTGATCCGCCCGCCGCCGCGGCCACGGCCTTCAGGTTCTCGAACACGCGCGTGATCTCGGCGTCGATGTCGGTGTTCACCATCTGCATGGTGGTCGGGTCCAGCGGAATCTGCCCCGACATGTACACCGTGCTGCCCACCCTGACCGCCTGCGAATAGGTGCCGATGGCGGCAGGGGCGCTCTTCGTGCTGATGATCTGGCGGCTCATTCTTCGTGCTGGCTCCGTCGTGATGCCTGGTAGCGCGATACGCGCAGCACCTCGGGCATCTGCCGGATGTTACGCACCACGCGCGCCAGATGCTTGCGATCCTTCACTTCCACTTCGAGCTTGATCAGCGACACTTCGCCGTCGCGTTGCTCCACTGTGGCATGGCCGATGTTGGTGCCGGTGCCGGCGATGGCCGCGGAGATGCTGGCCAGCATGCCGATCTTGTTCTCGGCCTCGATGCGTACCTCGGCGCTGAAGTAGCGGGAGATATCCTTCTGCCAGGCCACCGGTTGCCATTTCTCCGGATGCTTGTGGTAGTCCTCGACATTGCCGCAGGTTTCACGGTGGATGACGATGCCGCGGCCAGCCGACAGAAAGGCGATGATGGGGTCATCAGGGATGGGACGGCAGCAGCGCGCGTAGGTAACCAGCAGTCCCTCGGTGCCGGCTACGGTCAGCGGAGTGATCTTGCCGGATTCATCGTGCCCGCCGGGCAGCAGCCGGCGCGCCACGAGCGGCGCCAGGCGTTCGCCCAGGCCGATCTGCGCCAGCAATTCGTCGCGATCCTTGCAGTGGAATTCCTGCAGCGCCTGCGCCATCACCGGTGCTTCGATCTTGTCGACGCTGAGCTGGAACTCCTCGAGCGCCGAGTTCAGGAGCTGTGCGCCCAGTTCCACGGCCTCTGAGCGCTGCAGCGCCTTCAGGTAGTGGCGAATGGCCGACCTTGCCTTCGCTGTCGCCACGAAATTCACCCAACTGGGATTCGGCGAGGCGCCCTTTGCAGTGATGATCTGCACCGTCTGCCCGTTGCGCAGCACGGTGCGCAGCGGCGCCAGGCGCCGATCCACCTTCGCGGCCACGCAGCGGTTGCCCACGTCGGTGTGCACGGCATAGGCGAAATCCACCACCGTGGCGCCGCGCGGCAGGCGCAGGATGGCGCCCTTGGGCGTGAACACATAGACCTTGTCGGGGAACAGGTCCACCTTCACGCTCTCGATGAATTCCTCGGCATTGCCCGAGGCCTGCATTTCCATCAGGTGGCTGATCCACGCGCGCGCGCGTTCCTGCTGCGCCGAATCGGTGCCGTCGTTGGCGCTGCCGCTCTTGTACTTCCAGTGTGCGGCCACGCCCGCCTCGGCGATGTTGTGCATGTCTTCGGTGCGGATCTGCACCTCGATGGGCACGCCGTTGGGGCCGAACAGCGTGGTGTGCAGCGACTGGTAGCCGTTCACGCGCGGTATGGCGATGTAGTCCTTGAAACGCCCCGGCATCGGCCGGTAGGTGGCATGCACGACGCCCAGCGTGCGGTAGCAGGTGTCCACCGCATTCACGAGGATGCGCAGGCCGTACACATCGACCACCTGCGCCAGCAGCGAGCGCTTGCGCCGCATCTTCCTGTAGATGCTGTAAAGGTGCTTCTCGCGCGACTCCACCTTGCCGGGGATGCCGGCCTTCTCCATGGCCTCGCGCAGCGCCTTCTCGATCTTGCCGAGAAACTCCTTCTGGTTGCCGCGCGCGCGCTTCAATGCGCGCTCGATCACGCGGTAACGCTGCGGGTACAGCGCGCGGAAGCCCAGGTCTTCCAGTTCCAGCTTGATCTTGTACAGGCCCAGCCGCTCGGCCACGGGCGCGTAGATTTCGAGCGTTTCGCGCGCGATCGACCGGCGCTTGGGCGGCGACATCGCACCGATGGTGCGCATGTTGTGCGTGCGGTCGGCGAGCTTGACCATGATCACGCGCAGGTCGCGCACCATGGCCAGCAGCATCTTGCGGAAGGATTCGGCCTGCGCTTCCTCGCGATTCTTGAACTTGATCTGGTCGAGCTTCGTCACGCCATCGACGATCTCGGCCACGTCCTTGCCGAAGCGCTGCGCGATGTCTTCCTTCGCGATGGGCGTGTCTTCGATGACGTCGTGCAGGATGGCGCCGACCACCGTGTCGGCGTCCAGATGCAGATCGGCGAGGATTTCCGCCGCGGCCAGCGGATGGGCGATGTAGGGTTCGCCCGAAAGGCGCTTCTGGCCCTGGTGGGCCCGGGCGCCGAATTCCGCCGCCTCGCGGATGCGATCGACCTGCTCGGGTGGCAGGTACTGCTCGGCTTTGCCGAGCAATTCCTTGAGGCCGGGAGTGCGCCTGCTGCTTCCCCCTGGGATCAGGCCGAGCAGCGTAGACGCATAGTCCATGCGCTAGAGACTACTCCCCGATCAGGCCGAACTGCGGCGCGCGGAAGTTCTCGAGCTGCGCGTCGATGTCGTTCACCACCGGCTCGGGAATCGGCTCCGGCTCGACCAGCATCTCGGCGGTGATGTTGCCCTCGGCGATCTCGCGCAGCGCGATGACGGTGACCTTGTCGTTGTCCACCGGCACCGTGGGCTCGGCCCCGTTGGCCAGGCGCCGCGCGCGGGCGGAGGCCAGCAGCACGAGCTGGAACAGGTTGTCGACTTTGGGCAGGCAGTCTTCGACGGTGATTCGGGCCATGGGGATTCGCTTGCGGTCTAGTGGGTTGAAAATTCTAGCAGATTGGCCAGCACCGGCGTGAGGCCTGGGCGCTGCGCCGACAGGCCCTCGCCCTCACCCCCACCCTGACCCTGGAGGATGGATGCGAGTTCTGTCACGGCCCGTTCGAAGTCCTCGTTCACCACCACATAGTCGAATTCGGCGTAGTGGGACATGTCGCTGACGGCGTCAGCCAGGCGCCGCTCGATGACGGCGGGGCTGTCGGTCTGCCGGCTGGTCAGCCGTTGCCGGAGCGCCTCGCGCGAGGGGGGCAGGATGAAGATGGTGCGGCAGCCGGGCAGGGCCTGCCGCACCTGCCGGGCGCCCTGCCAGTCGATCTCCAGCATCACGTCGTGCCCGGCAGCCAGCTTGTCCTTAAGTTGCGCCTTGCTGGTGCCGTACTGGTTGTCGAACACCCGGGCGTGCTCGAGGAAGGCATCCTCGGCCACCAGACGGTCGAACTCCGCGTTCGATACGAAGAAGTACTCGCGGCCGTCCTCTTCCGTGGGGCGGCGGGGCCGGGTGGTATGAGAGGTGGAAACCTTGAGACCGGGCAAGCGTTCGCACAGCGCCTTCACCAGGCTGGTCTTGCCGGCGCCGGATGGGGCTGAAACCACGAAGAGGCGGGCATAAGGCTGCGACATGGGCGCGCACTATACCGGGGAGCCGGCGGCCATTGGCCGAGGCGAGCAGCGTCGGGCCGGTTCGGGAAAAGACGTCTGGTACATGCCGGACATGGGGGGTTGGCTGCAATTATGAGTCAATTGACGCCATTGAACGACTAATTGATGTCAAAAATGAATCAAAAGGGTTCAATACTGCTTACGCCAGCATCGCTATAGTTGCTACTTCAAAACGCGCCCCGGCGCACGGCAAATTTCGGGAGTCCGAACATGTTGAGCCCAAAAGTCCGCTCTCTATCCATTGGTGCTGCGGTGGTGCTGGCGCTGGCCGGTTGCCAGAAAGCGCCGGAGCAGAAGGTCGATGCCGCCGCGCCGGCCTTCAAGCTGGATGAATCGCAGCTCATCCAGCCCATCCGCTTCAACCCCTCCGACCTCGACGCATCGAAGAGCGCCTGCACTGACCTTGCAGCCTATGCCAACGACAAGTGGTTGGCCGCGAATCCCATCCCCGCGGACCAGGTGCGCTGGGGCGCGTTCAATGTGCTGCGCGAGCGCTCGCTGCAGGTGCAGAAGCAGCTCGCCGAGCAGATCGCCGCCAAGCCCATGCCCACGGGCATCGAGAAGCTCATCGCCGATTTGTGGGTGACCGGCACCGACGAGAAGAAGCGCAACGCCGATGGCATCGCGCCGCTCGACAGCCGCCTCGCCGAGATCCAGAAGCTGACCGATTCGGCCAGCATCGTCGAATACCTGCGCAAGGTGGCCGCGCGCGGCGAGAACCCGCTGTTCAGCTTCGGCTCCGAGGCGGACTTCAAGAACTCCGCGGTGAAGATCGCCTATGCCATGCAGGGTGGCACCAGCCTGCCCGACAAGACCTACTACTTCGCCGCCGACAAGAAGGCCATCCGCGACGCCTTCGTGGCGCATGTGGCCAAGGTGCTGGAGCTCTCGGGCGTGCCCGCGGCCGACGCTGCCAAGCAGGCCACGCAGGTGATGGCCTTCGAAACGCGGCTGGCCAAGGTCAGCAAGTCACGGGAAGAGCTCTCGCGCGATGTGTCGCTGTACTACAACCCGGTGAAGCTGGCCAATGCCGACAAGCTGACGCCGAATTTCTCCTGGAGCGCCTTCATCGAGGCGCAGCCTGTGACCAAGCCCGAAATGTTCTCGCTGTCGGTGCCGGCCTTCCACCAGGAAGTGAGCAAGATGCTCAAGGACGTGCCGGTGGCGCAGTGGCAGAGCTACCTGCGTTTCCATGTGGTGGATGGTGCATCGCCCTACCTGAACGATGCGCTGGTGGAGGAATCCTTCAACTTCTACAACAAGACGCTCAGCGGCCAGAAGGAGATGAAGGCGCTGTGGAAGCGCGTGCTGGCACAGATCGAAAGCGGCGCCGGCGAGGCCATGGGTCAGATCTACGTGCAGGTGGCCTTCCCGCCGGAGTCGCGCGACCGCATGCAGAAGCTGGTGGACAACCTGCGCGAGGCGCTGAAGGGCCGCATCGAGAACCTTTCATGGATGACGCCGGCCACCAAGGCCAAGGCGCTCGAGAAGTGGGGCACCTTCACCGCGAAGATCGGCTACCCGTCGAAGTGGCGCGACTGGTCGGGCCTCGTGACGAGCCGCGACAGCTACTTCGACAACATGATCAAGGCCACCGAGTTCAACTACAAGTACGACCTGGCCAAGGTGGGCAAACCCACCGACAAGACCGAATGGACGATGACGCCGCAGACCGTCAATGCCTACTACAACCCGCTGCAGAACGAGATCGTGTTCCCGGCGGCCATCCTGCAGCCGCCGTTCTTCGATCCGAAGGCCGACGATGCGCTGAACTACGGCGCCATCGGCGTGGTGATCGGCCACGAGCTGACGCATGGCTACGACGACCAGGGCGCGCGCTTCGGGCCCACCGGCAACTTCGAGCAGTGGTGGACGCCGGAGGATGCGAAGAAGTTCGCCGCGCTCACCGGTGCGCTGGCCACGCAGTACAGCGGTTACACGCTGATGGACGGCAAGGTGAACGGCAAGCTGACGCTGGGCGAGAACATCGCCGACCTGGGCGGGATCAACATCGCCTACGACGCCCTGCAGCGCGCCACCAA
>JAXMGX010000021.1:0-35519 GCA_046347045.1 Steroidobacteraceae bacterium
CGTCATTGCGTCCGCCGGTGTTGTCGATCCAGCCGGGGTCGGTCGTGGCATACATCACCGCGCGCAGCGCGGCGCGGCCTGGCGCCAGCGGCGCGTTCACGACCAGGTCGGCGCCGAACCCGAGCCCGCCACCCTGCACCTGTTGCACCTGCATGCCCGACTGCCAACTCGAGCGCGCAAGGTCCGGACGCCGCGGCACGATGTGGAATACCCCGCCCAGCGCGCCGGTGCCATACAGCGGCCCCTGCGGGCCCTTGAGGATTTCCACCTGCTCGACGTCAAGCAGCACCAGGTCGGGGTCGGGCGCATCGTAGGTGGCGCGCGCATCGTCGAACTGCACGCTCACTGTGGCCTGGCTGGGACCGAGGAAGGGGCTGTCGGCGATGCCGCGGATGAACTGCCGCTCACGGCCGGGACCGAGGTTCGTGCTGCTGGTGGTGACGTCGTGCTGGTACGCGGCGCGTGATCCGCCCGGGAACAGCCTCGCGTCGATGTCATCGCCAGGCACCACCGTCATCGACAGCGGGATGGTGCGCAGTACCTGCTGCCGCTTCGAGGCGGTCACCACCACTTCATCGAGGTCCGCAAACCGTGCCACCTGCGGTGGCGCGCCAGCAGAGGGCTGTTCCACGGCGCGCGCTTCCAGCCGGAAGGCAGCCGAGCCCAGCGGCACGGCCACCCAGCCGCTGCCGTCAAGCAACCGCTGCAGGGCTTCGCGCGCGGTGAACCGGCCGGTGAGCCGCGGTGACTTCAATCGCGGCAAGGAGCCCGTCATGCCCACGGAATAGCCCGACTGCTCGGTAAAGCGGATCAGCGCCTCGGCCAGTGTCGAGGCGGGAATGTCGAACGGGAATTCGGCGATGGATTCGGCAGCCGGCGCGGCCGCGATGGCAGGACTACTGCTCAGCAGCCATGGCAGACAGATGCACAGCATCGCCCTGCGGCTCCACCGCAAGGCCCATGATTTCGCCCAGTCGCGCAACAAGCTGCGAACCATCTCCGATAGCCAGCACACCCGAAAAACGCCGGCCTGCGATGGCAGGATCCACCACTACCGTCGTGCCCGCATGCGGACCGATCTGCCCCGCCACCAGCGACAAAGGCTCGTTGCGGAACACCAGCCGGCCAGATCGCCAGCCAGCAACGTCTTCGGCTGCAATGCTCGCATATTCGACGACTGCAGGCTCGCCCGTCACGATGAGCTGCTGGCCGGCGTTCACGGGCGCGTCACGACCTCCCGGCAGCGCCACGATGACATTGCCTTCGGCCACGCCCACCTTCAGTTCACGCCCCGCGCCAAACACCTCGAAGCGCGTGCCGATGTCATGCACGGCATAACCATTGACACGGATCAGAAGCGTGCGCGAAGGATCATGCGGCACGTCGAAATACGCCGCCCCTTCGAGCTGCAATCGGTCCTGGTGCCGACCGCTGACTCGCAGGTGGCTGCCGGGCGCGAGCACGATGCGCGTGCCATCGGCCAGCGCCACCGGCTGCGTTGCGGCCAGCGTCTGGTAGTCCTGTGCTGCCGGCGCCGTGAATGGCAGCGCGTTCCAGCCCAGCACCAGCGCCATGCCGAGCACACCGGCCGCCAGCGCGGCCGCAATCCAGGCGCGGGCGCGCCGCGGTGGCTCATGCAGCGACGCCGGCTGACGCAACGCCGGCGATTGCTGCAGCGCGGGCCCGTGCCTTGCGATGCGCTCCTCGAGCAGCGCCACGTCGGCATAGGCCTGCTGGTGGGCGGGGTCGCTCTCCAGCCACAGCGTGAAGGCATCCCAGTCGCAATCGCCGCGCGACGTGGCCGCGTGCCAGGCCAGCGCGGCCTGCATCACGCCTTCTTCGTCCCCGGGGTTGTTCGGTGCCTGGCTCATCTTCTGCCGGGTTTCCTGTCTGATGAGGCAGACGCCACCGCACTCTCCGGACCGCAGTCCACCAGCAGCCGGCGCAGGTTCTTCATGGCCACCGCGATATGTTTCTCGACGCCGCTGCGGCTGATGCCCAGCCGGGCAGCCACCTCCGCATGGCTCAAACCGTCGATCTTGTGCAGGCAGAAGGCACGCCGCGCTCCGTCGGGCAGCGCCGCGATGGCCGCCGCCAGCGCCTGCTGCTCTTCGTCATGGACGAGCCGGGCCTCTGGCGTCTGGCCCGGGTCCACGGTCTGCACCTCGCCGTCCGCGCCGGTCGCCAGCGCATAGGACTGTTCGGTCCAGTTCTGGTCGCGCACGGTGCGGCGGCGGCGCTCGCGTGCCCGGTCGAGCACCAGATTGTTGGCCATCTGGAACAGGTAGGCCCGGGCATTGGCGATGGGACCGGGGCGCAGATCGCGCAGGCGAAGCCACAGCTCCTGCACCACGTCCTCGGCCTCGGCCGGATCACGGGTGCGGGCGCGCAGGAAGCGCAGCAGGTCGCCGCGGTGCCGGTCGTACATGCCGGCCAGCCCCGCTGGCTCATCGATGGCATTGGTGGCCTGCAAATCCTTCATCACGCCACCAACATATCATCCGCCGCCGGAATTCTTCAGTTGATGCGATCCGGATCGGCGACGCCCATCGGCGACAGGAAGAGCTGTTGCGCATCCACCGCATCGAAACGATAAGGTCGCTGGCAGAACTCGCAGGTCACGGTGATCGCACCCTGCTCGCCGACGATGGAGTCCACTTCGGCCTGCCCCAGTCCGCGCAGCATTGATGCAACGCGCTCGCGGCTGCAGCGACAGGCGAAATCCACCGGCTCGCCGTCGAACAACCTCAGGTCGTGCGCACCGAACAGTCGCCGCAGCAGTTCCTCCGGCTCGCAGGCGATGAGCTCATCGGCTCCCAGCGTGCCCAGCAGCGCCGTGGCCTCCTCCCACACATCCTGCACGACCGCCGCCGCGCTTTCGCCTTGCGCGCCGGGCGCGGGCAGCTTCTGCAGCAGCAGTCCCGCTGCGGATTCGGCGTTGGCCCCGAGAACCATCATCGTGGGCAACTGCTCCGAGGATTCGAAGTAGCGATCCAGGCATTGCGCCAGCGTTTCGCCATCGAGCGGCACGATGCCCTGCCAGGGCGTCATGCCATCGCCCTGCTCGACGCTGACCACCATCCGGCCGCCCTGCACCAGTTCACGGATTGGAGCTGCCGCCACGGGCCCATCTGCCGCCGGCATTGCGACCCCCGGTGCCGCGGCCGTCTGGGCCATGCCGCGCAGCGTTCGCGTATCGGTGGCCTGCGCCACCAGCAGCGACACCGCGCCGGCACCCCCTTCGAGCTGCAGCGTCAGCGTGCCCCTGAACTTCAGCGAGGCCGACAGCAGCGCGGCGGCAGCCAGCGACTCGCCCAGCAGTGACATCACCGGCGGCGGCAGCGACTGGTGTTCGCGGGCCTCGAGCCAGGCGCGCGACAGGCGCACCCAGTGCCCGCGCACGGGTGCGCTCTCGAACAGGAATCGCCGCAGGCGGTCGGATTCCCCGCTCAATGCTGACCCACGGCGCTGCATCCGACGCCCATCAAGGCGCCAGCTTCTTCTGCAGCAGGTCGTTCAGCAGCGCCGGATTGGCCTTGCCGCCTGTGGCCTTCATGATCTGGCCCACGAAGAAGCCGAACAGCTTGTCCTTGCCCGCGCGGTAGTCGGCGAGCTGCCGCGGATTCGCCGCGATGATCTCGTCGATCACTTTCTCGATGGCGCCGCTGTCGGTGATCTGCTTCAAACCCCGTGCCTCGATGACGGCATCGGCATCCGACCCATCGGCCCACATCACCTCGAACACTTCCTTGGCGAGCTTGCCGGAAAGCGTGTTGTCGACGATGCGCCCCAGCAGCGCTCCCATCTGCGCGGCAGACAGGCGGCTTTGCGTGACCTCGAGGCCGTCCTTGTTCAGCGCAGCCGAGAAATCGCCCATCACCCAGTTGGCGGCGAGCTTGGCATCCGAGGGCACGGCGGCAGCCACGTCTTCATAGAAGGCGGCCATCTCGCGGCTGGCCGTGAGCAGCTGCGCGTCGTAGGCCGGCAGGCCGTACTGCTGCTGGAAGCGCGCGGCCTTCTGGTCGGGCAGTTCCGGGAGCTTCGATCGCAGGGCTTCGATGAACGACTCGTCCAGCACCACGGGCAGCAGGTCCGGATCGGGGAAGTAGCGGTAGTCATTCGCCTCTTCCTTGGAGCGCATCGAGCGGGTTTCATCCTTGTCGGCATCGTAGAGACGGGTTTCCTGCACCACCTTGCCGCCGCTCTCCAGGATGTCGATCTGGCGCTGCACTTCGTGGTTGATGGCCTTCTCGACGAAGCGGAAGCTGTTGAGGTTCTTCAGCTCCGCGCGCGTGCCGAACTTCTCCGCGCCCCGGCGGCGCACCGACACGTTCGCATCGCAGCGGAACGAGCCTTCCTGCATGTTGCCGTCGCAGATGCCCAGGTACCGCACCAGCGTGTGCACCTTCTTCATGTAGGCGACCGCCTCCTTTGCCGAACGCATGTCGGGCTCGGAGACGATCTCGACTAGCGGCGTGCCGGCACGGTTCAGGTCGATGGCCGAAACGCCCACGCCCTCGTGCTGGCTCTTGCCGGCGTCCTCCTCCAGATGCGCGCGCGCGATGCCCACGCGCTTCACCGTGCCGTCGTCCTGCATCACGTCGAGATGACCCTTCGCGACGATGGGCAGCTCGTACTGGCTGATCTGGTAGCCCTTGGGAAGGTCCGGATAGAAGTAGTTCTTGCGCGCGAACACCGAGCGCCGCGTGACCTCGGCGCCGATGGCCAGGCCGAACTGCACCGCCATCCGCACGGCCTCGGCATTGAGCACCGGCAGCACGCCCGGATAACCCAGGTCGACCAGATCCGCCTGCGTGTTGGGCTCGGCACCATAGGCCGTGGACGAGCCGGAGAAGATTTTCGACTTCGTCGCCAGCTGCGCGTGGATCTCGAGACCAATGACCGTTTCCCACTGGCCTTCGCCAGCATGGCCCTGCTCCACGCCGCTCATGCGAAGCCCTCCGCGAATCCTGCCGGGGTCTTCAGATGCCAGTCGGTGGCCTGCTGGTAGCGATGCGCCGCGTGCAGCAGCTTCGCCTCGCCGAAATGCGGGCCGATGAGCTGCACGCCCACCGGCAGGCCCCTGGCGAATCCGCAGGGCATCGAAAGCGCCGGCAACCCCGCGAGGTTGGCGCCGATGGTGTAGATGTCATTCAGATACATGGTGATCGGGTCGGAGGTCTTGTCGCCGATACCGAAGGCCACCGTGGGCGATGTGGGGCTCAGCAGCAGGTCCACATCCTGGAAGGCGCGGCGGAACTCCTCGGTGATCAGCGCGCGCACCTTCTGTGCCTTCAGGTAGTAGGCGTCGTAGTAGCCCGCGCTGAGTACGTAGGCGCCGGTCATGATGCGGCGCTTCACCTCGGCGCCGAAGCCTTCCGCGCGCGAGCGATCGTAGAGATCGCGCAGGTCCCGCGGGTTTTCGCAGCGATGGCCGAAGCGCACGCCGTCGAACCGGGCGAGATTCGACGAGCACTCCGCCGGCGCCACCACATAATAGGTGGGCACGGACAGCGGCAGGCTGGGGAGGCTGACCTCCTTCACCACCGCGCCCAGCTTCACCAGTTCGGCCAGCGCCTCGCGCACCGGCTTCTCGACCTCGGCCGAAAGCCCCTCACCGAAGAATTCCTTCAGGATGCCGAGCTTCATGCCCGCCAGCGGGGCATCGAGGGTGGCACGGTAATCGGGCACCGGCACATCGACGCTGGTGGAATCCCGGGGATCGAACCCGGCCATGGCCTGCAGCGTCAGCGCCGCATCCTCGGCCGACACCGTGATGACTCCCGCCTGGTCCAGGCTCGAGGCGAAGGCGATCATGCCGTAGCGCGACACGCGCCCATAGGTGGGCTTAAGACCCGTGACGCCGCACAAAGCGGCCGGCTGGCGGATCGAACCGCCCGTGTCGGTTGCGGTGGCGAGCGGCGCCAACCGGGCGGCCACCGCCGCGGCCGAACCGCCGGAAGAGCCGCCGGGCACGCGGGCCGCATCCCAGGGATTCTTCACCGGACCGTAGAAGCTGGTTTCGTTGGACGACCCCATGGCGAATTCGTCCATGTTCGCCTTGCCCAGCATCACCATGCCGGCCTGCTTGAGCCGGCTCACCACCGTGGCGTCGTAGGGCGAAACGAAGTTCGACAACATCTTCGAACCGCAGGTGGTCAGCACCCCGGCCGTGCAGAAGATGTCCTTGTGGATCATCGGTATGCCGGTAAGCGGACCGGCCGTGCCTCCCGCCAGTCGCTCATCGGCGACAGCGGCTGCCGTCAGTGCCGAATCGGCTGTGACGGTGATCACGGAATTGAGCTGCGGCTGCGAACCTTGCACGCGGGCAAGGGCCGCCCGGGTGAGTTCCACCGCCGAATACTTGCGGGCAGCGAGGCCCGCCGCGACCTGCGCCAGAGTCCTGGCGCTCATTCGATCACTACGCCCGGCCGGAAGGAGGCGCCAGAGGCCGGCGCCATCACTCGATCACCCGCGGCACGAGATACAGCCCTGCTTCGACCTGCGGGGCATTGCGCTGGTAGAGGTCGCGCTCGTTGCCCGAAGTGATGACGTCCTCGCGCAGGCGCTGCACCTGCCCGCTGAGCGGGTGCGCCATGGGCGCAAGCTTGCCGGTATCGGCCTGGTCAAGCTGACTGACCATGCCGAGGATGCGGCTGAGGGATTCGGCATAGACGGGGATCTCGTCGGGCTTGAGAGCCAGGCGCGCAAGTCCCGCGATGGTTTCGATCTGACTGGGCGTGAGGCTCATGTGTGAAGAGGCGCAAACTTCGGAAAAAACAGTCTTAAATGATACACCGTCGCCTTGCGATATGTCCCATCCGTTGTTATGTTAGCGCCCGCTTCAAATCCCTTCGCCCGCCAAGGTTTACCTCTAAATGTTCAAGCGCCTGCGCGGCTATTTTTCCAGCGATCTTTCCATCGACCTCGGCACGGCGAACACGCTGATCTACGTGCGCGGCAAGGGCATCGTGCTCAACGAACCCTCCGTGGTCGCGGTGCAGGACGACCGGGGCAGCAAGATCATCGTGGCGGTGGGCGCCGAGGCCAAGAACATGCTGGGCCGCACGCCCGGCCACATCACTGCGGTGCGTCCGATGAAGGACGGCGTGATCGCCGACTTCACCTACACCGAGAAGATGCTGCAGTACTTCATCAAGAAAGTGCACGGCAACCGCTTCCTGCAGCCCTCGCCGCGCGTGCTGGTGTGCGTGCCCTTCGGCTCCACCCAGGTCGAGCGCCGCGCCATCCGTGAATCGGCCGAAGGCGCCGGCGCGCGCAACGTGGCCATCGTCAGCGAACCCATGGCCGCGGCCGTGGGCGCCGGCCTGCCCACGCACGAAGCGCGCGGCTCGATGGTGCTCGACATCGGCGGCGGCACGTCCGAAGTGGCGGTGCTCTCGCTCAACGGCATCGTCTATGCCAACTCGGCCCGCATCGGTGGCGACCGCTTCGACGAAGCCATCATGAACTACGTGCGCCGCAACTACGGCATCCTCATCGGCGAGGCCACGGCCGAGCGCATCAAGATCGAGATCGGCTCGGCCTATCCCGGCCAGCAGGTGAAGGAACTGTCGGTCAAGGGCCGCAATCTGTCCGAAGGCGTGCCGCGCAGCTTCACGCTGAACAGCAATGAAATCCTCGAAGCGCTGCAGGAACCGCTGCAGGGCATCGTCGGCGCCGTGAAGCAGGCGCTGGAACAGACGCCGCCCGAGCTGGGCGCCGACGTCGCCGAGCGCGGCATCGTGCTCACCGGCGGCGGCGCGCTGCTGCGCGACATCGACAAGCTGCTGATGGAAGAAACGGGTCTGCCCGTGGTCATCGCCGAAGATCCGCTCACCTGCGTCGCCCGTGGTGGCGGCCGCATCCTCGAGCTGATGGACGAGATGGGCCCCGGCCACTTCGGCCTCGAATAGAACGGGGGCACCAATGGCATTTGCCGGCGGTGGCCTGAACAGTCCCTCGGCGCGCGATACGGCGCCGGGTCCGCGATTCTTCGTGTTCGCGGTGCTCTCCATCCTGCTGATGTACTTCGACCAGCGCGACGGCTGGAGCCAGCGCATCCGCTACGTGCTGCAGGGCGCTGCCTATCCGGTGCAGGTGGCGGTCAACTCGCCGCGCATGCTGTGGAACGCCATCGCGGACCTGTTCAGCACCCGCGCCAGCCTGCGCGCGGAAAACGAGGCGTTGAAGGCCAAGCAGCGCGACCTGTCGCTCACCGCCATGCGTTTCGCCGCGCTGGAGCAGGAAAACGCGCGCCTGCGCGGCCTGGCTGGCGGCCTGCCGCCGCTGGTGAAGCGTTCGCAACTCGCCGATGTAGTCAGCTCCGATCTTTCCAGCCAGCGGCAGCGCCTGGTGATCAATCAGGGCGATCGTGCCGGTCTGTACCGCTCGCAGGCCATCGTCGATGCCACGGGCCTGGTCGGTCAGCTCACGCGCGTCGGGCCGTGGAGCGCCGAGGTCATGCTGATCAGCGACCCCGGTCATGCGGTGCCGGTGGAAATCCTGCGCAACGGCGTGCGCACGGTGGCCGAAGGCACCGGCAACGAAGACGAACTGCGTCTGTCGCTGCTGCCCGCCACGGCCGATGTGAAGGCCGGCGACACCATCGTCACGTCTGGCCTGGGCGGCGTGTTCCCCGCCGGCATTCCCGTGGGCACGGTGGTGCAGGCCGTGCGCGATCCCGACGACATCCTCGCCCGCGTGCGCATCAAGCCGCGCGCCACGCTGGCGCGCGACCGGCAGGTGATGGCGCTGTGGTTCGACCCGCAGAGCCCCGAAGCGCCGGTGAGTCCGGCGCTGACCAGCGAGCTGCCCGAGGCGCCACTGGCCAGCCCCGTGCTGACGCCGCCCGCACCGGCATCAGACAAGAAGGCGGCAGACAAACCCGCGGCCGCCAGGTCCGAAGCAGCGGCACAGCCCGCAGCGGCAGCGAAACCATGAATCTCACCGCTTCACGCGAATCGCCGCTGCTGGTGTACATCACCGCGCTGATCGCGCTGATGCTCACGCTGATGCCGCTGCCGCGCACGGTGGGCGTGTTCTGGCCCAACCTGCTCGTGCTGGTCATCCTGTACTGGTCGATGATGATGCCGCGCGCGGGCGGCATCCTCATCGGCTTTCTCGGCGGACTCGCCATCGATGTGTTCCTGGGATCGCAGCTCGGCCAGCATGCGCTGGCGCTGTCGCTGCTGTGCTACCTGGGCATACGGCTGCACCTGCTGGTGCGCGCCAAGCCGCTGTTCGAACAGGCGCTGATCGTGCTGGCCGCACTGCTGCTGTACGAAGGCGTGCTCTGGGCCATCGACGGCTTCAGCAACCAGGACACCGGGACCTGGACACGCTGGATGCACACCCTCACCGGCGCAGCGATGTGGCCGCTGGTGACGGGCCTTCTGGGTCGACTGCACTCGCCGCGCTGATGGCTGGCCCAGTACGCATCAAGGATCACCAGAAGGAGTTGCGCTCCTTCATGCAGCGCAGCGCCTTCGCCGCGGCTACCATCGCGGCGCTGGCGCTGGTGCTGTTCGGGCGGCTGGTGCTGCTGCAGGTGGTCCGCTACGACTTCTACCTGGACCAGGCGCTGGGCAATCGCACGCGCCTCGAGCCCATTCCCGCCAACCGCGGACTGATCCTCGATCGCAACGGCAAGATCCTTGCCGAGAACCAGCCCTCCTTCCAGCTCGAACTGGTGCGCGAGCAGGTGCCCGACCTGGAGCAAACGCTGCAGGGGCTGCAGAAGCTGCAGATCATCGCCAAGGAAGACCTGGACGACACCCGCCGGCAGATCCGCGCGCACCGCGTGTTCGAGGCCGTGCCGGTGAGACTGCGGCTGTCCGAGGAGGAGATCGCGCGCTTCGCCGTGCATCGCCATGAATTCCCCGGCGTGGAAATCCGCGCCCGCTCCACGCGCTCTTATCCGCATGGCGCGCTGGCGGTGCATGCGCTGGGCTACGTGGGCGCCATCAGCGACCAGGACCTCGGGCGCATCGACCGCACCGCCTATGCCGGCACTTCGCTGATGGGCAAGCTGGGCGTCGAAGCGGCGCGCGAGGCCGAGCTGCACGGCAAGAACGGCTACCAGGAAATCCTGGTCAATGCGCAGGGACGTTCGGTGGAGCGCAAGGGAGTGGAGCTGCATCGCCAACCGCCGCGCGCCGGCTCCGACTTGATGCTCTCCATCGACCTGCCCTCGCAGCAGGCTGCGGAAGATGCCTTCGCCGGCCGCCGCGGCGCGGCCATCGCCATCGATCCGCACAGCGGCGATGTGCTGGTGTTCGCCAGCATGCCGGGCTTCGACCCCAGCATCTTCGGGCGTGGCATCACGCGCAGCGAATACCACGCGCTCGAAACCGACATCGACAAGCCGCTGTTCAACCGCGCCATCGCGGGCACCTATCCGGCCGGTTCCACGGTGAAGCCCGTGCTCGGCATGGCGGGCCTGGCCTACGGCATCATCACGCCCGAACAGACCAAGTACTGCACCGGCGTGTATGTGGTGCCCGGCAGCAGCCGGCGCGCGCGCGAAGGCAAAGGCGGCGTACACGGCGCGGTGGACCTGCGCACGGCCATCGCCAAGTCCTGCGACGTGTATTTCTACGGACTGGCCGTCGAACTGGGCGTGGACCGCATCCACGAGTTCCTCTCGCCCTTCGGCTACGGCAAGGTCACCGGCATCGACATCAGCGGCGAAGTGCCGGGGCTGCTGCCCTCGCGCGAATGGAAGATGAAGCGTTTCCGCAACCCTTCCGACGGCGCCTGGTATCCGGGCGACTCGGTGAACTTCGGCATTGGCCAGGGCTTCATGACCGTCACGCCGATGCAGCTCGCGCAGGTCACCGCCGTACTGGCGGCCAAGGGCGCCGTCTTCAAGCCGCGCCTGGTTACCGGCATGCGCGATCCGGTGACCGGCGCCACCACGAAGATCGACCCTGTGCCACTGCCGCATGTGAAGGGCGGCACGCCCGAGCAATGGGATGTGATCATGGAGGGCATGCGCGCCACGATGATCAGCGGCACCGCGCGCGCCATCGCCACCACCGCCGAATATCACATCGCCGGCAAGACCGGCACGGCGCAGGCGTACTCGGTGGCGCAGAACCAGCGGCTGGACCGGAAGGTCGACGAAAGGCTTCGGGATCATTCCTGGTTCATCGCCTTCGCGCCCGCAGAAGACCCGCAGATCGCCGTGGCGGTGCTGGTGGAGAACGGCGGCTTCGGCGCCGCCGCCTCCGCGCCCATCGCGCGCAAGATCATGGACGCCTACCTGCTGCCGCGCCTGCAGAAGGCGGCGCCGGGCGCGCCCGCCAGCGCTGCGCCCGGCGATGCCGCGACGCCCGCTGCCGAGCCCGAACTGCCTGCGCAGGGCGCGCTGCCGCATACGCATGACGGGCAGGCGCCGGCCACGGCACATGCGCATTCCCATGCGGTGCCGCCCGCATGATCCGCGTCAATCCTGCCGGCGATTCCACCACGCGCCGCACGCTGGGCGGTGCAGCCCGCATCCTGGCCACGCTGCAGCTCGACGGCCCGCTGCTGATCGGCCTCGGCCTCGTGTGCTGCTACGGCTTCATCGTGCTGTACAGCGCCTCGGGACAGAACATCGGCATGGTGTTGCGTGCGGTGATGCGCCTTGCCATGGGCGCCGCGGCCATGGTGGCGCTGGCGCAGGTGCGGCCCCAGCAGCTCCGCGCCGCTGCGCCGTGGATCTATGCCTTCGGCATGGTGCTGCTGGTCGTGGTCGACGTCATGGGCGTCATCGGCAAGGGCGCGCAGCGCTGGCTGGACCTGGGCTTCATCCGCTTCCAGCCCTCTGAAGTCATGAAGCTCGCAGTGCCCATGCTCTGCGCGCGCTACCTGCACGAGCGGCCGCTGCCACCCACGGCACCGATGCTGGCGGTGCTGGCCGGCATCATCCTGCTGCCGGCGGCGCTGACCGCGGCGCAGCCGGACCTGGGCACCGCCATCCTCATCATCATCGGCGGCCTGTTGCTCGTCATCATGGCGGGCCTGCCCGTGTGGTACATGATCGGCGGCATCGCACTGGCGGCCTGCGCGGCCTGGGTGGGCTGGCACTACCTGCTGCACGACTACCAGCGCCTGCGCGTGCTCACCTTCATCGATCCCACCACCGATCCGCAGGGCGCCGGCTACCACATCATCCAGTCGCAGATCGCCATCGGTTCCGGCGGAATCTTCGGCAAGGGCTGGATGAACGGCAGCCAGTCGCAGCTCGAGTACCTGCCCGAGCGGCACACCGACTTCATCTTCGCGGTGATCGGCGAGGAATTCGGCCTGCTCGGCCTCGTGATCCTGCTGTCGCTGTACCTCATCGTGGTGGCGCGCTCGCTGTACCTGGCCTCGCAGACCCAGGACACCTTCTCGCGGCTGCTCAGCGCCAGCCTCGCACTCACCTTCTTCGTCTACGTGTTCATCAATACCGGCATGGTCAGTGGTCTTCTGCCCGTGGTGGGCGTGCCGCTGCCGCTGGTCAGCTACGGCGGCACATCGATGGTGACCCTGCTGGCCGGCTTCGGTATCCTCATGGCTCTTTATTCGCACCGCAAACTCGTTGGTTCCTAGGAACCACTGCAGGTCCATGAGAAGAGTTTCCTCCGTCGCGCCGCTGCTGGCGCTGCTGCTGCTTTTCCCGCCCACGGCCAGTCTCGCCGAGGGCTTCGACATGTCCCGCGACGACATCCGGTCCTTCGTGGACGCCATGGTGCGCCGCCACCGCTTCGATCGGGATGAGCTCACGGCATTGCTGGCGTCCGCGCAGTCGCAGCCCAAGATCGTCGAAGCCATGCGTCGGCCCGCCGAGCGCACGCTGGCCTGGTGGGAATACCGCCAGCGATTCCTCAGCAACGAGCGCATCGATGGCGGCGTGCAGATCTGGCGCGAGAATGCGGAGGCACTGGCGCGCATCTCGGCGCAGAGCGGCGTGCCGCCCGAGTACCTGATCGCCATCACCGGCGTGGAAACCTTCTACGGTCGCATCACGGGCCGCTACCGCGTGCTCGACGCGCTGACCACGCTGGGCTTCGACTATCCGCCGCGCGGCGAATTCTTCCGCCAGGAACTGGAACAGTTCCTGATGATGACGCGCGAGGAAAAACTCGATCCGCGCGCACCGCTGGGCTCCTATGCCGGTGCGATGGGCATTCCGCAGTTCATGCCATCCAGCTTCCGCCGCTTCGCGGTGGATGGGACGGGCGACGGGCACCGCAACCTGTGGGAAGTGAACGCCGACGTGTACGCCAGCGTGGGCAACTACCTGCGCGAGAACGGCTGGCGCGCGGGCCAGCCGGTGCTGGCCGAGGCCTACAATGACCATGCACCCGACGATCCGGCCAACGCGAAACTCGTGCTGAATGACAGCGTGGAATCGCTGAAGAAGCGCGGCTATGTATTCCAGACCACCCTGCCCGACACCGCGCGCGTGATGCTGGTGCCCGCGCAACTTGCCGACAGCCTCACCTGGCGCGTGGGCTTCCAGAACTTCTACGCCATCACGCGCTACAACCGCAGTCCGCTGTACGCCATGGCCGTGAACGACCTGGCGCAGCAGATTGCCGAGCGCTATCGCGCCGCGCCTGCCGCATTGCCCGCCGCACCCCCTGCCGCCGCCAGCCCTGCTGCGCCGTGAGTCGCATCCGGCAAATTCCTTCGCTCGCGCTCGTCGTGATGGCCGGAACGCTTGCGGCCTGCGGCGCACCGCCGCAGCGTGCCGAGCCCGCGCCGGCGGTGGCCGTACCGGAGCGCACCCCGCCGCCGCCACCGCCTGCCGACCTGGATGCCATACCCGACGCCGTGCCGCGCGCCGAGCCGCGCAGCAGCCGCGGCAATCCGGTGTCCTATGAAGTGTTCGGCACGCGCTACCACGTGCTGGCCACGTCCGAAGGCTACAAGGAACGCGGCATCGCCTCCTGGTATGGCCCCGACTTCCACGCGCGCCCCACCTCCAGCGGCGAGCCCTACGACATGTACGCCATGACGGCGGCACACAAGACGCTGCCCATCCCTGCCTATGCGCGCGTCACCAACCTGTCGAACGGCCGCAGCGTCATCGTGCGCATCAACGACCGGGGCCCCTTCGTCGCCAACCGCATCATCGACCTGTCGTACACCGCCGCGCACAAGCTCGACATGTGGCGCGCCGGCACCGCCTTCGTCGAAGTGGAAGTCATCACGCCGGGCGCCGGCGGGAATATCGCCCGCGATCTCACGGCTGCCGCCCCGGCGGCGGCGCCTGCCTCGCCGGCCGCCGCGCTGACCGGCCCCGTCATCTATCTGCAGGTGGGCGCTTTCGCCCAGGCCGACAATGCCGCGAAGCTGTCGGAACGACTGCGCGCCGCCGGCATGGGTCCGGTGAGCACCATCCCGCCCACGGGCACCTCGCCGCTGCACCGTGTGCGCATCGGACCGATCGGCGATGTTTCCGCCTATGACGCGATGGCCGAGCGCGTGGCCCGGCTCGGGCTTTCGAGCCATCTGGTAACCGAATGAAGACTGGAGAATCCCGCACGATGAAAAACTCAATGCTCGCCCTGCTGGCCACGGCACTGGCCATCGCCGCCCCTGCCACGCGCGCAGCATCGGCGCCCATCCCGACGCCGCCCGCCGTGCCCACCACCGGCTACATCCTGATGGACCATGAAAGCGGCCGCGTGCTGGCTTCGCAGAAGGCCGACGACCGCATGGAGCCGGCCAGCATCACCAAGCTGATGACGGCCTACATCGTGTTCGAGGCCCTGGCCGAAAAGCGCCTGTCGCTCACCGACACCGTTAAAGTCAGCGAATACGCCTGGCGCACCGGCGGTGCGGTCACCGACGGCTCCACCAGCTTCCTCGAACTGAATTCGATGGTGCCGGTGGAAGATCTAATCAAGGGCATGATCGTGCAGTCGGGCAACGACGCCACCATCGCGCTGGCCGAGAAGGTGGGCGGTACCGAGTCGGGTTTCGTGCAGATCATGAACACGTACTCGCAGCGCCTCGGCCTCAAAGCCACGCACTGGGCCAACAGCTGGGGCGGCCCCGCAGCCGACCACTACAGCACCGCACGCGACATCGCCACACTGTCCAGCGCGCTGATCCGCCGCTTCCCCGACTACTACAAGTACTACTCGATGCGCGAGTTCACGTGGAACAAGCATACGCAGCAGAACCGCAATGGACTCCTGGGCCGCGATCCCAGCGTCGACGGCATCAAGACCGGCCACACCGAGAGCGCCAAGTACTGCCTGGTCAGCTCCGCGAAGCGCAATGGCATGCGGCTGATCTCGGTGGTGCTGGGTTCGCCCACCATCAAGGCACGCGAGGATGCCAGCGCCACACTGTTGAACTACGGCTTCACCTTCTACGAGACCGTGAAGCTGCAGGATGCGAACAAGCCGGTGCTGACGCCGCGCGTGTTCAAGGGCAGCGCCGAATCCGTGGCCGTGGGCAGCCCGAATGACATCAGCATCACCATTGCCCGCGGCCAGGGCGCCTCGCTCACCAAGGAAGCGAAGATCAACTCGCCGCTGGTGGCGCCGCTGGCGCTGCATGCGCCGGTTGGCCAGTACGTGGTGAAGAGCGGCGATGAAGTGGTGGCGCGCGTGCCGCTGGTGACGCTGGCCAAGGTGGACGAAGGTGGCCTGTGGCGCACCACGGTCGATGCCGTGAAGCTCTGGTTCGAATAGCCGCATGGCCGGTCCGCTGCACTGGTGCTTCATCGATGGCCGGCGGATGCCGCTGGCCGAGGCGCGCATCTCGCCGCTGGACCGCAGCTTCCTGTTCGGCGATGGCATCTACGAGGTGATGCCGGTGTATGGCGGCAGACTGTTCCGTCCATACCTGCATTTCGACCGACTGGCGCGCAGCGCGGCCGCGCTGCGCCTCGCCAACCCGCACACTCGGGACGAGTGGCAGGCGCTGCTCGCCGAACTGGTGGCGGCCAACGGCGGCGGCGACCAGTACGTGTATCTGCAGCTCTCGCGCGGTGCCGAGCAGGGGCGCAATCACGCGCCGCTGCCGCAGATCGCACCGCTGGTGTTGTGCTACAGCTCGCCCTGGCCGGTGCCCGCCGACAGCACGCTGCGCGAGGGTCTTGCCTGCATCACCGCCGAAGACACGCGCTGGGCGCGCTGCGACATCAAGTCCGTGGCACTGCTGGCCAACGTGATGCTGCGGCAGAAGGCCGTGGACGCCGGTGCCAGCGAAACCATCCTGCTGCGCGACGGCGAACTGATGGAAGCCAGCGCCTCGACGGTGCTGGTGGTACGCGACGGCGTGCTGCTTGCGCCGCCGAACTCCCCGCGCATCCTGCCCGGCACGTCGCGCATCGTCGTGGAGGAACTGGCCGACGCGCTGGGCATTGCGCGCCGTGACCAGCGCATCGGCGAGGCCGAGTTGCGCAGCGCGGACGAGATCTGGCTGGCCGCGGCCACGCGCGAGGTGCAGCCGGTGACACGGCTCGATGGCGCCCCGGTGGGCACCGGCAGGCCCGGGCCGCTGTGGCGTCGCGTCTACGACGCCTGGCAGCGCCTCAAGTCCGCGCCCGCGGGAAACTGACAGTCTCGATACTGACGGGGATGCCCAGCAGCCGCGACAGCGGCGCGCGCGCCTTCAGCACATCGGCCAGCGTGTACTGGTCGAGTTCCTCGAGGAACCGCTTGGTGGCTTCATGCAGCATCGATTTGAGCCGGCATGCCGGCGCGATCACGCAGGTACCGCCGCCCTCGGTCAGGCACTCCACCACGCCGAGCTCGGCCTCCATGTCGCGCACCACCTCGCCCATGCCGATGCGCTGGGGCCGGCGCGCCAACCGTATGCCGCCGCCCTTGCCGCGGGTGCTCTCGATATACCCCAGCTCCGCGAGCCTGCCGGCCACCTTCACCAGGTGGTGGCGCGAGATGCCGTACGCGCTGCTGATCTGGCTGACCGTGGACCGCTCATCCGGCGACACGGCCAGGGCAATCAGCGCGCGCAGCGCGAAATCGGTGTATTGGGTGAGGTGCATGGCAATCCGGAATTATGCATGCCAGATGCCGATTATAGGACAGCCGCCGCGCACCCAGGTTCGCCGCTCGCCTGATCAGGGGTTTCCCGCACGCTGGCGCGCGAAGAACCCCGACAGCAGCGCCCCGCACTGCTCCTCGAGAACGCCGCCGAACACATCCACCCGGTGATTCAGGCCCTTGAGGGCGAAGACATCGATGATGCCGCCCGCCGCACCGGCCTTGGGATCGAAGGCCCCGAACACCACTCTCCGCAGCCGCGCGTGCACCATGGCCGCGGCGCACATGAGACAGGGCTCGAGCGTCACGTACAGCACGCAGTCATCGAGCCGGTAATTGCCGAGTTGCTGCCCTGCCGCGCGCAGCGCGACGATCTCGGCGTGGGCGGAAGGATCATGCGTGGCCACCGGGCAATTGCCCCCCGCGGCAATCACCTTTCCGTCCTTCACCAGCACCGCGCCCACCGGCACCTCGCCGCGCGCCGCGGCCTGTCGTGCCTGTTCCAGCGCCAGATGCATGAACCCGATGTCCGTGGACATGCGCTACCCGCAGCCGGCGATCGCAGTCATGTCTCGCCCTCGATGGCACCCCGGCGCAGCAGCAGCAACGCCGCAAACGTCAGCACGGCCGCAATCGTCAGATAGTAGCCCACGGCGGCAAGACCATATCGCGTCGCAAGCCAGGTGGCCGCGTAGGGCGTGAGCGATGCGCCGATGATTCCAGCGAGATTGAAGGTGAGCGAAGCCCCGGTATAGCGCACCGCCGTGGGAAACAGCGACGCCAGCGCCGCGCCCAGCGGGCCATAGCCCACGCCCATGAGACCCAGTCCCAGCGCCAGACACAGCAGCACCGAGCCGGGCCTGCCGGCCTGCAGCAGCGGCGCGAACGCCATTCCGTAGGCGGCCATGCCGATGGCGGCCGCAATGAGTATGCGGCGCGGACTGCCGCGGTCCGCCAGCCATCCGGCCAGCGGAATGGTGAGGCCGAAGAACACCACGCCGATCATCTGCAGCACGAGAAAATCCTGGCGTGTGTAGCCCAGCTTGCTGGTGCCCCACGACAGCGTAAACACCGTCATCAGGTAGAACACCACGAATACCGACACCGCGGCGAAGGTCCCCAGCAGCAGCGTCGGGGCGTGCTCGCGGAGCACCGCGGCCATCGGCACGCGCACGCGCTCGTTCCTTTCGAGCGTGCGGCGGAAGTCGGGGGTTTCCTCGATGCGCAGTCGCACATACAGGCCCACCAGCACCAACGCGGAACTGGCGATGAATGGCACGCGCCAGCCCCAGCGCATGAACTCGGCATCGCTCAGCATGTTGCCCAGCAGCAGGAACACGCCCGATGAGCACAGGAAGCCAATGGGCGCGCCGAGCTGCGGGAACATGCCGAACCAGTTCTTCTTCCCCGGCGGCGCGTTCTCGGTGGCCAGCAGCACCGCGCCGCCCCATTCTCCGCCAAGGCCGAAGCCCTGGCCGAAACGGCACAGCGCCAGCAGCGCCGGGGCGACGATGCCGGCGGTCTGGTAGGTGGGCAAGAGGCCAATGGCCACGGTCGAGATGCCCATGGTCAGCAACGCCGCTACCAGCGTGGCCTTGCGGCCGATGCGATCGCCATAGTGGCCAAACACCGCCGAGCCGACCGGCCGCGCGAAGAACGCCAGCGCGAAGGTGGCCAGCGACTGCAGCGTGGCCGCATCCTTGTCCGATGCGGGAAAGAACAGCGTGGGAAACACCAGCACTGCCGCAGTGGCATAGATGTAGAAATCGAAGAACTCGATGGTGGTGCCGATCAGGCTAGCAAAGAGCACCCTGCGCGTGGAATTGCCCTGCACCCTCCCCCCTTGTCGATGCGAACCGTTGAAGCGGCGCTATTTTTCCACGAACGCGCGCTCGATGACGTAGTCGCCGGGCTCGCCGATGCGCGGCGAGACCACGAAGCCGCGCTCATCGAGCAGGCGGCGCGTGTCTTCCAGCATGCCGGGGCTGCCGCAGAGCATGAAGCGGTCGGCGGCAGGATCCAGCGGCGGCAGATCCACCATCTCGGCAAGACTGCCTTCGCGGATCTGGTCAGTGAGCCGGCCCTGCGTGCGGAATGGTTCGCGCGTCACCGTGGGGTGGTAGATCAGCTTGCCTTCCACCAGTTCGCCCAGCAGCTCATGACGCGGCAGATCCTCTTCGATGAACTGCCGGTAGGCCAGGTCGCTGACGCGGCGCACGCCATGCACCACCACCACCTTCTCGAAGCGCTCGTACGTCTCCGGGTCCTGGATGATGCTGAGGAAGGGCGCAAGGCCGGTGCCGGTACCCAGCAGGTACAGATGCCGTGCGGGCTTCAGGTCGTGGATGACCAACGTGCCGGTGGGCTTGCGGCTCAGCAGCAGATCATCGCCCACCTTCAGGTGCTGCAGCCGCGAGGTCAGCGGACCATTGGGCACCTTGATGCTGAGGAACTCCAGATGCTCCTGCCAGTTGGGACTGGCGATGGAATAGGCACGCAGCAGGGGACGCCCCTCCACCTGCAGCCCGAGCATCACGAAATGGCCGTTCTCGAAGCGGAACCCGGGGTCACGGGTGGTCCGGAAGGAAAACAGCGATTCGTTCCAGTGATGTACGTGGGTGACGCGTTCGGTGGCGACTGCAGCCATCAGGGGCTCGGGCGGGGGAAACGGACCGCAAGGCTACGGACTTTTTTTATGCCGGAAAAGGTCTAAGCGGGCTTAAATCCATAACTGGACGAAATAAGTCCGGCTTTGCGCTATTCGACACGGGTAACCCTCACCCAACCGCTGCGACCCCGGCTGCTGCGCGCCAGCCGGAACCCGCCCATCGCGCCCTTCTCGATGCGTACGGTGTCGCCCACGGCCACCTGGAACAGCGTGGACATGTCCATCTGCTGCCAGACCTGGCCATTGTCCAGCGTGATGCGCACCACGTCCGGCCGCGTCTGCTTCAGCGCGGTGACGGTGGCCTCGAGATTCGTGGGCTCAGCGGGTCTGCTGTCGCGGCTCTTGCGCTGGAGGGCATCATCACCCAGGGCGGGAGCCGCAGCAGGAGCCGCAGCGGGTGCTGCCGGCACGGGGGGCGCCGCCATCCGGGGCGCGGGTGCGGGAGCGGCCGTCGAAGCACTTGCGCGAGGCGTCGCGGCGGGCGCGGCGGAATCGCCGGCCATGAAGATGCGGTCGTAACACACCAGCCGCTGCAGGCTGTCCTTGAGTTGCGCGCACTGGCGACCGGCCTCGACCTGCGCGTCCGCGGCAAGCCCCGGCGTGCCGGCCGCGAGGCCGCAGATTGCGAGAATCAGTCCGGCTTTACGCATCGCATCCCCCTGCCCTGTTCTTGAGGGCAGGAGGATACAACAGAAGCCCCGCGTGTCCGCGGGAGTGCCTTCAGGCCTTGGCGGCCGGCGGATCCCAGGTCTTCTTCGAGTCGTCGTTGCCGGCGACCGAGTACAGCACCTGCGTGTTGCGCGTCTTCAGGAAGTCCTCGAGCGACTGACCGCGCATGGCCGCATACACGTGCAGATTGGTAACACCCACCACCGCGGCGAACTTCTCCAGCAGGAAGAAGATGACGCCGTAGTGCATCATCCCGCGCCAGTCACGCCTCAGCACCAGCCCGCGCTCTTCCTCCGTGAGCTTGTGCTGCTCGAACAGCGGCGCCGGGTCGGCCAGGAACTGCTTGCGGAAATCCGGCCGCACCAGCGAATGCAGGAAGCGGTTCAGGCGGAAGGCCTTCACGCTGCGCTCGATGGTGTACGGATAGGTGCCCTCCAGCTTTTCGATGCCGGCGTACTGCGACATCATCCGCGTGCGGAACTGCTCGTCGGTCTCGGTCACGGCATCGCTGGAATCATCCTCGAAGATGACGCTGGAGATGGCCGTCATCGACGGCACGTAGTAGGTCTGGTGCAGCTTCTTCACTTTCTTCGACAGCGCACCGCGCATCAGCAGCCACATCACGACCTCGGCACCTTCCATGCCGCCGAGCTTGGCGTATTCCGCAATGGTGATCTTGGTGAGCCCTTCGGGGTCCTTCTCCAGACGCTCGAGGAACTCCATGTCCCAGGGCGTGTTGATGAAGCCGCAGCGCTCGCCGTGCACCTGGTGCGACAGGCCGCCGGTACCGGCGATGGCCACCTTGATGTTTTCCGGATAGCTCTGGATGGCCTTGCGCAGCGCGCGGCCCATCTTCCAGAAGCGGATGGGCTTGGGCACCGGCGGGTTCAGCACGCCGCACTGGAAGGGCACGATGCGGCAGGGCCAGTCAGGCTTGTGCGGCAGCAGCAGCGACAATGGCGAGAAGGCGCCGTGGTCCAGGTCCTTGCCCTGGAAGTACGACAGATCGAACTCCTCTTCCACAAGCGAGAAGGCGATGTGCTGCGCCAGCTTGGTATCCCCCTTGAACGGCGGCAGCGCGCGCGGGCCGCCGCCTTCGTCCGCCGGGTAGTACTCCTCACCCACGCCCAGCGCAAACTGCGAGTAGTGATCGAGGAAGAACGAGGTGATGTGATCGTTGAAGACATACAGGATTACATCCGGCTTCTTGTCGGCCAGCCACTTCTGCAGCGGCTTGAATCCGTCGAAGATCGGCTTCCACACCGGGTCTTCATCTTTCTTTGCGTCGTACGCGAAACCGATGGTCGGCGTATGCGATACGGCGAAACCACCCACGATCGTAGCCATGATCTTTTCCTTGCGGTCTGCTTGTCAGCGAATTCTCAGCGGCCTTCGGCCTGGCGGCGCACTTCGTCACCGGTGCGCTGCGCGTCCTGCGCGCGACCCTTCATGCCGAAGAAGGTGCCATCCTGCAGCGTCACCGCGATGACGTAGCCACCCTCGGTGCCATCGCGGTACGGCGCAGCATTGACGGTGACGGTCTGGCCGGCCGAAACCATGCCCTTGCGGTAGCCCGCGCGGTACATGTTGTTGGTGCTGTGGCCCTCGAACTTCACCTCATGCGTGCCGGCGCCGCTGGCGTTCTTCAGTTCGAGCGTCATGCGCATGTGCGGGTTGATGGCGGAGAATTCCTTCACCACGCCGGTGTACTGCACCTGCTTGCCGAAATCGAACTGCACGGCCGAGTGGTGCGCGCCGGCCGCGGCGGCCAGGCACAGCGTGAAGGCGGTGATTGCAATGTATCGCAGGCTCTTCATGATCTTATCCTCGATGTTGTTCTGGCGGTTCAGGGGACGGGAACGCCGGCTTCCTGCGCGAGCTTCGCCAGGCGGTCGTTCCACATTTCTTCGGGACATTCATAGGGCAGCAGCCGGCCGTTGGGCACCTGCGCCCAACGCTTGGTGAGCTTCACCGGTGCGGTGTAGAAGACCGGATCGGTCATCGTCATCTCGGCCTTCAGGATCTGGCGACCCTGCGCGTCCTTGCCGTCGAAGCTGTAGCGCTCGACGATTTTCGCCTGGTCGGAATGCGAGGTGGTGCGCTGGTCGACCTGATCGACGAGGTTGTCCGTTTCCACCACCAGCGTGTCGCCTTCCCAGTGGCCGCTGGAATAGCCGTTGCGGCCGGGCACCTTGTCGGCCTCGGCGGCATTGCGGCTGCCGAAGTAGACGCGGCGGGTTTCGGAGTGAGCCTCGTAGATGATGGTGATCTGCTCGGGGCGCTGGATGATCTCCATGGGATATCCACCGGATCCCAGCATCGATCCGGGCATGCCGGTACCCAGGCACCAGCCGCCGGGGGAATCACCCGACTTCGCCACCAGCTTCTGGTAGGCATCGATGCGGGCCTTGGCCTCGGGCTTCAGCGGAGGAGGAGCTGCCGGCGCGGTGTTGGTTGCGCCGCCAATGCCGGGACCGCCCGCATTGGTCCAGACGCCGGTGAAGTCAGGATGCTGCTCCGCGGCCATGCAAAAGCCGGCGGCCAGCATCAGTGCGGCACCCGTTACGGTCTTTCCAACTCTGCCTGTTTGGCCCATCCTGCTACCCCCGATAGAAATAGGTGTAAATGGCTTGGGGCAAGCCTAGGCGGCAAGCACTGGGCTGTCAAAGCGGTGAGGAGACATATGACCCTGTCGCAAGGAAAAGCATTCGCATTGGCGGCGTTCGGCCTCTTCGCCGGAGCGCTTCCGGGCGCGGAAAATGCCGCGTTCCAGGCAAACAGCCCCGATGTACTTTCAGGCAAGCCGATCGCCGCAAAGTTCATCTACAACGGCTTCGGCTGCACGGGACAAAACGTGTCGCCGGCAGTGATGTGGAAGAACCCGCCGGCGGGCACGAAGAGCTTCGCCGTGCTGGTGCACGATCCCGACGCACCCACCGGCGGCGCCGGTTTCTGGCACTGGCTGGTGGTCGATATTCCCGTCGGCACGAGCTTTCTCCCGCAGGGCGCGGGCGCCGCGGATGGCAAGCACCTGCCGCCGGGCGCCCGGCAGATCAACACCGATTTCGGCACGCCTGGCTGGGGTGGCCCTTGCCCGCCAGCGGGCGACAAGCCACACCGTTACAACTTCACTGTGTATGCGCTGAAGGTGGCGAAACTGGAACTGCCGGCCAATGCCACCGCGTCGCTCACCGGTTTCACGGTGAATGGCAACGCGCTGGCCAAGGCCACCTTCACCGGCAGCTTCGGTCGGTGATGGGCGCACAACCTTCGCTCTACATTCCGCATGGCGGCGGCCCCTGCTTCTTCATGGACGACCCGCAGGGCACCTGGACCGGCATGGCGCAGTTCCTGCGCTCGCTGCCCGCCTCGCTGCCGCAGGCGCCGTCGGCCATCGTCATCGTGTCGGGCCACTGGGAAACCCCCGGCTTCGCGCTGACCTCGGCCGAACATCCGCCGCTGGTGTTCGACTACTACGGATTTCCGCCGCATACGTACCAGCTGCGCTACGACGCACCGGGGGCGCCGGCGCTTGCCGCCGACATCATGCAGCGATTGCGGGCCGCGGGCTTCGAGGCCGCGACCGACCCCGCGCGCGGCTATGACCACGGTGTGTTCGTGCCGTTGAAGGTGGCCTTTCCGGACGCGAAGATTCCGGTTGTCGAACTCTCGCTGGACAAGAGCCTCGATGCCGGACTGCACCTGTCGCTGGGACAGGCGCTGGCGCCGCTGCGCGAGCAGAACGTGCTGCTGATCGGCGCCGGCATGAGCGTGCACAATCTGCGCGCGCTGGGCGATCCCCGGATCACGCAGCCGGCCATGGAGTTCGATGCCTGGCTCAGCGACGCCGCCTGCGCGGATGCGCCCGCGCGCGCTGCCGCCTTGACGCGCTGGCGCGAAGCACCGAATGCGCGCATCTGCCATCCGCGGCACGAACATCTCCTGCCGCTGATGGTGATGGCGGGTGCATCCGCCAACGCGGGCCAGCGCGTGTATCACCAGATGGTGCTGGGCACACCGATCGCAGGATTTCGTTTCGACTGAGCATCGCTCTGGTCCATGGCGGCCGCAGAAGCCGCCAGGGCCAGGTTTCATCGCCGGAGGACGCCATGACCAGGGGGATTGCACGACTGCTCGCATTGCTGATCATCGCCGGGCCCGCGCCGGCGCAGCGGCTGTTCATCGACGACAACGCCGCCACCTTCACCACCGAGCAAGTGGCGCGCGGCCAGGCTGCCTACGCAAGAGTCTGCGTTTCATGTCATGGCGCGTCGCTTGAAGGAGGACAGTTCGGTCCCACGCTCAAGGGCAGCAGCTTCGCCGAACACTGGCGTTCACGCACGCGCAATGCTTTCTCCGAGCAGGTGCGCAGCACCATGCCGCCGCGCGGCCTTGGCATGCTCAGCGGGCAGGCCTACTCAGACATCGAATCATTCATCCTGCAGAGCAATGGGCTTGCCGCCGTCGATGGCGGCCCCTCGTCCGCAACCGCGGCATCCGCCGCAGCGCCCTCGCCGGCGTCGGTGCCCGTCGGACAGTCGATGGAAGGCGGACGTCCCCGCACGACGGCGCTGCGCAACCTCGACGATCCGCTGTACAAGGCGGCCGAGGCCGCGCGCGCCGCGACACTGGGCGCGCTCACGCCGGTATCGGATGCCATGCTGAGGAATCCGCCGGAATCCGACTGGATGATCTGGCGCCGCCGCTACGACGCGCTGGGCTTCAGCCCGCTGAAGCAGATCGACCGGCGCAACGTGGGCCGGCTGCGCATGGCCTGGAGCTGGTCGCTGCCCGACAGCATGAACGAGATCACGCCGCTGGTGCACGACGGCGTGCTGTTCATCTACAGCGGCCCGGTGGTGCAGGCGCTGGATGCCGCCAGCGGCGCACTGCTGTGGCAGTACCTGCGCGTGCTGCCTGATGAATACGACAACGGCCGCGGCTCGCGCGTGAAGACGCTGGCGCTCTACGGCCACATGCTGATCGCGCCCTTCGTCGACGGGCACGTGGTGGCACTCGACGTGCGCACCGGCAAGGTGGTGTGGGATCAGGTGGTGCTCACGCAGAAGCAGCGCGACTCGCGCGGCAAGGCCGAAGGCGTGGCGCTGCACCTGAATGGCGGACCCATCGTCGCCAGGGGAATGGTGATCATCGGCGCCAGCCTGGGGCTGGAGAACTCCCCCGGCGGCGCCTTCATCGTTGGCCTGGATGCAAACAGCGGCGCCGAGAAGTGGCGCTTCAACACCATCGCCCGTCCCGGACAGCCCGGTGGCGACAGCTGGAATGGCGCGCCGGTGAACGAGCGCTTCGGCGGCGGCGCATGGACGCCCGGCAGCTACGATCCGGAACTGGACCTGGTGTATTTCGGCATCGGCAATACCTACAACTCGGCCACGCTGCTAGAACCGCGGCCCGGCAGCACGGCCGTGGGCAACAACGACGGGCTTTACACCGACAGCACCGTGGCGCTGCGGCCCGCCACCGGCGAACTGGTGTGGCATTACCAGCATCATCGCCGGGACGTGTGGGATCTGGACTGGGTGTTCGAGCAATCGCTGGTCACCGTGCCGGTGGCGGGCAAGCCGCGCAAGCTGGTGGTGACCGCGGGCAAGACGGCCATCTTCGATGCCCTGGACGCCGCCACCGGCTCCTTCGTCTTCGCGCGCGACATGGGCATGCAGAACCTGGTGACGGCCATCGATCCGGTCACCGGCGAAAAGACCGTGAACCCGGCGGTGCAGCCCGAGGCGGGCAAGGCCAAGCTGCTGTGCCCCTCCGCGGTGGGTGCTCGCAACTGGCCGGCCACCTCGGTGAATCCGGCCACGAACCGTCTGTACGTGATGATGATGGAGACCTGCACCGACTACACCTATTCGCCGCGCAGCGCCGCCGAGACGGCTGCGGGCGGCAGCGACATGCGCTTCGGTCCGCGCCTGCCGCCCGGCAGCGACGGATTGTTCGGCAGGCTGGCGGCCATCGATCTGGCCACGCAGCAGGTGGTGTGGATGCAGCGCCAGCGCATCCCCTATGCGGGCAGCACGCTGGCCACCGCCACGGGCCTCTTGTTCAGTGGCGACCTCGACCGGCATTTCCGCGCGTACGACCAGGACACCGGCAAGGTGCTGTGGGAAACGCGGCTGAATGCAGCGCCGGAATCCTCGCCCATCACCTATGCAGTGAAGGGCCGGCAGTACGTGGCGGTGGTGGCCGGCGGTGGCAGCGCCTTCGGTGCCGGCGGACGGGGCCTTGTGCCCGAACTGCAATCGCCCGCGGCCGGCATCACGCTGTACGTGTTCGAGCTGCCCGCGCGATAGCGGCTACTTGTCGAGCGTCAGCAGGCTGGCGTTGCCGCCCACCGCAGTGGTGTTGGTGGTCACGGTGCGTTCGGTGGCGAAACGGTGCAGATAGTGCGGACCGCCGGCCTTCGGGCCGGTGCCCGACAGTCCGCAGCCGCCGAAGGGCTGCACGCCCACGACGGCACCGATCATGTTGCGGTTCACGTAGACATTGCCGACGCGGGCGCGCGCGGCGATGCGACGCGCGGTGGAATCGATGCGGGTCTGCACGCCCAGAGTCAGGCCATAGCCCATGGCATTCACCGCATCGAGGGTGCGGTCGAGATCCTTCGATGCATAGCGCAGCACGTGCAGCACCGGGCCGAACACCTCGCGCGTCAGAACATCCAGTGAGTCGATCGCCAGCGCCACGGGCGCGAAGAAATGACCGCCCGCGGCCACTGCGGGATCGAGCGGCGCGCGCTGCACCCAGCGTGCGCCGGGGGCAAGCCGGTGCACATGCGCACGCAGCATTTCAAGCGCCTCCACGTCGATCACCGGGCCCACATCGGTCTCGGGCAACGCCGGGTCGCCCACCAGCAGCGTCTGCATGTAGCCCCGCAGCAGTTCGATGGTGCGATCGGCGATCTCCTCCTGCAACAGCAGCACGCGCAGCGCCGAGCAGCGCTGCCCCGCGCTGTTGAATGCTGAATAGACGGCCTCCTGAACCACCTGCTCGGGCAGCGCGGAGCTGTCCACCAGCATCACGTTCTGCCCACCGGTTTCGGCGATCAGGGCGGCGATCGGACCTTCCCGCGCCGCGAGCTGACGGTTGATGAGCTGCGCGACTTCGGTGGACCCGGTGAAGGCCACGCCCGCCACGCGCGGATCGGAGAGCAGCACGCGACCCAGCGCCGCGCCATCCCCCGGCAGCAGCGACAGCGCCTGCGGCGGGATGCCGGCGGCGTGCAGCAACTGCACCGCGCGCGCGGCCACCAGTGGCGTCTGCTCCGCGGGCTTGGCGATCACGCTGTTGCCCGCTGCGAGCGCGGCTGCCACCTGGCCGGTGAATATGGCCAGCGGGAAGTTCCATGGCGAAATGCATACGAACGGACCACGGCCGCGCAGCAGCAGTTCATTGCGCTCGCCGGTGGGTCCCGGCAGCAGCAGCGGCGCGCCGAAATCCGCCTCGGCACGCGCGGCGTAGTAGCGCAGGAAATCCACGGCCTCGCGCACTTCGGCCAGCGCGTCGGGAATGGTCTTGCCGGCCTCGCGGATGCACAGCGACATCAGCTCACTGCGGTGGGTTTCGAAGGCATCGGCTGCGCGCTGCAGGCAGGCCCCGCGCACCGATGCGGGCGTGGCATCCCAGTCGGCAAAGGACAGTGTCGCGGCGTCGAGCGCCGCCTGCGCGGCAGCCGCAACGGTAGTGGCATCCACTTCGATCACCGTGCCCACGGTCTCATCGAGCCGCGCGGGATTGCGGACCGGCCGCGCCGTGCCAGACAGCGCCTTGCCGTCGATCAGCGGCTGCGCTGCGTGCCTGCTGTGCGAGAAGGCGGCCGCCTCGCGGCCGAACTGCTGCAGTATCTCGCGATCGGCGAGGTTCATTCCCGACGAGTTCATGCGTTCCTCACCAAACAGGCGGGGTGGATCGGGTATCGAGACATGGGGCACCTGCATCAGCTCATCGACCTGCGCCACGGGGTCGCGGATGATGTCGGCCACGGGCAGACGCTCATCGACGATGCGATTGACGAAGGAGGTGTTGGCACCGTTCTCCAGCAGCCGCCGCACCAGGTAGGGCAGCAACTCGGCATGCGAGCCCACCGGCGCATAGACGCGGCAGGCCGCGCGCGGCGCATCGCCCTGCACGAGCTGCTCGTACAGATCATGTCCCATGCCATGCAGGCGCTGGAACTCGAAGGGTCTCGGGCGCTGCTGTGCCAGCGTCAGCACATAGGCCACGGTGTGCGCATTGTGCGTGGCGAACTGCGGATGGATCAGCGCGGCATCCGCCTCCATCAGACGGCGCGCGCAGGCCAGGTATGACACATCGGTATTCATCTTGCGGGTGAGCACCGGATAGGTTGCAAGGCCGCGCTCCTGCGCGCGCTTGATCTCGCTGTCCCAGTAGGCACCTTTCACCAGCCTGATGTTCAGCCGGCGCCGGCTCTCCCCGGCCAGCGCCACCAGCCTGTCGAGTGTCGCGGCCGCGCGGCGCTGATAGGCCTGCACTGCAAGGCCGAACCCCTGCCATCCGGCAAGTCTGGGCGCGCGCACCACCGCCTCCACGACGGCCAGCGAAAGCTCGAGGCGATCGGCCTCCTCGGCGTCGATGGTGAGCGGCACGTTGCTGCCGGCCGCCTGCTCCACCAGTGACAGGACGCGCGGCAGCAGTTCATCCAGCGCGCGTTTCCAGCGCGCGGGCTCGTAGCGTGGATGCAGCGCCGACAGTTTCACCGACACGCTGGATCGCTCGCTGTCGACGGTCCGCGCATCGGCGGCGGCCACCGCATCAATGGCCTCGGCATAGGCCGCCAGGTGATGGTCGGCGCCGCGCCAGTCCACGGCGCCCTCTCCCAGCATGTCGAAGGAATGGCGATAGTGAGCGGCGTCGCCCTGCCGCGAGCGCCGGATCGCCTCGCCGATGGTGCGGCCCATGACGAACTGCGTGCCCAGGATGCGCATGGCCTGCATCATTGCCGCGCGCACCACCGGCTCGCCCAGGCGCGAAACGAGCTGCCGCATGAACGATGCGGTGTCGTCCAGCTCCTCCTGCTCGCTGCGCACGATGCGGCCAGTGAGCATCAGGCTCCAGGTGGAGGCATTGACGAAAAGTGAACCCGAATCGCCGGCATGCGAGCCCCAGTCGCCGGCGCGGATCTTCTCGGCAATCAGCCTGTCGGCGGTGGCCGCATCGGGAATGCGCAGCAACGACTCCGCCAGACACAGCAGGATCACGCCCTCCTTCGAGCTCAGCGAGTACTCGAGCAGGAAGGCATCGAGCCCGCCCTGCGCATGGCGCGCGGTGCGGATTTCACGCACCAGCGATTCGGCCAGCGCGGCCACCTGTCCCGACATGCCGGCGTCGAGCCGCGCCCGGTCGGCCGCGGCGCGGACCAGTGTCGACTCGTCACCGAGAAAGTCGTTCATGTCAGGACCGTTGCATGTCCCCGTCGATGGGCAGCACCTGGCCGGAGATGGTGCGCGCGGCATCCGAGGCCAGATACACCGCCAATGCGGCGATTTCCTCCGGTTCCACCATGTCGGGCAGCGACTGATTGGCGAGCCCGAGGCGCTTTTCCTCCTCGATGCTGCGCCCGGAGAGCTGCGCGCGCCCCCGGAACACGCGATCCGCGCGCTCACCCGCCACGGCACCGGGCGCGATGGCATTGACGCGGATGCGATGCGGGCCGAGCTCCATCGACAGCGTCTTGGTCAGGCCGATCAGCGCCCACTTCGAGGCGGCATAGGGACTGCGGTTGGCATAGCCGAAGCGCCCTGCAGCCGAGGCCATGTTGATGATGACCCCGCGACCGGCCTGAATCATCGCAGGGATCGCCGCACGCGTGACGTCGAAGGCGCCGGTGAGGTTGGTGCGCAGCACCGCGTCCCAGTCCGCCGGATTGAGATCGTGCAGCGGCGCCGTGGGCCCGCCGATGCCGGCATTGTTCACCAGCACATCGAGGCCGCCGAGCTGCGCGATGGCGTCGGCCACCATTGCAGTGGTGTCGGCGCGATCGCCGATGCCGCAACGGCGCACCAGCAGGCCGGGCATGTCGGCGGCGGCGCGCTGCAGCGCCTGGTCGTCCAGATCGCAGGTGTACACGCGAGCCCCCGCCGCGTGGAACGCGCGAACGATGGCAAGGCCGATGCCCGCCCCGCCCGCCGTAACCAGTACGCGTTGACCGAGGCCGCCCGTGCTCAAGGTTTCTCTCCTGCGATGTCCCGTGCCGCGGCCAGCATGCCGTCGACCATCTCCGGCGTGGTGCCAAACGAAGTGACCAGTCGCACCACGCCCGGGCCCCATCGATCGCCATAGAAATCATAGCCGCGCTCGCGCAGGCCGGCAGCAAGCGCCGCGGGAAATACCGCGAAAAGGATATTGGTCCGCGCCGGCGCGGCCAGCTCCACGCCCCGTATGCGCGACAACCCCCGCGCCAGCCGCGTTGCCATGGCGTTGGCATGACGTGCGTTGGCCAGCCACAGGTTTTCGGCGAGATAGGCATCCATTTGCGCCGCCACGAAGCGCATTTTGGACAGCAGGTGGCCGGCACGCTTGCGCAAGTAGGGAAGCTGCGCGGCCAGCTCCCGGTTGAACACGACAATTGCCTCGGCATTCAGCGCGCCGTTCTTGGTGGCGCCGAACGACAGCACGTCGACACCGGCGCGCCAGGTGAGTTCGGCCGGCGTGCAGCCGATGGACACCAGCGCGTTGGCGAAGCGCGCACCGTCCATGTGCAGCAGCGCGCCGGATTCGCGACACACCGCCGACACCGCCGCGACCTCTTCCGGCGAGTAGACATTTCCGTCTTCGGTGCATTGCGTGATGCTGACGGCCGAGGGCTGCACGCAGTGCACATCGCCCTTGCCGATGGCCAGTTCGCCGCGCACGCAGGCCGGATCGAGCTTGCTGCCTGCGCTTGCCGAAGGAACCAGCCTCGCGCCGCCGGTGAAGAACTCCGGCGCGCCGCATTCATCGGCCAGCACATGCGCATGGCGGTGGCAGACTATGCTGCCCCAGCGCGGCGACATCGCCGCCAGCGAAATCGAATTCGCAGCGGTGCCCGTGGCCAGCAGCAGCACCTCCACCTCGCGCCCGAACACCTCGCAGAGCCGCTGCCGCGCGCGCCCGGTCCACGGGTCGGCGCCATAGGGCCTTGCGGTGTCGGCATTGCAGGCTGCGACTGCGGCCAGGATGGCCGGCGAGGCGCCCCAGTCGTTGTCACTGCGGAAACTGATGCTGGTGTGCGACATCGGCGGATGATGCGGGCTGCCCGGGGACGAAGTCTAGGAGCCGTCCTACAGCCACACTGGGCCGCAATCGGCTGCTCGCCACGCCCCATATTCTCCATCATCGGCTCCGGCGGTGGGTACCGCCACTCGAGGAGCTGACACATGAAGACCCACTACGCGGCCGCGGTGATCGCCGCATTGGTGATTGGCGGCGCAGCCACCACCTTCGCCGCCGACTCCAGCGTCGGCCAGAAGGTCGACGATGTGACGCTGCTGACCAAGATCAAGGCCGACCTGCTGGCGAACAAGAACGTCGATGGCCTGGATGTGAATGTCGACGTGAAGGATGGCCGAGTGACGCTGTCCGGCAGTGCCAGCAGCGAAGCCGAGCGCACCAAGGCGGAATCCATCGCCAAGGGCACCAAGGGTGTCATGAGCGTGGAAAACAAGATCGTCTTGAAGAATCGCTGATCGCTCTTCCGATCCCCCGTCCCGAACACTCCCCCTGGGCCGCGGCACTCCGCGGCCATTTTTTTTGCGCGCTACTTCCTGCGTTCGCTGGCCGGCGCGCCGCCCAGGTCCTTGCAGCGATATGGGGCATAGCTCACATCCGACGGCAGCACCTCATCGGCACCGCGCCAGACGTCCTCGAAGTACTCCGGATCGACGGCCTCGTAGCGCCGCGTCAGCCGGCGCGTGGCCGGATCGAGCTCGAAGCGTTCGGTGATGCGCAGATTGGGCCCATGCAGGATGCGCGCATCGGCATTCAACACTCCGGGCAGGAATCCCGTGGTCTGCACCACGAGCGCATCGCCTTCCCAATGGCCCACGGAATAACCCGCGCGCGACGGTGGTTCGCCCTTCGGCGGCGCGCTGCGATCCAGGTGAATGGTGCGCGAGAGGTCCATGTGCCCGTACTGCATCGTGATGCGGACCGGCGTCTGGGTGATCCGGTTCACCACGCTGTCGAAGGTCCAGTCGAAGAGGATTCCGGTGGGTTCGCAACGCAGCCGCGGGTTGTCGCGCGATGCCGGATCGAACTTCTCCAGCGCCTTGCGTCCCGCGGCGGTGAGCTTCACCGGGATGGGCCGGTCCCAGGCGGCGCGGATGGGGTCGGCGGCCAGCGATGCCGCAGAACCTCGTGCGCCCGGAAAGGCCTGCTGGCCTGCCGGCAACTCGCCCGGCTTCATCTTCGACGCCTGGCTCAGGGGCACGAGCGTTCCGAGCTGGCCCCGCGGATCGCTCATCACGCGCTGCTCTGCGGCCCAGTCGCCGGCCAGGTTGGGGCGGCCATCCGGCGTGCGCGCCGGTCGCGCCACGGCCACGCGCGCCTTTTCGGCGGCCGCGAGCTGGCGCTGGCCGTAGCGGTCCATGCTGGTACCGTCGGCGAATTTGATCGTGGACAGATAACACTGGCGCGCCTTGTAGCGTTCGGGCGAACCGGTGACAGTGACGGCGGTTCCTGCGCGGAACATCTCGACCGTCCACCCCGAACGGCGCAGCGAATTCGCCGAGCGCATTTCGCAGGACCAGTCCTCGATCCTGCCGTCGGAGGCCTTCACCGCCAGGTGCAGCCAGACGTGGGGATTGACGAAGTCGAAGCGGGTGATCCTGCCGTTGAGCGTGACGTCCTTGTTCAGATCCCAGTTCGATATGCCGTGATGCGGCAGGGCCGGCACCGCGAGGGCCGAGCACAGCAACAACAACCCCGTACGCAATGCACGCATGCTTCCCCCTGCAGCGTTCTTCGGGACGCCAGCCTCTTTCTTCTCATGTCCACCGGCAGCGCGTCAATTTCCCGTTAGGATGTGCGGCAGGAGAACCGCGATGCCCCAGACCCTGCACATCGATTTCGTCTCGGACGTGGCCTGCCCCTGGTGTGCCATCGGCCTGCACAGCCTCGAAGAGGCCCTGCGCCGCGTGCACGCCGAGGTCGATGCCGACATCCATTTCCAGCCCTTCGAACTGTCCCCGGACATGACGCCCCAGGGCGAGAACCTCGACGAGCACATCGGCCGCAAGTACGGCGCGAACGCGCAGCAGCTTGCCGCCAGCCGCGCGGCGATCCGCGAGCGGGCCGCAGGCGTGGGTTTCGCATTCAACTCCTCATCCAGGAGCCACGTCCACAACACCTTCGACGCGCACCGCCTGCTGCATTGGGCGGGCCTGCAAGGCCGGCAGAAGGAACTCAAGAAACTGCTGTTCCGCGCGAACTTCACCGACGATGCGAATGTTGCCGACCGCGACGTGCTGGCCTCGCTGGCCGCGGAGGCTGGACTCGATGCCGATGCCGCCCGCGAAGTGCTGGCCTCGGGCCGCTACGGCGCGGAGGTACGTGCCGCGGAACAGCTCTGGCAATCGCGCGGCATCAACTCCGTGCCGGGCATCGTGATCAACGGCAAGTGGCTGATCTCGGGTGGACAGCCCCCCGAGGTGTTCGAACAGGCACTGCGCGAGATCGGCCGGCAAGTGGCCGGGCCCGCCGGCGCAGATACCCCAGGCTAGATTCGCCGCAGCCGCCCTGCGCTAGATCGCAACCCTGCCGGTGCTGTCGCCGAAACGCTCTTCGCGACAGCCCAGCTTGTCGAGCATCGACAGCAGCAGGTTCGACATGGGCGTGAGCTGCGCCTGCCGCAGGTGTCGATTGCCCTGCAGCGTGCCCGCAGCATGCCCGGCCAGCAGCACCGGCAGCGGATCGTGGTTGTGTGAGTTGCCGTCGCTCATGCCGCTGCCGTAGAGCACCAGCGAATGATCGAGCAGCGAGCCCTCGCCGTCGGGGGTCTTCGCCAGGCGATCGAGGAAATACGCCAGCAGGCCGGCGTGGTAGCGGTTCAGCACCGCGAACCGCGCCTTGTTGTCCTCGTTGTTGGAATGGTGCGAGAGGATGTGAAAGGAATCCCGGATGCCGCTCTTCGGATAGACGGCATTGCTCAATTCCTTGGCCATCAGGAAGGTGCTGACGCGCGTGATCTCGGTCTGCCAGGCCAGCGCCGTGAGGTCGTACATCAGCTTGATGTGCGCTTCCACGTCGTCGGGAATGCCATTGGGGCGGCTGGGCAGTTCGATATTGCTGCCGGCACGCTCGCCAGCCTGCGCGATGCGCCGCTCGATCTCGCGCACATCGGTAAGGAAGCGGTCGAGCCGCTGGCGGTCCGCGGCCGGCAGCGCGCGGTCGATGCCCCGTATCTGCTCCGAGACCGAATCGAGCAGGCTCAGGGCCTGCGCACGCCGCGCGGCGCGCTGCGTGTCATCGGCGCCATCGCCGAAGAGCTGCTCGAACACGGCCTGCGGGTTGTTCTGCATGGGCAACGGCGACAGTTCGCCCTGCCACGACAGCGTGTTGCGGTAGGCGCAGGAAAGTCCCTCGCCGCAGGACAGGCTGGAATCCTCGATCATCAGCTCCAGCGAAGGCAGGGGCGTATCGAGGCCCAGCGTCTTCACGGCCACCTGGTCCATGGTGATGCCGAGGCGCGGCTGCGCGCCGGAAGCCGCCTTTGCGCCGCTGAGGAACGAGGCCGACGAACGGTTGTGATTGCCGGTGGCGCCGCCCGGTCCATAAGCCAGCGGATGCCCCAGGTTCGACACCACATTGATGTGGGCGCGATACGGGGCCAGCGGCTGCAGGATCTCGCTGAAGGTGAAGTTCGCGCCGTCGTCCTTCGGCGTCCAGCGCGACAGCGTGGCGCCATGCGGAAAGTAAATGGCGCCGAAGCGCGGCTTCACGGCGGGCGAGGCCGACATTGCCGGCACCATGGATTCGAGCAGCGGCAATGCCACGGCGGCGCCTGCGCCGCGCAACAGCGTGCGACGTGAAAGCGCCCGCCGGGTGATGAACATCGCCATGGTCTACTCCCGCGCCGCCACTCGCGGCGCAACCGGCGCGGCGGCACCGCGCTGCAGGAAGGAGTCGCTCTGCACCACGGCCTGGATCAGCGCCGCGAGACTGTA
>JAXMGX010000022.1:0-24720 GCA_046347045.1 Steroidobacteraceae bacterium
CGTGGCGACATCATTGCGCCCGGTCCGGTGATGCTCAGCGGCAGCGTGCAGGGCGATGGCGATGTGGGCGGCATGCTCACCATCGCCCGCGATGCGCACTGGGAAGGCCAGGTGCGCGCCCGCGCGGGCGTGGTGGCGGGCCGGCTCACCGGCAGTATCGCCGTCACCGACCGCCTTGAAGTGGGAGCCAACGCGGTGATCAAGGGCACGGTGTCGGCCAAGAGCCTGGCCATAGCGCGTGGCGCGGTGATCGAAGGCGACATCCTCGTGACCAGCGGCGAGCCGGTGGTGCAGTTCGAAGAAAAGCGCGCCAGCGCATAGTGCCGCGACGCCTGCGGCGGATCAGTCGGCGGGACCGCTCAATCCCATCGTGCCGCAGACGAATTCATTCACCCATGATGTCGACGCGAAGGGACTGGTGAGGAAGCCCATGTGCCCGCCCTTCCCGGTGGTCACTATCCTCAGATTCGAAGACCGCGCCAGCAGCGCGAGATCCGACGCGGGAATGATGGGATCGTCCAGCGCCGCAAGAATCGTGGCCGGCGCCCGCAGCGATTCAAGCCGGCGGCCGGTGATGGCATAGCCATCCAGATAATGCTGCAGGCTGGGAAATTCCGTGTGATCGGCCACCAGCACTTCGGTCATCCGCCGCAGATCACCGTAACCGTAGATCTCCCGGCGTACCAGGTCGTCGCGCCACAGCTCCTGCTTGCGCTGCAGCGAGCGTGACCACTTGCGCACGAAATAACGTTGGTACAGCGGCATGCCGCGCTCCATCGCCCGCATCGCGCTGTCCGGATGCAGCACCGGCGACACCGCGATGATGCCGGCCAGCGGCCCCACGCGCGCGTCATCGCTGGCGCCCACGCGCAGCGCAAAATTGCCGCCCAGCGAGAAGCCGATCAGCCACGGCGACGCGCCGGGAAAGCGCTTCGCGATCGCGCCCACCGCGCCGCACACCTCGTCCAGCCGGCAGGAATGGAAGATGCCCTCGTTGAGGTGATGCGTGTCGCCATGGTCGCGCAGGTTCAGTCGCACCACTTCGACGCCGGATTCGAACAGGCAGTGGGCCAGCGAGATGATGTAGTACGACTCCGCGCTGCCCTCCCAGCCATGCAGCAGGATGGCCAGCCGGCCCGAGGGCGTGGCGGGCGCGGCATGCCAGGCCTGCAGGCGCACGCCGCCGCCGCAATCCAGCAGCAACTCGCGACTGGCGGCAAGCAGCTTCGCCGCGCGCCGCCGCAGGCGATGGCGCGGCAGGATGCTGGGCAGGATGGATTGCAGGTGGCGGTTGCCCCAGGGCCACCGCGGCCTGAACGGCGTCACGGCGCCGGGCGCCAGCGGATCTCCACCCGGTTGTTGGCCTCGGCGGCGGAATTCCATTCACCGGCGGTGGGAATGCGCGGCGGCGTGCCGCCGATCTCGGGATAGGCCACGAAGGTGTTGTCGCCGCGGCCTTCGGCCACGTCGAAGCGCAGCGCATCACCGCCCTGCTTGCGAAGGTCGGCCAGCGCATTGGCGAAGGCCACCGATTCCGCAGCCGCGTTACCCAGCGCGGTATCGTTGGCGTCAGCCATCAGCTCGCACTTGATGTAGGGCGTGGTGGCCTCGGCCATCGAGAAGCCCTCGGTGGCATTGCCGGAAAGGCAGAACCGTCCCGGATAACGGCGCACCTCCACCGTGCCATGGCCACCCTGCGCCAGCAGCCGCGCGGTGAACTCGCGCAGCCTTTCGATTCGATTGCCCGACAGCGGCGCTTCGCCAAAAGGCACCTTCACCACCACGGGGGCCACGGTGCCTGCGGGCGACGCGGGTGTTCCCGCGGCCGTAGCTCCGGTATCGGCCACGGCCGGCGCCACCAGCCGCGCCGACAGCTCCGTGACGGTGGCGCGCGCATCGGCCAGTTCGTTGCGCAGCATGGCTTCGCGCTGCCCGCCCTGCCACCACAGGGTGCCCAGCACCACGGCGGCCAACCCCGCAGCCAGCGCCAGCACCCAGGGCAATACGGTGGAGCGCGGCGGCTCCGGCTGAGGCGGTGGCTCCGCCGGCGGCAGCGCATCGCGGATGGCCGAACGCAGTTCGGCCGAGTAGCGCAGCCCCAGCACCTCCATGTGATCGAAGATCTGACGGCGCAGCGTGGCGATCTCCTCGCGCACTCCCTCCACATCGAGTTCGGTGGGCGGCGTCAGCGCCTCGGTCTCGACGGTGTTGGCCACGGCCACGGCCGCATCGAGCAGCTCGGGCTCTTCGGCCACGGTTGCCGGCTCCGGCAGCTCGACCAGGTGAAGCTGCTGCAGCACCGTGCGCACATCGGCCGGCGCCACGCTCTTCGGCAGCACGCCCACCGCACCCAGCGCACGCGCCTGGCCCAGGTACAGCTCGCCTTCCTGCGAGGTGTACATGAGGATGGGGATCGTCGCGGTGCGCGGATTGCTCTTGATGGCCTGCACTGCCTGGAAGCCATCCATGCCGGGCATCAGGTGATCCATGAAGATCACATCGGGACGGTGCTGCGAGAGGTAGTCGATGGCCTGCTCGGCCGTCTCGGCGGCATCGACCTCCAGCGACTGCTCTTCCAGCAGCTTTGCCAGGAAAGATCGCGCGGACTTGGAATCGTCCACTACCAGGGCGCGCTTCGCGGTCATGAGCACCTTCCGTCGCGGCAAGCTTCGCCGCTCGGGGAGGAAGTTTATCGCAAGTTGCGTCGCGGCCGATTGCTGCCGCGCAACTTCAACCCAGGGCCTCGCCCATCAGCCCAGCGCCTCACCCATCGCGCGCGCCGCCGGCGCCTTTGCGCCAGCGAATCCCGCGCCCGCATGCAGCTCGCCATACAGCTCGGCCATGCGCGCGGCCAGACTCGCCGAGGACCATTGCCCGGCCCAGGCACGGGCCTTCTGACCCATCAGCCGCGCGCGGCCGCGGTCTTTCAGCACCGCGCATACCGCGGCCGCGAAATCCTTCTCGATCTCCTCCACCACGCAGGCGCCACTGCCCGACGTCAGCACCGAGCGCGTACCCAGGCAGGCCGTCGACACCACCGCACGGCCCTGCGCCATGGCCTCGAGCAGCACCAGGCCCTGGGTCTCCGTGCGCGAGGCGAAGACGAAGGCGTCTGCAGCCGCGTAGCAGTCATTGAGCGTGCTGTCGCGATCGAGGTTGCCGATGAATCGGGTGCGCAGGCCGATGCCAAGCTTCTCCGCTTGTGCCTGCAGCGCCGGCCGCGCGGGCCCTTCGCCGGCAATCACCAGCACGGCGCGCGGATCGCGCCGCGCCACGAGCTCGAACATCCTGAGCAGGAAGCCCAGATTCTTCTCATGCGCCACGCGGCCCACATTCAGCACGATGCGCTGCTCCGGCGCGAACCCGAACAGTTCGCGGAAGCGCTGCGGCGAACCGGCCACGAACCGGTCCTGCGTCATGCCCGTGGGGATCACGTGGATGGGACGCGTGACACCGTATTCCAGCAGCCGGCGGCGCACGGGCTCCGAAGGCGACACCACGGCATCCACCGCATTGAGCTGCCGCGTCATCACCTTGCGTGCCAGCCAGCCACCGGCGAAACCCGGCAACAGCGGCAGGTAGTGATGCAGATAGTCCTCGAAGTAGGTGTGGCAGGTGGCCAGCACCGGCACCTGCCGTTCGCGCGCCAGCCTCAGCCCGGCGTAGTGCGCGAGGAAGGGCGTCTGTATGTGCACCAGATCGCTGTGTTCGCGCGGCACCGCGGCGAGCGCTGCACGCAGCGCTGACCGGCGCATGATGCGATCTTCGGGATCGAAGGGCACGGCGCGGGCCGGCACGCGCCGCACATCGGCTTCCGGTGCGCGCGCGCCGGCGCTGCAGTAGTCGGGCGCCACCAGAGTGGAGGCAAACCCCAGGCATGCCAGGTCCTCGCGGAAGCTGCGGATCGACGTGGACACGCCGTTCACGCGCGGGAAATACACGTCCGAGACGATGAGTGTCCGTGGATTCACGCGCCCACCCAGCTCATCGTGGCCGTCGCGACGCCCACCCCCAGAAGGCCGCCAGCGATCACGTCGCTCGGGTAGTGCAGACCCAGCACCATGCGCGACAGCGCGATCAGCAGCGCCGCCGGCACCAGTACGACCGCTGTCCAGGGCAGGCTGCTGCAGATGATCAGCGTGAAGCTCACCGCATGCAGCGTGTGGCCGGAGGGAAAGCTGAAGCGATCCAGCGGCCGACCTGCGCAGACAATGGCGGCGTGCGTCATGTACGGCCGCTCGCGCACCAGCAGATTCTTCAATCCGCGATACAGCGCAAGGCCCGCGATGCCGGCCACCGCGCACCGCAGGGCCACGAGACGCCCCACCTCGCCACCGGCCAGAGCCATCAGCCCCATCAGCCAGTACCACAGCACACCATCGCCCAAGCGACTTGCGATCCGCACCACGCGCAGCAGGCCGGCGCGGCGCACGCTGCGGTTGAAGGCCCGGCAGGCGTTCAGTTCGGCCTGGTCCAGCCGGGCCAGGGCCAGCAGCACTTTGGCGGGTGCGATGGGTCTTGCCATGGCGTACAGCCTGACGCCACCTGACTGCAGCCGTGTTACCGGCCGATGACGGAATTGTTTCAGGCATCCGCCGGTGCACAATACGGGAATGTCCCGCTCCGGTTCCAACGACGCCGACCCGACTTGCCCCCGCTCCTGGTTGGGCGAACGCCATGACGACCACGCACGTCGCACGCGCTGGGTGGTGGCGCTGACGCTGGCCATGATGGTGGCCGAAATCGTCGGTGGCACCTGGTACGGTTCGATGGCCGTGGTGGCAGACGGCTGGCACATGGCCACGCATGCGGCGGCGCTGGCCATCGCAGCGCTGGCCTACCGCTATGCGCGGCAGCACGCCGACAACCCGCGTTTCTCCTTCGGCACCGGCAAGGTGGGCGATCTGGCGGGATTCGGCAGCGCCATCACGCTGGCCATCGTGTCGATACTGATCGCGGCGGAGTCCGTGCGCCGGCTCATCCATCCGCAGGGCATCGATTTCATGCAGGCGGGCGGCATTGCCGTAGTGGGCCTCATCGTCAACCTGGTCAGCGCGTGGTTGCTGCACGAAGACCACGACCACGACCACGACCACGACCACGATCATGATCATGACCATCACGATCACAGCCACGCCCCGCAACATCGCGACGCCAACCTGCATGCCGCCTACATGCATGTGCTGGCCGATGCGCTCACCTCGGTGCTGGCCATCATCGCGCTGATCGCCGGGCGCTTCCTGGGCTGGGTCTGGATGGACGCGGTGATCGGCATCCTGGGCGCGGCGGTGATCGCGCACTGGTCGTTCGGACTGCTGCGCACCGCCGGTCGCACGCTGCTCGATTCGCACGATGACAGCGCGATGGAAAACGCCGTGCGCGCGCGCATCGAGTCGGCATCGCCCGGCGTCGCGGTGCTCGACCTGCATGTGTGGCGACTGGGCCCCGGCCACCAGGCACTGCTGGTGGCGCTGCGCGGACCCAATCTGCGCACGCCCGATGAATATCGCAGGCTCCTGGCCGATGTGCCGGGTCTGGCACACATCACCATCGAGACCAATCCGGCATGAGGCCGTCGCTCGCCGCGGCGCTGGCCACGGTGATGCTGGCGACGAGCCTGCCGGTCGCGGCCATCGAGCGCATCCGCATGCGGGCCGGGACGCTCGCCGTGGCGGGCGTCACGGTGCAGCAGGTGGATGCGCGCCTCGTCATTCCGGCAGCCACGCGCAGCCGGCTCGAGCTGCGCACCGGCCGCCTGGCACTGCCCGTCGCGCTGCAGGCCCAGGCCGCCGCGCTGCTGGCGCAGACCGGTGCATTGCAGGGCCTTGAGCTCACCTGCCCCGATCCGGTGGTGCGCGAGCCACTGCTGGCCTGTTCGCGGCTGACGCTGCAACTGCGCACGGAAAAGCTCGCCACGATGCGCATCGCCACGCAGGTGAAGTACGACATGGCACGCAGCGCACTGACCGCCGCCGGCTCGGGCCCGGCGGTCGCCGGCGTGTCGCCCGGCTTCACGCTCGACTATGCGCCCGCGGCCTGGAAGGGCGAAGTCACGTTTCCCCCGATTGCCGTCGCCGCATGGCAGGATTTCATCAAGCCCTGGTTCACGCTGCCGAAGGGATTCACGGTCACAGGCAGCACACAGCTTCACGGCCGGATCGAAGGCAACGCCCGCGGCACGCGCGCCGACGTTGATTTCGCACTGCGCGACGGCGCTTTCCAGAACGAGGATTTCACCTGGCTGGGCGAGAAGCTGGCGCTGGCCGCAAAAGCCCGCGTGGACCTGTCAGCGCAACCGCTGGCATTCGACGTGGAACTTGCCGGCGCGCAGGGACAGGCGCTGGCGGGGCCGGTGGTGCTGGATTTCGGCGCCAATGCGCTGGCATTCACGGCCCGCGGAACGCTCACGCCGCAGCTCCTGACCATCGAGACATTCCAGAGCCGCCAGCAGAACCTGGCGGACCTGTCCGGTTCGGCACGCATCGCGCTGGCGCCTTTCTCCATCGCCGCCGCCGACATCGACGCCCGCGAAATCCGCTTTCCGTCGGCCTATGCCACCTACCTGCAGCAGTCGCTGGCCACCACCGCATTCAATCAACTCAAGACCGCCGGCAGCGCCAAGGCCTCCCTGCGGATCGCCGCCAACGAGCCCGTTGCGCTGACGCTGGCTGTGAAGGACCTCGAGTTCAGCGATGATTCGCGCGCGCTTGCCGTCAGCGGCGTGCAGACCGACATCCACTGGGCAGCGGGCAACGCCGCCGCCGAGCGGCCCTCCTCCCTCGAGTGGGCCAGCTCGCGCGGCTGGGGTATCGTCGGCGCGCACACGCATATCGACTTCAGCGTGCACGACCGCGACTTCAGGCTGCTGCAGCCGGCGCGCCTGCCATTCTTCGACGGCGCTCTGCGCATCAACAACTTCGCAGTACGCCATATCGGCGAGCCGGACATGTCCGGCGATTTCGATGCGCTGATCGAGCCCATCAGCATCGCGCCCATCGCCAGGGCATTGGGGTGGCCCGAGTTCGGTGGCTCGCTGGCAGGCCGGATACCCGGACTTACCTATCTCAACAAGGAACTCACGCTGCAAGGCGACATCGAGGCGCAGGTATTCGATGGCCGCGTGGTCGCGCGCAACCTGCGCGTCCGCGATCCCTTCGGTGCGCTGCCACGGCTGTACGCCGACATCGCCGCGCGCAACCTCGATCTCGACCTCATCACGCGCACGTTCGAGTTCGGCAGCATCACCGGCCGGCTCGACATAGACCTGCCCAACCTCGAAACGGTGGGCCTGTCGCCCGTGGCCTTCGACCTGCGCATTGCCACGCCACCCAACGACAAGAGCCGGCATCGCATCAGCCAGCGCGCGGTGCAGAGCCTGTCGAACATCGGCGGCGGCGGAGGTGGCGTGGCCGCGGCGCTGCAATCCGGCGCGCTGCGCTTCTTCAACGAGTTCGGCTACGACCGCCTCGGCCTCAACTGCCGGCTGCGCAACGACGTCTGCCAGATGTCCGGCGCGGGACCCGCGGGCACCGGTTTCTACATCGTGAAGGGCGCAGGGCTGCCGCGCATCGACATCATCGGCAACAACAAGCGCGTGGCCTGGCTCACGTTCATCTCGCAGGCCGCCAATGCGCTGTCGAATCCGGGCGCGATCAATGTGCGCTAGGATTCACATAACGGCTTCAGGCGCGGTTCAGCCGTCCTGGATTCTCATGCCCGTGTGTACAGGAGACCTGCAATGACCTCTGCCACCCTGCGCAATGCCACACGCTTCGCGAAGATCACGCTGGCCAGCCTCGTCGTCGCCGCCTGCGTCACCATCAATGTGTACTTCCCCGCCGCCGCCGCCGAGAAGGCCGCCGACCAGGTCATCGACGCCATCACCGGCGCCACCGGCACGCGGCCGCAGGCCGCGCCCGCCGCTCCGGCCGCGCCGCCCACCGGACAGACGCAGTACCGCAAGCCCGGCGTACTGGTGGCCGCCATCGGCCAGATGCTGTACGCCGTCGTCCCCGCCGCGCAGGCGCAGGACGCGGCCAACATCGACATCTCTTCGCCCGAGATTCGCGCCATCCAGTCGTCGATGGCCGCGCGCTTCTCGCAGCTGCGCAAGTTCTTCGACTCCGGCGCGCTGGGACTCACGCAGGACGGCCTGGTGCAGATCCGCGATGCCGGGTCGTTGTCACTGCCGGATCGGGGTCTGCTGAATCGGCTCGTGGCCGAGGACAACAAGGATCGCGAGTCGCTGTACACCGAGATCGCCAAGGCCAATGGCCATCCCGAATGGGCTGGCGATCTGCGCAAGACCTTCGCCCGTCGCTGGGTGGAGCGTGGCGCGCAGGCTGGATGGTATTACCAGAATGCTTCCGGGGCCTGGGTCCAGAAGTAGGAAGACGAACCGCGGATAGCCGCGCGCCCGCGCCTCGGCCACCCGGGAGGCGCGGGTTCAGTTGCGGTGCTGGTTGATTTCGTCGCGCAGGGATCTGGCAGCGGCGCGGGCGGCGTCGGCGAAATCCTCGCCGCTGCTCGCATAGATGATCCCGCGGGAGGAATTCAGCACCATTCCAAGACCATCGCGCGTGCGCCCTGCCTTCACCGCTGCGGCCACGTCACCACCCTGCGCGCCCACGCCGGGCACCAGGAAGGGCAGATCGCCCACCACGGCGCGGATCTCGGCCAGTTCCTGCGGGTAGGTGGCGCCGATCACCAGCATGCAATTGCCACCGCTGTTCCAGTCGCGCGCCACCCGTTCGGCCACGTGGCGGTACAGGCGCTTGCCGCCGGATTCCAGGTCCTGGAAATCGCGTGCGCCGGGGTTCGAGGTGCGGCACAGGACGATCACGCCGCGGTCCTTCCACTTGAAATAAGGCTCGATGGAGTCGAATCCCAGATAGGGATTCACGGTCACGGCGTCGGCGCCGTAGCGCTCGAAGGATTCCTGTCCGTACTTCGCGGCAGTGCTGCCGATGTCGCCACGCTTGGAATCGAGGATGACCGGCAGGCCAGGATGCTTGTGGTGGATGTAGCGGATGGTGGCCAGCAACTGATCCTCGGCACCCAGCGCCGCGTAATGCGCGAACTGCGGCTTGAAGCAGCAGGCGTACTCGGCCGTGGCGTCGACGATGCGGCGGTTGAACTCGAAGATGGGTTGCGGCATCGACCGCACGGTGGCCGGCAGCTTCTCCAGCTCCGGGTCGAGCCCCACGCACACCAGCGAATCGTTCTTCCTCGCCGCCGCGTACAGCCGCGCGATGAAGCCGGACTTTGCAGCAGTGGCCGATTCAGTCACGTGTGCCGCTCCCGCGGTTGAGCAGGACCACCGCCAGCGTGAACATGACCACGACCAGCACCAGCATCATGACGAAGGCGCCGGCCACGCTCACGTCGCTGGTGCCGAGGAAACCATAACGGAATGCATTCACCATGTGCAGGATGGGATTCACCATCGAGATGTGCCGCGCCCATTCGGGCAGCAGGTCGATGGAATAGAACACGCCGCCGAAATAGGTGAGCGGCGTCAGCACGAACGAGGGAATCCAGTTCACCTGGTCGAAGTTCTTGGCGAAAATGGCATTGATGAGCCCACCCAGCGAAAACACCGCCGAGGTGAGAATGACGGCCGCCAGCACCACGCCGATGTTGTGCACCTGCAGGTGGTGCGAGTGCAGCCAGGTGAACACCAGTGCCACCGTGGTGACGACCAGGCCCACCATCATGCCGCGCAGCAGCCCGCCGCACACGTAGCCGGCCACGATCACCCAGTTGGGCATGGGCGAGACCAGCAGTTCCTCGATGTGCTTGCCGAACTTGGCGCCGAAGAAACTCGACACCACGTTGCCGTAGGAATTGGTGATCACCGACATCATGATGAGACCGGGCGCGATGTAGGCGATGTAGTCGAAGCCACCCATGGCGCCGATGCGCCGGCCCACGAGGCTGCCGAAGATCACGAAGTACAGCGTGGTGGTGACCGCCGAGGGCACCAGCGTCTGGCCCCAGATGCGGATGATGCGACCGAACTCGCGGATGATGATGGTGCGAAAGCCGATGGCCCGGATGGTGGACAGCGGCAGCGTCTGCGTGCTCATGGTGCGCGGTTCTCCACCAGGCGCATGAACATCTCCTCGAGGCGGTTCACCTTGTTGCGCATCGACAGCACCTCCACGCCCTGGGCCGACAGGCGCGCGAACATGTCATTGAGGTTCTGGTTCTTCGACACCTCCACTTCCAGCGTGTGGTCATCGATGAGCTTCACGCCATAGCCATCGAGCACCGGCGCGGCGGCCACGGGATTGCGCAGCGTGAACACGAAACTCTCGGTCTGCAGCTTGCGCAGCAGGTTGCTCATCCGGTCGCGCTCGATGATGCGCCCACCATCGATGATGGCGATGTTGCGGCAGAGATTCTCGGCCTCTTCCAGGTAGTGCGTGGTGAGGATGATGGTGGTGCCCGCGTCGTTGATCTGCCGCAGGAAGTCCCACATCGAACGGCGGATCTCGATGTCGACGCCGGCCGTGGGTTCGTCGAGGATCAAGAGCCTGGGTTCGTGCATCAGTGCACGCGCGATCATCAGCCGGCGCTTCATGCCGCCCGACAGCGCGCGCGCCATCGACTTGCGCTTGTCCCAGAGCTGCAGCTGCTTCAGGTATTTCTCGGCGCGCTGGCGCGCCACGCCCCGCTCCACGCCGTAGAACCCCGCCTGGTTCACGACGATGGTCTCGGGGGATTCGAACATGTTGAAGTTGATTTCCTGCGGCACTATGCCTATGCAGGATTTGGCACGGTCGAGGTCGCGGTCGATGTCGTAGCCGAACACGTTCACCGACCCCGCGGTCTTGTTCACCAGCGAGGTGACGATGCCGATCAGAGTGGTCTTGCCTGCCCCGTTGGGGCCCAGCAGCGCGAAGAAATCGCCCTCCTCCACATCGAGGTCGATGCCCTTCAGGGCCTTCACCCCGTTCTTGTAGGTCTTCGTGAGACCCTTCACCGAAAGCGCGTGCATTGGCCGTCCATTCTAGAAGAAAAAGGCCCCGCGCGGCCGTGCCACGCGGAGCCTTGCAAGCTTCAGGCGCCGGAAGCGTTACTTCGCTAGCTGCAGCAGCCCCATGGCCACCCAACCCTCGTTGCCCAGCTCGTCCTGCACCTTCCAGAACGGACCCTGCTTTTCCCCGGTGGGATACAGCATGGCGCCGGCATCGAGGTCGCGCAGCGACTGGCTGCTGGGGCTCGGGTTCGTGAACAGCTTGCCGGGCTTGGCCATGCTCACGGCCTGCTGCACATTGTCGGCCTTGGCGTCAGGCTGGATCTTCTTCACATCGTCGATCAGCTTGACGAAGGCATCGAGGTAGGCTGCCGTGACCACCTGGCCGATCTCGGTGTTGGCGTAGCTGCTGGCTCCGCCGGCCGCGAAGCCGCCGAAGAACGCGCCGCCGCCGGCGCCCCAGCCCAGGTCGGTCTTCTTGGCATGGCCCTGCTGCAGCGACACCTGCTCGGTGGAGCGCACATCGGTCATGGTCAGCACCACATCGGCCGTCTTGCTCTTCAGGCTGATGCCGCCGGCCAGCGCACCGGCCACACCGCCCAGCATGCCGCCGATGATGCCACCCACGTTCTTGCCGCCGGAGTTGGCGTTCTTGTTGACGATGTCGGGCACCAGCACATAGTCGGCGGCCTTCATCTGGCCCTTGCCGATGTTCGAGCCGCCGCGGAATTCACCGCCACCGGCCAGCGCGCGCTCGGCCTGCGCGGCCTGCAGGCCCTTGCCGCGGTCCACCAGCGTGAAGCAGCCCGACTGCGACACGAACACCTTGATCAGCGCCTCGGGCGACTCGAGATTCAGCGCGGTCCACCACTTGTTCTCGGGCTCGGTCACGGCCAGCGTGCCGATCTTCTTGTCGCACTTGGGAATCTCCGGCGGCGCCTTCTTGTCGGCGGCGACGGCGGACGCTGCGAAGCCGGTTCCCAGCGCGGCCAGCACCGCGGCGGCGACCAGTGATCGGACGGATGAATGCGTCATGGCGACAACTCCCTGTATGAGCTTTTTCTTCGCGAAAGGTAGCACATGAGATACTTCCGCAACACGTCACCCTCAAAGTCACCCCCGGAAACCACGCGATGAACAGCCTCCTGACCCTGGCGGCCGACCCGGCCGCCTGGCTGGCCCTGATCACACTGATTGCCATGGAAGTCGTGCTCGGCATCGACAACCTGGTGTTCATCGCCATCCTCACCAACAAGCTGCCCGAATCGCAGCGCGACAAGGCGCGGCGGCTGGGCATCGGCCTCGCATTGGTGCTGCGGCTGGCACTGCTGGGGACGGTGGCGCTGATCGTGCGCCTCACCGAGCCGGTGTTTACGCTATTCGGCCACGGCTTCTCGTGGCGCGACCTCATCCTGCTCGCCGGCGGCCTGTTCCTGATCTGGAAGGCCACGACGGAAATCCACCACAACACCGACCCGAACCATGGCCCCGACCTGTTCGAGCCGGCTGGCTCGCGGGTGGGGTTCGGCGCCGCCATCGGCCAGATCATCCTGCTCGACATCGTGTTCTCGATCGACAGCATCGTGACCGCCGTTGGCATGACCGACCACATCCCCATCATGGTCGCGGCGGTAATCATCACCGTCATCATCATGATGTTCGCCGCCGGGCCGCTGGCGAACTTCATCCAGAACAACCCCACTTTGGTGATGCTGGCGCTGGGGTTCCTGCTGCTGATCGGCACCACGCTGGTGGCCGATGCCTTCGGCGTGCACGTGCCCAAGGCCTACATCTACAGCGCCATGGCCTTCTCGGTGCTGGTGGAACTGCTGAACATGATGGCGCGCAGGGCCCGGCGCCGCCGGCAACCGGCGCGCAACCACGAGGATGACGCGGCTTGAACCGCTTTCTGCCCGATCCGTTCATCCTCGCGCTGCTGGCCACGGTGGCGCTGGCCACGCTGGCCCCGGCCGATGGCGCCGCCGCCACCTGGGTGGGCTACGTCGCCACGGCCGCCGTGGTGCTGCTGTTCTTCGTGCATGGCGTGCGGCTGCCGCGCGAAAGCCTGGTGGCCGCGCTGCTGCACTGGCGGCTGCATCTGATGATCCTCGCGACCACCTACGCGTTCTTCCCGCTGGTGGGCATGGCCATGTCGAAGGCCATGCCCTCGCTGCTGCCTGCAGGGCTGTGGGCCGGTGTGCTGTTCCTCTGCGCGCTGCCCTCCACGGTGCAGACCTCCATCGCCTACACCTCGATGGCCAAGGGCAATGTGGCGGCCAGCGTGGCCTCGGCCGCCGCCTCGAACCTCCTGGGCATCGCACTGACACCGCTGCTGGCCGGGCTGCTGCTGCATACGCAGGGCGGTGATGTGCCGCTGTCCGGCATATGGAAAGTCGTGCTGCAGTTGTTGCTGCCCTTCGTCGTGGGACACGCGCTGCGCCCCTGGCTCGGTGAGTGGGCCGCGAAGCAGCGCAAGCTGCTCACCTATTCCGACCGCCTCACCGTGCTGCTGTCGGTGTACAGCGCGTTCTCCGCCGCGGTGATCGGCGGCATCTGGTCGAAGGTGCCGCTGCTCACCTTGCTGATTCTCGCTCTCGTTTGTGCCGCAGTACTGGCGGCGGCGCTGCTGTTCACCATCTACGGCGCACGCGCCGCGGGGCTTTCCGAAGCCGATGGCCGCACCATGCTCTATTGCGGCTCGCTGAAGAGCCTGGTCAGCGGCGTGCCGATGGCGCGCGTGCTGTTCCCTTCCTCGCAGATAGGCGCGATCATCCTGCCTGTGATGATTTACCACCAGTTGCAGCTCATGGTGTGCGCGACGATCGCGCGACGCCAGGGCGGCAAGTGAAGCAGGATGAAGCCATGATCCCATATCGCAAGGAACCCAAGTACGCATCGCCGGAGCAGTGCCCGCAAGCGGGCCACGAGCGGATGGTGCTGCAGCAGCCCATCGTCAATTTCACCGCCGATGGCGTCACCGAACCCGAGGCGGCGATGCTGCGGCACATGAATGAAACCGGCGCCGTGTTCATGATGGGCCAGAACCCGAACCTGCCCCTGATGCCGGAGAAGCCCACGCTGCTCGATTTCTTCCACTACCGCTTCTGCGACATCACCTTCCGGCACCTGCTGCAGAGCGCGAAACTCGCACTTGACGAGGGTCAGAGTGAAACCGTGGTCGTGGCCTGTCTGCTGCACGACATCTCCAACGGCGCCTTCCTGCGCACCGACCACGGCTACTGGGGCGCGCAGATGATCACGCCTTACGTGAGCGAGGAGATCTCCTGGGCCATCAAGTACCACCAGGCGCTGCGCTACTACGCCGACGAGGCCGCCGGGTTCAAGTATCCGGATGCCTACTACAAGTTCTTCGGCCCGGAGTACAAGCCGCCCGAATACATCCACAGGGATTACCTGGAAGCACGCAAACATCGCTGGTATGGCACCTCGCGCGCCATCACCATTTACGACATCTACTCCTTCGACGACAAGGTGGAAGTCGACCCGGAGATCTTCACGGACATCATCGGCCGCAACTTCAGGGATCCCGAAGAGGGCCTGGGCTTCGACGGATCGCCGGTGGCGCACATGTGGCGCACGATGATCTGGCCGAACAACTTCCTCTAGCGACCGCAGCGGCGGCGCCTGGCGGCGCCTTGTAGCAGGACTACTCCGCCGCTTTCGACGGACCGTCGCCGCTGAACAGCTTCTTGCCGTCGGCCAGGGAGATGGTGGCCTGCCCCACGTTGGGTGAATCCGGGTTCTTCGCGCGCCAGCCGTTCACGGTGACCATGGTGCCCACCTTCAGCGTGTCCTTGCGCCAACCCTGGCGGAACAGCGAATTCGGCGGACCGCCCTCGACGTGGTAGACGAAGCTGCTGCCGTCGGCCTGCTTCACTTCGATATGCGTGTAGATGTGCGGATTCATCCACATCACCTTCTGCACGGTGCCGGTGAAGGTGATGGGCTTGTTCGAATCGAACTCCGCCGCGGTGGAATGATGCGCCAGCGCGCCGCCCGCACCGAAGACGGCACAGACAACGAGCACGGCGCGCAACATGGATTCACTCTTCATCGTCGTCCTCCGGCGGCTTCCACGGTTTGATGGCGCCGCTGAACAGGTTGCCGAGATTGTTCTCCTCGCAGGAGTACTCCATCACCACATCCGACGCGGATTTCAGTTTCCACGTGCGCAGGTTCATCCAGTCGCGCGCGTACGTCTTCGGATCGTGCACCGTCACCGTATGCTCGATGGTGCGCGCATCCACGCGGCGGAAGGTGTTGATGAGCTTCAGTTGCTTGCTGTGCGGATGGCCCGCGGTATCCAGGCGCGTGTAGCCATTGAAGCCCGTGGTCTCCACCACCAGCGTGTCGCCGTCCCAGTGTCCGGTGGATACGCCATTCCACGATGGTGGGATGTCCTGCGGCCATTTCTGCCCTGCGGTGGGCACCCAGTGGAACCAGGTGTTCTGCTCGAACAGCATTGCCAGCGCCGCGGGGTTCTGCACGAACTGCACGCCATGCGGGGAATTGATGTTGCGCGACATGCCGAAGGGCAGGCAGGTGCCGGCATAGTCGCCCTCGTTCACCGGGTCGTATGACTTCCAGCGTTTCAGGCCCCATTCGGTGTAGGGCAGGTCCATCGAACGCGGCGCGTTGCCCGCGGCGGAAGCCTTGGCATCGGGCAGTGGCGCGCGGCTCAGCTCCAGCGGCTTGCGCGTGGCGGGATCGAGCACCTTGCCCTGCACCGCCATGTCGGGCGTATAGGGATTGGCCCAGTGACCGGAAAGATCGGGCTTGCCATTGGCCATGCGTGCAATGGCCTCCGCCGGTGCAGCCGCCCACGCGGCCACTGCACCGCACTGCAGTGCCAGGACCACGACAACAGGCCTGACCCACGCACTGGCCAACGCCCTGACGATGCTCGCCCCTCTCGGCATGGATTCCCCCGGGCCGAAAATGCTCTAGTTATGGCTGGAGTGTGCCTCAAGGGCGCGGCGCCCGCCAGATTCGATGCAAAAGGACATGCCCGCGCCACGTAGAATCGTCGCATGTCGAACATGAAAGCCTCACGGCAGATGGCGGGACTGGCGGGCTGGCTGCTGCTCGCACTGGCCACCGGCGCAATCGGCGCCATCGCCTCGGTCAATGCGAAGGAGTTCTACGCGCAACTGGCAAAACCCGCCTGGGCGCCGCCCGCAGCACTCTTCGGTCCGGTGTGGACGGCGCTGTACTGCCTGATGGGCATCGCTGCATGGCTGGTCTGGCGCCGGGGCGGCTTTGCACCGGCGCGCAATGCGCTGCTGCTGTTCATCGTCCAGCTCGGCGTGAATGCATTGTGGAGCTGGCTGTTCTTCGTCTGGCATCTGGGCGCCATGTCGTTCGCCGAGGTGCTGGGGCTGTGGATGCTGATCATCGCCACGCTGGTGGCTTTCTGGCGGATCTCGCCCGTGGCCGGCCTGCTGCTGGTGCCCTACCTTGCCTGGGTCAGCTTTGCCGCGGCGCTGAATTTCTCCACCTGGCGGCTGAATCCCGGCCTGCTGTAGCCGGCGTATGATGACCCCAACGCGGCCAGAAGCCGCACGGGGGATACCATGGACGAGCAGTCTCTGAACCGTCGCCGCATTCTCTCCGGCATGGCCATGGCGGCGGGCGCCGCGGGACTGGGCGGCCTGGGCACTCGCAATGCAGCCGGGGCCGCTGCGCCGGCGGCACCTGATGTGGGCGCGGCACAGGCGCCCACCATCACCGATGTGAAGGACAAGGTGGTGTACATCACCGGCGGTTCCAGCGGCATCGGCCTTGGCATCGCGCGCGTGATGCACGAGTACGGCGCGAAGGTGGTGATCGGCAACCTTGACGACAAGCAGTTCGCCGATGCGCTGAAGAATTTTCCCGCCAACGATCCGCGGCTCTACACCGTGGTGCACGATGTGATGGACCGGGACGGCTGGCAACGCACCGCCGATGCCATCGAGAAGAAGTTCGGCCCGGTCGACATCCTGGTGAACAACGCCGGCGTGGGGCTGCAGCAGTCGGCCAGCGCCGGTTCACTGAAGGACTGGGAATGGGGCCTGGGCGTGAACCTCTGGGGACCTATCTACGGAGTGAATACCTTTGTCCCGAGGATGCTGGCCAAGAAGACGGGGGCGCACATCGTCACCACCACTTCCACCAGCGGCATCCTGCCGGGCAGCGGCGCCGGGATCTACACGGTTTCGAAAATCGCGGCGGTGGGACTGATGGAGGAACTGCGCCACGAACTGCGCGAGACCAATATCGGCACGTCGGCCTTCGTGCCCGGCCTCACCACCACCAACATCGGGCAGAGCGAATCGCATCGCCCGGACTCGCTGCGCAACGACACGCCACCGGCCGCGGCTGCTGCACGCCGCCCCGCCGGTGCAGCACCCGCGGCACGGCCGCCGGCGCCGCAGGTGTCGCCCGCATGGACCCGTCCGCAGGACCCGGTGGTCGTGGGCCGCTTCGTGGTCGACGGCATTCTGCACAACGACCTGTTCATCGTGCTGCAGCCCGAATACCGCCAGGGCGTCGAGGCGCGCTGCAATGCGCTGCTGGAATCCATGGTGCCTTTCACGCCGATTCCCGAGCACATGAAGAGCGGCAACTATCTGCGCACCCCGATCTTCGCGCAGGAGATCGCGCATCGCCGCGCCACGCGCAGACGCGAGATCAAGGGCACCTGATGGCCGCGGCCGGCGTCTTCGGCAAGCTGCAGCTCAAGGACCAGCGCGACATCATCGTGCTGGACGCGCCGGAATCATTCGCGCCGCAGACCAGGGCATTGCGGGGCGTGCGCGTGCACGATACCTGCGTGCCTGCAGGCAGCGGCTTCTTCCTTGCATTCGTGCAGAGCCAGGCGAAGCTTGCGCGCTTTGCGGCCACCCTTGGCAGGCACGCCCGCGGCGATGCGGTGGTGTGGATGGCCTATCCGAAGAAGACCTCGAAGCGGTACACATCGGAAGTGGGTCGCGACAGCGACCTTGGCGCACTCGGCGCGCTGGGCTACGAGCCGGTGCGTATGGTGGCCATCGATGAGGACTGGACTGCCGTGCGCTTCCGCAAGGCCGAATTCATCAAGCGCATGACGCGCAGCGCGGAACACGCGCTGTCGGCGGCAGGCAGGGCGAAAGCTTCGGGACAAAAGGCAGCAAGATGAACGGAAAGACCCGTGGATACCTGTTTCTGACCTCGGTCATGGCATGCGCCTTGTCGTGGGACGGAGCGCTGGCTGCCGATGCCCTGCCATCGGGCCCCGGCTGGACCGGCCGCACCAATCCGAAGGATGTGATCCACGCGCGCGGCGAACTGATGGAACACATGGAGGAGCTGATGCGCCCCATCGACACCATCACCGTGACGCCCGGGCCGGTGAAGAACGTCGATCTGCTGCATTTCAACGCGGAAGTGGTGGGCGCCATCCTCACCGCCGTGCCGCATCTGTTCCCGCCCACCACCAATCTCTACGACCCGAAGGCCACCACGCCCGACACCATCGCGCTGCCGGCCATCTGGCAGAACTGGGATACCTTCTATCGACTGGCGCAGGCAGCGTCGAAGTCGGCCGAGGAATTCGCGCAGACGAACGGGGGCCCCGCGCTGCGCGCCGCCAGCCGGCGGCTGCGGGCAAGCTGCGATGCCTGCCACACGCTGTTCCTGCGCAAGTACGAATCGCCGAAAGTGAAGGCCTCGGACGCCGAGTTCGATTTCAACTCGGCATTTCCCGCGAAGAAGTAACCGCGCGGCGCGGCGCCGGGTTGCGCCCGCGCGCGCTGCGCCGCCTTCGCTAGTGCGATGCGCCGCCCGGCGGCGGAATCACCTTGCCGGGGTTCAGTATCCCCTTCGGATCCATCGCGCGCTTGATCGCGCGCATCAGCTCGATCTCGGCCTCGCTGCGCGAGAAGTGCAGGAAGGGAATCTTCAGCGACCCGATGCCATGTTCCGCGGAGATGGAGCCGCGACGCAGCGACACGATGCCGTAGACCAGGTTCTCGATGTCGAGCTCCGGGATGCTGTGGCCCGACATGCGCACCGAAACATGCAGGTTGCCGTCGGCCACGTGGCCGAAGAACACCGACTGCAGTTCCGGCCAGCGCTTCTTCAGCGCCGTGCCGATCTCATCGGCCAGCGGGCCGATCTCGCCGGTGGGCACACTGACGTCGAAGCCAAGCTGCGGCCAGTGCACACCCTTCGACCACTCGCCGGGTGAATCGCGCACCGCCCACAGTTCGGTGGCCTCGCGCTGCGACTGCGCGATGATGGCGTCGTTCACCACGCCGGCCTCGAGCGCGTCGGCGATCACCGCTTCATAACGCGCCTGGTCGCCATCGGGGTCGGCGCCCAGCGTCTCGATGAGCACGTAGGCGCCATGCCCGATCTCCAGCGGCGGCTTGCGGCCCAGCGCCACCGTGCCCAGCTGGTAGAAATCGGGCCACATCACCTCGAAAGCGGAAAGCTGCGCACCCAGGCCGCTGCGCGCGCGCTTGAGCAGCTCGAGCACGGCGGGGTAGTCGTTCACCGCGCAGATTCCGGTGCAGGCACTGCGCGGCTTCGGGAACAGCCGCAACACCACACCGGTGATGATGCCCAGCGTGCCTTCGGCGCCGATGAAGAGCTGCCGCAGGTCGTAGCCGGAGTTGTTCTTGATGACCTTGCGCAGCGCGTCGATGACGGTGCCATCGGCCAGCACGGCCTCGATGCCCAGCACCAGGTCGCGCGCCATGCCATAGCGCAGCACGCGGTTGCCGCCGGCATTGGTGGAGACATTGCCACCGATCTGGCAGGAACCGCGACCGCCCAGATCGAGCGGGAAGAACAGGTCCGCCGCGTCGGCGGCCTTCTGCACGGCCTCCATCGCCACGCCGGCCTCCACCGTGATGGTGCCGGCAGCGGCGTCGATTTCCTTGATGGCGCGCATGCGCTCCAGGCTCAGCACCACGCAGGGGCCGACGGGCACTGCGCCGCCGGCAAGCCCGGTGAGGCCGCCCTGCGGCTGCACCGCTATCCCGCGTTCATTGCAATATCGCAGCGTCTTCGACACCTGTTCGGTGGTGCGCGGGAACACCAGCGCCTGCACGCCCACATCGGTGCGGCCATGCACGCAGTAATCGTGCGTGTGCTTCTCGAGCAGCTGCGCGTCCGGCGCCTTCACGATGTCGCCGCCCAGCAGCGCCACCAGTTCTCCCAGCAGATTCTTATCGGTCATTCGTCTCGCCCAGCTTCCGGTAGTAGTCGGCGACATTGTCGCGGTAGCGACGCGAGTCGTCGACTGCTCCGTTGGCCCGGGCGGGGGTGTCCTTGCTGGAGGCGCGGTCGGCCTTCAGCGCCGCAAGCTCAAGCTGGTCGAGCAGCGTCACCATGCGCGGATACTCGGTGGACAGCGGATCGGCGCCACCGCGGCGCAGCCGCTCCGACAGCTCGCGCAGCGCGGTGACATCAGCCTGGTCCAGCGCGCCATTGGCGAGCTGCTCGCGCAGCTGCTGCAGGCGCTGGCTCGATAGCTGGCCCTGCTCGCGCAGCGCGCGGCGATCCTGGTCGGTGAGCGGTCCGATCTGGCCATTGCCGCTAATGAAACGTCCGCGGCCACCGCCGAAGACGCTGCCACCGCCGGCGCGGCCGAAGTCGCCGCCACCGCCATCGGCACCGCCGTTGCGACCGCCCTGCTGGCCAGGTTGGTCGCCACCCTGCCCGGGCTGGCTGCCCTCACCCTGGCCCTGCTGACCGGTGCGTCCGCCCTGCTGGCCGGCCTGGCCATCGCGAGCCTGATCGGCCCGCGTGCCCGCTTCTCCCTGGTTGCGGCCGTTCTGCGCCAGTCCCTGCGCGCGGGCGCGTTCCAGCGCGCGCCGCAGGTCCGACAGTTCCGACAGCAGGTCGCCAGGATTCGCGTCGCGCTGCGCGGTGCGGCGCTCGCCATTCTCGCCGGCCGCCACGCTCGCGGCTTCATCCAGGCCCTGCTGCAATTGCTCCAGACCCTCGTTGATGAGCCCGTCGCGCGATGCAGCCTGCACACCGCGGCCACGCTCGATCTCGCTGGCGCTGCGCGCCAGCCGCGAGCCGGTATCCGATTCCTCGAGGTCCTTGGTGGCCTGCGCCACGCGCTCGCTGGCGCGCGGCGCGCGCGCGCCGGCCTGCTGCCGCGTGGCGCGCATCTGGCGCTGCAGTTCCTCGAGTCCCGACTGGATGTCGCGCTTCTGCTGCGCCAGACGCTCGGCCTGCTCGTAACTCAGGCCGTTGCGCTGCTGCTGCCCCGGCCGCGCGATGCTGGGCGGCGCCTGCGGACTCAGCGCGGCGCGCAGGTCCTGTTCGGACTGCTTCTGTTTCTCGCTCAGTTCGCGCGCGGAACGCGCCAGCTCGTTGAAGCGGTCGCCCACCGCCTGGCGCTGGCCGCGTTCGAGCTGCTCGCTGGCGCGCTTCAACTGCTCGCTGGCGCGATTGGCGTTTTCCTGGCTGCTGCCATTGCGGGCCTGCATCTGTCGCATGGCCTCGCTGACCTGTCGGGCCGCCTCGGCTGCCGCGGAGGCGGAGGATTGTCCGCTCTGCTGCCCGCCTTGCTGGCCGCTGCTCTGCTGACCCTGCTGGCCTTGCTGCCCGCTCTGCTGTCCACCGCGCTGCTGTTGCTGCTGCGCGAGCTGTTCGAGCTGCTGGCGAAGCTGCTCGGCCTCGCGGCGCAGTTGTTCCTGCTGCCACTTCTGCGCCTCGGGCGGCGTCTGCTGCCGCGCCGCCTCGCGCGCGAGCTGCTCCTGCCGACGCGCGAGCTCGCGCAGCTTGCGCATCGTCTCGTCCTCGGTCTGGCTGCGCTGCTCCTGCGACATCGATGACTGCGTTTCGTACTGGTTCTTGGCCAGGTCCATTTCCAGCTCGGTCATCTCCGAGACATCGCGCCCGGCCTGCGCGCCACGGCCGCCGCCGCCACCGCCGCCGCGCTGCATCGACACCTGGATCTCGCGGAAAGTGGCCTCGGCGCGCAGCAGGTGCTGCAGGGCCTGCTGTTCATGCTTCACCGCCACTTCCAGGTCCTGCTTGTCCAGCGCCTCGGAGGCGGGACGCATCGACTTGGTGGCCTCTTCCAGGCTCTTCACGAACTTGCCCACGTTTTCATCGCCGGTGAGTTCGCGCGCCTTCGCGCGCTCCACCAGCGTGCGCGCCTGCTCGGCGATGGTGTTCTGCACCTCCGACAGCATGCGCGCGTTGTCGGCGTCGCGCTCCTCGGCGCGACCGCCATCCTTTGCGCGGTTGCGCTGCAGGTTGAACGTGGCCAGCAGCACCTCGCGCTGCCGCTGCGAGATCTGGCTCTGGTCCTCGTCGCCACCACCGCCACCACCGCCGCCGCCATTGGCCTGCGACTGCGTGTAACGCTGATCGAAGGGTTGAACCTGGATCAGGAACAGGTCGGTCTGCGCGCTGCTGCCATGATCGCGCGCCAGCGCGTAGTAGCTGACGAGGTCGCCAGGCACCAGCAGCGGCGCTTCGCCACGCGGTCCCTTCTGCTGCATTTCCTCGAGCCGCAGCAGCGCGGCCGCCTGGATGTCGGGGCTGCCAGCCGGCAGCTTGTCCACACGCCAGTCGCCGCCATTCACCGAGTAGTGCAGCTCCAGCGCCTCGAGACGGAAGTCGTCCTGGGCCTTGATGCCCACCGGCACTTCCTCGATGTTGGTGGCGCGATAGTCGCGGCCCGGCCGCAGGATCTGCACCGTGGGCTTTTCGTCGGGCACCACGTCGATGAGGTAGTCATCGGTGAGCGGCACCACCTCATCGCCGAAGCGCGTGGCGATGCGATAGTGGCCCGGCTGCTTCACGATGAGGCTGCCGGCGCTCGTGGCATTGGTCTGCGACAGCGATGACGAGGCACCGTTGACGATGATCACCGGCGTGGTCAGCGGCTTGTCGGTACGCACCTCCAACGCCACCTGCGTGCCGGCCACCGCGCGGATGTCGCCGGATTCCTCCTGCACCTGCTGCGGCAGGCCAGTCCACGAGGGATAGCGGTAGGTGAGCCGCAGGCTTTCGATGCGCGGCAGATCCACCACTTCGATGTGGTGCTCCCTGCTCTTCAGCGAGCCCGACGACACGTAGTAGTTCGCACCATCGCGCACGGCAAACAGCGTGAAGGAATAGCCGCCATCGGCCTCGGCCTGCATGGGCGTGGTTTCCCAGTCGCCGGCGCCGAACTTCACATGCAGCTTTGCCTCGCGCGCGCCGCCGGCCACCAGCGCGCTGATGGCCAGGTCCTGGTTGCGGCGCACCGACACGTCGCCGGGGCGCACCGCAATGCCGCCCGCGGCCACGGCGATGCGGCTGGCCGGCGGCAACTGACCCATCCACAGGTGCCTTGCGCCCTCACCCAGCGACCCCTTGAGGAAGAACAGCGAGGCCAGCGCAGCCAGCGCAACACCGGCCAGCGCGCCCGGCACCAGCAACCGCCGCGTGGGAATCGTCTGGCTCAGCGGCTCGGCTTCGGCGATGCGCGCGGCGTCATCGGCCAGCAGGTCGAGCAGGAACGGCGCCTCACCGGACTTGCGGCTTTCCTGAACGTAAGTATGGATGCGACCGGCCTGCGCCGGCAGCGCGCGCTCCAGCGCGTCGGCGCCCTGGTTGCGCTTCAGCGCGCGCCAGCGCAGCGCGGCATGCACCAGCACGCCCAGCAGCGCAGCCACCAGCAGCGCGCGACCGATGTCCGCGGCAACGCTCGAGTACGCCGAGCGCGTGATCCACAGCGCGGCCAGCAGCGTGACGAGCAGCAGCAGGCCCGCCAGCAGCGCCGCGTTCTGCGACAGCAGCAGCAACCGCAGGCGCGCGCGGGCGCGCTGCAGGTAGGATTCGAGCTGATCACGTGAACTCATGCGCGTCGCTCCCGCTGCACGTGCAGATGATAGTTCGCCACCAATGGCTCGACCAAAGCAAGCGCCGCGGCAGCCAGCAGCAACCAGAACCAGATGGGGATGATGCGTTCCCGCGGCGCATTGGACCCGGCGGCAGTGGCCGCGTTCCCGGCCGGGACGCCCGCTACCCCCTCGCCCTGCAGCGCCAGCCAGCGCTTGACCGTGGCCTCGTCCATGCGCTCCAGGCGCGACTCGCGCGGATCGACATTCACGGCGATGAAATCGCTGCGCCCACCGCCGCGCACTTCGTAGTAGCCGGCGAGCTCCGGCACCAGCCGTGGGCCGTTGCTGGAGCCATCCAGCATCATGGTGCGCCGCCCGCGCGGATCGAACACCTGCCCGCCGCCGCGTCGCGCAAGATCGGATTCGAAAGCCGAACCCACGGTGGCCGTGGCCGGCGCCGCGCGTGCACCGGCGAGATAGGCCGTGGATTCGGCAATGAAGCGCACGAACAGGGGATGGATCGCGAGATCGTTCCAGGTGCGGTCGAGCGGCGAGGTGAAGGTGAGCATGCGGCCCTTGCCCAGCGTCTGCTCGAACAGCAGCGGCGCGCCGTCTTCGAAGCGCAGCAGCACCTGCGCGCCCTCCGGTGCGCCCACGGGGACATGCCTGAAGAAGCGGATGCTGCGCCAGGCGCCCGGCTCGCGCAGCACCGGATGACTCTGCTCCACGTCGGAGACGCGCGCCGGCGACTCGCCCGCGGCGCGCGCCTTGCCGGTGGCAAGCTGCGCGCCCGACAACGGCACCGTGCGCTGCTGCAGCGCGCGTGGACCCAGCGTCATCAGCGCGGCGCCTCCCGCTTCGACGTATTTGCGCAGCCCCTGCTCCGGCGCGCCCGCC
>JAXMGX010000023.1:0-20052 GCA_046347045.1 Steroidobacteraceae bacterium
GCGCGTGATCCCCGCCGATGCGGTGATCGTGGCTTTCGGCTTCCAGGCCAGTCCCTCGGCCTGGTTCGGACCGCACAACATCGCCCTGCATGCCAACGGCCGCGTGCGTGTCAGCGCCGATCGCCTCACGCCGTTCCAGACCACGAACCCCAAGGTGTTCGCGGGCGGGGACATGGTGCGTGGCTCCGACCTCGTGGTCACGGCCGTGTTCGAGGGCCGCGAGGCCGCCAAGGGCATCCTGGGATATCTGGGCCTCGACGCCTGACGAGGCCGCGTCCTTGGTCGAGGCGGGCTAGTAGTCCCATCCCAGGGCGAGAAAGGCGTGGAACGCAGTGGTTCCGCCGCCGTCTGGCCGGGTCGGTCCCGCCGACCCCAACAGCCTGAAGTGCTCGGAAAGCCGCACGATGGCGCCGACGCCCAGGCTGGTTTCGGCTTCGCCGTCCTGCGCAGCCTTTCCCTGGCGATCCACCTCGATGCCCAGCAAGACGCGCTCCGACAGCGTGCGGCTCAGCGCGATGCCTCCCGTCCAGTAGTTGCGATTGCCCTGGCCTGGATTGATGGCGTATCCGCCCCCGCCGAACAGCGACCAGTCGCCGATGTCCTTCTGCATCCAGGCCGGCAGCAGTGCAGTGACATGATCGGCGCCGTAGCCTTTGCGGGCCGTGGGCACCGTGATGCCGGGGAACACGGCGACCGACAGGCCTGCATCCTCGTCGTGGAAGAGCCGGTACTTCAACGAGACTTCGAGATCGCCCGCGCCGGCGGAGAAGCCCCCGGCGTCGTGCAGGACGCTTGCGGGCAGACCCACGGTGACCTGCACGTCGCGCGCGGCGCCATAGTTCAGTTCCACGCCGGCCGAGCCCTCGAATTCGCGGCCGTGTCCTGCGGCATCGAAGGCCGGGGCGTAGATCTCCCAGTGTCCGGTGTCCGTCGGTTCCGGATCGTCGGTGAGGAAGGGCGGGCCGCAGAAGGCCGGCGAGGAAAGCAGCAGCGCCGCCACGGCGGCAACGATTCGCGTGGTGCGCATCCGCTAGGCCGTTGCCTTCGCGCCGCTGGGTCGCTGGGGCAGCAGCGCGATCAGGCATACGATCACGGCCACCAGCACGAGCGACGCCATGGGCCGGCTGAACTCGAGCCCGCCCTGCGCGACGGGCTTGTCGAACCAGTCGCCCACGGTTGCACCCAGCGGCCGCGTGAGGATGAAGGCGGCCCAGAACAGCGCCACATGGCTGGCACGCGACCACAGGTACAGTCCGGCGAGCACCACCAGCGCGGCGCCGAACACCATCGCACCGCCGAGATATCCCAACGCGCCGTCCGCGGCCCAGTCGCCCAGGGCAGTGCCCAGCGTCTGCGAGAACGTGATCGTGATCCAGTAGTACATCTCGGCGCGCGGGCTGGTGACGGAGTCCATCGCTATGCTGCCCAGGGCCCTGCGCCATGTGGCCAGTGACACGAGCACGCAGGCCAGCAGCAGCAGCGAGCCGCCCGGATAGCCGATGCCCAGCGAGCGCGTGCAGAAGTCCGCGAGTGTGGTGCCGGCGGTGGTGGAGGCGATTATGGTCGCCCAGTACAGCCAGGGGTGAAAGCGTCGGGCGCGTATCTGGGCAAGCACGAGCCCCACCAGCAGGGCGCCGAAGATCAGCGTGCCGACCAGGTAGCCGTTGACGCTGGATTCTTCCGCGTCGGGCGTGGTCTCGCCCAGCCAGGTCATGGACACCGAGTCGCCGCCGGTCTCCCCCAGCGTGGTACAGAGTATCTTGATGATCCAGAATCCCAGCGTGATCGCAGGGACCTTGGACAGGGCGGTGGTGGTGTTCAACATGCCCTCACGTTCGATGCCGCGCGCCGGGTCGGCGCTTGGAATATCCGGCATGGGGAATCCCGAGGCAAGCATAGAATGCGCGGATGTCCGACCACAGTTCCTCTGCGCGCGCCATTCTCTATGCCTTCTGCGCGAATCTGGGCATCGCGCTCGCAAAGCTGGCCGCGGCGTTGTTCACGCGCTCCGGCAGCATGCTGGCAGAGTCGATCCATTCCTTCGCCGACTGCGGCAACCAGGTGCTGCTGTATGTGGGGCTGCGGCAGTCGCAGAAGCCGGCGGATGCCGAACATCCGCTGGGCTACGGCAAGTTGTCGTACTTCTGGAGCTTCATCGTTGCGCTGATGCTGTTCAGCATGGGCGGGATGTTCTCGATCTACGAAGGCTGGCACAAGCTGGCCGCACATGAGCCGCTGCACCAGCCCTGGATTGCGCTGCTGGTGCTGGGTGGATCCGTCCTGCTCGAAGCCGGTTCGCTGGCGGGCTGCCTGCGCGAGGTGCGCAAGCTGCGGCGCGAGCGCAGCCTGCGGGAATGGCTGCGCAGCACGCGCAATGCCGAACTGGTGGTGGTGCTGGGCGAGGATGTGGCGGCGCTGGTGGGGCTGGTGCTGGCGCTGCTGTTCGTGGCGCTGGCCATGGTCACGGGCAATCCGGTGTTCGATGCCATCGGCTCCATTGCCATCGGCGTGGTGCTGGTTTGTGTGTCGCTCTTCGTGGCGGTACGCATCAAGGGTCTGATCGTCGGGCGCTCGGCCGAGGAAGACCTGCAGCGTGCCATCCGCGAACACATTGCCGCCGACCCGGCGATCCGCGACCTGTTCAATGCCATCACCCTGCAGATGGGTCCGCAGGTAATGCTGGCGGCCAAAGTGCGCATGGCGCCGGGACTGCCCGTCGAGGCGGCGGCCCGCCACATCAACGAGCTGGAACGGCGGCTGAAGGCGCGGTTTCCGGAGATTCGCTGGTGTTTCATCGAACCGGACATAGAAGACTGACCCCCGGCCGCAAGCCGCGCAGTCGCCGGCGGAAATTCCCGTAAACTTGCGCGTATCGGCGCCTGTCAGGGTATGAGGACAATGAGCGAGACTTTCGTGAAGACTGCCGGCTGGCTGGACTGGTACGCCAATCCCACCAAGCCACGTTTCAAATTGCCGCCGGGCGCAGTGGATGCGCACTGCCACGTGTTCGGGCCGGGCAGCCAGTTTCCGTTCGCGCCCGAACGCAAGTACACGCCCTGCGACGCCAGCAAGGCGCAGTTGTTCGCGCTGCGCGATCACCTGGGCTTCGAGCGCAACGTGGTGGTGCAGGCCACCTGTCACGGCGCCGACAACCGCGCCATGGTCGATGCCTGCCTGAACTCCGGCGGCAAGGCCCGCGGCGTGGCCACGGTGCGCCGCTCGGTCACCGACACCGAACTGCAACATCTGCATGCGGCGGGCGTGCGCGGCGTGCGCTTCAACTTCGTCAAGCGCCTGGTGGACTTCACGCCCAAGGACGAACTGATGGAGATCGCCAGCCGCATCTCCAGTCTGGGCTGGCACGTGGTGATCTACTTCGAGGCGGTGGACCTGCCCGAGCTGTGGGATTTCTTCACCACGCTGCCCACCACGGTGGTGGTGGACCACATGGGCCGCCCGAATGTGGACAAGCCCATCGACGGCCCCGAGTTCTCGCTGTTCCTGAAGTTCATGCGCGAGCACCAGAACGTGTGGAGCAAGGTGAGCTGCCCGGAGCGGCTGTCGAAGACCGGCCCCGCGGCGCTGAATGGCGAGCGCAATGCCTACCGCGATGTGGTGCCCTTCGCGCGGCGCGTGGTGGAGGAGTTCCCCGACCGCGTGCTCTGGGGCACCGACTGGCCGCATCCGAACCTGAAAGACCACATGCCGGACGATGGCCTGCTGGTCGATTTCATCCCGCATATCGCCGTGACGGCCGAACTGCAGCGCAAGCTGCTGGTCGATAACCCCATGCGACTGTACTGGCCGGAAGAGCAGCGTCGCTGAGGCGTGGCGCTGCGTCCTTGCTGCCGCAGCGCAACCGCGATGGACGAAAGTGGATGGGCTAGACTGGCGGACACGGTTCGTACGAGGGGCGGGACATGCGTTGCAAACGTGGCGGGGCGATTCTTTCGTTTATCGTAGTCGGTGCGGCGGTGTGTGCTGCAGCCGCGATGGCCGCGCCGGCGCCGGCGGCGAAATCCGCGGGCCGCGACGCGCCGCTGGCAGTTGATCCGCGCGTGGCCGACGTGCCGCTGCCGGATCCCACTTCACCCGAGAAGGTCGCCGAGTACATCCGCACGACCCAGTTCCGCGTCGTGGGCCCGCAGCGGCTGCGCCTGCGCGGCTTTGGCGTGCCGGCGGGGCCGCGCGACATGGCGCTGCCATTGCTGGGCGGCGCCTGGCATGGCGAGGTGCCCAAGGGCATCACGCCGCTGAAGGTGGACGTGTTCACCTCGAAGGATTTCTACCAGGACAAGGACCTGTGGAAAGACCCGCGCTATTTCCGCTGCAACAGCCCCGCAGCCATCGAGGCGCAGCGCGGCACCACCGGCACCGCGCTGGTGGACAACAACGATCCGAAGACTGCTCCCTGGGGATATTGCGACCGCGACCTGCCGCGCGCGGCACTGGTGAGTCCGTACAAGTTCAAGACCGCACAGGAGCACTATGACGCGCTGATGGCCGAGGCGAAGTCGCGCGGCGGGCCGAAGCAGCACACCTACGCCACGGTGCCCGCGGACTGGAACGGCCGCTATGGCGTGGATTTCCGCAATGGCGACTGGTACGGCAGCATGGCGTACAACCAGGTGCCCACCATCCTGTCGCTGCTGACGCCGGAGTACCAGCAGCGCATGGTGCAGCAGATCTACCACGAAGTGGTGGATGCGGCCTCGCAGTGGCCTTCGCAGTACTGCTGGCCGGAAGGCTTCATGCGCCGCTTCGATCCGGTGGCCATCCAGTCGCAGATCAATCCGCATTTCTTCGTCGTCACGCCGCACCTGGTGACCATCACCACCGGCGTGGCGCGCAACTTCATCACCAACATCAACGTCGGGCGCCAGTTCCGCATGGATGGCGCCGTGCCGCGGCTGGGTGCCGACGTGCCACGCTGGTACGGCGAGACCATCGGCTTCTGGGACGACGACGCGCTCATCACCTGGACGTCGAACATCCAGGGCTGGACGGTGCATGGCCATTTCGAATTCTCGAGCAAGATGCAGAGCATCGAGATCTACTCGCCGGTGCGCGACAAGGCCGGCAAGATCACCGCAATGAAGCACGAGGCCATCCTCTATGACCCGGAGGCCTTCGTCGAGCCGATCCGCATCGTGCGCGTGCTGAACCGCATGGGCGACCTGGAAGAGGGCGCGCCTTACACCTTCATCGAGTGCGTGCCCAACATCTATCCGGTGAAGGGCCATGCCACGCCGGTGACGCCGGGCCAGGAAATCACCTGGGAGGTGCCGGATATCTACGGCCGGCCCTGGGCGAAGAACTGGGAGAAGTACTACGAGCAGGGGATGAAGCGCCCTGACAGCGACGAGGCGCTGTTCGACTTCGGCAAGAAGTAGCAGGCGCGGCCTACGGCATGTTGCGCCTGCCGTAGGCTTGATGAACCAGGATGGGGTCGGCGGCATCCTTCGCCGGCCGTGCAAGTTGTGCCGCGTTGTAGCCGGTCCGGATGTTCTGCACCTGAACCTGCGACCCTTCGACGGTGAAGTCGATGCGCCAGTCCTGCACGGCAAGCACCAGCGCGCCTTCGCGACCGCGCTTGATGCGGCGGTAGGGATGCGGCTGCGGGCCCAGCTTCAGCGTGTTCACGATGCGCTCGCGCAGCGGCAAGGGCGAGTGCTGCGCAATCCACGCCAGTTGCGATTCCGCCCCGGTGCTGAAGCTGATGTGGAAGGACCTGCCCGGGTCGGTGGCGCCGCCCATTCCGGCATGATCGGATTCACGCGCCAGCCATCCGCTGCCCGAATCGGGGAAGGCGTCGGTGTAGGGCACATAGGGCTTGATGTCGAGGATGGGCGTGCCATCGAGCAGGTCCACATCGAGCACATGCAGCATCAGCCCGTCGACGCGGTCGAGCCGCAGCACCGACAACCCCAGCGGATTGGGGCGATGCGGCGAGCGTGTGGACAGCACGCCCTTGCGCCCATCGGTGCTGCGGGGTGGCAGCACCTTCGGTCGCCAGCCGCTGTTGCGGTCAAACCAGAAGATCACCCAGATGCGCTCCCAGCCCGCCAGGTCCTCGAGTGCGTGTTCGAGGTTTCGGCCGGCGAACAGCTCGATGACGCCGCTGGCGCCGCTGGCGGCCGCGGGTTGTCGCGGTGCATCGACCTTGTTCGCGAACGAGGTGCGGATCAGCCCGATGGGGTGTAGCGTCAGCGTCTGGTCGGTCATGGAATGTGGACGAGCATGGCGCAATTCACGCTGAGCGTCGATGGTGAAACCCGGCAGGTCGAGGCCGAGCCCGACATGCCGCTGCTGTATGCGCTGCGCGGCGAGCTGGCGCTGAAGGGGCCGAAGTTCGGCTGCGGCCTCGCGCAATGCGGCGCCTGCACGGTGATCGTGAATGGTTCGGCCACGCGCTCCTGCGTGCTGCCGGTGTCTGCCGCCCAGGGGCTGTCGATCCGCACGCTGGATGGCCTGACCAAGGGCGGCGCGCCGCATCCGGTGCAGAAGGCTTTCATCGAAGAAGAGGCCGCGCAGTGCGGCTACTGCACCAATGGCTGGGTGATGAGCATCGTCGCGCTGCTGGAGCGCAATGCCTCGCCTACCGACGACGAGATCAGGCAGCAGCTCGCGGGGTTGAAGTGTCGCTGCGGCACGCACATGGCCATCCTGCGTGCGGTGAAGCGCGCGGCGCAGGAGGTGCGCAGCGCCGAGCCGAAGCGCGGTGCCGCGCAGCCGAGGCAGTCATGAGCGCAGCGATCGGCCGGCGTGAATTCGTGCAGCGTTCGGGGTTGCTGCTGGTGGCCGCAGGTGGCGCGTCGCTGCTGCGTTTCAACACCGCGCAGGCGCAGCGGGCGGGCACGGTGGCCGAGGCGGTGCGCGGCATCGCGCCGGAGCAGCTCGATACCTGGATCACCATCGATACTGCGGGCGCGGTCACGGCCTTCTTCGGCAAGATGGACATGGGGCAGGGCGTTGACACCGCCATCGCGCAGATCGTGGCCGATGAACTGGACGTGGCGGTGGAACGCGTCAGCGTGGTGATGGGTGACACGCATCGCACGCCCAATCAGGGTGGCGCCAGCGGGTCGAGCGCCTGCCGCCAGGGCGCCAATGCGCTGCGCAACGCCGCCGCCGAGGCGCGTCGCGTGCTGCTCGAGCGGGCGGGCGCGGCTCTGGGCGTGGCGCCCACGCTGCTCGTGGTGCGCGACGGTCGTGTGTCGGCGCCGGGCGCGGCGCGCTCCACCACCTACGGCGAACTGATCGCCGACGGCCTGCGCACGCCCCTGCAGTGGAACCGGCAGTTCGGCAATGGCCTTGCCGTGCGCGGCGCTGCGGCGGTGAAGCCGGTGGCCGAGTATCAGGTGGTGGGCAAGCCCGTGGCGCGCAAGGACATCGCCGGCAAGGTGATGGCCACCACGGAATACTGCGTGCATGTGAACCTGCCCGGCATGCTGCATGCGCGCGTGGTGCGTCCGCCGGTGGCGGGTGCCGTGCCGGCCGCCGTGGATGAACGCTCCATCGCCGGCATTGCCGGTGCGCAGGTGGTGCGCGACAAGGATTTCCTGGCCGTGGTGGCGAAGGACGAGTGGTCGGCCATCCGCGCATCGCGCGAGTTGGCGGTGCGCTGGACTGAAGCGACGCCGCCGTTTCCCGGCGACGCGGCGCTGTTCGATCACATCCGCCGTGCGCCGGTGGCGGCCGACAATGCCGTGGCGAACTTCGGCGCCCGGCAGGCGTTCGATCCGGCGCCGGTGCTGTCGGCCATTGCCGGCGCGCCGCGCCGCGTGGAGGCCGAATACGAAGTAGCCTTCCAGTCGCATGCGCGCATGGCGCCGTCCATCGGCGTGGCCGACGTGAGCGGCGACGGTGCGGTGATCTACGCCGATGTGCAGAAGCCGCACGATACGCGAGCGGGCATCGCGAAGCTGCTGGGCCTGCCGCCCGACAGCGTGCGCGTGATCTGGAAGCCAGGCGCGGGCTCGTATGGTCGCAGCGATGCAGACGAGGCGGCCTTCGAGGCCGCATTGCTGTCGCAGCGGTTGCGCCAGCCCGTGCGCGTGCAGTGGATGCGGCACGAAGGCCATGGCTGGGATCCAAAAGCCCCCGCGGCCGTGCTGAGCTGCAAGGCGGGTCTGACGGCCGACGGCGGCATCGCCGGATGGTATTTCCGCGCGCGCGGATTCTCGGGCTGGGATGTGTATTTCAACGCAGCCGATCCGCGCGACACGCTGGTGGGTCAGCTCACCGACTGGCCCAAGGGCGATCAGCACAATTTCGGCGTGCCCGGGGAATCCTATGCCTTCCCCAACGCGGTGAAGTTCTGGGAGACCATCCCCACTTTCCTCGACCGCGCCTCGCCGCTGCGCAGTGCGCACATGCGTGCGCCGCAGGAACTGCAGCTGCATTTCGCGCACGAGAGCTTCATCGACGAGGTGGCGCTGGCCATGGGCGTGGACCCGGTGGCGCTGCGGCTGCAGTACCTGAAGGATCCGCGCGAGCGCGCGGTACTGGAGGCCGTGGCCAAGGCGAGCAACTGGCAGCCGCGCATCGCGGTTCGTCGAGCGCGAGGTAGTGGTGCGCGAAGGGGTGCAGTGCTCACCGGCCGGGGCGTCAGCCTCAACAGCGGCTTCGGCGGTTATGTGGCCACCGTGGCCGAGGTGCAGGTCGATCCGCGCTCGGGCCGCGTCTGGGCGCGGCGCTTCTGGGTGGCCAATGACTGCGGCATCGTGCTGAATCCACGCAGCCTGCGCACCACCATCGAGGGCAACATCGTGCAGGGCATCTCGCGCAGCCTCTTCGAGCAGGTGCGGTTCGACGCGAAGAACGTCACCAGCATCGACTGGGCCGGGTATCCCATCCTCGAGATGCCGGATGCGCCGGAGTCGATCGAGATCGTGATGGTGAATCGCCCGGACCAGCCCGCCGGCGGCGCCGGCGAGCCCGCGCATGTCACGGTGCCCGCGGCGATCGCCAATGCCTTCTTCGATGCCACCGGTGTGCGGCTGCGGCGCATGCCGATGACGGCGCAGGACGTGCGGCGCGCACTGGCGCATCTGGCCTGAGCGGCGGTTCAGGGCTCCGGCGAGTCGGTGTCGATGGCGCCGCCGGCCTTCCGCGCGCGCGCTGTCAGCGCCAGCGCCTGGTACCTGCGGCGGAATTCCTCGAGTTCCTCCTCTTCCATGTCCTCCAGGTCGAGCAGCGCGTTGTGTGCGCCCTGCGTGGCGCGGATCAGCTCGTCGAGCTTCACCTGGATGGCTTCGGTGTCCCGGTTCTGCGTGTTCTGGATCAGGAACACCATCAGGAAAGTGATGATGGTGGTGCCGGTATTGATGACGAGTTGCCAGGTGTCACTGAAATGGAAGATGGGGCCGGACGCCAGCCACAGCAGAATGAGTGCCAGCGCCAGCGTGAAGACCCGCGGCCGGCCGCAGAAATGCGATGCTGAACGCGCCAGCCGTGAATACCAGACATTGCCGTGCTGCATGGAGATCTCCTTCGACGGTGGCTGGTGGCAGCGCTGTGCCGGTCGCTGCCCTCAGCGCGTGGCCAGTGTGCGCGTCGCCTGGCGGAACAGATCGACGGCGGGCTGCGCGGCGGGGCGTTGCGCGCGCGCACCGATCAGGAGGATGCGCGAAGTGCTGGGCAACTGCGGGCCGATCTTGACGATGCGGCCGTCGGCCAGCCCGCTGGCCGCGAAATGGTCGAACAGCACCGCGACGCCGCGTCCTTCCAGGCACATGTTGGCGATCACATCGGGAAACTGCGAGCGCGCGATGATGTTCGCGGGCTCGATGCCTTCGTCCTTCAGCGTGCGCCACATGAAGCGCGTGGGCCTGAATTCGTCCGGCGGCATGATCCACGGCAGGTCGTCGAGCTTCGCGCCGGGACGGCTGGCGCGGCGCGCCAGCGCCGGCGAGGCATAGATCGATACGCCGACGGTGTTGATGACCTCGGACTGCAGACGGTCGTCGTTGACGAAGTCGCCGGTGAACACGGCCAGGTCCACTTCGCCGCCCAGCACCATGGGCACCGCGCCGCGCGTGGGATGCAGCGGCACGAAATCCAGCACGATGTTGGGATGCGCCTCGCAGAAGGCCGGCAGCTTCGGGCGGATGTATGCATCGAGCAGCAGGGGAGTCGAGGTTACCGCCAGGTGCACGGCGCGCGAGCCGCGCGTGAGCCGGCTCTGCTGATGCATCTCCTGATGGCCCAGCACCAGCTCCTTGGCCTTGCCGAGGAAGATCTGCCCGTCTTCCGACAGCACCGGCGGCGAGCCGCGCCGACGTTCGAACAGGCTGTGGCCGAGATGGCCTTCCAGCGCACGGATCTGGTTGCTGATCGAGGGCTGGCTGACGCCCATCCGGTCGGCGGTGCGGCGGAAATTGCAGTCCGCCGCGGCCGACACGAAGATCTCGAGCTGCCGGAAGGTGAATGACACGGGCTATTGCCGCGGAAAATACCCGACCTGGTTGCCGCGGAACTGGCCCACCCAGATCTCGTTACCCACCTCGACGCCCACCGTGACGCCCTGCATGGTTTCCTTCGGGCCGGCGTCGCGCACCATCTTCACGTCGAGCGTGTCGGGATTCACGCGTACCACCGACCAGCCGTCGAGCGTCGCGGGACCGCCGGCACGCGCCACGAATTTCTGGCCGCCGACGAGCAGCGACTTGCCGTCTTCGGACCAGCGCAGGTTGTCGCCGGCGAAGCTGAGCGGCACGCGGCGCGTGGCGAGTTTCCCGCCCTGCCACTCGAAGCGCAGCAGTTCGCGTGTGCCCCAGGCGGCCAGGTGGATCACGCGGCCGCCCTGCGACACCGCGATGCCATTGGCGCCGGACACCTGCGTGCCGGGCAGCTCGGTGACCGTGCCGCCCGGACTCCAGCGCAGGATGCCACCGGTAATCTTGCCGGCGAACACCGCATCCATGCCGCCCTGGCTCGGGCGATAGAACAGCGAGGTGACGAAGCCGCCATCGGGCATGGGCGCAACGGAGTTCGCGTACACATCGGCCGGCAGCGGCACGCAGCCCACCCATTGCACGGCGGGCTTCGCACCCGCCTGCGTGACCGCGAAGTATTCAATGGCCTCGCGGCCGTGATTCACCACCAGCAGCTCCTGCCGGCCGCCACCGGCATCGCGCAGCGCGATGCCGTGCGCGGAGAACTTCGCAGGGTCGGGTTCGGTGGGGCAGGCCGGGAAGCGCTTTGCGTCGTGCGCGGCGGCGGGACCGCCGACGGGGTACAGGTTCTCCCACTTCCTGGCGCGCGTGTCGATCAGCCGCAGATGTCCACCCTTGCCGCCTTCGGCCATGCCGCTGCCGATGAGCCAGGTGCCGCGCGCCACGCGCACCAGGTCTTCGACGGCTTCGGGTCCGCAGATCAACTGCAGGTTGCCCGATGGCGCGCAGTTGTCCGCCGCCATGGCTGCCGGACCGCCAACGCCAGCCCACAGCAGGACCAGCAATGCCGCCACTTTTCGCATGGAACCCCCTGAAAACGCCGTTTGAATTCTGCGCGACGAATCGGCCAAGTATAGCCTCGCAGTGATATCTGGAGGCCACTGCCCGGTTGGCGGGTCAATGGCAACGGCGTGGCGGGTGCGCGAAAATGGCGGCGTGAAAACCGACACCTCTCCGCGCCTGTCGCGATGTGATCTCGAGCAATGCGAGGGGCGCTGCTGTTACGACGGCGTGTACCTGCTGCCGGCCGAAGAGAAGTTCCTGCGCGAGCTGGTGGCGCGCGTGCCTGCGCTGCGCGAGGCCGTACCCGCGGAGTTCATCGTCGACGGTTACTGGGGCGGTGCGTTCTTCGGCCGCAAGACGGCAACGCGACCGCATGACTATCGCAGCGCGGACTATCCGGCGCATTTCAGCCGCACGCGATGCGTGTTCGCCGATGCGAAGGGCTACTGCGAACTGGAAAAGCTCGCGCGTTCCAATGGCATGCATCCCTGGTCGTTCAAGCCGACGACCTGCTGGATGTTCCCGCTGCAGGACGAGGACGATGAGCCTGCCGCGCCGGTGAGCGGGCCGGAGGACGATCCGTATCGCTCGCAGGACTATCCGGGATACGCAACCTGCGTACCCTGCGGCGCGCACGATGCGGGCGGTCTGCCCTGGCGCGAAGCGCTGCGCGAGGAGATCGACTATTTCACTGCGGCTGCACAACTGCCGCTGTTGGGAACGCCGGGTCACACGGTGGATGAGTTGCTCGCGCAAATCGCACCGACGAAAAAAAACCCCGCCTGAAAGGCGGGGTTGTTCAGTTCGAGCACTGTCCCTAGATCAATCAACAAAACGAGTGTTTCCACTCGCCATGGACATCAAAAGTTTCTCCGGCTGACGCGCGGGACTTGCTTGAGAGCAGGTCCAACCGACCTCGCGGTCCGGGCGCCAATTCGCCCGTCGTTCGTCGCGACAGCCCGCAAATGGGGTTGTCGCATACCGTGCCCACCTCGATCGCCTGGGTTTCTTATGTGTCTTCGATCCAACAAAGGATCGAAATCTGAAGAATTCCAGCGGGTTGATCGCTGCGTTACGCGCCACTACCAACCTTGGATCGAAGTCTACGCCTAAATGTGTTGCAAATGTGTTTGTCTTTGCGGTGCGACATATTCCTGCCGCCGCAAAGGTATTTTGATGTCGCGGCAGGAATCTAAAAGGCGTTGTGGCCGGTGAGTTCGCGGCCCACCGAGAGCTGGTGGATGGTTTCGGTGCCTTCGTAGGTGATCACGCTCTCCAGATTCAGCATGTGGCGGATGGGGCCATGCTCGGCGCTGATGCCGGCGCCGCCCAGCATGTCGCGGCAGTCGCGCGCCACGTCGAGCGCCATGCGGCAGTTGTTCCACTTCACCATGGAAACCTGCGCCGGCGTCATCGTGCCGCGTTCCTTCAGTTGCGAGAGCTGCCAGGCCATGAGCTGCGCGCCGCTGATGCGGCGGCTCATCTCGGCAAGGCGGATCTGTATGGCCTGCGTGCGCGCCAGCTTGCGGCCGAACAGTTCGCGCGAGGCCGTGTATTCCAGCAGTTCCGCGAGGCAGGCCTGCGCCGCGCCGATCACGCCCCAGCAGATTCCGTAGCGCGCCTGCGTGAGGCAGGACAGGGGGCCTTTCAATCCCACGATGCCCGGCAGCACATTGGCCGCGGGTACGCGCACCTCATCGAAGAACAGCGCGGAGGTCACCGAGGCACGCAGGCTGAACTTGTTGTCGATCTCGCGGGACTCGAAACCTTTCATCCCGCGCTCGACCAGCAAGGCGCGGATGCCGTCGTCGGTCTGTGCCCAGACCACGGCCAAGTTCGCGATCGATCCGTTGGTGATCCACATCTTCGAGCCCGACAGCGTCCAGTCCGCGCCTTGCCGGCGCGCATGCGTGCGGATGCTGGCGGGGTCTGATCCACCCTGCGATTCAGTGAGGCCGAAGCAGCCGATGACTTCGCCGCGGGCCATGGCCGGCAGCCAGTGCTGCTTCTGTTCCTCACTGCCGTAGCAATGGATGGGGAACATGCACAGCGAAGTCTGCACCGACGAGAAGCTGCGCAGTGCGCTGTCGCCGCGTTCCAGTTCCTGCGAGATCAGGCCGTAGCCGACGGAGCCCAGCCCGGCGCAGCCGTATCCTTCGAGCGGCGCGCCGAACAGGCCCAGTGCGGCCATCTCCGGCACGAGCTCGCGCGGGAAACGGTGCTGTTCGAAGCATTCGCGGATGATGGGCAGAACTTTTGCGTCGACCAGCCGCGCGACGCTGTCGCGCACGGCGATGTCCTCGGGCGCGAAGTGCGCCGAGACATCGAGGAAGTCGGCGGGGGAGGCGCGCATGGAGCTCATGCGTGCCGATTCTACGCCCGGTACGCCGCTAACGCCGGTGGGCCGCTTACGCGGTCACCTGGAAACCGGTGGGCCGCTTACGCGGCCAGCAAGAAACCGGTGGGCCGCTTACGCGGCCAGCAAGAAACCGGTGGGCCGCTTACGCGGCCAGCGCGCTCTTCACGCGCTTCATCGCGGCGGATTCGATTTGGCGGACGCGTTCGGCGGAAACACCGTATTCATCGGCCAGTTCATGCAGCGTGGCCTTTTCCTCGGTCATCCAGCGGCGCTGCAGGATATCGCGGCTGCGCGGGTCGAGCTTCTGCACCGCCAGCGACAGGCGCTCGCGCACATCGGCGTCCCACTCCGAGGATTCGGCCTGCTCCGCCGGATCGGCATCGGGCGCGGGCAGGTACAGCGCAGGGCCGTAACCGCCGTCTTCGTCGTCCGATTCCGGCGCGGGATCGAAGGACATGTCGCGCGCCGCCAGGCGCTGTTCCATCTCGGTGACTTCGGCAGGGCTCACGCCCAGGTCTTCGGCCACCTGGCGGGTTTCTTCCTGCGTCAGCCAGGCCAGATTCTTCTTCATGCGGCGCAGGTTGAAGAACAGCTTGCGCTGCGCCTTGGTGGTGGCGATCTTCACCAGGCGCCAGTTGCGCAGCACGTAATCGTGGATCTCGGCCCGGATCCAGTGCACGGCGAAGGACACCAGCCGCACATTCATGTCGGGGTTGAATCGCTTCACCGCCTTCATCAGGCCCACGTTGCCTTCCTGCACCAGGTCGCCCATGGGCAGGCCGTAGCCGGTGTAGCCGCGGGCAATGTGCAGCACGAAGCGCAGGTGCGAGAGCACCAGCGTGCGCGCGGCGGTGAGATCGTTCTGGTCGTTCAGGCGACGCGCAAGGGCGGCCTCTTCATCGCGGTTGAGCACCGGGATGCGGCTGACACGCTCGGCATAGGCCTCGAAACTACCCAGCGGGCCGGCCAGCAGGGCGTCATTACGGCAAACCAGTGAAGAAGCACTCATTCGCGACTACCTCCAGTTCCCAAGGATGTTAGCACTCCTGTACTTGGAGTGCTAAGAACCCGAGTTGTTCCGCGATGGGCTAACTATCTTCGCTTTACTATCAATGGGTTGGCCGCGCTCCCGGTGGTAGCCGCGCCGATCTTTGTGCTGTACCGCAACTAGGCCCGGGGTTCGATCCGCGCCAGGTGCCGCGCGGCGGCCAGCCAGGCACCCAGCACGCCCAGCCCGGCGCCGGCGCCCAGCAGCATGCCCAGCTCCCTCCAGCCCGGCGACAGCAGCCGAAAGCTGCTGCCATAGCTCTGCGCCAATCGCACCACGGGCGCATCCAGCAGCACCAGGGCTGTCCAGGCCAGCGCGGCGGCCAGCAGCGCGCCGGCGACACCGTACAGCAGGCCGGTGTACAGGAAGGGGCGGCGCACGAAGGCATTGCTGCCACCCACCAGCTTGGTGACCTCGATCTCGGCGCGGCGCGCGTAGATTTCGAGGCGGATGGTGTTGCCCACCACCGCCAGCACGCCCACGCCCAGCAGCACCGCGGCCCCCAACACCAGCCGGCGCAGCAGGTCGAGGATGGCGTTCAGGCGCTTCACCCAGTCGCTGTCCACCTGCACCAGTTCCACTTCGGGCCAGGCGGCGATGTAGCGGCGCAGCGATTCGATGCGCGCGGGATCGGCCGCCTCGACCTTCGGTCGCACGTCCAGCGCATGCGGCAGCGGGTTGCCCTCGAGCACATCGAGCGCGCCGCCGAAGCCGCTCTGCTCGCGGAACTGCTTCAGCGCCTCGTCGGCGGGGATGATGTCCACCCGCGCGATGCCACTGCGCTGCCTCAGGCTCGAGGCCAGCTGGCCGACCTTCTCCAGCGACACTTCCTTCTTGAAGTACACCGACACATCCACCGCATTGGCGAACTCGCCGGTGGAGCCGCGCACGCTCTGGATGCCCAGTGCCAGCGCCGTGGGCAGCGTCAGCGCGATGGCGATCACGAGCACGGTGAATGCCGTGGACATCGGTGAGCGCGCCAGGCGTCCCGCGGCGAACAGCGCGGACTGCAGATGCCGCAGCAGCCAGCCCTTCATCGCTCGGCCTCCATCGAGGGCACTTCGAGCTTCTCGGCGGCAGGGTCCTGCACCTTGCCATCGGCGATGACGATTTCGCGCAGTCCTGAGGCCTTCACCAGCTCGATGTCATGCGTGGCGATCACCACGGTCACACCCACGTCGTTGAAGCGCCGGAACAGCCCCATCACTTCCATCGACAGCCCCGGATCGAGGTTGCCCGTGGGCTCATCGGCAATCAGCAGCTTGGGTTTCACGACCACGGCACGGGCGATGCCCACGCGCTGCTGCTCGCCCACCGACAGCTCCAGCGGCAGCGCCTGCGCGCGATCGAGCAGGCCCACCTGATCGAGGGCCGCACGCACGCGCTTGTCGATTTCCTTCAGCGGCGCATGCGCCGCATGCAGTGGCAGCGCCACGTTGTCGAAGATGCTGCGCTCGGTGAGCAGCCGGTGATCCTGAAACACCACGCCGAGCTGGCGCCGGAAGGCGGGGATGCGCCGCGACGACAGTGCGGCCGTGTTGCAGCCGTTGACCATCACCAGTCCGCGCGTGGGCCGTTCGAGCAGCGCGATCAGCTTCAGCACCGTGCTCTTGCCCGCGCCCGAACGGCCGGTGAGGAACACCATTTCGCCTTCGCGGATGTCGAAGGTGGCGCCGCTCAGGGCCTCGCGGCCGTTCGGATAACGCTTGCTGGCGCGGTCGAAGCGGATCATGGAGCGCTACTTTACCCCGCCCGCGGCAAGCGCGGGTCCGGTGCCGAGCAGCGCATCGACGAAGGCCTCGGCGCTGAACTCGCCGAAATCCCCGGGCTGCTCGCCGATGCCGATGAAGCGGATCGGCAACTGCATGGCGCGCGCGATGGCCACCACCACGCCGCCCCGTGCCGTGCCGTCGAGCTTGGTGAGCACGAGGCCAGTGACGCCCACCGCCGCGTGGAATTCCTTCGCCTGCGCCAGCGCGTTCTGGCCCTGGTTGGCATCGAGCACCAGCAGCACCTCGTCGGGCGCGGCCGCATCCACGCGCTGGATGACGCGGCGGATCTTCTTCAGCTCTTCCATCAGGTGCGTCTGGCCATGCAGGCGGCCGGCCGTGTCGGCGATCAGCACGTCCGCGCCGCGCGCCTGCGCCGCGCGCAGCGCGTCGAACACCACCGCGCCCGGATCGGCGCCGCCAGCCTGCTGCACGATCTCCGCGCCGCTGCGCCCGGCCCAGATGTCGAGCTGCTCGGCCGCCGCAGCGCGGAAAGTGTCGCCCGCCGCCAGCATCACCTTGCGGCCCTCGCCGCCGAGCCGCTGCGCCAGCTTGCCGATGCTGGTGGTCTTCCCGGAACCATTGACGCCGACCACCATGATGACGAACGGCCTGCGGCACGCGTCGATGGCCAGCGGCTTCGCGCAGGGCGCAAGGATGGCCAGCAGCTGCCGTCGCAGCGCGGCCATCAGCGCATCCGCATCGTCCAGTTCGCGACGCGCCACGCCGGCGCGAAGCTGCTCGAGGATTTCCTGCGTGGCGGTCACGCCGACGTCGGCGCCTATCAGCCGCGCTTCCAGCTCATCGAGCAGCCCGGCGTCGATCTTGCGGCCACGGAACAGGCTTGCGAAATCGCCGGTGAGTTTGCTGGCCGAGCGCGACAGGCGGTCGCGCAGGCGGCCGAAGAACGAGGGGGATTCGGACATGGGCTACTGTCGGGGCAAAGGCGCGCATTGTAATCGGCTTGCCAGGGATAAGCTGTCCAGTAGGCTTGCCGGATGCAGCGATCGCAGGGCCAGGTGCGCATCATCGCCGGCAGTCTCCGGGGCCGGCGCATTCCCGTGCCCGATGTTCCCGGCCTGCGCCCCACGCCTGATCGGGTGCGCGAGACGCTGTTCAACTGGCTCGCACCCCATCTTGCCGGCGCCCGGGTGCTCGACCTGTTCGCCGGCACCGGCGCGCTGGGGATCGAGGCCGCCTCCCGCGGCGCGGCCGCGGTGACGCTGGTGGAGTCGCAGCGCACCGCGCAGGCAGCGCTGCGCGACACGCTGCAGCGTCTGGGGCTGCCTGCAACGAAGCTGGTGACTGGCGATGCGCTGGCGCACCTGGCCGCCGGCGCCGAACCCTACGACGTGATTTTCCTCGACCCGCCGTTCGCCGCGAACCTGCAGGCGCCGGCGCTGGCCGCCATCCACCGTCATCACAGGCTGGCGCCTGGCGGCTTCTGCTACGTGGAACTGCCGGCCGACTCGCCACTGCCGCCGCTGCCAGAAGGCTGGGCGGTGCATCGGTCCGGGAGGGCCGGCGAGGTCGGTTATCATCTGCTGCATGTACCGAAGCGCGATCTACCCGGGCACGTTTGACCCGATCACCAACGGCCACCAGGACCTCGTGCGCCGCGCCGCCGGCATCTTCGAGGTCGTGCTGGTGGCCGTGGCGTCCAATCCCGGCAAGACGCCGATGTTCACGCTGGAAGAGCGCGTGAATCTCGCCCGTCGCGTGCTGTCCGACATCCCGAACGTGCAGGTCATCGGCTACGGCGGCCTCACCGTCGAGCTCATGAAGGAACGCGACATCAAGGTCGTGGTCCGCGGCCTGCGCGCCGTGTCCGACTTCGAGTTCGAGTTTCAGCTCGCCAACATGCAGCGGCATCTGCTGCGCGACATGGAAACCGTGTTCCTCACCCCGCAGGAACAGTTCACCTTCATCTCCTCCACGCTGATCCGCGAAATTGCCTCGTATGGCGGCGATGCCTCGGAGTTCGTGCACCCGGTGGTGGCCGCCGAACTGCGCAAGAAGAAGAGGGTGAACTGATGCGGCGGGCGTGGCTGCACGGCCTGCTGCTGATCGTGGCGGCGGTGGCGAGCGCGGAGCGCGCGCCTGGCAGCGCCGCCGTGGCCAGCGCGCATCCGCTGGCCACGCAGGCCGGCGAGGAAGTGCTGCGCCAGGGCGGCAATGCCTTCGATGCCGCCGTGGCGGTAAGCGCCGCGCTGATGGTGGTTGAACCCAGCGGCTCGGGTTTCCTCGGCGGCGGCATGTACCTGCTGCACCGGGCGAAGGATGGTCGCAACGTGGTGATCGACGCGCGCGAAGTGGCGCCGTCGAAGGCCTCGCGCGACATGTTCCTCGATGCCGCGGGCAATCCCGTGCGCGGCGCATCGACCAACACCGCGCTGGCGGCCGGCATCCCCGGCGAGCCCGCGGGGCTCGCGCTGCTGCAGTCGCGCTACGGCCGGTTGAAGCTGGCGCAGACGCTGCAGCCGGCCATACGCCTGGCGCGCGACGGCTTCGACATGTACCCGCGGCTCAATGCCGGCATCGCCTTCAAGCGCGAGCAGATCATCAAGTCCGCCGAAGGCGCCGCGGTATGGTTCCGCGACGGCAAGGCATTGCCCGTCGGAGCGCGCGTGGTGCAGCCGCAGCTTGCGCGCACGCTGGAAACCATTGCGAAGGAGGGCTTCGGCGCCCTCTACACCGGCAGCCTCGCGCCCACGCTGGTGTCCGCCGTGCAGAAGATGGGCGGCATCTGGACACTCGAAGACCTGAAGAACTACAAGGCCATCGAGCGCGAGCCTTTGGTGGGCCACTATCGCGGCGCGACCATCATCGGGGCGCCGCCGCCCACCTCCGGCGGCGTGGCGCTGATCGAGGCGCTGAACATCCTCTCCGGCTACGACCTCTCGCAGGTGGATGCCGTCACCCGCAAGCACCTGATCATCGAAGCCATGCGGCGCATGCAGCGCGACCGCGCGGTGTATCTGGGCGATCCGGCCTTCGTCAGCATGCCGGTGAAGATGCTCACCGACCCCGACTATGCCGCGGGCATGCGCACCTCGATCAGGCTGGATCGCGCCACGCCCAGCGCGTCGCTGGCTTCGGCGCCCGAGGCGCATTCCGGCGGCGGCAACACCACGCACTTTTCCATCCTCGACAAGGATGGCAACCGTGTTGCCGGCACCATCACGCTCAATGCCGGCTTCGGCTCCGGCCTCATGGTCGACGGCACCGGCATGCTGCTGAACAACCAGATGGATGATTTCTCCATCAAGCCCGGCGTGCCCAACATCTACGGCCTGATCGGCGCCAGCGCCAACGCCATCGCTCCGGGCAAGCGCATGCTCTCCTCGATCACGCCCTCCTTCGTGGAAGGTCCGCGCGGCTACATGATCGTCGGCAGTCCCGGCGGCAGCCTGA
>JAXMGX010000024.1:0-13342 GCA_046347045.1 Steroidobacteraceae bacterium
GGATATCCGGGTCGGCGGTGAAGTCGTGCTCCATGCCATCGAGCTTGGATTCATAGCGCCAGAAGCGGTCTGAGCCGACCGCGAACAGATTGCCGTCGCGCGCGAGCACGATGCGCCGCTCGGCGCCTTCGGCGATGGTGTCCACGTCCTCCAGGCGTTTTTCATCGGCCGAGAGCTTCGCGCGCGCCACGCGCTCGATGCCGATGTGCATCACGCGGCGCGCGGCCAGCGGCACGCTCCACACGTTGTCGTAGAGCTGCTCCAGCGGAAAGCGGCCGCCGGGCTGCCCCTTGTCCGGTGCGAAGTAGGCGAAATACAGCGTGCGATTGCGCGCGAAATCCGGATCGAGCACCACATCGTGCAGGCCTTGCGCGCCGATGATCTTGATGTCGGGCAGACCCTTCAGTGGCTCGGACTGCCTGCCGTCGCGGCCGATGATTCGCATCTCGCCATTGGCGGTGACGAGGAAGCGCCCATCGGGCAGGAAGGCCATCGACCAGCCATTCACGCCGGTGGCGATGGTTTCCACCTTCAGCGCCGGCGAGGGCTTTGCGGGCGGGGGCGCGTCGGTCTGGCCGGCGAATGCGGGCTTCGGTTCCGGGGACTGCGCCTGCAGTGCGCTGGAATGTGCCAGCGACATGACCACGGCGATGACCAGGGCACGAACAGCGTTTCGTTCCATGAGAACCCCCTTTTGTATGTCAGCCCCGTCCGGAGTGGCCGAAGCCGCCGGCGCCGCGCGCGGTGGCCGCGAAGTCTTCGACCACGGCGAGCTCCACCTGCGCCACCGGCACGACGATGAGCTGCGCGATGCGCTCGCCGGGCTGGATCGTGAAACTGGCGGCGCCGCGGTTCCAGCACGACACCATCAGCGGGCCCTGGTAATCCGAATCGATCAGACCCACCAGATTGCCCAGCACGATGCCGTGTTTGTGGCCCAGTCCGGAACGCGGCAGGATCATCGCCGCATAACCGGGGTTGTCGATGTGGATGGCCATGCCGGTGGGAATCAGCGTGGCGCCACCCGGTGCAAGATCGATGGGCGCGTCGATCACTGCGCGCAGGTCGAGACCGGCGGAACCGGCCGTGGCATAGGTTGGCAGCGGCCAGGTGCTGCCGAGCCGTGCGTCGAGCACGCGGACTTTCAGTTGCTGCATCCGGGCGAGTGTAGCGGACTTGAGGCGCGCGGCAGGCGCCATCGGCGGCCGGAAGCTAGCGGACGATGGCGATCTTCGGCCTGGCGGCAATGCGTTCGTTGAAGCGCGCGACGATGAAATCCATCAGCTTCACGGCCAGTTCGGTCTTGGCGCCGGCGCCCAATGACAGCTTGCCACCATTGGGCCACAGCAGCGTCAGCGCGTTGTCATCGGCTTCGAACACCTTGGCGTCGCCCACTTCGTTGGCGGCGATCAGGTCGAGGTTCTTGCGGTTGAGCTTCGACAGCGCGTGGGCTTCCACGTCGTTGGTCTCGGCGGCAAAGCCCACCGTGTAGGGTTTGTCGGGCCGCTGCGCCACGGTGGCCAGGATGTCCACCGTGCGTTCCATGCACAGGTCGAGCTTGTCGCTGACCTTCTTGATCTTGCAGTCGGCGGGCGTGGCGGGCCGGTAGTCGGCCACGGCGGCGGTGCCGATGAAGATGTCGGTGCCGGCGATTTCCTTCATCACCGCATCGAGCATCTGCGCGGCGTTTTCCACGCTGATGCGTTTCACGCCGGGCGGCGCCTGCAGATTCACCGGGCCGCTGACCAGCACGACTTCCGCGCCGCGGTCGCGCGCAGCCTGCGCCACGGCGTAGCCCATCTTTCCGGAACTGCGATTGCTGATGAAGCGCACGGGATCGATGCGCTCGCGCGTGGGGCCGGCGGTGATGAGTACCTTGCGACCCTGCAGCGGACCTTCGGCCGGCAGCACGGCGAAGGCGCTGGCTGCGATGTCGGCCGGCTCCATCATGCGGCCTTCGCCGGTTTCACCGCAGGCCTGGCTGCCGCTGTCGGGGCCGAACACATGCACGCCGCGCGCGCGCAGCGTGGCGACATTCGCCTGCGTGGCAGCATTCGACCACATCAGTCGATTCATCGCGGGCGCGACGGCAATCGGCGCGGAGGTCGCAAGGCAGATGGTGGACAGCAGGTTGTCGGCCATCCCGTGCGTCAGATGCGCGAGAAAATCCGCCGTGGCTGGCGCCACCAGCACAAGATCCGCCCAGCGCGCCAGTTCGATGTGGCTCATCGCGCGCTCGGCAGTTTCATCCCACAGGTCGCTGCGCACCTCGCGGCCGGAGACGGCCTGGAAGGTCAGCGGCTGCACGAACTCGCGCGCGCCGGCCGTCATCACCACCTGCACCTCGGCACCGCGTTCGATGAGCCGTCGCACGATGTCGGGGCTCTTGTAGGCCGCAATGCCACCCGTGACGCCCAGCAGGATGCGTTTGCTCATGCAACGGATTATCGGCCTGCCCACGCTGTTTTCCATTGACTACGGGCGATTTGCTTATCGCGATTCCGGCAACTGGCACCGAAACTGTGCGACATGGATCGCATTTACACCACGGAACCCCGCCTGTGAGCATTCGCGACTGGCCCGCACACGAGCGCCCGCGGGAAAAGCTCTGGGCCGAGGGAGTCGAACGCCTGAGCGACGCCGAGTTGCTGGCCGTGCTGTTCGGCAGCGGCTGCCGCGGCATGAGTGCGGTGGACCTGGGCGGCCGGCTGATCCGCGAGTTCGGCTCGCTGCGGGGATTGATGACGGCCGAGCGCCAGCGCTGCAGCGTTACGCCCGGCATGGGCGCACGACGCTATGGCGTGCTGAAGGCCGCGCTGGAGCTGAGTCGGCGGCACTACCGGCAGGAGGCCGCGGCGGGGCCGCCGCTGGAATCCCCCGCTGCCACGCGTGCCTACCTCGTGGCCGAACTGCGCGACCGGCCATTCGAGGTGTTCTGCTGCCTGTTCCTCGACAACCGGCATCGGCTCATCGCCTTCGACGAACTGTTCCGCGGCACCATCGACGGCGCCAGCGTGCATCCGCGCGAGGTGGTGAGGCAGGCGCTGCATCGCAATGCGGCAGCGGTGATCCTGGCGCACAACCACCCCTCCGGCGTGGCCGAGCCCAGCCAGGCCGACGAGCTGATCACGCATCGCCTGAAAGACGCGCTGGCGCTGGTGGACATCCGCGTGCTGGATCACATCGTCGTCGGCGACAGCCGCTGCACCTCGTTCGCGGAGCGGGGGCTGCTTTGATGGTAATATGCTGCATCGCAGCATACTGTGGCGCCACTCCTGGCCCGGACCGGCCCTGCTCCTTGCCCCCTCCCCGGCCCGGCTGGTATAAAGCACGCCCTTTTTGGCGTTTGGCCGCCGGCCAGCCGCCTCCAGGAATTGACGAGGATCGAGCCATGTCCCGCGTGTGTGAAGTCACGGGCAAGCGACCGACGGTGGGTAACCGCGTCTCGCATGCCAACAACAAGCGTAAGCGCCGTTTCCTGCCGAACCTGCACGTGCAGCGTTTCTGGCTGGAGGACGAAAAGCGCTGGGTTAAGCTGCGCCTGACCACGGCCGGCCTGCGCACCATCGAGAAGAACGGCATCGACAGCGTGGTGGCCAAGAAGCGCGCCGCCGGCGAAAAGCTGTAAGGAGGCATCATGCGCGAGAAAGTGAAGCTGCTCTCCTCGGCCGACACGGGCCACTTCTATGTCACGATGAAGAACAAGCGTCTTCATCCCGAGAAGCTCGAGACGAAGAAGTACGACCCGGTCGTGCGCAAGCACGTCATGTACAAGGAAACGAAGATCAAGTAAGCGGCCTGCTCCAGGGCTGGCTTAGTCCGCGAAGAACCCGCCACCTTGGCGGGTTTTTTGCTTTGTACATTTGTTTGGCGACAGCTTGATACTGCGGCCAGAGGCGCGATGATGCGGAAATCCCCGCCACCGATGCCGAAGTCACCGCCTTGCCCGAACTGCCCGAAGTAGAAACCACCGCGCGCGGCATCGAGCCGCATCTGATGAACCGGCGCATCGAACGCCTGCGCGTGCACGAGCCGCGGCTGCGCTGGCGGGTGCATGGCAGGCTCGCCGACTGGGCGCGCGGGCAGGATGTGCGCGGCGTGCGCCGCCGCGGCAAGTACATCCTGATCGACCTGTCGCGCGGCTGGCTGCTGCTGCATCTGGGCATGTCCGGATCGTTGCGCATCCTGCCGGATTCCACGGCGCGCGAGACGCACGACCACTTCGACGTGGAACTGGATTCGCGCTGGACGCTGCGCTTCAACGATCCGCGGCGCTTTGGCAGCCTGCACCATGGCGAGGGCGATCCCTTAGCGCATCCGCTGCTGGCGAAGCTGGGGCCGGAACCGCTGGCGCCGGAATTCACCGCCGATTACCTGTTCCGCAAGACACGCGGCCGGCGCGTGGCGGTGAAGCTTCTGATCATGAACAGCCAGATCGTGGTGGGCGTGGGCAACATCTACGCCAGCGAGGCGCTGTTCCGTGCGGGCATCCGCCCGGGGCGCGCCGCCAAATCGCTGACGCGCGAGGAATGCGCGGGGCTGGTGAAGGCGATTCGCGCAGTGCTTGCCATGGCCATCCGCCATGGCGGCACGACTCTGCGCGACTATGTGGGCGCAGGTGGCGAGCCGGGGTACTTCAGACAGAAACTGTATGTGTACGAGCGCGCAGGCGAGCCCTGCCGCAAGTGCGGGGCGCTGGTGAAGCATCGGGTGCAGGGGCAACGCTCGACGTACTGGTGCGGCGACTGTCAGCACTGAGGCAGATCATGAAAGACCGATTACTGGCACATTTCCGCGCAAAGGACACTGTACTGGCCGGGATTGCATCACTGTCGATGCCCTATGCCCTGCCCAGCGGACCGGCGGGATCCGTGTTCGAAGCCTTTGCCCGATCCATCGCCAACCAGCAGATATCCGGCGCGGTGGCGCGCACCATCCTGGGAAGACTGACTGCGCGCTTTGGCGGACGCTTCCCTGCTCCGGCCGAGCTTGCCGCGATGCCTGTGGAGGAACTGCGCGCCGTGGGGTTCTCGGGTTCCAAAGTGGCGGCACTGCACGATCTGGCTGCGCATTACGTCGATGGCCGGCTGCCGGTGGATGCGGAACTGGCCGCGATGGATGACGAGGCGGTGATCGAGCGCTGCGTGGCGGTGCGCGGCATCGGGCGCTGGACGGTGCAGATGGTGCTGATGTTCCAGCTCGGGCGACACGACGTGATGCCCAGCGATGACTTCGGCGTGCGCAATGGGTTCCGCCTGGCCTATGGACTCAAGGGCATGCCGCGGCCGAAGGCGCTGCTGGCATATGCGGAGCGCTGGAAGCCCTATCGCTCGGCGGGGGCCTGGTACATGTGGCGCGCCGTGGAGCTGCACCAGCAGGGCAAGCTGCCGAAGCGCGCGGGCCGCGCGCCGCGCATCGAAGTGGAGCCGCCGCGGGAGAAGAAGCCGGCCAAGCGCCCCTTGCGTCGCAAGGCTGCGAAAGCAAAATAGCGCGGTCCGCGCCTCAGCCCCTGCTCCGCTGGCCGCGCCACGCGGCCGGCCAGATGCCGTTCCTGCCCGGCGCCAGGATGCCGTTGGGATCCAGGGCATCCTTCACACGCTCGTTGAAGCGTCGCAGCGCGTGGTCGTTGAAATCGAAGGTCGCGGCCACGGCGTCCATGTAGTCGAGGTGGGTGCGGTATTCGCCGTAGCCCTGTGCCGAGGCATCGGCCACCAGCGCATCGAACAGGCGGCCGGTGCGCGCCGTGAAATCCGCATCGTCCAGGTTGATGAGCATCAGGTTGATGTTGGTGACGGTGCGGCCGTTCAGATAGAACGTGCAGTTGTGGTCGATGCCGTGCTCGTCGTAGCGCGCCTTGGTGCGGCGGAACTGCGCCAGCACGGCGGCGCCGCTGGCCGGCATCACCGGCGAAAAGCCCACGTGGCCGCCGCGGCCGCCATACCAGTTGAGCACCTTCAGGCGATTGACCACGGGACCGCGCGCGGCCTGCGATGCGCCGGTATCGCGCGTCACCGGATACTCGCGCGCACTGTGCCGATGCAGCGCCGCGAGCACGCGCTTCAGGTTGGCTTCGTTGGTGTCGGCGTGGCCGGCGATGCGCACGGTGCTGTTCCACCAGCCCAGGCCGCGCTCGGCCATCATGCGCATCACCACGCTGTCGGGCAGCGCGCCTGCGCCTTCGTACCAGTCCTTGCGCTGCGAGTTGTCGATGATGGAGTTGGTGGCGGTGCTGACGGCGATGTTGCCGCCCAGCACGCCGCGCATCAGCAGCGGCGAGAGTTCGTCGACGAACCAGCCCAGGTCGTCTTTCTGGTCCAGCGCCACCTGGATGCTGATGACCTGCTCGGGCACCGGGTGCAGCCACAGGCCCATCTTCGTCACCACGCCGTAGTTGCCCTGCACGAAGGCCTGGTCCCAGGAGGGGCCGAAACCATGACGCGCCGTGGACCCGTTGGCGCTGCCGGGCATGGCGCCATTGCCGGTACGCAGCAGGCTGCCGTCGGGGAGCACCACCTCGAGGCCGCAGATGTTGGTGCTGTGGTCGCCGCGAAAGCTGAAGCCGCGGTCGAGCGCATTGCCCACCGCGCTGCCCCAGCCGAAATTGGGAAAGCCGAACTCCAGCGCAATGCCGGCCTGCGCCAGGTGAGCGTGCAATTCGTAGAAGGTGACGCCGGGCTCGATGACGCAGTAGCCGAGGCGCTCGTTCACCTCGAGGATGCGATTCATGCGGCCGAGGTCGAGCACCAGCGAACCTGCGAGCCGCGGCGCGGCGCCGCCGTAGCCGAAGTTCTTGCCGCGCGAGATGGGCCACAGCGGCAGCTTGTGGGCGTTGGCCACGCGCATCACGGCCTGCACCTGTTCGACATTGGCCGGTGCCACTGCGGCAGACGGCGCATGCGCGCGGCGGTCGCCAGTGGCGTAGGGATCCAGATACGTCTCGCGGTCCTCGTCGGTGTCGAGCACCCACTCGGCGCCCACCACCGCGCGCAGGGCAGCGAGGCCCTTGTCGAAGGCTGCGGCCGACATGCCAGGCGGCAGCAGGCGCTGCATCAAGCTACCCCGGCGCGGGCACCCAGCACCCAGGCGATCAGGGTTGCGCGGTGGCGCGCAACGCCCGCGCGGGCAATGTGCGCGTCGGCATCGCGTGTGGCCAGCGGCACGAAGCGCACGGCGCGCGCGAGATCCCGCAGCACCAGATAGTCGCTGCGGGTGGTGAGTCCGACGATGCGCGCCGATGGCGTGCCGGCAAGCGCCGCGCGCAGTGTGCGATGCCAGGCTGTCATCGCATCGGGCGCGAGCGGGAAGGCGCGCGCACCGCGTTCTTCCAGCGCGGCGGCGAACTCGCGCGAGCGGCGATAGGCCGGATCGTGCACGGCGAGCAGCGGCGCGGCGCCCGCGTCGAATGCGCCGCTGCGCGCCGCTTCCTCTCCCGCGACGGCCATGCGCACCACCGGCGCCATCGCCGCCAGCAGCGCACCACGCAGCAGCACTTGCCGGCGATTCACGGCCGCGGCCCGCTGCGCGTGAGGTACGCGGCGATGGCGGCGAGGTCTGCATCGGGCAGTTCCACGCGCGTGAAGCGTGGCATGCCATTGAGCCCATGCCGCGCGATGGCGAGGATGTAGGGCGTCTGCAGGTCGGTACGCGATTCGAGCAGCGACTGCGCCTTGCCCAGTCGGCGTTCGAGCATCCAGGTGCCGCCGCCATCGGCGAGGTGGCAGATGCCGCAGCGGCGGGTGAAGAGCGCCTTGCCGTCGGGAGCATCCGCCGCAGAGGCCACCGTGGTGAGTGCCGTGGCCGCCAGCGCCGCGATCAATGACAAACGTGGTGCGCGCATCAAACCCTCCCCCGCTGGTTGCGCCATGCGGCGGGCCAGATGCCATTGCGGCCCGGCGCCAGGATGCCGTTCGGATCGATCGCATCCTTGATGCGTTCGTTGAAGCGGCGCAGCGCATGATCGTTGTACGAGAACGTGTCGGCCACCTCGTCCATGTACGACAGGTGGGTGCGGTATTCGCCGTAGCCCTGCTGGGCCGCGTCCTTCACCAGCGCGTGGAACAGCCTGTTGCCGCGCGCGGTGAGGTCGGCATCGTCCATGTTGGTGAGCAGCAGGTTGATGTTGGTCACCGTGCGGCCGTTGAGATACCAGGTGGAGCTGTAATCGATGCCGTGCTCGATGTAGCGCGCGCGCGTGCGGTGGAACTGATCGAGCACCGCGCTGCCCACAGCAGGCACCACCGGCGAGAAGCTCATGTGGCCGCCGCGACCGCCATACCAGTTGGCCACCTTCAGTGGATTGACCGACGGGCCGCGCGCGGGCGACTGTGCGCTCAAGCTGCGCGAAAAGGGATATTCCCTGCCGGAATGCTTCGACAGCGCCGCCTGCACACGCTTCAGATTGCCGTCGTTCACATCGGCGTAGCCGGCAACGCGTACCTGGCCATTCCACCAGCCCAGACCCCGTTCGCCGCGGATCTTCGCAATGACGCTGTCGGGCAGCGAGTCGCGGCCGGTGTACCAGTCGGCGCGCTGCGTGCTGTCGATCACGGTCATCATGTAGGTGGTGAGCTGCACATTGCCGTTGACCACGCCGGAAAGGCGCAGCGGCGCGAGGGCGTCCATGTACCAGCCGATGTCGTCGGGTTGATCGAGCGCCACGCGCACGGTGATGACTTCCTCGGGCGTGGGATGCAGCCACAGGCCCATCTTCGTCACCACGCCGAAGTTCGACTGCACGAAGGTCTGGTCCCAGGAAGGCCCGAAGCCATGCCGCGCAATGGCCCAGTTGGGGCTGCCCTTCATGGCGCCGTGACCGGTGCGCAGCAGCTCGCCGCCGGGCAGCACCACCTCGAGGCCGCAGATGTTCTCGCTGTGATCGCCGCGGAAGCTGAACCCGCGCTCCAGCGCATTGCCCACCACGCTGCCCCAGCCATTGCCGGGGATGCCCACTTCCATCGCGACCTTGTTCGCGGTCAGGTGCTCGTGCAGCTCGAAGAACCCCACGCCGGGTTCGACCACGCAGTAGCCGAGTTTTTCATTGACCTCGAGGATGCGGTTGAGCCGGCCCAGGTCGAGCACCATCGTGCCGGGCATGCGGGGCGATGCTCCGCCGTAGCCCAGGTTCTTGCCGCGCGAGATGGGCCACAGCGGCAATCTGTATTCGTTGGCCACGCGCAGCACGGCCTGCAGTTCCTCGACGGTGGCGGGTGCCACTGCGCCCGAGGGCGCGTGCGCGGCGCCGGTGCCGACCGAATAGGGATCAAGGTAGGTTTCGCGGTCTTCGTCGGTGGTCAGCAGCCACTGCGCACCCACGATTTTCCGCAGGTCGACCAGCGCGCGCTCGAACTTTTGCCGGGCCATGCCCGGCGGCAGTATCAGCCTCATGCTCCCCCGAAGGGTTCGACGCGCAGCGCGCGAACCTCGGGATCGATGCTAACTCAGTACGGCAGCACCGGCACTTCGGCGATGACGATGGGTCGGGCGCCCGGCGGCATGGCGGCGGTGTTGCTCGCCTCCTTGGTGGCTCCCAGCGCGCGCAGCGCCTCGGCCACCTTGAGCTGCGGCGCGGGCTGGTTCTCGAGGAAACCCAACCGGTAACGGCCCAGGGCGTAGTCCAGCGGCGTCTTGCCGTCGGCATCGACGGGATTCAGGTTGGCGCCGGCCTGCTTCAGCACTTCGGCCAGATGGATCCAGCCATGCAGCGCGGCACCGTGCATGGCCGACTCACCCTTGTAGCAGTCGGGGATGATGACGTAGCCGGTGCAGCGCAGGGCCTCGCCGCGCGGCGCGCCGGGCAGCGTGTAGGCGGCGGCATTCACACTCGCGCCCGCGGCCAGCAGCAGCTTCACGGCTTCGATGGCCTGTTCCTCGGAGTAGTTGCCGCCGCGCGTGGGCGTGGCGCGGCCGCGCGTGGCGCCGGCGGCGACGATCAACGGCGTGTGGCCGTAGGCATTGGGCAGGTCGACCAGCGCGCCGGCGGCGAGCAGCACCTTCATCGCGGGCAGATCGGCGGCCTTGGCCGCACGCAGCAGCGGCGTCGCGCCATAGTCGATGGCCGGATCGGCGAGGCGGTCCTGCGACACCATTCGGTACGGCGGACGCAGCTTCAGCTGCGCGTTGACGTTGGCGCCCCTGGCGATGAGCAGCTTGATCAGGTCGAGGCCCGTGGCGATATCCATCGTGGGCAGCTCGACGCGCGCGCCGGTGGGCAGCGTGTTCATGTCCACCGCCATGAACAGCGGCGTCTGGCCCCACCAGTCCCAGGTGTTCACGTCGGCACCGGATTCGATCAGCAGTTTCGCCACGTCCCAGTGGCCATTCATCAGCGCGACCAGCAGCGGCGTGCTGCCATCCGGATCGGCGAAATTGACGTTGGCGCCAGCGGCAATGAGCGCGCGCGCGGCCTCGATCTTGCCGTCGCGCGCGGCGAACATCAGGCCCGACAGGCCGCCGCGATTCAGGTCCTTGGGGCGTTCTTCGGCGGTCATGCGGCGCGGCCAGTCGCGCACGGCGGAGCAGGCATTGACGTCGGCGCCCTTCGAGGCGAGGAAGCGCACCATTTCGGCCTGATTCTGCGCGGCGGCCCACATCAGCGCCGTCTGGCCGCCCCACTTCTCGCGGGCGTCGATCTTCGCACCATGCTTGAGCAGCAGCTTCGCCGCCTCGATGTTGCCGGTGCGCGCCACGGCCATCAGCGCGGTCTGGCCTTCGGCGTTGGCGGACTCGGCATCGGCGCCGGCTTCGAGCAGCACCTTGAGCACGGCAGTATCGCCGCGCCGGGAAGCCTCGCCCATGGGCGTGGCGCCGAAGACATTGGCCTGGCTCACCGGCGCGCCGGCCTTGACCAGTTGCGCGACGCGCGCGGCATCACCCTCGTAAGCGGCCTGCAGCAGCGCATTCGCGGCCTCTGCCTGATCGATGCCGGGCTTGCCGCCCGCGTGGGCCGGCATCGTGCCGGCCAGGAAGATCGCAATGAATATGCCAGTTCGCCGCAACATGTCTCTCACCGCTGTACTGCAATGATAAGGCCCGCGAGGGGGAAATTCGTTCCCGACGTGCATCGTCTGCAAATGCTTCTTATCTCTGCGGCACTGCATCCAGCGGCAGCCGCAACACGCAGCGCGCACCGCTGCCCGGCGAACTCTGCACATCAAAGGTGCCGCCCGCGCTGCGGATGCGATCGGCCACGCTCCACAGCCCGAAGCGGCCGCTGCGCTCGGCAGAGTTCTCGAGCTGCCACTCGAAGCCACGGCCGCCATCGCTGACGATCACCTGCAGCCGGTCGACGTCCTCCTGCACGGTGACCTGGGCCGCGTTGACGCCGGCATGCTTGACCACATTGCGCAGCAATTCGCGCACCAGCTTGAATACCAGCACGCGCGTGTCGAGGCGCAGGCAGCGCTCGTCGAAATGGCAGTCGAGCGACACGCTCAGGTCGGATTCGGAGCGCAGGTGCGCAGCCAGCCATTGCAGCGCCGCGCCGAGCCCGAGATCGTAGAGCCCTGGCGGGCTCATGTCGGAGATCATGCGGCGGGTGAGATCCTGGATCTCGCGCAGGCTGGCGCGCAGATCATCGAGCAGCTTCTGCACCTCGGGCGCCGACTGCTGCCGTGCCACTTCGACGATCATCAGCATGCCTGCCAGTGTCTGCCCGATGCCGTCGTGCAGATCCACTGCCGTGGCGCGACGCGCCCTTTCCTCTGCGGCCGCGAGCCGGCGGGCGTAGTTGCGCAGCCGATCCTGGTCGCGCACCAGTCGCGCATTGAGCTGCACCTGGCGCGCCACGACCACGCGCAACTGGGTGACGCCCACCGACAGCAGAAACGGCACTGCGGCGAAGATGCCGATCATGAGCTGATGGATGCCGGTGCGCACATTGGGGTCGGGAATGCTGTAGTAGGCGACGCGATGCGAATTGATGAAGGCGAATTCCAGGATGAAGGCTGCGGACAGCGTCAACGCCCAGCGCGGCGGCAGATGGAAGCAGCCATACACCAGCGCGGGGCCGGCGATGATGGGCATCAGCAGCGGCGTGATGTGCGGCTCGCGCTGGAACAGTATGCCGACGCCGCCGGCCAGCAGCATCCATGCGGCCACGCCGAACAGCGGACGCGGCGACTGCAACTGGAGTTCCGGCACGGTGGCACGGATATTCAGCATCCACATCAGCGTCACCGAACCCAGCGTCACGGCGCCGAGGCCCAGCGACGCCCAGTTGCCCAGCAGCGCGAAGGTGATGCCGGGACTGTCGCCCGCACCGCCACGCAGCAGCAGCGCGACCAGGGAACCCGCCAGCCCGCCGGCCGCGCCGCCGATGATGGCGCGGGGCACCTGCCAGATGGCGATCTGGATGGGCGCGCGGATCAGCAGCATGGTGGCCACTGCGCCGCAGATCGCGCAGGCCGGCACGGGAACCACCGCCAGCAGGATGCCGCGTGTCGTGGCCGGCAAGGAGGTGAGCGCTGCCACGCCCAGCGCAAGCAGCATGTGGACGAGCACCAGTGCCGGCCAGCGTGAAGGCCTCGACATCCACAGCGCGACGAACAGCAGGCCCGCCGACGGTGTGAGCAGCACGACCGCGGCCATCGGCTGGCGCAGCAGCACGTCGAGCCACAGCAGCGGCGCGCAGCACAGCGCGAACAGCGCCAGCGCCGGCACGACTCCGCCTGCCCTGGCTTCGATGTCTTCCCAGCTGCCCGTGGTATGCGTGGGATGGAACGGCGCGGCGACGCTGCTCATGAAACCTGCGTCACCGGGCGACGCCGTCAGTAGAGGCCGGCAGTGCCGACGCCTCGCGGATCGGACGCCGCACTGACGGTATTCGTCGCGGCATCCCAGGTGATCACCTGCAGGTTGCCCCAGGTCTCGCGCTCGCGCAGTTCGTGGCCGCGGCGCGCAAGCTCGACTTTTTCCTCCGGTGTCAGCGCGGCGGCTTCGTAGGTGAGCACGTCGGGCTGGTACTGGTGGTGGATGCGCGGCGCGGCCACGATCTGCTGCGCGGTCTTTCCGTCCATCCAGTCGAGCGTGGCCAGCAGCACCATGCCGGTGATCAGGCTGCCGCCGGGACTGCCGACGATCATGTAGCCGCGCGGACCTTCCACGAAGGTGGGCGTGATCGAGGAGAGCATGCGCTTGCCCGGAGCAATGGCGTTGGCGCTGGCGCCGATCAGGCCGTAGATGTTGGGCACGCCGGGCTTGATGGAGAAATCATCCATCTGGTTGTTCAGCAGCATGCCGGTGCCGTCGACCATGAGGCCGGAGCCGAAGCCGGCATTGAGCGTGATGGTGCCGGCAACACGGTTGCCATCCTTGTCGAGGATGGAAAAGTGCGTGGTGTTGCCGC
>JAXMGX010000025.1:0-5255 GCA_046347045.1 Steroidobacteraceae bacterium
CCCGCATCGCCTTCGCGTTCCTCGCGTCCCGCGCCGGACTTGATGTCGATGGCGACATAGCCGCCCGCTTCCGCCCGCAGCAGGTCGGGCTCGCCGAGGAGTTGATGCACCGACAGGCGCCCGCTGTAGATGAGTGGCTCGCGACGCGCGATGGCCTCGCGGGTGGCTGCCTCCTTTGCCTCGCCCGACAGCGCCGACAGGTCGAGGCATTGAACGCCAAGCTGCCCGATGAGCTCGCGTTCATGTGCCACGCCGCGCTCCCACAGCAACTGCACGAAGGGACTGACTTCGTCGCGCAGCGCCGGATCGCCGGCCGCATCCATGGCCACACGGTGGGGACAGGCCAGGTGGTTGTAGAGCTGGGAGGCGGTGATCCGGATGTTCACCGCGACAGTGTGCATCGCCCCGTCGGACAGGAAAGAGGGACTATCGACCGGTTTCGCACAGGATCGCAGCGGCTAGAATGTCGCATGGCAACCGGATGGGCGCATGAAGGCGCCGTGCAGGAACAGATCGACGCGACCGTGAAGGACGCCATCGAGCGGGCCAAGAGCCAGCTCCCGGCGGGCCCCGGCCTGCTCCACTGCGCCGAATGTGGCGCCGATATTCCCGAGGCGCGCCGCGCTGCCATGCCCGGTGTGCGACTGTGCCTGGCCTGCCAGGACGAGGCCGACAAGGCCCAGGCGCCTGTCGCCGGCTACAACCGGCGCGGCAGCAAGGACAGTCAGCTCCGGTAGGCCGCCCCGCAAGGCCTGCCGGGCGCGACTTTCGCCGCCCGGCCCCCTAGAATTCCGGCCCACGCTTTTCCGTGGCCTTTTTGACAATATTTTGGGGAGTATCACGTGGAAAACACGCCGCAGCTGCAGCTCGAGGAATTGCTGTTCCCGTTGCAGGAAGTCCGCAGCATCCAGAGCCATGACCCGCAGGGCGACCGCTCCGGCACGCAGCTCGAATTCGGCCAGCAGCTTCAGAAGATGGAAGACCAGCCCGGCCGCTACGTGCTGATGGTTTCGGTGAAAACCAACAACGAGACCAGCAAGAACCCCCCTTACCAGTTCAGCATCGAGGCCTATGCCGTGCTGAACGTGAAGGGCGCCGCGGACCAGGCCGCGGAGCAGGCGATGATCACCGCCAATGGCTTTCCGATGATCATGGGCGCCATCCGCGAGCGCCTGGCCCAGCTCACCGCGCGCGCGCCCTGGGGCCGCTTCCTGGTGAATTCGATTCCGCTGAGCCCGACGGCCCAGATCAGCTACCTGTAAGCCCGCGACCCGCGGACGCCCTGGCCTGTTCGCGCAACGCGAACAGGCCAGCGGCTCAACGGCCGAACAGGCCCTTGAGCTTGTCCTTCACCTTCTCCTTCACCTTTTCCTGCACTTCTTCCTTGCGCTTCTCCACTTCCTGCTTCACCCGCTCCTTCGCCATGCCGGCGAGGTCGGGGCGGATCTTCGGATCGGAGAAGGTGCCGGTGATGTTCACCGGAATGCGCGCGCGCTCGAGCTGCGCCGTGCCGGCATCCGCGCCCGGCGGCGCCTTCAGCACCGTGGTGGTGATGGTGTAGTCCAGTGTCTGCGTCACGAGGTTGGTGCTGCCGGCACCCGTGATCTGCAGCAATTGCGAGGCGATGTTCAGGTCCTTCGTCGTGGCCACGCCATTCACCACATCGGCCGTGGCACGGAAGCTGTCGAAGGCCGTGCGACCCTTGCTGGCGACCGCGGCAAGCTGGTGCTTCTGGATCAGCGACTGCGACTGCGCGATGGCATACCACACGTCGATGCCTTCGACGGCGCCATCGGCAAGGTTGAGCGCCACCGTGCCGTTGATCGTCTTCAGCAGATCGTCGCCGCTGCGACCGCTGGCCGCGAGCTTCACATCGAGGTTGCCACGGCCGGACAGCCGCTTGCTGTCGGCGTATTCCTTCATCAGCGCGGCGATGTCGATGCCGGCCATGTGCTCGTCCATCGACAGCCTGGGCACGGCATTGCGCATGTCGATGCGGATGTCGCCGCGGTACGTGCCGCCATACAGTTTCGCGCCCAGCGGCGCGAAGCGCGCCTGCGCATTGGCGATGTCGATGCCGGCCGACAGCTCCGAGAGATTCGCGCCACCGATCTTGATCTGCCCGACGGTGAAGTTGCCCTTGGCCCGCATGGGCTTCAGGAAATCCACGGGCAGCTCGATGGGTTCGGATTTCTCGTCGGGATTGGTGGGCGGCGGCTGGTAGCGGTCGAGGTTGATGCGGTCGAGTGCCAGCGCGAAATCGAGGCCGGTGGTCGACGTGTCGTAAGCGATGCGACCGGAGAGCTTCGACTCGTCCATCACCAGCGACAGGTCGCTGAGTCGCGCGAGCGCGCCCTGCCAGGCGTACCTGCCCTTGGCGGTGAAGCGCGCGAGCGCGGTCTTGTCGCGCGTCACCGGCGGCGTGATGCCGAACTGCGTCATCAGCTCGCGCGGCGCGAGTTCAGCCAGTTCGAAGCTGCCATTCAGCGCCGGTGCATCGATGAGCTTGCTGCCCGCAATTGCGCCGGCGAGTTTCGCCGCGCCGAACTGCGCGTTGAAGGTGGCATTGGCCAGGGTCTGCGCAGTCAGATCCAGATCCACCGCAGGTGAATCGAAGCGCCAGTCCAGCGTCTTGGGCGCGCCCGCGGGCTGCATGGTGCCGCTCAGCGCCAGCTTCGCCAGCTTGAACTGCTGCTTGTCCAGATCGGGCGTGAGCTGGAATCCCGCCGCCACGGGCATGGGCCGCGCGCCGGGCTTGGTGACCAGCTCCATTTTCATGTCCACGGGAATGGCGGCGCCGGGGGCGATGCGTCCGATTTCGACATTCACCTTCTGCGCCACCATGTCTTCGAAGGCGATGCGCGCATCGGCGATCTTCACGCCCGCGAGGTTCAGACTGGTCGGCCCACTGCCGCCTGCCGACGCGGGCTCGGAGGGCTTGCCCCAGTCAACCCAGTTGCCCTTGCCCGATGCATCCTGCTTCAGCCTGAGGTCGAGCCCGTCGATTTCGATGCGCCCCACTTCGAGCTGCTTGTGCAGCAACGGCATCAGCTTCACGCTCATCTTCGCGCGCTTCAACGTCAGGAAGGGCTCGGCGCCGAAACCCTGCGGATTGCCCAGACTGGCCTCGCCGGTTTCCACCGCCAGCCACGGGAACACCGACAGAGTGAGCTTGCCCGGCAGCGCCAGCGTGCGGCCGGTGGACTCCTGCACCTTGGCGGCGATGCGATCCTTGTAGTCGTTGGGATCGAAGAACAGCCAGATCGCCACCAGGCCCAGCACCATCAGCGCCACCAGCCCGCCGATGACCATGCCGAATATCTTCAGTGCGCGCATGAGAGCCTCCGGTAAGACCGTGGATTATCCCCCCTGCCGCCGGGTGGAACCAGTAATCTATCCCCCGTTCCCCCGCCAACAACAAGCACGCGCACGTGTCGTCCCACGCTCATCCCTCGCTGTACCGCAACCCGCCCTTCCTGCTGTATTTCATCGGCCGCCTGTTCTCGCATTTCTCGCGCCAGATCGTCGCGGTGGCGGTGGGGTGGCAGGTGTACGCGCTCACCGGCAGCGCCTTCCACCTGGGGATGGTGGGCCTGGTGCAGTTCCTGCCCACGCTCTTCCTCACGTTCAACGCCGGCCACGCGGCCGACCGCTACAACCGCAAGCGCATCGTGCAGTACTGCCACTGGATCGAGGGCCTCGCGGCCGGATACCTCGCCTGGGGCAGCTTCACCGGCGCCATATCGGTGTTCGACATCTACCTCGCTTCGGCGGTGTTCGGCGCGGCAACGGCGTTCGAGCGCCCCGCCGGTGCGGCGATGTTGCCGAACCTGGTTTCCAGCGAGCAATTGCAGCAGGGTACCGCGCTCGCCAGCGGCGCCATGAACATCGCCACCACGGCCGGCCCCATGCTGGGCGGTTTTGCGATGGCGTTTTCTTCCGGCGCCGCGTACCTGCTCTGCACGGTGTTCTGGTTCATCGCCGGGTTGTGCAATGGTCTGCTGCCGCTGAAGCACCACGGCGGCGGTGGCGGTGCCGTCACCTTCCGTTCGCTGTTTGCCGGCGTGCACTTCGTGCGCGGCAACCCCACGCTGCTTGGCACCATTTCGCTCGACCTGTTCGCGGTGCTGCTGGGCGGCGCCACCGCGCTGCTGCCCATCTTCGCCAAGGACATCCTGCACACCAACGAGCTGGGCCTGGGGTTGCTGCGCGCGGGCCCCTCCATCGGCGGGCTGTTCATCACCTACGTGCTGGCGCGTGCACCCATCGCGCGGCGTGTGGGCATGCGCATGTTCCAGTCGGTGATCGTATTCGGCATCGCCACGGTGGTATTCGGCGTGTCCACCAACCTGTGGCTGTCGATGGCGGCGCTGGTCATCATGGGCGCCGCGGACCAGATCAGCGTGGTCATCCGCCTGTCGCTGGTGCAGCTCGCCACGCCCGACGACATGCGCGGCCGCGTCAGTGCCGTGAATTTCCTGTTCGTGAACGCCTCGAACCAGCTCGGCGAGTTCGAGAGCGGCATGACCGCCGCCTGGTGGGGGGCGGTCCCGGCCGTCATCGTCGGCGGCCTGGGCAGCGTTGTCATCGCACTGCTCTGGATGCGCTTGTTCCCCACGCTGCGCGACGTCGAGAAGCTGTCGTAGAATCCGGCGAACCGGTCTCTTTCAACAACGCGGGGGAATCCGATCATGTGCGATCACGATGCAATGGATGTCATGCAGCGGGCGGGCGAACTGAACCGCCGCCAGTTCGGCGCGCTGGGCGTGGGCGCCAGCGTGATTGCAATGCTGCCGCGCGCGGCCAATGCCGCCAACACTTCGGAATCCGAAGTCACCATCAAGACCCCCGACGGCACCTGCGACGCGCATTTCGTGCACCCCACAAGCGGCGCGCATGCGGCCATCCTGGTGTGGCCCGACATCTTCGGCCTGCGCGATCCGTTCCGGCAGATGAGCAAGCGCCTGGCCGAATACGGCTACTCCGTGCTCACCGTGAACCCTTTCTACCGCACGCAGAAGGCGCCCACCGCGCCGCCGAACCCAAACTTCCAGGATCCGGCCACGCGTGAAGCGCTGTTCAAGCTCGCCGGCACGCTGAATGCCACCACGCATGTCACCGATACCAAGGCTTTCGTAACCTGGCTCGACGGCCGCAAGGACGTCGACAAGAAGAAGAAGATGGGCACCGAAGGCTATTGCATGGGCGGGCCGATGGTGCTGCGCGCCGCGGCCACGCGCGCCGACCGCATCGGC
>JAXMGX010000003.1:0-384901 GCA_046347045.1 Steroidobacteraceae bacterium
AAGGAATCGCTCTGCACCACGGCCTGGATCAGCGCCGCGAGACTGTAATTGCGCCGCTGAGCCTGGCGCACGATGCCGCGCACGGCGGGCATGTCGCGGTAATCCAGCGTTCTGCCCAGCGCGTAGGCCAGCAGCTTGCCGGTGACGTGCGAGATGAACATCTGCGAGCGCGAGGTCAGCGCGGCGGTCAGATCTTCCGGCCCGGACACCGCCGTGCCGTCCACCAGCGTGCCGCGCGCATCCACGGGCGAGTCGCCGTCGCGCTCGCGCCAGGCACCGATGGGATTGAAGCTCTCGAGCGCGAAGCCCACCGGGTCGATCACCCCATGGCAGGAGGCGCAGGAAGGATTGGCGCGATGCACCTCCAGCCGCTGCCGCACGGAGGTGGTGAGCACCTTTGTGCCATCGCCGTCGATGTTGGTCTCGACGCCCGGCGGTGGCGCGGGTGGCGGCGAACCCAGCAGGTTCTCGAGTACCCAGCTGCCGCGGATCACCGGCGAGGTGCGGCTGGCCGTTGACGTGATGGTGAGGATGCTACCCTGTCCGAGCAGCCCACGACGGTGCGTTGCGGCCGGCAGCGACACCTTGCGCAGATGCGAGCCGCGCACGCCGGCAATGCCATAGTGTCTGGCGAGGCGTTCATTGAGGAAGCTGTAGTCGGCCGTCAGCAGTTCGGTGACGGGGCGGTCCTGCCGCAACACGTATTCCACCAGCGCCTGCGTTTCGGCCACGAAGCCCTCGCGCAGGTTCTCGTCGAAGCCCTCCACCTCCGGCGTGACGGAAGCCAGTTGCCGCAGGAACAGCCACTGGCCCGCGAAGTTCTCGACCAGCGCCGAGGCGCGCGGATCGGCCAGCATGCGCTTCACCTGCGCGGCGAGCACTTCGGGTCGATGCAGCGTGCCCGCCACCGCGCGACCGAGCAGTTCCTGGTCGGGAATGCTGCTCCACAGGAAGAACGACAGGCGCGAGGCCAGTTCCAGGTCGCCGCCCTCGCCTTCCATGCGGAACAGGAATCGCGGATCGACGAGGATGCGCGACAGGGCCTGTTCGATGCCGCGTTCGAAGCCGCCAGCCTCGAAGCCGCGATCATAGAACGACATGATGGCGGTGATGTCTGCCCCGCGTTGCGGGGCGCGGAAGGCGCGGCTGGCAAGGTCGGTGAGAATGCGCTGCGCGCAGGCTTGCGCCTGCGACTGCTGCTCGGGCCGGCAAGTGAAGATGCGACGCCGGCTCTCGGTATCGCCGGCGCCGGTGGCATTGAAGGGGCCCGTGATCTCCACCGTGTCGATCAGGCCCTCCACCTTGTAGACGGAGTAGATGTTGTTCACGCCGGTGGGGCGACGCAGGTCGAAAAGCGCCGCAGTGAGCACGTGCGGTCCGGCCTTCACCGGCAGTCGGAAGTCGCGCAAGCTCTTCGGCTCCACGCGCACGCCATCGAGCGCAACGTCCACGCGCACATTGGGATTGCGGTCGAGCGAGAATCCGCCGCGGACACTGAAATGGTATTCCGCATCGAGCGGGAAGTTGTGCACCACGCGCATGCCGCCGCGCGAACCCAGCGGCAGTCCCTCCAGATGCTGATCCTGTGCCAGCGTGGCCGGCGCCTGGTACACGCGCGTGGTTTCGGTGGCTGTCATGTCGCCCACCGCCGAGCGGCTGAGCTTCATCGCCGCCGAGGTGTAACCCTGAATCAGCGCAGGTGAAATGGAAAGACCCGCGGCCATGTTGTCGAAGCCGTTGCTGGCGTCATCCGGCGGCAGCATCGACGACACATCCACCTGCATGCCGAACAGGTCGCGGATGGCATTGGCGTACTCGTTGCGGTTCAGGCGGTGCAGCGCGGGAACCGGCGCGCCGGCACGGGGCGATGCATCCAGGCTGGCCTCGAGCATGCTGGCCAGGGCTTCCACCTGCTGGCGCGGCGGACGGGGCTTGCCCGGCGGCGGCATCATTCCCGCACGCAGCTTCACCACCACCTTCTCCCAAGTCTCGGGGTCGTTGGCCACGTGCCCATGATCGATGGAATCGAGGTCGAGCCCGCCAGCCCAGTCCTCGGGGTTGTGGCAGGAGGTGCAGTATTTCTGGGTCATGGCTTGCAGTTCCTGCGCGCCGGCTGCAGCCGGCAGCAGCACCACGCAGGCGGTCACACAGCGCAACACGGACAAGCGCATCAGCGAACCTCCCTGCCCTGCGCCTTCAGCAGCGAGGTGATCAGTGCGATGGAAGAAGGTTTGGGCTCCGCCGGATGCGTGGCCAGGAAAACCCCCTTGGCCCAGTCGAGCGCCGAGCGGTGCTCGTGATCCTGCGCGGTGAGGTCGGCGCCCTTGTCGACCAGGAAGCGGATGATGTCGTCGGAGCCGCGGTTGGCCGCGCCATGCAGCGCCGTGATGCCCATGGAATTGGCCTGGTTCACGTCCATGCCCAGCGAATGGCAGAGCTTCACTGCCTCGAGCAACTGCGCGGGGCCCTCGGTGTAGGTCTGCGCCACCACCCAGTTCACGCCGGCCGCAGCCATCAGCGCCGAGGTACCCTGGAAAGTGCCGATCTTCGGGTCCGCACCCCTGGCCAGCAGCAGCTTCATCACCGTGACGTCGCCAGCCAGCGCGGCGGTGAGGAAAGGCGTTTGCCCCGTGAAGTCCACCCATTCCAGCGAGCCGGTGATCTCCAGCAGATGATTGCGGAACGGCGGAGTCTCCCGCGTGCGCGCATTCACATCGGCGCCCGCGTCGAGCAGCGCCTTGATCATGTCGAGCACGGGCGCCCGATCGATGTTGTTCTTGAAGGTGGCGTTGTGGACGTAGAGATTGCGGACGTTCACCGCCTCCCACAGCGGGCTGCGACCGTACCAGTCGGCGGCGTTCACGTCCCCGCCGTGCGCCAGCAGGTAGCGGGCGGCCTGCATGTTGTTGTTGGAGATGGCCATCAGCAGTGGCGTGATGTCATTGGCCTCGCGTGGATTGACGGCCGCGCCCGCCTTCACCAGCAACTCGACCACATCGGCATGCCCCTGACGGGCCGCATAGTGGATGGCCGTCATGCCGCCGGCGGCCGGATCGCGACGGCCGCGGTCCGCTGGCGTCCCCCCGCGGATGATGCCGATGCCAAAGCCGAAACCGGGCTGGGAATTGGGTTTTACCCAGGCCGGCGGATCGCCAGGCTTGGTGGCCAGGTCGAGCTGGGCGCCGCGGGCGATCAGCAGCCTGGCGACGGCGACCTGACCCGCCCTCGAGGCGAACATCAGCGCAGTCTGGCCGTACTGCGGATCGCGTGCATTCACCTGCGCGCCGTGGTCGAGCAGCAGTTTGACCACCGCAGGCTCGCCCACCTGCGCGGCCATCATCAGCAGCGTTTCGCCGGTGGGTTCGCTCTGGCCGGCCTTCGCGCCGTGCTTCAGCAACAGCTCCACCATGGGTGCATTGCCATTGGCAATCGCAAGGCTCAGGGGACTGATGCCGCGTTCGGTCAGGGCATTGGCATCGGCACCGGCCTGCAGCAGTTTCTGCGCTCCCTGCAGATCGTCGGCATCCACGCGCCAATGCAGCGGCGGCGTGCCGAAGTCGCCACGCGCGTTGGGATCGGTGACGCCTGCGAGCAGCGGGGCCACCCACAGCGCAGCCGCCATCAGCACCACGACGCGATGTGCGGTGAACCGGTCCCCCCCCGACAGTGCCGTGTTGCGGCGATGGAGCGCGTTGCCCGTGGTCATCAATTGCGACCTTGCTTCTGTCGGCGGCAGGTTTAGCATGGCTGCAAATCACTTGCCACCACCAGGGGGAACCCGTGCGTACTTTCTTTTTCGCCCTGCAAAGACGCCAACTGCTTGCCGCCGGCGCGGCCCTGGCCGCCAGCAGCCTGCTGCCCGCCTCGCGACCGGCCCGGGCTGCCGACGCCGTTGCCGATGCCCGGGCGGCCGATGCGCGCCTGCTGCCCGGTTTCAAGGTGGAAAGGGTGAAGACCAGCGGCGCGGAGCTGCATGCGGTGATCGGCGGCAGCGGGCCCCCGCTGCTGCTCATCCACGGCGCGCCGCTCACGCATCTGTCGTGGTTCCGTGTGGTGCCGGAACTGGCGAAGAAGTACACCGTCGTGGCCGCCGACCTGCGCGGCTATGGCGACAGCAGCAAGCCTGCGGACGGCGACAAGCACATCAACTATTCCAAGCGCGCGATGGCGCAGGACCAGATCGAGCTGATGAAGCACTATGGCTTCGACCGCTTCGCCGTGGTCGGCCATGATCGCGGCGGTCGCGTGGCGCATCGGCTGGCGCTCGACCATCCCGCCGCCGTCACCCGCGCCGCGGTGCTCGACATCGTGCCCACGCACTATCTCTACACGCATGTCACCAAGGCATTCGTCGACGCCTACTTCCACTGGTTCCTCTACCTGCGCCCCGCGCCCTATCCCGAGGACATCCTCAACCGCGAAGTGCAGGCCGGCACGTTCAGCCGCGGCGGGCTGCCCGAACTGCGCGAGGAATACGCGCGCGTGTACCGCGATCCGGCCGCCATCCACGGCATGTGCGAGGACTACCGCGCCTCCGCCGGCATCGACATGGAGTACGACGAGGCCGACATCAAGGCCGGCCGCAAGGTCACCTGCCCGTTGCACGTGCTGTGGGCCAGCGACGGCGCGATGGGGCGCATGTATGACGTGCTGGGCATCTGGAGGGACACCTACGGCACCAAGGTCACGGGCGCGCCGCTGACCGGCGGCCACAATCTGCAGGAAGCCAACCCCACCGGCGTGCTGGGCGAACTGCTGCCCTTCCTCGCCGGTTGACCCATGGCAAAGGTACTCGGCGTGCATGCCGCACCCCGCCCGCACTGGGTGGGCGACGGTTTCCCGGTGCGCTCGCTGTTCGGCTATGACGGTCTGGGTCGGGAGCTCAGCCCCTTCCTGCTGCTGGACCATGCGGCGCCCACGCACTTCGACCCGGCGCCGCGTCCACGCGGCGTGGGTCAACACCCGCATCGCGGCTTCGAGACCGTCACCATCGTGTACCAGGGCGAGGTGGAACATCAGGACTCCACCGGCGCCGGCGGCCGGATTGGACCGGGCGACGTGCAATGGATGACTGCGGGCGGCGGCATCGTCCATGAGGAATTCCACTCACGCGACTTCACGCGGCGCGGCGGCACCATCGAAATGGTGCAGCTCTGGGTGAATCTGCCTGCCCGCGACAAGATGACGCAGCCGCGCTACCAGACGCTGCTGGATGCGCAGATTCCCACCATCGAGCTGCCCGATGGCGCCGGTCGCGTGCGCGTGATCGCGGGGGAATTCGCCGGGCGTCGCGGCGCCGCGGTCACGTTCACGCCGATGGATGTCTGGGATATACGGCTGCTCGCCGGCCGCGACGCCGTATTCAGCGCCCGCGCAGGCCATACGCTGGCGATTGTGGTGCTGCGTGGCACCGTGAAGATCGGCGACGCCAGCGCCGGCGAGGGACAACTCGTGGTGCTGGATCGCAGTGGCGGCGACGTGCGCATGCAGGCGCAGACCGATGCCACGCTGGTCTGGCTTGCCGGCGAGCCCATCGATGAACCCATCGTGGGATACGGGCCCTTCGTGATGAACTCCGAAGCGCAGATTCGCGAAGCCATCGACGACTTCAACAGCGGACGCTTCGGCCGGATTGCCGCGGCGAGTGCGGGCGGCTACACACGCTCATGAGAAATGCCGCCCTTGCGGGCGGCATTCCCTCAACCGCTCAGCGGGCTCAAACGCTCAGCGGGTCGAGTCCGGCTTCGACCTGTCGGTGCTGGTCGAGCTGCTCGATGGCGTGCTGGAGCTCGGCGACGCGCTCGAGGAGCTGGACGAGCTCTGCGAACTGGCGCCCGAGGCGGTGTACTTGCCGAACTCGGCCTGGCTCAGCATGCCGTCGCCATTGGTATCCAGCTTGGCGAAGGAACCGTTCAGGTCTTCCATGTAGCGCACTTCGTCCTTCGAGATGTGGCCGTCCTTGTTGGTGTCCACCGACGAGAACGTCACGTTCGACTTCGACGAGTTCTGGGCATCCTGGGCAGTGGCGACGCCCATGGCCAGCGCGGCCAGGACGGCGGTTCCGATTGCGAGATTCGATTTCATGATCACTTCCTCCACCGATCGACTATCGATCGTTGGGCACAAGGTTGCGCGATCGGCCGATCCGCATCCGTAGGCCAAACGCGATGCTTGCTCCCCGACGTCGGCCTCGCGCGGTGTAGGGAATTGCCGATGCGAACTCGTGGTATGTTGGCAATTGCAGACAGTCGCCGGATGGAGACGATGAAAAATCTCGTGGTGTTTTTCGCACTGCTTGGCGCAACTCCCGCGCTGTTCGGCGGAACCAGCGACCCGAAGGATCGCGGCGCCAGCCTGGAAACCCGGCTGCGGCTGGTCGAAGACCAGATGGCCATCGAACGCGTGTTGAAGGAATACGGGCGCACGCTCGACGCGCGGGACTTCGCCGCCTACGCGGCGCTGTTCGCGCGCGAAGGCGAATGGAAGGGCGCACTGGGCAGCTACAAGGGCCCTGCGGCCATACAGGCCGCCATGGAGAAGATCTTCGCCGACGCGGCAGCAGACATTCCGAAGGGCCGCAACTTCCACGTGATGTCCAATTTCATCATCGACGTGCAGGGCAACCGCGCCACGGCGCGTTCCACCTTCATCTTCTACAAGTTGAATGGCAGCGTGCCGGAGGCGGCAGTGGCCGGCCGCTACGAGGATGAACTGGTGCGCGAGAACGGTGCGTGGAAATTCCTGCGGCGCACGGCGCTGCCACCGGGATAGCCCCGAAGGGGATCAGAACGTGCCGCTCACCTGCAGCTGCAGGAAGGGATGCCAGGTGATGTACTCGTCGCGGGTGTAGTCCACCGGGCCATCGCGCCGCGCCACATACTTCACCGACTGCGTGTGATCCTTGCTGTTCCACATGTTGCCCACGGAACCGCGGACCTTCAGGCCCCAGACATCCTTGTGCTCCAGAAAGATCGAACCGAAGGGCTGTGAATTGCTGAAGCGCTCCTGGTAGTCGAGCCGATAGAACAGGTTCGCGCTCGGCAGCTCCGTGAAGATCCCCCAGGCCCACTTCGAGTCGGGAACGTCCTGGCGGAAATCGATGTTCCAGTAAGTGCGGTTGCCGTTCCAGGGCCGGTGCGTGCGCAGCACCGGGTCGCGCAGCCGTGTATCGCGCAGCACGAACTGGTTGTTGATCTTGCCGCCGGGAATGCCGATCGAATCGAGCAGCAGACTGGAGTCGAGCGTCACCTGCAAGCGCCGCGCCTTGTCGAGGTTGCCCGGAGCTTCGGCCGTGGCGCTGATCGGCACCTGCGTGACCAGATCGCTCACCTGCTCGGCCTCGATGTTGAGACGGATCTTGCCCTTGCCGCCCAGGTTGCGGATGGTCTCGAGCTGCAGCACCCAGCTCTGCGGCGGCACCAGCTCGGGGTTGCTGCCGTTGGCGTTGTTGTTGATCACGTCCACCGACGCGAGGAAGTCGAAGAAGTTGAGTTGACCCACCTTGCGCTGCAGCCTGAGATTCATCTCCCATCGCGATGCGGGATTCCAGGCCAGCGACACCGCACCCTTGGGACGCCAGAAGCTGCGGGTAAGACCGGTGCCACCGTCCTGGCCGAGTTGGCTGTATTCGTAGCCGCCGCTGAGCTGCAGCGACAGTCCATGCCGCAGCGGACGACTGAAGCTCAGGATGCCCTGACCGCGCTTTTCCTCGACGCGGGAGGAGGCTCCCGGCAGGTCCACCGGCTGCATGATGCCGTTGGCATCCAGCGCATGCAGTGCGCCGGTGGCATCCACGAAGTTGTAGGCCGCCTCGCCGGAAGCCGTCCAGTCTCCGCCCAGCGCCTGCCAGCGGTACTCGCTGCGCAGCACCAGCTCGCCCTCGGTGGAATCGCGGGAGAAGCGCGACCCGGTGGGCGCGGCCGCGCCGTCAACCAGTACGATCTGCTCGTTGAGGATTTCGGCCGGACGCTGCGTGAAGAAGCCGATCAGCTTCAGCCTCCCCGCCCCGAGTGCGAATTCGTAGTCGGCGCCCAGTTCGGTGCGCCAGCGCTTCTCGTCGCCGCGATTGTTCTCGGTGGTGCCCGGCTGCCCGGGCACCTGGTAGAAGATGTCGATGCGGCGCCGGAAGTGGCTGCGCTCGATGCTGCCGTTGAGGTTCCAGATGGCGCCGCCATCGGTCTTGCGGTTGAAAGTGCCGGAGAGCTTCGGAATGTCGTTGGCGAAGCGCGGCGCCGGATAGTGGCGGATGTAGCTCACGCCGGTGCCGGGGTGCGTCTCGAGTTCCTCGCCCCAGCCGCCGCCGCGAAAGCCATCCCAGCGCAACCCGAGGGAGAAATCGCCGAGGCCGCTGCTGCCCGCGATGCTGACATCCCCCGGATACCAGTGCGCGGGCACCCGCTCGCGGATGCGCGGACGCCAGGTGAAATTGCCCTGTACGCCCTTCTGCTCGGTGATGACGTTGAGCACATGACCCGACAGGCCGCTGATGTTCAGCATCGCCCCGTCGATGATCTCCAGGCGAGTGATGGTATTGGCAGGAATGCGTCGAAGCACCGTGTTGGCGTCGTTGCCCTTGCCCGTGATCCGTTGCCCATTGATGAGCACGTTCTGGGAGGCTTCGCCCAGACCGCGATCATTGCTGACATTCGTGACCGTGAATCCGGGTATCTGCGCCACCACATCGGCCGCGGTCTGCGGCGAGAAACGCGTGAACTGGCCGACGGTGTAGATGCGCTTGCCGTTTTCGATTTGCGGAACGATGCCGGAAGCCAGTTCCTGCTCGGTCGGGGCCTCCTCGGCCGAAGCCCAAGGGGCCGCGCAAGCCAGCAGCAGGCACGCCATCGCCGTGCGGCAAATTCGCAGAATCAAGCGATCTGGCAAGACCCACTCCCCCGTCGGTGCAACTCTGACATCCCTTGCAGCGTGTTCGTTCCACGGCCGCGCGCACCCGGGGCGGCATATACCGATACGCTGGCGGGCCATGCATCGGATGCAGCATTGGCGCAGACCGATGACCGGCGGTTGGAATTCGCGCGTATAGTCGCCGGCCCGTGACACAATACGCAAAGCGGTTGGCCGCCGCAGGAAAATCCCGGTCAGCGCATGCATGATGGACTGCCCACACCGCGCCGCTACTGGTCGGTGCTCGCCATCTGGCTCGCCATCTCGATGGCGGTGCTCGACAGCTCCATCGCGAATATCGCGCTGCCCACCATCGCCGCCGAGCTGAAGGCCCCCGCGGCGATCTCGATCTGGGTCATCAATGCCTACCAGCTCGCGATCACGGCGCTGCTGCTGCCGCTGTCGGCGCTGGGCGATCGCATCGGCTACCGCCGCGTCTACCTGCCGGGACTGGCCATATTCATCCTCGGTTCGGCCGCATGCGCGGCGTCGGGCAGCCTCGCCATGCTGATCGCGGCGCGCATGTTCCAGGGCATTGGCGCTGCCGCCATCATGAGCATGAATGCCGCGCTGGTGCGGGCCACCTATCCGCAGGCAACGCTGGGCCGGGGCATCGGCTACAACGCACTGGTGCTGTCGCTGTCGGCCGCCGCCGGACCGAGCATTGCCGCGCTGATACTCAGCGCGGGCGCCTGGCCCTGGCTGTTCCTCATCAACCTGCCCATCGGCCTGGCCTCGCTCATCATCGGCAGGCGGGCCCTGCCCGTGGTCCAGGGCCATGGCCGCCAACCCGACTATCCCTCGGCGCTGCTCAGCGCCTTGACGCTGGGCACGCTGGTGTATAGCGGTGAGACGCTGGCGCGCGGCGAGATCGCCACCGGCGCGCCGCTGCTGACCGTGGCGCTGGTGGCCGGTGTGCTGCTGGTGCGGCGCGAGCGCCACCGCGAAGCGCCACTGCTGCCGCTGGACCTGCTGCGCATTCCGTTGCTGGCGCTGTCGATGGCCAGCTCCGTGACCACCTTCGCCGCGCAGATGTGCGCGCTGGTCTGCCTGCCCTTCATGTTGCAGAACGTGATGGGACGCTCGGTGGCTGAAAGCGGCCTGCTGCTCACCTTGTGGCCGCTGGCCGTGGGCGTCACCGCGCCGCTCGCGGGCCGGCTGGCCGAGCGCCATCACGCCGGCGTGCTGGGCGGCATCGGTCTGTTCCTGTTTTCCATGGGCCTGGTCGCGTTGTCATTCCTGAAACCCGCGATGGGCACCGCCGACATCGTGTGGCGCATGGCGCTGTGCGGGGCCGGCTTCGGCTTCTTCCAGTCACCCAACAACAAGACCATCCTGCTGACGGCGCCCCGTCATCGCTCCGGCGCAGCCGGCGGCATGCTGGCCACGGCGCGCCTGCTGGGGCAGACCACGGGCGCGGCAGCCGTCGCCGCCGCCTTCCACTGGCTGGGCGTGGGTTCCAGCCCGTTGTTGCTGCGCGCGGCAGCAGCGGCCGCCGCAGTGGCGGCGACCTTCAGCCTGATGCGGGTCCGGGTTAGCGCGCCGGCCTGAAACAGGCCACACTTCCGGGCATTCCCCGAGGAGAACATCATGGCCGACGATGCAGCCACAGGATATCTGCCCCCGAAAGTCTGGAAATGGGAGCAGCCCAGCGGCGGCTCCTTCGCCAACATCAACCGGCCCGTGGCAGGCCCGACGCACGACAAGACACTGCCTGTGGGTCGGCATCCCTTCCAGCTCTATTCGCTTGGCACACCCAATGGGCAGAAGGTCACCATCCTGTTCGAAGAGCTGCTGGCCGCCGGGCACAAGGGCGCGGAGTACGACGCCTGGCTGATCAAGATCAACGATGGCGAGCAGTTCAGCAGCGGTTTCGTCGACGTGAACCCGAACTCCAAGATCCCCGCGCTGATGGATCGCAGCGGCGCCGCCCCCGTCCGCGTATTCGAATCCGGCGCCATCCTGCTGCACCTGGCCGAAAAATTCGGCGCCTTCCTGCCGCGCGATCCGGCGCGGCGCGCCGAATGCCTGTCGTGGCTGTTCTGGCAGGTGGGCAGCGCGCCGTATGTGGGTGGCGGCTTCGGGCACTTCTATGTCTATGCGCCCGTGAAGATCGAATATGCCATCAACCGCTTCGCGATGGAGACCAAGCGGCAGCTGGACGTGCTGAACCGCCACCTTGCCGCCAACACCTATCTTGCCGGGCAGGAATACACCATTGCCGACATCGCCGCCTGGCCCTGGTATGGCCTGCTGGCGCTGGGCAAGGTGTATGGCGCGGCCGAGTTCCTGCAGGTGGAGGAATACGGACATGTGCGGCGCTGGGCCGATGCGATCGCGGCGCGTCCGGCCGTGAAGCGCGGCCGGATCGTCAACCGCTCCTTCGGCGAAGCGCATGAACAGCTCGCCGAGCGCCACGAGGCGCGCGACATCGATGCGGTGCTGATGCGGGCCCCCTGATCGCGATGGCGCTGGAGAACTTCCACCCTGCCGTCGCGCGCTGGTTCGCCGGCGCCTTCGGCGCGCCGACGACGGCGCAGGTGGCGGCGTGGCCGGCGATCGCCCAGGGACGCCACACGCTGATCGCCGCGCCCACGGGTTCGGGCAAGACTCTGGCCTCGTTCCTGGCCGCCATCGACGCGCTGGTGCGCCAGGCAGCAGCGGGAGCACTGCCGGATCAGGTGCAGGTGGTGTATGTCTCGCCGCTGAAGGCGCTGTCGAACGACATCAGCCGCAATCTCGAACAGCCACTGGCGGGCTGCCTGGCCGAGTTGCAGAACCTCGGCCTGCCCGCCCCGGAAATCCGCAGCCAGGTGCGTACCGGCGACACGCCGCAGGCGGAGCGCGCGGCGATGCTGAAGCGACCGCCGCACATCCTGGTGACCACGCCGGAATCGCTGTACCTGCTGCTGACCAGCGATTCGGGCCGCCGCATGCTGGCGACGACCCGCACCGTGATCGTGGATGAAATCCACGCCGTGGCCGCCACCAAGCGCGGCGCCCATCTGGCGCTGTCGCTGGAGCGGCTGGCCGACCTGTGCGGCCGGCGATTGCAGCGCGTGGGTCTTTCCGCCACGCAAAAGCCCATCGACGAAGTGGCGCGGTTCCTGGTGGGCACCGAGGGCGGCGACTGCGACATCGTCGATGCCGGCCATGTGCGGCATCGCGACCTTGCGCTGGTGCTGCCGGATTCCCCGCTCGAGGCCGTGATGTCCACCGAGGTGTGGAACACGCTGTACGACCGCATCGCGAAGCTCATCGACGAACACCACACCACGCTGATCTTCGCCAACACCCGCCGCATGGTGGAGCGTGTCACGCGCCACCTGTCCGAGCGCATCGGCGCCGACAACATCGCGGCCCACCACGGCAGTCTGGCGAAGGAGCAGCGCTTCGATGCCGAGCAGCGGCTGAAAGCCGGCAAACTCAAGGTCATGGTGGCCACCGCCTCGCTGGAACTGGGTATCGACATCGGCGACGTGGAACTGGTCTGCCAGCTCGGCACGCCGCGCGCCATCTCCACGTTCCTGCAGCGTGTAGGCCGCGCCAACCACGCTGTGGGCGGCGTGCCCAGGGGCCGGCTGTTCCCGCTGTCGCGCGATGAACTGGTGGAGTGCGCGGCGCTGCTCGATGCCGTGCGCGCCGGCGAACTCGACCGGCTGCACATTCCGGTCGCACCGCTCGACGTGCTTTCGCAGCAGCTCGTGGCCGAGGTGGCCAGCGGCGAGCGCGGCGAGGATGAGCTGTATGCGCTGGTTCGCCGCGCCTGGCCCTACCGCAACCTCGAACGCGGCGCCTTCGATGAAATCGTCGCCATGTTGTCGGATGGCATCTCCACACGGCGCGGCCGGCAAAGCGCCTACCTGCATCGCGATGCGGTGAACGCACGGCTGCGCGCGCGGCGCGGCGCGCGCCTCACGGCCATCACCTGCGGCGGCGCCATTCCGCAGAACGCCGACTACCAGGTGGTGATGGAGCCGCAGGGCATCATGGTGGGGACGCTGAACGAGGACTTCGCCATCGAGAGCCTGGCCGGCGATGTGTTCCAGCTCGGCAACGCTTCGTACCGGATCCTGCGCGTGGAAGCCGGCAAGGTGCGCGTGGAGGATGCCGCGGGCCAGGCCCCCACCATCCCCTTCTGGCTGGGCGAGGCACCGGCACGCACCGATGAGCTGTCCACAGCGGTGTCGCGGCTGCGTGCCGAAGTGGACGCCCTGCTGCCCGACATGGCGCCGCAGACACTGGAGCGGGCCATGCAGGCGCTGCGCGATGGGCACCAAATCGGCGGCGTGGCGGCGCAGCAGCTGGTGGAATACCTGGCTGCCGCCAAGGCCACGTTGGGCCGGTTGCCCACACGCGAGCTGATCGTCGTCGAGCGTTTCTTCGACGAGGCCGGCGGCATGCAGCTCATCATTCACGCGCCCTATGGCGCGCGGGTGAACCGGGCCTTCGGCCTCGCGCTGCGCAAGCGCTTCTGCCAGACCTTCAACTTCGAGCTGCAGGCCGCGGCCACCGAAGACGCCATCATCCTGTCGCTGGGAGAGACTCACAGCTTCGACCTCGATGAGGTGGTGAAGTACCTGCACAGCAATACGGTGGAGTCCGTACTCACGCAGGCGGTGCTCGATTCACCTCTGTTCCAGGCGCGTTGGCGCTGGAATGCCACCATCTCGCTGGCGGTGCGCACCTCGCGCGGCGGCAAGAAGACGCCGCCCGCGCTGCTGCGCATGGCTGCGGAAGACCTGGTGTCGGTGTTGTTTCCGGACCAGCTCGCCTGCCTCGAGAACATCCAGGGTCCGCGCCAGATCCCCGACCATCCGCTGGTACGGCAGACGCTGCACGACTGCCTGCACGAAGCCATGGACATCGAAGGGCTCATCACGCTGCTGCGGCGGATCGAGGGCGGCCAGATCGCCGTGCTCGCGCGCGACCTGCCGCATCCGTCGATGCTGTCGATGGAAATCCTCACGGCCCGCCCCTATGCCTTCCTCGACGACGCGCCGCTCGAAGAACGACGCACGCAGGCCGTGGCCGCGCGGCGCTGGCTCGATCCGCAGAGCGCGGCGGAATTCGGCCGGCTCGATCCCGTGGCCATCGCGCAGCTTCGCGAGGAAGCCTGGCCCGAACCTGAAACCGCAGATGAACTGCACGATGCACTGATGCTGCTGGGCGCGCTGCCCGAATCCGAAGGCCAGGGACTGGGCGAAGTGTCGCGGCCCTCGTGGCAGCCGCTGTTCGATGCACTGTGCGTGGCGCTTCGGGCCACCGTGCTGCACGTGGGCGGGCGCCGGTTCTGGGTGGCGGCGGAACAATTGCCGCTGGTGCGCGCCGTGCATCCCGATGCGGGCGATCCGCCGATCACGGCCCCTGCGCCTTATGCAGATCGGCAGTTCGAGCGCGCCGATGCGGTGCGCGAACTGCTGCGCGGACGCATGCAGGCCACGGGTCCGGTTACCGCCACTTCGCTGGATGCGCTGCTGGCGCTGCCGGATGGCAGCGCCATCGCGGCGCTCATGTCGCTGGAAGGCGAAGGCTTCGTGATGCGCGGCCAGTTCAGCAACCGCGAGGTGGCCACCGACGCGCGTGCCACGGCCGATGCATCGGAACCCGAATGGTGCGAGCGTCGCCTGCTGGCGCGCATCAGCCGCTACACCCTGCGCACGCTGCGCGCGCAGATCGAGCCGCTGGCCGGTGCGGACTTCATGCGCTTCCTGCTGGAATGGCAGGGCATCACCCGCGAGCCCCGGGGCGAAGGGCCCGAAAGCCTCGCGGCGACGCTGGAGCAACTCGAGGGATTCGAGATACCGGCCATTGCCTGGGAGCGCGACGTGCTGCCGGCGCGGCTTGCGCACTACGAACCTTCCTGGCTCGACACGCTGTGCCTGTCGGGTCGCGTGCTGTGGGCCAGGCTCGATCCGCCGGGCGGCAGTGTGGCCGGCCCGGTCAGGTCCACGCCCATTTCACTGCTGCCGCGCGCGCACTTTGCGTTGTGGCGCGGCTTTTCGCAGCGGCAACGCAGGCAGGTCACGCTGTCCTCGTCGGCACAGGCGATCGCCGATCTGCTGGCGGCGCGTGGCGCCTCGTTCTTCGATGAACTGCTGCGCGGCGCCGGCCTGCTGCAGGCGCAGGCGGAAAGCGCACTGGGCGAACTGGTTGCCGCCGGACTGGTGAGTGCCGACAGCTTTGGCGGCCTGCGCGCGCTGCTGCTGCCGCTGGAGACCAGGCGCCGGCTGGCCAATCGTGGCAGGCGCATCGCGCTGTTCGGCCTGCAGGAGGCCGGACGCTGGAGCCTGACCGGTGACAATGCCGCGGCACGCGGTGCTGCGCCTGATCCGGCTGCTGATCCGGCTGCCGATCCGGAACTGGTGGAGCAGATTGCCTGGCGGCTGCTGCAACGCTATGGCGTCATATTCCGGCGCATGCTCACCCGCGAAGCGCAGTGGCTGCCGCCCTGGCATGCGCTGCTGCGCGTGCTGCGCAGGCTGGAGAGCCAGGGTCATGTCCGCGGTGGAAGGTTTGTCGCCGGGGTCACCGGCGAGCAATACGCGCTGCCCGATGCCGTGCCCGCCATGCGCACCATGCGACAGAAGCCGGTGGATGGCACCCTGATTTCGCTCAGCGCCGCGGATCCACTGAACCTTGTGGGCATCGTCACCCCGGGGGAAAGGCTGGCAGCGCTGGCGGGCAATCGACTGGTGCTGCGCGATGGGGTGCCCATCGGCCTGCAGGCGGCCGGAGAGATCAGGTTCCTTGCAGACTTGAGCGTTCCCGAACAATGGGCGGCGCGTAATGCGCTACTGCGCCGCAGCACCATGGTGGTCGCCGCGGCAGGGGCGTAAGCAATCAGGGTTTCTCCGACCTCAGATGCCCTGCCTTTCGCCGTTACAGGCAACAGGTCAATCATCCTGTGGAATACCCCATGTGTTCGGAATTCGTCTGGGACCCCGCCAAGTTCTCCCTTCACGTTGAACCCATGGACGCTGAACATCGCCGCCTGGTCGAGCTCATGAACCGGCTGCAGCGGCTGTACCTGGACCGCGCCCCGGCGTTCGATCAGGGCAAGGCCTTTGCCGCGCTGGCCGATTGCACGCAGAAGCATTTCCAGCATGAGGAAGCCTACATGGAAAGCATTGGCTACCCGAACCTGGCTGTGCACCGCGCCGTGCACAAGAGCCTGATGGACAAGCTCAACGAACATGCGCGCGGCTTCAAGCAGAACAAGGTGTTCACCGAGGCGCTGTTCCAGTTCCTGCACATGTGGCTCAAGGCGCACATCTGCGGCATCGACATGAAGTACGCCAACTACGCGCACTCATTGGAGGAAGCCACCGCCTGAGGGCCACCCCGGACCGATGCCGCGCGCCGCACCTCAGTCCCTGCGGCGACGCCCCGCCTCGGCCTTTTCGAAGACATGCTCGCGATGCCATGCCAGGTAGGGCTTCTGCTTCGCGCTGAAGGGACGTGCGGACACCGCCGCGGGCAGCGACCAGCGCTTCAACACCGTGCTGTTGAGCTGGCGCGCCACCAGCATGCGGCCGTCATCCGCGAACGAGACATAGCCGCGTTCAAACAGATGCGCCACATGCGGCGACAGCAACAGGCCGTTGTTGCCATCCAGTCTGCCCGCGTCGTCGCAGGCTGCCCAGGGCTTGATGTGGACGGCACGCAGATGCCGCCGGTCCATCACGCCTGTGGCACGGCATGCGCCCTCCACCTGCTCCACTCCGGCGCGGAAGAGCCCGAGACCGTTGCGGGCGTCGGCCAGCGCGCCTGTGTCGCGGGGCGCCGCCGGCGCCGGCCAGCGCGACAGCAACTGTTCCACCACGGCATCGGCCTCGCGGCGATTGCGCACCACGATCTGCAGTTCACCCGCGGCGCGTTGGCGCACCACCTCGATGCGTCGCGCGAGCAGGGCTTTCGTGAGATGCAGCGTGCGGACACCCAATGGCCGCACGCTGAACAGCACATGTGCCCTGCTCACCGTGAAGACAAACGGCCGGCCGCGCGGATCGATTGAAACAAAGCGAAAATCGCGACCCCTGGAGGGATTTCCAGGCGTGCATTCCAGACTGGTGCTCGCCACACCCCAGTCGACCAGTCGATCGAAGGCGGCAAGGCCATCGGCCGACTGGATGCGGGATCTGAGTACAGCGAGGTCTGTCTGGCTGAATCCGGCGGCTTTCATGCGTCGTGAAGCGTAACCGCAATTGGCGTTACGATTGCGGAACAAGAACACAGAAGGAGTTGCACATGCCGAGACTCCGCTTGTTGGCTGCCCTGGCGATTGCCGGCATCTGCCAGGCTGCAGAAGCACCCGCGCCCGCATCTGCGCCTGCGCCCGCTCCGACTCCGCCGCCGGCTCCCGCCGCCTATGAGCTGGCGCTGGTCACCGAACAGGGGCAGAAGACCGTGCTGGGCAAACTGCCGTCTTCGATCTTCGCGCCGCGCGTGTCGCCCGACGGACGGCAGGTGGCCTTCGAACTGGCCGAAGGCGGCGCGCCGGCCGGACAGCCGGCGAACATGCGCCTGTATGTGGCGCCCCTGGATGCACCCGACAAGCGCCGCCCGCTGCAGTACACGCTCACCTCCACGCGCAACATCGCGCCGGTATGGTCGCCGGAGGGCGATTTCATCGTGTTCCTGGCGCAGGGCAATGGCGCCGACGTGCTGTTCACGCAACGCGCCGATGGCTACATCCAGCCCTCATTCCTCGTCGAGGGCCGCGCCCCCGAGGGCTGGTACAAGGGCGGTCGACTGGTCTTCATCACGCGCAAGGGCGATCACGACTACGGCATTTCGCTGCTCGACCTCGCCACCCGCAAGGTGACGCGGCTGGTGGACATCGAAGGCTCGGACCAGCACAGCAGCAGCATTTCGCCCGACGGTCGGTGGATCGCCTATTCCTCCAACGAGACAGGCCGGCAAGAGGTTTGGGCCGAGCCCCTGCCCCAGACCGGCAAGCGCTTCCAGCTCACGCGCGAAGGCGGTCGCCACCCGCTGTGGTCACCGGACGGCAGCCACATCTACTTCGACCAGGGCGGCAGGATGTATCGCCTCGATCTCACGGCGGGCGCCGATTCACCGGCAGCCGCCGCACCCGTACCGCTGCAGATCACGGGTTTTCTGCAGGGCGACCTCAGACGGCAGTTCGACCTGATGCCCGATGGCAAGGCTTTCCTGATGCTGTTTCCGCTGAAGTAGACTGGCGGGGTGTCTGCACCCTCCAGTGACGATCGGCACCGCATCGACAAGTGGCTATGGCATGTGCGCCTGTTCAAGTCGCGCTCGCTGGCCACGGAGGCCGTCGGCGGCGGCAAGGTCAAACTCGACGGGGAGCGCGTCAAACCCGCGCATGAGGTGCGGATTGGCCAGCAGCTGTCGGTAACGCTGGGCGACCGTTCCATCGAACTCACGGTGCTGCGGCTGCCCGCGCGGCGCGGCTCCGCACCAGAGGCGCAGGCCTGTTATGCCGAAACGGCCGCAAGCGCTGCGAAGGCCGCGCAATACCGGGAGCAACGCCGCCTGGCGGCGTTGACCCGGCCGCAACCCGATCACCGGCCGGACAAGCGCGAACGGCGTGCGCTGGAGAAACTTCGCAGGCAGCAGGTATAGTCCGCCGATGCGCACTTCCCCCGCACTGAAGCTGGCGATCATCTGCGCGGCGTCGATGGGCATCGCGCGAGCCGCAGACAGCCCCGGCAAGCTGCGCAGCGAAATGGCGAAGGCCGAGCGGGACTACATTGCCCTCTACAACAAGCTGAACACCACTCCCGAGTTCGCCATCGTGTGCCGGATGGACACGCCCACCGGCACTTCCTTCGCCGTGCGCGTGTGCGAACCCAAGTACCTCATCGCGGCCAACGCCCGCTCGGCGAGCCAGCGCATGCAATCGGCTGTGGCCGCGGGCAACTCCACGGGCTCGGCGAATTCCGGCGGCCCCAATGTGGGTGCGGGTGCGGCCGGCGATGGCGGCACTGTCACCGTCGACAAGGACGCGGCCTTCAGACAGAACATGCTCGATCTGCTGCAGAAGAACGCGGAACTCAAAGCCCTTGGCGACCGGCGCGACGAGCTGCAAGCGCGCTACGACGAAGCCACGCGCGGCAAGAGCAGCCGGTAAACCCGCCTGCTGTAGGCGCTGGACTACGGCGCCGCGGGTTCCATCGCACCGGAGTGTTGTGTACCGTGTCGCAACAGCATCCGATGAGGCCGATGACCCTACCCGCCCTTTCGTTGTCCGCGTTGTTGTCGGCGCTGGTGCTGACCGGCGGGCAGGTCTTCGCCGCCGAGGCCGGGTCCCCGGAGGCGTCGTTCAAGGTGGACGTGGTGAGCAGCAACCGGCGGGTTGCCCGCCATCTCGAGCGCTATCTCGACATCCAGCGATTCGCGGACTTCCCCGACCTGCAACCGGGTGAACTGCGCCGGCTGCTGGGCGAGGCGGAGTCCAATGCGCGCGACTTGCTCGCCGCGCTGGGCTATTTCAATCCCGTGTTCAAGCTGACAGCCGATGAATCCACCGGCAAGCCCGCGGGCAAGCGCCGTATCGTCATCGAAGTGGACCCAGGCGCGGAAACGAAGGTCACGCGTCACGAGATACGCTTCGCCGCACCCATGGCAGCCGACATCCAGGGCGCCGGTCAACGGCAGGAGATCGAACGCGACTGGCTGCTGCGGGATGGCGACACCTTCACCCAGGAGCAATGGAGCAACGCGAAGGTGGCGGGACTGCGGGTGCTGCAGCGGCTGCGGTATCCCACGGCGCGCATCGCCGAGAGCCTGGCCACCATCGATGCCGAGGCCAACAGCGCCGCACTCGCGATCACCTACGACGCGGGTCCCGCCTATCGCTTTGGCGCATTGAAGCTCGAAGGCGTGGAGCGGTATGACGCAGCCGGCATCCGCAACATTGCCCAATTGCCCACCGGGCAGGTGTACAGCGAGGACACCTTGCTGGACACGCAGCAACGGCTGATGGCCAGCGGATACTTCGAATCGGCCTTCCTGCTGCTCGACAGCAGCGAGCGCAGGCCGGACGAGGCCACGGTCATTGCGCAATTGCGCGAAGCCCGGCTGCAGAAACTGGTCTTCGGCGCCGGATACAGCACCGACACCGGCCCCCGGCTGTCGGTGGACCACACGCACAACCAGATGTGGCCGCTGGGCTGGCGCGCGGTGAACAAGGCCGCGGTGGGCACTGACACGCAGTCACTGTCCACCAACTGGACCGCGATGCCGGGGCAAACCGGCTGGGCCTGGAACACGGGCCTGGCGCTGGAGCGCTCGGATGTGGGCGATATCAAGGCCAACAGCCTGTCGCTGACCGGCGGGCGGTCACGGCTGGGTTCGCGCAGCGAGCAGCGTTACTTCCTGCAGTACGACGCCAGCAATGCCGAGGGCGGCGCAGCCCCTGCCAGCAGTTCCTCGCTGATGGCCAACTATTCGTGGACGGCACGCCGTTTCGACAATCGCCTCAGTCCCACTCGAGGGCATGGCTTCGGCGTCGATGCCGGCCTCGGCCTCACGGTCACGCCCAACCGGGATCCCTTCCTGCGCATCAATGCGCGCGCCCTGCAGCTGCTGCCGTTCGGGTCGCGCAACCAGGCCGGCAAGCGCAGCCGCATCGCAGCGCGCGCCGAGGTGGGCGCGATCATTGCAAACAACGGCGCCGACATTCCCGCACGATTGCTGTTCCTCACCGGTGGCGATACGACGGTGCGCGGCTACGGTTACCAGAGCATCGGCACGCAGCTGCCCGACGGCAGCATCTATGGCGCCCGGTACATGGGCATGGCCAGCGTGGAATGGCAGCATCCCTTCACGCTGCGCGGTGACTCCCGCAGCTTCGAGCACACGATATTCGTCGATGCTGGCGCCGCGGCCGACCACATCCGCGATGCGGTGATCCATCCCGGCATCGGGACAGGGTTGCGCTGGGCGAGTCCCGTAGGTCCGCTGCAGCTCGATCTGGCATATGGCACGAAAACCCGGCACTGGCATGTGCATCTGCGCGTGGGGTTCCAGTTCGAATGAACAGGCGGGCAAAACGCGTTGCGCTGTGGGCTGGCGGCGCGTTGCTGGTACCGCTGCTGCTGCTGGCGGCGCTGATTTGGTGGGCGCGCAGCGAGGGATCATTGCAGCGGGCGCTGGCCCTGGTGCAGCGCTGGCTGCCGCAGGAGCAGCAACTGGTCGCAACCGGAGTCAGCGGTGCGCTGCTGCGCGGCGGGCATGTGGATCGCCTGCAATGGAGCCAGCCGGGGCTGACGGTGACGATCGAAGGAATCGCGCTCGAATGGACACCCGGTCGCCTGCTCGGCGGCGAACTGGCCATCCAGACCCTGTCGCTGGCAAAGGTCCGCGTGCAGTCGAGTCCGCAGCCCGATTCGCCGGACGAGCCCTTCGTCATGCCGGCGAATCTCTCGCTGCCGATACGGATCACGGCACCGCTGTCGATTGCGCGACTGGAATATCAGGCGCATGTCCTGCAGCACATTGCGGCCGGCTATCGTTACGACGGCGTGCAACATTCGCTGCGGCTGACGGAGCTGCAGTATGGGCAGAGCCGCGCCGAGGCCTCGCTGCAGTTGAACGGCGAAACGCTGGCGGTTGCAGCCGGGCTCAACGCCACGTTGAAAGACATCGTCCCCGAGGCGCCGCAGACCATGCAGGTGAAAATGACTGCGCGCGGCGGACTTGCCGGGGGCGATGCCGCCGCGGTGGATGTGACACTGGATGCGCGCGAGGCCCAGGCCGCCGCGGACGCAGCCACCCCGGATGCAGCGCAGGTGGCGGCCCGTGCCACCCTGCATCCCTGGCGCGATCAGCCCGTGCACCAGGTGGACCTGCAGTTGCATCGCCTCGACCTCCACACCTTCCACGCGCGTGCGCCGGTCACTTCACTGCGCGGCAGGGGCAGTCTGACGCCGTTGCCTGGCGGCACTGCATGGCACGGACTCGTCGATATCGCGAATGAACTGCCGGATGCCTGGGACAAGGGACGCTTGCCGCTTCGCCAACTGAGAGCGGAGGCGGACCTGTCGCCGGAGCAGCTACGCCTTGCCGGCGCCCGCGTGGAGCTGGGTGGTCGCACACCAGCGGGCGTCGTGAACCTGCAGGGGCGCATGCCCATCCCGCAGGCGCAGCAGGCGACGCTGCAGTTCGATCTGCAGGCGGTGGACCTGCGTCAACTGCTGACCACCCTGCCCCGCACATCGCTTGAGGGCCCGGTGTCGATCACGCCCGCCCCGCGGGGTCGCAACGTCACAGGCAAGATCGACAATCGCGCATCCGGACCGCTGGATGCCCACCGCATGCCGGTGGACCGTCTGGTCGCCGAGTTGAGTCAGCGGGATGCAGGCTGGCATATCGCTGCGTTCGACCTGCAAGTCGGCGATGGACACGCGCTGCTGCAGGGAGACTACTCCCCAGGTGATGGCGCACTGGACCTGCGCGCCGAGCTGCGCGCACTGCCGCTGCGGCAGATGCATCGCAAGTTTGCCGCCGATGGCTTGCCGCGGCTGACCGGCAGCATCGCCGCCAAGGGCAGCCTGCAGCGGGAGATATCCTTCGACGCATCGCTGGGCAGCTCGCGTACCGCACGCAGTACGCCAGCCCGCAGCCCCTGGGAGATCAGCGCAGTCGAAGCGCGAGGCAGCTGGTCTGCCTCGCGGCTTCGCATGGAGCGAGTGCATCTGGATGCCTTCCAGGCCCGGGTCGATGGCAGCGGTATAGACATCGCCCTGCCTGGTCTGGAATCGCTCGCCGCGCGGCTGCAGGGCGCGGCTCCTGGTCTTGCCCTTACTGCGGATGCCACGATGTCGCCGCAGACCGGTGGCGGCCGCATCGACCTGCAGCTTGCCTCGGCCGACGCGCTGGCGAACTGGCTGCGCGGATTACCGTGGATGGGCGCGAGGATTCCCGCCTTCCGCGCGCGTGGCGCCGCCCGCTTCGCGGCGGACTGGCAGGGCAACTGGCAGCAGTGGCTGGCCGGCATCCAGTCCCAGGCGCAATCGCGGCTGCACATGAATGCCACCGCGCACTCCGCGGGCCTGGACTTCGAAATGCCGTCCACCGCCACGCGACCGGCCCAGCGGCTGAACCTGCGCAAGCTCGATCTGAATGCGCAGGGCAACCCCATGTCCGCAACGGTGGACATCCGCACCGAGGCGCAGGTCAACGATGCGCGCGCACAGCTCGACGCGCGCATGACAGCTGCGCGGGCGCCAGGCCGCGGCGCACCGCGATGGAACGTGGCCGTCGATCGATTCGCGGCGGCTGCAACGCTGCCTGGGAACGCCGGGCCGTGGTCGCTGCAGTTGTCCGACGATCTGCGACTGTCGGCGCAGCTCGGTGCAGACATCGAACTCACCGCCACTGCAGGCACTGCCACGGTGCTCGCACCACCCACATTGGGCAATGGCGAACCGCTGCAGGTGAAGTGGCAACCGCTGGTGTGGCGCCGCACTTCGCAGGGTGCCATGACGCTGCAGAGCAGCGGCGCTGTCAGCGGCCTGCAGCCCGCCTGGCTCGACGTACTGCTCGCCCATGACGGCGAAGGACCGCTCGCTGCCGCAGGCCTGCGCACCGACCTGGTGCTGCGTGGCGACTGGAATGTGCAGCTCGCCGAGCGGGTTGCGCTGCGCGCGCGGCTGCAGCGCGAGCGCGGCGACCTGCGGCAGGTCGACGCGGATGCGCCTGCCGGCATTCGCACGCTCGACCTGACTGTGGAGGCCCGCGACGAGAACGTGAATGCCGCACTCGACTTGGATACCGAACACGCCGGCAGCATCACGGCGCGTGTGGCAACACGGCTGCGGCAACAGACCGGCGGTTGGAGCCTGCCGCCACAGGCGCCGCTGTCCGGCGAGATCCGCGCCGCACTGCCCGACCTGTCGAGCTGGGCCTTCCTTGTCCCTCCTGGCTGGCGCATCCAGGGCGAAATGAAATCCGCGATGCAGATATCGGGCACGGTGCGCATGCCGCAACTGCGCGGCAGCATCGAGGGCGACAACCTCAACATCCGCTCGGTGCTGGACGGCGTCGACCTGCACAATGGCCGGCTGCGCGCCGCGTTGCATGATTCGCGCATGGACATCGGGACGCTGGAGTTCGAGGGCGGCACCGGCAGTCGCGCCCATGTGCGCGGCTTCAGCGGCAACCGCACGCCTGCCCCCACTGCGCGGGGACGCATGACGGCGCAGGGCTACATCGACTGGAGCCGCATCGATGACCCGGCGAACACCGATGCCGAGACGGCCCGCTCGCATATCGCCATGAAGCTGGATGCAAAGCTCGAGCGCATGCAGGTGCTGGTGCGCCATGATCGCCAGATGACGTTGAGCGGCACGCTGGGCGCCGCACTCGACGCCGGGACATTGCAGGTGCGCGGCGACCTCGTCGTCGACCGCGCAGCCATCGTGCTGCCCGAGGCCAGCGCGCCCACGCTGGGCGATGACGTGCTGATCCGTCGCGACAAGGTGCTGCGCAATCCAGGCGCCGTCGAAGCCCTGCAGGCCCGTGGCGAGCTCAAGACGCGCAAGCCCATGGACATGCAGGTGAAGCTCGACCTCGGACATGACCTGGCATTGGAGGGACAGGGAATCACCACGCGTCTGGAGGGCGATCTGACAGTGCGCAGCGCCACCACCGGCAACGATCCCTTCCGCGTGTTCGGCGAGGTGCGCACGGTCGAGGGGCGCTACCGGGCCTGGGGACAAGCTCTGGATGTGGAAACCGGCGTGGTGCGGTTCAACGGTCCCTACGGCAATCCCTCGCTCGATCTTCTGGCCATACGCCCGAAGATCGAGGTGCGCGCCGGCGTGCGCGTGACCGGCACGCTGCTCGCGCCGCGCGTGCAGCTTTTCTCGGACCCCGAACTGCCCGAGGGCGAGAAGCTGTCATGGGTGGTGCTGGGTCGCGCCACCGTCATCAATGGCGCTGAAGGATCATCGATGCAGCAGGCCGCGCTGGGACTTGCGGCCGGACAACTCGGCGGCCGCCTGGCATCCGGGCTGGGGCTGGACGAACTCGGACTGTCGGAAGCGGGCGTGTCGATCGGCAAGCGGATCTCGAACGAACTGTATCTGACATACCAGCAGGGGCTCGCGGGCGCCGCCAGCACGCTGTTCATTTTCTACGACATCACCCGCAAGCTCACGCTGCGCGCCTCGGCCAGCGAGGCCAGCGCCGTGGATCTGGTCTACACCATCAAGTTCGACTGACCGGAGGCGTCAGCGCTGAATTGCGGCGGGCCGGAATGCCTGCTGCCAGAAGATGTCGCGCGAGGAACGCCCCAGCGCCAGCGTGTAGTCGCCCGCTGCGCCGGTCCAGCCGCCACGTGCTTCGTTCCAGTAATGCAATGCCGGGCCGTCGAGCTGAATCGTCGCCTCCCGCTCTTCACCCGGCGCGAGCCACAGCTTGGCCACGCCCTTGAGCTGCCGGGGCGGCGCGCCCGCGCTGTCGGGAAACCCCACATAGAGCTGCAGCACTTCAGCACCGCGCCGGTCACTGACATTGCGGACGCGGACCATGACGCGCGCGCCGCCGTCGGCCGTCGGCTCCACGCGAGGCGTGCCGATGCTGAATCGCGCGTAGCTCATGCCGTGGCCGAAGGGATACAGCGGCTGCTGGCGATGCAGGTCCCAGAACCGGTAGCCGACGAAGATGCCCTCATCGAACCAGGCCGTGTCCAGGCGGCCTTCGTCGTCGAGCGTGCCGGGATACTGGTACGGCTTCGTGGCCGGGCCCTGGGATTCATCGGCGGGGAAGGTCACCGGCAACCGGCCCGCGGGATCGGCATCGCCGAACAGCAGCTTTGCGGCCGCCGGACCATAGGCATCGCCCGGCAGCCACATCTCGAGCACCGCGGCCACGCGATCCCGCCACGGCATTGCCACTGCGCCGCCGGTGTTCAGCACCACCACCGTGCGCGGATTGGCCTTCGCCACGGCCTCGATGAGTGCATCCTGATCATTGGGCAGCGACAGGCTGGTGCGATCCATGCCCTCGCCCACCTTGTGTCCCACGAACACCAGCGCCACGTCGGCGCGCGCCGCTGCGCGTGCTGCATCGGCAATGAGCGAGTCGGGCGGCGCGTAGCCGAAACGCACCTGCGTTCCGCCCAGGGCGCCGAACATCTCGGCAGCCACCGGGCGCAGCGCGGCGCGCGGCGTGTACTCGAGGCGCAGCGACAGCGGCCGACCGGCTGTGCCCGACACGTTGGCGTACACGGCATCGCCGAAATCCGCGCGCTCGATGCGCCCCATCAGCACATCATCCACATACAGCCGCAGCGTGCCGGCACCATGCACCGTGAACTTCTGCACGCCGGATAGCCGCGGCGTGAAGCGCGTGGTGAAGCGCACCGACCATTGCTGGTTCGCAGGCAGCGACAGACCGGATGGCACCCCCGCGAGCTCCGGCGTGGATTGCGTCCGCACCGCGGCGGGTGGGCCTCTGAAGTCGAGGTTTGGATTGGCGAAGTATTCCGCCTTCACGCCCGCACCGTCAGCCGTGGAGAACAACGCCGGCGACGCGGTCGGCAGCGGCTCCAGCCCCCAGGTGCCCTGCGCGAAGGTGACCTTCACATTGCGCCCGGCCCTGGCGCGCAACGCGGGCAGCACGGGTTCGAGGTGCTGCACATTGACGATGGCGCTGCCCTGCTCCACCACCTTTGCCTGCTCGGTGGCCTGTGAACCGATCACCGCGATCGAGCGGATCTTTGGTCCCAGCGGCAGCACGCCGCTGTTCTTGAGCAGTACCGCGCCCTGCGTGATGAGGTCGGCCACCTCGGCCCTGCGCGCCGGCGTCGAGACATCGGCCGCGATGCGTCGGGCGGGATGCTCGAACACGCCCACGCGAAACTGGGGGATGAGCGTGCGCAGGATGATGTCATCGAGGCGCGATTCGGGCACGAGCCCCGCGCCCACGCCCTCGGCGAGACTCATCTGGCCCTTGAAGGTGCCGGCATTGGGCACCGTGGTGCCGCTGTCCAGCCCGGCCATGATGGCAGGCACGATGGACCGCTGCGCGGAAGGAAAATCCGGCCCCACAGTGCCATCGAAACCGAATTCGTTCTTCAGGATGCCGAGCAGGTGCGTGTTCTCGCAGGCGTACACGCCGTTGATGCGCGGAAACGAGCACATCGCGCGGCCGGCACCGCCCCCACGCACCGCCGCCTCGAAGCCGGGCAGGTAGATCTCGCGCAGCGCGCGCTCGGACAGCACGTTGTTCTGCGCCGGTTGCTGGCCGGAGGGTTGGTCGCCCACGCGTCCCTGCTCCTGCGCATACACGGCGTAGTGCTTCATCTGGCTGACGATGTGACGATCGGCCAGTGCCCGGAACTCGGCGCTGGCCATCAGTGCCACGAGGAAGGGATCCTCGCCAAAACTCTCGGTGACGCGGCCGAAGCGCCAGGTGCGCGCAATATCCAGCGCCGGACCAAGCTGGAAGTTGTAGCCGGCGTCGAAGAAGTCCTGGCCCATCAGGTCGCCGTAGCGGTGCGCGGCGTCCGCATCGAAGGTGGCCGCCACCGACAGCGGCGTATTGAATGCAGTGACGCACTCCGCGCCACGGACGCCCGCAGGTCCATCCGATCCGCGGCCCACGGCAGGCAGCGACAACACCTCACGCAGGTCGCGTGGAGGTGCAGGCGCCAGCACCTGCCCGATGGGCGGCGTCGCGCCGGCCGCGGTGGCGGGACCGGAAATGCCCGGTGGCGCCGCCAGCGACGCAGGTGCGCTCCCATCAGGGGCGGCGACGTAAGAAGCCTCGACATGCGGCGCATGCGCACACACCCGCTGCGGCCGGACCGCCGGCACGGCCGGGGACAGCGGCGGCGCAGCGGAAGTCGGCGCTGCTGCAGGCGTGGTCGGTGGCGGCACCGGTCGCGGCGGCGATATCCACAGCAGCTTTTCCTCGACAGTACGGAACTGGTTCAACGCATACCGTGCGCGACACTGCGGTGGATAGGCCGGATTCAGCCAGGGTTTCGATTCTGATGCAGGCGGCGCGGCACAGTTGCTGCCCTGGGTGCCCCAGCTTTCGGCCTGCGCGGAGACCTGCGCATGCACTCCCTGCGTAAACAACAACGCCGGCGCAAGGCAACCCCACCACTTCAGTTCGCTGGCCATCGTCCGAGGCACCCCTTTGAATTCAGAGCCGGTCAACGCGCCAGCTTCGCGAACGGGCCGGTGGCGTATGCCGTCTTTCCATCGACCATCGTCAGCAACGGCCGCATATGCTTCAGTTCTTCGTCGGTGCAGCCGTAGAACGGCTTGTCGAGCACCACGAGGTCGGCGAGCTTGCCGACTTCGATCGATCCCAACTCCTTTTCCTCGAAGTTGAACCAGGCATTCTGCGCGGTATACAGGCGCAGCGCCGCCTTGCGACTGATCTGTTGCCCCGGAAGCAGCAACTCGTTGCCCGCGTCGCGGCCGGTGGTCATGAACCAGAATCCCAGCCAGGGATTGAGCGCACCCACCACGGCCGAGTCGGACCCCGCACCGATCTGCACACCACTTTCGAGCAACGTGCGGTACGGTGGCCCGGGGTTCCACGACGAGTTTGTGTTGCGGATGTAGTCGTGGTCCTGCACCCGTACGCCAACCCCAATGGCCTTGAGCCGCGCGATCTGGTCCGGCGTGATTTCGAATGCGTGTTCCAGCGTCCAGCGCAGCGGCCGCAAGGCGGTCTGCGCATTCACCTGTTCCATCAGCTTCAGGTAGCGCTCGATCTCCTCGTGCTTGATGGTGTGCTGCGACACGCCCCAGCCGGCCTTGGCCAATCGCTGGTACACGGCAAGGATCTCGGCATCCGGCGCGCTGGCGGGGATGGTCTGCTCGCCGAAGCGCACGACCTTGTACATTCCGTCGCCCAGTGCGCGCGTGGTGTTGGCCACGCGCGCGGTGGCGGAATGGATGTCGGCCTGGTCGCGCGTGTCGCGATGGTCGTACTGGATGCGCAGGCGCAGCAGCAGTTCGCCCCTGCGCCAGAGGTCTTCGGCAATGGCACTGGTCGGGCGTTCCTCCGGCGCCAGGTGTGCGCCCAGCCAGTCGCAGCAGGCATGGTCCACCACCGTCGTCAGTCCCAGCGACACGGCGTACTTCATGTAGTCCGGAAACCGCCGGCGCATGCGCGCCTCGTTGGTGGAGCGCAGGATGAAGGTCAGCCCCTTGCCATCGGTGGCCACATCGCCGTTTTCGGTGGTGTCGATGCCGTTCGCCTTCAGCACACGACGGCCTTCGTCGTTCACGAGGCCTCGCGTCGAGTATCCGATCTGCATGTAGACGGGATGATCCGGGACCGCGGCGGTCAGCTCCTGTCGCGTGGGCAGCCGCTGCTCGCGGAACTGCTTGTGCGTGAAGCCACCGATGGCGGCAATCCACTCGCCCGGTTCGGCCTTTCTTGCCGCAGCAGCGAAGGCGGCTTGCAATGCCGCGATGGAATCCGCCGACTCCAGTCCCTCGACGAAGGGCCCGGGCGCCTGCGCCGTGCGGATGAAGTGCGTGTGGTTGTCGATGAGACCGGGGATCACCGTGCGGCCGCCAAGATCCACCACATCCACGCAGCGATCGCTGCGCGCCGCGGGCATATCCACCGCCACTATGCGATTGCCGCGGATGCGAACGCTGCGGGCTTCCCGGTCGCGGGCATCCACCGTCAGTATCTGGCCATTCGAGAGCAGCAGGTCGCGTCCGCCGGGGCAGTCTTCTGCGGCAAACGCCGTCGACAGCCAGGTCATGGCGATCAACGCCGGCAACGTCGATCGCGCCATCATCATTTCAGGCCCACGACGTCCAGGCCCTGCTCGTACACGATGTCGACCGGGATGTTCTTCGAGGTCAGACGTTCCAGGTCCGATTTCAGCCCCGGCCGCAGCACGCCCTCTTCGGCCAGCACCTTGGCCACGGCCGCATAGTCGCCATCGCCCTGCAGCCGGATCAGCCGCTCGGCCAGGGAGCTGACGGCCTGCGACATGCGCTGGACATCGACCCGGTAGGTTCCGGTCGTGGCATCGCGCGTGAAGGCGCCCCGATCCTCGAAATAGTTGAACTCGAGCAGATTGGCCACCGAATGCGCGTTGGCCGCGCCCCAGCGCACCGAGCGGATGATGCCCGCCACGAAGGTGACGTAGTGATCCAGCAGCGTGGTGTCCTTGAGTTCCTTCTTCTCGAGCAGCTTCGTCACCAGGTACAGGCCGAGGATATCGGCCTTGCATTCCTCGATGGCGCTGTAGTTCTCCTTCAGCGCCGCGCGCACCGTGCCTTTGCCATCGAGGGTGTTCTTGATGCCGAGCCCGTGCGCCACTTCGTGGAACATCACATTGGCGAAGAACGCGTCAGGGTTCACGTTGGGCAACTGCGCCTTGTCGATCAGCTCGTTCGCAATGGGCAGCAGCGTCGCCTTGAACTTGGCCTCGATGGCATTCTTCAACTGCAGCCGGCGCGTGCCGGCCTTCAGCCCCACTTCCTCGTCGTTGGGCAGATTGATGGCGATGGTCTTAGAACCGGCGTTCGAGTCGCCGGCCACGTAGATCACATCGTAGGCGTTCAGGTCGGAGGCGGAACCGGCCGGCTCCCGCTTGTACTGCGCGGGCACCGGCAGGCCGCGCTGCATCTCGGGCAGGAAGCGCGCAAATCGCGCCAGCCGCTGGCTCCACTCCATGTCTTTCACCAGCACATAGGCCTCGAAGGCGGCGCGGTAGCCGAAGAGCTGGTCCTCGTAGGTTTCGATGGGGCCGATGACCACGTCAACGGTGTTGCGCTTCATCTGCATCCACGCGAAGTCGCTGGGCTGGTAGTCGTCGGTCTCGAGTGCCTTCGCCCGCAGCTCGAGATACTTCTTCAGGTCAGCATCGCTGGCGATGGCCGCGGCGCTGCGCAGCTCGGCGGCGATGGGCTTGAGCTGCGCGGCATACGCCTGGCTGTAGGGAACCAGCTTCAGCTTGCCCGCCTCGTCGCGGCGCACCAGCGAGTACAGCCCGGTCTTGGCTGGATCGGCGAAGGCCTCGAACTCCGCCTTGGTCATGTCCGCAGGATAGAACTGCGCGCCGGCCGGTTTCGGACCCACGCCCGCCACGAATGGCGCATTGGCATCGATGCGATCCCAGGGCCCCATGTTGTACTCGACCAGGCGCTTCAGCGCCGGATCGCTGATCCCATCCAGCAGGGGCCGGGGATCACCGTAGCTCTGCAACCAGAAGATGCCGTCGATACCCCGCGCGGCCCTGATGAAATGCCCGAGAATGCTCCGATCCTGCTCCGACACTCTGGACAGGTCGGTGGTGAGGCGAACGGTGGCGTACTTGGCCAGCCGCTCGCCAATGGACGCGTCGGCGGCCGTGTACTTCGATGCCGGCGCAACGGGCGCCGGCGATTGCTTTTGTCCGCAGGCGGCCAGCAGCGTCGCAATCAGCAGCAATGAAGTGCGAGACATCGCGTTTCCCCCCGGAACATGCAGTTCATCGAGCATAGGCCAATGGCGCGATGATTTCGACAACTGAGAATTCTTCGCAATCCTGCAGCTTGAATATGCATTCGCCGCACCCACTGATAAGGTGAGACTGTCACGAGGCTGATTTCATGCACAACAAGGAAAGCTGGCGCGCCGCGCTGCAGGCAAGGCGCGACATCGTAAAGGCCGAGATCTTCTCCGCCCTCGCCCGCATCGATGACGACAGGTACGCCGCGCTGACGGACCAGGTGCACGACACCAAGGACAATGCCGTGGCGCAGCTCATGCTGGAGAGCGATAATGCGGAATTGCGCCGCGCCGGTGTCGAACTGCAGGATATCGACGCGGCCCTGCAGCGCGTGTCGGCCGGCACGTATGGCCGATGCGTCGTCTGCGATGCCCAGATACCGGCATCGCGCCTTGCCGCCTATCCCACGGCCAAGCGCTGCCTGCCCTGCCAGTCCCGACACGAACAAGAACGTTGAGCGAGGAATCCACATGATCAAGGAAGTACAGGGCGACATCCTGCTGTCCGGCGCCCGGACGATTGCCCATGGCGTCGCGCCCAACGACCCCTTCGCGCAGGGACTTGCGCTGGCGCTGCGGGAGAAGGCGCCGGCGCTGTACAAGGATTTCCGGCACTTCTGCCAGACCAACCATCCCTCGCCGGGTTCGCTGTGGACCTGGGCCGGCGCCGATGGCGTGCGCGTCGTCAATCTGTTCACGCAGCAGGCGGTGGAGGGCCATCATGGCGGCAAACCCGGACGCGCGTCGCTGTCGAATGTTTCGCATGCATTGAAGGCGCTGCGGCAGCTCGCCGACAAGGAGAACCTGCAGAGCATCGCCCTGCCGCGACTGGCCACGGGCGTCGGCGGACTTTCCTGGGATGACGTGCGGCCGCTGATTTCGCAGCATCTCGATGGCCTCAAGACTCCCGTATATGTCTATACCGTGTATCGCGCGGGGCAGAAAGCCGCGGAGGGTTGAGCTCGCGCGGCCGGCGGGGGCTCGGGCCCCTCGCAGCCGCCGGTTTGCGAAAGCGTAACTTTGACTCCCCCGGTGGGCGGCTGCACACTTGCGCACCTTCGCGAAGGTTGACGCCACCCATGATCCGCAAACTCGCGCCCGCTCTGCTCTGGGCCGCTTGCCTCATTTCCGGAGCGGCGTTCGCCGCCGGTGAAAAGCTCACCATTCTGAGCTACCACGAGATCGCCGAACCGGGCGAGTCGCTCGACAAGGATTACACCGTCAGTCCCACGATGTTCGTGCGGCAGATGGACTGGCTGCGCAACAACGGCTACCGCTTCGTCACCGTCGATGATCTGCTGGCCGATGAAAGCGGTCGCCGGCCGCTGCCCGAAAAGGCCGTGCTCATCACCTTCGACGATGGCTACCGGTCGATGTACGACCATGCCTGGCCCATCCTGAAGGCGTGGAAGATCCCGGCCGTGGTGGCCGTGGTCGGCCTGTGGGAGGACGGCCACACCACCGTCAATTTCGACGGCAGGATCATTCCTCGCAACAAGTTGATGAGCTGGAATGAGCTGCGCGAAATGGCGGACAGCGGCCTGGTGGAGATCGGCAGCCACAGCTTCGACCTGCATCGCGGCATCCGCGGCAATCCGCAGGGCAGCGAGCAGCCCGCCGCCACCACGCGCCTGTGGCTGGGTGCCGGCAAGGGCTATGAAGCGGAAGCCGCATATCGCCAGCGCATCGAAGCCGACATGGCGAAAAGCAGCAATGACATCAAGGCGCATATCGGCCGCGCACCGCGCGTGATCGCCTGGCCATATGGCCGGTACAACACCATCACGCACGACGCGGCGGCGCGCCACGGCATGACCATCGGCCTGACACTGGACGATGGGGCCAACATGGCCGACACGCCGCTGTGGAAACTGCGGCGGATACTCGTCGACAGCAGCATGGGCCTGTGGGAACTGAATCGCGAGATCAGCATTCGCAACCAGAACCTCACCGACAACGACCGGCCGGTGAAGGCCATGCACATCGATCTGGACTACATCTTCGATCCGGATCCGGCGCAGCTCGAACGCAACCTGGGCCACCTGCTCGACCGCATCACCTTCCTGGGCGTGAACACGGTGTATCTGCAGGCCTTTGCCGATCCGGACGGCGACGGCTCGGCCGACGCCGTGTACTTTCCCAACCGCCACATGCCGGTGCGCGCCGACCTGTTCAACCGCGTGGCCTGGCAGATCCGCACCCGCACCCCCGTGCGACGCCTGTATGCCTGGATGCCGCTGGCCGCGTGGTCGCTCCCTGCCGGCGAACCCGCAGCCCAGGACAAGGTGGTCACGCTGCCGGGCGACACCAGCGGGCGCGTGACCATGGGATACAAGCGCCTGTCGATATTCTCGGCGCGGGCACGCGCGGCCATCGGCGACATCTACGAAGACCTCGGCCGCTATGCCACGTTCGACGGCATCCTGTTCCATGACGACTCGACCTTGTCGGACTATGAAGACGCCAGCGAATTCGCGCAGGCGGCCTATCGCGCCTGGGGACTGCCGCCGACGGTGCCGGAAATCCGCAAGAGCGATGACCTGCTCGGCCGCTGGACCATCCTCAAGATCAATGCCATCGACGATTTCGCCAGGGAGCTGGCCGACAAGGTCCGCCAGAACCGTCCCGGCGTGCCGACGGCCCGCAACCTGTTCGCGCGGGTGGCACTGAGCCCCAAGGCCGAGGTGTGGTATTCGCAGGCGCTGGAGAACTCGCTGCGCAATTACGATTTCACGGCCATCATGGCCATGCCGTGGATGGAGCAGGCTCCGGATCCTGCGGCCTTCTATGCCGAGCTGGTCAAGAAGGTGCAGGAACGGCCTGGCGCCATCGACCGCGTGGTGTTCGAGTTGCAGACCGTGGACTGGCGCAATGGCAACGCGCTGCTGCCCACCGAGCAGATCGTCGGCGCCATAAAGCAGTTGTATGAACTGGGCGCGGTGCATGTGGCTTACTATCCCGACATGCTGTTCCAGAACCATCCGGCGCCAGCGGCCATCCGCGCAGTGCTGGCCACGCAGCCCGACGATGCCAAGCTTCGCTAGCGGGTACTGACATGGCCGAGTTCGCGGCGCAAACCGGTCACCTGCTGCTGCGTTTCATATTCCTGTATCCGCTGTTCATGTCCTATCTGTGGATGATCGGCGCAATGCTGTTCCGGCTGCAGCATGAACGCGATGCGCGGCCCTTCTCCGAGCCCGAGCGCGCTGCGGTGACGCCACCGGTCAGCGTGCTGATCCCCTGCTACAACGAGGGCGACAACGCGGAGGAAACGCTGACCCAGGCGCTGGCGCTCGACTACCCGGACTTCGAGGTCATCGCCATCAACGACGGCAGCCGCGACAACACCGGCGAGGTGCTGGACCGGCTGGCCCTGCAGCATCCGCGGCTGCGCGTGGTGCATCTGGCGCGCAACCAGGGCAAAGCCATGGGCCTGCAGGCCGGCGCACTGGTGGCGAGGAACGAGATCCTCATCGGCATCGACGGCGATGCGCTGCTCGACCGGCATGCCGCCTACTGGATGGCCCGCCATTTCGTCGCCGACCCCGAAGTGGGCGCCGTCACCGGCAATCCGCGCGTGCGCAACCGCTCCACGCTGCTGGGGCGCGTGCAGGTGGGTGAGTTCTCCTCGATCGTGGGCATGATCAAGCGCGCGCAGCAGAGCTTCGGCAGGTTGTTCACCGTGTCGGGCGTGATCACGGCATTTCGCCGCGCGGCTGTGCACCAGGTGGGCTACTGGAGCCCGGACATGCTCACCGAGGACATCGACATCACCTGGAAACTGCAGCGCGCCGGCTGGAAAGTCCGTTTCGAACCCAACGCGCTGGTCTGGATACTGATGCCGGAAACGGTGCGCGGGCTGTGGAAGCAGCGCCTGCGCTGGGCGAAAGGCGGTGCACAGGTGCTGCGCAAGAATTTCGACGTGCTCTGGCACCCGCGCGAGCGCTTCATGTGGCCGTTGCTGATCGAGATGTGCGCCAGCGTGTTCTGGTCCTACCTGATGGTGGCAACCGTGCTGCTGTGGCTCATCGACCTGATGGTGCCGGCGATCTCGATACCGACGCTGGGCTCGCCCTTCATGCCCTACGGCCCCGGATTGCTGCTGGGGGCAACGTGTTTGCTGCAGTTCGCGCTGAGCAAATGGCTCGACAGCCGCTACGAAACCGGCCTGGGGCGCAATTACTACTGGATGATCTGGTACCCCGCGGTGTTCTGGATCATCAACCTGGCGACCACCGTGGTGGCCTATCCGCAGGTATTTTCCCGTCCCGCCGGCCAGCGCGCTCGCTGGGTGAGCCCCGATCGCGGCGTCCGGCCGGATTGATGTAGGCAAACGGCGACAGGAATTCGCGGGAAATTACGAGCTTTTCACTTGCCGGGGTGCGCTGCTCGATAGACTTCTGCACCCGTGAATACCCGCCCGATCATCAACGTCCGTCACCAGCTTCGCTGGCACCACCGCCTGTACTCCGACGCCAGCACGCTGGCGCTGTGGAGCGCATGGCTGTGGCTGTGCCGTCCCGCCATCCTGGGCGCGCTCGGCATGCTGGGCGTGGCCTTCGGCCTGCGGCATCCGTCGCCCACTGTGGCCCGGGCCGTGGCCATGCCTTCCGTCGAGGAAATGGCGCTGCTGCTGATCGGTGTTGCCGCACTGCTGCTGCTCTGGAACCGCCTGTCGCGCGAGCCCGCGATGCGTCCGCGCGTGAACCTGCTGCCCGACTTCGAACGCCACTTCGGCCTCGACGCCGACCAGATCGCCGCCGCGCGCGACAGCCGGCGCTGCGTCGTGCATCACGACGAACAGGGCCGCATCATCGGCCTGCAATCCTCGGCGGCCGCGCGCGGCACCGATAACGCAGCGCCCTTCCGCGCCGCGGCCTGACACCGCCGGGGGGCCGACCCTCAACCTGGACAGCGCACCGCGGAAGGCCCAGCATCATCCGATGCGGTCTCCCGGAAAAGCGCTGCTGAAACTGTGGCGCCGCCTGCAACCCCTGCCCGGTGGTGAATGGCTGTTCGCCCGCCTGTTCGGCTGGCGGGTGCCCTACTCCGGCTCGGTGCGTCCGCGCATACGCGTGCTCGAACCGGGGCATGCCGAAGTCGAGATTCCCGACCGGCGCGCCAACCGGCAACACCTGGGCTCGGTACATGCCATTGCGCTGCTGAACGTCGCCGAACAGGCCAGCGGTCTCGCGCTGCTCACCGGCCTGCCCGACGGGATCCGCGGCATCGTCACCCACATCTCCATGCAGTACCTGAAGAAGGCTCGCGGCACCATCCGCGCGGTGTGCCGGGTGGCGGCGCCGCAGGTGACACAGGACATGGATTTCGAGATCACCGCCGACTGCCTCGACGGCAGCGGCCAGGTCGTGGCGCGCGCCACGGTGCGCTGGCGCCTGGGGCCCGAACGCTGATGCAGACGCCGTTCACGCGCCATGCGGGCGTGGCGGTGCCGCTGATCTGCGGCCCGATGTACCCCTGCTCGAATCCGGAACTGATTGCAGCCGTCAGCGAGGCTGGGGGCCTCGGCGTGGTGCAGCCCATCGCACTCACCTATGTCCACGGCCACGAGCTGCGCGCCGGCCTGCGCTACATCCGCACGCTGACCACGAAGCCGGTGGGATTCAACGCGCTGATCGAGGCCAGCAGCCGGGCGTACCTGGCGCGCATGAGCCAGTGGATCGACGTGGCGCTCGAAGAGGGCCTGAGGTTCTTCATCACTTCTCTGGGCGATCCGCGCTGGGTGTGCGAGCGCGTGCATGCCGCGGGCGGCGTGGTGTACCACGATGTCACCGAGGCGCGCTGGGCGCGCAAGGCCGTCGACGGCGGCGCCGACGGGCTGATCGCCGTGAACGCGCGCGCCGGCGGTCATTCGGGCAGCCGCGACGCGGCCGCCCTGCTCGGGGAACTGCGTCCGTTCGGACTGCCGGTGGTTGCCGCCGGCGGCATCGGCACGCCGCAGGATTTCGCGGCACATCTGCGCATGGGCTATGTGGCGGCGCAGCTTGGCACGCGATTCATCGCCACGCCGGAATGCCGCGCCAGCGACGCGTACAAGCAGGCGATTCTGGCTGCGCGGCCCGAGGACATCGTGCATACCGAGCGCTTGACCGGCGTGCCGGTGGCCGTGATCCGCAATGCCTGGATCGATCGACTGGGGACGCGCGCCGGGCCGTTCGCGCGCTGGATGCTGCACGGCCGGCGCCGCAAGCACTGGATGCGCGCCATCTACACGCTGCGTTCGATGCATGGACTGCGCGGCTCGCTGGCCTCGGAATCGGGCCGCGGCTACTGGCAGGCGGGCATGTCGGTGGGTGGCATCGACTCCATCGTCCCCGCGGGGGAAATCGTGCGCCGCTTCAACGCGGCGCTGGGTGCGGAATCCTAGCGCACCGGTCGCAGCACGATGTGCCCGACGGCGGTGTTGGACGCCGGCACATGGTAGAACCGGTGCAGCTCCTCCACCTTCGCCCCCAGCGCGCCGCGCATGATCAACCACATGATGAGCTCGATGCCCTCGGAGCCGCTCTCGCGCAGGAACTCCAGGCGCGTGATCTTGCGCAGCTCATCGGGCCGGTCCGACAGCTTGTCGAGGAAGGCGTTGTCGAACTCGGGATTTATGAGACCGGCGCGAGGCCCCTGCAACTGGTGGCTCATGCCACCCGTGCCCCAGATCTGCACATTGAGGTTCGCAGGATAGGACTGCACCGCATCGGCGATCGCGGCGCCTAGCTGCCAGCAGCGTTCGGCCGAGGGCGTGGGAAACTGCGTCACGTTCACGGCCAGCGGGATCACGCGCACCGGCCATTGCTCCACCTTGCCGAACATCAGCGACAAGGGCACGGTGAGCCCGTGATCCACGTCGAGGTGGTTCATCAGCGTCATGTCGAACTCGTCGATCACGAGCTGCTCGGCCAGGTGCCCGGCCAGCACCGGGTCGCCCATCACCGTGGGCACCGGGCGCGGACCCCAGCCTTCATCGGCCGGGGCGAACTCCTCGGCGCAGCCCAGCGCGAAGGTGGGCACCACATCCAGCATCATCGCGCTGGCGTGGTCGTTGTAGCAGAGGATCACGACATCCGGATCCTCGCGCTTCTCGAATTCCTTCACCCATTCGTAGCCGTCGAACACCGGCTTCCAGTACGGATCCTGCGAGCGCCCCAGGTCGAAGGCCGCGCCGATGGCCGGCACGTGGCTGGTGGCGATGCCGGAGGTGATGCGCGCCATCAGCTCTTCCCCCGGATTGAGCGGTTGCCTTTGATGGGCCGGCCGCCGGAGCGCATCATGGCCGCGTATTCATCGGGCGTCATGCCGGTCATCGAGCCCACGGCCTTCTGCGTGCTCCAGCCGTCGGTGTTCGAGAGCTTCACCAGGAAGTAGATGTTGCCACCCAGCTCGATGAGCTGGTTGAAGTCGCGGTCGAGTACCGCCTGCTTCTGCTCGGCGCTCATGCGGAACCGGTCGAGGTAGGCGCGCTCGTCCTGGCGGAAGGCCTCGCGGTTGGCCGGCTCCATCAGCGACATGCAGAACTTGTGCAGGTGGTAGGCCTGCCGGCTGCGCATGGCGTTGAAGACCTTGGTGCCGGGGATGTCCTCGAGCTCCTCCAGCGAATACAGCCTGGTGCGCATCGATGCTCCTTCAGTGTGCCGCGGCCAGTTGCTTGACGAAGGCGCGCCGGCGCTTGTGGTTCACATGCTCGAACTCGTCCCACTGCGACTGTACCTTGGCGTTGGTGGCCAGTTCAGGGTTGCTTTCGGCCTCGACGGCGCCGGCCCGCCGCATGTGCGGGATGATGTCGTAGAACACCAGTGAATTGACGCCCTTGTTCTGGTAGTCGCGGCGCACGGCCACCAGCAGGCAGTCGATGACGGGATTGCGGAACTTCAGTGCCTTCAGCAGATGGAACACGCCGAAGGGAAACAGCTTGCCCTGCGCCTTGCGCAGCGCCTGCGACAGCGAGGGAATGGTCACGCCGAAGCACACCAGCTCATTGGCCTCGTTGACCACCAACACCAGGTAGTTCAGGTTCAGCATCGGGATGTACAGCTTGGTGTAGTAGTCGATCTGCGCCTGCGTCAGCGGCGTGAAGCCGTAGAGATGACTGTAGCTGTCGTTGAGCAGTTCGAACAGCTTCTGCACGTAGCCGTCACTGATCAGCTTCTTGCGGCTGGAATACTTCAGGATCCGCAGTTTCTGCTTTTTCAGCACGAGCTGCGCGATGCGGCTCATGCGCTCCGGAACGGTCTCGGGGATCTTGATCCGGTATTCCACCCAGTCCGCATCCTGCACATAGCCCAGCTTGCCCATGTGGACCGGATAGTAGGGATGGTTGTAGATCGTGGCCATGGTGCCCATCCGGTCGAATCCCTCGACCAGCATGCCTTCCTGGTCCAGATCGGTGAAGCCCAGCGGCCCGTGGATGGAATGCATGCCCTTCGACCGCACCCACTCCTCGGCCGCACCGAACAGCGCGCGCGACACTGCCTCGTCGTCGATGAAATCGACGAAGCCGAAGCGGCCGCTCTGGTTCTTCCAGATCTCGTTGGCGCGGCGATTGACGATGGCGCAGATGCGGCCGACCGGCTTTTCGCCATCGAAGGCCATGAAGCACTGCGCCTCGCAGAACTCGAAGGCGGGGTTCTTCTTCGGATCGAGCGTGGTCATCTCGTCCATGTACAGCGGCGGCACCGCATAGGGAGAATCGCGGTACAGGTCGATGCGAAACTTGACGAACTGGCGCATCTGCGCCGGACCGGACACGGGACGGACGGTGATTGTCATGCGGCGAGCATGAAGCACGCGCCCCGGGTTGCGCAAATTACGTGCTGGACAGCCGGGACGGCCCGTTGCGCCTCAGTACAGAAAGCCCAGATTGCGCTGGGTGAAATTGCCGATGCTGGGCGCCACTGCCGCAAGGTCTGCATCCGCCACGCCGAACCAGGTGGCCAGGGTCGCGGCGTACTGGTCGGCCGACACCGTCGGGATGAATCGCCCGCCGCCCACATCCTGCGCGCTGCCCACTTCCAGCAGCGGATAGTCGCCGTAGAGCGCGGCGCCGCGCACCGCGCCGCCGACCACGAGCTGCAGGCCGCCCCACGCGTGATCCGATCCATCGCCATTGGAAGTGAGCGTGCGGCCGAAATCCGAGTGCGTGAACAGCGTGACGGCCGTGTCCATGCCCATCTCCAGCAACGCGTCGTAGAAGGCCTTGATGGAGTTGCTGACGTCGCCGAGCAGACCAGGCTGCAGCGTGACCAGATCGTCGTGGGTGTCGAAGCCGCCGATCTGCACGAAGAATATCTGCCGCGACATCGCGAGCTGGCTGCGCACCGAGATCATCTTGGCCACGGTGCGCAGCTGCGTGGACAGCGACGACAGCGTGACACCGCTGTCGGGCAGCGCGATGAAGGAACGGGCCTGCGCCAGCGCGGCATTGACGCTGTCGGAGAACTGCACCGCGCGCTGCTGCACGGTGGCATAGGCGCGCTCGTAGGATGTGTTGGTCGTGGACGCCAGCGTGGCATCGATCACCGCCTGGAACGCCTGGCGGCGCGCCAACTGCACGCCGCTGGTCCCGTGGCCGGCGAAGTTCGCGGCGCCCGCCGCACCCATTACGTAAGGGCGCGCGTTGGTGCCCGCTTCGAACAGCGTCTGGCCCGCCAGCGACACCGCCAGCGGCAACTGCTGCGCGCCGGTCCGCGCCTGCAGCGCATCGGCCACCCGCCCTCCCCAGCCGGTTTTCAGCAGCGCCCGCCCGCGCAGCGAGTGCCACTGGTCCTGCTGGTCGTTGTGCGAGAAGAGCTGCGGCGGCAGCTCCCAGCCCGGGGTCTGGTACTGCGCCTTGGTGGTGGGCCGGATCAGCGGACCGATGTTGGCCACCACGGCCGCATGCGCCGCATTGAACAACCCCTGCACGCCGGCCATCGACGGATGCATGCCGAAGGTGACGCCATTCGGCGCGCCCGCCTGCACCGACAGCGGCAGCAGCGACGCCTGGGGAATCGCCAAGCCCGAGCCCACGCCGGCATCTCCGCCGCGCGAGCGCGAATACGCGTTGTATTCGGCAGTGCTGGTGGGCACCACCATGTTCCAGCAATCGTTGCCGCCGGCCAGGAATACACAGACCAGTGCCCGGTAGTCATTGAAGCCGCCGACGCCCACGGCCTGCGCCTGCACCGTGCCCGCCGTCCGGCCAAACGCATACGCCAGGCCACCGGCCGCTGCCGCCTTCATGAATCTGCGTCGCGTGTTCATCGTTGCAGCATGTATTCCGGTGAGACGGCGATGAGGTAGATGGCGTCGGCCACGCGCGTGTTGGTGTTCGTGGACCTGTCGACCTGTGCCTTGGCCTGGGCCTTGAGCACCGCCGACATGCTGGCGGCACCGCCCAGCAGCCGCTCGGCCACGCGGTTCACCAGTGCCTCGGAATCCCCCGCCAGCGCGATCTCCTCGCTGGTGTCGATGAACATGTCATCGGCATTGAGCGACGGCGCCTGCGTGATGGTGCGGGCATTGGCCTGCGTCCAGAAGTAGTTGGTCACCTGCGTGTTCAGGTATTCGGTGGCGAGCTGCATTTCCGGCGACACCATGCCCTGAGACTGGATTTCGCCCGGCGGCGCGAAGCCGGGGCTGTAGAAGTTGAACACCGAGGGCGAAAGCCCCGGCCCTTCGCCGAACACGGCGCTGACGCCGCCGGGGAAATTGCGCGCCACGCCGGACTTGCCGCTGGCGGCGCGCGCGCCATAGGCACGCCAGAACTGGGTCAGGCGCAGCAGCGGCTCCTTCACCTTGCCCGGCGCCACCGGCGGCGTGGCGACCATCGATGCCGGCCGCGCTTCGGCGTCGAGCAGAATGGCACGCACCACCGCGGCAAGATTGCCGCGCCGGCCCGCGCCATCATCATTGAATACCTGTGCCACGCGCTGCACATAGGCCCGCGAGGGATTGCTGGTGACCAGCTTCTGGATGAGTTGCCGGCTGATGAACGGCGCCACGTTGGGGTGCGCGAAAATGTTGTCCAGCGCATCCTGCAGGTCGCGCTCGCCGGACTGGCCGGCGGGCAGCATCACGCCCGACAGCAGCTTCTTCGTGCCCGTCTCGTGCTGGGGGGCATAGAGCTTCATCGGCAGGATCTGGTTGTAGCCGGCCACCGGCGCCTGCTGTGGACGTGCATTGCCGAATGTGCAGTTCGGCAGCGTGGTCTGGCAGGACCAGTTCCAACCGGTGAACACGCGCGCAAAGCCCTCGATGATCGACTGATCGTAGGTGGGCAGGGGTTGCCCATTGGCATCGAGCCGGGCCGAACCATCCAGGTTCAGCTCCACCAGCCCGATGGACATGAGCTGCATGATCTCGCGCGCGTAGTTTTCATCCGGGCGCAGGTTGGTGCCGGCCACGGCCTTCTGGTTGCCCAGCATCGACAGGTAAACGCCCATCGCCGGATGCAGCGTCACATCCTCGAGCAGCTTGCGGAAATTGCCAAAGGCATCGCGGGCCAGCATGTCGTGGAAATCGGCCGTGGCGCTGGGCAGGTTCTGCAACGCGCCCACCTGGGACACCACGAAGATCTGCGACAGCGCCCAGGCCACGCGCTGGCGCAACTGGTCGCTGCCATTCAGCGAATTGTCGAACCATTTCTCGATGCGCGGTGCATTGAGCGAGGCGATGTTGAAGCCCTGGGGCACGGGATTCGGGTAGGCCGCTTCCACCGCCGGCAGCAGCAGCGATGCGGACTTGGCGGTCTCCGCATCGATCCAGCGCGTGAGGGCCGTCGTGGAATCGCCCAGCGAGATCAGCCGCGTGGCCTCGGCTTCCGTGGGCCCCAGCGTCGACTGCGCCAGGAAACGGAAGGCCTCGGCCTTGCTGAGCAGGACCGGCGGGGGTGGCGGTGGAGGCCCGGAACCGCCGGAGCCGCCGGAATCTCCGCCGCCACAGGCCGCCAGGCCCAGCGCGGCGGCGGCAAGCATCGCTGTCGTGGCGGTAATCCTGGCGCGCATTATTCTCCCTGTCTGCGTAATGCAACGCACGACCGGCCTGCCGGTTGACGCTACTATAGACTTCACACAGCAGCCACACATCTACCCGGGCAACATCATGAAGAGACTCACTGGCATTCTGGCATCCGCGACCTGGCTCCTGGCGGCCTCGCAGGCACAGGCGCAAGTCGGCGTATTGCAGGGCACGGTGGTGGGTGTCACCAATGGCAGCGTGCTGCCGGTGATGAAGGGCAATGTGAAGGTTGCCGACCTGAAGGTGGAGGAAAACGGCAAGTTCTCCGTTGCGCTGGCCACCGGCGTGTACACGGTGACCTGCCCTAACGGCCAGACGCCCAAGGTGGCCGTGCTGAACGGCGCCGCCACCGTCAAGATCCACTGCAACTAGCGCCGATGACGCGTGACAACCCGGGCGGGGAATCCCGCGCGGAAGTGAAGGCCAAGCGCGACGTCCAGTTCTGGCTGGACGTCGTCATGAAGCTGACCGTGCCGCTGGGCGCCATCGTCGCTGCATGGCTCGCCAACCACTTCGAGCAGAACCGCGCCAACCTGCAACTGATCAACCAGCGCGAGCAGGCCGAAAGCTCGCTGCGGGCGACCATGTTCGGGCAATTGATCACGCCAATCGCAGGCCCTGGCGAATCAGGCGCCGAGACCGATCCTGTCCGCTACGCCGTACTGGCCCAGTTGCTGACACTGAATTTCCACGAGCATTTCGAGCTCAGGCCGCTGCTGCAGGATGCGGACGACCGCCTGTCGAACTACAAGGGCAACGTTGCAGCCGAGGCCATCCTCAAGGCGCGCAGCAACCTGCGGCAGGCGGCCCATCGTGTTATCCAGCGCCAGATCGCGCAGCTCTGGGACGATCCTGTCGCGCAGTGCACCCCGGCGGCAAACATGGAAACCACCTTCCAGTTCGTCAGCGACGCAGAGCTGGAAGACAGCTTCAGCCAGTCCGCGGAATCGGCAACGGTGCTGGTCCCAGGCAAGACGCTCAAGACTTTCACCGTCAGTTCACCGGACTGCCGGGACAAGCTCTCCATCGTCTTCGACAAACCGGACTTCTCGGCCGAGCGCGTGCACGTGCTGATCACGCCGGCCTCGCCCGCGGCCGGAGACTCCGACTACCGCTTCGATTTCGACCTGACGTCGTTTGCCTTCCCGTTCACCGACAACGCGCTGCTGCCCAACGAGAACCGCTTCGCGTTCTTCATCAAGGATGTGAGCCAGCTCGACGATACCGGCGCGTCCAAGATCATGCGCGTGGGCCTGCGCTGGTTCCCGCACAATTACTACCCGCCCACCGAGCGCCCCACCGACTACAAGGAATTCCGGCGCGCGCTGGGCAGCACGGGCAAGTAGCCGGCGATGAGGGTCAGCGGCTGCCGCGCAGCTTCCAGACCTTGCACCAGCCGGCGGATTCCACCAGCCGGTTGCCGACCAGCGAGCAGGCGCGCTGGCGGGCGGTGCCGAAGGCGATGAAGGCACAGGTGGCGCAGGTCTGGCTGCGCTTGTAGCCGGGGTTGGCTTTCAGATCCACCTCGCGCGCATTGGCCACATAGCCGATGTTGCGGGCGGCGGGCTCCTTTTCATCGAGCAAGGGCCCTGGCTTGATGGCGGCAGGGGCGCGACGGGGCGCAATCAGCGTTGCCAGCAGTCCGATACCGGACAGCACTGCGCGGCGCGAGACTTTCATCATTTCTCGCCCTGCTTTGCGCCAGGCGCGGCAATCTGGTCGCCGCCGAGCTTGCGGCCATCGGGCAGCACGGCATGCATGAACGAGCCACCGGGCTGGCCGTCGCGCAGCGGATGCACGGTGATCTCGACCTGGTCCCCCGCCTTGAAGGTGTTGCGCTTCCAGCCCTGGCGGCCGACGAGGTTGGGACTGCCCGCCTCGATCGACCACTCCACCACCTTGCCGGAAGCATCGGCGACATTGAGCTGTATCCAGGTGTGCGGATTGCTCCACTGGAATTCCTTGACGGTGCCCTTCAGCACGATTTCCTTCTGGTTGTCGAACATGCTGAAGGAGTGATGCGCCATCGCCGGCAGTGCGGCGCTGGCGAGCAGCAGGCAGGTGAGCAGTCTTGCTTTCATGGGCATTCTCCGCGGAACTTAGGGCTTCGGCTGGTTCTGGCCGGGAAGGATGATGTCGCGATTATTTTCTTCGCACACGTATTCCATGATGCGCGCGTCGGGACCGCCACGGCGGTAGGTGCGTACCACTTTCCAGGGCGCCGTGAACGCGCCGGGGTCGGTGATGGTGAGTTCCGCCACCAGCGTCTTCGGATCCTTCAGGTAGATGCGCTCTTTCACGGTGAGCTGGTCGCTGTGCGTCAGCGGCGAGGCATCGAAGCTGGTATCGCCGCGGATGCCGATGGTGTCGACCACCAGCACCTGCCCTTCCCAGTGCCCGATCGAATCGCCGTTGAAGGTGATCTCGACTTCGTCGGCGGGCGGATGTCCGCGGCCGTCGGTGAAGATGCGTCGCACCTGGCTGGACCACTCGGCGATGATGGTGACCTGCCCCTTGGTCTGCAGCACCTCGAGCGGGTAGCTCGCCACCATGAAGCGCGGCATGCCCTGCGGCAGGCAGCCGGCGGTGGGGTCCGCCACGCGCTCGCCGCGGTTGCGCGCCTCGACGGCCAGGTCGTACCGGCGGCGGTATTCCGGGTTGTAGGGGGGAAGCTGCCCCGGCGGGGCGAAGCGGATGCCTTCGATGCGTTCCCAGATGCCGCTGATGTCGGGCACCACGGTGCCGTCCTTGAGTTTCGACCCCGGTACCTGCGCCAGCGCGGTCGTGCCGGTCAGCACCGCGGCCGCCAGGAACAGCGCGCGGCACAGTCGCGCCATGCGGTTGCCGATTGCCTGCATGTCGATCCTCCGGGCATCCTTCTCCATACGCCGCATTTTACCGCGTTGCGCGGCCTGAAAGGATGCCCCGGAGCTGCGACGCCGTCAGCGTCCAGCCAAAGAACGACTCGACGTTGAATATTGTCGCCTCGTGCGCCGCCGGCGGACCCGCCTGCATGGCGCCGTCGGTGACGAGGATGGGCCAGTACTCGTGGAAATACGCATCGCGAAGCGTCGATTCCACGCAGACATTGGTGGCGATCCCCACGAAGAACAGGTATCGGATGCCGCGTTCGCGCAGCCTCGCATCCAGCGTGGTCCTGGCGAAGCCGCTGTAGCGCGTCTTGAGGACCACCAGGTCCGCCGCCTGCGGCTGCAGTTCATCCACGATCTGGAAGTCCCAGGTGCCCTCGACGAGAAGCTGCCCCTTCAGCTCCGGTCGCGCGCGCATCAGGCACAGCGCGGTTTCCTTGCGGGGATTGGGCGAGGTGTCATCGCCGCCATTGCTCAGGTCCGGCTTGTAGCCGGTCTGCAGATAGATCACCTGCATGCCTGCTGCGCGCGCGGCGCCCAGCACCGCGCCGATGGTCTTGACCACCGGTGGCGCGCCGGAGATATCGTGACCCGCGAGGTCGAGCAGGCCACCCGCCGTGGCGAAGGCATTCTGCATGTCGACCACGACCACCGCGGCCCGCGCGAGGTCGATCGCCAGCGGCTCGGGTCGCGTGGGCAGCGTGATCATGGCGCGGGTTTGAACAGTTCGCCGGTGATGAAGTGGCTGACGGCGTCGATCTGCGCAGCCGACAGCGCCGCGCCGAACGGCGGCATGTTGTTCCTGCCTTCCTTCACGACCTTCATCACCAGTGCCAGATCAGTGGTCTTGTTGAGCGGAGCGCCGCCGCCGTGCCCACCCTTGCCGTCGGCGCCATGACAAGGCAGGCAGGCCTGCTGGAAGATCTGCGCGCCAGAGATGGGCGCATCAGCCGCCGTGTTCGCCGCTGCCACCGGTGCGGCCGGTGCAGCGGCTTCCGTGTCTCGCTCCTTCGCCTGCGGCAGGGTGCCGTCGAGGCCGAACAGCCAGACACTGTCGCCCTTGGCGGTGCCGGCCAGCACGCTGCCCGCCGAATACGCCACGATGTACTGTCTGCCGCCGCTCTCGAACACGCTGGCGGTGGAGTTCATGCCCGCACCCGTCTGGAACTGCCACAACATCCGGCCATTGCTGGAATCGAGCGCCGTGAGACGGCCATCGTTGCGGCCCACGAACACCAGTCCGCCGGCAGTGGCCACCGAACCGCTGTAGCACTGATCGAGCCAGCGCTGACGCCACACCAGCTTGTTGGTGCGCACGTCGAGCGCGGCGAAGATGCCGCTGCGTGGCAGCGCCGCGAAGCCCACCGCGCCGCCGATGTATTCCTTGCCGACCGGCTTGGGCTGGTTGTCGGTGTGGCCGCCGGTGAAATTGCCCGGCACATCCGACGCGCAGACGAAGAGCTGGTTGCTTACAGGGTCGAAGGAGCTGGGCGGCCAGTTGGCGCCGCCGAAGAGACTCGGGCTTGCGATCACGCCCTTGTCGCCGAAGAACGGCGTGAAGATGCGGCCGCCATTCACGAGCGTGTAACCCTCGGGCGCGATGTCCACCTGCTGCGGAACGATGGCGTCGCCACGCGGATAAGGCTGGGTCTTCGCAGTGGCCTGCCGGGGCTCCTGCGGCACCGCCCTTTCATCGATGCCCACCAGCGGCTTGCCGGTCTCGCGATCGAGGATGTATGCCCAGCCCGTCTTGCTGACCTGCACCAGACCCTTGCGCGGCCTGCCATTCAACGTTGCATCGAAGAGCACGACGGGACTCGGCGAATCGTAGTCCCAGATATCATGGTGCACCTGCTGGAAGTGCCAGCGGTATTTGCCGGTGCGCGCCTCCACCGCCACGATGGACGAGCTGAAGAGATTGTCGCCAGCACGCACGGAACCGTTGAAGTCCGGACCGGGGTTGCCGGTGGAAAAGTAGATGAGTCCCAGCGCCGGATCGACCGCGGGGGTCTGCCACACAGTGCCACCGCCGCGCGTCCACGCATCGCTGTTGGCGGGCCAGGTGTCGTGTCCCTTCTCGCCAGGACCCGGGATGGTGTGGAAGGTCCACAACGGCTTGCCGGTGCGCGCGTCGAAGGCCTTCACCTTGCCACGCACGCCATATTCGGCGCCCGCAAAGCCAGTGATGACCATGCCGTCGAAATACAGCGGCGCGCTGGTGATGGAATAGCCGTCCTGCCAACGCTCGGCCTGCACGGACCAGACTTCCTTGCCGGTCTTCTCGTCGAGCGCGACCAGTCTGCCATCGAGCGCGCCGAAAAACAGCTTGCCCTCTCCCAGGCTGGCGCCGCGATTAGTCCAGCCGCAGCAGATGACGGCGATCGCGGGATCCAGCTTGGCGGCGTACTGCCACAGGATGGCGCCCGTTGCGACATCGAGAGCAAACACATCGTTGGCGCCGGTGACGATGAAGATGCGGCCGTCGTGAACGATGGGCTGCGCGGAGCCGGAGTATTGCGGTCCGACGCCGGATCCCTTCAGGTGCGTTCGCCACACGCCCTTCAACGTGCCGACATTGCCACGATCGATGATGGTCAGCGGCGAGTAGCGCTGGTTGGCGTAGTTGCCGCCATTGGTGCGCCAGCCATCGCGCGGCAGCGAGTTGAGCGCAGCGCGGGAAAGGGTTTCCGCTCCTTCGGCGGCAACGCCACGCTGCAGCGTCGCGATGACCAGCATCGGCACGAAACATATCGCCAGACAACGCAACAGCAGCGCCCTTGCTGCGATCTTGCCGCTTTCCATGTCTCCCCCGTCTTGATTCAGATCAAGGCTATCTTCTCACGATGAGCAGGGTGCGCAAATGAAGATGCGTGACTGTCGCATTTGACGTGACCGGCGCGCAGCCGCCCTACAATCGTGGGGCAACAACCATCGTCATCGAGGGCCGCGTCATGTCGCACTATCCGGTAGATACCAACTATTTTCTCGTGCCCGCGGTTTCCAGCCGCATGGAATTCGACCTCGATGACCTCGATGTGGAAGGCGAAGTACCGCCGCAGCTCGACGGCGCATTCTTCCGGATGCAGCCGGATCCGTTCTTCCCGCGCATGACCGACGAGGACGTGTACTTCAACGGCGATGGCGTGGTCGGTCGCTTCGACTTCTCCAAAGGCAAGGTGGGGTTCAAGCAGCGCTACGCGCTCACCGACAAGCTGAAGCTGGAAAAGAAGGCCGGGCGCGCGCTGTTCGGCCGCTATCGCAATCCGCTCACCGACGACCCTTCCGTCAAGGGCGCCATTCGCGGCACCGCCAACACCACGCCGCTGGTGCATGGCAAGACGCTGTACGCGCTGAAGGAGGACAGCCCGCCGCTGGTGATGGATGCGAACACGCTGGCCACCCGGGGCTACACCGACTTCAATGGCAAGATGAAGGGACAGACCTTCTCGGCACACAGCAAGATCGATCCGGAGACCGGCAACCTCGTGGCCTTCGGCTACAACCAGACCGGGCCGCTGACTCTGGACTGCACCTACATGGAAGTCAGCCCCGCGGGCGAGCTGCTGAAGGAGGTGTGGTTCAAGGCTCCGTACTACTGCATGATGCATGACTTCGGCTTCACCAGGGACTATGTGGTCTTCCCGGTGGTGCCGATGGTGTCGTCGTGGGAACGGCTGAAGGCACTGAAGCCGCATTTCGGCTTCGACAAGACGCTGCCCATCTACCTGGGGGTGCTGCCGCGCAACGGCAAGGGCGAGGACATCCGCTGGTTCAAGGCACCCAACCAGAATGCCTGCCATGTGATCAACGCCTTCAACGTCGGTACCAAGATCCACTTCGACATTCCGGTGTCGAAGGGCAATGGCCTGTGGTTCTTCCCCGACGTGGATGGTTCGCCCTTCAGCGCGCCGGATGCAATGGCCTTCCCCACGCGCTGGACGGTGGACTACGCCTCGAAGTCCGACGACTTCGAGAGCGTGAAAAAGCTGTCGGACATGGGTGGTGAATTCCCCCGCATCGACGACCGCCACATGTCGCGCGAGCACCGCTACGCCTGGTGGCTGGTGATCGACCTCGCCAGACCTTTCACGGCCAGCGTCGGCCGAGGCATGAATGCGCTGGGTTACATGGATTATCGCACCGGGCGCCAGACGTCCTGGTGGGCCGGCGAACAATGCCACCTGCAGGAACCCTGCTTCGTGCCGCGCACGCCCGGCTCACCCGAGGGCGATGGCTACATCGTCGTGGTGGTCGACAATGTCGTCAGCAACTATTCGCAGCTCGTGGTGCTGGATGCGCAGGCGATCGACAAGGGTCCGCTTGCACGCATCAAGCTGCCGTTCAAGCTGCGGGCCGGCCTGCACGGCAACTGGGTGGACCGCGCGGCGCTGCCGCGGACCTGAGGCGCGGGGAGGTTTGCCGGGCGGCCGGCGCGACAACTGGCGCGCCTGGCCGGCTCACTTGCCTGTTGCAAGATGCGATGCGCGCCGCAGGTCGGTCAGCACCTGCTCGCGCATGCGTGCGACGCCCTCATCGCGCGCGCGCAACAGCGCAGAGGGATGCCAGGTTGCCACCAGCGGCAGGCCCTGGTCGGTCGCCAGCGCAAGGCCGCGGGAATCCGCGACACCGGCTGCCGACGCACGCAGCGCGTGCAGCGCTGTGGCGCCCAGCGCCACCACGACGCGAGGGTCGAGTCGCGCGAGTTCAGCATTCAACCAGTAGCCGCAGGCCGTGACTTCGCGCTGCGCCGGTGTCTTGTGCATGCGACGCTTGCCGCGCGGTTCCCACTTGAAATGCTTCACTGCATTGGTGACATACACAGCTTTGCGATCGACGCCGGCCCCGGCCAGCAGCTCATCCAGCAGCCGACCCGCAGGACCGACGAAGGGTCTTCCCTGCAGGTCTTCCTCATTGCCGGGTTGCTCACCGACCAGCACCATTCGCGCGGCGAGTGGGCCTTCGCCAGGCACTGCCTGCGTGGCGTGTTCCCACAAGGAACAGCGCCGGCATGACTCCAGGCTGCGGGCATCGGGCGTCGCCATCACCGCGTTTGTCCTACACCTCCGCGCGACCTTCCAGCCCGCGCGTGCCGATCACCGGTGAAGGCGATGCCGATGCCCATCTGTCCGACCTTTCCCACAAGTAGCGCACGGCCTCGGACTTCCGGCCGCTGCCGGCAACGACGAACGACTCCAGCGCATTGGCATCACCGGGACGCATGTAGAGATAGCCCTGCAGACGATTGCAGCCGCGCTGGGTGAGATAATCCGCCTGGGTCTGCGTCTCCACGCCTTCTGCCACGACACGAAGATCCAGGCCATGGGCCATCGAAAGGATGGCGTCGATCACCGCGCGGTCGCCCCGATTGTCCTGGATGCCCTGCACGAAGCTTCTGTCGATCTTCAGCTCATCGAGCCGGAACCGCTTCAGGTATGACAGGGACGAGAAGCCCGTTCCGAAGTCATCCACGCTCAGCTCGAAGCCTGCCGCCTTCAGCGCATTGATCTTGTCCACGCTCTGCTCCGGCGAGGCCAGCGCTCCTTCGGTGATCTCCAGGCAGATGCGTTCGGGCGCCACGGCCTCGTCCTGCAGTATCTCGAGAATGCTTGCGACCATGTCGTCGTGCTGGAAGTGCCGCGCGGAGATGTTGACGGCCACCACCGGCACCACCGCACCGCGGGCATCCCAGAGGCGGATATCGCGGCACACCTGGCGCAGCACCCACTCGGTAATCGGCACGATCAGGTTCGACGCCTCGGCCACCGGCAGAAAGGCATCCGGCGATTCCACACGCTCGCCGCGCTGCCATCGCAGCAGCGCCTCGCAGCCGACGACGGAGCCGTCCGTGGAAGATACTTGCGCCTGGTACGCCAGGCGGAACTCGCCGCGCTCGATGGCCTGGCGCAGCCCGCTGTCGAGCCGGAACTGCTCGCTGATCTCGCGCGACATCGCAGGTGCGAAGAACTGCAGGCCGTTGCCGCCCGCCGTCTTTGCGCGACGCAGCGCCACGCGGGCATTGAACAGCAGCGTCTGCGGATCGTCGCCATCCCTTGGGTACGCGCTGATGCCGATGCAGACCGGTGCGGTCACCATGGTGCCCTCGATATCGTGGGGCTTGCCCAGCGCCTCGAGTACCAGCGCACCGTACAGCCCAAGTTGCCCGGCCGATGAGGCTTCGAGCAACACCCCGAAGCGATCGCCGGAGATGCGGGCTACGACCGGCGCCTCGCGCGACATCTGCCGCAGCCGCCGGGCGGCACTCCTGATTACCGCATCGCCCGCCACGATGCCCATCGCGCCATTGATTCTCTGCAGGCCCAGCAGTTCCACGACCACGATGCCCAACAGACCCTTCGACTGCGGGAAATGGTCGAGCGCGTACTGCAGACGGTCCTCGAACAACACGGCGTTCGGCAACTGCGTCAGGCCATCATGCGTGGCCAGGTACTCGATGTGGCGCTTGGCGGCGCGGACCGCCACTGCATCGCGATACACGCCGACGTAGTGCGTCAACTCGCCCTGGTCGTTGCGCACGGCCGTGATGGTGAGCCATTTGAAGAACAGCTGGCCGTCGCGATGCCGGTTCCACACACCGCCCTGCCACCAGCCGTTCTGGCTGATGGACCGGCGCATCTGCTCGTAGAAGCGCCCGCCGTGGCGGCCGGACTTCAGCATGCCGGGCCGCTTGCCGCGCAGTTCCTCGCGACTGTAGCCGGAGGTTCTGCAGAACGCATCGTTCACCGTTAGAATCGTTTCGTCGGCATCGGTGAGCACCACCGCTTCGGTATTGCGGGCAAAGGCCTCCGCCGACAGGATGAGTTGCGATTCGGCGTGCTTGCGCTCGGTGATGTCGTGCAGCACTTCCCAGACGCCTTCGGCCCTGCCCTGCGCATCGCGTCGCAGGAAGGCACTGGAGTCCACATGCACGATCGCCCCGTTCGCCGCGACCAGCTTGCGCTCGCGCGTGGGCGACAAGCCGGCACGGATGCAGTCCTCCGCGACCCGCTGCCACTCATCGGGGCTCCAGCCCAGAGCGGCCGCGGAAAGTCCGGACACTTCCGTGCACGGGCTCTGCAGCAGCCGGAACAGCGCCGCATTGCATTCGCTGGGCCGCCCCGACATGTCGTAGAAGACCACCGTATCCGACAATGCCTGGTAGAACGTGCGGAATTTCTGCTCGCTGCCCGCCAGTTCATCCTGCAGCAGCGCTTCGCGGCTGATGTCCTCGAGCAACCAGACCCAGGCGACGGTGCGACTGGTCCTCACCGGCGAAATCGTCACGCGCAGTGCGCGGGGATGCTCGTCGAACCGCCAGACGGCGGTGCGCTGGTCCGGCGGCACCTCGTTGCTGGACAGCACGCGATTGGCAAACGCGGCGACGGCATCCGGGTCGCGGGCGCGCCTCACGAAACTGCGCAGGTGACCGGCCAACTCGCATGTGGGCGCTTCGCCGGCAGGCAGCGACAGCAGCAGGCCTGCGGTCGCGTTGAGGAATCCCGTGCGGCCATCCACCGGCACGATGACCACGCCCTGCGGCAGCGCGCTCGCCAGCGAGCGCACCTGTGGACTGTCCTTCACCACTTCGCCGGCGGACGAGGCGCCCCACAGCAACTGCCCAATGGTGGCGAGCACGGTGCGCGCGATCAGCTCGAGATGCGCCGGCACCGCATCCGCGTCGTTCCACATGCAGATCAGGCCGACGTGCTGGTCATCTGCCAGCTCCCTGGCTGCGCGGGCCACGGCGGCGACAGGCGGCTGTCCGTCCGGCGGCCGCATGCCCACCGGCAACAGCGACGCCGCCTCGCGCGGCTCATTGCTGAAGATGAAGTCATGCGTGGGCCGCGGCAGCGCCGCCTCGACCTCCAGCCATCCGGCGGGCGCGCATCGCGCCGGATGCACGGTGACGCCATCGCTGCCGTACCAGACGCAGCAGGCGCTCGCGCCCAGCAGGGCCTGCACGTCCTCGAGCACCTGCTGCAGATCAGCCATGGCGAATGTCCCGCAGGCATTCGAGCAGCGCCCCATTGATTTCGTCGGGTGCGGTGATGTGCGGCAAGTGGCCTTGCGCCCGCAAATGGATCAAGAGCCGGGCAAGACCATGCTGTGCCAGCCACCGTGCCGCCGCGTCGGGCACGGCGGCATCGTCCCGGCTTTGCAGCACGTAGAAGGGGACATGCAGTCGCTCGACCGCCGCCCGATGGTCGGCGCGCAGCGCCGCGCCCAGCACCGCGTGGATGACGTCGGCCCGCAACGACAGCAGCGATTTGCAGAAGGCATCGGTGACCAGATTGCGGCTGGGCCGACCCACCATGGTGCTCGCGAAGCCATTTGCCCACTGCGCGTGATCCTCCAGCGCGGAGCGCAGCAACTGGTTCACCTGCCCGAGGGAAAAGCCGCCCGTGTACCCGGTGGCCGGATCATCCAGGTAGCATGCGGACGCGCCGATCGTCACCAGCGCCTGGAAGCGCTCAGGCTCGGCTTCAGCGGCCAGCAGGCCCGCAGTGCCGCCCATGGAGTGACCGATGTAGATGACATCGCGCAGACCGAGCCCCTGCACCACGGCCAGCACATCATCTGCCAGAGCGTGCATGGAACGGTGGCGCCCGGGGCTGAAGTATTGCGCGGTCGAAGGCGTGATGCCGGCAAAGTCGAAGACCACCACGCGCAAGCCAGCGGCCGCCAGCACCGGCACCTGCGCCGCCCAGACATCCTGGTCGGTTCCCATGCCATGACCCAGCAGCACGGTTTGTGCGCCACTGCCAGTCGAGCGGATGTTGAAGCGGGCCAGGTCGGAGCCGACCAGAAAGGATTCGTCGTCGCAAGACATCGTGAGCACCGGATATACGGTCACACGATCACGCGCCGGCCACTGGCGGGCCATCAGGGAAACCCGCATCGAGGCCACTTTAGGAAGGAAACCGGGACGCGTATCTCAGCGCGGTGATCCAATCCCGCGCGTTGCCGACGATCTCCAGCAGGCAGTCGAGCTGCGAGTCCACGGCGGATACCAGCGCCGCAACTTCCGCAGGTGCGGCCCCGGCGTCCTTGCGCAGCTGGGCCTCCACGGCACCCACAGCGGTGAACAGCACATTGGCACCCAGCATCGCCGCCACACCGCGCAGCGTATGCGCGATGCGCAGGGCGTCGCCCACGGCGCCGGCCTGCAGGCAGGACTGCAGCTTCTGCATGTCATGGCGGTGCGTCGTGGCCATCATCCGCAGCAGGCTCACCAGCTTGTCCTGCTTGCCGTTCAGCACCGCAATGCCCTTGTGCGTGTCCACGCCTGCTTCGCGGGACAGACGCGCCATGATGAGGGCGATGTCCCGGTCATGCTCCATCCCGGTCTGCGCAGCGGCAGCAGGCGATGCCTCGGCGCCACTGGCGGCGGCGGCAGTGGCGGCAACCGGTTTGCTGCCCGCTCCCGACAACCACATCCCCAGCGTGGAATAGAGCGCCTGCAGATTGATCGGCTTGGCAATGAAATCGTTCATCCCCGCGTCGCGACAGGCCCGCTTGTCGTCTTCGAAGGCATTGGCAGTCATCGCGATGATGGGTACCGTCCCGCCCTGCGGCAACTGGCGGATGGCCCGCGTGGCCGCAAGGCCGTCCATCTCCGGCATCAGCATGTCCATCAGGATCAGGTCGTAGCTGCCGTTGCGCAGCCGCTCCACCGCCACCCGCCCATTCTCCGCGGTTTCAACCGTCAGCCCCGCAAGCTGCAGCAGGTCGGAGGCGACCTCGCGATTCAGTGCGTGATCCTCCACCACCAGCACGCGCGCGCCCGCGTACCGCTGGCGCAGGTCTTCCGCCCTCGCACCGGCGGGCGCCGGCACAGGCTGCACCGGAGTGCCCCGCTGCAGCCAGACGGTGAACCAGAAGCGGCTGCCCTTGCCGGCAATGCTGTCTGCGCCCGCATCGCCACCCATGGCGCGCGCCAGCTCGCGGGTGATCACCAATCCCAGCCCGGTGCCGCCGAAGCGGCGCGTGGTCGAGGCATCGGCTTGCTGGAATGCATGGAAAAGCTGCGGCATGGAGTCGGCGGCGATGCCGATGCCGGTGTCCTCCACTTCAAAGCGGATCAGGTAGCGGTTGTCCTCGGATTCGACCAGCCGTGCCCGCAGTACGATGCCGCCCTTGTCGGTGAACTTCACTGCATTGCCTGCAAGGTTCAGCAACGCCTGGCGCACGCGGGTGAGATCGCCACGCAGCCAGTGCGGCACGTGGTGGCCATCCACCTGCACCGTCAACCCCTTGTTGGCGGCACTCTCGCCGATCAGCGTGGCCACATGTCCCAGCACCGCCTCGAGCGCGAAATCATGCGCCTCCAGCTCGACCCTGCCGGCCTCGATCTTCGACAGGTCAAGGATGTCGTTGATCACCGAGAGCAGGTGCAGGGCCGCGCTTTCGATCTTGTCGAGGCGGTCCGCGTCCACCGACGATGCGGCATCGCGCCTGAGCATGTGCGTGAAACCCAGGATCGCGTTCATCGGCGTGCGGATCTCATGGCTCATGCTGGCGAGGAAGGTGGTCTTGGCGCGGTTCGCCGCCTCCGCGTTCGCGCGCGCATGCTCGAGCTCCGTGGTGCGCTCGGTCACGAGCTGCTCGAGGTGATGGCGATAGCCGTCGAGCTCCACCCCCATGCGCTTCTTCTCGGTGATGTCGTCCTTCACTGCGACGAAGTGCGTCACCTCACCGTCGGCGCGGCGGATCGGCGAGATGGTGGCGAACTCCACGTACTCGCTGCCGTCCTTGCGCCGGTTGTAGAGCTCTCCGCGCCACACCCTGCCGCACCGCAGTGCCGCCCACAGCTCCGTGTAGGTGTTTCGCGGTGTGTTGCCGGACTGCAGGAAGTTCGGATTCCTGCCGATGACTTCCTCGCGCGTGTAGCCGGTCTGGCGCAGGAAGGCCTCGTTCACGTAGGTGATCCGCGCGTCGAGGTCGGTGATCTCGATACTCTCGACGCTCTGCTCCACGGCCTGCGACAGCTTGCGCAGCTCGTCGGCCGCAGCTTCGGCCTGGCGCTTGGCGGCCTGCGCGTCGTCCATCAGGTTCAGTGCCGCTATGCGTGCCTGGCGCTGCCGCGAAAGCTCGGCCGACTGGCGCTCGGCCAGCTCGCGTTCGCTGCGCTTGCGAGCGGAGATGTCGAGCACCAGACCGAGGCGATTGATGGGCACACCCGCCGCGTCGCGCAGCACGACGAGGTCCACCTGTACGGGGAAGCGGCTGCCATCCTTGCGCAGGTGCTCGGCTTCGAAGACCAGGTGATCGACGCTGCCCAGCGTCGCCATCCGGACCCGCGCCTCATCCCGTATTTCCGGCGCAAAGATGTCCCACACCGGCTGGCCGATCAGTTCGGCCTCGGTATAGCCGCGTTCGCGCGCGAACGCCGCGTTGACCGACGCCCAGGTGTCGGTGCGCGCATCGGCAATGGCGAGACCCGCCTCGAGGTTCGTGAACGCATCGCCCCAGAGCTTCAATTGCCTGTCGCCGGATTCGATCTGCGCGGCGGCCTGATCGATGCGGCGGCGCGCGGCGGCGATCTCGGATATTTCCATGCCAGGCGCGGGCCCCGCCGCTTCACCCAGCGTCGCCACCTGCTCGCCGATCCTGCGGGTGGTCCAGATGCCACCAACCAATCCCAGCAGCACGGCCGCGAGAATCGCCCCGGCAAGCAGGATCGCGGCCTTGCGGCTGGCGGCACTGTCGATGGCATGCGGAATCTCCAGCACCACCGACCAGGCCGAGCCACTGGATGCCACAACGATGCGGTGTGCGGCGTCCACGTCGCGAGCACTGTCGAAGTTCTGCGGCGAACGACGGGCAATGTCCGCGCCGGTACCGTCCTTGAGTGCCACGGACCAGCCCGTGGGCAGGTCGAAGCGGTCCAGGAGGCGCTGGAAGCGTTGCGTCTCGAGCGTGCTGACAGCCGCCGGCGGCGAACCGTTGCTGGTCGCCGGCGCCGGGAAGGCCGACGCCTTCATCCCTTCTTCGAGCAGAATGTCGACGCTGGTGGCGATGTTGTGCGCCAGACCGTCCGCACGACGCCACTGCCACTCATTCTGGTGACGCACGTCCTGCCAGGCCAACCAGATGGCGATCAGCACCAACGGTGCCATGCACAGCCAGATCAGCCGGAAAAGTACGTTGGACAAAGGGCGGCCGGTCACGGACAACTCACTCGTCGGGCACGTCGGCAAACGACGTGTCGTAGGGTGCCGGCCGGCCGGCGGCGCGGGCCATCTCATTGACCTCGCGTTTGAGCGCGATCATGCGCAGCTCGCGCTCGGTGGCCGCGAGGTTGAAATGTTCCAGTTCCTGGTTGCGCTGCCTCAGCTCCATGTCGGCCTGCTTTCGCTGCGTGATGTCTTCGGCAAATATGACGATTCCACCGACCGAGCCGTCGCGCCGCAGCCAGGGGCGCACTTCCCATCGCAGCCACAGCACGCTGCCATCCTTGCGTTCGAAGGGGTCTTCCTCTGCGGAAAGCGTTTCGCCCGACATGGCGCGAGCATGCACCGCCTTCCACGATTCGGAGATCTCGGGCAGTAGTTCGTAGTGGGACAAGCCGATGATGTTCCTGTCGCCGAACCCGTAGTCATCGCGCCAGCGCTGACTGGCCTCGATGTAACGCATCTGCCTGTCGAACATTGCGAGCGCCGCCGGCGCGTGGTCGATCAGCAGGCGCAGCCGCTCCTGGCTGCTGTGCAACAGCAACATCGCGCGCTTGCGCTCGGTGATGTCGCGCGAGACGCCGCAAGTGCCGAAGATCCTGCCATCGGCGCCACGCAGTGGTCCCTTGGTGGTCAGGAATACACGCTCGCCCTCCGCGGTGTCCAATACCTGTTCGCCACCGAAGGTGTTCCCGCCTTCCAGTATCTGACGGTCATCGGCCATCAGTTGTTCTGCCTGCGCGGCGGGGAACAGCGCGCGATCGTCCTGGCCGAGCACCTCTTCGACGGTCCGACCGACGACGCGGGCCGCCGCGTTGTTGAACAGCAGGTAACGCCCCGCTTCGTCCTTGGCGAAGATCGCATCGGGAGAGGCATCGGCAATGGCCACCAGCATGGGTGGCGGCTTCTGCCGCTCGCGCTCCAGATCCAGTTCACGGCGATGCGATTTGACCAGCGCGCGTCCAAACCGGCGCACCAGCACGAAGACGAGCAGCGTGGTGACGGCGATGAATATCCAGCCCTTGACCATGCTGGCCCGGAGCAGTGCGGCCGGATCCTGGAACATCAGGCCGATCGCCCGGTCCGACAGCAGAATCCACAGCCCTCCCAGCACGGCGTAGATCAGCGCTATGGTTAGCGCTCCGGTGTGAGGCTGCTTCTGCGCCATATGCGGGTGGTTCTTGCGATCGTCCTGCGAAGGTCTGAATTGTCGTTCATGCCGTCAATCGGCGGCAACGAAGCACGCCTCAGGGAAACCCGCAATGCGGGCGCTATAGGGGAAAGTCTGGGACAGACCTCTCAACAGGTGCAGAATGCGCCGATGAAATTCCCCGACATGCTGGCGAGCCGCAGGGGTCGCCTGGCCGCCTTCTTTCTCATGTACATCACCGAGGGGATTCCCCTGGGTTTCGCCGCCGTCACCATGGCCACGCAGATGCGTCGCCAGGGGATGAGCGCCGCGGCCATCGGCGCATTCACCGCCGCCATCTATCTGCCATGGGCTTTCAAGTGGGCGGTGGGTCCGCTGGTCGACGTGGTGTCGTCCGACCGCTTCGGACGCCGCCGTGCGTGGATCATCGCGATGCAGCTCGGCATGGTGGCTTCGTTGTTCGTGCTGCAGGCTGCGGGCCTCGATGCCGGCATCGGCGTACTTACCACGCTGATCATCATCCACAACATCTTCGCCGCCACGCAGGATGTAGCCATCGACGCGCTGGCGGTGAGCACCCTCAAGGAGGATGAGCGTGGCATGGCAGGCGGCCTGACATTCGCCGGCGCCTATCTGGGACAGATCGTCGGCGGCGCCTGTGCGCTGTTCCTCGTCAAGCACATTGGATTCGACAACACGTATTTCTTCGTTGCCGGCGCCATCCTGTGCGTGACCGTTTTCGTGGTGCTGCCGCTGCGCGAGCCCGTGCTGCCCCGGGTCGCGGCAGTCGGCTCCGGCCTTGCGCGCATCAGCGCCGAAGTGCAGCTCTTCGCCCGCAATGTGTGGGGCGCGTTCACCGAATCGCGCGCTTCGGCGGTGGGACTGGCGTTCGCGCTGCTGCCTGCCGGCGCCATGGCCCTGGGACTGTCGCTGCAGCAGACGCTGGCAGTGGATCTGGGATTCGACGATGACAAGGTGGCCTCGCTCAGCCTGTGGACCACGCTGTGCCAGTCGGCGGGCTGCATCGCAGGCGGCTGGCTGTCGGACCGGCTGGGCCGGCGTCGCTCCCTGGCCTGGTTCATCTTCGGCATGACACCGGTGACGCTGTGGCTGGCCTTCACCCTGTGGCAGGCAGGATGGATCCATCCGGTGGACCCCGCGGCGCGAGCGAGCGTGGTCGTACCTGCCATCGTCGTGACCGTGTTCTGGGTGACTTCGCTGCTCTACAGCCTGGCCAACGGCATGATGTACGGTGCCCGCGCGGCGCTGTTCATGGATGTGTCGAATCCGGCCGTGGCCGCAACGCAGTTCACCGCGTACATGGCGCTGCTGAACCTGGGGATTTCCTATTCGGCCAAGTGGCAGGGCTGGGCCGTGGATCGCTTTGGCTATCCCGCGACGCTGTTGGCCGATGCACTGTTCGGACTGCTGTGCCTGATATTCCTTGCCGCAATGGGGGAGATCCGCGCCCGCAAGACGATCACGGTCGCACCGCGCGTCGACTGAGGTCAGCGGCAGTACCAGGTTCGGCTGACGCGGACCCTGGTACTGACCGGCGCCGCGTCGCTACATCTTCACATTCACGCTGAACTTCAGCGTGCGCATGACGCCGGCCACATCGCCCTCCTTGAAGTAGTAGGGCCGGCCTGGATAGCCATCCAGCAGGAATGAGTAATTGCGCGTGTTGAACACATTGAGCACGTCGAGGCGCAACTGCATGGCGGTACTGCCGGGCAGCTTGAAGTCCTTGGTGGCCTGCAGGTCCAGCGAACGGTAGCCGAAGTTCTTCTTCGGAAACTGCGAGATCTTGATGTAGTTGTAATTGAAGCCGTCTGCCGGATCGGCGTTGTCGCCATCGAATGCGGTCAAGGGCTTGGGCGATTCGAGCACCACCTTGGCGCCGAACACGACCCCCGGGGAAACATCCACGCTGGCGGCTGCCACGAAGCGGTGCTTGGGCACCTGGTTCGACAGCACGAACGGCGACATCTTCGCAAAGGCGTAATCGAACTGGTAATCGCCATTGGAGATCAGCCGCTCCTTCGCCCGCGAGTAGGTATAGGCAAGGCTGGCCGACCAGGGCGACTCCACCGACCAGGGCTTCTCGGCCGACAGCAGAAGCTGCGTGGTGCGCGAGGACTTGGCATTGTCGAACAGGTACAGCGAACCACCGCCGGCGTTGGCGACCAGCCCGTCATAGCCTGCCCAGCGTTGGGTGTCGTAGAAATACCAGGTGCCATCGCCGTAGAAATTGCCGAGGCTCGCAATCAGGCCGTCGTGGCTCAGGATGCGCGCCACCGAGGCGCTGGTGTTCCATTGGCCGAAGCGGTTGCGCATGCCGAAGCTGAACTGGTCGGAATACGGCGCCTTGATCCGGTTGTTGATCAGATGCATCTCGCCGAAGGCCCCGGGCGCGATCGACTGCACGCCTGCGGCCGTTAGGTAGTTGCTGTTCCAGGGGATGCAGTACGGATCGCCGGTAGTGCCCGGCTGACAGCCCTGGCTCTTGATGTTCCAGAAGCGCACGGTGGGTGTATACAGCGTGGCTTTGTTGGTCTCGTGCTGCAGGATGCCGAACACATTGCGGTCGTAGCTGCGACCCGCGGCCCAGAAGATCACATGCCGCTGGTCGGCGAAGATGTCGTACGACAGGCCCAGCCGCGGCTGGATCTGGTTGGACGGGTTCTTCCGGTTGTGGCCATTGCTGATGTAGTCGGCAATATTGATGCCGGCCTTCGCCAGCGTCTGCGCATAGGTCTGACCGGGTGCCGCGCCGCGATACTTGCCGTTGAAGGTGTAGGTATCCGGATCGTTGTTGGTATCGATGCCGTACAGCGCGGCGACGAAGCGCTGCGGCGTCACGTAGTTGGTGTAGGTGGGCGTCTGCTCATAGTCGTAGCGCACACCGAGGCTCACCAGCCAGTGGCCGTCGATGTCCCAGTCGTCCTGCAGGTAGATGCCGAACTGGCGGTTCTTCGACGTGGAAACCGTGGACTGCGCGGCATCGGCCTGCGCACCGAAGACCACCTGGAAAGGATTGGCTTCGACGCCGCCCGGACCCACGTAGTACGAATACAGCGGCGCCGTGGCGGCATCCCGGTACGCGAGCTTCACGTCCTTGAACTTGATGCCGCCCTTCACGGTGTGCTCGCCAAGCCAGCGGACATCGGTGATGGTCAGATCGTCCTGCAGCGAGTAGCCGCGCTGCTTCGCCATGAAGTAGTTGCGCGGATCCACACCATCGACCTGCAGGATGGGATTGAAGCCGTTGTCCTGCGGCGTCAGCACCACGAACTGCCGGCCGGCGGCATCGCTGGTCTTCGATGGCGAATCGTCGGTGTTCTCGAACGTGGTGGTGACTTCGTTGAAGAACCTGCCGGCGGCATGCTCCCAGCGTAGCTGCAGCCGCTTCTAGTCGTTCACGTAGGTCGATGCTGCCGACGCGGCAATGACACCCGCAGCGCCGGCCTGCTGACGTTCGCGCCGATACTTGCCGGTGAGCTCGAGCCGGTCGACATCGGTGACCTCCCAGTCGAGCTTGCCGAAGAACAGTCCTTCCTTGAACGGATTGGCCACCGGCCTGTAGTTGGCGCGCAGATCCGCCGGCAGCCAGTTCGCCACCGGCAGATCGTTGCGGTTTTCGTCCTGCAACTGTGGCGGCTTGACGGTGTTCGGCGAGGTGAAGCGTTTCGCCTCATAGGTGAGGAAGTAGTGCAGCTTGTCCTGAATGATCGGGCCGCCCACCGCGATGCCGTATTCCTTGTTCGGACCGCCCTGCTTGCCCTGGCCCGCAGCCTCCTCGGCCGGCGTCATCTCGCGCAGATGGCTGCTGGTATAGGTGCCGAAGGCCTCGGCATGGAATTCGTTGGTACCGGAGCGCGTGACCGCCGTCACCGCCGCGCCGGAGATCTGGTCGTATTCGGCCTTGTAGTTCGACGTGATGACGCGGTATTCGCCGATGGCGAGTTGCGGGAAGGGATTGCCCGGATCGCCGACGGGATTCTGGTTCGGATCGGCACCACCCTGCCCTGCAACGCCGGTGGCGCGCACGTAGTTCTTCTGTCCCACGCCATCGATGTACACGTTGGTGGCGCCGGAGGTCTGCGCGCCGCTGCGCAGCGAGGTGTTTCCTTTGGCGTCGGTCTGGAACACCATGCCCGGCACCGCGTCGGCGAACTCCAGGAAGTTGCGCGTGATCTGCGGCGTGGTCTCGATCTGGCGCGGCGAGACGATCGCGCCCACCTGCGAGGTGCGGGTCTCCACCAGCCGCGTCGACGAGACGACGATTTCCTCCAGCTCTTCGCTGGGCGCGGGCGCCCCGGCCGCCAGATCCAGCGTCGATGTGGTGGCCACCGCCAGCGTCACCACCTGGTCGGTGCCTGCACCCGCCGTCACGCGATACGTGCCCGGCGGCAGGCCGACCAGCGTGTAGCTGCCGTCGCTGCCGGCCATGGTCCGGCGCACGACGCCGGTTGCCACATTGCGCGCCGTCACTTCCGCGTTGGCGGGTGCGCGTCCGCGCAGTGTGGCATCGGTGGACTGGGTCCACGCAGCCGGGGCAATGACACAGGCCAGCGCGCCAGCCACAAGGGAAAAGCGCGGAAATCGGCGGATCGGTGTGCAGATGCTCATGATTGCAGTTTACACCTCAGTCGCGGATGCCGTGGCAGACTGCCTTGCCGGCAAACAACAAACCACCCGGCGGGGTTCCAATGGACATTCGTGCACTGATCCAGCACCGCCCGACCGTATGGCGGCAGTATCTGTTGCTGGCCGTGTTGCTGCTGGCATTGATCATCGACGGACTGGACCTGCAACTGCTGTCGCTGGTGGCGCCACTGCTGATCAGCGAGTGGGGCATCAGCAAGGCGGCACTGGGCCCGGCCATGTCGGCGGCGGTGCTGGGCATGTCGGTGGGCGCATTCTTCGGCGGCTGGCTGGGCGACCGGTTCGGGCGGCGCAGGATGCTCATCGCGGCGATGCTGCTGTTCGGCACGGCGACGGCCGCGGCATCGCGCGCGCCCGGGCTCGGCATGCTGACCGCGCTGCGCGTGGTGGGCGGACTGGGCTTCGGCGCGGCAGCACCCAATGCAGTGACACTGGTCAGTGAATGGCTGGGCGGCGCGCTGCGGCTGCGCGCCATCGGCTGGATGTCGGTGGGCACCCCGCTCGGCGGCCTGCTCGGCGCGGTGATACTCATCGGGTATCTGTCGGAGCTGGGGTGGCGCGGCAGCTTCGTGCTGTGTGGCGTGATGAGCCTGTGCGCGGTGGCGCTGGTGCTGATGGCGGTGCCCGAATCGCCGCTGACGCTGCAGCGACAGAACCGCCAGGCGAAGCTCGCCCGCATCGCACAGCGCTGGTTTGGCGTGGAACAGGCAGCCGCGGCGCAGGCGGATCACGTGCCGGAAGTCGCCAGACCCGCGACCGCAGAAGCGCCGCCGGTCAATGCGCGCTTCATCATCGGCACCGGCCTGGGATTCTTCAGCGCCTCCTACCTCGCCTACGGCTGTGGCGCATGGCTGCCGGTGATGGTGACGATGAACGGCCTGCCCGTGGAGTTGGGATTGAAAGCCGCCGTGAGTTTCAATCTCTGCGCGGTGGCCGTGGCCATTCTCTCGGGAGTGCTCGCGCCACGGCTCGGCACGCGCCTGTTGATGACCGTGGCCACGGTGGTGACCGGCGCGGCCATCCTCATGCTGCTGCTCACACTGGGGCCGATGCGCGTCGAGGGCGGATTCGCATCCCGCTGGGCGCTACTGCTGGCCGCGGGCATGGCGGGCGGCGGCACCGGCGTGGTGCTCGCCAGCCTGTACATGGTGCTGGCCACGGGATACCCCTCCCGCAACCGCTCGGCCGGCGTGGGGCTGGGCATGATGCTGGGTCGAGGCGGCGGCATCGTCAGCACGCTGAGCGGCGGCTATCTGCTGGGCGCGACGCCGGCCGCATCCGCACCCTTCTTCATCGCCGCCGGCGTGGGCGTGGGCGGGGCCGCGCTGGCACTGCTGATGATCGACCGGCACGTGGCGCGCCGTGGCGCGCCCGCCGCTATTTCCTGAGGGCACCGTCTACGCCCTCGCGCGAGCAGTTGAAGGGTTCGAGCACCAGATCCGAAGGCGCGAACTCGAGCGACGAGGGATCGAAGTCCTTCGTGAAGAACTCCGGATCGCGAAGCTGGAATTCCACCACCAGTCGCTGGCGCGCGGCGTCGAGGTGCACGCGCTCGACGGTGGTGAGGCTGGCCGAATGCAGCAGTCCACGCGTGGGCTGACCCGCCATCTCCACATACTGGTTGAGCACGCCGGCCGAGTAATTGGCCGTCTCGATCACCAGCGTGTCGCCCTCGAAGTGACCGATGGAATGCCCGAGCGAATTGCGCTTGCCGGCTTTTGCGTGGTCCTTCTGGTCGAGATAGACGATGCGCTTCACGTCCATCCACTCATGGCGCAGGATCACGCGGTCCTTTTCGCGCGTGATCGACAGCGGCGTACCGGGCGCGCCCCACACGCGACGCACCGCCACCGGATCGCAGCGAAATGCCGGGTCGTCCTTGAAGGGGTTGTACTTGGCCACGGCGGCCTTGCCGGCATCGGTCATGAAATTGATCATCGGCTGCGGACCGGCCGTGAGCCGGCCCGGCATGGGCGCCAGCAGCCAGGTGCCGAAGATGTCCTTGCGCGCCGCGAGCACAGGCTGTCCCGGCTGGCCGGCTGGCGCGCCCTTCGGACCATTCACATTCAACGCGCGTCCGTCGGGGAAGTAGACATTGTTGAAGAAGCAGCGGTGCACGTCATTGCGCGACTGCGAGCCGTCGATGCGCAGCATCGTGCCCGGTTTCAACATGGCCGGCGTGATGCCATTGCGCGTGAGCTGCGTGACGCCATGCGATTCGCAGATGTACTCCTGCGACTTGCCGTTTTCGTCCACCGCCTCGATGTGCAGGTAGCTGTGCGGATTGCGCGCCTCGAACTGCGTGACCTTGCCCGAGATGCTGACCGGCTTCTTGATGTCGAAGTGCGGCTCGAAGCTGTGGTGCGCGCCGGCGAGCGACGCGAATGTTGCTGTCGCGAGCAGCGTTGCGATCTTCCGGACCATGATCTCTCCTGTGGACTCAGCGACGATCGAGGAAATCGAATACCTGCGGTGCGTGCAGCAGGTAGGCGTTCAGGTGCTCGCCATTGGGCACGAGATGGTACTCGGCCTCGACGCCATGCTGCTGCAGCTCCGACGCCAGGCGCCTGCAGGCGCTCTCGGTGTACTTCGCGTCCTTGTCGCCCGACAGCAGCAGCACCCTCACCTTGCCCTTGAGCCTGTCGAACGGATACTGCGCGCTGACGATGGGCCCGGCGCTCACGACTATCCTGCTGAACAGCTCCGGATAGCGGGCAGCGAAATTGAAGGCCGCGGAACCCGAAGGGTTCTGTCCATGCAGGAATACGCGCGAGACATCCGCGTTGTATTCGGCGGCCACCAGGTTCAGCACATACAGCACGTCGAGCTCCGCGCGCTGGTTGTCCTGCACCGACCAGCCATCGGCGGGCACCGAGGGGCCGCTCTCCCGATCCACGGGATACGGACTGCCGTAATACGGCTGCGACAGCCCGCGATAGCCCAGCGGGGAGACAACGATGTAGCCGCGCTCGCGCGCCAGCTTCACCAGTTCGTTGCCGCCGCGATGGTTGTTGTTGATGCTGTTGCCGGCGCGCAGCGTGACCAGCACGGGCAGCTTCTGCTGCGGCGTCCAGGTTTCGGGCACGAACAGCCGGTAGGGAATGGATTCTCCGGTGCCCGGAAAATCGTAGGCGCGGTACTGCTCGCCGGTCTGCCGGTACATCGGCGCTGCGGGATTCGGCTTCGGCGCCTGCTCGAGTTGCGCGGGCGCTACGCCGGGAAGCTGTGCGTCGACCATCGTGGAGAAGGCCATGGCGATGGCCAGACAACCCGCTGCCGCGATTCTCATGAGATCTCCCGCCTGCTGATGCGACAACGGTAGCCGATAACGCTGCGGCTCACTAGACTGCTGGAAAACAGGCGACACGCCCGAGGGGATGCCATGAGCTACCAGATTGCGATGGTCCGCAGGTCGTCCTGGCGTCGTGTGACCGGGGCGATGTTCATCGTGCTGTGTGGCAGCGCGCAGGCAGACACCCTCACCGGCACCATCACCGATCTGAATGGACGCCATGTGGCCGGCGCATCGGTGACGGTCACCCCCGCGGGTCAGCCCGGACCCACCGCGATCACGGTGTTCAGCGACGGGCAGGGACGCTTCACTTTCCCGGATCGACCCGGCTACGGCGATCCCGCGAAGCTCAATGTCACGATGCGCGCGCTGAACCACCGGCTGCTGGAGGTGAAAGCACAGCGCGCAGCCGCCGACCGCGTACAGGTGACGATCCTGGCGCAGCCCACCACGAACCAGGCAGAGATGGCGCCTGCATCGGCGTGGCTGCGTGGCGATGCGGATCGCGACGAGACTTCGGCCTTCGTGCTCGACTGCATGGGCTGCCACCAGTCGCCGATGAAGCGCTTCCGCGACTACGCCAACGCCATCGCCGATGTGCCCGGCGGCAGCGACCGCGCCGACATCACGCGCCGCGGCTACCGCGGGCTGATCCAGTACATGAACTACATCTCGGCCTGGGAATTCGGGCGCAATGCCAGCGCCCACGTGGCGGATGCCGGCAGCGCCTACTCCGTCGGCCACGGCGACCAGGTGGTGGATTACCTGGCCCGTCGCTTCCCGGGGCGCATGAACGAGCTCACCGGCTATGAATGGGGGGCGCCGCTGATCGTCACGCCGCGCACGCGCATCGCCGAGTACGAAATTCCGCGGCCGAATGCCATCCGCGAAGCCGTGGTGCGCGGCAGCGGCGCCGAGCGCAGCCTGTACGTGGGCGATGTGTCGAGCAACACGCTGTACAAGGTGAACGTCGAAACCGGTGCGCGCACCGCGCTGCAGATTCCGTACGCCACGCCATTCGGACCGCACTCGCTGCACAAGGCGGCCGACGGCAGCCTGTGGGCCACGCCGTTCTTCCCCACTGCGCTTTCGCACCTGGATGTGAAGACCCAGCAGTGGCGCACCTGGCCGCTGAAGGCCAGGACCGGCGAGATGTCCGGCATCCATGACCTGAGTTTCACCTACGATCATGTGGTGCGCACCGACGATGCCGGCCGCGTCTGGTTCTCCGACATCGCCAACACCGGCGTGGGGTACCTCGATCCCAGGAATGGCGCGCTGGAGGTGTACCGCGCGCCACCGATTCCCGGGCGCGCCGGCGGCGGCCAGCTCTATGGCCTGGCGATGACGCCGGACCGCAAGGAGCTGTGGTTCACGCAGCTCATGAACGGGCAGATCGGCAGCTTCAACATCGCCAAGAAGCAGTTCGAGGTGTCGTTGCTGCTGCCCGTCAACTCGGGCCCGCGGCGCATCGCCATCACCGACCAGGGCGTGCTGTACGTGCCGCTGTTCGGCGCCGGGCAGCTGGTGGAATACGACACCCGCACGCGCACCCAGACCGGCACCTACAACCTGCCCGACCGTTCGAGCGCGCCGTATGCGGCCACCTGGGATCCGGTGCGCCAGGTGCTGTGGATTCCCACCTCCAACGGCGACGCCATCTACCGCTTCAATCCCCGCGACAAGAGCTTCGGCGTGCTGCCCATGCCGCGGCAGAACGCCTACCTGCGCATGATCGACGTGGACGAGGAAACCGGCGAACTCATCACCTCGTATGCCAACATCGTGGAGTACTCGCATGGGCCACGCATGGCGCTGGTGATCGATCCCGGTGATGGCGCCTATGACGGGCGCGCGCGCAGGCCAGCAAAGCCCGATGCCGCCAACGGCACGGCTGCGGTGTGGCAGGCCGCGCCGGTCGCCAGGCCCATTGCGCTGGTAAAGCCGCCACCGGTGGCGCCGGTGGGCAGCGGGCCGGAACTGGTGGACCGCCATCGCTGCAATGCCTGCCACGATCTCGACAAGGTGCTGATCGGCCCGCCGTTCCGCGCCATCGCCGCGCGCTACCAGAACGATGCAGCCGCGATGACCGACGTGCTGGCCCGCAAGATCCTGCTGGGCGGCGGCGGCAACTGGGGCGCTGTGCCCATGGTGCCGAACGAGCACGTGGGCGAAGCCGATGCCCGCACGCTGGCTGGCTGGATCCTCACGCAGAAGCCCTGATATACGTTTCCACTCTTCCGACCGGGAAATCACCGCCTATGACTGACACAACACTCTTCTACATCGATGGCAAGTGGGTCGCGCCGGTCACGCCCCGCCTGCTCGATGTCCAGAACCCCGCCACCGAGAAAACCATCGCCCGCATCAGCCTGGGCAGCCAGGCCGATGTGGATCGCGCCGTGACTGCGGCCCGCGCGGCGTTCGAATCCTTCTCGCAGACCACGCGCGAGCAGCGCGTGGCGCTGCTCGAACGCATCATCGTCGAGTACAACCGGCGCGCCACCGATCTTGCCAACGCGGTGACGGCCGAGATGGGCGCACCGTTCTGGCTGGCGCGTGATGCGCACGTGCCGCTGGGCGCCACGCATTTCACGCAGGCCCTCGAGGCCCTGAAGAAGTATCAATTCGAGCGCCAGTTCGGCACTTCGCTGGTACGCCGCGAGCCCATTGGCGTCTGCGGTCTGATCACGCCCTGGAACTGGCCGCTGTACCAGATCTGCTGCAAAGTGGCTCCGGCCCTCGCTGCCGGCTGCACCATGGTGCTCAAACCCAGCGAATTCGCGCCGCTGGATGCCATCATCTTCGCCGAGGTGATGGATGCGGCCGGCGTGCCGCCCGGCGTGTTCAATCTCATCAATGGCGATGGCCCCACCGTGGGCGTGGCGTTGAGCACGCACCCCGGCATCGACATGGTCTCGTTCACCGGCTCCACCCGCGCCGGCATAGAAGTGGCGCGCAATGCGGCAGCCACGGTGAAGCGCGTGGCGCAGGAGCTGGGCGGCAAGTCGGCGAACATCCTGCTCGAAGACGCAGACCTGGCCACCTTCGTCCCCGCAGGCGTGCAGGCCGTATTCATGAACTCCGGCCAGGCCTGCGCGGCGCCAACGCGCATGCTGGTGCCGCAGCGGCTCCATGACGAAGTGGTGCGCCTCGCAAGAGCTTCTGCCGAGGGCACGACCGTGGGCGACCCGCTTCAGGACGGCATCAAAGTGGGCCCGCTGGTGAACAAGGCGCAGTTCGAACGCGTGCAGGGTTACATCAGGAAGGGCATCGACGAAGGCGCCACGCTGGTGGCCGGCGGACCGGGCCGCCCCGAAGGCCTCGCCACGGGCCACTTCGTGCGCCCCACGGTCTTCGCCAATGTGCGCAATGACATGACCATCGCGCGCGAGGAGATCTTCGGACCGGTGCTGGTCATCATTCCCTACAAGGACGAGGAAGATGCCGTGCGCATCGCCAACGACTCGCAGTACGGCCTGTCGGGCTTCGTGGTGTCGAAGGATCTGGAGCACGCGCGGCAGGTGGCACGGCGGCTGCGCACCGGGCAGGTGCGGCTGAACGGCGCCAAGCACGATTTCTCGGCGCCTTTCGGTGGCTACAAGACTTCCGGCAATGGCCGCGAGTTCGGCGTGTTCGGCCTCGAGGAATACCTCGAAGCCAAGTCCATCTGCGGATACTTCCCGGCCTGACCGTCAGACGAACTGGTACGAGAATCCCTGCGATCCCCGCCGCACGCGGCCGCCGGCGGGCTCGGGGAAATGCGCCGGAAACATCACGGCGTCCAGGTCTGCGCACTGCGCGAGCAGGTTGCGCCGCGTGACACAGGCCGCAGCCGGGTCCTCATCGACGAAAAACGGGATATCGGGCCGGATGACCTGCACGGGATGATGCAGGATGTCGCCGGCGAACACCGCGCGGGCACCGCGCCGCTGGGCATTGATCACGACACTTCCCGGTGAATGGCCCGCGGCATCCTGCAGCCAGATGCCCTCCCCGATCTCGCGGTGCACGCAGTGGTCGCTGTCGACGAGGTCTGCCAGCCCCGCCTCGATGACGGGCAGCACGGAATCCGCATATGCCTCGCGGGATCCGCATGCAGGTGCGTGCACAACACCAGGTGGATGTCCTCGGGGCTGCATCCGGCAGCGGCAAGGTTGCCGAGATAGTTGGTCTGCAACTGATGCGCCCAGGGCACGCTGCGCTGCTTGTCGTTTCCGCAACAGGCATCGATCAGCACGTTCAGTCCGTCGACATGCAGCAGGTAGCTGCGCACGTCGATGCGGAACACCGCCGCGTGCGGGTCGAGCGAGAGCTCCTCGCTCCAGTGCCAGCGCTTGAGCGCCGCCAGGTCTGCGGCCGTGACGCCGGGCAGCGCGAGCTGCATGGGAATCCTGCCTTCGCTTTCGTGGACGCTCTTGATTTCAAGCCCGCCGAGACGCTGGTGCATGACCCCTCCCCCGCTTCGGGTACTATCGAAGATGATGGCAGACGTGGCAGGGGGATTCGACCACATCGTGGTAGGCGGCGGCACTGCCGGCTGCCTGCTGGCCGCGCGACTTTCCGAAGACTCCACGCGCCGCGTGTGCCTGATCGAGGCTGGCGGCTCGGCGCGCAAGCTCGCGGTGAAAGTACCCAGCGGCATCGTGATGGCACAACGCGATCCCGCGCTGAACTGGCGCTTCTCCACCGTGCCGCAGCCGCACCTCGACCACCGGCGCATCCCGGCGCCGCGCGGGCGGGGCCTCGGCGGGTCCGCGCTCATCAATGGCATGGTGTATTTCCGCGGCAATCCCCGCGACTTCGATGATTGGGCCGCGAGCGGCGCCACGGGCTGGAGCTTCCGCGAAGTGCTGCCGTACTTTCGCCGCAGCGAGCGCAACGAGAACTTCGGCGGCAGCCCCTGGCACGGCCGCGACGGGCCGATGAATGTGCGCGTGGTCACGCATCCGAATCCGCTGAACTTCTCGTTCTTCGACGCGCTCAAGAGTCTGGGCCAAGTCTACCGCGAGGACCTGAACGGCGCCGACAGCGAGGGTATGTCGCTGCGGCAACTGTCGATCCGCGACGGCAGGCGCGAGACGACGGCCAGCGCGCTGCTGCAACCGGCGCTGGGCCGCAGCAATCTCACCGTGCTCACCGGGACGCATGCCACCCGCGTCCTGCTGCAGGAACGGCGCGCCGTGGCCGTCGAGGTTCACAGCCCGCAGGGCACCACGGTGGTGAAGGCACGGCGCGACATCGTGCTGTGCGCAGGCGCATTCCAGTCGCCACAGCTTCTGATGCTGTCGGGCATCGGCGATGGTGCGGAGCTTGCGCCCTTCGGAATCGAACTGATCCATCATCTGCCGGCGGTGGGGCGCAACCTGCACGACCACCTCGCCAGCCCCGTGCACATGGCCATGCGCAATGCCACTTCTTACGGCATGTCGTGGCGGGCACTGCCGCGCAGCCTGTGGAACGTGTTCGAGTACCTGCTGCTGCAGCGCGGACCGCTGGCGAACAACATCTTCGAGTCGGCGGCGTTCGTTAAATCATCGGCAGGCCTCGACCGGCCCGATATCCAGCTTGTCTTCCAGCCAGCCAAACGGCCGAGCCCGAAGTTTCCCTATCCGGTGGGCCATGGATTCGCAGTCAGTCCGGTGGGCCTGTATCCCCGCAGTCGCGGCCGCGTCACACTGGCCAGCGCAGATCCCTTCATCGCGCCGTTGATCGACCCCAACCTGCTGTCGGCGCCAGAAGACCTGCAGCCCCTGATCGACGGCATGCGGCTGGCGCGGCGGATCTTCGCCACGCCGGCCTTTGCGCAGTACGCCGCCACCGAAACCGCACCGGGTCCCGCCGCGCAGACCGATGCCGAACTCGAAGCCTATGTGCGCGCCGAGGCCTATACGGTGCACCATCCCGTCGGCACCTGCCGCATGGGGAGCGCGGCCAGCGGCATCGACGCGGTCGTGGATCCGCAACTGCGCGTCATCGGCATCGACAACCTGCGTGTGGCGGACGCGTCGGTGTTTCCCTCGCTCATCGGCGGCAACACCAACGCAGCCGTGGTGATGGTCGCCGAGAAGGCGGCCGACATGATCCTGGGCCGCCCGCCGCTGCCGCCCGAGTCTCCCGACGGGTCTGCCATCAAACAGCGCTGAGGAATCCCAATGCCTGCAATGCCCACTCCGGCGGAATGCATCCAGATCGAACGCGCCTGCGAACGGATCATCTACGCGTATTCGCGCGCGCTCGATCTGGGCGACATGAACGCGGCCGCCGACTTCTTCGCCGAGAACGGCTCGATGGCGCGCCCCATGGCGCCAGGCGTCGTCATCCAGGGCCGCGAGGCCATCCGCGCAGCGCTGCTGACGCGCCCTGCCACGCTGCTGACCAAGCACCTGGCCACCAATGTGATGATCGACGTGGTGAGCAGCGACGAGGCGCGCGGCCTGTCCTGCCTGACGATGATTTCCACCACGCCGCCAGCAGGCGTGGATGCGCCCTACGTCACGGCGGGGCCGCTGTATTTCGGCGAGTTCGCCGACCGCTTCGTGCGCGAGCGCGGGCAATGGAAGATACTCGAGCGGCGCGGCTCCATACAGATGAAGTTCCACGGCGGAGCCCACCCCGGCTGAGCCACGTTCCTGCAGACCTGTCCCCGCCCATCCCCTATGCTTGCCTTATGCAGCGCTCCCTGAACCGTTCCATTTCAGTGCCCATCATCCTCAGCTCGATCACCGTGCTGATGACGCTGGCGCTGCTGGTCGGATGGATCGTCGTGATCCGCGAGTACCTGCCGCTGAACGACCCGTTCACCATCAACCGCTGGCTGCTGGCCGGCGGCATCGCTTCATTCGTGCTGGTGATGGCGGTGCTGGTGCTGTTCAGCGTCTCGCTGGTGGGGGAAATCCTCGAAAGCCGCCGCCAGCAGATGTTCATCGACTCGGTGTCGCATGAGCTCAAGAGTCCGCTGGCATCGATCAAGTTGTGCCTGGACACCCTCGCCCGCCCGGGCGTGTCGCAGCCGCAGCAGGACCAGCTGCGCGGCATGATGCTGTCGGATGTGGAGCGGCTGACGGTGTTCGTCGACGACATCCTGCAGGCCAGCCGCATCTCGCACCGCCGCCGCTCGCAGACCTGGACCGAGGTCGACATCTCCGCGCTGGTGCTGCAGGCGGCCGAAAGCATCCGCGCCCGCTACCACCTGGAACCCCGCACCTTCCATCTGACGGTACCGCCGGGTGTCGAAATCTTCACCGACCCCACCGCGCTCGAGATCGTCATCAAGAACGTGTTCGACAATGCCGTGAAGTATTCCGGCGACACGCCGCGGGTGACGGTCGAGATGCGCCAGCTCGAGACCGGACACATCGGCATCACGGTGCAGGACCAGGGCATCGGCATCCACCGTACCCAGCTCAAGCGCATCTTCAAGCGCTTCCATCGCGCGCCGGACCCGCGCGTGAACGAACGCAGCGGCTCGGGGTTGGGCCTGTACGTGGCCTACCGCCTGCTGCGCAACCTGGGCGGTCGCATCCGCGCCGAATCCGAAGGACCCGGCAAGGGCACTACCATGCGCATCCGGTTGCCCGGCCCATGAGCGCCATCATCTCCCGCGAAGGCGGTGACCGGCGTGCCACGGTGCTGGTGGTCGAGGACGAGGCGCACATTGCCGCGGGCCTGAAGCTGAATCTGGAACTGGACGGCTACCGCGTGGTGGTGGCGCGTTCGCTGCGCGAAGCCGCGGCGCAGTTGCTCGAGGCGGCACCCATCGACCTGATCCTGCTCGATGTGATGCTGCCCGATGGCGAGAGCTACGGCTTCTGCAAGCAGTTGCGCGACAGCGGCCAGTACCTGCCCGTCATCATGCTCACCGCCCGCAGCGCCGCCGAGGAGCGCGTGCGGGGCCTGGATTCCGGCGCCGACGACTACATGCCCAAGCCCTTCGTGCTGTCGGAGCTGCTGGCTCGCGTGCGCTCGGCGCTGCGACGCTCCGGCTGGCGCCAGCAGGATGCGCCGGCCGAGGAGTCATCCCGGGGCAAGCTGCGCTTCGGCACAGCCGAGATTGATTTCGATACGCATTCCGCAACATCGGCCGGCAGGCCGGTGCGGATGACCCAGCTGGAGCTCGACCTGCTGTTCTACTTCGCGCAGAACGCGGGGCGGGTGATATCCCGCGAGGAGCTGCTGGAGCGCGTCTGGAAGCTGCGAAATGCGCCCAATACGCGCAGCGTCGACAACTTCATCGGCCGCCTGCGCCGCTACTTCGAACCCCTGCCCGACAAGCCCGTGCACTTCGTTTCGCATCGCGGAGCCGGGTACAAGTTCCTGCCTGCGGGGACCCCCGGCAAAGCGTGACCGGCGCCTCGCCTTTGACACAACTTTTACATTCCCTGACGGAAAGATGACGCGGCCGGAAGGCCGCTTCGCGGACCATGTCGTTCCAGCAATTTTCACTGATGGAGCGGGATGGACATGACGGCACCGGCCTCGGAAATCAGCGTACCCCCGAAGCGCAAGATCGGCTGGCTGGGCGCCACACCCTTCATCCTGATCCACATCCTGGCCTTCGGCGCCATCTGGACGGGTGTTACCCCCGCCGCCGCCATCTGCTGCGTGACGCTGTACCTGGTGCGCATGTTCGCCGTGACCGGCGCCTATCACCGCTATTTCTCGCATCGCACCTACAAGACCAGCCGCGCCTTCCAGTTCGTGCTGGCCTTCCTCGCGCAGAGCAGCGCGCAGCGGGGCGTGCTGTGGTGGGGTGCGCACCATCGCCACCACCATCGCTGGTCCGATCAGCCGCAGGACCTGCACTCGGTGGCGCAGGATGGCTTCTGGTATTCGCATGTGCTGTGGATCTTCGAGCGCAACAACCAGCAGACCGACTACAACAAGATCCGCGATTTCGCGCGCTTCCCGGAACTGCGCTTCCTCGACCGCTTCCACCTGATCCCGCCGGTGCTGATGGGCACGGTGGTGTTCCTGACGCTGGGCGCTTCCGGCCTGTTCTTCGGCTTCTTCGTCAGCACCGTGCTGCTGTGGCACGGCACCTTCACGATCAACTCGATCTCGCATGTGTTCGGCAACCGCCGCTTCACCACCACCGATCACAGCCGCAACAGCTGGTGGCTGGCGATCATCACGCTGGGTGAAGGCTGGCACAACAACCACCACCGCTATTCCGGCTCCACGCGCCAGGGCTTCTACTGGTACGAGTACGACATCACCTACTACGTGCTGAAGCTGCTGTCGTTCGTCGGACTGGTGTGGAAACTGCAGCCGGTGCCGGAGTCGGTGCTGGAAGAAGGCCGCGTCAGCAGCCGCCAGTACCGCTACGAGGCGCCGGTGCTGCCGGTGCGCGTTCCGCAGCAGGTGTAATCACGCGCAAGCCACCGGGGCGCAAGCCCGCGGTGGCCTCGGGCACGTTCGTGTCAGAACGTGCCCAGCAGGTTCAGGAACGGCCCCCGGCTCCTGAACGACAGATCCGTCAGGTCGTCCGAGAAGTCGGTGAAGTTGTAGCCGGCACCCAGTTTCACGTGTCCGCCCAGCTCGCGGTACACCGCCGCCAGCAGGCCGCTGCGCACTGTGTCGGCCTCGTGCACCGACAGCCGCCGGCCTTCGATCATCACGTCCCACTTGTGCACGAAGTGCAGGTCGGCGCGCAGCACCGCAAGGTCAGCGCGGCTGGAATGCCAGTCGCCGCCCACGCGCGTGTCGCGCAGCGAACCCATGCGCAGGCCGTACTTGCCCCCCACGGACAGCCAGGGCAGCAGGTCGTGCACCAGATCCACCGACAGGATGTGGCTGCGCTGCGCGTAGTCCAGCATCTGGTCACCCAGATTCACCTGTCCCGGCGAGGGCAGCGTGTAGTAGTAGCGGTACTGCATCAGGCCGTTCCAGCGGTCGTTGTCCACCGGGCGCCAGGCACCGCCGAGGGCGGCATCGATGAAGTTGCCGTCGTAGAAATTGCCGCGGCTGGCGTCGCTGAAGGAGAAGTTCAGCTTGCCAAGCAGGCGCCAGTCGGAATTCAACTGCACCTTGCCCGAGTCGCGCACCAGCCAGGTGTCGCGCGTGCCGGCAGTGCCGGTTTCATGACGATACTCGGCGTTCGAGGTGAAGCTGTAGCGGCCCTGCTTGTAAGCCACGCCCGCACCCAGCGCGCGTCGCTTCAGGTCGCCTGACAGCGGATCGCTGACCGTGCCGAGCTCTGCCTTGAAGCCATAGGTCCAACGGTCATTCGGCGCCAGGTCCACGCCGAAGGCATTGGTCAGGCTGTCGGGGCCCGCGCCGCGTGCGCTGCGCGCCTCGTTGTAGATGCTGACCTGATCGCTGAGCTTCACCCGGCCACCGACGGTGGTGTTGTCGAAGCGGCCACGGTAGTTCGAATCCTCGCGTTCGGATTCGATGGTGTGACTGACGTAGACATTGGCGCGATCACTGATGCGATAGTCGCCGCTGGCGGCGCCACCGATGCCGCCGGTGCCCTGCGACAGCTCGGCACCCACGCGGAAACGGTCATTCACCTGGCGCAATCCGCCGAGACCCACGCGATTGGCCTCCTCGCGGTCGCCATCGCGCGAAACCGTGCCCTGCACATAGCCGTAGGCGCTCCAGGCAGAGGGGCGATTGGCCGCTTCGGCCGCCGCGGCCGACGGCACGGTGGAATGCGTGACGTCGAGAATTCCGTTCAGCGTGGCAACGCCAGGGGCGCCGGTCACCGGCGCCGTGGCAGGCGCCGCGGCCGTGTTCACCACCGAGGCAGGCGCTGCGCCAGCGTTCGCGGTCACGCCCTGCCCGGCCACTACGCCGAGCGGCCGGAAGTCGAAGCGCAGTATGGCATCGGTGCGGCTGCCATCCTGCGACAGCAGCGGACTTGCATTGACCACGCCGGTGTCGCGGTAGTCATGTCGTGCGCCCAGACTCACGGACCAGCGCGGATCCACCTGGTGGTGGATGGCAACTTCCTCGGCCTCGCGCGACTGCGAGCGCGCGGCGCGGTCATCGACCTTGAGGTCGACGGAACTGCGCTCGCCCACAGGCAGGCTGAATGCCATGCCCCGTTGCAGCACCGTCTCGCCGGAAGTCAGCGAACCCGGCCCTGAGAAGCCGCCCGCGCGATCCTGCCAGTACAGGCTGCCGCGGCCGCGCAGGCTCGCGGACATCTCCGAAAGATCGAGCGCGCCCTGCACGCGGAAGGCGCCCGCGCGCGAAGACAGCGCGCCGTAGTCCGCGAAATTGAACCCGCCATCGAGCGAGTTCAGTTCGTTGCCCGGCCCCTTGGAGCGCGCGGCTTCCACATCGAGCCAGGTGCCGGCTGCGTAGCGCAGCGTGGCATCGACGCCACCGATGGTCTGCCGGTCGGCGCTGCCGCCCTGCCGGTAGCCACTGACGCCAAGGCGCACATGATCGTTGAGCCAACCCGCACTGCGCAGGCCGTAGACATTGTCGCTGAAGGTGCTGAGCGCAGGCGTGTACTCGTAGGTGGCCACGAGGAAGGCCGGATTGCCGCCCAGCGAGCCATCGCGCACCAGCGTGCTGCCATCGGCCACCGACGCCAGCGGCGAGCGCAACAGGATGCGGCCCTGCAGATAGCTCAGGTCGTAGTCGATGCCCGGCACGAGCTGCGTACGTTGCAGCGGGATGCCCGAAACGGCATCGCGCACTTCCACCCACAGGCGTTCGGAGCCGCGGGTGATGTCCTGGCGATGCAGGTAGTACAGCGAACCACCGGTGCCGCGGAATTCCTCGCGCGAGGCCAGCGTGCCCGGTTCGGCCACGAACAGGTCGCTGGTTGCACGGCGCTCGCCGAACCCCGTCGAACCCTCGGACTTGTACAGCAGTTCCGCGCCATACAGCCCGCGGCTGTACTGGTTGAGCTGCAGCCCCGTCCAGGCAGTCTGGAAGTTGCCCCACAGCAGCCGCGAATCGTGGCGTTCCAGCCGCGCGTAGAAGCGGCCGTAGGTGGGCGCGTCCCACTCGCTGCTGCTGTCGTCGCCGAACACCGGATAGCCGCGCTCGCCGTCGATGCGCTGCAGCAGGTAGCGCGGATCCTTGGAGGTGAAGTTGCTGAACAGGTCCTCGAGCGGACGTTCGCGCGTATCGGCGCTCATCGTCAGGCGATAGTCATCGCCGAACTGGCCCTTGGCATAGAAGGCACCGCGACCGGTGACCTCCACGCGGCGGTCGAAACGCTCGGTGTCGCCGGTGACCAGCGCCGCGGGGCCGGTGGTGCGATTGTCGGCCAGTGTCAGCTCGCCCTGCGCCACGTAGAACCACGCCTCCCTGCCCAGCGTGAGGTTGCGGTGGTACTCGGTGCGGCCCGCGGCATCCTCGGTGACCACATTCACCGCGTGCGTGCCCGAGGGCAGAAGCTGGCGCATGACGAAGCGGCCGGCATCGTCCACCGGCACGCGCACGCCATCGACCGTGACGGTGCCATCGCGGCCCACATTGCGGCCGCTGACGGTGATGCTGCCGCCGCTGAGCGGGATGTTGCGGATACGCAGTGCGCTGGTGCCGTAGATGGCAAGCGCCTCGCGCGGGGAAGTCGTCTGGTCGGCCAGCGGCCGCGCGCGATCGAGCACGCTGAAGCGCTTGCGCACGGTCTCGTCGAAGCGACCCTTCTCATCGTAGACACGCAGCAGATAGTGGCTCTCCGCCGGGAAGCCGGCGGGCGGCGTCCACGATGCGTCACTGCCCACCTCGACGGGCACCACCAGCAGCGGCGTCTCGCGCTCATCCTGACCGGCGGCAAAGAAACGCAGTTCGCCGCGTTTGATCCAGTGGCGGTAGTTGCTGTAGGTCGACAGCGTCACGGCCTCCCCGGCCACCGCGCCATTGGGCGTGAGCTGCGCATTCAGCGCGGGCTCGGCTTTCAGCGGATCGAACTGCAGCTGCAGATCGTGCCGGTTCATCGCCACGTCCACGCAGCGCTGATGATCGGCCTCGGTCACCGGATCGGCCTGTGTCTGCGGCATGCCATCGATGGTGATGCGAAGCGGCGCAGCGGTGGCGGCCGATGCCGTGCACTCCTCCCGATCCTGCATTGCTGCTGGCTTCGGGGCCGCGGGGGTTGCGGGCGGCGCGGCGACCGCCACATCCACGTCATACCAGATGGAAAGCTCGACGCGCCGGTTGGCGGCCATGCCCGCAGGCGTTGAATTGTCTGCCACGGGCTTCAGGTCCGACTCGCCGCGGATCGTAAACGCCTCGGCGGGCAGACCCAGCCGCGCGCGCAGATTCTGCGCCACGGCGAAGGCGCGCGCCTCGGACAATCCCTGGTTGTCGCGGAAGCGCTTGCGCGTGGCGGCGCTCAGCCGCTGCGTGTCGGCATGCCCCACCACGAGCAGCCGCAGGTTGCGCTTGCCGGCGAGTTCGCCTGCGATGCGGGCGAGCTGTTCCAGCGATGCCGGCAGCAGATCGTCCTTGCCCGACTCGAACAGCGCGCCGCGTTCGGACTCGGTGAGCGTCTGAGTGACCGTCGCCGGGACCGCTGGCAGCGTTGCTGCGGATTCGCGCATCACGCGGAAGTCGCGCGATCGCACGCCAGAGGGGCCTTCGAGCCCCTGCAGCGGTGTATTGAACTCCTCGTTGCCGCGCGACGAGGTGCGCGTGGCATCGCTGCGATCCAGCATCTTGCCGCGACCGACGGCCTGCTCCGCGGCCGGCGCCATCTGCCCGGCCAGAATGGCCATCACGGCCAGGGTGATCTTGGAATGCTTCATTGCCGTGCTCCCGCCTCGTCCTCGACCGAGAGCGCGTAACAGCAGTGCAGCGCCTCCCATTGCTTGCGAATCTCGCTGACAAGCTCGCGCGTGCGGCGTTTCGCGAGCGCGGCATCCGCGCCCTGGCCATAGGCCACGCGGACCACCGTGGGCCGCTCCTCCAGCGTCCTGACCAGCGCGCTGACGCGCGCCTTCCAGTCGGCCTTGAGCTGCAGCGAACCGGCATCGAAGGCCGCATCGCTCACCTCGACACGCACCACCCGGTGGATGGTGGCGCCGAAGTTCAGCGTGGCGAGCTTGCCGCGCGTGATGCGGATCGCACGCGGATTCTCGGTGGTGACGCGATAGCCGGCCGGCAGCGTGCGCTCGTCGAGCTTCATCACGAAGTTCGAGCCGCGATACGCATCAGGCACCGCCGCACAGGCCACGTGGTAGCGGCCATCGGCGTCGGTGCTGACCAGCACGCCGTTGACCGTGGCCAGCCGCACATGCGGCACGCCCGGCTCACCGGCATCCTGGTAGCCATTGGCGTTGCGGTCATCGAACACCTTGCCCACGATGTCGGTGCAGTCGAACACCGGATCGGGCACCACGCGCACCGCGGCGGTGGCCACATTCGACACCGCGGTGTCGATGATGTTGTTCAGGCCCCAGGCCTGGTTGACGTATTCCGCCTCGCCCACGCCGGCGCCCACCACCAGCACCAGTTTGTAGGTGTGGCTCTGGTTCGGCGCGAACACCTGGTCGAGCCAGGTGAGTTCACGGCCCACGCGCTGGGGTTCGGCGGCGATGCCGTCGCGGCTGGCCGTGCCCGCCCGATACGCGAAGCCCGGCGGCGTGAAGTCACGCACGTCGATGTTGGTCAGCGTCGCATTCAGCGTGTTGGTGATGGTGATGGTGTACGGCACCAGATCGCCCACGGCGACATTCACCGATGGCGTGGTCTTGGTGGCGCGCAGCGCGCCGGCGAGGATCGGATCCACCGGCACATGATTGTTGATCACGTTCGCCGAGGTGCCCGGCGTGAGCGCGAAGCGCAGCCAGTACTGCGTGGTGCCACGCGTCGGCACCGCAGCCAGCGAAGTGGCCGCGCACTGCGCCGCGTCCACATTGGCCACGCTGCCCGCGGGTGCCGTCGAACCGTTCTGCACCAGCGCCGGCGCGGGTTGCGCGCCCACCGTCAGCACGTTCGCGCAGGGCGGAATCAGCGACGACAACCCCGGCGTGAAGCGACCCACCGGCGGCGTGACACTGAGCGTGTAGTTGCCCGCGGGCGCCGTCGGCAGCAACAGGAACTGGTACAGGCCCGCATCGCCGGTGATCTGCGTCGCGTTGCCTGCGCCACCCACGAGATGCAGCGCTGGATTGAAGCCCTGCGGTCCGGTGAGCGTGACCGTGGCGCCGGCCACGGGGCGGCGCGACACGGAGTCGTAGACCACGCCCGACGGATCCACCGGCAGGCTCTGGGCCAGTAGCGTTGCGGCAGGCGGCAGCACCAGCTTGGCGATGGTGCCGGAAGCCGTGGCGGCGGCACCGGGGTTCGATGCGCTCAGCACCGAATCCACGACGGCAATGCCATCCTCGTTGGTGACGGGCATGCCATACACCGCGCGGCTCGCCGGTTCGCGGAAGCGCACTTCATAGCCGCCGCCCGGCGCCAGGCGGGCGAACTGGTACGCGCCATTGGCATCGGTGCTGGTGCTCTGCTGCACCGTGCCCGCCTGCAGCAGCTCGACGATCCAGCCCGCCAGTGCAGGTTCGCCGCTGCCGCGGATGCGGTCGTGGTTATCGTCGCGCCAGACATGGCCCGCCAGCGAGGCCTCGGCACCGCGCTCACCGAAGTCATAGCCGGTGGCATCGACGGCAACGCCCAGCGCGATGGCGCTGACCTGATCGTTGGCGAGCGTGCCGCCGGCGCTGCCCACGCGATCCTGGCCGTCCTGATACCCCTCAGGCTGCACTTCGGCAAGCGTGTAGCTGCCCGCTGCAACGTCGGTGAACAGATAGCGGCCATCGGCGCCGGTGGTGACCTGGCGCGAGACGGCAGTGCCGCGCGCATCGGTGCCCGTGAGCCGCAGCGTGACGCCGGGAATCGGCGGTTCACCGGCCTGCCACTGGCCATCGTTGCTGGCGTCATCGTAGACCAGGCCGGCGAAGCTGCCCGCGGTGTCACCGAAGTTCACCACCGGCGGCGCGCCGGTGTTGGTGACATCCACGATGACGCTGTCGGGCGTGCTGCTGCCGTAGCCGGCGGGCTGCGTCTCGACGACGCGATAGCGGCCGGAAGGAATGTTCGCGAACCCATAGCTGCCATCGGCCGCAGTGGTGGTGGTTGCAACGACCACGCCCGATTCATCGAGCAGCGTCACCACGACGCCGGCAATCGGCAGTTCGCCGGCATCGATCACGCCATCGCGGTCGCGATCGATCCAGATGCGTCCGGAAAGGGACTGGCCGCGCTCGCCGAAGCCGTAACCCGTGGCCTGCGTGCCCGCAGGCAGCGCAATGGCAGTGATGGTGTCGTTGCCCACGGTGCCGCCGGCAGACCCTGCGACATCCTGCCCATCGGCGTAGGCCGCGGGCTGGGTTTCCGTGAGTGAGTAGGTGCCGGCCAGGATGTCCGCGAAGCGGAACGAACCGTCCGCGGCAGACTGCACGGTGCGGTTGACGGTCGCGCCGCCTGCATCGGTGCCGGTCAGTGTCACGGTGACATTGCCGATGCCGGGTTCACCGGCATCGCGCGCGGCATTGTTGTTGGTGTCCGCCCACACGAAGCCGGCGATGCCGGAGGTGGTGTCGGCGAAGTCGGCGACACCCGAGCCGCCGGCCGGCACTGTAACCGCCACGCTGTCGGGTGAGCTGCTGCCGAAACCGGCAGGCTGCGTCTCGACCACGGTGTAATTGCCCGCGGGAACGCCGGTGAAGGCGTAGCTGCCGTCGCTGGCGGTGGTGGTGGTTGCGATGACATTGCCCAGTCCATCGCGCAGCGTCAGCGTCACACCCGCTATGCCGGGCTCACCGGCCTCGCGCGAGGCGTTGCCGCTGACATCGCGGAATACCACGCCGTGGATGGACGAACCCAGCTCGCCGAAGGTGTAGCCGGTGGCATCGGTATTCACGGCCAGTGCGATGGCGCTGATGCTGTCATTGGCCACGGCACCGCCCGCGCTGCCCGCGGCATCCAGGCCATCGGCCCAGCCGGCAGGCTGCGTGGGTTCCGACAGCGTGTAGCCCGCCCCGCTGGGCGTCAGCACATCCACGAACAGGAAATTGCCGGTGGCATCGGTGGCCGCGGTGCGGTTCACCACCGCGCCTGCGGCATCGGTGCCGGCCAGGCGCACGGTCACCGCACTGATGCCGGGCTCGCCCGCATCGCGCGCGCCATTGCCATTGAGGTCCACGTACACCGAGCCGGCCAGCGTCGAGAGCGTGTCGGCGAAGTTGGCCGTGGCCGCGCCGGCCACCGGCACCACCACCGCCACACTGTCAGGCGACGTGGCGCTGGAACCGTAGCCCGCGGGCTGCGTCTCGACCACGGTGTAGTTGCCGGCAGGGACGCCGGCGAAGAGGTAACTGCCGTCGGCCGCCGTGACGGTGGTGGCGACGACAGTGTTGCCCGCATCGCGCAGCGACACCGTGACGCCGGCAATGCCGGTGTCGCCCGGCTGCTGCGTGCCATTGCGGTTCGCATCGCGATAGACCACGCCGGTGACCGCGGAGCCGGTTTCGGCGAAGTTGTAGCCCGTGGCCTGCGAGCCCGCAGGCAGCGCGATGGCGCTGTAAAGATCGTTCCCGATGGTGCCGCCGACATTGCCGGCGCCCGCCACTTCGAGTCCGTCACCGAACACGGCCGGCTGCGTCTCGGCGATGGCATAGGTGCCGCCCAGCAGATCGGCAAACAGGTAAGTGCCGCCCGCACCGGTGACCAGCGTGCGGTTCACCGCCGCACCGAGCGAGTCGGTGCCGGTGAGTGTCAGCGTGACGCCAGTGAGGCCGATCTCGCCGCCATCCTGCACGCCGTTGTTGTTGCCATCGAGGAATACCGTACCCGCGAGCGAAGCCGTGCTTTCGCCGAAATCGACCACTGCCGGCGTGCCTGCCACCAGCGCGATCGCCAGGCTGTTGCCGGCGTTCTGCGGACCGCTCGAATAGCCCGTGGGCTGTGTCTCGACAATGGTGTAACTGCCTGCCGGCTGGTCCGGGAAGGCATAGGTTCCATCGGCCGCCGTGGTGGTGGTGGCGATGACAGTGTTGCCCGCGTCGCGCAGCGTGATCGTGACGCCAGCGATGCCGGGTTCGCCCGTATCCTTCGCGCCATTGCGGTTCGCATCGCGGTACACGGTGCCGCTGATCGGCGTACCCAACTCCGCAAACAGATAGCCGGTGGCGCTGGTGCCCACCGGCAGCGCGATGGCGCTGACGCGGTTGGCGGCCAGCGTGACGGTGCCGCCGGCGCTGCCCGCCGTGATGGCGCCATTGCGATAGGCCGTGGGCTGCGTCTCGGTGAGCGTGTAGCCCGCGCCATTCGGCGCCTTGATGTCGTTGAAGCTGAAGGCGCCGCCAGCGTCGGTGGTCGCGGTCGTGTTGACGGCAGCGCCCGCCGCGTCGGTGCCGGTCAGTGTCAGCACCACCCCGGCAATCGGCGTGTCGCTGCCGTCATTGGCGCCATTGGCATTGCGGTCGAAGAACACCGTGCCCGCGAGCGCGGACGAAGTGTCGCCGAAGTCGTTGCCCGTCAGCGTGCCGGCGGCTGGCAGCACCAGGCCCGAAATGGTGTTGGGCGTGCTGCTGCCGAAGCCTGCGGGCTGGGTCTCGGCCACCGCGTAGGTGCCGGCCGGCAGACCGGTGAAACTGTAGTTGCCGCTGGCATCAGTGGTGACCGTGCGCGACACGGCATTGCCCAGCGTGTCGGTGCCGGTGAGCGTCAGCGTGACGCCCGCGATGCCCACCTCGCCCGCCTCCAGCGTGCCGTTGCGATTCACGTCGCGCCATACGCGGCCGGAAATCGTCGCGGAGAGTTCGCCGAAGTTGTAGCCGGTGCCATTGGCATCGGTCACGGCAATGGCACTGATGCGGTCGTTCACAGCGGTGGATCCGCCGAGCGAGCCTGCGGTATCGATGCCATCCGCGTAGGTAGCCGGTTGCGTTTCGTCGAGCTGGTAGGTACCGGGCAGCACGTTGCCGAAAGACCATGTGCCGCCGGCGGCGGTGAGAGTCGTGCGGCTGACGGCAGTGCCGCGCACATCGGTGCCGGTGAGCGTGATGGTTACGCCGGCGATGCCGGCTCCGAGCCGGCACGTACGCCGTTGTTGTCGATGTCGGCATAGACCAGGCCCGACAGCGTGTTCTGCCGCAGCTCGCCGAAGTTGTAGCCGGTGGCGGACTGGTTCTTGTCCAGCACCACATTGGTGATCACGTCGGAGTTCGCCGTGTTGGGTGCGGTGCCACCCGGCGGGGTGCCGGTCGCGGCCGTGCCGACGCTTTCCAGGCCATCGGTGAAGCCCGCGGGCTGCGTCGACTCGGTGATGGGGTAACCGCCCGCCCCCGCCTGCTCCAGGTTGTCGAACAGGTAATTGCCGCTGGCGTCCGTGGTCGCATTGCGCGACACAGTCGTGCCGAACACATCGGTGCCGGAGAGCGTCAGCGCGACGCCCGCCACACCCAGCTCGCCGCCGTCGATGGTGGCGTTGTTGTTGTTGTCACGATAGACGCGACCGGCAATGCTCGACTTCACCAGGCTCGCGACGCCCGAGTTCGAATCATTGCCCGGCACCAGGTCCACGCTCGAAGTGGAGACCGACGCCGTGTTGGTATAGCTCGATGGAAACGGACCCGTGGCGGGGCGCCGGATGAGCACGTCCACGGTCACGGTGCGCTCGCTGCCCGCGCCCGGCGTGATGCTGCCCAGGTTGCAGCTGAACTGCGTCAGACCCGATGCCGTGCAGGTGCCGGCGCCATTGGCGATCGAATACGTGAAGGGCGACACCAGCTCCATGTTGGTCGGCAGCGTGTCGGTCAGCACCGAATCATGTGCATCGCCGGGGCCGTTGTTCAGCACCTTGATCTGCCACTGGAAGGTCTGGCCATACTGCAGCGGCGGCGCGGCGACCACGGCCGTCTTGCTGCTGACCGACAGATCGGCCTTGGCGCGCACGGCGGTGGGTTCCACCGCGGTGTTGTTGCCGCTGTTGCTCTCGGTCTCGTTGGTGGAGACGACGATGGTGTTGGCGTAGGGGTCGCCGGTGGCCGCCGGCGCATCGTTGATGCGATAGCGCAGGTAGCGCGTGGAAGAGGTGCCCGCCTCCAGGTTGGGCGCAGTGCAGCTCAAGACCTGCGGATTGGCGGTGGCGTTGGCGGTGGTGCACTGGGGCACGCCGCTGCAGGCGAACTGACTGTCCGAGTCGCACAGGAAGGTTGCCGCCTTGCCCGAGGGAGCGGCATAGCTGGTATTGACGCTGACGCCCGTGGCCTGCGAGGGACCTGAGTTCGTCAGCACCATGCGGTAGGTGACGAGGTTGTTGGCCGGCGCAGTGCCGTCGTAGCCCAGCGGATCGGCCGGGACACCGGCGAAACTGGGCACGTCACTGATGTTGGCGATCATGTCCACCGCCGCCGCATCGATGTTCAGCGTGGCGCCGCGGCTGTTGTTGGCGGGGTTGGAGTCGGTGGTCGTGGTGGCCACGGTGGCGGTGTTCGGCAGCGCGCGGTTGGCGGGCGGCGACGCCATCCACGCCGGACGCGCGACGATGGTCACGGTCTGCGTGGAGTTGGCCCCCATCGTGCCGATGGCGCAGGACAAGGTGTTGCCGCCACCGTAGGAGCAGGTTCCCTGGCTCGGCGTGAAAGAACGGATCGCGAAGCCCGGATCGCCGCCCGCAGGGGCAAACACGTCATCCAGCGTGACGTTCTGCGCCGTGGACGGACCCGCATTCAACAGCGTGATGACATAGGTGGCATCGACGCCGGCCCGCACCGTGCCCGGTGTGACCGTCTTGCTCTGCACCTGCACATCCGCCACCGGCGCCACCGTGGTGATCACCGACGAAGCGTTGTTGCTGCGGTCGGGATCGCCGACGGCGCTGGAATCGATGCTGGCCGAATTGGTGAAACTGCCGTCGGCCATCGGCCGCTGCACGGTGATGGTGATCGCGGCCGTCTCGGCGGTGTTCGCCGGCGCGCCGCTGGCGTAGCGCAGCGTGGCATAGCTGCAGTTCACGGTGGCACCCGACACCGAGCAGCTTCCCGTCGAACCCTTGCTGCCCGTGCCCGCATTGGCGGTGATCACGGTGCCGCCCGCCAGCGAGGTATACATGGGGATCACGTCGCTCACCGAGATCGACGCCGAATCGTCAGGCCCGGCGTTGGTCAGCGTCAGCGTATAGGTGACGCTGCCATCCGTTGTGGCCACGGTCGAGCGATCCTGGCTCTTGACGATGGTGATGTCGGCGCGCGCCCCGGTAGAGGTGATGCTGGCCGAGGCGCAGTCGTTGGTGTTGTTGGGATCGGTCACCGCACCGCTGACCGACGTGCAGGCGATGTTGGTCAGGCTGCCGGTGCCGGTGGCCGTGGTCACCAGCGTCAGTGCCGGTGCATTGACCCCCACCGCAAGCGGACCGGGCAGCGAGCAGCTGAACACTCCGCTCGAGAAGGAGCAATTCCAGGCATTGCTGGTGAAGCTGCCCGGACCGGTGTAACTCTCGCCGGCAGGCAGCGTGTCGGTGATGGTCAGCGTGCCGGCAGCGGCCCGCGGGCCGTTGTTGTGCATCGTCATCACCGAGGTGATCGCCGAACCCTGGGCCACCGGGTTGGGGCCCTTGGTCTTGGTGATCGTCAGGTCCGCGCCATCACGCTGCAGCGTGAAATTCACGGTGCCGGTGTTGTCGGCGCCGACCGGATCCTGCGTGGTGGCGCTGATCTGCGCCGAGTTGCTGGCCGACATGCCACCGGGTGGAACGATGGTGTCATCGGGTGCGGTGGCCGTGATGGTGATGTTGTTGGTGGAACCCACCGCCAGACTTGCGCGCGTGCAGCTCACCAGACGGGTGCCCTGGTTTGCGGTACATGACCAGCCCGGACCGCTGGCCGCGATTGCACTGAACCCCGCGGGCAGCGTGTCGGTGACGGTGACGGTGCTGGCCGCATCCGGACCGGCATTGCGTGGCGTGAGCGTGAAGGTGGTGGCACCGGCGCTGATCACCGGCGACGGCGACACGCTCTTGCCGATGTTGAGGTTTGCGCCCTGCACGACACTCACCGAGGCGGTGGCCGTGTTGTTGCTGGGCAGGCCATCGGGCGTGGTCGCCGACACGGTGGCCGAGTTGGTGATGGTGCCGTTGATCGAACTGTTAACCCGCGCAACCACCGTGACCGCGCTGCTGGCATTTACCGCCACCGCGGCAGGATGCGTGCAGGTGACGGTCTGGCCGCTGGCCGAGCAGCTCCATCCCGCGCCCGAGAACGAGGCGAAGCTGGTGTTGGTGGGCAGCGTGTCGGTGAGCGTGATGCCGGAGGATGCGTCGGGACCGAGATTGGTCACGTTCATCACGAAGCTGGCCAGGCCGCCGGCCACCACGGGGTTGGGCGAACCGCTCATCGCGAGCTGCAGGTCGGCACCCGCCGAGATGGTCGTGGTCTGGGGCACACTGCTCGGCGACTCGCCCGCGGTGGTCGAGGTCGCAGTGGCGGTGCTGGTGATGGTGCTGCCGCCGGCCAGCATCGGCCGCAGGGTGATATTGACGACGCGCTCAGCGCTGGCGGCCAGCGTGCCCAGCGCGCAGACCACGTTCGGCGCAGTGAACGTGCACGCGGGATCGTCAGCGGCAATGAAGGTCGCACCCGCGGGAATCGGCACGCTCAACTGCACATTAGCCGCGCTGCTGGTGAAGCTGGTGTTCGTCACCTGCAGCGTGTAAGTGAGCACCGTGGTGGCGGCTACGGGATCGGGCACGTCCTGGAAGGTCAGCAGCTTGACGATGGGATCGGCCGATGCCGGCGCGGCAGCCAGGCACAACAGGGACACGGCAAGCGCCGGGCGACAGACCGATGCGAATTTGGCTTTCATTTCTCTGTGTTCTTGGCATGCGTCGCCGGCATGCCCACGAGCGGACTGCAGAGACGATCCCTTTCCATGAATGCGCGCAGCTTAAGGCGGCGTTGACGCCACAAACCCCACGGGCTTCACATAAAGGAATTCGAGCAGGCAGGCGAGATCCAGGCCGACCGCCCAACTGAGAATCATTTCCGGACGGTTTGAAAAAACTCCTGCCAGACGTGATGCGCGCCCGCTAGTTGCGGGACCACGTCGCACCGTCCAGCACCATGTCTGCCTCGATTGCCGGAGCCATCGCGGCTCTGCGTTCGTTGCACGCGCCCAGCGTCAATGCCCCGCCCTGGCCACGGGTCGCTGCCCTGAATGATGGTTCGCGCTATGCGCACCATCGTAAATCAAACCACCACGGGGCTTCATACGATGCGCCTTCGGCGTATCCTTCGAGCATGAACATGCCACGCCTGCTGCTGGTCGTGCTGGCCACGACCCTCCTTCCGGCCTGCGCGACACTGCCCGATCCGGTCAATGTCTCGGTCGCGGGAATCGACTCGCTGCCGGGAGAAGGGCTGGAACTGCGCGTACTCGTGAAGCTGCGCGTGCAGAATCCCAACGATGTGGCCGTGCCGTTCAAGGGCGCCTCGGTGCGCATGGATGTGCAGCACCGCACCTTCGCCAGTGGAGTGATGAACACCGGTGGCACCCTGCCCGCACTGGGTGAAACCGTGGTCGAAGTGCCGGTCACGATCTCGGCCTGGAACATCATCCGCCAGGTGCTGGGTGCGGTACAGGACCGGGGCGCCAACCGCATTCCCTACGTGATGAGCGGCAAGCTGCACACCGGCGGCCTCGCGGGCCTGCGCTTCGGCACCGAAGGCGTGCTGGATGCACCCGCAGACTGGAGCAGGCGCGCGGACAAGGCGGCCGAGGTTCACTGAAGGCGAGACTCCTGCCGCTGGCCATGGACACGCCCGCCACCGCCTCCCGCCAGGTAGATGTCGCCGCCGTGCTGGATGGCGGAGGATTGACGCGATTCCACTGGTTCCTGCTGGGGCTGTCCTGCCTCATCACCATGTTCGAGGGCCTCGACATCTCGCTGATGTCCTATACCTCGCCCTATGTGCGCGACGAACTGCACCTGGGCGGCGGGCAGCTCGGCGTGCTGCTCACCGCGGCCATTCTCGGCCAGGTGGTGGGCGGCTTTCTCATCACGCGCTTCTCCGACGCCTTCGGGCGCCGCCCCACCATCATCGCGAGCTGCTACCTGTTCTCGCTGCTCACCATCGGCACCGGGTTCATCGACGATTACGCGCCGCTGGTGACCATCCGTTTCCTGGATGGCCTCGCCATCGGCGGACTTCTGCCCACCGCCTGGGCGCTGAACATCGAATTCGCACCGAAGCCCCGCCGCTCCACCGTGGTGGCAGCCATCATGCTGGGCTACAGCGTCGGCTCGGCGCTGGCCGGTCCCGTCACCAATCTCATCGCGCCTTCGCAGGGTTGGCGCGCGGTCTACCTGTGGGCAGGCGTCGGCACGCTGCTGGCATCCATCGCGCTGCATCGCTGGCTGCCCGAATCGGTGCGCTACCTGGTCGCTCGCGGTGGCGACAGCAGCCGCATCGCCGCGCTGTTGAACCGGGTTTCCGGGCGGAGCGATGCGCGGCCCACCGATCGCTTCAGGCTTGCCGATGAATCGCATTCAGGCACGACCTTCCGCGTGGCGCAGCTCTTCGCAGGCGATCTCAGGCAGATCACGCCGCTGCTGTGGATCGGCTACATGGCCAGCTCCTTCGCCATCTACCTCAACAGCATGTGGGGCCCGATGCTGCTCGAGGCGCTGTACGTGCCGCGCCAAAGCGCCGCGCTGATCGCATCCACCGTGGCGCTGTGCGGCGCAGTGCTGGGCCTCATCCTGGTGCGCAGCACCGAGCACTGGGGCCCGCGCGGCGTGATGATCTGCCCCGCGCTGGCGCTGCCGCTGCTGCTGGTGATGGGCTCGGGCGCGATCGGCACCGACAGCTTCGTGCCTTTCGTGCTCGCCAGCGGCACGCTGATCAACACCGGCCATGCCATGGTGGTGTCGATCGCCGGCATCTACTACCCCAGCGCCATCCGCGCCAGCGGCGGCGGCTGGGCCACGGCCGTGGCCAAGTGCGGCGCGGTGTTCGGTCCCATCGTGGGCGGCGCCATCGTGGCCAGCCACCTGCCCGTGATACGCACCTATGCGGTGCTGGCGCTGTGTCCCTTCGTGCTGCTGCTGGCGGTGTTCGGCATCGCCAGGGTATTGAAACGACGCGAGGCTCAGCCGGCCGCGCCCGCCGCGCGCACATAGACACCCTGCGCGCGCAGCGTGCGCTGCAGCTCGCCGATGTCCACTGCGCGAGGCTGCACGCCGCGATTGGCCGCCACGCCGGCCGCCGCGCCGGCCGCCTGGCCGGTGAGCCAGCACTGCGGGATCTCGCGCATGAAGCCATGCGAGCTGGCGTCGCTTGCGATGTGCCGGCCGCAGGCCAGCAGGCCATCGAGCCGCGCGGGCACCAGCGCCCCATAGGGCACCGAGATCACCGGGAACTTCGGCGACACCGACGGGCTCACGCCCACTTCGCTGGGCAGCGCGATGCCGTCGGACCACTGCGTGCGCAGCAGCTTTTCGACGCCCTTCAGGCGACGCGTGTGGCGCACGCCAAGCTGGCTCGCGCTCTGCAGCATGTAGGCGTTCTCGAATCCCGGCGCGTGCGCACGGAAGAATTCGCAGTGGCCGGCCATCAGCCGGTGCGAGCGGATCTCGACTTCGGTCTGGTCATCGACATCGAGCCCGGAGAGGCCTGACTGCCGCGGCCCGAGGAACAGCGCGATGTCCTTGCGCCACGACACATACGGCGGCTGGAAGAAGCCGAGGCGCTCGCGGCCCAGCGTCATGAACGCGGCGAACTGCTCCGGCTGGCCGGTGCGGAAGGCGATCCAGCGATCCATGTCGACACCGCCAATGGTGAAGCCCGTGTTCATGCTGTGGTGGACATCGCCCTCGTCGATGTCGTTGTCGAACTCCGCGCCGGCACGCGCGAACACGTCGCCATCGCCGGTTGCATCCACCACGACCTTGGCCCTGATGGCCTGGCGGCCGGACTTGGTTTCGAAGAACACGCCGGTGACACGACCGGCCTCGACGATGGGCAACGCCATCCAGGCATGCAGCACGATGCGCACCTTCGACTGCAGCAGCATCTCCTGCGAAATGATTTTCAGTCGCTCCGGATCGATGGTGGGCGCCCAGGCGACGATGCCGTGGAAAGCCGAGGTGCGCGAACCCCAATATGCCGCCACCGCCGGATCGCGCGAGCCCCAGTGCTCGCGCGCGGGGCCGGCCTTGCCCTCTGCGGGCATGCGGTCGAGCACGTCGATGGCGAACCCCTGGATGACCTGCTTGCCCGTCCAGTCGGTCATGCGGTCGATCCAGATGACCAGCCCACCCGTCGACAGGCCGCCCAGATGGTTGTACCGCTCCAGCAGCACGACGTCGGCGCCGGTCTTCGCGGCCGCCCAGGCCGCCGCAGTGCCCGAGGGACCGCCGCCCACCACCAGCACATCGCAGCAGTGATATACGGGCACGTCGCGCGCCGGCTCGTGGATCACACCCACGCCATTGCGCGGCGGCTGCGCGCGGCCGCGCGACTCGAAGACATCCGAAGGCAGGAAGCGGTCCTCAGTGCGCTGCACACTGCGGACAGTAGGTTCGATGAGGTCGGACATGCGACCATGGCAGCCAATCCCGCGGGCTGTGTCAAGCGCGGGTCCCGCACGGAGCTTCCATGGGCACGCTACGCAGTATCGCCGCCAATTCCCCTTCACGCCGCGCCCACTGGTATGCCTTGGGACTCAGCGACGAAGACCTGCTGAAACCGAAGATCGCGGTCGTGAACTCCTCGTCGGAACTGGCGGTGTGCTACGCGCATCTGGATGGCGTGGCGAAGGTGGTGAAGGAAGCCATCCGCGCCGCCGGTGGCGTGCCCTTCGAAGTGCGCACCACGGCGCCGTCGGATTTCATCACCGGCGCCGCGCGCCAGGGTTCATACATTCTCGCTGCGCGCGATCTGGTCACCAACGACATCGAGGCGCAGGTCGAGGCTGCATTGCTCGACGGCATGATCTGCCTCACTTCCTGCGACAAGACGCCGCCGGGGCATCTGATGGCGGCAGGCCGGCTCGACATTCCCACCATTCTGGTCATCGGCGGCTACCAGGCGTCCGGCCGCATTGGCGATGATCATGTGGACCTGGAGGACCTGTGGTCGGGCACCATCGGCGCCGCACTGGGCAAGCCGCCGAAGCATCCACTGGACCAGATGGCGCACCAGGCCGTGCGCGGGCCGGGGGTATGCGCCGGCATGGCCACGGCCAACACCATGCACTGCGTGGTCGAGGCGCTGGGCATGTGCCTGCCGGGCAGCGCACCCGTGCGCGCCAACAGCCCGAAGATGTTCGACGCGGCGCAGCGCGCCGGCGAGCGCATCGTCGCCATGGTGAATGAGGACCTGCGCCCGCGGCAGATCATGACGCCCGCTGCGTTCCACAACGCCATCGCCACCGTGCTGGCCGTGTCCGGCTCGATCAACGCCATCAAGCATCTGCAGGCCATCGCGGTGGAATCGAAGGTGGACATCGACATCTTCGCGCTGTGGGAAGAGATCGGCCGCAAGGTGCCCATCCTCACGGCGGTGCGACCGAATGGCCCGGTGCGCATCGAAGGCTTCGAGGATGCCGGCGGCGCGCGCGCCATCCTCAAGCAGCTCGATGGACTGGTGGATGGCTCGGCGCGGCTGTGCTCCGGAGAAACGCTGGCGCAGAGCCTCGCGGGCTATACGGTTCCGGACGCGAGCGTGATCCGCACGCCGTCGAACGCGATCGCGCCCGGCCCTTCCATCGTGATCCTGCGCGGCTCGCTGGCGCCGGAAAGCGCCGTGGTCAAGCTGGGCATCCCCGATGGCAAGCGGCCGGACTTCTTCGAAGGTCCCGCGCGCGTATTCGAGGAACTCAGCGCCGCCATGAAGGCCGTGGCCGAAGGCGGCATCAACAAGGGCGAGGTGATCGTGCTGCGCGGCCAGGGATTGAAAGGCGGCCCGGCCATGGGCGGCGGCGCATCGCGGCTGCTGTTCGCCATCGACGCCGCGGGGCTTGCGCGCGACACGGCCTTCGTCACCGATGGCCAGCTCTCCGGGCTGTGCCTGAAGGGACTGACCGTCGCCGAGGTTGCACCCGAGGGTGCCACCGGTGGACCGCTGGGGCTGGTGAAGAACGGCGATGTCATCCGCATCAGCGTCGCGGAGCGCTCGCTCGATTTGAAAGTGGATGCGGCGGAACTGGCCGCGCGCCGCGCGACCTTGCCGAGGGAATATCCGATTCCGGCAGAGGGATACCTGGGAATCTACCGCCGCGACGTGCAGGCCATGAGCACCGGCGCAGTGCTGATCGAACCCTGCTGAGTCCGCTGCCGGGCGGCGCAGAATCGCGCTAGGCGGTGACGGCGGCGGTGCGTTGCGCACGCCGCCGCGTACGGCGCCAGGCTTCCCAGAGGTTTCCCGCCAGCACGCCCGCCAGCAGGAAATACACCACACCGGACACCATGAACACGGCGTAGCCGACCACGGCCACGATGATGCCGTACAGCCACTGCCCCTCGTGCTTGGCAGGCGATGTGGGAGGATCGGTCAGGATGACCAGCGCGAAATAAACCGCCGCATCGATGTCCGGCGAACGGAAGATCTCCGCGACATGGCGCGAATCGCCGACGAATGCCGTGACGGTGAACAGGCAGAAGTAGGCGCCCAGAAACGACAGCACCAGCGGCAACTTGTTCACGCGGTTCGCGATGTAGATGCCACCGGCGAGCAGCGTGGCCCGCAGCCACAGCGGCGAGACTTCCGGAAGCGCCCCCCACCAGCTCTGCCCATGGGGCATCAGATAGAACATCACCACCAGTGCAAGCGCGGCGGGATTGAACACATTGGCCTGCCGCGTGCGCAGCGCGTACTTGCTCAGCACCGCCAGTACCGAAGTGAGTACCGGCACCAGCCAGGGCTCCTGCGCGCGCATCACCATCGCCACGATCATCGCCGTGAGCACGGCGCCGCTCGGATACTCCCACGCGCCATTGCGCAGCCGCAGGATGATCAGGTCCAGCAGTCCGGCGGCGGCCACCGCCGCCGTCATGTTGCGTGCCACCACGCCGGCGCCCTCGCCCGGCGCCGCGAGCAGCGTCAGGACGACGAGCAGTATCGTCAGCAGTCCCTTCGGGGTCCTGAAGAAGCGGATCATCTTATGCAAGGCCGAACCCCTGGGTGCGATGCAGCTCGAGCGCCGGCGTGACGATCAGGCCCTGCACGCCCATCCGCTCCAGCAGCGCAATGCCCTGCAGCGGACCGAGCACGAAGGCCGCGGTGGCCAGTGCATCGGCCAGCATGGCATTCGGTGCCACGACGGTGGCGCTGGCCACGGTCGGCGCGGCCGCCTCATCGCGCGGGTCGAGAATATGGCCGGGGCGTTCGTAGTCACCGGAGGTGCACACCGCACCGTCGGTCACCGCGATGCGATCGAGAATCCGGCCCGGCTGCCGGGGATGCCGTATGCCAACGGTCCAGGGTTCGCCGCGCGGATTGCAGCCGCCAAAGTAGATGTCGCCACCGGCATCGATGCAGAAGTTGCCGCAGGGTTTCAGTTCCTGCGCGGCGGCGTCCACCGCGAGTCCCTTGGCCACCGCCCCCAGGTCGAGCAGCAGCGGGCGTTTGAGCAGTATGGTCCTTCGATCCGCGTCCAGTTCCACATCGCGGAAGCTGGCGTCGCTCACAGCCGGCGCTTCGACGCGGGCGCGCGTGACGTAGTGTCGATCGTATCCCCGTGCAGCCATCCGGCTGCCCAGGGTCGGATCGAATGCGCCATCGGTTTCCTGTGCCAGCTTCAAGGCAAAACGCACGGCCTCGAACAGCAGCGGGCTTGCCGGCGTGGCAAGACCTGTCGGCAGCCGACGCAGTTCGCTGTCGGCATCGAAGCGGGAACACACCGCCTCGACTTCGCGGAACCATGCGAAGGCGCGCTCCACGACACTTTCGGATGCAGCCACCTCGACGGACACCACCGTGCCCATCGCGGCCATGGTGCGAATCACGGCGAAGGTGCCGGAGCGGCTGGACCAGCCTCCGCCTTCTTCAGTGCCTCCACCAGGCCGTAGTAGTACGCATCGGTGCTCTCGGTGGCGCGCGATACGCGATCGACCTCCGGACTCTGCCGGACCACCGGCTGGTTCAGAATGTTGTCGATCACGTAGCAGGGATAACGCGTGGCGCAGGTGGCGATGCCGGCTTCGACGATGCGGCCATCCTTGATGGTCACGCGCGCTTCGATGTCACCGTGGAAGGACTGACCCCATCCAGTGTAGTAGCCGTCGTGCCAGACCACTTCGGGCGGCGCGACTTCGGCGGTGGCTTCAACCTGTGCCGGTGGCTCGGCCGCGGCGGCACTGACTTGCGGCGCGGGGCCGGATTCGCCCCGGGATGCGGGCAACGCGTCGGGTGCCTGCACCGCAGCTGCTGCGGACCTGGCGACCTGCACCGGGGCCAAGCGCGGCTGATCGGCTGCTTGCACGGGCAGGGACGGCGCAGCGCTGGCTGCGCCGGGCGACGCAGCGCTCGCGGCGACCGGCGCCGCGGCAACGCCCGCGCCCGCGCCCGCGCCCGGATCGGCCACAGCAACATCCGGCATCGCCGGCAGGAGTTGCCCTGCAGCCGCCTGTGGCGCCGGTAGCGGCCGGCGCACCTGCCCCTGGGAATCAAGTCGCCGCGCATCTTCGCGCGTGCGCCAGTAGCCGGCGGCATACACCGACAGGATCGCCGCGAAGCTGGCAGCCACCAGCTCGTTTGAAACGCGACCCTTGCGACCCCCTTTTGACACCGCCACAGTCTACCTTTCCGGACCGGATATGATCGTCCCATGGGCCTCAGCTCTGGCAACTCACGTTCGCGAACCGAACTGATCGACATCGTGACCGCCTGGGGCACTCCCGTGCAATCCGGGGCTTTTTCGGTGCATCATGTGGTCCCTGTACACAATCACCTGAAGGGGGATGATCCAGATGGCGAATTACAAAGGCGGCTGCGCCCATGTTCACGTGACGTCCGCGGCGGAGCCCATCGACAACCACGAATGCCATTGCAACGTGTGCAAGTCGGTGACCGGCCAGCACACCACGCACGTGGTCTTCTTCAACTACGGCGACCTGAAGGTCGATCATCCCGAGAAGATCAAGCGCGTGCCCTTCAACAAGGACAACCCGAACGGCCCGCTCGAGATCTGCCTGTGCACCGAGTGCAATGCCGTGCTGATGCTGGACGACAAGCAGAAGCGCATCCGCGTGGCCGTGCCCAATGTCATGGGCTACGACGACAAGACCTTCCCGAAGGCCACGTACCATGCGTTCTGGGATGAATCGAAGGGCTATCCCGCGCCCAAGGACGGTCGGCCGGTTTACAGCGGCCTGCGTCCCGACTTCAGCTGGCCCAAGTCGGCCGCCTGAACCTCGCCTGCAACGGCACCTGCCCTCTCGACGACCCGAATGGGCGTCGAGAGGGCCTCACCAGCAGAATCAATCCCGATGATCCGACAGATCCGCGCGCTCGGCGCGCTGTGCGCCTGCCTTGCCCTTTCGGCGCAGGCCAATGCCACCATCGTGCGTTTTCAGATGGCGGACGGCTCCAGGTTCGACGTCAACCTGTACGACAAGCGCACGCCCGCGACCGTGGCCAATTTCCTCGCCTACGTGAATGCCGGCACTTACACCAATGTGGTCTTCCACCGCTCGGTGAGCGGCTTCGTGGTGCAGGGCGGCGGGTTCACCTACCCTGGCACCCTACCCTTCAACACCGTCACCGAGCGCCCGGCCGTTACCAACGAGCCAGTGCTGTCGAACGTGCGGGGCACGATCGCGATGGCGAAACTCTCGGGCGGCGTCAACAGCGCCACCAGCCAGTGGTTCATCAACATGGGCAACAACAGCGCGAATCTCGACGTGCAGAACGGCGGATTCACGGTGTTCGGCGAGGTGACCAGCGGCGGCATGACGGTGCTCGACGCCATCAATGCGCTGCCGACTTTCGTCTCGTCCCCTCTCGATTCGCTGCCGCTGCGCAACTACACCGTGGCCGACGCCAACAACGGCGTTGCGATCTCCGCCAACAACGTGGTGTACGCCACGTCGGTGACCGTGATCGACAGCAACGCGGACTCCGCGAGCGCGCTGACGCCGGCGGCCAATACGCTGCTGAGTGCATCCAGCGGTGGCACCAACACCGCCACCTCGGACTCGGGCGGCGGCGGCGCGCCGGCAGCGCGGGCTCAGGGCAGTCTGACCGCCAGCAGCCACGCGGGCGCGGCAGGGTCGTCGGCATCGGTGACCAGCAACGCCCGCGACGCGCGTGGGCGGGCATCGATGGCAATGCCCTCGACCTTGTAATCGGGCGCAATGCGCCGCAGCCAGCGCAGCCCATGCCTCGGCCCCGCCATGCCGACGAAGGCGCCCACCAGCCGGCCATCGTCATAGGCATTGCTCGTATCCTCCGCGACGGCGCAGAACAGCCAGCCGCCATCGGGCAGCGCAACGCCATCGGTGAAACCCACGCCCACGCCGTCGACATCGCCCAGCGGCATCTCGCGCAGGAACAGCGGCGGCAGGTCAGGCAGCAGCTTCTCTTGCGCCAGCGCCTGCAGCAGCGGGGCCAGCGGCCAGCCGACGATGGCATTGGGCGACCCGCCACTGCCCCGCTGCAGCAGGCAGAGTCGATCGCCCCATGCCCAGCCACCCTCGATGTTCACCTCGCTGAATTCGCGCGCGAGCCCGGCGAGCAGCGGCGCAGCATCGACGCGCCGTGGGCTGCGCGTGGGTCGACCGCGTGCATCCAGCGGCAGCAGCACGCCGGCGCGCCGCTGCGGCCGCGAACCCGATCCGAGCGCCAGCAGGGCGCCATGCGGCATGCCTGTCATGCCGGGCAGACGCAGCAGCACTTCGAAATCCGGCTTGCGTTGCTTGCGGCGGGCGGGTGAGTCGGGCAGTTGCCCGCCGAGCAGGCGCAGCAGCCGTCCTGGCCGCGCAGAGTCCAGGCTGAAGCAGCCCAGGTGCAGTTCATCGTCGGCCACCACGAACAGTTCACTGCCACAGACGACCAGCCCGCTGGCGGCACTGACATGAGCCGGTCGTGTCGGCGCGCTGCCACGGCGCAGCGTCAGCGGGCGCAGAGGGTCGACGGCAAGCGGTGAGTCGCGCAGTTTCACCCGCACGAGTATAGAACCCGTCAGCGGCTCAACTGTGCGTACAGCATCGGCAGGCGCGCCGGCAGTTCCGCCGGCCGACGCACCACCGTGTAGCCATCGCGCCCGAAGACATGGGGAAGGTAGCCCGCGCCATCGCGGTCGATGGTGACGCAAAAGGGTCGGACGCCCGCGCGCCGCGCCTCCAGCACCGCGGCACGCGTGTCCTCGACGCCATGGCGGCCATCGTAGTTGTCGATGTCGTGCGGCTTGCCATCGCTCAGCAGCAGCAGGATGCGCTGCGCGGCGCGCCGCTGCGCCAGGCGCCGCGTGGACTCGCGCAACGCGGCGCCCAGCCGCGTGTAGTAACCCGGCCGCAGCGCCGCGATGCGGCCACGCACATCGGCGCCCAATGGCTCGTCGAAATGCTTGATGTCATGGAAGCGCACCAGGCTGCGCTTCAGCGACGAGAAGCCGTACATCGCGAATGGATCGCCGGTGGCCGCCAGCGCCTCGCCGAAGACCATCAGGCTGTCGCGGATCACGTCGATCACGCGTTGCGCGTCGCTGACCCATGCGTCGGTCGAAAGGGAAAGATCGGCCAGCAGCAGGCAGGACAGCTCGCGGTCGCGGCGCGTCTGCGCGCGGTACAGGCCACGCGTCACGTCCGGCAGCCCCAGGGCGCGATCCGCCGCGGCGCGCACGCAGGCATCGATGTCGGGTTCGGTGCCATCCTGCTCGGCGTTCTGCCAGCGCCGCGCGGGTGCGAGCGAGGCGAGCTGGCTGCGCAGCCGGCGGGCCGTAGGCCGCAGACGCGCAGGCAGCGGCCCGGGCACGCTGTCGCGCGCCACCATGGGCTGCACGCGGCACCAGTCGGGCAGCAACACGCGCTGGCGGTAATCCCATTCGGGCAAGTGGTGCCCCGGGCCCAGCGGCAGGTCGTCCGCGGCCGGCGATGGCAGGTCGAGATCGAAGCGCACCCGCGCGGCCACGCGCTGCCCGTCCGCCTGCGCCAGCGCAAGGCGATCGACCGAGTCGGCGATGCGCCGGCTGTCGGCGGGATCGTCCTCTTCGGTCGGCCGATTGACGCGAATGAAATCCGCCCACGACAGCAGGCTCTCGGCGCGGAAGGGCAGCACGAACGGGTTGCGATTCACGGGCGTCTGCGCCCGCTCGACCGCGCGGGCGGCGGGCTTCGATTCATCACGCTGCGCGGAGGATTCCGGAGGTTCGGGCGGATGCGAACTGCGGGCGGCGGCGGCGCCCACTGACGGCGGTGCATACAGCCACAGCGGATTGATGTCGATGGTGGCGCCCTGCCCCTCGCGCGGCCACTCCGTCATCGACCCTGGCTGCTGAAGCGCGGCGCGCAGCGTCCGTTCCTGCGCGGCGGGTCCGGGCGGCAACTGGTCAGGATGGGTGCGCAATGCCAGCGTGGCGTCGACCAGTCGCCTGTATCGCGCTTTGAGACCGGGCCAGCGCCGCAACACCTGCAGGGTTCCCTGCTGGTTGGCGAGCAGCCAGCGGTCGAGATCATCTGTGCCTTCCGTTGCAGGCAGGGGATCGGCTGTCTGTGCCGCCAGCGCCGCCAGCCATAGATACAGATCGCGATTGAGCCCGGCCTCGGGGAATACATCGAGCGTTGGCGGCAACCGCAGGGCCTGCGCGTCCAGCGCCGGCAGCACCGCGCGTTCGCCCACACCCGCCACGCGTTCCACCAAACGGCGCCGCACCGACACGCGCTGCGGCGCGGCCGGTGCGACGCGCAGACCGGCCTCGCCACCCATGGCGCGGAAGAACACGGCGATGGTGCGCTCCATGGACGCCAGGCTGACCGCTGCGTCAGGAAAGCCGCGGTGGCTGCGGCTGCGAATCAGGCGATCCCAGGCCTTGCCGATCCACTCTTCCATGCGGGCCTAGTCCCGCTGGCCCGTCAGACTGACCCGCGCTTCGGTGCGGCGCGCAGCATCGCCTTCCACCCAGTTCAGCAGTGCGCCCTCGGGCGTGTCGCGATGCACGGTGGCGCAGGCCGCATTGCACTGGGCGCACTGGGTGCAGGTGAACATCTTTGCCTTGGGTACGCGGGGCTTCAACCGCATCGGGCAGGCCACCTCGCAGGCCGGCTGACCCGGCCCCGAGGCCGAGAAGCAACGCGAGCAGTCGGCCGCGCGGGCGCGGGAGAAGCCGATGACCATGGCATTGCGATTGCTCATCCACGCCAGGCTCTGGAACATGCCCACGGCGCAACCAAAGCGGCAGAACAGATGCCGCGCGAACAGGAACTCGGCCGACAGCACGGTGGTGGCGGCGATGATGAATATCCACTCGTTGCGGCTGAGGTCGAAGTGCAGCAGGCCGCCGTATACCTGCAGTGGCGGCATCAGGTAGGTGAGCAGCACCACTGCCCAGCTCGCGGCGAATCCCACGGCCAGCGGCACGGTGGCGAACCACCAGCGCGCGTCGGTGCGCACCGGCTGGCCATCCGGATGGCGCTTGGGCTGCGGCGCGCGATCCCAGACGCTGGGGCGTCCCGAGGCCATGCTCATCACGCGATTGATGGTCTCGACCACCGAGAAGTGCGGGCACAGCCAGCCGCAGTACAGCCGGCCCCAGCGCCAGGCCACCGCGATGAATATCAGTGCCCCCGCCAGCACCGGCAGGAACAGACGCTCCATCACGGCCCTCATCAGCGCGAGGCCCGTGCCGTGGCCGGCAATCAGCACGTCGAGATCGAGTCGCCACTCCTGTCCCAGAAGCCATGCATGGCCCTGCGTGAGGTCGAAGCGGAACAGATCGAACAGCGGCGCGACGACGAACAGGATGAAGAACCCGGTCTGCATGAACCGGCGCAGCCGCTGGATGCGACCGGCCCGGCCCGGCGCGCTGGCGACGTCGAAACTGTTGGCCGTGGCCATTCAGCGGGGCCCGATCAGCGGATAGCGCCAGGGCTGGCCGGCCATGGCGCGCGCGAGGCCGACCACGCCGCCGAACACCAGCAGGGAATGCACGCAGATCACGTAGGTGATGATGGCGATCCAGGTGCCGGGCTTGTGCAGATCGCCCAGGGCCACCAGCGAGCCCACGGCCAGCACCAGCAGCGCGCCAGACCAAATGCTGGCGACAAAGGCCTGCCGCACGTGCTGGCCTGCGAAGCCATCGCGCGCTGCGGCGAGTCGGGAATGCATCCGCCACAACATGAGGAATGCGATGCCCGGCAGCAGCGTCAGGTTCACCAGGTACAGCGCCTCTGCCCGGACGGCGAGGCTGCGTTCACCTGCGGGCGGTGGCGCGTCGCTCATGTCGCGAAACTCGCGCGCACGACCTCCAGCAACGCCGCGGCGACCTCCGTGTCGTCGGTCAAGGTATCGACCAGCGCCGCGCGACAGGCGGCCACCGGATCCAGTCCGTCGCGGATCAGCAGCGCGGCGTACACCAACAGGCGCGTGCTGGGCACTTCTTCCAGGTCCACGTCTTTCAGCGCGCGCAGACTTGCGCCCAGCGTCACGAGCTGGCGTGCGCAGGTGCTGCTGCAGCCGGTCTCGCCGATCAGGATGGCGGTCTCGCGCTCGGGCGCGGGGAAATCGAAGGTCAGACTCACGAAGCGCTGCCGCGTGGAGGCCTTCAGTCCTTTCAGGAAGTTCTGGTAGCCGGGGTTGTATGACATCACCAGCATGAAGGAATCCGGCGCCTGCAGCACTTCGCCGGTGCGGTCGATGGGCAGTTCGCGGCGATGATCCGCCAGCGGATGGATGACCACGGTGGTGTCCTTGCGCGCCTCGACGATCTCGTCGAGGTAGCAGATGCCGCCATTGCGCACCGCGCGCGTCAGCGGCCCATCGGACCAGTAGGTTTCGCCTGCGCCGATGAGGTGGCGGCCGACGAGGTCGGCCGCCGTCAGGTCGTCGTGGCAGGCCACGGTATACAGCGGCAGACCCAGCTTCGCCGCCATGTAGCCGACGAAGCGTGTCTTGCCCACGCCCGTCGGCCCCTTGATCAGCAGCGGCAGACGGTTGCGCCAGGCATGCTCGAACAGCGCGACTTCCTCACCGACAGGCTGGTAGAAGGGAGTCGCGCTGACGGGCATGTCCATGCGTGCGGTCGCTTCAGCGGCTGGCCGCAGGCACGGCGTCCGCCCTGGCCTCAACTGCGGTGCTTTCGCCCACCTTGGTTTCGCCCGCGACGAAGAAGCTGGCGATGTACACCACAAGACCGACCAGGAACACCACGCCGGCCATCTCGCGCATCCAGTACAGCGGCGCGGCCTGTTCCTGCGCGGTCATGAAGGGCACGGGCGCGGTGCCCATGCGCTGCATCCACACCTGGATGATGCCCGCCGCCGTGAGGAACAGCGTGATGAACACGATCGACACCGTCATCAGCCAGAAGCTCCACATCTCGAGCACCTGCGAACGTTCGCTGTTGGCAGTGCGGCCGCGCAGTTGCGGCATGGCGTAGGAGATCATGGTGAGGCAGACCATCACATAGGCGCCGTAGAAGGCCAGATGGCCGTGCGCCGCGGTGATCTGCGTGCCATGCGTGTAGTAGTTCACCGGTGCCAGCGTGTGCAGGAAGCCCCACACTCCGGCGCCGAGGAAGGCCATCACGCCCGTACCCAGCGCCCACAGGGTGGCCGCCTTGTTCGGGTGCTCGCGCCGGCGGCGGTTCACCATGTTGAAGGCGAACAGCGTCATCGCGAAGAACGGGATGGGTTCCAGCGCCGAGAACACCGAGCCGATCCACTGCCAGTACTCGGGCGCGCCGATCCAGTAGTAGTGGTGACCCGTGCCCACGATGCCGGTGACCAGCGTCAGCGTGATGATCACGTACAGCCACTTGTCGATGACCTCGCGGTCGACGCCGGTGATCTTGATCAGCACGAAGGCCAGCATGGCGCCCAGGATGAGCTCCCACACGCCCTCGACCCACAGGTGCACCGTCCACCACCAGTAGTACTTGTCGGCGACCACGTTCTCGGGGTTGTAGAACGCGAACAGGAAGAACACCGCCAGACCCAGCAATCCCAGCACCAGCACGGTGTTGATGGCCGTCTTGCGGCCCTTCAGCAGCGTCATGCTGATGTTGTAGAGGAATGCCAGCGCCACGACGACGATGCCGACCTTGGTGTACAGCGGTTGCTCGAGGAATTCCCGGCCCATGGTCGGCAGGATGTCATTGCCGCCGATATGCGCCAGCGTGGCGTAGGGCACCAGCAGGTACCCCAGTACCGTCAGTCCCGCGGCCACCAGGAATATCCAGAACATGAGGATGGCCAGCTTCGGGCTGTGCAGCTCGGTCTCGCATTCCTCGGGGATCAGGTAGTACGCGCCGCCCATGAAGGCCATGAGCAGCCAGACGATCAGCGCATTGGTGTGCACCATGCGCGCCACGTTGAAGGGAATCAGCGGGAACAGGAAATCGCCGATCACGTACTGCAGGCCCATGACGAGGCCAAAGAGTATCTGCGCGACGAACAGGGCGATGGCGGCAATGAAATAGGGCTTGGCCACCGCTTGGCTCTTGTATTGCATGTTCTTCTCCTCAGCCTTCGATGTTGGGCGGCCAGCCAGCGGTGTTGATCTCGGACACGTATTTCAGGTACGCGACGATCTCGTCGAGCTGTGCAGGCGTGAAGTTGAACTGCGGCATCTGCCGGCGACCCGGCGCATGCGTGGGCTGCGCCATGATCCAGGCCTTGATGAAGTCCGGCCCGCGGCGCTTGTAGACGTTGCCCAGTTCGGGTGCGAAATAGGCACCCTCGCCCAGCAGCGTGTGGCAGCCGATGCACTGGCGCGTTTCCCACAGGCGCTTGCCGGCCGTCACCTGCGGATTGGAGAGCTGGGCGCGCTGGTCGCGGTTGGGCAGCTGATGGAAGGTGTTGAATGTCAGGCCTACGAACACGAGGAAGAAAAACACGGTTCCGCCATAGAAGATATTGCGGGCCGTCGAGGCGGTGAATGAGGTTTGCATGCGCGTCCTTTTTGTTCGGGAAGTGCGAAGAGGACTTCACTTCAGGGCCGATCCTAGTGAGGCCCCGGGTGGATCACCTTGATCCGCGTCAAGGTCACCCCTGCCCCGGACATGGGACTCTCCCACCCATGAAGCAGTCTCGAATCATCGATGGGCGGCAGATGCAACCCCCTGAACCCTTCGAGAAGACGATGGAAGCACTGGACGACCTGCCCGATGGGGAGGAACTGGTGCTGCTGCTTTACCGCGACCCGCAGCCCTTGTACCGGGCACTGGGGCTGTCGGGTTACCGCCATGAGACGGCACTGCTTGCCGATGGCACCCGCGAGATCCGCATCTGGCGACTCGCCGGCAGTGCGCCCTAGAGCTGGTAGTCGCGCAGGCGCTTCATGTCGTGGATGGTGACCTGCTTGCCGGACACGGTGATCAGGTTCGCTTCGCTAAGCGCATGGAATACGCGCGACAGGGTTTCGGGTGTGAGATTCAGTCGCGAGGCGATCACCTGCTTGGTCGCAGGCAGTTCGATGGGGCCTGCCGACGCAGCGGGACTGGCATCGGTGCCGAACTCCAGCAGGAAGCCCACGACGCGCTGCATGCTCGAACGCAGCGAATAAGCCTCGACATCCTGCAGCAGGGAGTGCAGCCGCATCGAAAGTCCCGCCAGCATCTTGCGCGCGAAGGCGCGATCCTCATCGATCAGGGCCAGCAGCACGGCGCTGCTGACCATGATCACCGTGGCGTCGGTGAGCGCCTCGGCATTGACGGGATACGAACGCTCGGTGAATACCGGCGCCTCGCCGAAGCTCTGGCGCGGTCCGACGATGTCCACCACCTTTTCCGTGCCGCGCGTGGAGGGAAACGCCAGCTTGATCTGCCCCGACAGCACCACGTAGATGCCGCGCGCCGGATCGCCCTTCTGGAACAGCAGCTCGCCCTTGACCAGGGACTTCTCGCGGCAGCCGGCGGCGATCCGCGCCACATCGTCCATGCCCAACTCGCTGAACAGCGGCAGGCCTGCGATCAGCAAGTGGATGGGAGGGAGAGGCGTTGCGGAGTCTGGCAAAGTGACCACGCCGCGCATGATAGTGCGTCGCGGCGTGGTGGGTCACTGCGAGGCGTCGGGCCGCCGCTCCGCGGCGATCGGCCCGAGGCGGTGGGCCTACTTCTTCCGGCTGATGTCGTAGGTGCCGAGGCCCGGCTTGAAGCTCTTCTCGTCGATGAACTGGCGGATGCCTTCCTTGCGACCGTTGTCATCGAAGGAATTGGCAGCTTCCTGCGCGCGGATGAGGTAATCCTCGGCGTTCTCGTAAGTCATTTCGGTGACACGGCGCACCGCGTCCTTGGTGGCCTTGAGCGCGACCGGGTTCTTCTTCAGCAGCACGCCGGCAATCTCCAGCACGCGCTTGCGCAGATCCTTCAGCGGCACCGACTCGTTCACCAGCTTCCATTCGGCGGCCTTCTTGCCGTCGATGGCCTCGCCGGTCATGGCGTGATACATGGCATCGCGGTACGACATGGAGTTGGTGGCCACCTTGGTGGCGCCGCCGCCGGGCAGGATGCCCCAGTTGATCTCGGACAGGCCGAACTTCGCCTCATCCGCGGCGATGGCCAGATCGCAGGCGAACAGCGGGCCATACGCACCGCCGAAGCACCAGCCATTGACCATGGCGATGGTGGGCTTCTGGTACCAGCGCAACCGGCGCCACCAGCGATAGGCCTCGCTCTGCGCCTTGCGCGTGCCGCCCAGGCCCTGCGCCTCGGTCTCGCGGAAATATTCCTTGAGGTCCATGCCGGCGCACCAGGAATCGCCCTCGCCGGTGAGCACCAGAAGGCCCACGTCGTCGCGGAATTCCAGCTCGTCGATCACCTCGTACATGCGGCGATTGAGCTGCGGGCTCTGCGCATTGCGCTTCTCGGGCCGGTTGTACTTGACCCAGGCGATGCGATTTTCGACGGTGAAGCTGACGGTGTCTTTTTCGTTTTGCTTTGACATGGGTGCCTTTTCCTAGATTGTTATATATCATAGCAATCGTGAAAGAGCCGCGCAACAGCGAGATGCCGCCCCTGGTCAACCCACTGGAACACCACCTGGGCTACCAGCTGCGGCGCACTTCCGCCCTGCTCATGTCCGAGCTGGGCGCACAGCTCGCGCCCACGGGCCTGCGGCCCGCGGAAGTCACCGTCCTGCTGGTGATCAGCGCCAATGCGGGCTGCCAGCAGGGCGCCATCGGTGAACTGCTGGGGATCAAGTCCGCCAACATGGTGCCGCTGATCGCGGGGCTCGTGAAACGGGGACTGGTGGCCAAGGCCAAGGCCGACGGCCGTTCGCATTCGCTGTCGCTGACGCCCGCGGGCGGCGCGAAGATGGCCGCGGTCGGCCAGTTGCTCGACCGGCATGATTCCGCAATGCTGTCGCGGCTCGACAAGCAGTCGCTCACTGGACTGCTTGCGGTACTGACGAAACTGCGTAGCTGACTGCAAGGAAGTTCCAGATGGACAACCCGCGCTCCACGGTTCGCGTTGCGGCCCGCTACTGCGGACCACCCTCTTCGGCAAACGGCGGCTATATCTGTGGTCTCGTCGCCGATGCCATCGGACAACTGGTGACGGTGCGGCTGCTGAAGCCGCCGCCACTCGATGCCGAGATGAGCTTGCACGCGGATCCCGACGGCACCTGGCATGTGGAGCATGATGCCCAGCGCATCGTCGAGGCGCGACCCGCATCGCTCGATGACCTCGCGCCGCCGGCCACGGTATCGCATGCGGCGGCCATGGAGGCCTCGCGACGCGCGACCTGGTCCGACCCGGCGCAGCACCCCTGCCCTGGCTGCTTCGTCTGCGGCCCGCTGCGCGCGAAAGGCGACGGTCTGCGTCTGTTTGCCGGGCCTGTTGCCGGAGAGTCCGTCGTCGCCACCGACTGGACACCCGACACATCGCTGGCGGGTGCGGATGGCAGGCTGCCACCCGAACTCATCAGCGCCGCACTCGACTGCCCCGGCTTCCAGGCGCTGCAGACGGGACTCAAGCCCTGGCTGCTCGGCGAATACACCTGCCGCATCGACCGGCGCGTGTCGGCCGGTGAACGCTGCGTGATCGTGGGCTGGAAGATCGAAACCAAGGGGCGGCGTTCGATCGTGGGCACCGCGCTCCATGACGAAGCGGGCAGACTGTGCGCGCTGGCCAGGGGCGTGTGGATAGAGCCGCGCGAGCCGGGCGTGTTCAGTCCAAAATCCGGGGAGTGAACCCGGCTCAATCGCCCGGTCGCAGGGGTCTGCGACGCATCCCCGCCTTGAGCTCCTCGTCGGTGATGCCCAATTGTGCCTCTTCCGCCTGATCGAGCCCGCCGCCCAACCCGGCGCCTTCGGCGCGGACGATGCTGTCCGGGCCGATGTCCCCGGCGTCACTCACTGTCTCATCGCCTTCGACGCTGGCGCGTTCGCCGGTGCCATGCCGATCGCTGGTGTTGTCGAGGCCGCCGATGCCGACCATGTCGGCGCCCGTATCGGAGCTGTCGCTGGGACCCAGCGCGCGAATCGCGTGTCCCGGAGGAATGGCGCTTGCCGACTGATCGAGCAACAGGTCGATATCGATGTCACTGGTTCGCGCCATGGAGCACCTCTGGTTCGCGGTATGCGTCAGGACCTCTTGAAGAGGGATTCTTGCCGCGAGGATGTGCCTTGGGCAGACGCCGCCGCGCCGCCTTGCCGTAGGAGTGAACCTATGCGGCGGCGACTGCGCCGCAACTCATGCGATCAACCCGGTTTGCCGTCGGCCCGCGGCCCCCACAGGATCGGCGCATAAACGAACAGATAAAGCAGGAAGGCGCCGCTCCATACAATGGCGCTGCCGGCGATCTGCGTTCGATGATCGAATCCCAGCGCGGCGCCGAACACGCGCACGATGGCGGCCACTGTCAGCAGTACATAGGCCGTGGTGGTCCAGGGTGACACGACCAGCGGCCGGCCGGTGTGCCCCAGCGACGCGCGCGTCATCACCGCGACGATCATGGTCGTGAGCGCCCCCACCGTCAGCGCGTGCAGCCAGAAGGCGCCGAAGGAGTAATGGGTGAGCAGGGTCACGGCCTTCAGTGCAAGCCCAAGCGGCAGCCACGCGTAGGCCAGATGCAGGATCCAGATGATGGGATGCCGCAGCGTGCGCAATGATCGCCACTGCGCCAGGCGCAGCAGCTGCACGAGCGCAACCACGGCCGCGATGATGCCGCTGGCCGTCTGCTGCGGCCACAGCAGGTCGCTGACCAGCACGAGGATCATGCCCGCGATCGCCACACGGCCCAGGAGCGGATTGTTCGACACCACGACGCCCGCCTGCCTGAGTCCCGAGCTGGTGAATGCGGGCACGATCCGCCCGCCCACCACCGTCACCAGCACCAGCACGATGTCGATGCCCAGCAGCAGCGCGCGGTACGCCAGTTGCGCGTCCTGCCGCAGCAGCGCCCAGTGGAACACCACATTGCACAGCCACAGCACGGCCAGTATCAGCAGAAATGGCGTGTTGCGGTTGCGCTCGCGGATCAGCGGCGCAGCCACCAGCCCCGCCAGCAGCGGCAGGTATGCCAGGTCGATCAGGGCCACGAGAACCGGCGGCCACCAGCGCGAACTGGCCGCCAGCAGTCGCGCCAGCAGCCACACCAGGCTAAGCACCGCCAGCGGCGCACCGGCGTAGCCCTTCTGGCCCGTCCAGCTCGGCACGGCGGTGAGCAGGAAGCCGCCGATGGCGCAGGTGATGAAGCCGAAGAGCATCTCGTGCGCATGCCAGAGCAGCGGCGGCCAGGCGGTGCCGAGTGGAATCGCGAACACCTGGTTCAACGCCCATACGATCACCAGCGCCAGCGCTGACACTCCCGCCAGCAGGAAGTGCGGCCGGAATCCATAGGCCAGAATACGGGTGCGCATGCGGCCATGATAGCGCGCGCGGCTTGATCGATTCGCCACCCGGCGCAGGTTGCTTCGACATCGCTATACTCCGCGGCCCCTTCCGGATGTCGCCATGTTCTTCAAGAATCTCTGCCTGTTCCGCCTGCCTGCCGACTGGAATCTTTCCGCTGCCGAGCTTGAATCGCGGCTCGAGGGCCGCCCGCTGGCGCCCTGCGGACATTTCGACATGCTGACGCGCGGCTGGGTGCCGGTGGGCCCCACGGCGCGAATGCTGCATACCGTCGGACGGCACCAGCTCATTGCACTGGGCGTGGAACAGAAGCTGCTTCCGGGCTCCGTCATCCGGCAGGTGGCCGCCGATCGCGCCGTGCAGAAGGCCGCCGAGCAGGGCTTTCCGGTGGGCCGCAAGCAGATGCGCGACCTGAAGCTTGAGGTCACCGAGGAACTGCGCGCGCGCGCGCTGGTGAAGCGCCGGGTCACGCATGCCTGGCTCGACCTGGACAATGGCTGGTTCATCGTCGATGCCGCGGGCATGGCGCGGGCCGAGGAAGTGGTGGAAACGCTGCGCGAGACGCTGGGCAGCTTTGCCGTGGTGCCCGTGGACGCCGCGCGCTCGCCGCAGGCGGCGATGAACGCCTGGCTGGGGCTGGGTCAGATGGGGCACCCCTTCAATATCGACGACGACCTGGAGCTGAAGGCGGCCGATCTGTCGCGCGCCTGCATCCGCTACACGCACCATGCCTTCGACACCGCGCAGGTGCGCAAGCATTTCGCCGAGGGCTTCGCCTCCACACGGCTGGGCATCACCTGGAACGCTCGCGTGTCGTTCGCATTGAACGACAAGTTCCAGGTGAAGCGGGTGCAGTTCCTGGAACTGGAGAAGGAACAGGCCGCCGCAGAGGATGTCGATCCGCAGGAGCAGTTCGACATCGACTTCGCGGTGATGAGCGGCGAGCTGTCGCAGCTCATCGGCGACCTGCTGTCGGCCATCGACGGCGGCGTGCAGAGCCGCGTCGCCGCCTGAGCCGGGCGACGACCAGTCTGCTGGAATCCCGCCGCGCTACTGGTGCGCGGCGGGCGCCGGAGCGGGAGGCGGCGGCGGCGCTCCACGACCCGCCGGCGGGCGCGGCGGGTTCTTCTTCAGGTCATTCGCGCGGAAAGTGAGGTAGGAGCGGATCGACTCCACGTCTTCCTCGGTCAGCGACTTCTTGAAGGGCATCATGCCGTTTTCGCGCAGCGCGCCATCGAGCACGATGGACTTGAACAGCGCGCCGTTGTTGAGCGCAATGGTGTAGTTGAGATCAGGATAGCCGGTGAACATGCGGCCACCCTCGTGGCACCCGGTGCAGCTGCGCTCGTACACGTCCTGACCATGCTTGCGCTGCGCGTCGTCGCCAAAGTTGTCGGGCGGATTCAGCACCTGCGCAACGACCGGTGGCGCCGGCGGCAGCGTCACCTTGCCGCCCAATCTGTAAACCAGCAGATGATTGGTGCCATTGGCGGCCGCGAATCCGGTGCTGGCCGAGGAAATCACCGCCAGGTACTGCACGCCATCGATGGAGTAGCTGATCGGCCCCGGCACCACATTGCCCTGCGTGGGCGTGGACCAGATGATCTCGCCGGTGTCGGCGCGCATGGCCGCAAGCTTCTGTCCGGAAACACCCTGGAAAACCAGATTGCCGGCGGTGGTGAGCGTGCCAGCGCTGCCGCTGGCCTGGCGCTGCGTCCACGCCACCTTGCGCTTCACGGGATCCCAGGCCAGCAGGTACGAACCCGTATCCTTCAGTACCGGGCGCTGGATGGACGCATCGGGTTGCTTCGACAGGCTCACGTCGACGAGCTGGTTGCCCAGGATCCTGCTGCCCTTCTCGGCAACGTAGGAACCCACGCCATAGCTTGCCGGAATGTACAGCAGCCCCGTGGCCGGGTTGTACGACTGCGACGACCAGGCATGCGCGCGACCGGGTACTACATAGAATCCCTTGCCCGTCTTGCCGTAGTTGGCATCCGGATTGAGGATGGGCTTCCAGTTGTTCTTCTCGTCGAAGCCCGTGGCCCAGTTGATGCTGGGCACGAAGGGATCAGCCGAAACCACCTTGCCGGTGGCCACTTCGATCACGTACATCACGCCGTTCTTCGGCGCCTGCATCACTACGTGCTTCTTCTGGCCATTCACGTTGATGTCGGCCACCGTCAACGGCGAGGTGCTGTCGAAGTCGAAGCCCTCCATCGGCGTGGTCTGGTAATGCCACTTGTACTTGCCGGTCTTCGCGTCGAGCGCAACGATGGAGGCGATGAAGAGGTTGTCGCCGCCATCAGGCGAGCGCAGCGAGGAAGGCCAGGGAATGCCATTGCCGGTGCCGAACATCACGGTGCTGGTTTCGGGATCGTAGAGGATGCCGTCCCACACCGTGCCGCCGCCGCCCATTTTCCACCACTCGCCGGTCCAGGTCTGCGCGGCCATGGGCATCACGCTGTCGGACGCCGCATGGTCGGGCCCCTTGGCCGGATTGCCCGGCACCGTCCAGAAACGCCACAGCGCCTTGCCCGTGTCGGCGTCGTGAGCCGCAAGAAAGCCGCGCGTGTAGAACTCGCCGCCACCCTCGCCGATGAACACGATGCCATTGCCGATGCGCGGCGCGCCGGTGATGGAGTAGGCCATGGTCGGATCGGTGACCTGCGACTCCCACACCTTCCTGCCATTCTTCGCGTTCACCGCCACCAGGCGGCCATCGAGCGTGCCCCAGATGATCTTGCCGTTCCAGTACGCCACGCCGCGGTTGGAGATGTTGCAGCACAGTGAACTGCCCGCGATCTCGCGTGGCACGTTCGGGTCGTACTTCCACAGCGCCTTGCCGGTCTTCGCGTCGAAGGCATAGACCTTGCTCCAGGGCGTGGTGATGTACAGGCGGCCATCGATGACCAGTGGCGTGCTCTGGTAGCCGCCGCGCTCGGCAAGGTTGGTGTACCAGGCAAGCCCTAGCTGGCCGACATTGTCGGCGTTGACCTGGGTGAGCGGGCTGAACCGCTGCTCCGCGGCGTCGCGGCCATGGGCGCCCCACTCCGCACCGCCATCCTTTGCCGGACTGCCCGCCGCGAAGCACGTGGCGGCACCGACAGAAAGGAACGCACCCGCCATGATCGATACAAGACGTCGCATGAGACCCCCGAAACCGGTTCTGTATGGCCGGATCAGCGCGAGAGTAGCCGATCGCCGGCTGATTGTGGCGGTCGAACCGGGGAATCACCGCCGCGACTGCGGGATGCGAAAGGCCGCTATGCCTTGCGCAGGTGCACCAGCGTGAAGAAGCCGATGGGAGGCAGTGGCCTGATCTCGATGGTCTGCAGCGTGCTGTCCTCCAGCAATGTCGCGAGCCCCAGATCGGACTCGAATCCGACCATGCCCGCCAGCGGCGAGAACAGCTTCTCGAGCCAGCGCAGTCCGCGCACGCCGGCAAAATGATTGACGATGAGCAGGTGTCCGCCGGGCGCCAGCACGCGCGAGGCTTCCGCGAGCAGGCGCTTTGGATCCGGCGTCACGGAAATGACAAACGGCAGCACCACCGCGTCGAAGGTGTCGCGCGCATAGGGAAGCTGCTCGCCGTCCACCAGCTGCAGTTCGATCTCCGCGCGTGTGGTACCGCCGGCCCGCCGCTGCGCCTTTTCCAGCATGCGCGGGCAGATGTCCACGCCCAGCACCGAGATCCCCGCTGGGTAGTGCCGCAGCGACAGGCCCGTTCCCACGCCGACCTCGATGATCCGCAGGGCTCCGATCTCTGCCACGAATCGCCCGATATGGCCGTGGTAGTGGCCGACGATGCGGCCAAAGGTTGCATCGTAGGTGGAGGCCCACCGGGAGTACGTCCTGACTACACCATCCTTGGAAGGGGCATGCGAATTCATCGACTGGGCAACGTCCCGGTGGAATTTCAGTGGACGGCGGATGCTGCCCCGCGACCGCAGGGTTGCGTGTCGGGAGTCGACTACGGCGGCGACACGTAACCCGCCGGCACGATCGACACCTGCGCCAGCGTGTGGCTTCCCAGTGTCGTGCCCGGACCGGGTTCATCGATCTTCACATAGAACGTGACGGGCGCGCTGTGCTTGGTGTTGGGCACCAGCGGCACGAACAGATCGACACTGGCGCTGTTCGCGGGGAAGTTCGCGCCGCGCGGCGTGACGGCATAGAAATCGGCACCGGGCTCGGCAGAACCGCTCTCGGTCCACCAGACAAAGGCCGCGCTGCGCGAGATATTCCCCTGACGCACCACGCGCACGCGGGCCACGGTGCTGCTGTCCTCCACCTGCAACGTTTCGCGCGCGAAATTGATGGTCGAGTAGCGCGGGACCGGTGCTTCAACCGGCACGCTTGCTGCCGCTGGCGGCGGTGCGGGCTCGACGCTGGTTGCAGGATGCGCAACTGCATCCCTGGTGGGCGAGGCATTCACGGCATCGGGCTTCTTCTGCGACGCAACGGCCGGTGCTGCGGCATGGGCGCGCGATGTTGAAGCAACCGCTTCGTCATGCGGTGCAGGCGGCGACCTGAGCACACTCGCTGCGGCCGTGATGTACGACTTGAGGTCCAGACGGTCATCAGCCAGGTACACCGCGCCACCCACCACGCCAAGCGCCAGCAGCACCCACACCCAGCGCCGCGCGTGGCCCGGCCGACCCGTTGCACCGGACTCGCCCGGCGGCGGTGTATACGACACCGTGTAGATTTCGTCGGCAGCCGTGCGCGTCGATTCGGCGAACTGCTGCAGCAACCGCGCGCCTTCGGAGCGGTCGCCGAGTATCACTGCCTCGAGCGCGCGCCACTGGCCGTCGGTCAGCCCTTCCGGACGGCGCATGTGCTCGGGATTTGCACCGCCGCCCAGCAGATCGCGCGCCAGCCAGGCGAATGCCAGGTGATCCTTGCTGATGTCATCCGGGGTGGCATCGAACGCGCCATCGAGCCCCATCAGCCGCACATCACCATTCAGCGTGATGAAAACTTCTTCGGCGCGAAGCTGTCCATGCGCAATGCCCTGCGCATGCGCACACTGCAGCGCGCCGGCGATGCAACGCAGCACATGGCGGCGATCGAGCTGGAAGCGCAATGCCGATGCGGCAGGCGCGAGGTACCTGGGCAGGCTGGAACCTGCGAGCAGTTCCATGGAGAGGAAGGGGCGACCCTGATCCAGATCGAAGTCGAACACGCGCAGCAGGTTCGGATGCGACAGGGTCTGCAGCCTGCAGACATGGCGCAGGTACGCCGAAACGCGCCCCGATTCCTGAAATGTCTCGGAATCGAGGATGCGGATGGCGACGCGCTGCAGACCGTCGGGTGCGTCAGCGCGCATCTCGTCGATGGCCTCGACCACGCTGCCCATCGGACCCTTGCCCAGCACGCCGATGATCCGGTATCGGCCCCGCAGCACGCTGCCGACGCGAATGGGTGCGGGCGACGCCGCTGGCGGCGCAGCCGTGGTGGTCGCCTCGACTGAGGCGGTTGTCTCACGCATCGTGGGCCTGGCGGCGGCGCCCGGCGGCTCTACCGGCGACAGCTTCGGGATGGTCGAGCCGGGCGGTGGTGCAGGCTCTCCACTGCCGCGCAGCGCGAACTGCTGCAGATTGGACTTGATCGGCAGGAAGGTCTCGCGGTCGATGCGCCGGCTGCGAAACGCCTGGTCGAGCAGCGCCAGCGCCTCCCAGATCGGCTCGGCATTCACGCGTCCCAGCTCACGCAGATGACGCATGAATTGCGTGCTGTCGCAACTGCCATTGGCCAGCGCTTCCGTCCAGTCACGGATCGATGCCGCAGCGTCGGTGTGAGGCAGCGTGCTCTTTCTGGCGGAGGGGATCGCGGCATTCATCCGCGAGATAATCGCCGATTCACTGGCATTACGACAAACAAGCCACGCCATCTGCCTGTTGCAGATGGCAAAACCACTTCTACATCAGCGGTTTGTCGGCAATTCCTTGAACCAGCCGCAATCGTGCTGCCGCCGAAAGCCGGCGGCAGCACGCGATGATGCCCGGAACTGCGACGCCTACTGCTGGAATTCCGGTGTCATGTCCTTGCAGGGCTGCTTCTGGAACGGCACATCCGAGAGATACATGATGTCGTAGCTCTCGTACGGGGCCGCCAGATACACCGGATCGGTCACCGAATAATCGCGACGCAGCGACAGCTTCTGCGGATCGAAAGTGAAGCGCTCGACGATGTGCATCTGCTCGCTGTTGCGCGTCGGCGGCGACAGCACGCCCGCGGCAAACCCGATGGTATCGACCACCAGCGTGTTGCCTTCCCAGTTGCCGATCGAATGACCCGCATAGCTCGGCTTGAGCTTCGCCGGATGCTTCGCCATGCCGACATGGATGCGACGCTCGAAGTTGTACAGGCCGTAGGTGATGTCGATGACCTTCTCACCGCCGACCGTCTTCTGCTCGAACCGGTTGATCGGCCAGTCCGCCGTCCAGTCACGGATCAAGCTGGTGGGCTTGCAGGCGAACCAGGGATTGTCCTTGGGCGAGCGGCCGTTGAAGGCATCGGCCGCCTTCTTGCCTTCGGCCGTGTACACCACCTTCGGCCGCGGCGGCTGCCCGGCCTGCACCTGCTGCAGCGTGATCTTGCCGGCCGCGAACGCCGCCGACTGGCTCTTCGGGATCATCGAACCATTGCCGCCACTGGGCGGCACGGTGAGCACGAGCTGCTCCACGGCCCAGTCGCCGCTGATGTTCGGCTGACCGTCGGCCAGCTTCAGCGGACGCTTCGAGGTATCGAGCGCCTTGGTCTGGAACTGGTCGTTGCGGTTCATCGACGGTCCGTCGCCGATCTTGAAGTTCTCGATGTAGCAGGCGGCCGGATCGTCGCGATGCGGCCGCCCCTCGATCTCGACATGCGAACCCGGCTTGAACATCTCGATGGACCAGCCGGAGCGTCGCAGCAGTGCGGCCGCGCGCATCTCGCAGCGCATGTGCACCTTCTTGCCCTTCTCGTCGATGACGTCGAGTTCCATGTAGGAGTGCGGGTTCACCAGGTTCATCTTGGTGAGGGTGCCGGACCACTTCTTCATGATGTCCATCTGGAACAGACCGAAGCCATGGTGCGCCACGGCAGGCGCGGCAAGAGCGACAAAGGCAGAAGCAGCAAGAGCGGAACGCACGAAATTGCGCGAGATGGACATGGAACCCCCCGGTTCATTGATTCGTCAGCGGCGATTATAGGGGTGCTCAATCCCATCGACATCTGGATATCGGTGGGGCTTCGCAATGCGCAAGGCGTGCCCGCCCAAGGCGCCCTTCGCCGACAAACGGGTACTGCGACTACTAGATATGAACGCCGGTTCCGGCGTGCGAGCGTGAGCGTTGCGGCGCCGTCGCTACAATGAGGCATGACAGGCGGGACCAGGACAATACTCATCACCGGTGCCACTTCCGGCTTCGGCCGCGCCACGGCTGCGCGATTCGCCGCCGCCGGCTGGCGCGTGATCGCCACCGGCCGCCGCGCCGATCGCCTGGATGCGCTGGCCGCGGAGCTGGGCCCGGACCGCATCCATGGCGCAGCCTTCGACATCCGCGACGAAGCCGCGACGCGGGCCGCGGTCGACGCCCTGCCCCGCGAGTTCCGCGACATCGACGTGCTGGTCAACAACGCCGGGCTCGCGCTCGGCACGGCGCCCGCGCAGCGTGCAAGTCTTGCGCAGTGGAAGCAGATGATCGACACCAATGTCACCGCACTGGCGACGATGACCTACCTGCTGCTGCCGCGCCTGATAGAGCGCCGGGGCGCGATCCTCAACATAGGTTCGGTGGCCGGCAGTTATCCCTACACCGGCGGCAATGTGTATGCAGGCACCAAGGCCTTCGTGTCGCAGTTCTCGCTGTCACTGCGCAGCGACCTGCATGGCACCGGCGTGCGCGTGACCTCGATTGAACCCGGGATGGCCGAGACCGAATTCACGCTGGTGCGAACCAGCGGCGACAGTGCTGCATCCGACGCACTGTACAAGGGCGCCAGTCCCATCACGCCGGAAGACATCGCCGACACGATCTTCTGGATCGCGAACCAGCCCCCGCATCTCAACTTCAATCGTATTGAAGTAATGCCGGTCAGGCAGTCGTTCGCCGGGTTCCAGGTGGCGCGCGACGGTTGCTAACGCGAGGGCGCTGGCGCCGGGACGATTGATTCCGGCAACGGCCAATTGCCGTCATACGGCGGCCAGTTGGGCACGGCGAGCTGCGCCGGCGGATAGAACATGGCCGTGTAGGTGGTGCGGATCTTCGCGTCGTCGATCACGAACCACCAGCTCGCGGCGTTGCGCGGTGTCGGCGATCCCGCCTTGCGGATGAATACGCCCATTGCGAGCACGACCTGCGCCTCCTCGTCGATGAGCGGAATCCTGCGCGCCGCGACCATCAGGGCGTTGAAGTTCTCGAGCCCATCGACGCAGCCGCGATTGCCTGCGCCGGCACCCGCTGGCGGCGTGGCGGTCTGCCGCGCCGGATCGGGCGGCAGGAAATCGCCACCGGGCGCGGGCGTGCCGTTCTCGGCGCGACCACAACCCTTGTGCGTGAGCGCGATCGAACCGTCATGCGAGGTGATCGCGTCGAAGTAGCTGTCGACGATGCGGGCCAGCGTTGCACGGTCCGCGCGCTGCTTCACCGGCACGGCATCCTGCCGCGGCGGATGCAGCGCGAGATAGTCGGGGTTGTGCAGGTTGGCGGGCGGGCGGCCGGGCTGGCGCGGGCCGCTCAGGCCCGGGTCGTTCTCGCGGGCGATGTACCACTCGGCTTCGGTGAGCGCGCGGTTCTCTACGCGCAAGCGTACCGTGACGATCGCGGTGTCATTGCCCTCCATGACCGTGCCGTAGTAACCGGCCTGGCCCGTCACCGGGTCGAAATACCGGCGCTGCACCTTGCCCAGCCCCGTCACGCTTCGCCAGACACCTTTGCCCTGGGCGACGTTGACGGCGTTTTCGGTCTGGCGGAAGCCGATGACCAAGGGCGCTTTGGAGGGATCGTGCGCAATGACCGCGCCGAGGTAGCGATCGAGCATTCCGCGCAGGCAGGCGCGGTCGCAGGTGTTCTGCGCCAGTGCCGGTTCGCAAGCCACGATGGCCATCAGAACGCCACCGGCCGCCCAATGCATCAATCGTGGCATCGCACTCCCCCATTGCCGCGGCAGTTCAGCGGAGGATATCTCCATCCGGGCGCGCCGGCGACTGGAGCGCCGACGGCGCGTCTACCGGGCGATCCACCACGCCACGAGAATCAACCCGACCACCACCACCAACCATCCGACGACCAGCCGCCTCCACACCCGTGGCGCGTTTCGCAGCTCCATGTAGTCGAGCGCCACCCACAGCCCCTTGGCAAAGGACAGCGCGAACATCAGCGGGACCGGCCACACCTGGCCGCTGCCTGCCACACCGCTCTCACCCAGCGCGAAGGTGATCGCAGTCGCCGCCAGCAGCGCCAGCCAGATGCGATCGATCGTCGAACCGAACACTCTGCCCGTCTTCATCGCATCACATACACCAGCGGGAACAGCACCAGCCAAAGGAGATCCACCATGTGCCAGAACGCCGCGGCCGTTTCCGGTACATGGCAGTCGCGGCTGGAATACGCGTACTGACGGGCGCGCACCAGCACCAGCACGAGGAACAGGAGCGCTGCCACGACGTGCAGGTAGTGAAAGGCCGTCAGCAGGAAATAGAACATGTAGAAGGTGTTCGTCGACAGGTCATACCCGGCGGCAAACTTGCCGGCGAGTTCGACGGTCTTCAACGCGATGAAGCCGGCGCCGCAGGCGATCGCTGCAGCAAGCCAGCGCACGCCGGCGCGCGTCGCATCCGCGCGCAGCGCGTGCACGGCCCGCGCCACGCACCAGCTGCCCGTGATCAGCAGCGCGGTGTTGAGCGCACCGGAGTGCAGGTCGAGTGTGGCCTGGGAGGCGTCGAAGACCGCGCGCTGCCGGACGCGTGCGAAGGCGTAAGAGAGGAACAACAGCGCAAAGGTGGCCAGCTCCGCGGCGATCACCACCCAGATTGCGATGTCGCCGCGCAGGCGCAGCATCGATCCGGCTTCGGGCTCACCCGGAGCGCATTGTACGAGGGGTTCTGTCATCGCTGATCCGGGTGTAAAGATACCCGGTATATGCGACTTATCAATGCCCGCCGGCGTGAACCGCCGGCGGGCGCTCCTGCGGGTCGACCGCCGGGGAGGCTATTCGGTCTCGGTAGCCTGGAAGAACGGCTTGCCGAAATCATCCTTCAGGTCGGTGAGAAACTGGTTCTCTTCCTGGCAGATGTATTCCTGCAGCTCCTGCCCTTCGGCCCAGCGGATGTTCCACCCCATGCGCCAGGGCTTGGAATAGGCGCCGGGATCGTCGATGGTGACTTCGTAGCGCAGCGTGTCGTAGTTCGGGCGGCTGATGCGCTCGACGGTGTGCAGCTCATCCGAATGCAGGTAGCCGTTGAAGCCCAGCCACGTGCGCTCGTTGTAGCCCACGGTGTCGATGACCAGCGTGTCGCCTTCCCAGTGACCCACGGAGTGACCGAAGTACGTCGGGTTCAGCTTCGAGCCGGTGGGATGCTTGCGCCCATCCATGTGGATTTCGCGCCAGACATGCGCACCGCCTTCGAAGATGACGATGATGCGGTCCTTCTGCTGGATGAATTCCGCCGGATAGGGAGTGCCGAAGGCGCGCGGTCCACCGGGAGGCAGGCAGAAGCCCTCGGGGTCATAGGCGTTCTGCGTCTTCTGCACGTAGTCGTACATGGCCTTGGACCACGGCAGGAAGGGCACATTCTCGATGCCCTGCGGCGTGTCGAGCAGTTGCCGTTCGTAGTTGGTGATCCAGTTCAGGCTCCACGAACCATGGCCGCCCAGATCGACGGTGCCGTCGGGCAGGCGCGGCGTGGGCTTGGACGGTTTGGCGGCAGCGGCGGGCGCCCCCGGCCGCGCGGGAGGCGCCGATGCGGCGGGTGCCGCCGCAAATGCCGGCGCCACCAGCAGCGCGCCGAGCACAGCCATGCATGCGCCAGTGCTGCGCACGAGTTTTTTCGCGTCGCGGCTCATACAGCGTTTACTTCCCTTCATTTTCTTCGGCCGTGCCGTTGAACATCTTCTTGCCGTCGGCCATGACCACCGAGGTGGCATTGCCCTTGTAGCTGTTGTCGCGTGCGCGCGCGCCTTCGACAACCACCTGGTCGCCGATCTTCAGCGACTCGTGGGTCCATCCCCTGCGCATCAGCACGTTCGGGCTGCCCAGCTCCATGGCCCAATTGTGGATCTGGCCATCCTCACCCTTCACGTCGATATAGAAGTAGGTGTGGGGATTGCGCCACTGCACCTTGGTGACGGTGCCGGAGAGCTTGAGCTTCTTCGAGCCGTCGAATTCGGCCGCGAAGGAATGGTGCGCCACCGCGGCACCGGCAGTGGTACCGGCAATCAGCAGGGCGAGCAGTGATTTCGTCGTGATCTTCATGAGTTTTTCCTCAATGCAGCGTGAGCTTGAAGTCGCCCTTTTCAGAGCCGTAAACGTAGGTGCCGGAGTACACGCGGTTCGTCCACGAGCCCAGGTTCTCCAGCTTCCCCGTGCCCACCCACTTCTGGCTGCGCCCGGCCGCATCGGGCAGCGAGGCTTCGACCGTCATGATCCAGGTGCCGTAGTCGATGTCCGCACGCGTTACGGGCGCGGCGCCGGCTCCGGGATTCACCTGACCCACGACCTGGCGATTGCGCCAGTCCAGATTCAGCACCATGCGGTGCCGCGTTTTCTGGTCGGGTCCCCAGTAGCCCAACCAGCTTCCCTTGGCGGGATGTCCCACCTGTGCCATGGCCGTGCCGGCCAGCAGCAGGGAAGCAACAAGCATTCGATATCCGTAGCGCATCAGTGATCGCCCCCCGATCCCGTGTTCTATTGTTCAGGCCAATGCGGCCTGTCGCGAGGATAAACCGGTTGGGCTCGTACCACAAAGATGCATTGCATCCGGGTACTGCGACTCCCTGCATTGCGTCTTCCACACAGCCGTGCGCGGAGGGATTTTCGCGGGCCGTAGTGCATGCCGCCGTGTCGGTATATTGTTGACCCTGGCCGCGGCAGGCAAATCGAGCCGCGGCGTATTGAAACAATCAGGGGGACGATAATGAGCAATCACTCGCTCGCAGCTGCCATTCGGCAGGTACTGCGAAACGGTTCCGTCGACGCCGCGAATCAGCGCCAGGGTCTCGCCTGCGCGCTGTCCGCGCTGACCTTGGCGGCGTTGGCGGCAAGCCCGGCGTACACGGCCGAAGAGCCGGCGCTGGAAGAAATCACCGTCACCGGTTCGCGCATCCGGCAGGAAACCGGAATGACCACGCCGGTGCCGGTCACTTCGGTCACCACCGAAGATCTCAAGATGAGCAATCCGGGCGCCTCGCTGGTGGACCAACTCGACAAGCTGCCGCAGCTCTTCCAGACCGAATCCGCCCAGCGCAGCAGCGGCGCGCTGTTCGGCAATGCCGGCGGCAGCTACGTGAATCTGCGCGGCCTCGAAAGCAAGCGCACGCTGGTGCTGCTCGATGGCTCGCGCGTGGTGCAGGACGACCGCGGCGGCACGGTCAACATCGGCGTGTTCCCGACCGCGCTGATCAAGAAGGTCGACATCGTCACCGGCGGCGCGTCGGCGCAGTACGGCGCGGATGCGGTCGGCGGCGTGGTGAACTTCATCCTCGACCGCAACTTCGAAGGCTTCAAGGCCAGCGCCAGCACAGGCATCACCGAGGTAGGCGATGGGTTCAACCACAAGGGTTCGGTTGCCGGTGGCTTCAAGCTGGGCGAGAAGCTGCACGTCGTGGCCTCGGCCGAGTACAACCACATCGACCAGATCATGCGCGACCCCACCACGCTGGGGAGCTGGTTCACGCGCAGGGGTTTCGTCACCAACCCGGCGTTCGTTTCCGCCACGGCCACCCCGGGGGTTCCGGTGCGGCTGACGCTGGACAACGTCGTCTCCTCGCTGCACTCCCCCACGGGCCGCATCGACACCGCGTATCCGCTGTCGAATGTGCAGACGGCGGCGGGCGTGCCCTTCACGCTGAAGAACACGGTGTTCCTCGACGATGGCAGCGGCGTGCGGCCGTTCGTCAGTGGTCCGATCACTGCGGGTTCCGGTGGCACGCAGTCCATGTCGGGCGGCCCGGAATTCGGTCCCGGCAACGAAGCCTTCCCCGGCGGCCCCTATGGCGCGAGGGTCAACGAGAAGGCGGGCTTCCTCGGCCTGAAATACGACATCAACGACAAGGTGTCGGTGTTCGGCCATGCCTTGTACGGCAGCTCGGCATCGGACCAGCTTGACCAGCGTGGCCTGCCGCACCTGCAGGACATCTGGTATGCGACGATCTACTCTGGCAATCCCTACCTGCCGGCTGCCGTGCAGCAGGCGATGACCGCGCAGAACGTAGGCTCGTTCAAGATGCTGAAGCTGGGCCAGTTCCTGGACGCCAACAACTGGAACGACAGCGAAGAACCCCGCAACAAGCACAGCATGTTCACCTGGAGCGTGGGCGTGGATGCCGACCTGTTCGCCGACTGGCACCTGCGTGCCACGTGGCAACGGGGTCGTTCGCACAAGTTCACCGCCGTCTACGACGAGCTGCGCGTGGACCGCATGTTCCTGGCACTGGATGCCGTGACGGTCACGGCGGCCAACGTGGGGAACAGTGGCCTGCCGATCGGCTCGATCACCTGCAACGTCAAGCTCGTGAACCCGACGCCGGCGCAGCTCGCGGCCGCCGTCGCCCCGAGACTGAACAAGTTCGGGCAGCCGCTGCCCTCGCCCGTGGGCCTGGACAACAGCATCCGCGACTGCGTGCCGCTGAATGCCTTCGGCCAGGGCAATGTGTCGCAGGCCGCGCGCGACTACCTGGTCGGCGACAAGTGGGGCATCAGCAACGTGCATCAGAACTTCGGTGAAGCCCTGTTCACCGGCAAGCTGTTCGATGGCTGGGCGGGTGCCGTCAACGCGGCCATCGGCGTCACGTATCGCGCCGAGGACTTCAAGCAGCGCGCCTATCCGGATGACCTCGAGCGGGTGGGTCCGCCGCTGAATGCGCCCGCGCTCGGGATTCGCGGCATTCCCTCCGGCTTCACCGGCGGCAGCCCGAACGTCTTCCAGTTCTCGACCGTGCCGCCCATCCAGGGCGACTACAACGTGAAAGAAGCCTTTGCGGAAGTCAACGTGCCCATATTCAAGCTGACCACCGGCCAGAAGGCGGATCTGGACCTGGCGTACCGCACCTCGGATTACTCGGCGGTGGGCTCGGTCAACGCCTACAAGGCAGGTCTCGACTTCACGGTGTACAGCGACCTGCGCCTGCGGGCCACTTATTCGCGCGACGTACGCGAGGCCACTTTCGCCGAGCGCTTCGACGAACAGGGTTCCGGTGGCGCAGTGAACGACCCGAACGTGACGGCCTGCCGTAACCTGAGCGGCAATCCCAACGCCGCGGCCGGCTGCAGCGTGCAAATCACGTCGGTGGCCGTGGGCAATCCCAACCTGAAGCCCGAAAAGGCCGATACGGTTACGCTGGGCGCGGTCTTCCGTCCCAGCTTCGTGGATGGCCTGCAGATTTCGGCGGACTACTACAATGTCTCCGTCGATGACGCTATCGGGCAGCTGGGCTTCCAGCGCATCGTGGACGACTGCTTCAGCAACGCCAATCCGGCATTCTGCGCCTACGTGGAGCGTGATGCGGCCAGCCAGGTCATCGGCCGGGTCAAGAACCCGTATCTGAACGTGGCCAAGACCACGGTCAGGGGCGTGGACTACGAAACGCAGTACACGCTGCGTCCGGATTTCCTCGCGGACCTGCCGGAGACGCTCACGTTCCGCGCATTCGCGAGCAACATCCTGAAGCGCTCGAACAAGTCCTCCAACACTGCTCCGGTGAACCGCTTCGATGGCGGCTTCACTGGCGGCGTGCTGTATCCGAAGTGGAAGGGCACCGCGAGCCTGACCTACAGCTTCGGCAAGTGGGATGCGCAACTGACCGAGGAGTGGATCAGCAAGTCGAAGATCGACACGACGTGGATCGACACGGCGGCATTCGCTGCGGGCAACAAGGTCGTGAACGGTGTCGTGAAGACTGCGCCGGACGTCGATGACAACTGGCTGCCGAACTACTTCAACACCAACGCGCGCATCGGGTACCGCGACGAGACCGCCTCGGGCCACCAGTGGGATGTCTCGCTGTTCGTGACCAACCTGCTCGACAAGCATCCGATGGTGATCCCGAGCTACAACTCGCGCACGGGTTCGCAGACCGTGAGCAACAACTACGACGCCTATGGCCGTCGTTACGTGCTGGGCGTGAATTTCCGCTACTGAGCGGCTGCGCTGACAACGGCGGCGGACCACCCCCGGTCCGCCGCCGCATTTCTTCTTCGGGAGGTGACACCTGATGCCGAAGCAACATGATCCCGACGCCGGCCGGCGTGCATTCCTGGCGGCCGCTGCAGGTGCCGGCCTGTCACTGGGCGCCAATGCTGCCGCGCCGGCTGACGCAGCGACTGCCGGCGCTACCGCGCCCGCCAGCGCCGCTGCAACACGTTCCGCCGGCGGCGCGCCCGCGCCTTCTGCAACACAGATCCAGCGCGACAGCGGTCTGCTGCGCGTCAGCCTGCCCGCCCGCGCCGTGCAGCGCTGCGGTTCCGACCTGCAGACACAGGTGCTGAAGGACCTGGGCATCGAGTTCGTGGCCAGCAATCCCGGTTCGAGCTTCGAGGGCATCCAGGAATCCATCGTCAATTACGGTTCGCCGCCCAATGCGATGCCGGAATTCATCACCGCACTGCACGAAGAGACCGCGGTGGACATGGCCAATGGCTATGGCAAGGCCGAGGGACGGCCGATGTGCGCCATGCTGCACGGGACCATCGGCCTGCAGCATGCGTCGATGGCCATCTACCAGGCCTACTACTCCGGCACGCCGATGCTGCTCATCGCCGGCCGCGACGATGGATTCATCCAGGCGCACACCGCCAACGACATGGCGGCGCTGGTGCGCAGCTTCACCAAGTGGGATGCGCAGCCGAAGACGCTGGCTGAATCCCTCACGGCGCTGCAGGAAGCCTATCGGCAGGCCATCACTCCACCCACTGCGCCGACGCTGGTGGTGCTGGACATGGAGACGCAGAAGGCAGAGGCCGGCTCGCTGCAGGTGCCGAAATACGTACCGCCGCGCATCGACGGCATCGACGCAACGACCGCGCGCGAGATCGCGCAGAAGCTGCTTTCGGCCCGCAATCCCCGCATCGAGGTGGGGCAACTGCGCACGCCGGCCGGCGTTGCGCAGGCAGTGGAACTGGCGGACCTCGTGGCCGCCTGCGTCGGCTCTCGCGCCACTGCCGGCCCCATGAGCTTCCCGCAACGCCACCCGCTTTCGGGGCCAGGCGCATCGACGGAATATGATTTCCGGCTGGGACTCGAGGTCGGGCCTGCCGACGTCGCCCTGGTGGGTCCGCGCGTGGCTTCGCTTGCAGGCCGGCGCGATACCGCGCACATCGGCTTTGGCGGCCTGCGCGCACGCGATTCTGCCGAAGGCGCGCCCGGCGAGCAGCCCACAACCATCAAGCGTTCGATCCCCATCGACGCTGAAGCGAGCCTGCCCGCCCTGCTCGCCGCGGTTCGCAGCCTGGCAACAGCGGCGCAGCAGCGACTGGTCGCCGAGCGCCGCACGAAGCACGCCGCGGCGAACGAGGCGGCCTATGTCGCGGCGCTGGAGAAGGCGCTGGACCAGAAACGCAAGGGCTGGGACGCAAGCCCGGTAAGCACCGCCCGCCTGTACGCGGAGCTGTGGCCGCTGATCATGGACGAGGACTGGTGCCTTTCCAGCCCCAGCAACTTCTCCAGCGCACATCACCGTGAACTGTGGGTGCACGACAAGCCCTACAGCTACCTGGGCGGCCAGGGTGCCGGCGGCATGGGCTATGGCCTCGGCGCCAGCGGCGGCGCGGCGCTGGCCGCGCGCGGCCGCAACCGCATCGTCATCAACATCCAGACCGATGGCGATTTCAATTACGCGCCGGGGATGATCTGGTCGGCCGTGCACCACAAATTGCCCATGCTGACGGTGATGCACAACAACCGCGCCTGGCATCAGGAGATGATGTTCCTGCAGTACATGGCCGGCGTGCGCGGCCGCGGCACCGATCGCGCGCATATCGGCACCACGCTGCGCGATCCTTACATCGACTACGCGAAACTGGCGCAAGGATACGGTATGGCCAGCGAGGGCCCGATCGATGACCCGACGAAACTCTCTGCCGCGCTCGCGCGAGGCGTTGCATCGGTGAAGCGCGGCGAGCCCTATCTCATCGATGTGCTGACGCAGCCGCGATGAAGTCCCCGCGCACTGGAATGATACCCGCCGTCGGGGCGTTGATCGCCGGTTTGGCACTGGCCGGCCTTGTCGACGCGGCCGACGCCCCCGTGGCGCAAGGCGCTGTCACCAGCGCGGGCGACGCCACACGCGGCCGGCAGCTCTTTCACGACCACGGCTGCTACGGCTGCCATGGCTTCAACGGCAATACGGGCGCCCGCGACCTGGTGGGCACCAACAGTCCGCTGATCGCCGACCTTGCGACGTTCACGACCTTCCTGCGGCTGCGTGGCGACCAGGCGCCGTTGCTGCCATCGACGCGGATGCCGAATTATCCGGCTTCGGCCTTGAGCGATGCGCAGGTGCGCGACATCTACGCCTACGTACGGACGTTCAAGGTCGATGCACCGGCGGTGAAGGATGTGCCGACGTTGAAAGCCATCCTGGAATCCGCATCGCGTCCGAAGGCACGTTGACGGTCACTTTGCAGGCAGCGGCAGCAGGTCCTTCGGCACCCAGTTCTCGCCGCGCGCCGTGGACCACACCGTCACGTTCACCGTGATGCGGCTGTGCGCGCCGTCCTTGTCCGCCTCGTAGCTCTTCGAGAAACGCTGCACGAAGTGGCCGCCGGGCCGATATTCGGTGGTCGCGCCGAAGTGATCGCCGAGCATCGCCATCGCCCAGGGGCCGTCGGGCTGCGCGAGCGCCTCGGTTACCTTCGGCAGCATCACCTCGCCTGCAGCATCACGCGCATGCGTCGGTGCGGGTTCGAGGTCGACCACCACGCCGCAGCCCTCGACATTGCCATCGAGCTTCTGGTCGCGCGAACTGCACTCGCTGGGCACGGAAAGCAGCGGGTCCGTGTCGGCCGAACCGCCTTCGCCCTGGACATGGGCGCTGCCTTGCCCCTTCACTGGCGCGCGCAGTTCGAGCCGCACATGCAGCCCCTCGCCGATCAGTGAAGCCTCGGGTGCGAGCAGCGAGAAATATGCTCCGTCGACGGCCTGCAACTGCGGCCACGTGGCCGACTTGGCGTAGTTCTCGGTCAGCGTGGTATCGGCGCTGACGACGCGGGCCGAACCGCTGGCCTTCATGAAGCCGCGCACGCGCTCGCGCGCGGAATCGCCGCTGTAGGTGGCCCGCGCCCCGCTGCCTTCGCGGAAGGCGGGCTGCTCCACATCCATCGCGAGCACGAAGTGGCGCTCGCTGACGCCGCTGGTCACCGAATCACTGCCGTAATCGACGCGGGCGTGCAGCAGGATCGGTTCGCCCCGGGTCGGGGTTTCATCGGTGGCCGAGGCCGCGTCCGCGGCATGCTGCGCATCGGCGGCCGGACCGCTGCAGGCCGCGAACGATGCCGCCATCATGACGACGGTACCTGCACGGACGGTGGAGAAAAGGCTCATCGACGGCACCTCAGCCACTGCCCTGCGTGGCCAACTGGTCGTCACCACGGCTCGGCACCAGTGAAGGCCTGCCGACAATCAGCGGATCGACAGCCCCGACCACCGACATGTCGCGGTTCTTGTAGGGAAGACGGCTGAGCACGAAGCGCATCGCATTGAGCCGCGCGCGCTTCTTGCAGTCGGACTTGATGATGGTCCACGGCGCATCGCTGGTATCGCAGGCCACGAACATCGCTTCCTTGGCGCGCGTGTACTCGCCCCACTTGTCGAGCGAGGCCTTGTCGATGGGCGAAAGCTTCCACTGCTTGAGCGGATGCGCCTGCCGCTCCTTGAACCGGCGTCGCTGCTCGTCGCGGCTCACCGAGAACCAGAACTTGAACAGGTGCACGCCGCTGCGCACGAGCTGGCGCTCGAACTCCGGCGTCTGGCGCAGGAATTCATCGTATTCCTGCTGCGTGCAGAAACCCATCACCCGCTCCACGCCCGCCCGGTTGTACCAGCTTCGGTCGAACATGACGATTTCGCCGCGCGTCGGCAGATGCTCCACATAGCGCTGGAAATACCACTGGCCACGTTCCACGTCGCTGGGTTTCTCCAGCGCAACGACGCGCGCACCGCGGGGGTTCAGGTGCTCCATGAAGCGCTTGATGGTGCCACCCTTGCCGGCCGCGTCGCGCCCCTCGAACAGGATCACCACCCGCTCGCCGGATTCCTTCACCCAGGCCTGCAATTTCAGCAGTTCCACCTGCAGGCGGAATTTCTGCCGCTCGTATTTCTTGCGCGACATGAGGTTCTTGTAGGGATAGGAGCCGGTGCGCCAGCCGGCACTCAACTCGGTGTCCGGATCGACGCCCGCCGCCGCCCCGTCCTGTTCCCGCTTGAACAGCATCTTGCGCAGCGCCTTGGCTTCGTCGGCGGATGCGCCGGCCAGCAGCGCCTGCACATCGGCAATGGCGTCGCGCGGCGCGGCCCCGTTGCTGCGCTCGCGCAGCATGTCGCCCAGCGCCATGGCCTGTCGGGTGGTCGAGGCCACGGCCTTGCGCTGCACCTGAAAGGCTTCGATGCCCTGCGTGGACAGGCTGGCGGCCGTATCGCCGGCCACGACTGCCCGGGGTCCATGATGGCGCTTGCCCGCAGCATGGCCGCCGGGCTGCAGACTGGAAACGGTCTTGGTCTTTGACATGGCGCCCTTTTCCGGAGTTGATCCCTTATGTTCACCCACGACATTGCCGCGACCCTTGATGATCATCAAGTTCGTGCGACACAGTCGGCAGTTTCGCCCCGGCGGTTGACAATATCCGGCCCGTGAAGCCGGCGGAGAGTGAACTCCTTCACATTGAGCCTGGCGCCGTGCTGGTAGCGTCACAACGCCTTCACTTTCCGTCAGGAACGACCAGGCCATGCTGCAGAAGATCGTCGTGTTGAACCCGAAGGGTGGCTCCGGAAAGACCACGCTTGCGACCAACATTGCTGCAACCTTCGCCAGCCAGGGGTTGAAGCCCGCACTGATGGACATGGACGCCCAGGGGTCCAGCACGCAGTGGCTCGCCAGGCGCCCAGCCGACCTGCCGCGCGTTCACGCCATCGCCGGCTACGATCGCAACCCGCGCGTGACGCGCACCTTTTCCATGCGTGTACCGATGGAATGCGAGCGCCTGGTCGTCGACACGCCGGCCGCGGTCGATCCGCAGAAGCTGCCGGAACTGACCCGTGCCGCATCGGCCATCATCGTGCCGGTGCTGCCCTCCGCCATCGACATCCATGCGGCCGCCAAGTGCATCGGCGACCTGCTGCTGATCGCGCGGATCAAGCGCGCGGACCGGCGCATTGGCGTCGTGGTGAATCGCGCCAGGCGCAACACGCTGATCTACCGTTCGTTGATGCTGTTCCTGGAATCGCTGGACATCCCCGTGGTCACCACGTTGCGGGATTCGCAGAATTTCGTGCGCTGCGCCGAGAGCGGCTTCGGCCTGTGCGACGTGAAGGAGCGACTGGTTCGCGAGGACGCGGAGCAGTGGCTGCCGCTGATGCAGTGGATCGCGGAGCGCCCATCCATCGCCGCACCGGCATTTCCAGTGGCCAGCACCGGCGTACACCAGATTCTGGGCAATGTTCCGGAAGCAGTGCTGCCGGGCCGGCAGACGCCGGCGGTGCTGCCCGATTTCGAAGTCAGTATCCCGGTTCCTGCAACGGCCTGACCGGCACCCAGGTACGCGGTACGATGGGAGTTCCTCCAGGAGGGACTCATCATGCCGCCTGCCATCGCTGTCCGATCCTCGCTGTTCGTGCTCTTCGCCTCGACGCTGACGCTGAACGCCGTCGGGGCCGACACCCTGTCGGCGCCAGTCATCGAAGGCTACGGAGAAGTGATCCCGGTGGAAAACGCGGGCGAACGCCCCGATCCCGCGCTCGACTACAAGGTTGTGCTGAACGCCACGAAAGGCGGCAGCGCCGATGCACCGCCGCCATTCCTCGACAAGGCCGCGAAGGTTGCGAATCTGCTGGCCCAGTCAGGCGTGCCGGCGTCGCATCGGCACATCGTGGTGATCCTGCAGGCCGCGGCAACCACCGCCGTGCTGAACGAGAAGGGACTCAAAGCCCGCGGACTCACGCGCAACCCGAGCGCCGAACTGATCAGGAAGCTCAATGCCGCCGGCGTCAGCGTACGCGTCTGTGGCCAGGCGCTCGCTGGCGCAAAGATCGCGCGCGATGAAGTGCTGCCGGGCGTGCAGGTGGACCTGTCGGCGCTGACGACCGTCAGTGGACTGCAGTTGCGGGGGTATGCGCTGCTGGTCGACTGAGGCCGCCTCGCTGCACTGGAGCCGGAGGGTGGCTGCTACCCTCGCGACACCAGCGCGTTCAGTGCCGCCCCGAGCATGCCGGACGCAGGCACGGTCCCGGCAGCCGGAAGCTGCCCGTTCGGCGTGAAGTGGTCGATCAGATGCGGCAGAACCTGGGCGAGCAGACCGCCTGCGTGCTGCGGATCCACGCCGAGCTGCTGTGCGATCTGCGTCACCTGATTGTTGCCCAGCGCCTGCGAAATCTGACCAGCGTTCACCGGCAGGTTCGCACCCGTACCGATCCAGGACTGCACCTGCTGCGCCAACCCGCCTTGCGACAGCTTCTGCACCAACCCTCCAATGCCGCCATGCTGCTGCATGAGGTCTTGGAGTGCCTGCGCAACCGGTGACGCGGCACCGTTGCCAGAACCTGAATTCATCAGTGCGCCCAGAGCGCCGTCCAGCAATCCCATGTCCCTGGCTCCTTGTTGTTCGACTACTGGCAACCCTTGCCGTGATCGGGATGAAATCCCTTGGCCCGCGCGTCCGCTTCCGACATGTAGCTGCCGGACTTGGTCTTGCCGTACCACTTGTCACCCTGGCAGTGGTAAACCTTGGTGCCGCTGTTGGCCCAGACCTGTCCGGCTCCACCACCGGCCGCCTGTACGGCAGGTGCAGCCACCGAGGGACGCGGCGCTGCAGGCGCTGCCGCTTGGGGGCGAGGCGCGGCAGGCGCGACCACTGGCGGCGGTGACTGCACCGCAACGGCGGGTGCGGCCCTGGTGGTGGCGGCAGGTGCCGCAGCAGAGCCGGCACTGTCCCCGCCCCACCAATCCCTGACGCCCTGATGACCGCGACATGCACCTTTCTTCACCGGTCCCGAGTAGTAGGAACCATCCTTGCAGACGCCGGTACTGCCGGCAGGCGCGCCCGCAGGTGCGGCCACGACGGCGGCCGCGGCAAGAGCGCAAAAGGCAACCAGTCCCAATGAACCTGTCTTGTTCACGATACTGCCCCTCGTTTGAGCGAAGAGCGATCAAGATAATCCTCGCGACTGCGTGCGCGATTTAAGTCGCCGTAATGGTGCCGCGTGGTCCGGTGCCACCGGACACGTCGCGAAGCAAGGAACTCAGGGCCGCAGCGCCTTGCTCGAAATGAACTGCGTGACAATCCACTTCTCGCCTGCAGTGGGCGGTGAACCCGTGTGCAGCATCCTGCGGTCGGGCGAGAGATCCGGGTGCGCGTTGATGAAGAAGAAGCCTTCCCCCGCCCTGCCACGATTGACGATGCCAAGCTCAGGGAAAGCAGTCTCGCCGCCCTCATAGCCATCGTTCAGGTACAGCAGGAAGGTGATCATCCGCTGACCCATCTCCTCGATCTGCTGGGCGTAGTCACGGGCCTTCGCGTCGATGAAGTCGAAATGCGGCGTGATCTGCTCGCCCACGCTGTAATGCAGAATCGTCGGGTGCTCGAAATGCTGGATGCGGTAGCCGCAAGCAAGCGCCATGCGCGCCTGCACCAGGAACTGCACCACATCGAGCGTGGCGTAGTCGAACATCGCCATGGTGTTGGTGCGCATGCTGTGCGCCTCGACCTTGCGATCCACCGAATCGTAGACCAGTGCGCGTTGCAGCCTGCCCTGGGCCCGCGCCATCAGCCAGCCGCAGACCGGCAGCGGCACGAGGGCCGGCACGCGCCGCACTTTTTCGTGCAAGACCTCGACAGTGGCGGGCTGCAGCCAATCCGCCAGCGGCACACGCGCCGCCATTGTCGGCCAGTCCGCCGTCGGCGCCCCGGCCGGCTGCAGACAGGCCAGTTGCCCTTGCGCGGACTCGTCGCCCGCAGCCGCTGCCTGCCCCAGCATCTGCAGCGCGCCCTCCCAACCCTGCTGCACGTAGACACCGCCGGCCGTCAGCGCCGCGCCGCGTGCCAGCGCGCGCGGCTCGCCGCCCCGCATGGCCTCGATCAGCAGCGGCAGCGCGTGCTTCGGCGACAACGGCGCCCGGTGACCGACCAGCAAGCGATGCCCGAGTTCGGACATGGCCGCAAGATCTCCCTGCCGGCTGGCGACGCGCAGCGCCTCGTATGCTTCCTGGTCGTTGCCGGCCGCATCGAGGCTGCGAACAGCCTCGAGTGCGGCGGATGCAAAGGACTGACTGCCCCCGGAGATCAGAGATCGACCGACAGGTTCAGCGAATACCGCCGGCCGACCAGGTCGTCGAAGGGGCTGAAGCTGCCGAACCCGTTCATCGGGTCGCGCAGGTCGTAGCCGCCCCAACTCGGCTTGGTGTTCAGCATGTTGCTGATGCTGAGTGAAGCATTCACCGGCCCGATCCGCGTGCCGAAGGTGCCATTGAGCTGGTTGAAGGTGCGGTAGCCGGCCATCAACGGATTGCGCTGGACGGTCGGCGCCTGCGAACGCGTGATGTTCGGCGTGGCCGCGTAGGTGGTGGGCGTCTGCGTGCCGAGACGATACTGCCAGGTGAGGACGGCGCGATTCCGGCCCCAGTTGTACCCGAAGCTGGTGGTGCCGCGTATGCGCGAGGCACCGTTGAATCCCGCATAGTCGGCCAGCTTGTCGGGGCTGCCGGCGTATCGCTGGATCTGGTCCATCAGGTAGTTGCCGGTCATGGCGATGGAGACGGAGCCTGGCAGGCTCTGCAAGCCCAGGTCAGTGAGCGCCGCCGTCCAGTTCAGGCCCACGTCCACGCCGCGGATGACCAGCTTGTCCTGATTCTCGTACGGGTTGAAGACGCGGGAGATGGCGCCGCTCACCTGATCGCGTTCGATCAGCTTGCAGTATCCGCTCGGATCATTCAGCAGCAGGTTCGGGTTGCTGCCATTGATGTTGTAGCAGGAGTTGATGATCGCGGCCGTCCGGGTCACGTCGATGGGATCCGAGACTCGCGCTTCATACCAGTCGACCGTGCCGGTGATGCGCGCCAGCAGCGGCGACTCGAAGGGCGAGCGGAAGGCGAGACCGACGGTCCAGGTGTCACCGCGCTCGTTCTTCAGGTTCTGGTTGCCGTTCAGCAATGTGGCGGGAGAGCCCGCATCGTTGAAGTTGTTCGGATCCGCGTTGAATGCCGAGGCCGCATTGCCGATCATCGCGCTGCACAGCTGCTGCAGCTTCAGGCGCACGGCCGGGTCGGTGGCCGGCTGGTTGGAGGGACGGCCGTTGAAGGCCGTCACGTTCAGGCCGGTGTTGGGCGTCGGGTCGTTCCGGCAGGGATCGAGCGCGATATCGCTGAACTGCGCGCTGCCGGTGGGCGTCTGGTACAGCTCGGCGATGTTTGGCGCGCGCTCGGCGCGGTTGTAGCCGCCGCGAACCCGCAACCAGTCCATCGGCGACCAGCTCGCCAGGATCTTGTAGGTATCCACCTTCTGCCCGGTGCTGTAGTCCGAGTAGCGGTAACCCAGTTCCAGCTCCAGGTTCTTGACGCCTGGCAGATCCTTCAGCAGCGGCACCAGCAGCTCGCCGTAGGCTTCCTTGACGTTCACGCCCGCGTCGATGGCGCCCGAACCGAACGCGCCGGCCGAGGTATCGCCGATGTAATCCAGTTCGCGCAGCGAGTCGGGCTTGAACGTGAAGTCGTTCTTGCGATAGCTGGCGCCCAGCGCGGAACGGATCTGACCCGCCGGCAACGTGAACAGACCACCCTGCAGCGTGAATTCATGGATGGTCTGCGTCATGTCGCTGCGGTCGGACTCATTGGCCGACAGCGCCTCGAGACAGTCCGCCGACGGGGAAGCGCCCTGGTCGAATGGGCTCAGTCCGCTCTGGCAGGTCAGGTACTTCGAGCTGATGCCCACCTGGTCGAAACCCTGGCCATAGTTCGGCGCCGTCATCAGCCGCGCGTAGTTGGAGAGCGGTGCGAAGCCGACGAAGTCCGTGGAAGTCTTCGAATCGCCGTGGGCGAAGTAGTACTCCCACTTCCAGTCGGAGACGAACGTATCGCCCCGCAATCCCGTGGCGAAGTTGTACAGGCGCGTGGTGTTGACGGTGCCGCGGGGCGGCAGGTACGCCAGCTGCGTATTCAGCGCCCATCGGGAATTGGGACCGCACTGGGTCAACGGCGTGTTGGTATCCGGGTTGACCTGCGTCACGTAGTAAGTATTGGTGGTCGGGTTCAGGACGGCCCCGGGCGTGCTCGCACTGGCCACGCTTCGCAGCGTGCAATCGTTCGGCAGGCCCCGGAACGCGCCGCTCGCGATCACGCCGCCGGGCGTCGGTCGCGACTCGAGCAGCAGGCGCAGGGCACCCTTGGTGACCACGCGACCGGTCGCATCGAACACGTCCCCGGGCAGCGGGAAGGCCTGGGCCATGGTGCAGCCGTTCGTGGCCGGGCAGTTGGTGCCCTTGGTGCCGCCCGCGCGGTAGGAGGTGACCGTGCTGCCCACCGGCGCGGCCGCACTGCCCACATTCACCACGGACGGAAGGTAGATCGGCGAAAGGCCGTTGGCGTCCGTGGCGGCGAAGGGCACTGCCACGCCGAAGGTGGGACCGGAGAACGGCGCCGGTTCACGCCGCGTCTCGGTGTCCGAGGCCGCGAAGTTGAAGCTGGCGAAGGCCGTCAGGTGGTCGGTGATGTCGTAGGTGGAATTGCCCACCAGCGAATAGCCCTGGCGCGGACCGGTGATCCGGCGACCCCAGTCGATGCGGTTCTGCGTCGGATTGCATAGCTGACCGGCGAACCCGGAACCGGGCGCGCCCACGATCTGCGAGGTCACCGCGCCGGTAGTCGGATTGAGCGTTGGCGGGGAGAAGGAACAGGTGGTTTCGACGGGATCCACCGAGCGCGGCTTGTAGTTCTGCGGGCCATAGGCCAGCGCCACGCCATTGGCCGTGGCAGTCTGCGAAGCGCGCAGGTAGATCGAACCATCCTGGTTGACGTACCAGCCACCGCCATAGGGGCCAGTTGTGTTCGTGATGCAATTGGCCGTGCCGCAGGTGCGGTTCGGAAAAATGGCCAGTGCGGCGGCAGTCGACGGCTGGTTGCCGGCCCACACACCGAGGAAGGGGAAGAACTGTCCGGCCGTGGCGGAGGTGCTCGAGGTGTAGTACGAGTTCCAGCCGAAGGCGAAGTCGCCGTTCGAGGAATACGGCGACTCGAGCACGTCACGGAAGGCCGGATGGTCGCGCCAGTAGGTGCTGTTGCGCTTGCTGTACTCGATACCCACCATCACGCTGCCGCGACCGTCGGCGATCTTCGAACCGATCAGGCCACCAACCTGGATTTCGCCACCGTCGCCCACCTCGTTCAGGCCGCTGCGCACCTGCAGCTTCAGGCCCTCGAAGTTCTCGCGCAGGCGGATGTTGGTGACGCCCGCCAGCGCGTCGGCGCCGTACACGGCCGAGGCGCCGCCGGTGATCACTTCCACACCCGCCATGGCGATGGTGGGCACGGTGTTGAGGTCGACCGTCATGCCGGCGTTTTCCGGCATGCCGCGGTGGCCGTTGATGAGCGTCAGCGAACGGCCGGCACCCAGGCCGCGCAGGTTCACGTTGGCCGCGCCCGGCACCACGATGCCGATGATGCCGGCGTTGTCCGGCAGCAGCGTGCTGTTGGAGGCATCGCCCGTGCCGCGACCGCCATCCACGCCATTGGCGCCCTGCAGCGATGTGACTGCGGCGGAGGTCATGCCGGCGCCGCCGGCCATGAACTGCGGCAAGTCATTGAGTGCCTCTTCCACCGAGATGAAGGGGCTGTCTTCGATCTTCTGCTGGTCCACGGTAACCAGCGGGCTGTTGCTGGACATGTCCTTGCGCACGATGCGCGAGCCCGTCACCTGCACTTCCTGCAGTACCGTGCTTTCGGTCTGCTCCTTGGTTTCCTTGGCTTCTGCGGCCCGCACCTGCGGCGTCCAGGCCGTGACGACTGCCGTTCCCAGGATCGCCGCGACGGCGACGCGCACACGATTACCTTCGATCCGAATCTGGTGAGACACTGATCCAGCCCCCGCTCGTTATTGTTCGATACCAATCCGCGCCTGCTCTTGGGCGACGTCGGATTACCCTGACACGTGAATGTGCCCCCGGTGGCATCGCGAAAGCAATCCCCCTATCACTTGCTTGATCATCGCGCCTCGGGGCTGTACCCGGCCGCCGCGATGGCCTCGCGCAGTTCATTGGCGCTTGCCCGGGCAGGCTCGATGTGGACCAGGTGTGCGGCAAGGTCCACCTCGATGCGCGCACCGGCATCGGCGGCGAGAACCGCCTTGGTGATGGTGCCCACGCAGTGACCGCAGGTCATGTCGTTGATGGTGAAGGTGATCATTCTGTGCTCCGGCAGTGGGTGATCGAGGGGTTCAGTGTCATCCTTCCGACAGTGGGAATGTCAACCAGAAAGCGGTGTACTGCCAATCCTTGCAGGCACACAAGGTGTCGGCGCTTGACATTCCAATGATGGCAATCTTTATGATTTTCCGTGAATCCAGTCGATGGACCGTTTCACGATGACCGCCACCGCCCCTGCCAAATCCACGGACATGAGTATCCAGGTCGTTGGCATGACCTGCGCCGCGTGCGTTGCCCGGGTGGAAAAGGCGCTGCTGAAGGTTCCGGGCGTGTCCAGCGCTTCGGTGAACCTGGCCACGGAGAAGGCTTCGGTGCAGGCCCTGCCGTCCGTCCCTCTCGCCGCGCTGAAAGAGGCCATCGAAAAAGCCGGCTACGGCGCAGCGGAAGCAGAAACCGTACAGGACGTCGCTGCCAGCCGGTGGCCGGCGTGGTGGCCTGTTGCAGTTGCCGCGGCGCTGAGCCTGCCGCTGCTGGCGCCCATGTTGCTGCAGCTCATCGGTATCGACTGGATGCTCGATGGCTGGCTGCAACTGGCCCTGGCCACACCAGTGCAGTTCTGGTTGGGGTGGCGCTTCTATCGATCCGGCTACAAGGCACTCCGGGCACGGAGCGGCAACATGGACCTGCTGGTCTCGCTGGGCACATCCGCAGCCTATGGCTTGTCGGTGTATCTGCTGATCAAGCACACCGCCCATGGCATGCCGCATCTGTACTTCGAGGCGTCGGCGGCCGTCATCACGCTGGTGCTGCTGGGCAAGTGGCTCGAAACGCGCGCCAAGCGCCAGACGACCGACGCCATTCGCGCGCTGAATGCCCTGCGCCCGACGACTGCCCGGGTACGCCGCGACGGCCGGGAACTGGAAATGGCAGTCGAAGACATCAGGCTGGGCGACATCGTGGTGGTGCGTCCCGGCGACCGCATCGCCGTGGACGGAGAGATCATCGACGGCCGCTCCCATGTCGACGAATCGCTTGTCACCGGCGAGAGCCTGCCGGTGGCCAAATCCGTGGGTGACAAGGTCATCGGTGGTTCCATCAGCACGGATGGCGCGCTGAGCGTGCGCACGACGGCCGTGGGCGCAGAGACCACGCTGGCGCGCATCGTTCGCATGGTCGAGTCGGCCCAGGCCGCCAAAGCTCCCATCCAGCGCATCGTCGATCGCGTCAGCGCCGTGTTCGTGCCGGTGGTGCTGGCCATCGCCCTGCTGACATTCGTGGCCTGGGTTGCCATCGCGGGAGACTGGGAGCAGGCGCTCATCAACGCCGTGGCCGTGCTGGTCATCGCCTGCCCGTGTGCTCTGGGCCTGGCAACGCCAACGGCCATCATGGCCGGCACCGGCGTCGCCGCACGCCATGGCATCCTCATCAAGGATGCCGAGGCCCTGGAAGTGGCCCATGCCGTGACTGTCGTGGCCTTCGACAAGACGGGCACGCTGACCGAAGGCAGACCGTCGGTCGCTGCCGTGCACGCTGCAGGCGGCTCGACTCAGGATGATGTGCTGCAACTGGCTGCTGCCCTGCAGACAGCGAGCAGTCATCCGCTGGCGATCGCAGTGCTCGACCGGGCTCGCGAAAGGCAGTTGTCCGTGCCGCAAGTGCAGGCCGCCAGGGCGCTACCCGGGCGCGGCGTGGAAGGTGTGGTCGCAGGCCGGATGCTGATGCTCGGCAGCGATCGGCTGTTGCGCGAATCGGGCCTCGTTCCCGGCACGCTCGCCGACCCCGCCGAACACCTTGCGCACCAGGGCAGGACGGTTTCCTGGCTCATTGACGGGAACGAAGGTCAGCGCCGCGTACTGGGGCTGCTTGCCTTCGGCGACACCATCAAGGCCTCCGCGCCGTCGGCCATCGCGCAGCTACGGCAAGTCGGCATCAGGACGGTGATGCTCACGGGTGACAACCGGGGTGCGGCCGAGGCGGCCGCGAAGGAACTCGGCATCGACGAAGTTCGAGCCGAAATCCTTCCGGGCGACAAGGCGGCGGTGGTCAATGAACTGCGTGCCGCTGGCGAAGTGGTGGCGTTCGTCGGCGACGGCCTGAACGACGGCCCCGCGCTGGCTGCCGCTTCGGTGGCCTACGCCATGGCAGGCGGTGCCGATGTCGCCACCGAAACGGCGGGCATCACACTGATGCGGGGCGACCCCCGGCTGGTGAGCGACTCGCTGGATATCTCCCGCCGGACGTACTCGAAGATCAAGCAGGGTTTGTTCTGGGCGTTCGGCTACAACGTGCTGGGCATCCCGTTGGCAGCACTGGGTCTGCTGAATCCCGTCATCGCCGGTGCGGCCATGGCCTTCAGCAGCGTCAGTGTCGTCGGCAACGCGCTGACGCTGCGGCGCTGGCGCGGCACCGCAGATCGATCGGCACCATGAGTTCGATGGAGCACCTGATGAGCATGAATATCGGCCAGGCAGCCCGGGCTTCGGGCGTGTCGGCGAAGATGATCCGCCACTACGAAAGCGTGGGCCTGTTCCCGAAAGCAGCCCGTACGTCCTCGGGCTACCGGCAGTACACCGACAAGGACATCAGTACGCTGAGGTTCATCCGTCATTCGCGCGATCTGGGCTTCTCGCTCGAGCAGATCCGGGAACTGCTCGATCTCTGGCAGAACCGGAAGCGGTCCAGCCGCCGGGTGCGCGCGCTCGCAGGAGCCCACATCGAGGAACTCAACGCCAAACTACGGGAACTTCACGCAATGAAGGCGACCCTGGAGCATCTGGTGAGCTGCTGCCCTGGCGATGACCGTCCGGAGTGTCCGATCATCGATACGCTGGCTGCGAACGCTGCGGCGCGGTGGTAATCTGTTGCCACCTGCAACGAAGGTCTTGATAAGGCCATCATGCCGACCGTTCCGACCGAGACGGGGAATCCTGACTACTACCATCGCGTCGTGGATTGTCAGTGGGCCTGTCCGGCTCACACCGACGTGCCCGAATACATCCGTCTGATCGCACAGGGCCGTTACACCGACGCCTACCTGCTCAACCGGCACTCGAACGTCTTTCCGGGCATTCTGGGGCGCGTCTGCGACCGGCCCTGCGAACCGGCCTGCAGGCGCGGGCGCGTCGAAGACCAGCCTGTGGCCATCTGCCGGCTCAAGCGCGTCACCGCCGATCTGAAGGGTGACCTCACCGGGCGCCTGCCGCGTGCGCCACTGGAACGCAACGGGCGGCGCGTCGCCTGCATCGGCGCAGGGCCCGCCTCGCTCACAGTGGCTAACGATCTGGCGCCGCTCGGCTACGAAGTCGTGATCTTCGAGCGGCTCGGAACGCCCGGTGGTCTGATGCGCAGCAATATCCCCTCCTTCCGCCTGCCGCAGGCGACTCTCGACGAGGAGATAGGATTCATTCTCGACATGGGTGTCGAGCTCAAGCTTGGAACACCGGTCAACAGCATGCGCGAGCTGCTCGACCAGGGTGGCTTCGATGCCGTGTTCGTCGGCTCCGGTGCGCCCAAAGGCAAGGAACTGGAGCTGCCCGGCCGGCGCGACACCGACCGCATCCACATCGGCATCGACTGGCTCGAATCCGTGGCCTTCGGCCATGTCGGCGCCATCGGCGAGCAGGTGCTGATCATCGGCGTCGGCAACACCGCGATGGACTGCTGTCGCACCTCGCTGCGGCTGGGCGCGAAGAACGTCAAGGTCATGGCACGCAAGCCGCGCGCCTTCTTCAAGGCCTCCGAGTGGGAACTGGAAGACGCCGAGGCCGAGAACGTGCACATCGTCATCAATCGCTCGCCCAAGGCCTTCGTCACCGAGGGCGGCAAGCTCAAGGGCATGCTGTTCGAGAAGATGGAGTACGAACTCGATGACGGGCGCATCACCTCCGAGCGCGCGGTCGGCGAGGAATTCCACGCCTGCGACGATGTGATCCTCGCGATTGGCCAGGAAAACGCCTTCCCGTGGATAGAACGCGACCTCGGCATAGAATTCGACAAGTGGAGCGTGCCGAAGATCGACAAGACGACCTTCCAGTCCACGCGCGCCGGCGTGTTCTTCGGTGGCGATGCCGCCTTCGGACCGAAGAACATCATCTGGGCCGTGGAGCACGGCCACCAGGCGGCCATTTCCATCAACGAGTACCTGCAGGGCGGCGATGTCGCGCAGCGTCCTGCGCCCGGCGTCAGGCTCTCGAGCCGCAAGATGGGCGTGCACGAGTGGGCCTACAAGAACGACTACGCGCCGCTGGAGCGCCGGCTGGTGCCGCATGTGTCGCTGAAGGAACGCTTCAAGAAGATCAACATCGAGGTGGAGCTCGGCTTCGACATCGAGCGTGCCGCGCAGGAAGCGCAGCGCTGCCTGAACTGCGACGTGCAGACCGTGTTCGAGCCGAAGCTGTGCATCGAATGCGATGCCTGCGTCGACGTCTGCCCGGTCGACTGCCTCACCATCACCGCGAACGGTGAAGAGGCGCAGATCCGCCAGCATCTGCGCATGCCGGCCACCAACCCGACCCAGGCGCTGTACGTGTCGGCCGCGCTGAAGCAGACCGGGCGCGTGATGGTGAAGGACGAAAACCTCTGCGTGCACTGTGGACTGTGCGCCGAGCGCTGCCCGACGGCCGCGTGGGACATGCAGAAGTCCACGATCCATTGGCCTCATGCCGAGAACGGGACGCCCGCATGCCAGCCGCAAAAGCGCCAGAGCGCGTAAACGATTTCGTAGTCAAGATCGCAACCGTCAACGGCACGGGCTCTGCCAGTGCCAATGGCCTGCTGATGAAGTCGATCTTCCGCTCCGGCGTGCCGGTGGTGGGCAAGAACTACTTTCCGTCCAACATCCAGGGCATGCCCACCTGGTACGAAATCCGGGTGACACGCGACAACCACCGCTGCCGCGCCAGCCAGGTCGACATCATGGTGGCGCTGAATGCCGAGACCTACGCGAAGGACCTCGCCGAGGTCGCCTCCGGCGGCTACTTCATCTACGACTGCACCTGGCCGCGCGCCGCGCTGCTCAAGCGCGACGACGTCACGGTGATCGGCGTACCGCTGGCGAAGCTGTGCAACGAGAACTTCACCGGCGTGCGCACGCGCATACTGATGAAGAACATCTGCTACGCGGGCGTGATTGCGGCGCTGTGCGACCTGGACCTGGACATCATGCGCGCACTGCTGGCCGAGACCTACGCGAAGAAGCCGCAGCTCGTCGATTCGAACATGAAGGCCATCCAGCTCGGCTACGACTACGCGAAACAGAACTTCCCCTGCCCGCTGCCGCTGCGCGTCGAGAAGATGGATGCCACGCGGGGCCAGATCGTCATCGACGGCAACACCGCCATTGGCCTCGGCTGCGTCTACGCCGGCGCAACCGTCGGCGCCTGGTATCCGATCACGCCGTCCACCTCGGCCATGGATGCGTTCAAGAGCTTCAGCGAGAAGCTGCGCATCGACCCGGTGACCAGGCAGCGCAACTACATCCTGATCCAGGCCGAGGACGAACTGGCCGCCATCGGCATGGTGGTCGGTGCCGCCTGGAGCGGGGCCCGCGCCTTCACCTCGACCTCCGGCCCGGGGTTGTCGCTGATGCAGGAGTTCCTCGGGCTGGCCTACTACACCGAGATCCCCGCGGTGCTGTTCGACGTGCAGCGCGTCGGCCCCTCCACCGGCATGCCGACGCGAACCCAGCAATGCGACCTGCGCAGCGCGGCCTATGCCTCCCATGGCGACACCCGCCACGTCTGCCTGTATCCGAACAGCCCCGAGGAGTGCTTCCAGTTCGCCGCCAAAGCCTTCGATCTGGCCGAGCGCCTGCAAACGCCGGTGCTGGTGCTCTCCGATCTGGACATCGGCATGAACGACTGGATGTGCCCCGAGTTCCAGTGGGATGAAAGCTACGTGCCGGACCGCGGCAAGGTGCTCACCGCCGAACAACTCGGCAGCATCGAGAAGTTCTGGCGCTACTACGACCACGACAACGACGGCATTCCACAGCGCACCGTGCCGGGTGTGCATCCCAAGGGTGCCTATTTCACGCGCGGTTCCGGCCACAACCAGTACGGCGGCTACACCGAAGACGCCAGGGACTACCAGATCGTCGTCGACCGCCTGCGCAAGAAGTGGATCACCGCCTCGCACCTGGTGCCACCGGCCGTCATCGAGCAGGACGCGCGCAATGATCTCGCCATCGTCTCGCTCGGCAGCTGCGACGGCGCGGTGCGCGAGGCGCTGGCACGACTGCATGCGCAGGGCGTGCATGTCAACTACATGCGGGTGCGCGGCTTCCCCTTCGGGGAGGAAGTGGAGCGTTTCATGAACGCCCACCGGTTGAACTTCGTCGTCGAGCAGAACCGCGATGCGCAACTGCGCGCGCTGCTGCTGCTCGAAACCGGCGTGCAGAAGGGCAGCATGTGTTCCATCCTGCACTACAACGGCCTGCCGATCACCGCGGGCTACATCGTCGATGGGGTCATGGCAGCGGTGCAGGACAAGCAGCAGCCGGCCGCGCAGCTGGTGGGTTGAGGAGTGTTCCGATGAGCTTCATGGCAAAGCCGAAGGTCAGGCATCCGGAGCTGCCGAAGAACGCGCTGGGCCTGACGCGCCGCGACTACGAGGGTGCGAACTCCACGCTGTGCGCGGGCTGCGGGCACGATTCGATCACGGCGGCGATCGTCGAGGCCTGCTGGGCCAGCTCGCTGGCGCCGCAGGACGTGGTGAAGCTCTCCGGCATCGGTTGCTCGTCGAAGACCACGGCCTATTTCGTCAGCGGTGCGCATGGTTTCAATTCGGTGCACGGCCGGATGCCGTCGGTGGCCACCGGCGCGAACGCGGCGAACCGCAAGCTGCACTACATCGGCGTATCGGGTGACGGCGATTCGCTGTCCATCGGCCTCGGCCAGTTCTGCCACGCCATCCGCCGCAACGTGAACATGGTGTACCTGCTCGAGAACAATGGCGTGTACGGACTGACGAAGGGGCAGTTTTCCGCCTCGGCAGATGTCGGCAGCACGGCGAAGAAGGGCGATGTCAACAACCAGCCGCCGATCGATCCGGTACAGCTCGCCATCACGCTGGGTGCCGGCTTCGTGGCGCGCAGCTTTTCCGGCGACAAGACGCAGCTCGTGCCGCTGATCCAGGCGGCACTGCATCACAACGGCTTTGCGCTGATCGACGTGCTGTCGCCCTGCGTCACCTTCAACGATCACGAAGGTTCGACGCGCAGCTATGTCTATACGCGTGAACACTACGAGGAAGCCGTGCATGCGGACTTCGTGCCGCAGGCCGCCGAGATCTCGGTGAGCTACGAGGCGGGACAGTCGTTGCCGGTGACCCTGCACGACGGGTCGCGCGTGGTGCTGCACAAGGTGGACCAGGACTACGACCCCACCGACCGCAGCGCCGCCCTGGCGCGGATCGTGGCACGACAGAAGCAGCACGAGTACCTGACCGGGCTGCTCTACATCAATCCCGGCCAGCCGGAGATGCATGGGCTGAATGCGACCGCGGAGGTACCGCTGAACCAGTTGCCCTTTTCACGGCTCAATCCGGGGAAAGAGGCACTGGCGAAGGTGCTGGCGCGCTATCGCTGATTCGCCGATCGGTCTGACGTGAAGGCGGCGGGCCCGCGCCATGGGCGCGGACCCGCGTCGCTTCGTTACTGGAATTTCTTCGATACCGTGAGCGACCACTCACGCGGCCGTCCCGGCGTGCCCACGCGCCCTGTCGCGGGCAGGCCCGAACGCAGCGTGGCCGTACCGAGCTGCTGCCAGTAGAACTTGTCCAGCACGTTCAGCCCCGCCAACGCGAGCTGCCAGTCGCCGCCCGGTGAGTCGTAGGTCAGACGCGCATTGAGCAATCCGTAGCCGCCGTTGATGTCATCCGGATCGCGTTGCACCTGCGTCACGGTGCCATTGGTGCGGTAGGACTGGAAGGACCAGTCCAGGCGCGGCGTTATCCGCCCCCCGTTGCCGAGCATGAACGCGTACTGCGCACCGGCATTGAGGTTCCACTTCGGCTGCAGCACCGCGGAAGGATCGCGGTAATTGACCTTGGTCCGATCCTTCTGATCGCCCTTGAACTCGTTGTAGCCGACTGCAAGGTTCACCATCAGGTCGCGAACCGGGAACAGGGAGAACTCCGTTTCGAAGCCCTTAACCTTGCCCGGCGCCTGGGTGTAGTAGAACCAGCTCGTGCCGTTGCGGGCCGATCCGGCCGACAGCGGCAGATCGCCCGAAGGCGTGCCCGCCGGGCAAGGATCCGTGGCCCCCAACCCGAACACCGGTTGCCCGGGATCGACGCCATTGTTGATGATGGCGCACTCCCGACCAGTGACCTGCGACAGGCGCTTGGCGTAATCCATGTAGAACACCGCCGAGTTGACGCGCAGCTTCTTGTCGAACAGCTCCAGCTTGGCGCCGATTTCGTAGTTGGTCACCTCCTCGCCATCCAGCGGCTGAAGCTGCTCGGGCGTGAAGATGCGTGGCGTGACGCCCGCCGACGTGAAACCGTCCGACACCGAGGTGTAGAGGAACAGATCGTCGGTGGCCTGGTAATCCAGGCCCACCTTGTAGCTCACGTGGTTGCCGCCGAACGCGAGCGGCTTCGGCCCCACGTACTGGCCGGGCCCGTAGTGACGGAACCAGTTGGTCTTCGATTCGTCCGAATAGCGCAGGCCCGCGGAGAACGCCAGCCGGTCGGTGATCTTGTAGTTGCCGTGGACGAAGGCCGAGCGGTTCTCGGTGGTGTACAGATCGTCGGCAGTGAACTTCAGGTTGAAGGTGACGAAGTTCGCCAGATAGTACGAACGGCTGTGCGCGTTGTAGTAGAACGCACCCAGCGTCCAGTCGAAGCGGTCGTTGAAGGATAGTCCGGTGAGTTGCAGCTCGGCCTGGTATTGCCGGTGTTCCTGCAGGCTCGGTGTCTGCAGCAGCTCGAAGGGCGTCAGGTCGCTGTCGTTGATCCAGGTGGTATCGTAGGTTCGATACCCCGTGATCAGCTTCAGGTGCAGCTTGTGGTCCGGCATGTCGTAGTCGCCGGTGCCGGCAACACCCCAGGCATGCAGGCGCACGTCGGAATCGTAGGACGTGCCATCGACCACATTGCCGAAGGTCGCGAAGTTCGTGTACGGATCAGGCGAAACCATGTTTCTTTCCATGGTCGTGATGCTGAGGCCGTAGCGATTGAGAATGGTCGCGGCATAGCCCGTATCGTTGCGCGCGTTCAACTGCGCCTCGACCGGAGGATCGGAAACCTGCGTGGAATAGTCGCCACTCACATTGAACTCGAGCACGTCGCTGGCCAGATAGCGCAATTGCACGCGCCCGCCGATGGACTGCGTGCCGCCGAGGCTTCCCAGCGAGCAACCCTCACGCGGATCCAGCGTCTGCGGGAAGGAAACATCGGCCGCGCTGCCGGGCGTGACGGCCACGCCACCGGCGCCCCTGCCATCGCCGATGCCTGCAAGCTGCGGCGTGCCGCGTCGGACCATTTCGCAGGTGTAGTCCAGGTGCCGGCCATAGCCATCCTGGCGGCGTGCGATGCCGGACATGCGTGCAAACAGCTTGTCTTCCACCAGCGCGAAATTGGCGACTCCTTTCGCGTCGATGCGGTTGCGAGAGCCGTAGGTGAGATCCAGCGAACCACCGGATTCGCCGGAGGGCTTCTTGGAAATCAGCCGCACCGCACCGCCCATGGTATTGATGCCGAACAGCGTGCCCTGCGGACCCCGCAGCACTTCCACGCGTTCCAGGTCGAGCAGGTCCATGGTCGCGCCGGTGAGCGTGCCATGGTAGATGTCATCGATGTAGACGCCCACGGCCGGCTCGAAGGCATAGGCGAAGTCGCCCTGGATCAGACCCCGCATGCCGATGGTCTGCGTCGGGCCGAAGTTGCTGACCGACTGGCGGACGAAGGCGTTGGGCACCGTCCCGCCCAGGTCGCTGACATTGGTGATGCTGCGCGCTTCGAGATCTTCCTCGGAGAAAGCCGAGATGGCCAGCGGAGTGGACTGCAGGTTCTCCTCGCGGAAACGCGCGGTGACGACGATTTCCCCGAGTTCTTCCGGCTTGGCGGCCGGTGCAGACTGCGAGAACGACGATGGCGACAGCAGAGCCAGCGCCACCGCGGCGGCAACAGGCGACAGACAGCACAGCGACTCACGCGAACGTGACATGAACGACTCCCTCGATTCCAGTGTGGATGGAAATGGGAACGCGCCCACATCCGCGATCGAAGATGACACGAGCGATCAACGCCGGGCAAGCGCGTTCATGCGCGCAGGATTCGATAGCCGAAGTCGTCGACGCAGGCCGTGCCGGCGTTGACATGAACTCGAGTTGCTGGGCCGGTTGGCTCAGCGGACCGAATAAGGTGATGGCGGCTTGATGGTTCTGAGCACCAGGCGCGAGGAGGCGTCCTTCACGCCGCGCAGCTTCAGCAGGCGGTTGTCGATGAAGTCGGCATAGGCCAGCAGGCTGGGGGCAACCACCTCCAGCACGAAGTCGATCGAGCCACTGACCATGTAGCAGCTCAACACTTCCGGCATCGCGGCGACGCGGCGCAGGAACTGCGCCACCTGCTCGGGATTGGCGCGGTCCGCATTCACTTCGACGAAGGCGCGCACCTCGTGGCCGAGCTTCTGCGCGTCGAGTATCGCCCGATAACCGGCGATGACACCGGCTGCTTCCAGGGCCTGGACGCGCCGCAGGGTGGCGCTGGGCGACAGCGCAATGCGCTCGGCCAGCGCGGTGACACTGATGCGGCCGTCAGCCTGCAGGTGCTCGAGGATCTCGCGATCGTACTTGTCCATGCCTGCTCCCCGTTTTCGCAATAATTTTGCGGAAAAGATATTGATACCGAATAAAACATGTGCCATTCACGAATATCGCACATTATTTCGCAAAATCCCGCGGGACGGGACTGCTTACGCTAGAAGCCCCCACCTGCCCGAGACCCCGCCATGTCACAATTGCGCAAGATCGACCACGTGGCCTACGCCTGTGCCAGCGGCATGATCGAGAAATGGGCCTGGTTCCACATCGAAGTGGAAGGCGGCACCCTGATCAAGCGCATCGACGATGCGCGCCCGGGCGATCCGCACAGCAGCATGAAGATCTGGTGCATCGACTACGGCAACTTCGGCATTGCCCTCATCGAGGGGATCGACCGGGCCGGCAAGTCACAGGTGACCAGCTTCGTCGAGAAGCACGGCGATCACTCCTGCCAGCACGTGGCCTACGACTGCCATGACCTCGATGCCTTCATCAGGCGCATGAAATCGATGGGCGGGCATCCGCGCGGTGGCGTGCTGGTGCAGGACGATGGCTTCGGAATCCTCAAGCAGATGTTCGCCAAGGGCTATGCCACCGGTCACGCGGGCGAGGCCACCTTTCCCGAGTATTGCCAGCGACCGGACCCCAAGGGATCGGGTCGGGAGGTCGAGATCACTTTCTCGAACCGCGCCGGTGGCGAGTTCTACAAGCAGGTGCAGGACGCGATCAGCGAGGATGACCGTGAGCCGTTCTTCGATCTGTCGAGGATCCCGCCGGACTGGAAGGTGCCTGCGGAACGACCGAAGGTCGCGGCTGGGCAGAGCTGAGGCCTGAAGTTCGCGCGCCGGACGCGGGCAGGCGCACCGGCGCTGACGGATGCCTCAACGCTTCAGATGACGCCCTGGGCCAGCATGGCGTCGGCAACCTTCACGAAGCCGGCAATATTGGCGCCGTCCGCATAGCTCACCTTGCCGCCGGCGTGTTCGCCGTAGCGCAGGCAGACCGCGTGGATGCCCTGCATGATCTCCAGCAGCCGCTGATCGACCTCCTCCCGCTTCCAGCTCAGGCGCATCGCGTTCTGGCTCATCTCGAGGCCCGAGGTCGCGACGCCACCGGCGTTGCTCGCCTTGCCCGGCGCATACAGCACGCCGGAGCGCTCGAAGTACCTGACGGCCTCGGCCGTCGACGGCATGTTCGCCCCTTCCGCCACGCACTGCACGCCGTTGGCCACGAGCTGCTCCGCATCGGCCTCGTCCAGCTCGTTCTGTGTCGCGCAGGGAAGCGCGACGTCCACCGGCACATGCCAGGGCTTGACGCCTGATTCGAACGGCACCTTCACGCGCTCCGCGTAGTCGCTGACGCGGCCGAACAGGTGGTTCTTCACCTCCATCAGCTCGGCCAGCTTCTCCGGCGTGAAGCCCTCCTGATCGATGACGGTGCCGCTGGAGTCGGAAACGGTGATCACCTTGGCGCCGAGCGCCATCGCCTTCTCGACGGTGTACTGGGCGACATTGCCGGAGCCGGACACCGATACCTTCAGTCCGGCGAGCGAGCGCCCTCTGCGCTTCAGCATCTCTTCGACGAAGTACACCAGGCCATAGCCGGTGGCTTCGGGACGAATCAGCGATCCACCGAAAGACAGGCCCTTGCCGGTGAACACGCAATCGGCATTGTTGCTCAGCTTCTTCATCATCCCGGCCATGAAGCCGACTTCACGGCCGCCGACACCGATATCGCCGGCCGGCACGTCGGTCGAAGCACCGATATGCCGGAACAGTTCGGAGACGAAGGCCTGGCAGAACCGCATGACCTCCCCGGGGCTGCGGCCCTTCGGATCGAAGTCGGATCCCCCCTTGCCACCGCCCATCGGCAGCGTGGTGAGCGCGTTCTTGAAGGTCTGCTCGAAGGCCAGGAACTTGAGGATGGACAGGTCGACCGTCGGGTGGAACCGCAGACCGCCCTTGTACGGACCGATCGCCGAGCTGTGCTGGACGCGGTAGCCGCGATTGACCCGCACCTGGCCGTGATCATCGACCCAGGAGACGCGGAACATCACCACCCGCTCCGGCTCGGTCAGGCGATCGAGCATGCCGTACTCCGCATAGCGCGGGTGCTGGCTGATGAACGGCCAGAGGCTTTCCATGACCTCGCCCACCGCCTGCAGGAACTCGGGCTGACCCGGGTTGCGCCCCTGAACCACCGCCAGGAAATCCTCCAGTCGCTGATATCGCATCTCGCGCCAAGCCCCCTTCTGTTAGTTGTAGTTGTGCAAACAATGCACCGAAACGATGCATTGTGACGCACGTGAGGAGTCTTTGCCGCATTTTGGAGCAGTCTTCGCCGGGATCGTGCGGTTCGACGCACCATTCTGGTGCCACCCCGGGATGCACCTAAGCTTGGTAGCGTCGCGGACAATGCGTTTGGTCTCAGCGTTGGAAAGATGAATTCGGACACCGGTACTCCTCCACGCTCGATTCGCGTGGCGATCGCCGTGGCAACGATGCTGTCGGTGGTCGCCGTTGTCGCGGTGCTGGCGGTGATTTACATGACACCTCACTCAGCCCGGGAACGCGCCGTGGTCGGGATGGGGGCGGGGCTCGTGTTGTTCTGGTGCGTGCTCGGCGGCGCGCTGCAGCGGCTGTGGTGCGACCGGATCGTATCGGCCATGCGGCGCGTGCCGGGGCCGGCGGCGGTGGGTTTCGTGGTGTCGGCGAGCGTGATGGCTCTCATCGAAGAGGCCGTCGCGACCGCGATGACCAACGCTGCGCCTATTTTCGGCGCAACTTCGGCCGAAGCCTACATCACTCCCTCGACGAACTGGCTGCATACCGTTTCGTTGCACTCGGTCGTGGTCTTCGTCCCCATGTTTGCCGTGTGGGCCTGGCTGCTCGGCCGGCGGTGGTTCTTTCCCTCGGAAGCGATGCTGCTGGTCGGAACGAATGGCCTGCTGACCGAATGGCTCACCTTTGGTCAATTCAACCCGATCTGGTGGTTCGTCTACGGACTGATGGTCTGGTTGCCGGCTCGCGCGTTCGCGGGCGAACTTGGCGCCGGTCGGCCGCGGCCGGGAATCCGGATTGTGTTGCTGTCGCTCGTGTTACCGCTCGTTGCGGCCGCACCGGTGGTAGTCGTGATTCAGGCGCTGCATCCGAAGGATCTTGCCGACTTGTCGATGCGCTGAGCAGCGCATCGATCGTTCGTTGACCGTGCCGGCACTTCCGCGCTCCGCAATCGCGTCATTGCTTCAGCAAGGAGTCGGGCACGTTGACCCAGACGCGATGATCCTCGAGGTTGAAATCGATGCCGGTGTCGTACATCAGCATGTAGAGGATCATGCCGTTGAAGGTGGCCTGATTGACGAACGCATGTCCCGCCCGCGTTCCCACGGGCAACGGCGTATCGGGCCACAGCGGACCCTCGGTGCGCTGGATCCCGGACGAGCTCTTCGCATTCGTCGAGGTCAATCCGCTGGAGCCGCCGACGATGCCACCCCACACCTGATAGACCATTTCCGTGTCGCCACCGTGCTTGGTCAGCGGCGGGTCGGTGCAATACTGGAAGGGAGCCACGTCGCGCGACTTCTTCTCGGATTCCCAGATGCGCGCGCTGAAGGTCCAGCAGGCTGCCGACGGGAACTTGAACTGGTGGACGTTCTGCTTGTCCTTGCCCCAGGCCGGTGCATCGGTCAGGGTGATCGCAACGCGCGGCCACTCGACCCATTTTCCGCCACCCGGCTGCGGGAAGCGTTCGAAGAAGTTGTCCAGTTCGGTGTCATGGATCGACCTATAGGGAAGCCCGGACTTCCCTGAATCGCCCGCGACCGCTCCGCCCACCGGTCGCAGCAATCCCTTCTTCTGCAACTCGGAGCACTGAGCCGTGGTGATCACGCCGTCGCGCGTGGCGATCAGCGACGGAAACCCCTCTGCCTCGGTCAGCGACTGGATGGGTCGGCGGCTGATCGCCCCGCCCGGCGTGTCCTTGAAACAGGTGACGATCCCCTGGAACGGCGACATCACCTCGACGGTGCCGATGATCACATTGGTGCCGGCCAGGGTGCTCTTCACCCCTTTCATGATCTCGCTGAAAGGATTGGCGGCGTGGACGGCGGCGGACGCTGCAAGCAGCAGGAACACCAGTGGGGAGCGCATGGATAACCTCTGAAGCGAAGAAAAGCGGAATCCGGCACCCCAATATGCCAACCGCAGTTCGTTCCAGTTCTCACCTATTTCTAACTTCGACTCTGGGCGGGCCGCAGGGGGCAGTGGCAAGATTCCGGAGAAGCCATGGCAACTCCCGACACCCCTGCTCCTGTCCATTACCGCTACCGGTTCGGGTCCGCGGAGTTCGATGAGGCCCGGTTCGAGCTGCGCGTCGGCGGGCTGCTGGTGGATGTGCAGCAGAAGCCCCTGCAGTTGCTGGCCCTGTTGATCCGGCTGCCGGGCGAGACCATCGACCGGGACACGATCTTGGACAGCTTGTGGGGACGCTTCGCCACGGGGGACGCCATCCTCGCCAACGCCGCCTCGAAGCTGCGGACCGCCCTCGGCGAACAGAACCAGGAATTCATCGTCACGGTGCCCCGGCGGGGCTATCGATTCGAGGGAACGCTGGAGCGCATCGCCGTGGGCCGGCGACAGGACAGCCGGCTGGAACTGAAGGCGGGGGAATCGGCACCCGACCGCAACGGGTATGTCCTCGAGACCCTGCTCCATTCGAACGAGCACAACGAGACCTGGCGAGTGCTGCAACCGCGCACGGGCGACCGGCGGGTCATGAAGTTTGCCGCGAATGGCGAGCAGCTGGCGAACCTCAAGCGCGAGGTGACGATATTCCGGATCCTGCGCGAGTCGACCACGGGCCGGGGCTACGTCCGCATCCTCGACTGGAACTTCGAACACGCGCCTTACTGGATCGAGAGTATCGACTGCGGTCCCAACCTGACCGACTGGGCGGAGTTCAACCTGCCGGAAGGTGCTCGCCTGGCGCAGATCCCGCGCGAGCAGCGCATCGAGCTGCTGCTGGCGATCGTCGATGCCACGGCTGCCGCGCATGAGGCAGGCGTGCTCCACAAGGACATCAAACCCACCAACATCCTGATGGACGGTGACGCGTCGGGCGGCTGGCAGCCGCGCCTCGCGGATTTCGGCAGCGGCCGGATACTGGATGTGGAGCGCATCGAGGCGCTGGGAATCACGAAGCTGGGCCTGACCGTGGCCTCCGACGTGTTGTCGGATTCCGGCACGCCGTTCTACCTCGCCCCGGAGCTGCTGTCCGGCCAGGCTCCCGGCGTGCGCAGCGACCTGTATGCGCTGGGGGTGCTGGCCTTCCAGCTCCTCGCCGGCAACCTGCGTCGACCGATGGTGCCCGGGTGGGAGCGGGATATCGACGATCCCCTGCTCTGCGCCGACCTTGCGCGCGCCACCGACGTCGACCCGGCGATGCGGTTCGGCTCGGTGAGCGAGTTCGGCAACCGGCTGCGCAGCCTGACGGAGCGCCGCGCCCAGATCGACGCTGCCAACGCAGCGGCAGCGCATTCGGCCCAGGTGCAGAAGCGACTGGCGCTGGCGCAGGCACGCCGGCCGTGGATCGTCGCCTCCGTGGCCGCACTGTGCAGCGGGCTGGTGCTGGCCATGGTGCTGTATGTGCGCGCCGAGAATGCGCGCGATCTGCTCAACACCGAATATCAGTCGTCGGCCGCGCTCAACACGCTGCTGCGCGAGGACATCATCGGCGCGGCGAATCCCAGCGTGTCGGGACAGGGCGGTGTCACGGTCGCCGATGCGCTGGCGCGCGCCGCCGAACAGGTCGATCGCCGGTTCGCAGGAACCTCTGCCGTCACGCGTGCGCGGCTGCATTCATCGATGCAAAGCGCGCTCTCGGAATTGTCGCGCAGCAAGGAGGCGGTGCAGGCCGGCCAGCGCGCCGTTGCCGCCTGGTCGCAGGCGCCGGACCCGAACTGGGATGAATTGCAGGATGCGCGGCTGCGGCTCGCGGTGGATCTGGTGCAGTTGTCGCAGCTCGACGTCGCCACCCAAGTGGTCAATGCCGTGGAAAAGGATGCCGGGCAGCATCCGCTGGAAGATGAAGCCAGGGCCAGGCTGCTGTATGCCAAGTCCTGGATCACCTCGGGTGATTTCTCACTGCAGGAATCCACCGACCTGATGGAGCAGGCCCGCCGGCTGGTCGAGCAACCTTCGGCTGGTGACGCTGGCTGGCGCGACAAGATCCTTTTCGGTCTGGCAGACAACTACAGCCTCCTGGGCCGCAATGCCGAATCCGAGCAGCTATTCCGCAGCCTGCACGAATCGCAGGCCGCGCGCCTCGGGCCGAACCATGCGCGACCCTATTACACGCTCGTCGGTTTGGGACGGGCCGTGATGAACCAGGGTCGCTTGCCGGAGGCGCGCGCAATCCTGCAACGCGCCAGCACCGGACTGGCCGCAACGCTGGGCCCCCGCCATCGACAGACGCTGAGCGCGCGCGACTTCCTGGCCGACATCCTGCTGCGAGAAAAGAACTACGATGCGGCGGTCCGTGAATGGCGCGATGTGCATGCCGGATTCGCGGCCCTGCTCGGCGAGGGCAGCAGCTACGCCATCACGGTCGAAACCAACCTCGGCACCGCGCTGAACCTTGCGGGCCGCTCCGCGGAAGCCGAGACAGCCCTGCGCAGCGCGCTGGATCGCGTGCTCACGATTGTCGCCGCGGATGCCCCACAGGCCCAGCAGATCCGCTACCAGCTCGCGGCCTGCCTGCTCGACCAGCGCAAACGTGCCGGCGTCGCCGGATTGCTCGCAGGGCTGGATTCTGCGGCCCTGAATCTGGCCCAGCAGGAGAGCGACTGGCCTGCAAGACTGGCATTGCAGCGTGAAAGGTTGCGGAAGCTCGGAGGCTGATCAGCATCGGTTAGCTATTGGTGAGCCCGCGGTGAGGATATTCACCGTTACCTCCTGATCCACTCGAACCACGAGGTTGAAGAGTTGCAAGGAGTGACCGGCTCATGAGTTTCCCCCACTTCGTTCGCACGGCGGCGTCGGCCGCACTGGTCACCCTGGCAGCCGGATGCGGCGGCGGCAGCGATGCTGGTGGCGGTGGAGGTCCTGTGGCGACTGCCCCCGCCATCGCAACGCAACCGGCCTCCACCACCGTGGTGGCTGGGCAGACCGCCAGCTTTGCCGTCACGGCTACGGGTACGACGCCGCTTTCCTATCAGTGGGTACGCGCCGGCGCCGACATCGCGGGAGCGACATCATCAAGCTATACGACGGCGGCCACGACACTGGCGGACAATGGCGCGTCGTTCACGGTCCGCGTCAGCAATTCGGCAGGCAGCGTGACCAGCGGCGCCGCCATTCTCACCGTCTCCGCACCGGTTTCAGGCCCGGTGATCACAACCCAGCCCGCATCGCAGACGGTAGTGGCCGGTCAATCGGTCACCTTCGCCGTGGTCGCCACGGGCACTGGCCTCACCTACCAGTGGTCGAGCGCAGGCGCGCAGATCGCCGGCGCCACGTCGGCCAGTTACACGATTCCTGCCACCACGCTTGCCGACAACGCCGCCACGTTCCAGGTGCGCATTGCCAACGGCGGTGGCCAGGTGGACAGCGCGACCGCAACGTTGACGGTCACCACGCCGCCAGTGGGCACCACGCCCACGCCGCAGCGCCTGAGCGCCGGACCCGGCTACACGCTGGCCCGTCTTGCAGATGGCACGGTGATCGCTTGGGGATCGGCCATGGCTGGCGGCGGCGGGCCGACATATCCCGGCAGCAACGCGCATCGAATCTCGGGCCTGGTCAATATCGCAGCGGTTGTCGGTTTCAACACCTCGCAGCAGCCTCGTCCCAGCTCGGGCGATGCGGACCTACACAGCCTCGCGATCACGGCCGATGGCACGCTGTACAGCTGGGGTTGGGATTCCGGCGCCACTACCGATCGGCCCACCCTTCAACTGGTGGACACACCCGTCGCAGTGACCAGGCTCGGAGCGTCAAAGGCAGTGGTGACCAATCGCTCCGTCACCCTCGCGCTGCATGCCGATGGCACGGTCTGGTACACGCCTGGAACCCTGATCGTCGGCCTCAACTCCTCGTCGAATGCCCGGCAGGTGCAGGGACTCACCAATATCGTGGCCTTTGCCGACATGCACAGCCTGCAAACCCTGTCCGCCGCCATCGGTTCGGATGGCAGGCTGTGGCGCCTGCTCAACAGCGGGGCGGTCAATACCGGGCCGGGCGTCAACGACTTTACGATCGCTGTGCAGCAGATGACCGCGCCGGCCGGCGTGGTGCGCGCCTCATGTGCCGGCATCGATGTCACGCTTTCCCCATCATTGCAGAACACCTTCTACTGCCTCGCGGTGACCAGCGATGGCAGCGTGTGGAGCTGGGGCAGCAACAATCTCGGCCAGCTCGGTGATGGCACCCGGACCGATCGCGGTGCGCCGGCTGTAGTCGCGGGATTGTCGGGCATGCGCAAGGTGCTCGCCACGGGCGGCATGTCGTTCGCGCTGGCCAACGATGGCCGTGTCTATAGCTGGGGAGGATACGGCGACAACACGGGCGCTGCGCTCAGCGCCCGCCTGCCCGCCAACAGCAACGGCCTGGATGCATCATTGCTGACCCCAGGCGCGGTTCCCGGACTGCAGGACATCATCGAGCTCACCGGTGCGGGCGGCGATGTGCGCTTCGAGGCGCGCGGCGCCGGCGTGCATGTCGCGGCACTGAAGCAGGATGGCACGGTGTGGACCTGGGGCGCGGACTGCTGCCTGCAGCTGGGGCAGGCCAGCGCCACGGTTTCCTCGGCGGTGCCAATCCAGGTGCCGGGGGTGAATCTCCTCCAACCATGAGCGCCATTGGCACCGCCACATGCCTATGCGACGCCGAGCGGCATAGCCCCTACTCCCACTCAATTGTTCCGCAGCATCGCAACCCCGCGCAGCTGCTGAAGTTCTTGAAGTCATTGCGCAGGTTTACCGTCACGACGACCGACAAATCACTTCGCTTGGAACCGATAGATCGCGATGGATCCCGAAGACATCCGGTCACGAGCGGCCCGTTTCCGAAGAAGCCTGCAAGTTCAACATCTCTCTGACCCATCGAACCTCACGCGTCGTCGGCTTGAGCATTGTCTGGATGCGCAGCGCCACTCGCTCCGATTGCCCGAGGGCCTCACCGGCCTCAGTCGCGAGACGGTACGCCATCAGCACATCGAGGGAGGTCAATTCGTAGCCCCTACCCTGGCAGATCCAATGCAATGCGGCGAGCGCGACTTCGGCGGCGAACGCCGGTGCTCTATCCGCATTGTCTCGGGCAGCGCGGATCAGTGTCTTCGGATCGCAGGGCGATTTCCACGCCAGCTGCATGGCGAGATCGAATCGCTTGAGTGTCTTCGCCGTGGCGAACCACTTGCCCTCCTCTCCGGGTGTGGTCGCGATGAGTTCCGTCAGCAATCGATCCGCATCGATCTCGGGGTACTTCTTCGACACCAAACGATAGGTCGCGAGATAGGTGGTGGCGCGGTTCGCCTCCAGCGCATATTTTTCATACGCCTCGCTGCGACGGCCCGCCTGCAGCAGGACGCCTTCGGCGAAGCGCGCGAGCCCTGCCATCGGCGTCCATGGGTTCACTGCGTTGGCCATGAACTCGATGGCCCCGTCGATCTCCCCGCGGGCCACCTTGCAGCGGCCGACCCACAGCAGGTCATGCCACGAGGGGCGCGGATCACTGCCGATGAGGGCGATCAATTCATCGTGCCGGCCCGCGGCGAACAGGGCGCTGTAACAGGCCGACTCGGCCCGGGTGAAAGCGAACTGTCCGCGGCGTCGCGAGGCGTGGACTTGCCGCACGAGATCCATGAGGCGATCCGCCCAACGCGACGCGACTTGCGGCGTCGCGCACACCTCACCCCAGCGCTCATCGAGCAGTTCGAGATACGGTGGATCGTCGTTCTGAATCGCCTCGAACAACTGTTCGAGCCATTTCTCGCGCATGGCCTCATTGGCGGGTGCTTGCGCGATCACCGGAACGAGCACGTCGACAGCGGCACGCGCAGCGCTGCCCAGAGCGCCGGACGAGCTGTCCACCTGTTCCAGTGCCGGTGACAGCTTCAAGAGAAACCTTACGGCACCGTCCGCTGCATGCAATGGATCATGGCGAGCGACGGCATTGATCTCCGCCATCGCTTCGGCGATGCGCTCGCCGGCCAACCGACTGGCACGCCAACCGAAACCTCCGCGGCGGAAGCGCTTGGTGAAGGCCCAGTCTGCCGCCTTGCCCATCACGTCACGGGCCCTCAGGTCGTCGGATAGAGCTTCGGGAACCAGCGCTCGACGACGTCGATGGGGAAGCCCAATCTCAGTGGAGCCTTGTGCGAGCCCGAGATCAGCAGTCGCCTGTCGATCAGCGCGGAAATCACGCGACGCGCCGTACGCTCGCTCGTGTCGATGAGCGCAGGCACGCGACCTCGCTCCAGTTCTCCCGAGAGCAACGCCTCGCGCAGGACGGCGTAGCTGCGCTTCGGGAGTCGTTCAGCGCTTTCCTCATCGCGCACGTACAACTCCATGCGACGCTGCAGCTCGGAAGGAGAAAGCAACTCGCGCATGTAGCGAATCTGGTCGAGGCAGGTCTCTAGAAAAAACCTGCAGAAGTCGATCAATGCGTCGTGCGAGAGCGCCCCTCGCCCATCGAGATCGTTCCGGCGGGGCTCGTCGGCCGCCATCAGCAGGCGTTTGTAGTCACTGGATTTGCGCGCAAGGCCGCGCGATACGGACCAGAGCGCAGAGCCGATCCCGATCTCCAGCAACATCGCATGCGACATCAGGCGCGCGACGCGACCGTTGCCGTCGAGGAAAGGATGAATCCAGAGAAACCGATGATGGGCCGCGGCAACGGCGATCACCTGGCGCGGCTTGGTCAGGCGAGCCGAGTCGTACGCCTCCTCGAACCTGCCCATGAAAGCCGGCAGATCCTCGGCCACAGGCGCGACATGCCGGCCAACGGCGACCGTTCGCGCGCGAAGCTGCCCAGGGACGACCGGAATGCGCTCCTTCGTGTCGGGGTTCTCGACGACAAGCAGGCTCTCGGGCAATCGCGCGCAGAACTCCCGATGCGTCCATTCGATGAAGGCACGCGAAGCAGGCGGTCGCGGCAGCTCGCTCACGCGCTCGTCGATCATCTGCTGCACTTCGATATGCGCTCGCGCTTCGAGCTGCAGATCACGGCGATGCGGGTCGCTGGAATAGTCCGCCGCGAGGGCTCGATCGATGTCGCGAGGGTGGGTGTTGTGACCCTCGATCAGGTTCGAGTAGTAGCAGTTCATCGACCGGACCAGCTGGGCGACGGACAGCCCGACCACAGGGTGTAGCTGCGCCGACAGCTCGCTGGCTTCCCGGGCCAGGTCGAAGGCCAGGTTCTCGAGCACGGCCGTGCCCTCGGCCGGCATGAAAGGCTCGGCGGCGGCGGGGGTCAAGATTCGCCCCAATGAACGTGCAACTTGGCCGGTTCCATGGCCGGAATATTAGCTCTATAAACAGTAACTTGTATATATATACTAGGCCTCTCTGGCCGGTATTGTGACCGGTTCCGCGCCAGCATCGGTTTACAAACTGGCCATTTCAGTCACTGATGGTGACTATTCCGGACAGGCCGTAAACCTCTCACCCCGCCCGGCGCCAGGTCCCGGGAATCTCGGCGGTTGCCGCACTGCCGGCATCTCTCAGCAGCCGCAGTTCTCGCCTCCGCAGCGACGGGTCGATACCCGCCGAAAGCAGGCACCGCGCCGCGCGGTGGCGCGACTGCGCCAGAGCAACCGGGACATCCGGATAGCCCACCAGCGAAAGCGTCTTGCGCTTGCCGCCGTATCGGGCGGCGGGCGGATGCGGATAGGAACTTCAAACGGACTCTGCACCCCAGTCTACTTCGCCGAACGGGCCTTATGGTGAGCCCCGCACCCACCGTCGGCAGGCCCTGTTCGTGAATGCGGGTGCCCGAAGCCGCCTGACGACCGCCGTTGCCCCTGCTCGCACCGGCGCAATCTGCCCATTCCCCGCCCTGATCTGAATCCCGGCACGCACTCGCCCCGCTCACCGCCTCACCCTTGGCCGGCAAACACTCCCCCATCCCCCCGGTTCACAGCAGACGGGCCTGCACCGGCGGGGCCCTCGCCCCGAACGGCAGTTCCGCCTGGTACTGATCCGGCGCCGTGCGCTCCAGGTGCGCCAGAATCTTCGCGATCACCGCCGGCTCCTCGATGCTGGCAATCACTTTGAGCTTCCCGCCGCAGCGTGCGCAGGCCTCGATGTCGATCCCAAACACCCGCTTCAGGCGCTTCGCCCAGCTCATCGCCACATGGCGTGGCGTGGTGGGCTTGTCGGTGCCCTCTTCTGCTGGAGGCTTCTTGCCCTTGCCCTGACCTGCCGGCGTAACGGCCGCACGCAGCTTGCTGTGCGGCGCGAATACCCCGTGGTACCGGGTCAAGTGCATCCTCGGCGGCGGCACCAGTGCGGCCAGGCGGGCCATCAGATCCAGTGGCTCCAGCACGATGTGTGTGGTGCCATCGCGGTATGGCGTCTTCAGGCTGTAACGCACCTGCCCTGAATCAGTGAGCGCCATGCGATCCACTGCTACCGGCGGGCGACTGACGTAGCGGCACAATCGTTCGAGCTTCGGGCGCTGATGAGGCTCGATGTCGATGCCGGCGTGCAGGGAAAACCCGCCAGCCTGCGCAGCGCCGCGATAGTCGCCCTGTTGCTCGGCTTCCGGCGTTGCACTTGCAGACAGCGTCTGCAGCGTGAACAGCTTTTGTCCGGCGCGCGGACCCACAGCGATCCGGTAGGTGATGGAGTGGCCTATCAGGTCATCGAGCGGTCCGCCTGGCCCATCCGTAGCCAGCCAGGCGTTCTCCATGTCGCGCTCGACGAGGCCGCGCCTCTCCAGCAATCGCCCCATTCGCCCGGCGATCTGCTGCACCAGTACTTGCAGCTGCACGCTCGTGGGCGCCGGTACATGGCGGAATACAGGCTGATCGCCCGGCACGTACACGCCATCGGGAAAGATCATGTGGAAGTGTACGTTCAGGTTAAGTGCCGAGCCGAAGCGCTGGATCAACGTAACGGCACCGGTGGCTCCCGTGGTGCGGGTGAGGTCCGCCGACTTCAACAAGTAGCCCGAAATCGTGCGATATACCGCGCCCAGCACCAGGGTTAGCGCATCTGGATCAGTAGCCAGCAGGAATCGCAGCGCATAGGGTAACGAGAGCACCCACTGGCGCAGCGGGCGTTCCGGCAGTACCCCATCCGCGAGAAGCGCCGCTGTCTCGGCCATGCGCCGTGCGCCACACGACGGACAGAAGCCGCGCTTCTTGCAGCTGAACGCCACGAGCTACTCGGCGTGGCAGTGCTCGCAGCGCACACGCAGGAAGCCCTCCTCCAGCCGGCCACACTTCAGGTAGGCGTCGAACTCATACTCGATGCAATCCGGCAGCGAACGGCCTGCGATGGCCCGCATCTCGCGGAACACCGGGTAGTGCTGTTCGACGAGCTGATACAGCAGCGTGCTCTCAGGCCGATGCCGTGCATAGCCCGGAGGTTCGACGAAGGGCGGCGCATGAGGGTGCCGCGCGTGAGCAGCGCCGGCAGCCGGCATGGCGAGCGTCCTGCGGAAGCAGCGAGGACGAAGCAGGCTATGTCATGGGCATGCCCTGCGGTGTCTGCAAAAGTGGCCACTTTTGGCAGGATTCGCGCGGCTGGACGATAAGAAACCCTGGAGACGATTGAAAGCGAACAGTTTCCGAAATGTCGCAACTATCTGATTCCATTGACGAACGGAATCGACCGTAGAAACCCCTCACTCCCACTCGATCGTCGCCGGCGGCTTGCCGCTGATGTCGTAGACCACGCGCGACACGCCCTTCACCTCGTTCACGATCCGGCGCGAACACACATCCAGCAGCTCGTACGGCAGATGCGCCCAGTGCGCCGTCATGAAATCGACGGTCTGCACGGCGCGCAGCGCGATCACCGGCTCGTGGCGCCGGCCATCGCCGGTCACACCCACGCTCTTCACCGGCAGGAACACGGCGAAGGCCTGGCTGGTCTTGTCGTACCAGCCCGAGCGGCGCAGTTCCTCGATGAAGACATGGTCGGCATGGCGCAGGGTGTCCGCCGCCGCCGCGGTGACCTCACCGAGAATGCGCACCCCGAGTCCCGGCCCCGGGAAGGGATGTCGATGCACCATCTCCGCCGGCAGGCCCAGTTCGATGCCGATGCGCCGCACCTCGTCCTTGAACAGCTCACGCAGCGGCTCCACCAGCTTCAGCCGCATGTGCGCAGGCAGGCCACCAACGTTGTGATGGCTCTTGATCACATGCGCCTTGCCCGTCTTGCCGCCGGCGGATTCGATGACGTCAGGGTAGATGGTGCCCTGGGCAAGGAAATCCACGTCCTGCAGCTTGTGGCTTTCTTCCTCGAAGATATCGATGAACAGCTTGCCGATGATCTTGCGTTTGGCCTCGGGATCGCTCACGCCCTTCAGCGCCGCAAAGTAGCGGTCGGCGGCGTTCACGCGGATCACGCGCACACCGAGATTCTTTGCGAAGATGCGCATGACATCGTCGCCCTCGTTCAGGCGCAGCAGGCCGTGGTCCACGAACACGCAGGTGAGCTGGTCGCCGATGGCCTTGTGCAGCAACGCCGCCACCACGGAAGAATCCACGCCACCGGAAAGACCCAGCAGCACCTTGCCCCGCCCCACCTGCGCGCGCACGCGGGCGATGGCATCCTCGATGATGTTGCCGCTGTTCCAGGAATTGCCGCAGCCGCAGATCTGGTGCACGAAGCGGCTGTAGATCCGCTCGCCCTGCTTGGTGTGCGTGACTTCGGGATGGAACTGCAGCGCGTAGAGTCCGCGGGATTCATCGGCCATGCCGGCTATGGGCACGTCACCGGTGGATGCAATCAGCTTGAACCCCGCGGGCAGCCGCGTCACGTGATCGCCGTGACTCATCCACACATCGAGCAGGCCATGGCCATCGGCATTGACGCGATCCTCGATGTCGCGCAGCAACGCTGAATGGCCGCGCGCGCGGATTTCCGCGTAGCCGAATTCATGCACCTTGCCGGGCTCGACCTTGCCGCCGAGTTGCGCGGCCATGGTCTGCATGCCGTAGCAGATGCCGAGCACCGGCACGCCGGCATTCCACACGGCCTGCGGCGCGCGCGGCGCATTGGCCTGCAGCACCGACTCAGGGCCACCGGAGAGGATGACGCCCTTCGGCCTGAATCCCTCGACGTCGGCATCGCTGATATCCCAGGGATGGATCTCGCAGTACACACCCAGCTCGCGCACGCGGCGCGCGATGAGCTGGGTGTACTGCGAACCGAAATCGAGGATGAGGATGCGGTGGGCGTGGATATCCTGCTGCGGCATGGCGGCGGAATTCTTGTCCGAATATGACACTTATGCGACTCGCTGGCTGGATGGGTGCGCGCCGACCTGGCCGCCAGCAACGACCAGGGTGGGCTTTCGATGGAGCGGGAGAAGATGGAGGAGCCGGCCACGCAGGCGGCCGGCATGATCGCCGCAGCAGCCGCGCTGGTCACGTTGGGGCAATATCTGCGCTGACCGCTCCATGTCCCATTTTACGGGACCAGCGCAACGTCGGTAAACGAAATCTAGCTCCGCGGCTGTGTCTGGCTGTCGTGCACCTGACCCCGCCAGGCGCCCGTCGACTCCCCGCGCTGCTCGATGAATTCCTTGAACCCCTCTACAGCCTGCTTCACGTGGGTGCTCAGGATGCCGAGTTTGTCGCCCAGGTTCTCGACCACGCCCTCGGGGTCATAGGCCATCGTCAGACGCACGCGAGTGCGGTTGGCATCCACAGGATGGAACCGCACGGTGCCGGCATTGCGCGTGCCGGTGGTGCTGCGCCAGGAAATGCGCTTGTCCGGCTCCTGCTCGGTGATCTCCGCATCCCACTCCTGGTCGATGCCGCCCCAGAGGCGCGCACTCCAGTGCAGGTGAGTGTCGTCGATCTGCGTAACCGCCTTCACCGGCGGCATGAACAGCGGAAACTCCTCGAACTGCGTCCACTGGTTGTACACCGCCTGGAGGGGCGCATTCACCTCTATCTCCTTCTCGACGCTCTGCATGGCACTCTCCTGCTCCCGTTGCGGAAGCTCCAGAGTGCCCGCTGCGCCGCATGCAGATTGTCGGCGCGATGCAGCAGTGCACGTAAGACGTTGCCCTACGAGCCGTGGACCGACGCGCGTCAGGTGATGCGGTAGTTCGGCGCTTCCTTGGTGATCTGCACGTCGTGCACGTGGCTTTCGCGCATGCCCGCGTTGGTGATGCGCACGAAGTGCGTCTTCGTGCGCACTTCTTCGATGGTGCGCGTGCCGGTGTAGACCATCGAGGCGCGCAGGCCGCCGGTGAGCTGATAGAGGATGGCGACGAGGCTGCCCTTGTACTGCACACGCCCCTCGATGCCCTCGGGCACGAGTTTCTCCAGTTCGCTGCTGCCGTCCTGGAAATAGCGGTCGGCGGAGCCGTGCTTCTGCGCCATGGCGCCCAGCGAACCCATGCCACGGTACTGCTTGTACGAAGCGCCCTGGTAAAGCTCCACCTCGCCGGGAGACTCTTCGGTACCGGCGAACAGGCCGCCGATCATCACGCTGTGTGCGCCGGCTGAAAGCGCCTTGGCGATGTCGCCGCTGTAGCGGATGCCGCCGTCGGCGATCAGTGGCACGCCGCTGCCTTCCAGCGCCCTGGCCACATTGCTCACCGCGCTGATCTGCGGCACGCCCACGCCGGCCACGATGCGCGTGGTGCAGATGGAACCGGGGCCGATGCCCACCTTCACGGCATCCGCGCCGGCCTTCACCAGGTCACGCGCCGCTTCAGCGGTGACGATGTTGCCGGCGATCACCTGCAGTTCCGGCCAGTTCTTCTTGATGGCGCGGACCGTATCCAGCACCCATCCCGTGTGGCCATGGGCCGTGTCGACGACGATCACGTCCACGCCGGCCGCGTGCAGCGCCGCAGCGCGGTCCATGGTGTCGGGCGAGGTACCCACGCTGGCGCCGACGCGCAGCCGGCCGGATTCATCCTTGCTGGCGCGCGGGAAGTCCTTGGCCTTCTGGATGTCCTTCACCGTGATCATGCCGGCGAGTTCGTGGCTGCCATTGACCACCAGCACCTTCTCGATGCGGTGCTTGTGCAGCAGCGCCAGCACCTCTTCCTTCGACGCGCCTTCCTTGACGGTGACGAGCTGCTCCTGCGGCGTCATCACGGTGGAGACCGGCGCATCGAGCTTGGTTTCGAAGCGCAGATCGCGATGGGTGACAATGCCCACCGGCTTTTTTCCCTGCACCACCGGCACGCCGGATATGCCGCGCTTGCGCGTGAGATCCAGCACCTGGCGGATGGTCATGTCGGGGGTGACCGAGATCGGCTCGCGGATCACGCCGCTCTCGAATTTCTTCACCTTGGCGACTTCCGCGGCCTGCTGCTGCACCGTCATGTTCTTGTGGATGATGCCCATGCCGCCTTCCTGCGCCATGGTGATGGCCAGGCGTGCCTCGGTGACCGTATCCATGGCCGCCGAGAGGATGGGCAGACCCAGCCGGACGCTGCGCGTGAGCTGCGTGCCGAGGTCGATTTCGCGGGGGAGCACCGTGGACGCCGCCGGAACCAGCAGGACGTCGTCGAATGTGAGGGCTTCTTCGAGGATTCGCATGGCGCATTTTACGCGGGCGCGGCGAAGGGGTAAACCCCTGGGAAAGGCCTCAGAATGCTGCGGATGCAGCCTGAAGACCCCGAAGCCGAGCGTGAGAGGCCCGATTCCGAGGAGCCCGTCGAGGTGCCGTGGAAATCACTTTCGCCAGAGGCCCTCAGGGGCGTGGTGGAGGCCTTCGTGCTGCGCGAGGGCACCGATTACGGCGCCCGCGAGTTCTCGCACGAGGAGAAGGTGGCGCAGGTCATCGAGGGCCTGGAAACCGGTGAGGTGCGGATTGTCTTCGATCCGGTCAGCGAGTCGGTGACCCTGCTGCTGCGCGAGTAGCGCGCCGCAGGCGCGGCCATCCCGCGGCCGCGAGCACCAGCAGCAGCGCCACGGCCAGCGACCTGGGCGCGGGTTGCGCAAGCCGGAACAGGCCCCCGCCCGCGGGCCTGGCCGAAGGTGTTGGGGACATGCCCCGGAGTGTCGCTCAGTAGCGCAGCGTGTAGCTCAATCTCGCACCGTACTCGGCCGTCAGCGAGCGGAAATGGCCATCACGGTCGATGTCCTCGCTGGCCTTGTTCACGATCAGGTTGAATTCCTGCCCTGCCTTCGGGATGTAGTGCAGGTGGCTCTGGAAGCCGGCGACCTCGGATACGTTGTCGTACTGGAACAGGTTGGTCCAGAACAGGCGTGAACTGAAGTTGATGTCCGCCCCCGCGCCCACGATGCGCGTGGAGAATTTGCCCGCGGGCAGCGTGATGTCGTTGAAGTCGTAGGAGCCGCGAACGGCGAAATGCTTCGACTGCTTCCACGACAGCTCGCCGCCGAGCGACAGCCGCCGACCATCATAGAATTCGCCGCGGCGGAAGTTCAGGCGCGCACCGAGCCGGCGCTGCTGGCCGGTGGTGAAATCCAGGCCATAGTCATTGAACGGATAGCGGCCGGCGGGAATCACCACCCGCTTGTTCACGGTGCTGAAGATGGTGAACGGCATGGACAGCACCTCGGTGTTGAACATGTAGTAGAGCTTCAGCACGTCACGGCGCGAGGATTCCAGCTCGACGGGTCGCAGTGCCAGCGCCTCGGACTGCAGCCTGCCGTTCACATCCTCGATGCGCTCGGCATCGAGACCGGTGAACACCGACTGCACCAGCGGACCGCGGATGAGGTTGGTGTAGCCGCCGTCGACGTTGAAGCCGCGGATGCCGGCACGGCTGACGAAGCCCAGCGCGGGGCGGAAACCCCGGCCGATCTGCTTGTACGCCACGCCATAGCGCCAGCCGGCCGTGTCGATGAGTCGCGCGCCCACGCCGAAGGCGTCCTGGTTGCTCGTGACGCCGCCGGTATCCGAATGCTGCACCCAGGCCTCCGCCTCCAGCGTGCGGCCACCGGGGAAGCGCGTGTTCTGGTAGAGGAAATCGCCGCCCACCAGCGAATTGCTGCCGTTGGTGCCCGGATCACCAAAGGTGCCGACGAACCCGACGCTGCTCTCGGACAGCACATCGGCCGCGATGCGCGCCACGCCCACCGTGGAGGCATCGATGCGGGTGCCGGTGGCCGGCGCGAATTCATCCTGCCGCACCGCGAGCATGCCGATGCGCCAGCGCCCCACCCGGCCGCTGAGCTTGCCGCCGTATTCCAGGTCCACCGGCGTGCCGGCGGGACTCAGGCCGAGCTTGCGCGAGAAGAACGGACGGCCGCTCTCGCGGGTGGCACGTGTGCCGGATCGCAGCTGGTAGTTGGAATCGCCGGGCCCGCCGATGCGGCCGAAGTCGAACAGGTCCGCGTCCTTCAGGAAGAAGTCGCGCTTCTCGGGGAAGAAAAGACTGAAGCGCGTGAGGTTCACCTGCCGGTCGTCGGCGTCGGTGGCCGAGAAATCGGTGTTCAGCGTCAGCGACGCGCTGAGCGAAGGCGTGAGCCGATAGTAGAGATCGAGCGAGGGCTTGGCCTCCTCGTCCGTATGGTCCTGCGCGTAGTAGCGCATCGAGCGCAACCCCAGCGTGGGCACGATGTCGAGCCCGAGGCCGCGGTCCACGTTCTCGATGCCGGTGAGCAGGCCTGTGATGGTGGGACCCCAGGCGCGATTGCGCGCCACCCACACGCCCTCCTCCGCGCGACCGCGAATGGCGCGATTCACGTTGAAGCCCCAGGCCTTCACGTTCGGATCGAAGGGCAGCGTCTTGAATGGCAGCGCGATCTCGGCGCTCCAGCCATCGTCGGTCAGCGCGGCCGCGGCGTCCCAGATGACGGTCCACTCGCCCTGGGGCTGGCCGTTCTGGTAGAGCATGTCGTTGCGCACGCCATTGAGGTTGACCTCGAAGCGATAGGCGCCGCGCCCGGTGCCGAAGGGGTCGAGGATGATGCCCAGTCGATCGTCATCGGGCAGGCGCGACCCCTGCTTCATCACGCCGGCGGTGATGGCGCCGGGCCCGCGACGATCGACCATGTGCGCGCCGATGTAGAGGTTGTCCTTGTCGAATCCGACGCGCACCTCGGTGCGCTCGCTGATCGGCGTGCCGTCGCCCGGCTTGATCTGCCTGAAGTCGGTGATGATCGCGGCATCCTGCCAGACGGGCTCATCGAGCCTGCCGTCGATGACCGGCGCCTGCTTCAGCCGCGCCGCATGCACATGCGGCGGCTCGGAGCGCAGTTCGGCGGCGATGGCCGCGCTGGGCAGCATGGCGGGCATTGCCAGCGCCAGCAGCAGCCGGTGGTGGGAGGGCATCAGGCGATCTCATTCGAATTATGGCCTCGAGGGATTGTACAAGGGGCCGTTGCCCCTAACATGGCGGGATGAATCTCAAAGCCGAACGCGACATCTATTCGGTTGCGCGCCTCAACGCCGAGGCCCGGCTGCTGCTGGAATCGGGATTGCCGTCGCTGTGGGTCGAGGGCGAGATCTCGAACTTCGCCTGCCCGGCTTCGGGCCACTGGTATTTCACGCTGAAAGACCGCGATGCGCAGATCCGCTGCGCCATGTTCCGCGCCCGCAATTCGCAGGTGGGCTTCCGGCCGCGCGATGGCCAGCAGATGCTGGTGCGTGGACGTGTGAGCCTGTACGAGCCGCGCGGCGATTACCAGCTCATCGCCGAGGCCATGGAAGACGCCGGCGAAGGCGCGCTGCGCCGCGAATTCGAGAAGCTGAAGGCGAAGCTGCAGGCCGAGGGCCTGTTCGACGCAGCGCTGAAGCGTCCCCTGCCTTCGATGCCACGGCGCATCGCCGTGGTGACCTCGCACACCGGCGCCGCGGTGCGCGATGTGCTGCACATCCTGGCGCGGCGTTTCCCACCTGCCGAAGTGCTGGTGTTCGCGACGCCCGTGCAGGGTGCCGCGGCTACGCCGGCCATTGTCGCGGCGCTGGATGCGGCATCGGCCCGGGGCGATTGCGACGTGATCATCCTGGCGCGCGGCGGCGGTTCCATCGAGGATTTGTGGTGCTTCAACGACGAGCGCGTGGCGCGCGCCATCCGCCGTTCGACCATTCCGGTGGTAACCGGTATCGGGCACGAGATCGATTTCACGATCGCGGACTTCGCAGCCGACGTGCGCGCGCCCACGCCCTCCGGCGCCGCGGAGCTGGTGGTGCCAGATCGCGGCACGCTGCTGGCCATACTGAAGGGGGTGGCTTCGCGCGTGCAGCAGGCCATGCAGCGCCAGCTACGCCATGCGCTGCAGCGTCACGAACAATTGATGGCACGGCTGCAACGCGCGCATCCGGGCAGTCGCCTGCAGCAGCAGGTGCAGCGGCTGGATGAGCTGGACCTGCGACTGCGTCGTGCGTGGGAGTCGCAGCGGACGCGGATGGCGCAGCGCCTGCAGCTTGCGCAGCGGCACCTGGATGCCATCAGCCCGCTGGCCACGCTGCAGCGCGGCTATGCCATCGTCACCGGGCCCGGCGGCGAGGCGTTGATGGATGAGTCGCAGGTGAAGCCCGGCGATGTGATCGAGGCGCGCGTGGCGCGCGGCAGGATTCGCGCGCAGGTGCTGGCCGCCAGCGAAGATGCTAATCGCGGTGGAAAATGAGCGGACGGGAGGCGTCGCCTTCCGACCAGGTGCCACGCAGCGAATCGCCATAGAAACTGCCGGCGTACCGTCCTTTGGCCTGCGGCACCTGGAAGCTGAGCACGTCCTCGACCAGGATCAGGTTCTGCACACTCACGGCGCCGGTGATGGCAGGCAGACCATCGATCAGGGCGGTGAGCGGACCGCCCTTGTCCCGCCGGATGCGCAGCGTGACCTTCAAGGGCTTCTTCGCGCCGTCCTCACCCGAATCCAGCTCTCCGCGCCAGGTGCCAATGGGATCGGGCTCGGGCCGCGCCTCTTCGGCCGCGCGGATGCACAGGGCAGGAACCAGCGTCAGCACCAGCAGAGCAAATGACCGTCGGCGCATGACGGCAAGCATACGCTGAAAAAAAGGGCGTGAGTCTTTCGACCCACGCCCTGGCCAAACCCGCGAAGCGGGTTGAGGTCAGTTGAAGTTGCGGCGGAAGGTCACCGCAATCTCACGCCCGCGACCCGGGGAACCGGTGCGGTTGTCCGTCAAGGATCCATCGATGTTGCTGCGCTCCGCGGCGAGCTGGTACCAGTAGAACTTGTCGAACAGGTTGTCTGCCGAGACCGCCATCTCCCACTTGCCGCCTTCCGGCACATAGGTGACGCGGGCATTCACGACACCATACGCCGGCACCTTATTGGCACTGCCTGGCAACTGCGGCAGGTAGGCGTTGCCATTGCTGCGGCTGCCCTGGAAGAACCAGTCGAATCGCGGCGTGAGGCTGCCATTGAAGGCCGACAGCCTGTACTGCATGCCGAGGCTGCCGGACATTTTCGCCTGCACCTTGAAGCTCGGATCGACGTAGACGTTGTTGGGCACCTGCTGTCCAGCCGAATTGGCCACCGTCTTCGGAGCGTCCGACTTGAAGTCGAACAGACCCATCGAGGCGTTGATCGACCAGTCCTGCGTCGGCGAGGCGGTGATCTCCACTTCCGCGCCACGGTCCTTGCCGGGTGCGCTGGCATAGGCAAACCAGGGCGAACCGGTCTTGCTCGTCGAATTGCCCACTTCAGTACCTGCCGGACAGGTGCTGCCCGTCAGGCCGCGGAACACCGGGCCCGGATCGGGATTGCTCGGGAAGTTGCACTGCGTGCCCGGCGACAGCACCACGCGCGGATCGTAGTTGTCCTGGAACAACGCCACGTTCACGCGCAGCTTGCGATCCAGCAGATCCATCTTCATGCCGACTTCGTAGTTGGTCAGCTCCTCGGCCGGCACGGTTTCCTTCTGCTGGCCCGGCGTGAAGGGCCGCGGCTGGGACCCGTCGGAACGGAAGCCCGTGGCCGCAGAGGCATAGACCATCACCTGCTCATTGAAGCGGTAGTCCAGACCCGCCTTCCAGTCGGTATGGCTGGAGCCGTATCGCAGCGGCGTGCTCACGGCCAGATAGGGGCTGTGATCGAACTGGTAGGTCTTCTTCTCGTCGGTGTAGCGCAGGCCGCCGGTGAACGAGAAGGCTTCCGTGAAGTGGTAGATGCCATGCACGAAGGCCGAGTTGCTCTTCGTGGTGAAGTGATCGTTCTCGTTGAAGTCCGGCAGGATCGCGGCAAAGGCCGGCAGCGTGACGTAGCCGCCCAGCCGCGACTTGGCATCGTAGCGGTAGGCACCCGCCGTCCACTCGAACTTCTTCTCGAAAGCCTCGCCCGACAGGCGTGCCTCGATGGTCTTCTGCCAGTGACCCTGCAGGTTGTAGGTATGGTTCAGGTCGATGGGCATCTGGTCGCCGTCGGCCATCCAGTCGCTCTCGTAGGTGCGATAGCCGGCGATCACGTCGAGGCGCAGCCCGTCATTGATGCGGTACTGCAGCTTGCCCAGGCCGCCCCAGGCGGTGGTGTAGGAACCGGGCGGGAAGGCCTTGCCGCCCACAGGGTCCACCGGATAAGCGTAAGTGGTGAACGGATCGCCGGTGAGGAAGCGGTCGTCGGCGGTGAAGCGCACACCGTACTTCGGGAAGATGACGTTGTTGCTGTAAAGATTGTTGAAGAAATTGCTCGACGCATGCCGTGTGAGCTTGGAATCCGGCTGGCCATCGGCGAAGGAGTTGGTGTAGTCGGCCGACAGGCTCAGTTCCAGGTCATCGCTGGCCAGATAGCGCAACGCCACGCGTCCACCGTCGGTGTGCGAGCCGCCGCGCTCGGCGATCTTGCAATTGCCCGCCTGCTCTCGGTTCGAAGGCACCAGCGAGGGCAGCGTGCCGGCCAGCGCCGGCGTGCCGCGTCGGCGCATTTCGCAGGGGAAATCCAGCACATCCTGATAGCCGTCGATGCGCTTGGATACGCCGGTGACGCGCATGAAGAATTTGTCGGTGATGCCGAAGTCGTAGGTGCCGCGCAGGTCCAGGCGGTTCGATGTGCCGTAAGTGGCCTCGATGCTGCCCGTGTCGTCACCCTTGGCCTGCTTGGAGATCAGGCGAATGGCGCCGCCGAGGCTGTTCTTGCCGAACAGCGTGCCCTGCGGACCGCGCAGCACTTCCACACGTTCCAGGTCGAGCAGGTCGATGGCGCCGCCGGTCAGCGTGCCGTGGTAGATGTCATCGATGTACACGCCGACACCGGGGTCGGTGGTGTAGATGAACTCGGTGGTCTGCACGCCGCGCATGCCGATCGAAGCCGTCGGGCCGCTGAATCCGCTCAGCGGCCGGATGCTGGCATTGGGCACGACGAGACCCAGATCTTCGACATTGGTGAGGCCCTGCTTCTCCAGCTGCTCACCGCTCACGGCCGTGATGGACAGCGGCGTATCCTGCAGGTTTTCCTGCCGGAACTGCGCCGTGACGATCACTTCATCCAGCGTGGTGTCCTTCTCCTGCGCGGGCGCGGCAGCGAATGCCGCGGGCGCCAATGCCATGGCCACCGCCATGGAAACCAGATTCATCCTCGAAGTCATGTATGTCTCCTGATTCACTGCAAACCAGGGCAACCGGCGCCACGTGGACCGCGCCGGCCTCCCCCCCTTGTCCAGCGCCCGCCCCTCTGAAGAATTAATATGAGCCGGGCACTTCAGTCCGCTTCGGACTCCGAACAGCTTATGTACACAGGCACCTTCATGGCAATGATCCGGGGACGTCTTGGCTGGTGGTTGTTATCGCTGGCGCTTCCGCTTGGTGCTAGTGCGGCACTTCCGCGCGCCAATGCCGTACCCGGCGGCGTCGCCATCGTCGATGTGGGATCGGCGGAAGGGGCGGAGCCGCAGGTCTTCCTTGGCGACAGGCGCGTGGCCACGGTGGTGGATGGCGCGCGGCGCAAGGCCATCGTGGGCATCGCCTTGTCGGTGGAGGCCGGAACGCAGCGGCTGCAGGTTCGCGACGCCGCGGGCGCGCGCAGCATCGCCTTCAAGGTGCTGCCGAAGAAATACCGCGAGCAGCAGCTCAAGGTGCCGCAGCGGCAGGTGGACCTTTCGCCGGAGGACGCTGCGCGCGTGGACAAGGAGCAGGTTCACCTGCGGGCGATCTACGACTCGTTCACCGCGGCGGCGCCGGCTACCTATTCGTTGCAGGTCCCGGTGCCGGGCGTGCGACAGGACACCTTCGGATCGCGGCGCGTGTTCAATGGCCAGTCGCGCAATCCGCATTCGGGCATGGACATCGCGGCCGGCACCGGCACGCCGATCCGCGCGCCCGCCGATGGCATCGTGGTCGACGTGGGAAATTACTTCTTCAACGGCAACAACGTGCTCATCGACCATGGGCAGGGGTTCATCACGATGTACTGCCATCTGTCGGCCTTCGACGTGAAGGCGGGCGACGTCGTCAAGGCGGGGCAACTGGTCGGCAAGGTGGGTGCCACGGGCCGGGTCACCGGCCCGCACCTGCACTTCGGCGTGTTGCTGAATGGCGCCTCGGTGGATCCCGCGCTGTTCCTGCCGGCGCCTGCCGCGAAACGCTGACTATGCTCAGCGGCCCGGCCGCTTGCCGCCGGGTTTGCCGGCAGCCACCTTCTTGCGCGGCGCCCGCCTGGCGACATTGGCCTGGCCGCCTTTCTTCCGCGCTGCATCCTTGCGTGCCACGGCGTCGCGCTTCTCGCGGCGACTGAAGGGATTGGCATCGCCGCGCAGCTCCAGCACCACCGGGCAGGCATAGAGGTCGAAAGCCTGGCGGAAGGTGTTGGACAGATAGCGGCGGTAGGCGTCGGGCGTGGCCTCGGTCTGGTTGCCGTGGATCACGATGCGTGGCGGATTGCGTCCGCCCTGGTGCGCATAACGCAGCTTGATGCGCCGGCCTTTCACCAGCGGCGGCTGGTGCGCTTCCATGGCTTTTTCCAGCACGCGGGTGAGCTGCGGTGTGCGCATCTCGCGCATCGAGGCGTCGTAGGCACGCACCGCTGCGGCGGCGAGTTCGCCGACGCCGGTGCCATGACGCGCCGAGATGAAAAGCTGCGGCGCGAAGGGCACGAAATCGAGCCTGAGCGCGATGCCGCTGCGCACGGCCTCGCGCTGGTCCATCGGGATGCCATCCCATTTGTTGATGGCCAGCAGCAGCGCCCTGCCCCGCTGCAGCGCCAGGCCCAGCACGGAGGCATCCTGCTCGGCGATGCCCTCGTGCGCATCGAGCACCAGCACCACCACATGCGCGGCCTCGATGGCCTGCAGGCTCTTGGCCACGCTGGCGCGCTCTACCGCATCGGTGACCTTGGCGCGACGGCGCACGCCGGCGGTATCGATGAGCGTGAACTTGCGGCCATCGCGCTCGAAGGGCACGAAGATGGAATCGCGCGTGGTGCCCGGCAGGTCGGTGGCGATCACCCGCTCCTCGCCGATCAGCCGGTTCACCAGCGTGGACTTGCCCACGTTGGGCCGACCGATGACGGCGATGCGGATGGAATCGTCATGTTCCTCCGTGCCCGCGGCCTCGGGCTCGAGACCCGCCAGCGCAGCATCGAGCAGCGCCTGGCAACCCTGACCGTGGGCGGCCGCCACGGGATAGGTGGTGCCGAAACCCAGTCGGTGGAACTCGGAGGCCACGACACCCGGATCCAGCCCCTCGGCCTTGTTGATGGCCAGCACCACCGGCTTGCCCGAGCGATGCAGCAGCTTCGCGACGGCGATGTCCTCGGTGGTGAGGCCGGCGCGACCATCCACCACCAGCACCAGCCGGTCGGCCTCCTCGATGGCGCGTTCGGTCTGCGCACGCATCTGCTGCTCGACGGTGGATTTGGGCTTGCTGACCAGTCCGCCGGTGTCGACCACCACACAGGGTGTGTCGCCGCCGCGCGCGTAGCCATACTGCCGGTCGCGCGTGACGCCGGGCACGTCGGCGACGATGGCGTCGCGCGTGCCGGTGAGCGTGTTGAACAGCGTTGACTTGCCGACGTTGGGCCGACCGACCAGCGCTACGATCGGCAACATGGTGGTGATTTCCGCCGGCCGGCTACTTGCCGGCCGCCACCACGCGCAGGGCGGAAAGCTTGCCTTCGGTATCCATCAAGATGATGGTGTCGCCGCTCACCACCGGCGCCGCGGTGACACGATCGCCGCTGGTCTTCACGCGCGCCGCCAGGGCACCGGTGGCCGCGTCGAAGAAATGCACGATGCCCTTGAGATCGGCAGTGGCCACGAGGTTGCCCACCACGGCTGGCGGAGAAAGCCGGCGGTTGTGCAGCGAGTCGACCTTCCACATCTCGACGCCGGTGCGCCGCCCGATCTTCACCAGGCTGCCCTGCGATGAAGTGACGTACAGGCCGTCGTCATCGAAGGCCATGCCGGAGTAGCTGGACATGTCGCGCGACCACTGGATCTGGCCGGTCTCCATGTCGATGCGGGCGACCTTGCCCTGGAAGGTGACGGCATAGATGTCGTTGCCGATGGTCTTCACCGCGGCGTCGATGTCGACCAGGCGGTCGAGTTCCGAGCGGCCCGAGGGCGGCGCGACGGTGGCTTCCCAGATGGTGTCGCCATTGCGCTGCTGCAACGCCATCACCTTGCCATTGTCGAACCCGGCGATGACCGCTTCGGCCGTCACTGCGGGAACACTGACACCACGCAGCGACAGCCGGGGCACCTGCTGCTCGGCGCTCCATTCCAGCTTGCCATCGGCGGTGCTGAACGAGGACACGCGGCCGTCGACCGTGCGCAGCAGCACATGCTGCGCGGTGACCAGCGGCGCGGAGAGGATTTCGCTGTTGATGCGCGTGTGCCACTTGCGCGTCCCGGTGGCGGCGTCGAGCGCCACCAGGTCGCCGAAGCGGGCGCCCGCGACCACCAGACCCGCGCCGACGCCGGGCCCACCGGTGAGCTGCAGCTTCGTGTCGGTGATCCACAGGCGCTTGCCGTTCTTCACGTCGAAGGCGGCAACGTCGCCGTTGTAGCCCGCGGCGAACACGCGCCCGTCCTGGAGGGCCACGTCCAGTCCCAGCCGCAGCTTGGGCTTGCCACCGCCAACGCTGGCACTCCAGAGCTTCTGCACCTGCGCCGTCGGCTTGAAGTCCTCGAGCTTCGCGGGTGCGTCGGGCTTCTTGTTGCTGGAGTTGCAGGCGGCGAGCAGCGCGAGGCCCGCAAGCACCAGCGTGCCACGGACGAAGGCGGGGAATGACTTCATGGCTTGGCGGTGGACCCGGTGGTGGTGGTTGCGCGCAGATCGTTGATCTTCAGGTCGAGCAGCTCGCCCACGCCGCTGACGGCGGCCTGCGAGGCGGGCATCAGCTTCTTCGCGGCCTCGTAGGCGGCCAGGGCGCCCATGCGATCGCCGCGGGCCAGCAGCACATCGCCGCGGGCTTCGAGATAGGCGGGCTGGTGGCGACCGCGATCCTCATTGCCCAGCGTGGCCAGCGCCTTGTCGTACTGGCCCTGCGCGGTGAGCACGCGCACCAGGCGCAGCCTCGCGATGGGCTCGAGCTGCGCATCGGGGGTTTCCTTCATCACGCGCTCGAGCCGCTGCGCGGCCTTGTCGAGATCGTTGTTCAGCACGAATATCTTGGCCGCGGCCAGATCCGCCGCGGCCACGTAGCCGGACTTCGGGTGCTGCGTGCGCAGGGCTTCCACCTGCGACAGCGCGTCTTCCATCTTGCCGGACTCGAAAGTGGACAGGATGCGCTGGTACGAGGCGCTGGCTTCCAGCGCGTCGTTGTTCTCGCGGCCCTGCCACCAGCGCCAGCCGAACACGGCCAGGAGTCCCACGGCCACCAGGCCCAGGATGAAGGGCACGTTTTCCCGAAGCCAGCGCTTCAGCGATTCCCATTGTTCTTCTTCCGACAGCAGTTCCACGCTCCACCCCTATCCGTTCAGTGTCGTCAGTATGGCCGGAATGCGGGCGGCAAGTTCCGCCAGCGGAACCTCCTGCTGCCCACCTTCCTGCCGCAGGGGCTTGAGCGCGGCCACGCCGCGTTCAAGCTCGTTGTCGCCCAGGATCAGCGCCAGCGGCGCACCGCTGCGGTCGGCGCGGCGGAACTGCGCCTTGAAATTGCCGCCGCCCTGGTTCATCTCGAAGCGCAGCGCCGGCAACTGGTCGCGCAGCGATTCCACCAGCGCGAGGCCGACGCGCGTGGCGCGGTCGCCGCTTGCCACCACATAGGCATGCGGCGCGGCGCGGTTGAATTCCTGACCGGTCTGGCGCAGCAGCGCCACCACGCGCTCCACGCCCATGGCGCAGCCGATGGCCGGCGTGTGCTCGCCGCCCAACTGGTCGATGAGCCCGTCATAGCGGCCGCCGGAGCAGATGGCGTTCTGCGAACCCAGCGCATCGGTGACCCATTCGAACACGGTGCGCGAGTAGTAGTCGAGGCCGCGCACCAAGCGCGGGTCGATCATGTAGGGAATATTCATCGCGGCCAGCGTGGCGCACAGCGCATCGAAGTGCTCGCGCGATTCCACGTCGAGATGCTCGGTGAGCAGCGGTGCGCCGCTGATGACGGCCTGCATCGCCGGATTCTTGCTGTCGAGGATGCGCAGCGGATTGCCGCCCAGCCGGCGCTGGCTGTCGGCATCGAGCGTGGCCGCGTGCTGCGTGAAATACGCGACGAGCTGCTCGCGGTAGGCGCGGCGCGCATCCGGCGTGCCCAGCGAATTGAGCTTCACCTGCACGCGGCTGATGCCGAGCTGCTTCCAGAGCCGCGCGGTCATCGCGATCATCTCGATGTCGATGTCGGGACCTGCGAAGCCCAGCGCCTCGATGTCGATCTGCGTGAACTGCCGGTAGCGGCCGGCCTGCGGCCGCTCGTGGCGGAACATGGGGCCGGCCGTCCACAGCTTCAGCCGCGCGCCGCGCAACAGGCCATTGGTGATGGCCGCGCGCGCGATGCCGGCGGTGGCCTCCGGCCGCAGCGTGAGGCTTTCGCCGTCGGCCTCGGTGAAGGTGAACATCTCCTTCTCGACGATGTCGGTGAACTCGCCGATGGAGCGCTTGAACAGCGTGGTCTGCTCGACCACGGGCACGCGCAATTCCTCGTAGCCATAGGCTGCGAACAGCTCGCGGGTGATGCGCTCCAGGTGCTGCCAGGCGCCGATTTCGGCGGGCAGCACATCGTTCATGCCGCGAACCGCGGCGAGACCGGCCTTGCTCATTTAGGGGAGGACCTCAAGGCCCACCAGACGGCAATCGCCAGCACCAGCACCAGCGCCAGCAGGATCAGCGGCCAGCGGCGCGTATGGCGCGGCAGCACGGGCACGACGCTGGTGCTCACCTGCGTCAGGTCGGGCGTGATCGATGATTCCTGCAGCGCCGCGTAGCGCGCCTGCAGCGGTGCGTCGGGTTCGCCGAGCAGTTCCGCGTAGCGGCGCAGGTGGCCGCGCACGAACACCGGTGCGCCCAGCGCCGCGAAGCGGCCCTCTTCCAGCGCTTCGATCACGGCGGCGTCGACGTGCAGCCGCTCGGCGGCCTGGTTCACGTCAAGGCCGGTGGCCACCCGCGCGGTGCGCAGCGTCTGTCCGATGGCGGCGGCGTCGGTCATGGCTGCTTCTGCCCCGGCGCGGGCGTGCCCTGCAACAGCTGCTGCAGAGCGCCGGCGGCCGGCGTGTTGGGAAAGTCACGGCGCAGCAGCCGTGCATAGACATCGGCCGCGGCGCGATCGCCCTGCGCCATGCTGGCGCGCACGCCCACCAGCAGCACATCGGCGGACTTGCGGCCGATGGAGAGGAATTTGTCGACCACGACGCGCGCCTTCTGCGGCTCATTGCCCGCGATGTACAGGTCGGCCAGCTCCACCACTGCGGGGTAGTAGTCCGGGCGCTGCGCGATGGCCCGCTCCAGCCAGGGCACGGCATCGGCATTGCGCTTGTCGGAACGCAGGCACACCGCCGCGTTGGTGGCGGCCACCCAGGGCGTGCCGTACAGCGGGTTCTTCACCACGTCCTCGAACAGGCGCTGCGCGGGGTCGACCTTGCCCGAACGGCACAGGAACACCGCATAGGCGTTGGACACCTCGGCGTTGTTCGGCGCCAGCTTCAGCGCCGACTGGTAGTGGCGGTCGGCGTCGGCGGGCTGGCTCATGCGCTCGCTGAACAGCGCCAGCGCGTACTGCACCTCATGGCTTCTCGGATCCTGCTTCTCGGCCTTCTCGAGTTTTTCCTTGGCCTGGGCGACATTGCCCTGGCGAAGATAGGCCACGCCAAGCTGCATGTTGGCGCGCGCTGCTTCCTTCTGGTCGATGGGACGACCGTTGGAATGCGTGGCAACACAGCCCGACAGCAGCGCGATCGCGATGCCCGCGCCAAGGACAGCGCCAACGCGCGCGCTCACGACGACACCGCCGAGGCTGCCGGCACCTTGCTGCCCAGTCGGGACGTGGTGCGATCGATGACCTTGCCGACGAGCTGCCCGCAGGCCGCATCGATGTCGTCGCCGCGTGTTCTCCGGATCGTCGCCATGACACCGCCCTTGAGCACCTGGTCCAGGAAGGCCCTGATGACTTCGGGCCGCGACCTGCGGTACTGCGTGCCCGGGAAAGGATTGAAGGGGATGAGGTTCACCTTGGCCGGATGCCCCTTCAGCAGCCGCGCCAGCGCGCGCGCCTGCGCCGGCGAATCGTTCACGCCATCGAGCATCACGTATTCGAAGGTGATGCTGCGGCCATTGGCCTCGTCGATGTAGGCCCAGCAGGCCTCGAGCAATTCGGCGATGTTGTGGCGCCGGTTGATGGGCACCAGTTGATTGCGCAGCTCGTCGTCGGGCGCGTGCAGCGACACCGCGAGTGCGACATTGCTCTCTTCGGCCAGCTTGTAGATCTGCGGCACCAGACCGCTGGTCGAAAGCGTCAGCCGGCGGCGCGAGAAATCCAGGCCCAGCTCGTCGAGCAGGATGCGCATCGCCGGCACCACGTTGCGGAAATTCGCCAGCGGTTCGCCCATGCCCATCAGCACCACGTTGCTGATGAGGCGGTCGTCGCCGGCCTTGAAACCCAGCTCGCGCTGCGCGAGCAGCACCTGGCCCACGATCTCCGCCGTGGACAGGTTGCGGTTGAAGCCCTGCTGGGCCGTGGAGCAGAAGCTGCAGTCCATCGCGCATCCCACCTGCGAGGAGATGCACAGCGTGGCGCGGCCCTCCTCCGGGATGTAGACCATTTCTATGCCCTGACCGGCGAAACCCTGCGCATTGTCGGCCTTCAGCATCCACTTCACGGTGCCGTCGGCCGCATCCTGGCGCGTGAGGATTTCCGGCAGGCGGATCTCGGCCACCTCGGCGAGCTGCGCGCGGAAATCCTTCGCGAGGTCGGTCATCGCGCCGAAATCGGTTTCGGCGCGCTTGTATATCCACTGGAACAACTGGCGCGCGCGAAAGGCCTTGCCGCCCCGCTCGACGCACCAGGCTTCGAGTTCGGGACGGGTAAGGCCCAGCAGGTTGATGCGCGCGTCAGTCATTCACAGGTCCGACGCCGCCTCAGCGGCTGTGGATTTCCGTCTGCGCGAAGAAGTACGCGATCTCGATGGCGGCGTTTTCGGCAGAATCCGAACCATGCACGGTGTTGGCCTCGATGCTCTGGGCAAGGTCGGCACGGATGGTGCCCTTGTCGGCCTTCTTGGGATCGGTGGCGCCCATGATCTCGCGGTTCTTCAGCACCGCATTCTCGCCTTCCAGCACCTGCAGCACGACGGGCCCGGAGGTCATGTACTTGACCAGGTCATTGAAGAAGGGGCGCGCCTTGTGCACCGCGTAGAACCCTTCGGCCTCGGCCTTCGAGAGCTGCACGAGCTTGGCGGCGACGATCTTGAGGCCGGCGGCCTCGAAGCGGCGATAGACCTCGCCGATCAGGTTGCGGGCGACGCCATCGGGTTTAACGATCGAAAAAGTGCGCTCGAGCGCCATGACTGCGATTCTCCGGCTTGGGCTAAAAAGGGCCGGATTTTACCCCATTTTACCGGGGGTTAGACGGCGAAACTCTCCCCGCAGCCACATTCGCCCTTGATGTTCGGGTTCTGGAAGCGGAAGGCCTCGTTCAGGCCCTGTTTGACGAAGTCCACGGTGGTGCCGTCGATCAGCGGCAGGCTTTCGGGGTCGACATAGACCTTGACGCCCCGATCCTCGAAGACCAGGTCCTGCGGGGCCACCTCGTCGGCATAGTTGACCACGTAGGCGAAGCCCGAACAGCCGGTCTTGCGCACCCCCAGCTTGAGGCCCATGCCGCGGCCTCGCGAGGCGATGAACTTCTGGATGCGGTCGGCGGCAGCGGCGGTCAGCGAGATGGCCATGGCGTGCTCTGCAGTGCGCGGATTGCATCCTCGATAATGAGCATCCGGCCGAGTTTTTCAACCGGCCCGTTCACGGCCTGAAGCCAATGCTGCGGTGTGCCGGGTGAAATGCCCGGCGCGAGGCCGAGGAGCTGGCCACAGACCAGGCGGCAGGCGGCCTGGGTGTGCGGGCAGCCATAGACCTGGCAGCGTGCCTCGCGGATCTGTCCGCCCTCGACCCGCGCCGCAATGCGCACCCAGGCGCCCAGCCGCTGCGCGCCGCCCTCACCCACCCAAAGCTGCGTGCCGTCGTTCCCGGACCACCCCGCCAGCGGCAGCGGTCGGGCCGGCGACAGGCCGCTCAGCACCGCATGAGCGCGCCGCACCGCATCGAGCGCCGCATCGATGTGGGCCTCGGTGGTGTCATGGCCCAGGCTGAAACGCAGCGATCCCTGCGCGAGCTCGGTGTCGCGCCCCAGCGCACGCAGCACGAACGAAGGTTCGGCGCTGCGGGAATTGCAGGCGGAACCGGTAGAGAGCACCAGCTCTGGGAGCGCCGCGAACAGGCTTTCACCCTCTATGCCCTCGAAGCTGACATTGAGGATGTGCGGCGCGCGAGCCGTGGCATGACCATTCCGCAGCACGCCCGGCAATCGCGACAGGCCCGCCCAGAGCCGGTCGCGCAGCGCGGCCAGACGCTGCGACTCCGCGGCGCGCCGGGAGGCGGCAAGTTCGGCGGCGAGGCCGAAGCCCGCGATCTGGTGCACGGCCAGCGTGCCGGCGCGCAACCCGCGTTCGTGGCCGCCGCCCAGCATCTGCGGCGCGAGGCGTCCACGATGCGCGGGCGATACATACAGCGCGCCAATGCCCTGCGGGCCGCCCAGCTTGTGCGCGGTGCAGGACAGCAGCGCCACATCATTCGCCGCCACGGGCAATTTGCCCGCGCTCTGGCAGCAGTCCAGGTGCAGCGGCACGCCGCGCGCGCGGCAGACTGCGGACAAGGCGGCCACATCCTGCGCAACGCCGGTCTCGTTGTTCACGTGCAGCAGCGACACCAGCGCGGTGTCGGGCCGCAGCGCGGCCGACAGCACCTCGGGATCGAGCAGGCCGTCATGGCCGGGCCGCAGGATGCTCACCGGCACGCCCTGCGCCTGCAGGGCGCGAACAGGTTCGAGCACCGACTTGTGCTCGGTGGCCAGCGTGACGATGTGAGGCTTCGCACCGCGCTGCAGCGCCAGCCGCGCCGTGCCGGTGATGGCGAGATTGTTGGATTCGGTGGCGCCGGAGGTGAAGACGATGTCTTCGGCTGCAGCGCCGATCAGCGCGGCCACCTGCGCGCGCGAGGCCTCCACCAGTTCGTGCGCGGCACGCCCCGGCGCATGCACGGCCGCTGCATTGCCCAGCGGCAGCGCCAGCACATCGGCCATGCGCCGGATCACGCGGGGATCGACAGGCGTGGTCGCGGCGTGATCGAGGTAGATGGGGGCGGACTCAGCGCCCATTGCCGTCGGCGCCCGGGGTTTCGGCCGGGCCCGCCCGCCGGCGCCGGTTCTGCACCGCGCTGAGAATGCCGCGCAGGATGTTCACTTCGTTGCCGTCGAGTTCGGCGCGATTGAACATGCGGCGGATGCGACCCATGAGGTGCGTGCCGCTCTGCGTACGGTCGCGGAAGTTGGTTTCTTCCATCACGCGCGACAGATGGTCGTAGAACTGCTCCATCTGCTCGCCGCTGGCCAGCGGCGCATCGCGCTCCGGCACCGCATCGCCGGGCTGGTGCTGCGCCATGCGGATTTCATACGCAATGAGCTGCGCCGCCATCGCGATGTTCAGCGACTCATATGCGGGATTCGCCGGAATGCGCAGCAGTGCGTGCACGGTGAGCAGGTGTTCGTTGGAAAGGCCGAAGCGCTCGGTGCCGAACAGCACGGCCACCGGCCCCTTGTGCGCCTCGGCCACGATGCGCTCGCCGGCTGCGCGCGCCTCGAGCACGCGAAAATGCTGCTCGCGCGTGCGCGCTGTCGTGCCCAGCACCAGACCGCAGTCGGCGATTGCCTCCGGCAGCGATGCCACCACGCGCGCCGCGGCCAGCACATCGTCGGCGCCCGACGCCCGCGCCGTGGCCTCTGGATTGGGGAAATCGCGCGGATTCACCAGCCACAAGTCATGCAGCCCCATGTTCTTCATGGCGCGCGCCACCGCCCCGATGTTGCCGGGGTGTGATGTATCGACCAGTACGAAGCGGATGGGAAGCAAGGTGCTATTCTAGCGCGCCCCGTTTCCGGTGCCCGTCATGCATCCCTATCTGAACACCGCCGTGAAGGCCGCCCGCCGCGCCGGCGACATCATCGTGCGGGGACTTGCGCGCTTCGAAGGCATGGAAACCGCCTCGAAGGGCCTGAACGACTTCGTCACCAGCATCGACCTGGCGGCGGAAGCGGCCATCATCGAGACGCTGCGCGATGCCTACCCGCACCATGCCTTCCTGGCCGAGGAAAGTGGCGCCAGCGGCGAAGGCGACATCGTGTGGATCATCGATCCGCTGGATGGCACCACCAACTTCATGCACGGCTTTCCCACCTTCGCGGTGTCGATCGCCTGCCAGATGGGCGGCCGCATGGAACACGCGGTGGTCTACGACCCCATGCGCCAGGAACTGTTCACCGCCACGCGCGGCGCCGGCGCCTTTGTCGACAATCGCCGGCTGCGCGTCAGCCGCCAGCGCACGCTGGATGGCGCGCTGATCGGCACGGGCTTCCCCTATCGCGACAACCTGCACCTGCTCGATCCCTACATGGCGATGATGAAGGCCGTGATCCAGCGCGCCTCCGGCCTGCGCCGGCCGGGCTCGGCGGCGCTCGACCTGGCCTACGTGGCCGCGGGCCGCACCGACGGCTTCTGGGAGATCGGACTCAAGGCCTGGGATACCGCCGCCGGCACGCTGCTGATCCGCGAGGCCGGCGGCCTCGTCGGCACGCTCGACGGCGGGGAATACAAGCAGAACGGCAACATCGTCGCCGGCAACCCGCGCGTCTTCAACGAACTGCTCGAGATCCTGGCGCCGCATCTCACCGACGAGCTGCGCGAGAACCGCGCGGGCTGATCCATGCCGCAGGAAGAAATCGCCGCGGCTTCCGCGGGGTCGATCGCCGAGGCCGCGCATGTCAGCGCCATCACGCAGCTGGTGCTCGCGGAGCGCGAGTGCCGCGACATGGGGCGCTGGGAGCGCATGAAGGCCTGCTTCCATCCCGACGCGCAGGTGCGCATCAGCTGGTTCCAGGGCAATGCGCATGACTTCGTCGACGCCTCGCGCGGCATGGCCAGCCGCGGCGTGCTGGCCAAGCATCGGCTGGGGCCGGTGTCGGTGCGCGTCAACGGCACGCGGGCGGTGGCGACGCTGGCCCTGACCATCGACATTCCGTCCGAGGCGCGCGGCGTGTCGCTGCTGCTGTCGAGCCATGCGCGCGTGTTCTACCGCGCGGAGCTGCGCCAGGGCCAGTGGCGGCTCAGTTCCTTCGAGGTGTTCTACCTGCGCGACGAGCTGTTCGCGCAGGTTCCGGGCGAAGCCGTGCCCGTCACCGCCGCCGATGTGGCGGGGTATCGCAAGTCCTACCGGTTCATGTCGTTCGTGCTGGCGCAGGGCGGCTTCACCGTGCGCGATGACCTTGCCGGCGAGGACAGGCCCGAAACCGTCGATGCACTGTGCCGCGAAATCTACGGCTGGGCGGGCCTGCCCCTCTGAACCGCCGGGCGCTTGCCCGTCCGCGCCGGCGCGCCTACGCTGTCGATACAACAACGAATGCCGGGGGGCATCATGAAATCACGATCCATCGTGGCGGCTCTGTTGACGCTGGCCGCCGGCACGCTGCCGACCACCGGGCTGCCTGCCGCCCCACCTGCCGCTGGCGGCACACCTGGCGCAGCGCCTGCACCGAAGCCGCAGCGTCCGGCACTGTTCCTGCGCGAGGAATGGAAGCAATCCGCCAAGGGCGGCGAGCATCCGGTGGATGCAGGCTCGGTGGGCAACCCCGATCTCGAGCTGACCCTGCACGTGCCGGCCGGGGAAATCCTGCTCACCGGCGCACCCGGCGATGAAACCAATCCCACGCATCTGTGGACGGGCATGTGCACCACGCCCTGCGCGGCCACGCTGAAGCACAAGTCCCAGTACGCCGACCTCACCGGGCTCGCCCGCATCCGCTGGAACACAAAGATGTCCGGCTTCCATCAGGTGCATCCGCTGGTGAAGCTGGCCGACGGCACCTGGCTGGTGGGCGATGTGGCGCAGGGTTCCACGCGCGACTGGCTGGTGAACGAAATTTCCTTCTCCGACGTGCGCTGGATGAAGCTCGACATCGCGCGCGTGGTCACCACCGGCCTCGTGCTCGACAAGGTCGATCTTTCGCGCGTGGACGAGATCGGCTTTGCGGACCTGGTGCCCGGCAGCGGACACGGGCCTGGCGGCTGGTCGGATGTGGCGCAGATCGAGGTGTACGCGAAGGCCGTGCCGCGCTGAGCCGTGTCGCGCTGAGCAGTCGCCCGGATCAGTCCAGCCGGCACCGGTGGCCGTGATAGCTCGCTATGGCGAGCCCGCAGGCCACGCTGGTGAAGGGGTCATGTCCTTCCACCCGCTGCGGGAACAGGGATTCCAGCAGCTCGCGCACCGCGACGATTTCCGATGTGCCACCGGTGCGGATCACCACATCGATTTCACCGGCCGTGCGGCAGGCGCGTGCCAGCACGGTGTCGACGCACTCCCGCGTTCGGGCCAGCACCGGTGCCAGGATGGCGTCGAGCTGCGCGCGCGAAAATGGCACCGTCAGGTTCAGCTCCGGGATATCGATGGAAGTGCGCTCCCGGGATGACAGTTCCACCTTCGCGCGCCGTATCGCCTGGAAGCAGTTGTAGCTGTAGTTGAAGGTGATCAGGTCGAGCAGCCGCTGGAACTTCTCGGCCGCCACGTCGCCCGCCGCGATGCGGTCGACCACCATGTGGCGGAACTGGTTCTGGTTCAGCAGGAAGGTGGTCTGCCAGTTGATGAGACCGGCCTCGAACTCGTGGAAGGGAAACAGCGTGTCGATGACGCGACCGTCCACCTCGCGCACCCAGCGTTCGCCCCTGGCCAGTTCCGGGAACAGCATGTGCTCGAAGATGAGCTGATCGATGCGATCGCCGCCCAGGGCCATGCCATGTGTGGCGAGCACCTCGAAGCTGCCGCTGTCGAAGCGCACCACGGCAAGGTCGAGCGTGCCGCCGCCGAAGTCCACCGTCAGCGCGGTGCCCTCCCGGCGGCGCTGCGTTCCCTGCAGCCAGCTCAGCGTGGCGGCGACGGGCTCGGGATAGAACTCCGCGATGCGCAGGCCCGCGTGCTCGTAGGCTTCGGTGAGCCGTGCCGTGGCCACGTGGTTGCGGGCGCCGGCGCGGCCTTCGAAGGTGACGGGACGGCCGGCGTGCAGCGCCGGCAGCGGCGGCGGCAGGTCGCGCTCGAGGCCAAAGCGCATGTGCGCCAGGATGGGCGTGAGCAGCGCCACGATGCGGTAGTGCTTCTCGAACACGGACAGACGCTCGATGTCTGGGTCGCCCAGCAGCCGCTTCAGCCCCAGGAACAGCCGGCCTGGCAGCGTGCGGTCGTACAGCGGTCCGTAGATGGCGTTGCGCTGCGTCTCGAGGCGCGAAATATCCTCGCCGGTGTTGTTGCCGGTGACGCTGGTGGCGGATTCGCCGATGAGTTCCGCCACCAGCTCGACGCGCCGGCCGCGGTTTTCCTCGACATAGCGCTCGATGGCCGCATTGCCGGTGAGCGCCATGAAGGCGCGGTCGAGATGGATGGCCGTGGGCAGAATGGGACTGCCCGCCTCCAGCCGCACGCGATGCAACTGCTTGCCGTCGAACCAGGCCGCCGCGGAATTCGACGTGCCGAAGTCGAGGCCGATGCCGACCGGCATTTCCGCCGCTTACCCCTGCGCGCGGGTTGCCAGATGGCTGCGCGAGCGGCTGTACAGGAAGTACACCACCAACCCCACCGCGGCCCAGCCGAAGAACAGCTTGATGGTGTAGGCGCCGAGGCTGACGAACAGCAGCAGACAGCCCACCATGGCCAGCGGTCCGACCACCCAGATCAGCGGCGTGCGGAAAGCGCGCGGATGTCCGGGCTCGGTCACCCTCAGGATCATCACGCCCAGCGCCACCACGAAGAAGGCGAACAGCGTGCCGGAATTGGAGATGTCGGCCAGCGCACCCACGGGGAACAGCCCCGCGAAGGCGGCGACCGCGACGCCGGTGATCATCGTGATGACATGCGGCGTGTGGAATCGCGCATGCACGGCGGACAGGCTCTCGGGCAGCAGCCCGTCGCGCGACATGGTGAACAGGATGCGCGTCTGGCCGAACATCATCATCAGCACCACCGACGGCAACGCGATGATGGCTGCGGCCGCCACCCAATTGCCCATCCTGGGCCAGCCCAGCTCACGCAGCACGAAGGCCAGCGGCTCCTTCGATGCCGACAGTGCACCGCCCGGCTGCGCGCCGACGGCGCCGGTGGCCGCGTAGGCCACCAGCAGGTAGAAGATGGTGCAGACCACCAGCGAGCCGATCAGGCCGATGGGGATGTTGCGGTTGGGATTCCGGGTTTCCTCCGCAGCGGTGGAAACCGCATCGAACCCGACGTAGGCGAAGAAGATCGATGCGGCCGCCCCCAGCACGCCCACGCCCGACAGCGGCGTGCCCCAGCCATTGGGCAGCATGGGCTGGAAATTGGCCGCCTTGGCCTCGGGCAGCGCGATGAAGATGAAGGCCGTCAGTGCAATGACCTTCACCACCACGAGGACGGCGGTGAACTTGGCGCTGCGCGAGGTGCCGATGATCAAGAGCCAGGTGACGAACAGCGAGATCAGGCAGGCCAGCAGGTTGAATCCGCCGGCCGCCTTGGTGCCATCAGCCAGCGTGATGGTATCGGCAGGGCCGGCGGTGAGCGCGATGGGCAGCCCATGGCCGCTGGCAGTGAGGAACCCGTTGATGTAGCCGGACCAGCCCACGGCCACGGCGCCCGCGGCCACGGCGTATTCCAGGATCAGCGCCCACCCCACCATCCACGCCACGAACTCGCCCAGCACCGCGTACGAATAGGTATAGGCCGAACCCGACACCGGCACCATCGAGGCGATTTCGGCATAGATGAGCGCGGTGAGCAGGCACACCACGGCGGCGATGATGAAGGACCACATCATGCCCGGCCCCGCCTTGTTGGCGGCCACGGCGGTGAGCACGAAGATGCCGGTGCCGATCACGGCGCCGATGCCCAGCATCGTCAGGTCGAATGCCCCGAGCTGGCGCTTCAGGCTCCTCTTCTCGGCCGTCTCCAGGATCAGCTTGAGCGGCTTGATTCGCCAGTCCATGCGGGGCGCTCCCTTGGTTGTTGGGGGATTCTAGGCAGGCTCCGCGCCGGATAGCCAGCGCGGACCCGCGCCACGTCGATTGGATCTCGCCCGTGTCAGCCGCTGCGGTCGCGCCGCCGGTCGAGCAGCTTGCGGAGCCTGAGGTTCACCATCTCGACGCCCACCGAGAAGGCCATCGCGAAGTAGAGGTAGCCCTTCGGAATATGGGTGCCGAAGCCATCGGCCACCAGCGCGAGGCCCACCAGCACCAGGAACGACAGCGCCAGGATCTTGATGGTGGGATGACGTTCGACGAAGTCCGAGATGTGGCCGGACACCAGCATCATGACCAGGATGGCAATGACGATCGCCGCGGCCATGATGGGCACCTGGTCGGGCGACGCCAGCCCCACGGCGGTGAACACCGAGTCGAGCGAGAACACGATGTCGATGATGGCGATCTGCACCACGATCACCGCGAAGCTCGCGAAGATGCGCGCGCGGCGTTCGTCCTCGGCACCTTCGAGCGTGTGGTGCACCTCGAGCACGCTCTTGACGATCAGGAACAGGCCGCCGGCGATCAGGATGAGATCGCGGCCCGAGAACTCCTCGCCCCACAGCGTGAACCAGGGCTTGACCAGCCGCGTGAGCCAGACGATGGAGAACAAGAGCGCGATGCGGGTGAGCATGGCGAGCGCCAGGCCCAAGATGCGCGCCTTCTCGCGCCGCGCCTCGGGCAGGCGGCCCACCAGGATGGAAATGAAGATGATGTTGTCGATGCCGAGAACGATCTCGAGCATCGACAGCGTGACCAGCGCGATCCAGGAGGCGGGATCGGCGAGAAGCTCGAACATGCCGTGGCCCGCCCGTCAGGGCAGGCTGTCCACTTCCTTGCTGCGCACGGTGGGAAACACGTGCTCGGCCTTGAGGCCCAGGTCGAGCGCCACCGCCGAGGAGATGTAGATCGACGAATAGGTGCCGACCAGGATGCCGATCACCAGTGCTTCGGAGAAACCGCGCAGCGCCGAGCCGCCCAGCACCAGGAGCGCCACCACCACGATGAGGGTGGTGACCTTGGTCATGATGGTGCGCGACAGCGTCTGGTTCACCGACTGGTCGAGGGCGAGGCGCGAATCGAGCTTGCGGTTGGCCTCGAAACGCTCGCGGATGCGGTCGAACACGATGATGGTGTCGTTCAGCGAGTAGCCGAGCACGGCCAGCAGCGCCGCGACCACGGCCAGGTCGAACGGGGTCTGCGACAGCGCAAACCAGCCGATGATCAGGATGGGGTCGTGCAGCAGCGCGAGGATGGCGCCCATCGACAGCCGCCAGGTGTGGAAGCGGAACCAGATGTAGATGAACACCAGCAGCAGCGTCCAGCCAATGGCGAGGAAGGCGCTGTTGCGCAGCTCGTCGCCCACCTGCGGACCGACGAACTCCAGCGGCTTGATGGTGACGCCTGCGTCCACGCCCTGCAGCGCCGCGGTCACCTTCTCGCGCACCTGATCGATGCTGAACTTGCTCTCGGGCGCCAGGCGCGCGGAGATGTCGTGCGAGTTGCCGAAGGCCTGCACCGTGGGCTCGCGGAAGCCGGCGGCCTCGAGCGCGCCGCGGATCTTCTCGATGTCGGCCGTGCCCGGATAGGTGGCCTCGACAATGGTGCCGCCGGTGAAGTCCACCGACAGGTTCAATCCGCGCACGAAGAACAGTGCGATGGAGGCGATGACCAGCGCGATGGACAGCGCGTACCAGACGCGCCGCGTGGCCATGAAGGGGAAATTGGTGACCTTGTGGAAGAATTCCATGTGCGTGTTTCCCCTGCGGTCAGCCGATCGACAGCTTCGCGGGCTTGTTGGCGCCGCCGTAGATCAGCGTCAGCAGCGCGCGGCTGCCGAGCATGGCCGTGAACATCGAGGTGAGGATGCCGAGCATCAGCACCGTGGCGAAATTGCGGATCGGGCCGGTGCCGAACACCCACAGGATGAGGCCGGCGATGAAGGTGGTGACGTTCGAATCCCAGATGGCCGTCCACGCCTTCTCGAAGCCGGCGCGGATGGATGCCTGCGGCGACATGCCATTGCGCAGCTCCTCGCGAATGCGCTCGTAGATGATGACGTTCGCGTCCACCGCCATGCCGACGGTGAGCAGGATGCCGGCGATGCCAGGCAGCGACAGCGAGGCCTTGAGCAGCGACAGCAGCGCGGTGAGCAGCACCACGTTCACGGCCAGCACCAGCGAGGCCACCACCCCGAACAGGTGGTAGTAGAAGATCATGAACAGGAACAGCGCCGCGGAACCGATGATCAGCGCGCGCACGCCGGAGCGGATGTTCTCGGCGCCCAGCGACGGACCGATGGGCCGCTCGCTGACGATGAACTGCTTGGCGGCGAGCTGGCCGGAACGCATCAGCAGCGCCAGCGTCTGCGCCTCGCCCTGCCCCAGGCCGGTGATGTTGAACTGGTTGCTGAACACGCCGCGGATGGTGGCCTCGCTGATCACTTCCTGCGTGGTGACCTCGCGCTCCACTTCCTTCCCGTTGACGAAGCTCTTTTCGCGCGTCTTCTCGATGAGCACCACGGCCATGGGCTTGCCGAGGTTGGCCTGCGTGACGCGCAGCATCTCGTCGCCGGCCTGCGAGTTCAGGCGAATGGCCACCGCGGGACCTTCCTGCGTGGCGGTGGAGCGCGCATCGACGAGCTGATCGCCGGTGGCGATGATCTCGCGCTTGAGCAACGTGGGCTGGCCGGGCTGGCCGTTCACGCCGCGGTGATAGTAGATGCGCGACCCCACCGGCGCGCGGCCGCGGGCGATGGCGTCCTGCACGTTGTTGACGGTGTCGGTGAGGCGGAATTCCAGCGTTGCAACGCGACCCAGGATGTCCTTCACCTCGGCGGAATTCAGCACGCCGGGCAGCGCCACCGAGATGCGGTCGACGCCCTGCTGGCGCACCTCGGGCTCGGTGACACCCAGCGCGTTCACGCGGTTGCGCAGCGAGTTCATGTTGAGCTGGATGGCATTGCGCTGCCGCTCGGTGATCTGCGCGGGCGTGAGCGTGGCCTCGATGTAGGGCACGCTGCCCTCGTCGCTCACCTTGTAGGTGAGGTCGGAAACCGTCTTCTGCATGACCTCGCGCGCGGTGGCCAGATTGGCGCCGCTGGCGAAGCTGACCCGCACGCCGGTAGCCACGCCCGCCTCGTTGGTGAGCGCGTTGGCGTCGGCGAAGGGGATGTTGGCGGCGGTGAGCGCGCGGCGGTAATCCTGCTCGTAGCTGTCGACGAGCTGGCGCACGGCATCGTTGATGTCGACCTGGTACAGCAGGAACAGACCGCCGCGCAGGTCGAGGCCCAGCGGCATCGGACGCAGGCCGATCTTGCGGAACAGTTCGGGGGCGCGCGGCGCGCGCGCCAGCGCCGAGACGTATTCCTGGCTCAGCGCTTCGTTCACCGCATCACGCGCGGCGTACTGCGCGTTCACGTCGTTGAAGGTGACCACCATGCGCTCGCCTTCGACGTAGTCGCCCTTGATGGCGACGCCCTTGGCCTTCAGCGCGTCCTCGACGCTCTTGCGGCCGGCATCGTTGATGGGGGCGCGGTCCTTGCGCACCACCTGCAGCGCGATGTCCTCGCCGAAGAAGTTCGGCGCCGCGATGACGAGCGCGAGCAGCGTGACCGCGACGACAACGATGTATTTCCAGCGGGCGAATTCCAGCATGGCGGATCAGGCGCTCTTGTATGTGCCCTTGGGAACCAGTTGCGAGACCTGGGACTTCTGCACCTTGATACGGACGCCATCGGCGATTTCAAGGGTGAGGAAGCTGTCGCCCACGTCGGTGACGCGCCCGAGGATGCCCCCGGAGGTGACCGCCTCGTCGCCGACGGCGATCTTCGAAAGCATGGCCTGGTGTTCCTTGGCGCGCTTCTGCTGCGGGCGGATCAGCAGGAAATAGAACACCACCAGCATCAGCGGCAGCATCAGCAGCGACATGGTGCTGTTGGGGGCGGCTGCGGGCGCGGCTTGCGCGTAGGCGTCGGAGATCAGGAGGCTCATGGGGGACCTGAGGTGGCACTAAAAAGGGTCGCGCATTATGCCACAGGCGCCCCGCCGTCCCGCCGGGCCAGCGTTTCCCGGCAGAAGACGTCAAATCGCCCCTCGTCCAGGGCCTGGCGCATCTGGCGCATCAGCTCCAGGTAGAAGTGCAGGTTGTGCAGGGTATTGAGCCGGGCACCCAGGATTTCGTTGCATTTGTCGAGGTGGCGCAGGTACGCCCGGGAGTAGTTCCGGCAGGTGTAGCAGCCGCATTCCGGGTCGATCGGGCCGGTGTCGGTGGCATGGGCGGCATTCCGGATGTTCAGCACGCCGGTGGCGGTGAACAGGTGGCCATTGCGGGCATGGCGGGTGGGCATCACGCAGTCGAACATGTCGACGCCGCGGGCCACGGCGGCCAGCAGGTCTTCGGGCCGGCCCACGCCCATCAGATAGCGGGGCCGGTCGCGCGGGATCAGCGGTTCGACGTTCTCGATGACGCCGAGCCGCACCTCCTCGGGTTCGCCCACCGCCAGGCCGCCGATGGCGTAGCCCGGGAAGCCGATCTTCGTCAGCGCTTCGAGTGAGGCCACGCGAAGCGGTGCATGCATGCCGCCCTGGATGATGCCGAACAGATTGCCGCGCGGCGGCAGGCCGCCGGGCTCCTGCGCGGCATCGCGGTAGTAGTGCGCATGCGAGCGCGCCGCCCACCGCATGGAGCGCTCCATCGAATCGCGCGCCTGCTGTTCGGTGGCGGGCCAGGGCGTGCAGTCGTCGAAACACATGGCGATGTCGGAGCCCAGCGCGCGCTGCACGTCCATGGAGTCCTCCGGCGTCAGCCGCACCGGACTGCCATCCACCGGTGACTGGAAGCGCACGCCCTCCTCGCTGATCTTGCGCAGATCCTTGAGGCTGAACACCTGGAAGCCGCCCGAATCGGTGAGGATGGGGCGCTGCCAGTGCATGAAGCCATGCAGGCTGCCGTGCGCCAGGATGATGTCGGTGCCCGGTCGCAGCATCAGGTGGAAGGTGTTGCCCAGCACGATCTGCGCGCCGATGCCTTCCAGCTCTTCAGGCGTCATGGCCTTCACGGTGCCGTAGGTGCCCACGGGCATGAAGGCCGGCGTCTCGATGATGCCGCGCGGCAGCGTGATGCGGCCGCGGCGCGCGGCGCCCTGCTGTTTCAGCAGCTCGAATTGCAGCGTCATGGATCTTCCGGCGCGCGGCGCGCGGTGGGCGATGCGGTGATGAACATGGCGTCGCCGTAACTGAAGAAGCGGTATTTCTGCCGCACCGCATGGGCATACGCGGCCAGCACCGCCTCGCGGCCGGCGAAGGCCGACACCAGCATCAGCAGCGTGGATTCGGGCAGGTGGAAATTGGTGATGAGCGCATCCACGACACGGAAAGCATAGCCCGGCGTGATGAACAGGCGGGTGTCGCCGCTGCCTGGGAGCAACGTGGCGCGGCGGGCTGCCGCTTCGCCGCCTGCCGCCGACTCGAGCGCGCGCGCAACAGTGGTGCCCACGGCCACCACGCGCCCGCCGGCGGCACGGCAGGCGCGCACGGCATCCACCAGCGACTGCGGCACTTCATAGCGTTCGGCATGCATCACATGGTCGCGCAGGTCATCGACGCGCAGCGGCTGGAAGGTGCCGGCACCCACGTGCAGCGTGACCTTTGCGCGATGCACGCCCTGCGCATCCAGGCGCGCGATGAGCGCCGCATCGAAATGCAGGCTGGCGGTGGGCGCGGCCACTGCGCCCGGCTCGCGGGCAAAGATGCTCTGGTAGCGCGAGCGATCGTCGCTGCCGGCCTCGCGCGTGATGTACGGCGGCAGCGGCACGGTGCCATGGGCCTCGAAGAAGGCCAGCACTTCGGTGGGCGTTTCGATTTCCCACAGATCGCCGGCGGGCGTGCCGGCTCGATCCACCACGCGGACATCACCGCCGGCGGTGCTCACCACGAGCCCGGGGCGGATGGGCTTGCTGGCACGGGCCTGCACCCAGGCGCGGCGCTGGCCCACGGCGCGTTCGAGGAAGATCTCCACGCGACCGCCCGACGGCTTGGTGCCGAACAGCCGCGCAGCCACCACGCGCGTGTCGTTGAATACCAGGAGGTCGCCGGGCCGCAGCAGTGAAGGCAGATCGGTGAAGCGCCGGTCGGCCACGGCCCCCGCTGCGCCATCGAGCACCAGCAGCCGGCTGGCTGATCGCTCAGGCAGCGGCGCCTGGGCGATCAGTTCCGGGGGAAGGTCGAAGTGGAAGTCGGCGCGCCGCATGAGGGCGCGCATGGTAGCGCGCCCGCGGCGCGGCGGCGGACGAAGGCGCGATCAGTCGCGCCGGTCGTCGTCACCGCCGCCCGGCACCGTGACCTCCAGGTTCTGGGCCTTGCGGTCGCGCTGCACGCGGATGGTGAGTTTTTCGCCCGGGGAATAGGAGCGCAGGATGCGGCCGGCATGCTGCGCATCGCTGGGTGTGCGGCCATCGATGGCAAGGATCACATCGCCATCCTGAAGCTTGAAAGCCTGGTTGTTGCCGGCGCGGACCACCAGCACACCGGATTTCACGCCGAAGTAGCTGCCCAGCTTCTCCGACAGCGTGGCGAACTCGATGCCCCGGAAACGCATGCCCAAGCCCATGATGCCCGGGCCACCTTCATCGCCCCGGTTGATGATGATGCGGCGCTCCTCGCGCTGGCCGCCCATGCCTGGCGCACCGGGAAGGCCCGGGCGACCGAACCCTGCGCCGGGACCGGGGAAAGTGAACGCCTGCGGACCCTGGGGACCCTCCGCCCCACCCGGACCGCGGCGCTCGAGCCGGAAGGCCTGCACCGGCGCCGGCCGCGGCGTCACCTCGAAGGACATCGCCTTGCCGTCACGCATCACACCCACAGCCACCTTCAGGTTGGGCTCGACCTGCGCCATGCGCTCCACCAATGCCCGGCCCGGATCGGATTCGGTGCCGATCGTGTGCCCGCCGATGGAGGTGATCACATCGCCGGCCTTGATGCCGGCGTCCGCCGCCGGTCCGCCGGGGCTCACCTCGAGCACCTTGGCGCCGCCCGTACCGGCGCCATTGGCGATCTGCACGCCGAGCACGGCGCGCGGCGGCGGGCCTTCGAGGCCCATCCGGTAACCGAAGCCGCCGCCGGGACCGCGACCCAGCTGCATCGACAGTTCGGCCACTTCGCGCGCGGACTTGTCGAGCTGCGCGCGCGCCTCATCGAGCTTTTTCTGCAGTTCGTCCTGGCTGGCCCCGGAGCGCTCCTGCGCTGGCGCTGCATTGGGAGCCGGGGCCGCCGTGCCGCCCGGCGACCAGGCGCTGAAAGCCAGCGCGGCGACCAGGGCCGCGGGAGTAATCGTCATTGCGGTGTGTTTCATGATTCAAGCTCCTCAAAGGCTCAACAGCGCATGCGCGTAGCTGACGCGCTGCAGGGATTCATTCATCTGCTGGCGCGCGCCTTCGACGCGGCGCAGCTGTTCCGCGGGCGCCTGCCGCACGCGCGCGGCGGAAAGCTCGGCATCGAGCAGCGCGATGCGGTCTTCCAGTTCGCTGGTGAGCTCGAAGCGGCTCATGTCCACCAGCGCCGGCGGTTCCACGCGCGCGTCGACCTGCGGCAGCGCCTGCAAGTCCCGCGATTCCACCGCGGCCATGAAGGCATGGCGATCCACCTGCGGCTGCGTGACCAGCGCGAGGATGCCCACCAGCGCCAGCATCGACACCGACAGCGCCGCGCTCCAGATCGCAGCGCGACGGCGCGACTGCGCGCGCTCGCGCCGCTGTTCGAATGCATCGAAACCGAAAGGCGGATCGACCGCCTGGCCTGCGAGCTGGCGCAAGCCTTCCTGCATGCTCATGGCGCCCCCTGCCGATGAACGGCGTAGCCTGGTTGCAGTGCCGGCGCAGGCGCGGCCTCGGTCAGGCGCTGGCGCAGCAGGGCATGCGCGCGCGAGAGCTGGGACTTCGAAAAACTGACCGTTCGACCGAACACGCCGGCGATCTCCTCGTGACTCATGCCTTCCACATCGAACATCCACACCACGCTGCGCGCCACATCGGGCAGTGCCGCCAGCGCACGCTCCACATCCAGCAGCTCCGGGCCCGGCGCTTCAACACGCGGGTGTGCAGGCAGCCCGCCATCCGCGAGCGGGCCGGCCGCTGCATCGCTGCCGGCCGTTACCGTGGCCAGCGCGCGTCGCGCCCGCTGCCAGGGCGAGCGCAGGTGCATAAGGCACTGCCGTAGCGCGAGCTGCCGCACCCAGGCACCGAAGGGGGCCTCGCCGCGATAGCCGGGCAGACTGCGCAGCAGACTCACCATGCAGTCCTGGAACACATCCTCGGCGGCCGCGCGCGGCGTCACCATGCGCCTTATCAGGCCGAACACGGGGCCGGCCACCTGCCCATAGAGCAGGCTTTGGGCCTCGCGGTCGCCCGCGGCAGCCAGCCGCAGACATTCGGCATCCGCCGGGATGTCGAGGAATCGGCTCATTGCATGCACTGTCCTGGGCCCACGATGGATAGGATGCGCCAGGGGGCGAAAAGGTCGCAGCGGGCTTGGAAAAAACTTACCATTTGCCGCCCACGCGCCCGTGTGGCGGAACTGGTAGACGCAGCAGACTCAAAATCTGCCGACCGCAAGGTCGTGTCCGTTCGATTCGGACCACGGGCACCATTGCTGCGGCAGCCTCCGCCGCAAGGAGTCGACATGAATCCTTCCCTTGATCGACGACTGGCGATTCAATCCCTGGCGATGGCCGGCGCGGGCGTGGCCACCACCGCACTGTCCCAGGCTGCGGCCACGGCACCCCAGACCCCTGCGCTGCCGCCGGCCTTTGCCGGCAACACCACGCTGAAGCCGCTGGCCTTCGACCCCGCCAAGCTCGACGGGCTGTCCGAGAAGCTGATCCGCTCGCACTGGGAGAACAACTACGGCGGCTCGGTGCGCACGCTGGCCGCGGTGCGCAAGCAACTGGCCGAGGCGCTGGCCAACAAGGACACGCCGGCCTGGCTGTACAACGACATCAAGCGCGAGCATCTGCTGCGCACCGGTTCGGTGGTGCTGCACGAGTACTACTTCGACAACCTGGGCGGCAACGGCCAGGCCGGCGCTGGCCTGCGCAAGGCCGTGGGCGATGCCTTCGGTTCCTTCGATGCCTGGGAAACCGAATACCGCCGCATCGCCAATGGTCTGGGCGGCGGCTCGGGCTGGGTGGTGCTGGGCTTCAACACGCACTTGCGGCAGCTCGAGAACTACTGGCTGGCTGACCACGCGCATGGACCCGCCGCCACGCTGCCGCTGCTGGTGATGGACATGTACGAGCATTCCTACCAGATGGATTTCGGCGCGGCGGCAGCGCGCTACATCGACGCCTTCTTCCGCAACATCCAATGGGATGCAGTGCAGGCACGGCTGGAGAAAGCGCAGCGCGCCTGATGCCCACGCAAATGCAACGCCCGGTGCCCTGGCGGTTCGCCGCCGGACTGACGCTGCTGTACCTGGCCTATGTGGCGACCGGCGGACTGAGCCAGGGATTCAAACTGATTCCCGGCGTCGCGATCACCTTCTGGCCCTGCTCGGGCATCCTGGTGGCCACGCTGCTGCTGAATCCCCGCAGCGGCTGGCCGTGGTGGATCGCGGCAGCGGGCGCCGCGGAGCTCACCTGCAATGTGGTGTGGTTCCACAATCCGGTGGGACGTGCGCTGCTGTATTTCGCAGGCAATGCGGGCGAGGCGCTGGTGGCTGCGGCCCTCATCCGCCGCGTCAGCGGACCGGGCTTCGCCCTGGAGTCGCGGCGTGACGTGGTGGCCACCGCGCTGGCCGCCTGCATCGGGCCGATCGTGGCGGCCACGACCATCGCCACGGTGGATGCCGCCGTCGGCCGGCATGCGTTTTCGGTGGCCTGGCCGCTGGTATGGCTGGGCGATGCCACGGGGCTTCTGGTGTCGCTGCCGCTGGCCTTCGTGACCGTGCGCGCCTGGCGCGATCGCGGCAAGGTCGCCGCCGCGCGGCAGCGCGAGGCAGTCCTGCTCGCCATCGCGCTGTTGCTGCTCGGCGGCCTGTACGTGTCGGGCCGGCTGCCCTCGGTGTACATGATGCTGCCGGCCATCCTGTGGGCGGCCGCCAGCTTCGGCTTCCGCGGGGCGGCCACATCGCTGGGCTTGGTCACGCTGCTGGTGGCCGCGGTGGCCGCATCGCTGCGCGCCACCGGAGCGCCGCCGCGGGTGGGCGAAGACACCGTGATGCTGCAGACCTTCCTCGGACTCACGGCCATCGGCGCGCTGATCGTCGCGGCGCTGGCGCGCGAAAGGCAGGTGGCACTGGCGCAACTGGGCGCGCTGAATGCGCAGCTCGAGGCGCGCGTGGAGGAACGCACGGCGCGGCTGCGCGAAAGCGAAGCGCAGCTGCGCGAGATCGACCGGCGCAAGGACCACTTCCTTGCAACGCTCTCGCATGAGCTGCGCAATCCGCTGGCGCCGATGCGCAACGCCGTGGAGCTGCTGAAGCGCGGCAATGGCGACGAGAAACGGCTGGAATTCGCGCGCGGCGTGCTGGAGCGGCAGCTTCGGCACATGGAGCGGCTGGTGAGCGACCTGCTGGATCTGGCGCGCATCAACGCCGACAAGCTCGAGTTGCAACTGGCGCCGGTGGAACTGGGCGCACTGGTGGCCGAAGCGGTCGAGACCGTGCGACCCGCGGCCGAGCGCCGCCGGCAGACACTGGAGGTGCGGTTGCCGGCGCAGCCGCTGCCATTGCGGGGCGACGCGGCGCGGCTGATCCAGGCCATCGGCAACCTGCTGAACAACGCCTGCAAGTACACCGACGAAGGCGGACACATCCAGATCGAGGCACGGCAGGACGGCGCCTGCGCGGATGTGGTGGTGACGGACGACGGCATCGGCATTCCCGCCGACATGCTCGAGCGGGTGTTCGACACGTTCACCCAGGTGCCCGATGCGAATGCGCGCGCCGACGGCGGGCTGGGCATCGGGCTTGCACTGGTGCGACGGCTGGCGCATCTGCACGGCGGCAGCGTGGTGGCCGCCAGCGATGGTCCGGGACGCGGCAGCCGCTTCAGGCTTCGGCTGCCGCTGTCGCCTGGCGCGCCCGATCAGCCTGTGCTGTAGATGCTGCCACCGGCGGTTTCACGCTCGACCAGCGTGGCGACGGTGGCATCGAGCGGCTCCGGCTTGCCGAAGAGGTAGCCCTGGCCGAAATCCACGCCCAGCCTGCGCAGCGCCTCGGACTGCTGCTGGGTTTCGACGTATTCGCCCACCGTCTGCAGCACGAAGTCGCGCGCCAGCTGCACGATGGTGCGCACGGCGGCCTCGGAACGCTTGTTGGCGGTGATGTCGCGGATGAAGCTGCCGTCGATCTTCAGGCGCGTGACGGGCAACTGGTGGATGTAGGCCAGCGAGTTGGCGCCGGTGCCGAAATCATCGATGGCGATGCCGCAGCCGGCCGCACGCAGGCGGCGCATGGCATCGCCGGCCCTGGCCAGATTGGTGGTGGCGACCTGCTCGGTGACCTCGACCACGATGCAGCCGGCCGGCAGCTTCGACCTGCGCAGCTGGGTGGTGAAATGCTCGGCGAACTCCGGATCGCAGATCGACTGGCCCGACACGTTGATGGCCATGGTCAGGCGCTGGCGCTGCAGCACCTCGCGGTGCGGCGCGAGGATCGCGAAGGCCTTGTCCACCACGTAGCGGTCGACCATGGGCAGCATCTGGTAGCGCTGCGCGGCGGCCAGCATGCGGCCGGGATCTTCAATGTTGCCGCTGGCGCCGCGCAGCCGCAGCAGCAGCTCGAAGCCCAGCGGATGATTCCGGTCGCGCAGCGAGACGATGGGCTGCGTGTACAATTCAAGGCGGTTGGTGCGCAGCGCCTCGCGCAGGTCGGCCGCGGCGAAATCCTCGTCCTGCCGCCGGATGAGGCTGGCATCGTTCGACTGATGGATCTCGATGCGCGAACGGCCGCGGTCCTTGGCCATGCGCAGCACCATGTCGGCGGAGAGAATCGTGCGCTCCAGCGGCTCGCCCGCCAGGTTGTATTCGGCGATGCCGCAGCTCACGGTGAGCCGCGGGAAATTCTTCTGGTCCTTGATCTCGACTTGTTCCAGTTCGGTCTGCAGCGACATCGCGATGCGCGCGCCGCCCTCGCCATCCGCGTCGGGCACCATCACCAGGAACTTGGCGCCTTCGATGCGCGCGACCAGCGAGCCGGCGGGCAGCAGCGGCTGCGTCAGCAGGCGCGCGAAGGTGGCAATCACCATGTCGCCCACGTCGATGCCGCGCGTGTGGTTCAGCGGACGCAGTCCGTCGAGGTCGGCGAGGATCACCACGCCGCAGCCACGGTCGCGGCCGTTGATCGCCGAGTACAGGCCGCGCCGCGAAAGATGGCCGGTATCGGCGTCGAACTCGCGCATCAGCCGGCGGGCGAGGCGCAACGCCTGCACCTGTGCGCCCACGGCCGCGAAAGTGTCGAAGCGCGGCGAAGACATTTCGCGCGCGAAGATCAGCCAGGCGGGGATGCGCGCCGTGCCCGAATCCACCGGCGCGATCAGCAGGCGGCAGGCGGCGCGCTGGCCCATGCCCTCCTCTCCCTGCACGACGATGGCGTGGCCCTTGCGCTCCTCGAGCGACGCGAGCCGCGCGGCGATGCCGTCGAACTCGGTGGCGATGGCCACGGGCACCTCGGTGCCCTTCACGGCCACCGGCAGGCGCAGCGAGCAGGACGGCATCCACAGCAACGCGGCGTCGGCCTGCACACGCTGGCCCACTTCCCGCACTACTTCGGCGAGATTCACGCGATCGCGCACGCGCCGGCGCAGCTCGTGCCCCAGTCTCATCAGTGCGAGGTCGGCTTCGTGCCGGCCCGAGGCGCTGGTATCTTTGCTTTCCGTGTTCATAAGTCCCTGAACGACGGCAAATGATTGCCGCTGGGCGGGGCCGGCGGACGTGACGTGGTTCCCACCTGCGCAGGCGATATGTGTGATGGACAAGCGCTTCTGCTGCTATTGCGGCTCCGCAACGCAACTGGGGATTCCCGCCGGCGATCACCTGCCGCGCCGGGTGTGCCCGGCCTGCGGCGCGGTGCATTATGAAAATCCCCGCATCGTCGTGGGCTGCGTTCCGGAAACCGAAGACGGCCGCATCCTGATCTGCCTGCGCGCCATCGAGCCGCGTCGTGGCTGGTGGACGATACCGGCGGGATTCATGGAGAACGGCGAGACGTTGCGCGACGGCGCGGCGCGCGAGTGCCAGGAAGAGGCGCTGGCGCAGGTGCAGGTGGGCGCGCTGCTGGCGCTGGTGGATATTCCGGAAGCCCATCAGGTGCATGTCTTCTTCCGCGCAAAACTGCCTTCGGCAGTATTTGGCGCAGGCCCCGAAAGCCTCGATGCGAAGCTCGTGGAACCCGGGGAAATCCCGTGGGAAGCGCTGGCCTTCCCCTCCACGCGGTTCGCGCTGGAAAGCTTCATGCAGGACCGCGAAACCGGCACCACGCTGCCGCATCAGACGACACTCGCCCGGCGCTATCCGGGCTAGAATGCGCGGCCTGAGCTAGAGGACCCGGCATGACCTTCGTCGTCACTGAAAACTGCATCAAGTGCAAATACATGGACTGCGTGGAAGTGTGCCCCGTGGACTGTTTCCACGAAGGCCCGAACTTCCTGGTCATCGACCCCGATGAATGCATCGACTGCACGCTGTGCGAACCGGAGTGCCCGGCCGAGGCGATCTTCTCGGAAGACGAAGTGCCGGCGGATCAGAAGGACTTCCTCAAGATCAATGCGGAGCTGGCCAAGAGCTGGCCGGTGATCACCGAGAAGAAGCCCGAGCCTGCCGATGCGAAAGAGTGGGACGGGAAGCCCGGCAAGCGGGCGCTGCTCGAGAAGTAGGCGTCGAGCGCCAGACGCCCAACATCGTTCGCGGGCTGAACTGGATACTAGTTGGCCGCCTTGCGGGCAGCCACGTCACTGGCAAGCGACTGCTGGATATGCGCCAGCAACTGCGCCGGCGCCATGTACCCGGGTATGAGCTCGCCGTTCTCGAGGACGACGCCTGGTGTTGCATCGACGCCGATGTCATGGCCCAGACGATATTCGCGCGCGACGGGCGAACCGGGGCAGGCCTTCACCGCCACTTCGTCGCCGGACTTGGCCCGGGTGAAGGCAGCCTTCCTGTCGGCGGCGCACCAGACTGCGTCGGCCTTGGCCCAGGATTCGGTGTCGGGGCCGGTGCGCGGGAAGAACATGTAGCGCACCCGGATGCCAAGCTTGTTGTAGTCGGCGATCTGGCTGTGCAGCCGGCGGCACCAGGGGCAGTCGATGTCGGTGAACACGGTGATGGTGTGGCTGGCCTTCTCGGGGCCGAACACCAGCATCTGCGATTCGGGCACTTCGCCCAGCTTGGCCAGCCGCAGTTCGCGGCGTCGGCCCTCGGACAAATTGGGGAAATCGCCCTTCGCGGCCACGCGGTACAGGTCGCCGGAGAACACGTATTTCGCGTCGGCACTGACGTAGGAGATGTCGGAACCGTGCGTCAGCTCGAAGATGCCCGCCACCGGCGTGGCGCGGAAATCCTCGGGCTTCGAGCCGGGGATCTTCGCGGCTAGCTGCACGCGAGGATCGGCGCTGCCGGCCACGGCGCCCCCCGGACTCGCAGCGGCGTTCGGCGTTGCGGCAGCCGTGGGAGAAGCCACTGCAGGCGCCGACGCGGGCGTCGCATCGCCACGGGCACAGGCGGCCAGGGGCAGCAGCAGCATGGCAAGCAGTGGGAAGTGGTGTTTCATGGGGCGCAAGTCTAGCACCAGCACCTCGGCGCACCGCATGTCGCAGTGCAAGTACGTTTTGGGGGCGTCTATCCGCGCGGATGATGCCGGCCGTGCAGTTCCTTCATGCGCTCGCGGGCCACATGGGTGTAGATCTGCGTGGTCGACAGGTCGCTGTGGCCCAGCAGCATCTGCACCACGCGCAGGTCGGCGCCGTGGTTCAGCAGATGCGTGGCGAAGGCATGCCGCAGCGTGTGCGGCGAGAGGTCCTTCTCGATGTTCGACTTGCGCGCGTAGCGCTTGATGATGTGCCAGAAGGCCTGGCGCGTCATGTGATCGCCGCGGCGCGTGGGGAAGAGATAGTCGGTGACGCGGTCGAGCAGGATTTCGCCGCGGCCGGTGCCGATGAATTCCTTCAGCCAGCGCACCGCTTCCTCGCCCAGCGGGATGAGCCGCTCGCGATCGCCCTTGCCCACCACGCGCAGCACGCCCTGGTTCATGTTGAGCTGCGAGTACTTGAGCGTGACCAGCTCCGAGACGCGCAGGCCCGTGGCGTACAGCACTTCGAGCATGGTGCGGTCGCGGCTGCCCAGCGGGTCGGAGACCACGGGGGCATTCAGCAGGGATTCGACCTCTTCTTCCGTCAGCGACTTCGGCAGCGAGCGGCCGATCTTCGGCATCGCGATCTGCGCGGTGGGATCGTCGCGCACCGTGCCTTCGCGCAGCATGTGGCGGTAGAAGCGGCGGAAGGAGGAAAGCTGGCGGGCCGTCGAGCGGGGCCGGGCGCCGGTTTCGACGCGCCAGGCGATGAAGCCCAGAAGATCCGCGCGCGTGGCATGCGTGATGCCGATGCCCCGCGAGGCCAGCCAGCGCGACAGCGCCATCAGGTCGGCGCGGTAGGCGGCCAGCGTGTTCGACGACAGGCCGCGCTCCATCCAGGCGCCATCGAGGAACCGCGTGACGGCCGGGTCAACGGCTTCGGGCGCGGATCGGGCAATAGCGGCGCTGGCGGTCTTGCTCACAGGGTTTTTCCGGTTCGGAGACATGACATGTACTTCCCGGTGAGTATCGTCAGTCGGGGCTTTCTCCTGCGTGATGCCTTTCACAGGCAGTTCTACGCGTTAACATAAAGAGAACCGGATCACACTATCCACCGCACAACAACACCGTCACCGTGTCGCCGTCCGAAGACCCCAGCGTCCAGCGTCCCGGAATGCTGCGCCATGTCTATGCCGCCTACGCGCTGACGGCGTTCGCGCTGCTGGCCATCGTGGCGCTGTTGCTGATCCTGCCGGTGCCCTGGCTGTCGCTGCGCCGGCGCATCGCGCGGCGGTTCGCGCGGATCGCCCTCGCGGCCTGCGGCATGCGGCTGGCCGTGACGCATCCGGAACGGCTGGGCCCGGAACCCTGCATCGTGGTGGCCAACCACAGCAGCTACCTCGATGGCATCGTGCTGTATGCCGCGCTGCCGCCGACCTTCGGCTTCGTGATCAAGCGCGAGATGAGCCGCGTGCCGCTGGCGAACCTGCTGCTGCGGCGGATCGGTGCGCACTACGTGGACCGCAGCCGCGGACACAAGGGCGCGCGCGACACGCGCAAGCTGCTGCGCCAGGCCAATGCCGGCGGCGCGCTGGCGTTCTTCCCCGAGGGCACCTTCGCACATGAGCCGGGGTTGATGCCCTTTCGTGCCGGCGCCTTCGTGATCGCCGCGCGCTCACGCCTGCCCATCGTGCCGGTGGCCATCCGTGGCACGCGGGCAGCGCTGCCACCCGGCACGCTGCTGCCGCGGCCGGGTCGCATCGAGATCGAACTGGCGCCGGTGCAGCCGGCGCCGCAGTCCACCGCCGAAGCGCATGTGGATGCCGCGCGCGACGCGGCGCGCGCGGCGATTCTGCAGCGCATCCCCGACCCCGATCTCGCATAAACTCGCGCCCATGATTCAGCGCGATGTCATGGAGTACGACGTGCTCGTCGTGGGCGCAGGCCCCGCCGGCCTGGCCGCAGCAATCCGCCTCAAGCAGCTCGACCCGGCGCGCACGGTATGCGTGCTCGAAAAGGCCGCGGCCGTGGGCGGCCATGCACTGTCCGGCGCCGTGATGGAACCCGGCCCGCTCGACGCGCTGTGGCCTGAATGGCGTGCGCAGCAGCCGGCAATCTGCGTGCCCGTGCAGCACGATGAGTTCAGGCTGCTCACGCCGCGTCGCTCGCTGCCGCTGTGGGTGCCGCCGCAGCTTCGCAACCATGGCAATGTCATCGTCTCGCTGAGCCAGCTTGCACCGCTGATGGCCGCGCAGGCGGAAGCGCTGGGCGTGGACGTGCTGCCGGGATTCGCGGCAGCGGCGCCGCTGTACGGCGCCGACGGCCATGTGGCCGGCGTGCGTGTGGGCGACATGGGACGTGAGCACGATGGCAATCCCGGCCCGGATTTCACGCCAGGCCCCGAGATCCGCGCCACGATCACGCTGGTGGCCGAAGGCTGCCGCGGAAGCCTGGCCAAGCTGCTGATCCGTCAGTTCGCGCTGTCGGAAGGCCGCTCGCCGCAAACCTTCGCGCTGGGACTGAAGGAGTTGTGGCAGCTGCCGAAAGGCCGCGGCAGGCCCGGGCTGGTACAGCATTCGCTGGGCTGGCCGCTGGACCCGGCCACGTATGGCGGCAGCTTCATCTACCACCTCGATGGGGATCTGGCCTACGTGGGCTATGTGGCGGGGCTGGACTACCAAGACCCGCGGTTCTCGCCCTTCGAAGCCTTCCAGCAGTTCAAGCACCACCCTTCGGTTCACGGCCTGCTCGAGGGCGCCCAACTGCAGGCCGCGGGTGCGCGCACCATCGCCGCCGGTGGCTGGCAGTCGATGCCGCGGCTCGACATGCCGGGGGCCATGCTGATCGGCGATGCGGCCGGCACGCTGAACTTCGCCAAGATAAAGGGCATCCACCAGGCCATCCGCTGCGGCAGCCTGGCGGCCGAACATCTGGTGGCCACCGGCAGCAGCGCGGGATTCGACGCGCGCTGGCGCGAATCCGCGGGCGGCGCCGAGCTGAAACGCGTGCGCAACATCAAGCCCGGTTTCCGCCGCGGCCTGTGGTGGGGCCTCGCCAATGCCGCGCTCGAGACCGTTACCGGCGGTGCGCTGCCCTGGACGCTGTCCAACCATGACAACAGCGAACTGCAGCGACTGGACGAATACGCCACGCCCGACCGCCAGTGGGTGGCGCGCGATCAATTCAAACCTCCCCTCCCGCCGCGCGACCGGCTGGCATCGGTGTTCTTCGCGCAGACCGCGCATGACGAGAAACAGCCTTCGCATCTGCGCGTGGCCGACGCCGACCTGTGCGGCACGCGCTGCGCGGCCGAGTACGGCAATCCCTGCACGCGTTTCTGCCCGGCCGGCGTCTACGAAATGGTGGACGACGGCGCGGGCGGCCGGCGCCTGCAGGTGAACGCCGCCAACTGCGTGCACTGCAAGGCCTGCGACATCAAGGACCCGTACTCCGTCATCACCTGGACGACGCCGGAGGGTGGCAGTGGCCCCAACTACTCCAACCTCTGAGCCGGAGCCGCACGAGCCGCTGACACGACCGGTGCGCCCGGGGCGCATGTCGGCGCTGCGCGCGGCGCTCGACGAGGGCGCAGTGCGCAGCGCCGAGCGCATGCTGGCCAACCTGCATCCGGCCGAGATCGCGCAGCTCCTGGAATCGCTGCCGCAGAGCCGGCGCGAGATCGTCTGGGAGCTGATCGACCCCGAACAGGATGGCGACGTGCTGGTGGAACTCTCGGACGAGGTGCGCGCCCACCTCATCCGCGACATGGAGCCGGAAGAGCTGGCCGCGGCCACCGAGGACATGGAGGTCGACGACCTCGCCGACCTCATCGCGCACCTGCCCGAAACCGTCACGCAGCAGCTGCTGCACAACATGGACCAGCAGGACCGCGAGCGGCTGTCGCGCGTGCTGGAATGGCCCGAGGACTGCGCCGGCGGCCTGATGAGCACCGACACGGTGAGCGTGCGCTCGGATGTTGCGCTCGAGGTGGTGCAGCGCTATCTGCGCATGCGCGGCGAACTGCCCGAGCGCACGGACCGGCTGTTCGTCGTCGATCGGCACGACCGTTTCCTGGGCACGATCACGCTGGCGAGCCTGCTCACCGGCGACCCCGCGACACTGGTGGGTGCATCGCTTGATCCGGATGCGCCGCGCATCGCGCCGGAGACTCCGGCCGGCGAGGTGTCGCAGATCTTCCGCGACCGCGACCTGGTATCCGCCCCCGTCGTCGATGAAACCGGCAGGCTGCTGGGCAGAATCACCATCGACGATGTGGTGGATGTGATCGCCGAGGAAGCCGCGCACGAAGTGATGGCCGGCGCCGGTCTGCGCGACGAGGAAGACGTGTTCGCCAGCATCGTGCCCGCCACGCGGCGGCGCATCCTGTGGCTGGCCATCAATCTCTTCACCGCCATGCTCGGCGGCCTCGTGGTGCAGCGCTTCGAGGGCACGGTGGAAAAGGTGGCGGCGCTGGCGGTGCTGATGCCGGTGGTGTCGAGCATGGGCGGCATCGCCGGCACGCAGACGGTGACGCTGATCATCCGCGGCCTGGCGCTGGGACAGGTGGAATGGCGCGATGCGCGCTGGCTGCTGTGGCGCGAGGTGGGCGTGAGCGCCCTCACCGGCACGGCGATGGCGGTGATCCTGGGCGGCATCACCGTGGCCTGGCTGGGCACGTGGGAGGTGGCGCCGATCATCGGGGCCGCGATGGTGGTGAATCTGTTCACCGCCGCGGTGGTGGGAGTGATGGGACCGCTGACACTGCGGCGGCTGTCCATCGATCCGGCCGTGTCGGCAGGCGTGATCCTCACCACCTTCACCGACTGCATCGGCTTTGCAACGCTGCTGGGGCTTGGAACGCTGTTCCTGACCTGAAGGCAGGGGCCTGGCTGATGGCCCTCAATCGCCGCGCAGCAGGATGCGTATCTCGTCGCCCTGCGCCATGGCATCGCGATAGCCCAGTTTGATCATGTCACGCGTGTACTCGCCCTCGAACATCAGGTAGCTGGCCAGCTGCGCGCCGGCCAGGTCGCTGGCGCCCATGATCCTCAGCAGCACCTTCAGCGCCGGCGGCAGGCAGTGCATGTGGCGCGCGGCCACCTGGCGCGGATCCTCGGTGGGGGTGAGAAACACCACGCGCTCGACGATGTGCGCCTCGGGCATCACCTGCGGCGCCACCTCGATGATCTGGTTCACGCGGTCGATGTGCTCCAGATCCCAGTAGATCTGGTCGGTGAAGAGATTGTCGAGCGCATAGCCGAAGAGCTGGCCGGGTGATGGCGGTGCATCGGGCGCCGAACGGCGCCGCGTGACGCCGCCGCCCGCCGCGCCGCGCATGCCGATCACCAGCAGGCGGTTCGCCCCCAGGTGCAGCGCGGGGCTCAGCGGCGAGAGCTGGCGCATGGCGCCGTCGCCGAAGTACTCATCGTCGATGAGTTCGGGCGGGAACAGCATGGGCACCGAGAGGCTGGCCATCAGGTGCGGCAGCGCCAGGCGCGCGCGACGGCCCACGTGGTGGCGACGGCTCCATTCCTTGCGCGCTTCATCGCCCTCGAAATAGGCCACCGAGCGCGCGGTGCCGTAGCCGGTGGCGCACAGCGCCAGCGCGGCCAGATTGCCGGCGCGCACGTTGCGGCCCACGCCACGCCAGCGCACCTCGCGGGTGAGAAGCTGGCGCAGCGGCGTGTTGTCGAAAAGTGAACGGGGCGCGCGCACCAGCAGGCCGCCTGACAGCAGCGACAGCATCCAGCGCACGCCGGCGCGCAGCATCTTGCGGCGGCTGACGTGGAACACCTGTCCCACGTGGAAATTGGCCCAGACGTGCTCGATGGCGGCCACCGCCTGGTGCCAGTCGTTGGCGCGAGCCCCGAGCACGCTGGCCGCCACGGCGCCGGCCGAGGTGCCCAGGATCACGGGAAAGGGATTTCGTTGCTCTGGCAACAGTTCGGCCACGGCCTTGAGCACACCGACCTGGTAGGCGGAACGCGCGCCGCCGCCCGTCAGAACGAGCGCCGGCACGTGCCCGCCGGGAACCGGCGGCGCCAATGGAAGGTCCGATGTCATAAGACTATGATTATCGTTCGCGACGCTTCAAACACCCTCGAGGCTACAACAATGTTCGCACGTTCCATCCGCCTGACACCTGCGCGAGTCCTCATTGCCTTTGCCGCGCTGGCCCTGGTCGCGCTGGCGGTGTCTGCCGCAGCGCCCAACATCACCCCGGCCGAGGGCAATGCGCCCAAGCCCGTCGCCGGCCAGGTCGCGCCGGTGTTCGCGCTGGTCGACCAGAACGGCAAGAAGCACCAGCTCTCGGACTACAAGGGCAAGTGGGTGGTGGTGTACTTCTACCCCAAGGACCAGACGCCGGGCTGCACCACGCAGGCCTGCAACTTCACCGAGAACGTGTTTGCCTTCCGCAAGGCCAATGCGCAGATCCTGGGCATCAGCGAAGACGATGAAGCTTCGCACAAGGAATTCGAGAAGGCCCTGTCGGGCAACATGAGCGACAAGATCAACCCGGTGAGCAAGGCGGCCATCACCAAGCTGTCGGATCAGGCGAAGAAGGACATCGCCGAGCATGGCCTGCCCTTCCCGCTGCTGGCCGATGCCAGCCACGACACGGCGAAGAAGTACGGCGTGCTGTCGGAGATCAAGACGCCGAACGGCAGCATGTTCATTGCCTCGCGCGACACCTTCCTGATCGATCCGACGGGCAAGGTGGCCAAGCACTACGACGTGACGCCGGACAAGCTCGAAGGGCATTCGGCCGAAGTGCTGGCGGACATCGCCGCGCTGTCGGGCAAGAAGAAGGGCTGATCAGCCCGCGCGGCGCACCCGCAGGATCTGCATCGAGTTGGTGCCGCCCTGCACGCCTGACTGATCGCCCTTGGTCAGGATGATCTGATCGCCCGGATCGACCAGCCCCTTGTCGAGGAGCTGGTCGAAGATGGCCTGGTACAGATGCGCCGGCGTCTCGTGCGTGATGTCGTACAGCACGGGATACACGCCGCGGTACAGCGTGACGCGGCTGCGCGTGATCTCCTGGCGCGTGATGGCGAAGATGGGGATGTCGGCGCGCATGCGCGACATCCACAGCGGCGTGAGACCGGATTCCGTGAGCGCGACGATGGCCTTGGGATGCGTGTGCTGCGCCGTGAACATCACCGCCTTGGCGATGGCTTCCTCGGTGTTCTGGAACTCGCCGTCCATGCGCCGCGCGCGCCGGGTGTGGCCGAGTTCGTAGCGCTCGGCGCCAAGGATGACCTCGGACATGGCGGCCACGGCCTTCACCGGGTATTTGCCGGCGGCGGTTTCGGCCGAGAGCATCACCGCATCCGAGCCGTCGAGCACGGCATTGGCCACGTCGCTCACCTCGGCGCGCGTGGGCACCGGGCTCACGATCATCGACTCCATCATCTGCGTGGCGGTGATGACGATGCGGTTGGCGGCCTGCGCCTGGCTGATGATGGTCTTCTGCAGGCCGGTGAGCGCCGCATAGCCCATCTCCACGCCCAGATCACCGCGCGCCACCATCACGGCATCGGCCACCGAGAGGATGTCGCTGAGATTGTCGATGGCTTCGTGGCGCTCGATCTTGGCCACCACGTGCGCGGTGCCACGCCACTTGGCAAGCTCCGACTTGGCGCGGCGGATGTCGTGAGCATCGCGCGCGAATGAAACGGCGAGGTAGTCCACGCCCATCTCGGCGGCGAGCTGGATGTATTCCAGGTCCTTGTCGGTTAGCGCCGGAGCCGACAGGCCGCCGCCCTGCTTGTTCAGGCCCTTGCGGTTCGACAACTCGCCGCCGGCGCGGCAGATGGTCTCGACGCGCGTGCCCTTCACCGCGGTGACTTCGAGCACGATGTAGCCATCGGCCAGCAGCAGCGTGTCGCCGGCCTTCACGTCCTTGACGAGGTCCTTGTAGGCGCAGCCCACTTCGCGGTCATTGCCGGCATTCGGGTCGAGCGCGATGTCCAGCGCGAAGGGCTGGCCCTCGACCAGCATGATCTTGCCGTTCTCGAAGCTCTCGATGCGGATCTTGGGGCCGGAAAGGTCGGCCAGGATGCCGATGGGGCGGCCGACCTTCTCGGCCGCGGCGCGGATGGCCACGATGCGGCGGCGCTGCTCGTCCTTGCCGCCATGCGAGAAGTTGATGCGCGCCACGTCGAGGCCGGCGCGCACCATGTCGGCGAGCACCGCGGGGTCGTCGGTGGCCGGGCCCAGGGTGCCGACGATCTTCGTCCGGCGCAGGAATGCTTCGGTATTGCTCACTTGATCCTCATGCGGCGCGCGGGCGCTCAGCCCGCAGCGCGTTCTTCGAGTGCGGCCACGGCAGGCAGCCGCTTGCCTTCGACGAATTCCAGGAAGGCGCCGCCGCCGGTCGAAATGTAGGAGATGCCCTCTTCCACGCCGTATTTCTCGATGGCGGCGAGGGTGTCGCCGCCGCCGGCCAGCGAGAAGGCCTTGCTGCTGGCGATGGCGTTGGCGATGGCGCGCGTGCCTTCGCCGAACTGGTCGAACTCGAACACGCCCACCGGGCCGTTCCACAGCACGGTGCCGGCATCGGCGATCAGCTTCGCGAGCCGGTCGGAGGTATCCGGGCCGATGTCGAGGATGAGCTCTTCGGGGCGCACGTCGTGGATGCCGCGCACGTCGGCGTGTGCCGTCGCCGCAAACTCGGTGGCCACCACCACATCGGTGGGCAGCGGGATGTCGGCGCCGCGTTCCCGCGCGCGCGCGATCAACCTGCGGCAGGTATCGAGCATGTCCATCTCGCACAGCGACTTGCCCACGTTCACGCCGGTGGCGGCGAGGAAGGTGTTGGCGATGCCGCCGCCGACGATCAGCCGGTCGACCTTCTCGAGCAGGGCCTCGAGGATGGTCAGCTTGGTGCTGACCTTGGAACCGGCGACGATGGCCACCAGCGGGCGCGCGGGCTTCTCGAGCGCGCGCTCCAGCGCCGCAAGTTCACCTTCCAGCAGCGGGCCGGCACAGGCCACCGGCGCGAACCGCGCCACGCCGTGGGTGGAGGCCTCGGCGCGATGCGCGGTGCCGAAGGCGTCCATCACGAAGACATCGCAGAGCGCGGCCATCTTGCGGGCCAGCTCTTCGTTGTCCTTCTTCTCTCCCTTGTTGAAACGCACGTTCTCGCACAGCACCACCTGGCCAGGCACCACATCGACGCCGCCCAGCCAGTCCTTCACCAGCGGCACCTGCTGGCCCAGCAACTCCGACAGCCGCCTGGCCACTGGCGCCAGCGACAGTTCGGGGTCGTACTTGCCCTCCTCGGGACGACCCAGGTGCGACAGCAGGATGACCCGCGCACCCTTGTCCAGCGCCTGGCGGATGGTGGGCAGCGCCGCGCGGATGCGCGCGTCGCTGGTGACCTGGCCGTCCTTCACGGGCACGTTCAGATCCTCGCGGATCAGCACGCGCTTGCCGGACAGGTCCAGCTTGCTCATCTCGAGAACTTTCATGCGTCTACTCGTGTTGGCGTGGCGTTGCCTTAGGTTACTTGGCGCGGCTCCAGGCCAGCGCGGTGTCGAGCATGCGGTTCGAGAAGCCCCACTCGTTGTCGTACCAGGAGCACACCTTCACCAGGTTGCCGTCGATGATCTTGGTCAGCGTGGCGTCGTAGGTGGAGGACGCCGGGTCGTGGTTGTAGTCCACGGAAACCAGCGGCGCCTCTGTGTAGGCCAGCACGCCCTTCAGCGGGCCGTTCGCGGCCGCCTTCACCAGCGTGTTGATCTCCTCGACGGTGGTGTTGCGCTTCGGCTTGAAGGTGAGGTCCACCACCGACACGTTGATGGTGGGCACGCGGATGGCAAAGCCATCGAGCTTGCCCTTGAGCTGCGGCAGCACCAGGCCCACCGCGGCGGCGGCGCCGGTCTTGGTCGGGATCATCGACATCGTGGCCGAGCGCGCGCGGCGCAGGTCCTCGTGGTAGACGTCGGTGAGCACCTGGTCGTTGGTGTAGGCATGGATGGTGGTCATCAGGCCCGACTCGATGCCGATGCTGTCGTTCAGCACCTTGGCCAGCGGTGCCAGGCAGTTGGTCGTGCACGAGGCGTTCGACACCACCGTCATTGCCGAGGTGAGCGTGTCGTGGTTCACGCCGTACACCACCGTGCCGTCGACATCGCTGCCACCCGGCGCCGAGATCAGCACGCGCTTCGCGCCGCCGGCGAGGTGCGCCGATGCCTTGGCCTTGCTGGTGAAGATGCCGGTGCACTCGAACACCACGTCGACGCCGAGCTGGCCCCAGGGCAGCTTCGAGGGATCGCGCTCGGAGAGCACGCGGATGCGGTCGCCGTTCACGACCATCGAGTCGCCTTCCACGGTGACGGTGCCGTTGAACTTGCCGTGCGCGGTGTCATAGCGCGTCAGGTGCGCGTTGGTGTTCGCATTGCCCAGGTCGTTGACCGCCACGATCTGGATCTCGCCGGTACGCTTTGCCTCGTACAGCGCGCGCAGCGTGTTGCGGCCGATGCGTCCGTAACCATTGATGCCAACCTTGATCGCCATTGATGCGCTCCTTGATTAATTCAGAACAGTTCGTTCACGGTCTGCTGCAGCCGTTCCGGCGTCAGACCGAAATGCTTGAAGAGGTCGGAGGCCTTGCCCGAGGCGCCGAAGGTGTCGATGCCCAGCACGCGTCCGGCGCTGCCCACGTATTTCCACCACAGTGCGGTACTGCCGGCTTCGATTGCCACGCGGCGCGTCACACCTGCGGGCAACACGGCTTCGCGGTAGGACGCATCCTGCGCATCGAATGTGTCGGTGCTCGGCATGGAGACCAGCCGCACGCGGCGGCCGGCCGCATTCAGCGCATTCACCGCGGTGGCGGCCAGCGCCACTTCCGAGCCGGTGGCGATGACGATGGCCTCGGGCGCGCCGCCGGTGGGCTCGATGAGGATGTAGCCGCCGCGCGCGATGTTCCGGCCCTGTTCGCGCGTGCGCGGCTGCTGTGGCAGCGCCTGGCGCGTGAGCACCAGCGCCGTGGGCGCATGCTGCCGGCCCACTGCCACCGCCCAGCTCACCGCGGTTTCCAGCGCATCGCAGGGGCGCCAGGTCGAAAGGTTCGGAATCAGCCGCAGGCTCGAGACGTGTTCGACCGGCTGGTGCGTGGGACCGTCCTCGCCCAGGCCGATGGAATCGTGCGTGTACACGAGGATCACGCCCTGGTGCATCAGCGCGGCCATGCGCACGGCATTGCGCGCGTAGTCGCTGAACACCAGGAAGGTGCCGGCATAGGGCCGGAATCCACCGTGCAGCGCCATGCCGTTCATGATGGCCGTCATGCCGAACTCGCGCACGCCGTAATTGATGTAGTTGCCGTCAGCATCCGCCGGCGTGACCGCTTTCGAATCCTTGCGGAAGGTGTTGTTCGAGCCGGTGAGATCGGCCGAACCGCCCACCAGTTCGCCCAGGAAGGGGCCGATGGCATTCAGCGCAACCTGCGAAGACTGACGCGTGGCCTGGGGGCCATTCACCGCCAGCGCCGCCTCGAGCGCGCCATGGGCGATCTGCTCGAAGTTGTCGGGCAGGCGGCCTTCGAGACGGCGATTCAGCTCCGCGGCCAGTTCCGGATACGCCTTCGCATAGGCCGCGAGACGGGTGTTCCAGTCGGCCTCGGCCGCCTTGCCGCGTGCGCGCTGATCCCAGGCGGCGCCAATGGGCGCAGGAATTTCAAACGGCGGGGAATCCCACGCCAGCTTCTTGCGCGCGCCGGCCACTTCTTCGGCGCCCAGCGCCTCGCCATGCGTGGACTTGCTGCCGGCCTTCGTGGGGGCGCCCCAGCCGATGGTGGTGCGGCAGCAGATCAGCGTGGGACGGCTCTTTTCCTGCAGCGCCTTGTCGATGGCGCCGGCGATCGCCGCTGCGTCGTGGCCATCCACCGCGCGGATCACCTGCCAGCCATAGGCCTCGAAGCGCGCCGGCGTGTCATCCGCGCACCAGCCCTTCACATCGCCATCGATGGAAATGCCGTTGTCGTCGAAGAAGGCGACCAGCTTGTTCAGCTTCAGCGTGCCGGCCAGTGAGCACACCTCGTGCGAAATGCCCTCCATCAGGCAGCCGTCGCCGAGGAATACCCAGGTGCGGTGATCGATGATCTCGTGGCCCGGCTTGTTGAATTTCGCAGCCAGCAGTTTCTCGGCCAACGCCATGCCCACGGCATTGGCGATGCCCTGGCCCAGCGGGCCGGTGGTGGTCTCGATGCCCGGATGCGCTTCGTGTTCGGGATGTCCGGCGGTGCGCGAACCCAACTGGCGGAAGGCGCGCAGGTCATCGATGGTGAGCGAGTAACCCGACAGATGCAGCAGTGAGTACAGCAGCATCGACGCATGACCATTGGACAGCACGAACCTGTCGCGATTCGCCCACTGCGGGTGCGCCGGGTTGTGCTTCAGGTAGTCTCTCCACAGCACTTCGGCGATGTCGGCCATGCCCATCGGGGCGCCGGGATGTCCGGAGTTGGCTTGCTGGACGGCATCCATCGAAAGGACACGGATGGCATTGGCGAGTTGGCGGCGGGTCGGGATGCTCAAGTCGGACTCGTCCTACATGTGGCGGCTGGTGGAAAGCCGGACATTTTCCAATGCGGCGACCGGCATCGCAAATCCGCCCTCCGCGGCCCGCCGTAGCGTCGCTGGCGGACAGAATCCGCCGCCACGCGAATCGATTTCACGCCTGGCAGCAATTCCCGGCGGGATGGCCCGCAGCATGACCGCGTTCACCGCCCGCTCAGCATCGAACCCCTACAGTAGCCTCGACACGGACGTTTTCACTGCGACTCAAGCACCTGAATAACTTGACTAAATCGACTGCCAGACTGGTTCAATTCACCGACACCCACCTGTTCGGGGACGCCACCCGCGCGCTGCGCGGCGTGCAGACTCTGCCCGCGCTGCGCGCCACGCTGGCCGCCGCAGCCGCGGACATAGCCGGTTGCGACGCCATTCTGGCCACCGGCGATCTGGTGCAGGACGACCCGGGCGGCTATGCCCATTTCCGCGAAGCATTCTCTGCCCTGGGCAGGCCCGTGCTGTGCATCCCCGGCAACCACGATGATGTGCCGGCGATGCAGGCCGCGCTGGCGCAGCCCCCGTTCCAGCTTGGCCGCAGCCACGATGCCGGCGCATGGCGCGTGGTGATGCTCGACAGCACCATTGCGCACGAAACCAGCGGCGCGCTCAGCCGGGAAGCGCTGCGCGAGCTGGATGAGTCGCTGCGGGCGGCACCCGACCGCCATGCACTGGTCTGCCTGCATCATCATCCCGTGCCCATGCGAAGCCGCTGGCTCGACACCGTGGGCCTCGCGAATCCCGACGAATTCTTCGCCGTGCTGCGTCGCCATCGGCAGGTTCGCGCGGTGCTGTTCGGACATGTGCACCAGGCGCTGGATGAAACGCGCGACGGCCTGCGCCTCATCGCCACGCCCTCCACCTGCTCGCAGTTCAAACCCCTGTCGGATGACTTCGCGGTGGATGACGCCCCGCCCGCGTGGCGCACGCTGGCGCTGCATGATGACGGCCGCCTTGAAACCGCCGTGCATTGGGTGAAGCGCAAGGACTAGCCGCGCGGCGGCACCCACATCTTCTGGATCTGCGCGATGCGCTCGCGCACGCCGGTGGCCTGCAGCAGCTTCTGGCGCGCCTCGGCAGGCACGGGAAGCAGCTGGCACAGATGCCCGGCGAACCATGCGGCGTCATCCATGCGGTGATCGCCCGCCGGATATTCCGCACCCAGCTCCGACAGCGCGCGCGACAGCGCTTCGCGCAGGTCCGGATACTCGTCTTCCCTCAGCGGTGGCTCGGCGGGATCTTCCAGCCACTCGACCTCGGCCATGTTCAGGCCGTCGGGCTGGCGGTCATGGCCGACGATGCGGAAGCGATGCTCGCCGCGGGCCACGATCTTCAGCAACCCTTCCGGCGTCTGTCCGAAATCCGCCACGCTGGCCAGCGTGCCCACCGGCGCGATCTCGTCCACCGCCCCGACTTCGGCGCCGGCGCGGATCAGCACCACGCCGAAGCCCTCGCCGTCGCGCATCACGCGCCGGATCATGTCCACGTAGCGGGTTTCGAAGATGCGCAGCGGCAGCAGGCCCTGCGGGAACAGTACGGTGCGCAGCGGAAACAGCGCGATGCGCATGCGTTCAGCGGCGCGATTGCAGCGCCGCGAGCAACCTGCCGTGCAGGCCGCCGAAGCCGCCGTTGCTCATGATGAGCACGTGATCGCCTTTGCGCAGGTCAGCGACAAGGCGCGCGAGCAGCGCATCGATGGCAGGCTCGGTGGTGGCCTTGGCGCCGATCTGCCGCGCCACCGCGCCGGCATCCCAACCCAGATCCGGCGGCGCGAACAGATACACCGCATCGGCGGCCGCAAGGCTGGGCGCCAGCGTTTCCTTGTGCACCCCCATGCGCATGGTGTTGGAACGCGCCTCGAGCACGGCCACCAGGCGCGCGGCGCCAATGCGGCGGCGCAGGCCGTCGATGGTGGTGGCGATGGCGGTGGGATGGTGCGCGAAATCATCGTAGATGCTGATGCCGGCCGCCGTGCCGGTGAGTTCCATGCGGCGCTTCACGCCGCGAAATTCACCCAGCGCTTCGGCGGCGCGCGCCACGGGCACGCCGGCGTGGCGCGCCGCCGCGATCGCCGCCAGCGCGTTGTCCACATTGTGTGCACCCAGCAGTGACCACTCCACGCTGCCCTGTGGCCTGCCCTCGAACAGCACTTCGAAGCGCGAGTGATCCGTGCCGGCGAGCCGCGCGCTCCAGCGCGCATTGCCCTGGCCGGTGGAGGAGAATCCCTCGCGCGGCGTCCAGCAGCCGCGGGCGATCACGTTGTCGAGATTGGCGTCGGCGCCATTGTTCACGATGAGGCCGCTGCCCGGCACGATGCGCAGCAGATGGCTGAACTGCCGCTGGATCGACTCCAGGTCGGGGTAGATGTCGGCGTGGTCGAATTCCAGGTTGTTCAGCACCAGCGTCCGCGGCCGGTAGTGCACGAACTTCGCGCGCTTGTCGAAGAAGGCCGTGTCGTACTCATCGGCCTCGATGACGAAGAACGGCGCATTGCCCAGCCGCGCGCTCACGTCGAAATTCCCCGGCACGCCGCCGATCAGGAAGCCCGGCGCGAGGCCCGCATGATCGAGGATCTGCGCCAGCATGCTCGAGGTGGTGGTCTTGCCATGCGTGCCGGCCACGGCCAGCACCCAGCGATCGTGCAGCACCGCGCGCGACAGCCATTCAGGCCCCGACACGAACGGGATGTTCCGCTCCAGCAGTGCCTCGATCACCGGCTTGCCGCGCGACATCACATTGCCCACCACCACCACGTCGGGCGCGGGATCGAGCTGCGCGGCGTCGAACCCCTGCACCACGTCGATGCCAAGCTGCGCAAGCTGCGTGCTCATCGGCGGATACACGTTCTGGTCCGAGCCGGTGACGCGATGTCCCGCGGCGCGCGCAATGGCGGCGATGCCGCCCATGAACGTGCCGCAGATGCCGAGGATGTGTACGTGCATCGGAAATTCCGCTCAGGGAGCCACGGGGGCCGGTGAAACCAGGCTGGCCATCAGCAGCGCCGACACCAGCTGGCTGCCGACGGCCAGCAGCACGCAGGAGAACATGGACCACTGCGTGGCGGCACGCAGGATGCGCGCCAGGATCATCAATGCCCATATCTCCACCGCCGAGCGCAGCAGCCCGGCCGGCAGTTTCCAGGTGGGATCCTGGAAGTAGGTGAAATAGAACCACGCGCTGAACAGCAGCGCGGGCGCGAGGACGATCTGGATGCCGAACACCGCGGTCAATGTCTGCACCGTCCGCGCGGACTTGCCGGCGTAGCGCAGCAATGCGCCGTACCACAGGAGGGTCACCGCGACGCCGATGGCGATCATCAGCGGACCGCTGACACCGGCCGTGGCCTTCTCGGGCAGCGGCACCACGACCCATGTCACTGCATCGAGCGCTGACGACACCAGGATGAGCAGCACCAGCAGCGGCACCGAGTAAGGCAGGTCCTCGGGCCCCTTCTGCAGCCGCACGATGCCGGTGAGCACGCGCAGTGCTTCGGAAACCTGCCTGGAAAACACTTCGCTCGATACCTGCCTTGATGCGTAGACTAGCCATTCTACATGAGCCCACCGATCATCTCCGACCGCGCGCGCCTCACGGACTTCGCCGCGGCACTGGCCGATGCCGACGGCATCGCGCTCGATACCGAGTTCCTGCGTGAACGCACCTACCGTGCGCAGCTTTGCCTGCTGCAGCTCGCGGGCAGCGGTGAGGCGCAATGCGTCGATCCGCTTGCCGACCTGCCGCTGGAGCTGCTGCGCCCCGCGCTCACGCGCCCGGGGCGGCAGAAGATCCTGCACGCAGCGCGCCAGGATCTCGAGGTGCTGTGGCCGGTGTTCGGTCCCCTTGAAGACGTGTACGACACGCAGATCGCGGCGGCCCTCGCGGGCCTGCCCGCGCAGGTGGGCTACAGCGACCTGGTGCGACGGCTGCTCGGCATCGACCTTCCCAAGGGCCAGACGCGCACCGACTGGTCACGCCGCCCGCTCACCGATGCGCAGTTGCACTACGCCATCGACGACGTGCTGCACCTGCCCGCGCTGCGCGATGCGCTGGACGAACAGCTCGACAAGCTGGGCCGCCGCGGCTGGTTGACCGAGGAACTGGCGGATCTTTCCCGCGCCGACCGGCTGTTCGTCGATCCCGGCAAGGCCTGGGAAAGGCTGAAATGGGCCGGTGAACTCGACCCCGACCGGCTGCGGCTCGCACAGGCACTGGCTGCCTGGCGCGAGAACCGCGCCATCGACCGCGACCGCCCGCGAAGCTGGATTCTCGACGATTCCGGCCTGCGCGGCATCGTGCTGCGCGTGCCCCGCACGCCGGCGGAACTGGCCACCGTGCCCGACCTGACGCCGGGCTTCGTGGAGCGCAGCGGCGAGGCCGTGCTGGCGGTGATCGACGAGGCGAGGATGCCCGCCTCGCTGCCGCCGCCCTCGCAGCGTCCGCGACCCGACGCCGAGCTGCAGGCCCGAGCGAAACGGCTGGGCGCCGTGGTGCAGGAGCAGGCCAGATCACTGGCACTGGCGTCGGAATTGCTGGCCACACGTCGTGACCTGGAGGGCATCGCGCGCGGCAGGCCCGTGCGCGAGGTGCTGCGGGGCTGGCGCGGCGCCCTGCTGGGCGACGCGCTCACCGCCGCGCTGTAGCGCGGACTACTTCTTGCGCGCCGCCGCCTTGCGGGACGCCGGCCTGCGGGACACCGGCCTGCGGGAAGACTTGCGCGCCGGAGCACGACGCGCGGCGGCACGCTTCGTTGCGGCGGCACGTCGGGCCGACTTGCCCGCCACCTTGCGCTTCGCCGGCGCCTTCTTCTTCGCAGGCGCCTTCTTTGCACGCTTTTTCGCAGGCGCCTTGTTCTTCGCCACCTTCCGGGTCGCCTGCTTCTTCGCTGCCACCTTGCTTGCAGCCGGGCGCTTCGCCTTCGGCACCTTCACCGCCGGCGCCGTCAACACATGCACCAGCAGCGCCGTGATGGCATCGATATCGCCCTGCGCATCGATGGACTGCAGCAACCCCTGCTTCGCGTAGTACGCCAGCAGCGGTCGCGTCTGCGATTCATAAACCTTCAGCCGTTCCACCACCGTAGCCTCGTTGTCATCGGGCCGCTGGAACAGCGCCGGGTTGCCGGGGCAGCTCGGGCACACCAGCGCCGCGCCCACGGGCATGGAGTAGATGTTGAACACGCGGCCGCAGCTCTGGCAGCTGCGGCGACCGGCGATGCGGCGCGTCAGCTCCGCGTAGGGCACATCCATCTGCACTACCGCGGTGAGTGGCTTGCCCACCTGCTGCAGCATGGCATCCAGCGCCTCGGCCTGCGCGATGTTGCGCGGAAAGCCATCGAGGATGAAGCCATTGGCGACATCCGCCTCGGCCAGGCGCTCCTTGATCATGCCCAGCACGATGGAGTCGTCCACCAGTTTGCCGGCATCCATCGCGCCCTTGGCGGCCACGCCCAGCGGCGTGCCGCGCGCCACGGCCGAGCGCAGCAGGTCGCCGGTGGAAATCTGCGGAATGCTGAAGCGCTGCACCAGGCGCTGTGACTGCGTGCCTTTGCCGGAGCCGGGGGCTCCCAGTAGAACGATGCGCATGAGACCCGTCGTTGTCGTTGAACGTCGGGGCACAGTACCGATACGCTTTGCGCCGGTCAAACAAGCAGCCCTGCTGCCGGAGACAAGCATGCGCAAGCCAGTCGGTCGTCCCCGCAACGCCTTCTATGCACAGTCCGGTGGCGTCACGGCAGTGATAAATGCCTCGGCAGCGGGTGTCATCGATGGCGCGCGCGCCCACAGGAAATTCATCGGCAAGGTGTATGCGGGCCGGGACGGCATCGTCGGCGGACTCACCGAAGACCTGATCGACGTCGGCGCCGAGAGCCCCGCCACCATCAAGGCGCTGCGTTACACGCCCTCCGGCGCCTTCGGCTCCGCGCGCTTCAAGCTCAAGGGGCTGGAACAGAACCGCGCGGAGTACGAACGATTGATCGAAGTGTTCCGCGCGCACGACATCGGCTATTTCTTCTACAACGGCGGCAACGACTCCATGGACACCGCGTTGAAGGTGTCCCAGATCGGCGAGGCGCTGGGCTATCCCATCACCTGCGTGGGCGTGCCCAAGACCGTGGACAACGACCTGCCGCTCACCGACTGCTGCCCGGGCTTCGGCTCGGTGGCCAAGTACATCGCCGTCTCCACGCGTGAAGCCGCGCTGGATGTCGCGTCCATGGCGCGCACTTCCACCAAGGTATTCGTGCTGGAAGTCATGGGACGCCATGCGGGCTGGATCGCCGCGGCCGGCGGCCTTGCCGGCTCGAAGGCCGGCGATCCGCCCCAGATCATCCTCTTCCCCGAGATCACCTTCGACGAGGCGGCCTTCCTCGCCCGGGTGAAGCACAGCGTGGACAGCAACGGCTATTGCGTCATCGTGGTGTCCGAGGGCGTGAAGAAGCCCGATGGAAAATTCCTGGCGGAAGCCGGCACCAAGGATGCCTTCGGCCATGCGCAGCTCGGCGGCGTGGGCCCGGTGATCGCGCAACTCGTGAAGGACAAGCTCGGCTACAAGTATCACTGGGCCGTGGCCGACTACCTGCAGCGCGCGGCGCGCCACATCGCCTCGAAGACCGACGTGGAGCAGGCCTATGCCGTGGGCCGTTCGGCCGTCGACTACGCCGTGAAGGGCATGAACGCGGTGATGCCCGCCATCATCCGCAAGTCCGCCAGGCCCTATCGCTGGAAGATCGAACCGGTGCCGCTGGCCAAAGTGGCCAACGTCGAAAAGAAGGTGCCGCGCGATTTCATCACCGCGGACGGCTTCGGCATCACCGCCGCCTGCCGCCGGTACCTGGCGCCGCTGATCGCCGGCGAGGACTATCCGCCCTACAAGGACGGCCTGCCGGCTTATGTACGGATCAAAGGCAAGGCCGTGAAGCGCAAGCTCAAGACCGACTACAAGCTGTAACTCCAGACCTCGCCCGCCCGACTGGATATCCGAACAGCATGCAGTTGGCTGGCGCCCGGCTGGACTGCCGGGGCGTTGTTACACAGGGTCGCAACGACAGTGCCGGACTGGACTGCCGAGGCTTTGTTACACGTGGTTTGCTATATTGCCGCCCCGCGCGAGGGACCCGGGAATTCCCGCTTGGGGGCGCGCGCCGCATGATTACAAGAACCTTCTGGAGATCCTCTGATGGAAGTCGGTAACTGGTTGTGGCTGGCGATCGGCGCCGGCGTGCTGGCCGTGCTGTACGGCGTCGTGTCGATGCTGTCGATCCTCAAGCTGCCCGCGGGCAACGCGCGCATGCAGGAAATCGCCGCGGCCATCCAGGCGGGCGCGAAGGCGTATCTGAACCGCCAATACACCACCATCGGCATCGTCGGTGTGGTGCTGTTCGTGGTGCTGGGCTTCGCGCTGGGCTGGCACACCGCGGGCGGCTTCGCGGTGGGCGCCATCCTCTCCGGTCTCGCCGGTTACATCGGCATGAACATCTCGGTGCGCTCGAATGTGCGCACCGCGCAGGCCGCCAGCACGGGCCTCAACGCCGCGCTGCAAGTAGCCTTCAAGGGCGGCGCCATCACCGGCATGCTGGTGGTGGGCCTGGGCCTTTTGGGTGTTGCGGGCTACTTCCTGGCCCTCGGCGGTGGCAGTGAAGACCTGGCGGTGCGCGAGCGCGCGCTGCATGCGCTGGTGGGCCTGGCCTTCGGCGGCTCGCTCATTTCCATCTTCGCGCGACTGGGTGGCGGCATCTTCACCAAGGGCGCCGACGTGGGCGCCGACCTCGTGGGCAAGGTCGAAGCCGGCATCCCTGAAGACGATCCCCGCAACCCCGCCGTGATCGCCGACAACGTGGGCGACAACGTGGGTGACTGCGCCGGCATGGCCGCCGACCTGTTTGAAACCTACGCCGTGACGCTGGTTGCCACCATGCTGCTGGGCGGCCTGGTGCTCACCAACGCCGGCTCTGCCGCCATCATCTATCCGCTGGCCATCGGCGCTGCGTCCATCGTCGCCTCCATCGTCGGCACCTTCTTCGTGTCCACGCGCGAAGGCGGCAAGATCATGAATGCGCTGTACCGCGGCGTGATCGTCTCGGGCCTGATCTCGGCAGTGGCCTTCTGGTTCATCACCAAGCAGGTGTTCCCGAACCAGTTCGGCGCCATGTTCGGCTGCACGCTGATCGGCCTCGCCCTGACGGCGGCGATGATCGTGATCACCGAGTACTACACCGCCACGGAATATTCGCCGGTGCGCAAGGTGGCCGAGGCCTCGCAGACCGGCCATGCCACCAACATGATCGCGGGCCTTGGCGTGTCGATGAAGTCCACCGCACTGCCCGTGATCGCGGTGTGCTTCGCCATCTATGGCGCCTTCACGCTGGGCGGCCTGTACGGCATCGCCGTCGCGGCCACCGCCATGCTGTCGCTCACGGGCATGATCGTGGCGCTCGACGCCTACGGCCCCATCACCGACAACGCCGGCGGCATCGCCGAGATGAGCGGCCTCGACAAGAAGGTGCGCGACATCACCGATCCGCTGGATGCCGTGGGCAACACCACCAAGGCCGTGACCAAGGGCTATGCCATCGGTTCGGCCGGCCTTGCCGCGCTGGTGCTGTTCGCCGATTACACGCACAACCTGGAAGCCGCCGGCAAGACGGTAACCTTCTCGCTGTCGGATCCGGCCGTGATCATCGGCCTGTTCATCGGCGGTCTGGTGCCCTACCTCTTCGGCGCCATGGCGATGGAAGCCGTGGGCCGCGCGGCAGGCTCGGTGGTCACCGAGGTGCGCCGCCAGTTCCGCGAGATCAAGGGCATCATGGAAGGCACGGCCAAGCCCGAATACGGCACCGCGGTCGACCTGCTCACGAAGGCGGCGATCAAGGAAATGATCGTGCCCTCGCTGCTGCCCATCCTGGTACCCGTCATCGTGGCCTTCGGCGTGAATGCGCTGATGGGTCCCGGCGAGGGCATCAAGGCCCTGGGAGGCCTTCTGATCGGCACCATCGTCACGGGCCTCTTCGTCGGCATCTCGATGTGCACCGGCGGCGGCGCCTGGGACAACGCCAAGAAGTACATCGAGGAAGGCCACTTCGGCGGCAAGGGCTCGGACTCGCACAAGGCGGCCGTGACCGGTGACACCGTGGGCGATCCCTACAAGGACACCGCGGGTCCGGCCATCAACCCGCTGATCAAGATCATCAACATCGTGGCGCTGCTGCTGGTGCCGCTGCTGTAAGCGATCTGATCAGATCGGGTTCTGCGAAGGGCGGCCTGCGGGCCGCCTTTCTTTTTGCGGCGCCAGCGCGACCTGCCGGCTGGCGCCTGTCGTCAACTGCGCCGCTGTGGCGGCACCAGGCGCAGGGACCTCGCCTTCGTGTCCGTCCCGCGCTCCAGGCGCGATGCCGCCTCCAGCAGCCCGATGCAGTCCTCCGCCGACAGCGGCCGCGCGAAGTGGAATCCCTGTCCGTATGCGCAGCCCAGCGCCTGCAGCATCAGCAACTGCTCCGCCGTCTCGATGCCCTCGGCCACCACTTCCAGCCCCAGGCTGTGCGCCATGCTGGTCACCGCGGTGACGATGGCCGCGTCGTTCGCATCGTTGGCCATGTCGTGCACCAGGCTGCGATCGATCTTGATGCGGTCCAGCGGCAGGTTCTTCAGCTGCGCCAAGTTCGAATAGCCCGTGCCGAAGTCGTCGATCAACACCTTGCAGCCCTGCTCGCGCAGCATTCGCAGTCCGGCCACGTGGCGACCGCCCTCCTGCATCAAGGCGGTTTCGGTGACTTCCACGTGCAGCAGCGCGAGGTCGATCGCGTAGCTGCCGCAGACGCGCCTGATGGCCGGCGTCAGCGATTCGCGCGCGAGCTGCAGCGGCGAGACATTCAGCGTCACGGGGCGCAGCTGCAGCCCCATCGACCGCCACGCCGCGAGCTGCCGCACCACCATGTTCAGAATCTGGTCGCCCAGCGCATGGATGAGGCCGGTCTGCTCGGCCAGCTCGATGAACTGCTGTGGCGCGACCTCGCCGAGCTCCGGATGACTCCAGCGCACCAGCGCCTCGAACGACGACAGTTCGCCGGAGGAAAGCCTGAAGATGGGCTGGTATTCCACCCGGATCTGCTCGGTGCCGATCGCCCGCCGCAGTGCCTGCTGCAGCGCCACGCGCTCGCCACGACCCAGCACCATGTCGGGACTGAAGAACTTGCTGTTGTCGCGGCCGGCGTTCTTGGCCTCGTACAGCGCGATGTCGGCGTGCTTGAGCAGCGACTCCACGTCGCCGCCATCGTCGGGATACACACTGACGCCGATGCTGGCCGACATCGCAAACGACTGGTCCTCGATGCGCAGCGGCGCCCGCATGGCCTCGAGCACGCGCTGCGCCACATTGGCCACGTTCTGCCGGTCGCCCGGGTCCCCGACCAGCAGCACGAATTCGTCGCCACCCATGCGCACCACGATATCGGTGCCGGCGATGCTGGCGCGCAGTCGCCGCGCCGTCTCGCGCAGCAACTCGTCGCCGGCCGCATGGCCGCGCGTATCGTTGATCGACTTGAACTGGTCCAGGTCGAGGAACAGCAGCGCCATGCACGAGCTGGAATTGGCGGCGCGCTGCAGCAGTTCCGGCAGCCGGTCGCGCAGGAACAGGCGATTGGGCAGCCCCGTCAGCGGGTCATGCGTGGCCAGGTGTTCCAGCGAGCGGCGATGATCCTCGCGTTCGGATTCGGCACGTTTGCGCAGCGTGATGTCGCGCGCCACCAGGCACAGCAGGCGCCGGCCCGAATGATGCAGCTGCGCCAGCGTCACCTCCGAATCGATCAGCGTGCCGTTGGCGGCGCGCAGCGGCGATTCCACCGAAGATGACCCGCCGAACTCGGCACCGCGCCAACGTTCGAGCAGCCGCTGGTACTCCGGAAACACCTCTTCGACGCGCCGGTCGCGCAGGTCCAGCTCATCGTGACCGATGGTGCGTTGCAGGGCGGCGTTGCATTCCACCAGGCGGCCGCTCTTCACGTCCACCAGCGCCACGCATTCCTCGAGGCTCGCGACCAGGCTGCGGTAGCGCTCCTGTTCCTCCTCGCGCGCCCGGTTCGACAGCCGCAGGCGGCGGATCAGCAGCAGCGTCACCCCCACGACCACGGCCAACAGGCCCGCGATGGCGCTGACCAGGAACCAGGTGTTGCGCCGGCCGGTGGTGAAGATGCTGCGATCCATCTCGGTGCGCAGCACGGCGATGGGCGTGCCGGCGACATCGCGCAGCAGCGCCACACCCGCCACACGGTCGGGTTGCGCGGTGGGCAGCATGGCGGTCTGCGCATCGGCGCTGGCCGCCCACTGCTCGAGCTGCGAATCGGCGCCGGGCACGCCATCCATGCCCACCAGCCGCATCTCCAGCGGCAGCACCACATTGCGGCGCACGCGCGCAAGCTCCGTGGCATCGATGCGGCGCGCGAAGAACAGCGAGGCGTCGGTCACCACGGTGCGGACGGAATTGGTGATGCGCGCACCATAGAATGCGTAGATCTGGTCGCCCACGCGGAACAGCCGCTGGTGCGCGGGCCGCGCGGCCAGTTCGTCGAGCCGGCCATGCCAGGCACGCATCGGCGCGAGCACGCTCTCCGGTGCCGGCGTCACGCGCTGCGTGCCGGCGCCGTCACCCACGAGCAGCACCGAGAACACATCCTTGCCCTTGGCATCGACCACCAGCGCAAGGTCGGTCTCGATGGTCCTGAGCACGCCGGTCTGCATGCTGATGTCGAGGAAATTGCGGCCGCCATTCACCACCAGGCGGAAGGGCTCGTCCCACTGTGCGTGATCCAGCGTATAGGCGGCAAGCTGCCCCAGCTCCGCATCCAGCGCGCGCACCACCTGGGTGGACTTGGCCTCGACGTCGGCGCGTTCGAGCTGTGCGAAATTCGCCACCAGCACGCGGTCGGCCAGCCCTACGGTGACGAGCAGCAGCAGCAGCGCGAGCGCGGGAATCAGCAGCAGTGGATGTCGGGCCAGTCTCACGCCTCGCCGTCCTGGCAGCGGAAACCTTGATTTAAGTTGCTTGGGCCGGCCGACCGCCACGGCCAAGGTCACACAAAGCCCACCCGCCGCGGGCCTTGTGAACGGGGTCACACAATAAGGTCTTCAGGCAGCGTCGGCGCCGACGCGTGCGGCCACTTCATGCAGGTTCGAGCAGACATCGCCGGGCTCCACGGCGTCGAGCACGCCGGCCGCCTGCAGCGGCTCGTGCAGCGCCGGGTGCACGCCACACAGCAGCACCCTCACCTTGCGCCGGCGATAGCGTTCGATCACCTCGAGCAGCGTCTGCAGGCCGGTGGCATCCATGAAGGGCACGCGGCCCAGCCGCAGCACGATGGCCCGCACGCCCAGCGGCACGCGTTCCAGCGTGCTCTCGAGCTTTTCGGCGGCGCCGAAGAAGAAGGGTCCGTCGATGCGATACACCAGCACGCTGGGCGGCAACTTCACCGGCACCTCCAGCGGCTCGAACGCGGTCTGCAGGGAATCGCCGGCCATGTCTGCAGCACCGGCCGCGCCCGCGTCGACCTCGGCATCGACCCCGCCCTGCTGCCGCACCTGCACGGATTCCGACATGCGCTTCATGAACAGCAGCGCCGCGATCACCACGCCCACGTTCACCGCCACCACCAGATCGACGAATACCGTCAACAGGAAGGTGACCGCCAGCAGCAGCTTGTCGGCCAGCGGTGCGCGGCGCAGCACGCGCAGGAAATGCGGCACATCGCTCATGTTCCATGCGGTGGCAAACAGGATGGCCGCCAGGGCCGCCAGCGGCACGGCCGCGGCGAATGGCGCCAGCAGCACGATCACTCCCACCAGGAACAGTCCGTGCACCACGCCCGCCACCGGGCTCGTCGCACCGTTGCGGATGTTGGTGGCCGTGCGCGCGATGGCGCCGGTGGCCGCGAAGCCGCCGAACAGCGGCGCGAGCAGGTTGGCGATGCCCTGGCCGATCAGCTCCTGGTTCGAATCATGCTTCGTGCCCGCCATGCCATCGGCCACCACGGCAGTGAGCAGCGATTCGATGGCACCCAGCAGCGCAATGGCAAAGGCGGGACCGATGAGCGTCAGCGCCTGGCCCAGCGAGATCTGCGGCAGCGAAATGCCCGGCAGCGCGCGCGGAATGCCGCCGAAGGCCGAGCCCAGCGTGGCGACGCCCGGGAAGTGCCACAGCGTCTGCACGCCCGTGGCCAGCAGCATGGCCACCAGCGGCGAAGGCACGCGCCGCAGCCCCGGCACGCGGGGCAGCAGCTTCGCGCCACCCATCACCACCACCAGCGATCCCGCGCCGATCAGCGTGGTGGGCACATCGAGCTGCGGCAGCACCTGCAGCAGCCCCCACAGCTTCTCGTGAAAGTGCAGCGTGGGACCGGTGGGATGCAGCCCGAAAAAATCCTTCCACTGCCCCACCCAGATGATGACGCCGATGCCGGAAGTGAATCCGACGATGACCGGATCGGGAATGAAGCGGATCACGCCGCCCAGCCGGCCAACGCCCATGGCCAGGAGGATGCAGCCGGCCATCAGCGTCGCCACCTGCAGCCCCGCGATGCCGTACTGCGCGGTGATGCCCGCCAGCACCGCGATGAAGGCGCCGGTGGGCCCCGAGATCTGCACCCGCGTGCCGCCGAACAGCGCCGTGGCGATGCCCGCGACGATGGCCGTGTACAGACCCTGCTCCGGCTTGGCGCCCGAGGCGATGGCGAAGGCCATGGCCAGCGGCATGGCCACGACGCCCACCACCAGGCCCGCGACCACATTGCGCAGCAGGTGGGCGCGGCCCAGCAGTCCGGCGCGCTTTGCTTCGAGCAGCGCGATCATGCGGGCATCGCCTGCCAGGGTGGTGCGAGGGTCGAGGCGGCGCGCAGCCTTGTCATGGCGGCCGTCAGGTGCGTCTGCGCGCGCTGCCGCCGCGCGCGGCGGCGCGGGTGCGGCCGGCGCTGTCCGGCTGCCAGGGTTTGCCGGTACGCGACTCGATGTAGCCGCGGATGAGTCGCCGCAGCACCTGCGAGGGAGTCGCATCTTCGTCGGCACAGAGCCGCTCGAACACCGATTTCTTGCGCGGGTCGATCAGGATGGTGAGTCTGGCGGTGCGGTCTTCCATGTGCGCTGGATGATAATCCCATTATCATCCTGTTACCATTTGACGGATGAGCACACCGCCGCCCTGCCCCGCCTGTGGCTCCGCCCTTGCCTACGAGGACGGCCCGAACTTCGTCTGCCCGGAATGCGCCCACGAATGGCCGCAGGCGGCTCCGGTCGCCGAGGCGGCACGCGTGGTGCGCGACTCGGTGGGCAATCCGCTGGCCGATGGCGACACCGTCACCGTCATCAAGGACCTGAAAGTGAAGGGGTCTTCCGCGGTGGTGAAGATCGGCACCAAGGTGAAGGGCATCCGCCTGGTCGACGGCGACCACGACATCGACTGCCGCATCGAAGGCATCGGGCCGATGGGCCTGAAGTCCATTTATGTGAAGAAGGCCTGAGGGGGAAAGCCCTGCTCCTGCATGGGCATTCCCGCGCAATCCGCTCCGCCTTCCTTTGCGCAGGTTCCGCCCCGGTGCGAAAGATTGGTAGAGTGCGAGCCGTGATAGCCCGCCGCCACATGCACCTGCTGATCGCGCTGCTGCTGCCGCTGATGGTGATGCGCGGCATGCTGCCGGCCGGCTACATGGCGACGGCCGAGGACGGCAAGGTCCGCCTCGTGATGTGCAGCGCCGGGCTGACCGCCGCCGGCAACACCGACTCCGGGTCTGACGGCAACGATAGCCAGACTGCAGACGCCGGCACCTGCCTCTTCGCCCATGCAACCTCCGTTGCACCGCCGGTCCAGGTGAGCTTTGGCCTCGCCAGCCTGCCGGGTCCGCTGCTTTCGCCTTCCGACCATTCCTCCACGCTGCCGCAAGCCACGGGTCCACCCCGTCTGGCGGCCGCCCGCGCTCCGCCCGCCGTCCTCGCCTAGGCCGCAATCGCGGCCCGACGCTGCCTGCGCGGGGTTACCCGCGCGCAGCCCTGAAGCGTCTGTTCGTGTCCGCGGGCCGTGCCCCAGGGGCACGCACAAACCTCGTAGGCGGAAGAGCAGGTGGAGCAATGAAGTACTGGACCACGACCGGATGCGCGCTGGCGATGCTGGCCGCCGCGGTCTTCACGAACGCAACCGCGGCGCCAGGCGCCGCCAGCCCGGAAACCCTGCGCATCGATGCGCCCTGGGCGCGCGAGACCGCCGCAGGTCAGCGCGATGGCGGCGGTTTCATGAACATCATCAACGACGGCAATACGGCTGACCGCCTGGTCAGCGCTGCTTCGCCCGCAAGCGCGGCAGTGCAGATCCATGCCGTGCAGATGGAACAGGGCATGATGCGGATGCGAGAACTGCCCGACGGCGTGCCGGTACCTGCCGCGGGCCGCGTCGAACTGAAGCCTGGCAGCCTGCACATCATGTTCATCGGACTGAACCATCCCCTGAAAGCGGGCGATCGGGTTCCGGTGACGCTGAAGTTCCGCGCAGCCGGCGAAAAGAAGGTCATGTTCGAAGTGCGTTCGCTGGCGAAAGACGCGACCCCCGCCAGATGAAGTCATTCCTCCAGCGTCACGCGTCCCTGTCGATCGCAGTGCTGGCGCTGCTCGCGGCAGCCGGTGGCGCGGCCGCGTACCTGGCCAGCCGCGGCAGCGGGAGCAACTCCGACGCATCGACTTCCGTGGGGCAGCCACGCATCGGCGGCGCGTTCGAACTGCTGGACCGCAACGGACACGCTTTCACCGAGAAGGATCTGCTGGGCCGCCCCTTCGCCCTCTACTTCGGCTACACGCGCTGCCCGGATGTCTGCCCGACCACGCTGATGCGGCTGGCGACCTGGCGACGGGCGCTGGGCGCCGACGGCGAGAGGTTGCAGATCGTGTTCGTGTCAGTCGATCCGGACATCGACACACCGGCCTCGGTGGGCAACTACGCGGATCTGTTCCACGCGAACATCCTCGGCCTGACCGGCACACCGGAGCACATTGCACGGATCGCCAGCGCATATCGGGTGGTCTACGCCAAAGTTCCCCAGCCATCCGGCGGATACAACATCGACCACAGCACCTATGCCTACCTGGTGGACGACGCCGGGCGGCTCTTCGATGTCATCTCCCCGCTCGACAGCGAAGACGGGGCCCGCGCGAAGCTTCGCCGGCTGGTATCGAGATAGAACTGCCGTGACCATCCGTCGCCACCTCCACCTGCTGATCGCACTGCTGCTGCCAGTGATGGTGGTGCGCGGCATGTTGCCGGTGGGCTTCATGCCGGTGGCGCAGGATGGCGAGCTGCGGATGGCCCTGTGCAGCGATGGCCTGCACCTGCCCTCCGGCACACAAGACTCCGGCGATCATGCGCCCGGCCACGGCGGCGATTGCCTGTTCGCCCACGCCGCTGCATCGGCGCCACCGCCAGTCATCGTCTCCTTCACCCGGGACAGGCTGCTCGAACACCGGCCTGTCGGCCCTCCGGAGGCCCAACAGTCACCGGGAGTGATCCCCCGCTCGCAAACTTCGCGCGGACCTCCAGCACTGCAGTAAATCCCGGGCGCTCGCGCGCCCGACCCCGGTCCTGTGACCCAAGGGGAGCTACTGCACTTCGCGCTGCGCGGCCAGCAACCGCGCATGGACTTCATCTGGAGACCCGTCATGTCCGCTTCGATCCGCATCCGTCACGCCATCGCCCTCATCATCGGCGCCTCGGCGCTCAACGTCGCCACGGCGCAGGAATCCGCCGATCCGCTGCAGGAAGTGATCATCACCGCGCCGCGGATGTCCTCGCCGCTGACCGTCGAGACCGACCCGCACCGCCCGCGCCAGCCCCTGCCCGCCCACGACGGCGCGGATTACCTGAAGGCCATCCCGGGCTTCAATGCCATTCGCAAGGGTGGCACCGATGGCGACCCGGTGTTCCGCGGCATGGCCGCTTCGCGACTCAACATCCTGGTCGATGGCGAACAGATCCTGGGAGGCTGCGGCATGCGAATGGATCCGCCGACCGCCTACATCTTCCCCGAAGCCTTCGACCGCATCATGGTGGTGAAGGGACCGCAGAGCGTGCTGAACGGCCCGGGCAATTCAGCCGCCACGGTGCGCTTCGAGTCGCAGCCGCCGGCCTTCGACGGCCGCCACTGGCAGGCCCTCGGCAGCGCGCTGACGGCCACGGCCGGCCGCACCGACCTGGTCGGCGACGTGGCCGCGGGCACGCCTGCGTTCTACGCGCGGCTCAATGCCACGCGCGCCGAAGCCGGCGACTACACCGACGGCAAGGACAATGACGTGCACGCCTCGTATGAGCGCTGGAGCACGAAGCTGGTCGCGGGCTGGCGCCCGTCGCCGGGCAACCTGGTGGAGCTCAGCGGTGCATTGAGCGACGGCCATGCGGCCTACGCGGACCGGCTGATGGACGGCGCGAAGTTCGAGCGCAGCAACCTGGGAATCCGCGCCGAGCACGCGTTCACCGCAGGCCCGCTGCGCAAGCTTCAGGCGCAGGCCTACTACAGCTACGTCGATCACGTGATGGACAACTACAGCCTGCGCGCCTTCGTGCCTTCGATGATGATGCCGCAGCGCTCGGCCAGCAATCCGGACCGCCGCACCAGCGGGGCCCGGCTGGCGCTGGAACTGGGCGCCGAACGCGGGCCATCGGCGACGGTGGGCGTGGACTACCAGCAGAACCGCCATCGCAATCGTTCGACGATGAACGAGACGATGATGCCGTACGAATCGATGGCGCGCCTGGCCGACGCCCGCTTCGAACAGGCCGGCGTCTTCGGTGAAGCGCAGTTGCCCGCCGGCGACCACACGCGGCTGATCGCCGGGGCGCGGGTCGACCGCTGGCAGGCGCGCGATGAACGCACCGCGGTGAGCACCGGCATGATGGGCACGGCGCCGAATCCCACGGCGAACGTCGAACGCAAACGCACGCTGCCCAGCGGTTTCGGCCGCGTGGAACATGACCTCGCGCAGGGCGGCACCACCGTGTACGCCGGCCTGGGTCATGTGGAGCGCTTTCCGGACTACTGGGAACTGGTCAGCACCAGCCGCGAGTCCACCACCTCGCTGAGCGCATTCCTCACCCGGCCGGAGCGCACCACCCAGCTCGACATGGGCCTGGTGCATCGCGCCGGCGCGCTGCAGGTGTCGGTGTCCGGCTTCGCCAATCGCATCGACGACTACATCCTGATCCAGTCGGATTTCCGCAAGGGGATGCGCCTGGCGAGCGTCTCGCGCAATGTGGATGCCAGGACCCTGGGCGCCGAGGCCGATGCACAGCTGGCCGTGGGCCGCAGCCTCAAACTCACGGGCACCGTTGCCTATACGCGCGGCCACAATGTCACCGACGACGGCGCGCTGGCGCAGATGCCGCCGCTGGAGCTGCGTGTCGGAGCCGATTACGGCCGTGGCCGCTGGCACGCGGGAGCACTGCTGCGGCACGTGGCGGCGCAGCAGCGCGTGGCCGTGAACCAGGGCAATGTCGTGGGGCAGGACATCGGCCCCTCGCCCAGCTTCTCGGTGATCTCGGTCAATGCGGCGGTGGAGCTGCCGCGTGGACTGCTGCTCACGGCCGGCATCGACAACCTGCTGGACCGCAACTACGCGGAGCACCTGAGCCGCGCCGGCTCGATGCTGTCGGGGTACGTACAGACGACGCGCGTCAATGAACCGGGCCGCACGCTGTGGCTGAAGCTCGGCATGGACCTGCGCTGAAGCAGCCGGAATCAGGAGAACCGAAATGTCCAACCACACGTTCCAGCGCCTGTTCACGGTGGCCGCCACCGCCGCGGCAATGTTCGCCTCCGATGCGGTCCGGGCCGCCGACCGTGACCTCGACGAGGTCATCGTCACCGGCAGCAAGTTCACCGGCGACTTCGGCGGCAAGTCGGGCATACCGCTCGAGAAGGTGCCGCAGAGCGTGCAGGTGGTCGACGCCGATGCCATCTCCGACCTGGGCGCGCAGTCCATCGGCGATGTGCTGCGCATGGTGCCCAGCGCCAACGCCGGCTATTCGCGCGTGGGACCGTACCAGTCGTTCAGCCTGAAGCTGCGCGGCTATCTCGCCGACCAGATGCGCAATGGCATCCGCCAGCGCTACTACGAGGACGTGGACGCTTCCGCACTGTCGAATATCGAGCGCATCGAAGTGCTGAAAGGGCCTTCGGGCGTGCTGTACGGGCAGTCGGGCGTCGGCGGCATCCTCAGCATCATCACCCGGCAGCCCGATGGCCAGTTCGGCGCGCAGCTTTCGGCCACCGTGGGCAGCCGCTCGCAGAAGATGATCACCGGCGACTTCCGCGTGCCGGTGACGGCACAAATCGGCATGCGGGTCACCGGCGAGATCGAGCGCTCCGGCACCTTCGTCGACCACCAGAACATCGACCGCGAGAATCTCGCCTTCACGCTGCGCTACCAGTTCAGCGATCGCGCCGTGGCCCATCTGGTCACCGAGTACGTGGAACGTCGCACGCAGCGTTATCCCGGACTGCCCATCGAGGGCACCGTGGCTGCCAATGGCGTGGGCGGACTGCCCCGCGGCCTGTACCTGGGCGAACCGACGCAGGACGCGCTCGCTTCCAATGCGCCGCTGGTGCAGGCCTGGGTGGACCTGAAGCTCGACGACAACTGGACGCTCACGCCGCGCCTGCAGTACCAGGACTTCAACTCCGAGTTCACGCAGATCAGGCTGCGCGGCGCACAGCCCAACCGCACCACCATCAACCGCAACGGCCGGTGGGGACGCGAGAACGATACCTACGTCATCGGCCAGCTCGACCTGTCGGGCGCGTTCCGGACCGGCGCCGTCGAACACAAGCTGCTCGCCGGCTACGAGTACGACTACGAGCGCGGCCGCTTCACGCAGTACAACCTCACCAATGTAGCGGCGATCAGCGTGCTGAACCCCGTGTACACCTTCGACACCACGGGCCCGAACCGCGTGTTCGCCTTCGACACGAACTACGATGTGGACGGCAGTGCGCTGTATGTGCAGGACCAGCTCGCCCTCACCGACCGCTGGGAGGTGGTGGGCTCGGTGCGCCATTCCTGGCTCAAGGTATGGACGCGGGACGTGGGCACCAGCACGCGCATCGGCACCGACGTGCAGAACACCATCTGGCAGCTGGGCACCACCTTCGCGCTGGGTCATGGCCTGTCGCTGTACGGCGGCTACAGCACGGGTTTCGACATCGAGAACTCCGGCGGCGCCCGCAGCGCCAGCGGCGCACCGCTGAAACCCGAGGAATCCGCGCAGTGCGAAGCGGGACTCAGGCTGTCGCGCGGCGCCTTCCAGGGGAGCCTGTCGGCCTTCCAGATCGAGCGCGTCAACGCGCTGACCGCCGATCCCGACGATCCGGACTTCAGCCTGAACGTGGGCAGGCAGCGCGTGCGCGGCCTGGAACTGCAGGGTGACGTGCAGCTCACGCGTGACTGGAACGTCACCGCCGGCTATGCACTGCTGCTGTCGAAGATCACGCGCAGCAACGATGGCGATCAGGGCATGCGGCTGGGCGATGTGCCGCGCAACGGCCTGACGCTGCGCACTGCGTACGGCATTCCGCAGCATGCGCTGACGTTGCGCGCGGGCCTGACGCACGCGTCCAACCGCCTGCTGGTCAATGGCAGCGGCACGCTGCTGCCGGCCTACACCCTGCTCGACGCCGGCGCTTCGCTGAAGCTGGGCAGCGTCGATGTGGATCTCACGCTGGCCAACCTCACCGACAAGCGCTACTTCACCGCCTCGGGCAACGCCTTCGCGGTGATGCCCGGCGATCCGCGCAGCGCCTCGCTGCGGCTCGGCACACGCTGGTAGCGCCATGGAGGTCAACGACAGCGGCCGACGTGCCACGCCTTACCGCGCCGTGTGGCGCTGGCACTTCTATGCAGGCCTCATCGTGGCGCCGGTGCTGCTGGTGCTGGCCATCACCGGCGGCCTGTATCTGTTCGACTGGGAAGTGGACGGACTGGTGCACCGCGACGCGCTGCGCGTGGAGGCGCGCGGCGCGATGCAGTCGCTGGCGGCACAGGAGGCCGCGGTACGCGACGCGCATCCGGATGCGCAGATTGCCAGCATGATCCCGCCGCGCGCGCCCGACCAGGCCTCGCGCTTCACCGTCACGCTGCCCGACGGCGCCCGTCGCGAACTGTTCGTCGATCCCTACGCCGCGCGCGTGCAGGCGGAGCTCTCACCCGACCTGTACCTGATGAATATCGCGCGCAAGCTGCACGGCACGCTGCTCTCCGGCGAGGTGGGCAGCTACGTGGTGGAACTCACCGCCTGCTGGACACTGGTGATGTTGATGACGGGGCTGTACCTGTGGTGGCCGAAGAGCTGGCGGATGTCGGCCTTCACGCCGCGCGGCGGTGCCACCGGCCGCGCATTCTGGCGCGACTGGCATGCCATCCCCGCCATGTTCAATGCGGCGCTGGTGCTGCTGCTGGTGCTCACCGGCTTGCCCTGGTCGGCGTTCTGGGGCACGCAGTTCGCGAGGTTGGGAGAGCACCTGCCGCTGATCGCACCATCGCCGAACTTCACCTCGGGTCCGCCCGCCGGCATCACCGGCCTGCCCTGGAGCCTCACGCACCATGCCACGCCGTCGGGCACGCATGTGATGGTGGCCGGCATCGCACCGGTGGAGGCTGCGCTGTCGCGCATCGAGGTGGCGACCCACGGACCGGGACTGAAGGTGAACTACCCGGCGCGCCCCGGCGATGTGTTCATCGCGAGCTACGTGCCCGCGAAGGCCCAGCACCAGCGCACGCTGTACCTGGACGCGGGCGACGGCCGCGTGCTGGGGTCCATTGGGTGGAGCGACTACAGCCCGGCGGCAAAGGCCATCGAGTGGGGTGTGATGACACACATGGGGCGGCAGTACGGCCTGCCGAACCAGCTCCTGGGTCTCGCCGTGTGCCTCTGCCTGGTCGGCACGACAGTGGCCGGCGTGGTGCTCTGGTGGAAGCGAAGGCCGCCCGGAGCCCTCGCAGCACCGCAGCGCAGGGCCGGCGACCGGTTGCCGCGCAGCATCTTCGTGCCGCTGCTGCTGCTCGCAGTGTTGTTTCCGCTGCTCGGCGCATCGCTGGGGCTGGTGGCGCTGATCGACCGCTATGCCGCGGCTAGGTTCAAGGGCTTGGGACGCCCCACCGCATAGCCCTGCACGTAGTCCACGCCCATGCTGCGGGCCGCATCCAGGCCCGCGGCATCCTCCACCTGCTCGGCGATCACCTTGAAGTTCAGCGAGCGCGCCAGCTTGATGGTGGCGGTGACCATGGCCTGGCTCACGCTGTCGCGCGCCAGGTTGCGCATGAACGAGCCGTCGATCTTCAGGAAATCCATCGGCAGGTTCTTCAGGCTCGAGAACGAGCCCAGGTCACTGCCGAAATCATCCAGCGCGAACTGGCAGCCCATGCCATGCAGCACGCCGACGAAGCGCCGCGCTGCCTCGAGGTTGGCAGCCACCGAGGCCTCGGAAATCTCGAAGCACACCTGCGAGGGATCGGCGCCGCTGCGATCGAAGCAGTCGACCACGAATTCCAGGAACTGCGCATCGGACAGTGTCTGGCCCGACACATTGATGGCCAGCGTGCGGTGCGGGGGCAGCGCGATGGCGCCGCGGCCCAGCGCGGTGAGCGTGGTCTGCACCACCCAGCGGTCCACGAGGCCCATCAGGCGATAGCGCTCGGCGGCGCGCACCAGCTCCAGCGGCGAGAGTTCCTCGCCCTGATCGTCGGCCAGCCGCACCAGCACTTCCATCGCGGGCCCGCCGCCATTCTCGCCATAGGCCGAGACAATGGGCTGCCAGTACAGCCGGAAGCGGTTGTCGCGCAGCGCCACCTGCAGCGTGCGCAGCCACTGGATGTCGCCGCTTTGGCGCGCGGTCATCTCGTCGCGCGCCGAATACACCGTGACCTTGCCGGGGCTCTGCTTCTTGGCCACGTAGCAGGCCGAATCGGCCGCCGCCAGCGTCTCTTCCACGGAGCCGCTGTCGCGCGCCACTTCCACCAGGCCAATGCTGGCGCCGATGGAATGGATGCGGTCCTTCCACACGAAGCGGTGCTCCGACATGGCGCGCGACAGATCGTCGGCGATCTGCCGGCCCTTCTGCAGCGGGCAGCCGGTGAGCAGCAGCGCGAACTCGTCGCCGCCCAGCCGCGCCACGGTGTCGGAATCGCGCACCGACTGGCGCATCACCTTGGCCACTTCGCGCAGCAGGCTGTCGCCGGCCTGATGGCCGCTGCTGTCGTTGACCTCCTTGAAATGATCGAGGTCGACGTAGCACAGCACATGTGCGCCATCGCCGCGGCGCGCGGCATCCAGCGATTCGGCCAGCCGGCGTTCGAATTCGCGCCGGTTGACCAGGCCCGTGAGCGCATCGTGCGTGGCCTGGTACGACATCTGCCGCGTGATGCCGCGCAGCTCCGTCACATCGTGCAGCAGCACCACCGCACCGGTGATCTCCTCGGCGGCATTGTCGCGGCTGCGCAGCGGCGAGGCGGTGAGCTCTATCGAACGCTCCGAACCCGCGCGGCGCGACAGCAGGAAGGCGCGGCGGCCCAGCCCCACGGTGGTGGTGCCCTTGAGCGCAAGGTCGATGGGATCCTTCAGCAGCTTGCGGTCGGTTTCATCGACCAGCGTGATCACCTGGTCGAGCGTGCGGTTCATCAGCGCATCGACGCTGGTGCCCAGCAGCGTCACCGCCGCGGCATTGGCGTAGTCGATGCGACCTTCACCGTCGACGGTGATCAGCGCCTCGCCCAGCGATTCCAGCGCCAGTCGCGCGCGCGAACGCCCCAGCGATTCGAAGATGCCCGTGCCCCCGCCGGCCAGCGTCATCACGCTCTGCGTGGGAATCACCTCGACGCCGGTGATCAGCAGCGCCTTGCCGCCCTCATGATCGATGAGCTGGGTGGCGATCTCGAGCCGGCTCAACTGCCCCTGCATGCCGATCAGGTCCACTTCGAAGCGGGCAGGCGCCTCTTCGCCAGCGAGCGCGCACTGCAGGTGGCCGGCCACCAGTTCCACCTGCTCCGGCGGCACGAGGTCGGCAAGCCGCCGTCCCACCACATCCATGCGGTCCACGCCCAGAAGCTGTGCGAACTGCGGATTGGCGTAGAGGATGGCCTCGCGGTGCAGCAGCACCACTTCGTGCACGCGGTCGCCCACCTGCGCGAACAGTGCGGCGGAAGCGCTGGCCGGCGGCGGCGCGCGGCGCAGCTTGTACAGCAACTGGTTCACCGAGGCGGTCAGTGCGCTCAGCTCCTGGTTGTCACTGTCGATGTCTATGCGCTCGGGCGGTCGCGAGTCACTGCCCGCGGTCTGTATCAATCGCGCCAGCCGGCCCAGTGCCTTCAGGTCGCGCCGCTGCAACAGCCACAGCACCAGCAGCACCAGCGCGGCAAACGCGAACAGCAGGGTCAGGGGCCCCAGTACAGACATGCTTGGCGGAAGTGAGGAAGAGTTCGTTGAGGTGAGGGTCAGAATAGCGTAGTCGCCATATGGCAACAGGCTTGGTTGGACATAACTGTAGCCATAAGTTGCCGCCAGCATTGAATTTAAAAGATCAGCTACCTGATGTTCTTGGCAGCGAACGCAAATCCCCGTAACCTGCGCTTCCCCCGGCCGCGACCTCAATAAGTTCAATGCAAGCCCAATCCGCCGCCCGTTCGCAGATGACCTTCCAGCAGGTGCGCGCCTGGTCCGTGCTCGATGAGCGGGTGCTGGATGTGTTCGAGCGGTTGCCGCGCGAACTGTTCGTACCCGATGCCTGGCGCGGCGCCGCCTATGGCGATCTGCCCGTGCCGCTGGGCGAAGGACAGCACATGCTGAGGCCCTCAGTGGCCGGCCGGCTGCTGCAGGCCACGGCGCTCAAGCGCAGCGACCGCGTGCTGGAGATCGGCACCGGCTCGGGCTATGTCACGGCCTGCCTCGCCATGCTGGCCGCGCAGGTGCACAGTCTCGAAATCCGTCCTGCACTGGCCACCCGCGCGCGCGCCAACCTCGCGGCGGCGGCCATCGGCAATGCCGAGGTGGAAGAAGCCGACGCCTTCACGTGGGATGCAGGCTCGCCGCGCTTCGACGCCATCGTCATCACCGGTTCGATGCCCATCTATGATGCGCGCTTCGAGAGCTGGCTGAAGCCGGGCGGCCGGCTCTACGTGGTGACCGGCACGGCACCTGTAATGGAAGCCATGCTGGTGAGACTGGATACAGCGGGAACTGCGCAGCGCTTCGGCCTGTTCGAAACGGTGGTCGATCCCCTCGACCATGCGCCGACGGTCGCAAAGTTCGCATTCTGAAGAGGCCCGCGCCGGGAACTTGCATCCCGGGAAAGGCTCTCAAGTTCGGATAATCAACAGCTTCGGGAAACAAGCCACAATGAAACGCGGATTGCTCTGGTCTGGTCTCGCCGGCGTCGCCACGCTGCTTGCCGCCCCCGTCCACGGCGCGGACCTGCTGTCGGTCTACGACCAGGCGCTGGTCAACGATCCGCAGATCCGCGAGGCCGAGGCCACGCGCCGCGCGGTGCACGAAGCCAAGCCGCAGGCCATCGGCGCCCTGCTGCCCCAGGTTTCCGGCAGCGCTGGCCGCAGCCGCACCTGGAGCGATGGCACGGCGTTCAGCCAGTTCTCGTTCTCCGGCAATCCCACGCCCGTTACCAGCGACACCAGCGGCAACAGCATCAACAACAACGATCAGTGGGGCCTCACCATCCGCCAGAGCGTGTTCTCCTGGGCCAACTGGGTGAACCTCAGACTGGCCAATCACGAAGTGGCGCAGTCCGAGGCCGACTACCTCACCGCGCTGCAGTCACTGGCGCAGCGCGTGGCGCAGCAGTACTTCGCCGTGCTGCAGGCGCAGGACACGGTCAAGGCCAACGAAGCCGCGCGCGATGCCGTGGCGCTGCAGCTCCAGCAGGCCGAGCGCCGCTTCGAAGTGGGCCTGATCGCGATCACCGATGTGCAGGAAACCCGCGCCGAACGCGACAATGCCGCCGCCGCCGTCATCGCGGCCAAGCGTGCGCTGTCCAGTGCCGAAGAGGCGCTGCGCGCCACCATCGGCGAGATTCCCGGCGGCTTGAACGAACCCGGCGAGGACATGCCGCTGCAGTCTCCGAACCCGTCCTCGGAAGAGGACTGGGTGCGCGCCGCGATGGAGCAGAACTCGGCGCTGATTTCCAGCCGCCTCGCCGCCGACATCGCGCGTGACCAGGTGCGCGGCGCGTTCAATGGCCATCTGCCCAGCATCGATGTGGTCGCAGGCCGCACCTATTCCGACGCCAATGGCCGCCGCATCTCTTCGGTTGCCGGCGGGCAGAACACCTCCAACGCCTCCGAAGCCTACGGCAAGTCGCTGGGGCTGCAGATCACGCTGCCCATCTTCAGCGGCGGCGTCACGCAGTCGCGCGTGCGCGAGAGCCAGTATCGCTGGATCGCCGCCAAGGAACGGCTGGAGCGCACCTCGCGCACCACCGAGCGCAATGCGCGCGATGCCTACCTGGGCGTGAATTCGGAAATCGCGCGCGTGCAGGCGCTGAAGCAGGCGCTGGAATCCAGCCGCACCGCGCTGTCAGCCACCGAGGCCGGCTATGAAGTGGGCACGCGGACCACGGTCGATGTGCTCAACTCCCGCCGCCTGCTCATCCAGGCGCAGACCAGCTACTCGGCCGCGAAGTACTCGTACCTGAACAACCTCATCCAGCTGCGGCTGGCCGCCGGCGATCTCGACCGGTCGACCATCGAGCAGATCAACCGCTGGCTGACGGTGCCGGCGGGCGCGGCGCGGCCGGCCCAGCCTGCAGCGCCAGCGCAGCAGTAATCGCCTCCAACACCCGCGTCGTGGCGCCGGCATTGTCGGCCACGACCGCGGCGGCGGCGCTGCCGCAACGGCGCGCCTGCGCCGGATCGGCGAACCAGTCTCCCAGCCTTCCCGCCAGTGTCGTCGCATCGGTCACGCGCACGAGGCCGTGGGCTGCCTCGAGCAGCGCAGCAACCTGCGGCGCATTGCCGGTGTGTGGACCTGCCAGCACCGGCTTGCCCAGTGCCGCCGGCTCCAGCAGGTTGTGTCCACCCACGACGGCGATGCTGCCGCCCACGAATACCGCATCGGCCGCGGCGTAGTACGGCAGAAGTTCGCCCATCGCATCGAGCAGCAGCACCTCGACGTCTTGCGCATCGATGCCGTCGCCATCACCCGCGCGGCGGGCGGAATGGCGTTGCAAGGCGAAGCCCTGCGCGACAATGGACGCGGCCACTTCCTCGAATCGTTCCGGCCGTCGCGGCGCGATGACCAGCAGCGGCGCTGGCGTACGGCGTTCACGCGCCTGCTGCTGCAACAGGCGCTGCGCCGACAGGCAGGCCATCTCGTCAGCGGCATGCGTGCTGCCCGCGACCCACATTGGCCTGCCCGGCGCCAGGCGCGCGCGCAGCGCGGCGCCCTGCCCGCCCGTCGCCGGCGGCGGCGTGAAATCGAATTTCAGGTTTCCCGCGCAACCCACACGAGCCGGATCAGCGCCCAGCGCAATGAACCGGTCGCGATCCGCCGGGGTCTGCGCACCGATCCAGGTGAAGGTGCGCACCGTATCCCGCATCAGCGCCGCAGCCCAGCGCGCATAGCGCCGGGTCGAACGCGCCGACACGCGCGCACTGGCCAGCAGCAGCGGCAGCCTGGCGCGTGATGCCGCATGCAGCAGGTTGGGCCACAGCTCGGTTTCGATGAACACCGCGGCGCAGGGCTTCTGCGTGGCCATGAAACGCCGCGCAACACCAGGCAAGTCCCACGGCGCCGGCAGCAGCGTGGTCGTCGGCAGCCGCTGGCGCGCGGCGGCAAGGCCGGTGGCGGTACCCACCGTGACCAGCAGCGGCAGACCGGGAAATCCGCGGCGCAGGCGCTCGACCAGCGGCACGACAGCCAGCACCTCACCCACCGAGGCCGCATGCAGCCACAGCACGGATTCCGCACGCGGCGCGAGCCCCAATGCCAGGTGTGCGCGCAGGCTGTGGCGGTTCGCCGGATCGCGCCACCCGCGCCACAGAAGGCGCAGCGCCTGCAACGGCAGCGCCAGATACAGCAGCAGCGAATACAGCGCCCGCTGCATGGAGCTCAGCGCTCGAACCACGCCGCCAGCAGGCACTGCCACTGCGTCTCGTCGAAGCGGCGCTCGGCGCGCGCATCCTCCAGCTTGTCCAGCGAGCGGCGCAGGCGCGCAAGGTTCGCATCACGCCACAGGCCGGGCGCCCGGCGCGAGCAGCGGTCGAAGTCCACCAGCAGCACCTCATCGGCGCGCAGCAGGATGTTGTGCGCGTTGAGGTCGGCATGGCACAGGCCGAAGTCATGGAAGCGGCGAATGCAGCGGCCGATCGCGGCCCACACCGGCAGACCCACGCCCTCTTCGGCGAGGCTCTGCGCCAGCGAGCGCGTGTCGGGCAGGTACTCGGTGATCAGGGCGGCGCGATAGGTCGTCCCTTCGCGCTCGTACCGCGCGGCCACGGGCAGCGGCACGGGCAGCCCCGCGGCATGCAGCATCAGGTTCAGCGTGAGCTCGCGAATCGGCCGTGAGCGCGCCTCCGAGGTCCACAGAAACCGGTCCGCGTTGAACTTCGCCACCAGGCCACCGCGGCGGTATGGGCGCAGCACGAAGCGGCGGCCGGCATGCTCGAACTGCACGGCACTGCCCCGTCCGGCGAGCGTGCCCTGCAATGCACCGCGCGCAATCCAGTACCGGGGTTCGAACCAGGCCACCGTAGGCTCGACGCCTGCGGCGGCATTGCAGAGCACGGCACCGACGCCGCCCGGTCCGTGAATGGAGGTGCGCAGCAGGCGCAGCGGATCGGCGGTTGCGCTCATCGCATGGCGCCGCGCGGCCCGAAGAGGATCAGCGGCGCAGCGTGAATTCGGCGCCGCAGTAGGGACACTTGGCGCTGCCGGTCTGCTCGATGGGCAGGTACACCCGCGGATGTGAATTCCACAATGTCATGTCGGGCATGGGACAGGACAAAGGCAGGTCCGAGGCTTCGACCTCATAGGATTTCGAGGCATTGGCCGGCAGCAGGTGGGCGGGTGTGGACATGCCCTCCATTATACGGATTCGCCCATGGTGGCGCGCCAGATGGCGGCCACCTGTTCACGTTCGGCGATGAATTCGCCCGCGTCCACGGTGCCCGACTGCTTCTCCAGCGAGCGCCGGTGCGCCGCCTGCCGGTATTTCTGATAGGCCGCCACGAGCCGATCCACATCGGCCTGCGGCACCAGCGCCGCCGACGCCACCGATTCGAGCTGCCGGATGGTGTCGGAGTAATGCACCACCGGCGGATACTCGTCGGCCCAGCGCAACGCCCAGTACTGCGCCAGGAATTCGATGTCGGCGATGCCGCCGCGGTCCTGCTTCAGATCGAACTGGCCCGGGCTGCCGGCCGACAACTCGCGGCGCATGCGTTCGCGCATCTCGGCCACCTTCTCGCGCAGGTCGCCTCGCCGCACGGCGCCGCGCAGCACTTCGAGTCGCAGCGCCTCGATGCGTTCGCGCAGCTGGGCGTCGCCCGCCACGGTGCGTGCATGCAGCAGCGCCTGGTGCTCCCAGGTCCATGCCTCTTCGAACTGGTAGCGACGGAAGGCTTCGATGCTGGTGACCAGGAAGCCGCCCTTGCCCGAAGGCCGCAGGCGCACATCCACCTCGTACAGCCTGCCAGCCGCCGAATGCATGGTCAGCAGATGGATCAGCCGCTGCGCGAAGCGCAGGAAGAACACCTGGTTGTCCACCGGCGATTCGCGGTCGGTTTCCTGCGCCTCGCCGGCGGAGTCGTGCAGGAACACCAGGTCGAGGTCCGAGCCATAGCCCAGCTCGAAGCCCCCGAGCTTGCCGTAGCCCAGCGCAGCCACGCGCACGGCGCGGCGCCCGCCATCCTCGCCTTCGCAACCGGGCACCCCGAGCTGCCCGGTCATCTGGTTCCAGGCGAACTGCAGCGCACGCTGCACGATGATCTCGGCGATCTCGGTGAGCCGGTCGCTCACCGACATCAGCGGCAGTCGTGCCGACAGATCGGCCAGCGCCACGCGGAACACCGCGGCCTGCTTGAAGCGGCACAGCGCCTCCACCTCGCGCTCCACATCGTCGACGGCCACCTCGGCCAGGCGCGCATTCAGTTCGGTCTCGAGCTGCGCCCGGTCGGGCAGCGAATGGCGCCAGCGCTCGTCGATCAGCTCGTCGAGCAGCACCGGGCTTGCCGCGATCTGCGCGGCCAGGAAATCGCCGTGGCCGGCCACCTCCATCAGCCGCATGCGCGCGCCGCGATGCTCCACCAGCAGCGAGAAATACGCCGAGCGCTGGCCGATGGCTTCGAGCACGGAGAAGATGCGCTTCAGCGCCGGCATGTCGCGCGCGGCCTGCTGCTCCGTGAGCAGCAGCTCCAGCAGCGCCTTCAGCCGCTTGCGGCCGGTCTCATGCAGGCTGCGCAGGCGCGACCCCCCGCACAGCGACTCGAGCTGCGCCAGCAGCACCGCGGGCTCCCCGCTCACGGTCGCAAGCTGCTCGAGCAGCAGGCCGCGATCCAGGCCCGCCTCCCACAAGGGCGCAAGGTCGATGCTCGGGCGCGCTTCGCCCGCTGCGCCGCCATCGGCGAACAGCGCAGCGAAATGGCCGGCGACGATGCGACGCTGTTCATCCAGCGCGGCGCGCAGCGCCGCCGCGTCGGCGAAACCCAATGCCGCAGCGATGCGCGCCACGTCCTGCGCGCCCGCGGGCAGCGAATGGGTCTGCTCGTCGGCGAACATCTGCACGCGGTTTTCCACGCGCCGCAGGAACTCATAGGCGGTGGACAGCTCCGCCACCACTTCGTGCGGCAGCAGTCGCGCGCCGCTGAGCCGCGGCAGCACGGTGAGCAGCGAGGGCTGGCGCAGCGCGCCATCCTGTCCGCCGCGCACGAGCTGGAAGGCCTGCACGATGAACTCGATCTCGCGGATGCCGCCCGCGCCCAGCTTCAGGTTGTCCGCCTGCTCGCGCCGCGCCACATCGCGGCTGATCAGCGCCTTCATCTCGCGCAGCGAATCGAACACGCCGAAGTCGAGGTAGCGGCGGAACACGAAGGGTCGCAGCACCTCCTCGCGCAGCGACTCGAAAGCCGCAACGTTCGTGAGCGCGCGCGCCTTCACGTATGCATAGCGTTCCCAGTCGCGGCCCTGCGACTGCAGGTAGTCCTCGAAGAATGAAAAGCTCGCCGCCAGCGGTCCGCTGTCCCCGAAGGGCCGCAGCCGCATGTCCACGCGGAACACGAAGCCATCCTCGGTCGCCGCATCGAGCAGGCGGATCAGCAGCCGTCCCTGCTTGATGAAGTATTCCTCGAGCTCGATCACCGCCGGCCCGGTGGTTTCGCCCTGGCGCGGGAACAGGAAGATCAGGTCCACGTCCGAGGAGAAATTCAGCTCCCCACCGCCCAGCTTGCCCATGCCCAGCACCACCAGGCCGTCCTCGGGCTGCGGCACCGTGCCATGGCGCGGCGCCAGCAGTTGGGCCGCGAGGCTGGTGGAGCTTGCGATCATCGCGGCCGCCAGCGCCGATACCTCGCGCAGCGTCTGCTCGGTGCTGGCCGTGCCCGCGATGTCGCGCCATGCCAGCCGCACCATTTCGCGCCGGCGCAGGCGCCGCAGCGCGCGCATCAGATCCGCCTCGACCAGCGGCGTGTCGGCCATCAACCGCGCCAGCAGCGCCTCGTAGTCGGCAGGTGAACGCGGGGCCGCCAACGCGCCCTCGCTCCACAGTGCTGCGAGCAGCCCGTCATCCTGCAGCATCGAGCGCAGCACGAACTCGCTGCCGGTCAGCACGCCGTGAGCCTGCTGCAGCAGCGCAGGTTCCGCCTGCAGCAGCGCCCAGCTGGCGGGCGCGCGTTCGGCCAGCTCATCGAGCTGCCGTTGCGGCAGCAGTCCTGTCGGCGTCATCGCGGGCCTGGAGCTGCGCCACCGCCCATGATCGCAACCGGATGCACGGGGTTAGAGCTCAACCACGCCTCCATCCACGAACAGATCCACGCCAGTGATGAAGCTGGCCTCGTCCGAGCTCAGGAACAGCACCGCGCGGGCCACCTCTTCCGGCTCTCCCATGCGGCGCATCGGCGTGTTGGCGATCATCCGCTCGCGCAGCGCGTCCACCGCAGCGGGGCTCATGCCCACGTTGCGGTTGATCAGCGGCGTCTCGGTGGGACCGGGGCTGACCATGTTCACGCGGATGCCGCGCGCGAGCAGTTCCACCGCGAAGATGCGCGCCGCGGCGCGCAGGCCCGCCTTGGCGGCGGCATAGATCACGTTGCCCGGCACCGCAAGCACACTGCCGATGGAACCGGTGAAGACGATGGCGCCTCCCTTGCCCATCAGCGGCAGCGCCTTCTGCGCGGCGAAGAAGCAGCCCTTGAGGTTCACCGCATGCACTTCGTCCCAGCGCTCGGGCGTGACTTCGGGAATGGGCGCGAAGGTGCCGATGCCGGCATTGACGAACAGCACATCGATGCGCCCATGCCGCGCCTTCACCGCGGCAATCGCCGCATCGAGGCTGGACAGGTCGGCGATGTCGGAACGGATGGCCAGCGCGCCCGCACCCAGTTCCTTCTCCACCTCGGCCAGGGTCTTCGGATCACGTCCGGTGACCACCACTTTCGCGCCCTCGGCCGCATAGCCCAGTGCCGCCGCGCGGCCGATGCCGCTGTTGCCGCCGATCACGACGGCCACCTTGTCCCTGAATCGCATGCTCATGTCGCAGTCCCGCGCCTGGCGCTCGTTCGTCTAGAAAAGTGGATTGGTGTTCACCGGATTCGCGGGCACTTCCATCAGCACATCCCAGTGCTCGAGGATTGCCCTGCCGTCGGTGCGGAAGATGTCGACCACCGCCAGGCCCGCATCGCCCGGATGGCGCTTCACGTGCACATGGCAGATCACGAAATCGCCGTCGACGAAGGCCCGGTGGATGACGGTGCTGGCCTCGGGCGAGCGCAGGCGGATCATGTCGAGGAAGGCCTTCAGCGCATCGCGTCCGGGCGGCGCCAGCGAACTGTGCTGCACGTAGTCGGGCGAGATGTAACGGTCGACCTTCGAGGAATCCTGCGCGATCAGCACCTCGCGATACATCTCCAGCACGAAATCCAGTTTCTGCTGCTCATCGGCCGTCCGCGCCATCCATCCCCCTCGTTCAGGGCCGCAGCGGCAAACCCAGCGCGCGCGCCACCGGCTCGCTGCGGATCTCGCCATCTGCAACATTGAGGCCCCGCCTGAAGTGAGGGTCCGCGCTGAGCGCGGCTGCGATTCCCTTGTCGGCGAGGGCCTTGATGTAGGGCAGTGTGGCATGCGTCAGCGCCGCCGTCGACGTGCGCGGCACCGCGCCCGGCATGTTGGTCACGCAGTAATGCACCACACCCGCATCGATGAAGGTGGGCGCATCGTGGCTGGTGGGCCGGCTGGTCTCGAAGCAGCCACCCTGGTCGATGGCGATGTCCACCAGCACGGAGCCGGCGCGCATGCCTTGCACCATGGCGCGGGTCACGAGCCTGGGCGCGGCCTCGCCCCGGATCAGCACCGACCCCACCACCACGTCGGCGCCCTGCACCAGGCGCTCCACCGCATCGCGCGTGGAGTACTCGGTCTTGAGCCCATGCCCGAACTCGGCGGAGAGCTGGCGCAGCCGTGGCAGCGAGCGATCGACAATGGTCACATCCGCGCCCATCCCCACCGCCATCTGCGCCGCGTGACTGCCGGCCACGCCGCCGCCCAGCACCACCACCTTCGCCGGCAGCACACCGGGCACGCCGCCCAGCAGCAACCCCGCGCCACCTTGGGCCTTCATCAAGCACTGCGAGGCCACGGCAATAGACATGCGCCCGGCGATCTCGCTCATCGGCGCCAGCAACGGCAGCGTGCCATCCGGCGCGGTGATGGTTTCATAGGCGATGGCGGTGGCGCCGGAGGCCATCAGGTTCTCGGCCTGCGCGCGGTCGGCCGCCAGGTGCAGGTAGGTGAACAGCGCCTGCCCCGGCTTCAGACGCCGGCATTCCTGTGGCTGCGGTTCCTTCACCTTGACGATGAGTTCGGCGCGCGCGAACAGCGTTTCCACGTCGGCGTTGATGCGCGCGCCGGCGGCCACGTAGGCCGCGTCATCGAAGCCGGCGCCGATTCCTGCCCCGGCCTCGACCTCCACCTCGTGTCCTGCCGCGGTGAGCTCGCGCACGCCGGCGGGCGTGAGCGCTACACGGTATTCGCGGTTCTTGATCTCGCGCGGGACTGCGATTCGCATGGTGGTTCTCCGTTGCGGAAGCGCTCAAGAATATCGAGACGCAACGTGTCCTAAACACCGCGGACAAAAAAAAGCCCCGTCAGAGACGGGGCTAAAATATAACGTGGAAACGGGGGGTCTTGTTCCACGACTATCGAGACGCAAACACTGAAAAACAGCGTTTGTCTCTGGAGGAATAATACCGCAGTGCGGCCTTCAACGTAATGACAATTTTGTTGTCGTCGTTCACAAACACTGCATCCGATTCACAAAGCGTGAAATCCGCCAATACTGTCGTCGGCAACCAACAGTCCCGGGCGGCCGAGCTGGGCGTGTTGCGACGCAATAGCTTCATCTCCCCTGCGAACCGCTTCACGCAGGAAGCTCAGCAGCGGCGCGGCATCCAGCGATTTTGCCTTCGGCCCCACCGTCATCACGCGGGCCACGGGATCGAACACCGGACCGCAGGCGAGAACCCGCCCCGCCCGCAATTGCGAAGCAATCTCTATGTCGAAGAACACGCCCACGCCCTTGCCGGCCAGGATCATCTGCAGCAGCACGTCCATGAAAGGCGGACGTCCGACGATGTTGCCGGGAGAAACTCCCTTGCGCGCGAACTGCTCCAGCGTCCACTGCGTGAAGCGGAAATGGTCGGGCAGCAGCAGGAAGGGCAGATCGTTGAGCTGGCGCTGTCCCTGCAGCACCGGCCGCACCAGCTTCGGCGCGCCATACAGCGAGCAGCCTATGCGCGAAATCACTTCGGCATCGCCGCTGCTGGCGTAGTCGGGCAGACCGCCGGTGTACAGCAGCACGTCGCATTCGCCGTGACGCACGGCCTGCGTGCCATCCATGGTCGGTGAAAAGGGCACGAATTCCAGCTCGATATGCGGATGCGCCTCCTGGAAACGCGCCAGACCCGGCTTGATGCGCCGGTCCATCAGCAGCGGCCCCACGCATACGCGCAGGTGAATGGGCGCGGCGGCCGGCACATTGCGCCGCGCCGCGGTCAGCGCGGTCTGCGCTGCAACCAGCTCGCGGGCGCGCTGCAGGAAGTTGCGACCTTCGCTCGACAGCTCCGAGGTGGCGCCACGCCGGCGATCGAAGAGCAGGTAGCCGAGGTAGCGTTCCATCGACTTGATCTGCGAGCTCACCGAGGGCTGGCTGATACCCAACCTGTCGGCGGCGCGCCGGAAATTGCCGTCTTCGGCGACGGCCACGAAAACCTCGAGCTTGCGGAACGTAAGCGCCATACACCCCCCATTTCTTGGTCGCCGCAGACAATCGGCTATCACCCCTCCGCAGGCAACGGAGTGAGTGGTTATTAATCGTATAAGTTCAGACCTATTACTGGTACTACTTGTTATGGGTATTTTATTTATTGAAGTTAAGATAATAATATTCGCACATGCGCACGGCGCCACTTGCCCGCAGACCGGGTCGCCCGCCTGCACATCAGCCCGCCGCCAGGGATCAGATTCTCGACGCGCTGGTGCGCCTGCTCGACACCCAGCCCCTGGTGCGGCCCAGCCTGCGCACAGTGGCCCACGCGGCTGGCGTCACCCCTGCCCTGGTGCACTACCACTTCGACGACCTGGTCGGCTTGATGCGCGGCCTGCGCGCCGAACGGGCACTGCCCATGCTGCGCCCGGTGCTGCGCGATCTGCAGTTGGGCCAGCCCAACGCGGGCGCAGCGCTCGCCCGCTTCCTGCACAAGTGGACCGCGCTGGGCCTGCGCCATCCCTGGCTGACCGCCTGCCTGCTGCAGCCCGCGCAGGCCCTGGATCCGGACGATGAATGCGGCGGCATCGTGCGCGCGGCGGTGAGCGCGGCGCAGCGCCAGGGCGCGCTGCGGGCCGACCTGCCCGACAGTTACATCGCGCTGCTGCTGCTGTCGCTGGGCGCCATGCCGCATCTGGCGCGGACCACGCTGGGAGCGGGTATCGACCAGCAGGCGCTGGCCGATGCCGGGAGCGCAGCCGCGCTCACATTGCAGCATCTGTCGGTGTTGCAGAGCGGTGTCGCGCGCAGCACTGCTGCGCACGCGCCCTAGAGCCCGCGCCAGGACTCCACGTCGTATCCGAGCACGTCGAAGTCGCGCGCATAGAGCTTGCGCACACGCGCTGCCAGTTCCGGCGTGTACACCGGCGCCTCGTTCTTGGGGCTCACGTTGCGCTCGGTGCCGAGGATGGCTTCCATCGCAGGCCCCTCGAGGCCGATGCGCGCGAATATCTCGCGCAGTCCGGCCTGGAACTCACCCTCCATGCGGAAGCAGCGCTCGTAGCGGATATCGTCCATCAGCAGCACGTGGTACTGGTCGTCCCAGTGATGGTCGCGTTTGCCGGCGGGCTGGCTCTCCACGTAGTCGAGGAAGGTGGTGAAGGGAATTGCGCTGGCTTGTCCGCCGCCGGGCAACCCCGCGCGGCGTGCAAAGGCGCGCAGCCGCGGCAGTTCGCGGCGCCGGATGCTGCGCGAATAGCCCTGTTCATGCCCATAGGCGAACTTGTTCTGCCACGCCGAGCGCAGCCGCGCGTAGGGATTGCGCACGAAGCAGTAGAAGCGGTATTCGCCCGGGAAGCGGAAGGCATGGGCGTAATCGCGGATGCGCGCGAACTGGAACTCCCGCGCCTTCCTGAACAGTCGATAGCGCCCTTCCGAAGGATCGGTGATGCCGAACACCGCGCGCATGCCATCGGTCAACGCCTGGCGGAACGACTTGGTTCCCACCTTGGGATTCAGCACCACCACCGTGCGGTGGTCGCGGTTGACATAGGTCTTGAAGGGGCTGAAGTGCCTGCGGCCCAGAATACGGAAGAAGCCCGGCCAGCCCGGCGCCGCGCGCATCGGGAATTGAGACATGGACCGATCCTAGCCGCTGGGGGTTTCGTGGTACATAGCGAAAGTCCGGCTGTGCTCCGGGCTCAAGGGAGTGTGCCATGGCGTTCTTCGCGGTCCTCGTCATCATTGTCGTTGTCGCGGTCTGGGTCATCGGGCTGTACAACGGCCTCGTCACCTCGCGCAACGGATTCAAGAACGCATTCGCGCAGATCGACGTGCAGCTCACGCGCCGCAACGATCTCATCCCCAACCTGGTGGAAACCGCCAAGGGCTATCTGAAGCACGAGCGCGAGACACTCGAGGCGGTGATCGCTGCACGCAATTCGGCGGTGGCCGGGCTCAAGGCCGTGGCCTCCGATCCCGGCAATGCCAGCGCCATCGCGCAGCTTTCCGGCGCCGAACAGGGTCTTTCGGGCGCCATGGGCCGGCTGTTCGCCGTGATGGAGTCGTATCCTGATCTCAAGGCCAGCGCCAACATGACGCAGCTTTCGGAGGAACTCACCTCCACCGAGAACCGCATCGCCTTCGCGCGTCAGGCCTTCAACGACGCCGTGCTCCACTACAACAACTCGCGCGAGGTGTTTCCGGGGTCGCTGGTGGCGGGATGGTTCAACTTCCAGCCGGCGAAGATGCTCGAGCTGCCGGAAGCCTCGAAGCGCGAGGCGCCGAAGGTCAGCTTCTCCTAGAAGATTCGCCCGGCCTCACGCCGACCGCGATGGACTTCTTCGGTGCGCAGGCCCGGGCCCGGCAGCAGTCGCGGCTCCTGGGCTGGGCGTTCGCGCTGACGCTGCTGCTGGTCGTCCTGTCACTGAACGTGGTGGTGCTCACACTGCTGCGTGTGTACTTCGCCGTCGGCAAGCACGCCGAACCCTTCGGCGCCTCGCTCACCGAGTGGTCATACGCGCACCCCGGCACGGTGTTCATCACTTCGCTGCTGGTGGGCGGCTTCGTCGGCGTGACCAGCCTCACGCGCATGCTGCAGCTTCGCGAGGGCGGCGGCTACGTGGCCCGCGCCGTGGGTGGCGTGCGCGTGGAGCGCGGCACGCCCGATCCGAAGCGGCACATGCTGTCGAACATCGTCGATGAAATGGCGCTGGCCTCGGGCATCCCCGCGCCCGAGATCTACGTGCTGGAGCAGGAAGACAGCATCAACGCCTTCGCCGCCGGCCATACGCCGGCCAATGCCGCAATTGCCGTGACGCGCGGTGCGCTGCTCAAGCTGAACCGCGAACAGCTCCAGGGTGTGGTTGCGCACGAGTTCAGCCATGTGCTCAACGGCGACATCCGCATCTCGATCCGGCTGATGGGGCTGGTATTCGGCCTGATGGCGGTGTCGATCGCGGGCCGTACGCTGATGCGGCTGGCCGGCACCGGCGACAAGAAGGCCGGGCATGTGCTGCTGCTCGGCCTCGTCATCGCGGCCATCGGACAGATCGGCTTCTGGGGCGGCCGGCTGCTGCAGGCCTGGATCTCGCGCCAGCGCGAGTGCCTGGCCGATGCCTCGGCCGTGCAGTTCACGCGCAACCCCGACGGCCTGCGTGATGCGCTGGTGCGCGCGGCAGCGCTGTCTGACTCACGCCGCTTCACCAATCCCGCCATGGAGCAAGTGGCACACATGCTGTTCGTGTCGGGCTCGCCGCGGCTGCTGGCCACGCACCCACCGCTGCTGCAACGGTTGCAGGCGCTGGACCCGAACATCAACGCCGCCCAGCTCGAGTCGATGATGCGGCGCGCACAGGCGCAGTGGCGCGACACCGCGGCACTGCAGCCTTCGATCCCGCCCGCGGCAGCGGCCATGGAACCTGTATTCACCGACCTGCCCGCGCCCGCACCGCGCGGCGTGCCCGCCAGCGCCGAACGCATCGCGGCCACCACCGGCCTGCCGGGCCCGCAGCACCTGGCCTTTGCCGTGGCCCTGCGCCAGGCCTTGCCGGATTCGCTGCGCGCCAGCGCCGCGGCGCCCGAACAGGCACGCGCGCTGCTGCTGGCACTGGTGCTGGGCGAGGACGCCGATCTGCGGCAGCAGCAGCTCGCGCTGGTGACCCAGCGACTGGGCCAGGCCGAAGCCCAGGCGGTGCGCGAGCTCGCCGGCCGCGCCCGTGCGCTGCCGCCGCTGCAGCGCCTGCCGGCCGTGCTGCAGCTCTTCGCCGCGTTGCGTGCGTTGCCTGCGGCGGAACGGCTGTCGCTGTCCACGCTGCTGCATCACATGCTGGCCGCGGACGGCAGGCTGTCGGTGTTCGAATATTCGCTGGAAAAGCTCGCCTTGCGGGCCCTGAATCCGCAGATGGCCACCACGGCGCCGCACGGCGGCCTTGGCCTCGAGGACCGCAGGAACCAGCTCGGCGTGGTGTTCACGGTGCTGGCGCGCCATGGTGCGCGCAATGCCGAGGAGGCGCGCCGGGCTTACGAGGCCGGCATCGCGCCGTTGCTGCCCCGCATCCGCCCGGCATACAACATCATCGAAGACTGGGTACCGGTGTTCGATCCGGCGCTGGATTCACTGCGCGCGCTGCAGGCACCAGCCAAGCAGCTCGTCATCGAGGGACTGGTGCGCACCATCGCGCACGATGACTGGCTGGCGCCGGAGGAAGCCGAGCTGCTGCGCGCCATCTGCGGCGTGCTGGAGTGCCCGCTGCCGCCAGTGCTGCCCGCAGCGGCCTGATACGCATGGGCGCCGCGCCCGCCCATGCGGCCCGGTGCAATCAACGCCGCGCCAGCACCCGCGGCGCGGTTTCCCGCAGGAACAGCGCCAGCATGATGATGGCAACGGTGATACCGGTGAGTATCCACAGCGCCGATGTCAGCCCCTGTGCATCGGCCACACGGCCCGCGATGCCCGGCGCGAACACGCCGCCCACGATCTCGCTGATGCCCATGGTCAGCGACAGTGCGGTGGTGGTGCGCGCGGGACCCACCACTTCCGAGGGAATGGTGGCCATGGCCAGCGGGAAGATGCCGGAGAGCGTCGAGCCGAAGATGATGCAGACGATGGTGGCGGCCATCGAATTGCCACCCATGTAGATCATGCCCAGCGGCAGGCCGAGGCCGATCAGCGAGGCGATGATGATCACCGGCTTGCGGCCGAAGCGATCGGAGGAGCCCGGCACCAGGAAGGCCACCGCCATCGAGGCAATGCCGAACGAAGACATGATCACGCTCATCTGCTCGGGGCTGAAGCCACGCACATTGAGCAGATAAAGCGGCGTGAAGGTGACGAACACCAGTAGGAAGGCCACCAGCAGCGTCGAGATCAGGATGCACAGCAGGATGTTGCGGTCGCGAAGCATGCGCCGCATCGCGCCGGGCTCGGGCTTCGCATGCACGGCCTCGATGGCCGGCTCGCGCACCAGCCATGCCATCAGCAGCGCCATGATCACGCCGGGTATTGCCGACAGGAAGAACGCGTTGCGCCAGCCGTAGTGCGTGCCCATCCAGACGATGACCAGCGGCCCGAGCCAGTTGGCGAGCAGGTTGGCGCCGAAATTCTGCGTCAGGCCCTGCGCCAGCCCGCGCCGCTCATGCGGCACGTCCGAGGCGATGAGCGTCTGCGTGATCGGCATGATGCCGCCCTCGGCAATGCCCATCAGCAGTCGTGCGCCGAGCAAGCCGGCGAAGGTCGCTGCAAATCCCGACACCACCGACGCCAGCGAGAACACCAGTGTGGCGATGACCAGGATCAGCTTGCGCCGACCGATGCGGTCCACCAGCGTGCTCATGAACAGCCCCGCGATGGCCCAGGCGAAGGAGAACGCCGCGGTGATGTCGCCGATCTGCGTGTTGTTGAGCCCGAGGTCCTTCTGGATGAAGGCGGCGAGGTAGCTGATGGTGTTGCGGTCGAAGAACACCACCCCGAAATTGGCGCTCAGCAACGCGATCAGCGTCCACTGGTAGCGGTTCATCTTCGCCATGCTCCCCCCGGAGTCGTTGTTGTGCGCCGTTTGCCGGCGTCAGTTCAGTGACGGATGGTACACAAAGCCCCGCCGTCCAGGGCCCAGGCGGCGCCGTTGACGAAACTCGCCGCATCGGAAAGCAGGAAGGCCACCACCTCGCCCACTTCCTGCGGCAGGCCGATGCGCGCCTGCGGGGCGATTCTGCCCAGCGTGCGCTTGCCGAGCTGCACGTCGCCCTTGAACATGGTGTGCAGCATGCCCTCGAGCAGCGGCGTATCGATCACGCCGGGCAGCACCGCATTCACGCGCACGCCGCGCGCGGCAACATCGGCCGCCGCCGTGCGCGTCAGCCCCACCACGCCATGCTTGGCGGCGTTGTAGGCACAGGCGCCGCCGAGCCCGCGCTCGCTGGCGATGGAGCCGGTATTGACGATGGCGCCGCCGAATCCGCCCTCACCCGCCTGCGCCAGCATCACCGGGATCACATGCCTGAGGTTCAGGAACATGCCCTTGAGGTTCACGGCGATGATGCGATCGAACTCCTCTTCCTCGAAGCTTTCGATGGAGGCGACCTTGCCGTCGATGCCGGCGTTGTTGAACAGGCCGTCGATGCGGCCGAAAGCCCGCTGCGCGGCCTCGACGTAGCCACGCACGTCGGCCGAACGGCTGACGTCGGCGGTGCAGGTCTCCACCCGCGTGCCGAAGGCTGCGACGATGCCGCGGCGCTCGACCAGTCCCTCGCCGTTGATGTCCACCAACATCAGGTTGGCGCCGCGGCTGGCCAGCACGCAGGCGGTGGCGTGGCCGATGCTGCCGGCGGCGCCGGTGACGATGATGCTGCGGTCCTTCAGGTCGCTCATGGAATCTTCCCGCGGATGAGGTCGGCGCCGCGCTCGGCTACGGCATTGACCGGAATGTTGCTGTTGCCGGAGATGACCGTGGGAATCACCGAGGCATCCACCACGCGCAGCCCCTCGACGCCCTTCACGCGCAGCTTCTCGTCCACCACGTCGCCGATGCGGCAAGTGCCGCAGGGATGGTGCACGGTGACCAGCGTGCGGCGGATATGCGCTTCGATCTCGTGCGGCTGCTGCACGGCCGGCCCGGGCAATATCTCGTGGCTCCGCAGCGGCGCGAAGGATTCCGCGCCCAGCACGCGCCGCGCCACCTCGAAGCCTTTCACCAGCACCTGCATGTCGCGCGGGTCGGCCAGGAAGTTGAAATCGATCGCGGGTTTGGCGAAGGGATCATTGCTGGCGATCTTCACACTGCCGCGGCTGTGCGGCCGCAGCGCCACGAAGATGATGCCGTAGCCATGCCCTCGCGGCAGCCAGTGGCCATTGGCATTGCGATGCGCGGGCATGAAGATGATCTGCAGGTCGGGCCGGTCCACGTCGGGCCGCGACCGCATGAAGCCATTGGCTTCGAACACATTGCTGGCCAGCGGGCCGCGGCGCGCGAACAGATACTGCGCGGCGATCCACATGGATCGCGGCAGCGTGCGCCACGAGAATCCGTAGGATTCGGTGTTGTCGGTGCGCATGGCGACGGCCGCAGCCGGATGATCGTGCAGGTTCCGGCCCACTGCCGGCAGATCGACGACCGGCGCGATGCCATGCTGCCGCAGCAGCGCCGGATCTCCGATGCCCGAGAGTTGCAGCAGCTGCGGCGAGCCATAGGCGCCGCAGCTCACGATCACCTCGCGCCGGGCGTTCAGCACACGCCGCGCGCCATCGCACCGCACCTCGACGCCGGTGGCGCGGCCGTTGCTGATGCAGATGCGTGTCGCGGGCGCGTCGGTGAGGATGGTGAGATTGGGCCTGCTGCGCGCGGGGTTCAGATACGCCGTTACGCCCGATTCGCGCCGCCCGTTGCGGATGGCACCCTGTCTCGGGCCGAACCCCTCCGGATCGCCGCCATTGAAATCCGCGCAACGCGGCAATCCCAGGGAATCCGTGGCGGCGAGAAACCGCTTCACCAGCGGATTCGGCCGCGGGATGTCGATGACATTCACGGGCCCGCCGCGCACGCGCGCCGGCGTGCTCGCGGCCTCGTAGTTCTCGAGCTTCAGGAAATAAGGCTTGAGGTCGTTCCAGCTCCAGCCCGGCACTCCCCATTCATCGTATTCGCGCGGATGTCCACGGAAATACACCATGCCATTGATCGACGAGCAGCCGCCCAGCACGCGGCCGCGCGGCACCGGCAGCTGCCGCCCGTCGGCATGCGCCTGCGGCACCGTGGTGTAGCCCCAGCCATTGCGCGGATTGGCAATGGCCTTGCCCACCATGGCGGGCACGCGGATGGCGGGGTCGCTGTCGGGCGGACCGGCCTCCAGCAGAGCCACGGAAACTTCCGGGTCTTCGGACAACCGCGCCGCCATCACACAGCCAGCCGTACCAGCACCGACAACGATGTAGTCGAAGGTGTCGGTCATGGCCGGTCTTTGCCCCGGGGCCTACTTGAATCCGAACAACGTCGCCACGTAGTGGCTGTCCATGTATTCGCGGATGGCGAAGATCAGCCCATCCTTCACCGTCACCGCCCAGGCGTAACGATTGAAGTACTCGCGCCCGTCCTGCAGCCTGCCGGCGCCATGCGATTCAAGCATCACGAAATCGCCATGCGAGACGATGGAATCCACCGTGGTCTTGGGATCGCCGGGCTTGAACATGCCGCGCACCGGCCCGAGGAAATCATCGACGATGTTGTCGCGCGGGCCATAGGTGCCGGCGCCCGGGATGTTCTCCACCATGGGCTTCCACGTGGCATCCGGATGCAGCGTGGCACGGATGGCCTCCAGCTCCCCGGTGCTGAGGATGCGGAAGAAATCCAGCACCGTCTGTTCCTGCGGCGTGCGGGCGGTGACGGCCATCATTCACCCCTTCTTCGCGGCGTCGATTTCGGCGAAGGCCTCGCGCGCGATGCGCGTGCTGTCGATGCCGGCGGGCACGCCGCAGTACACCGCCACCTGCAGGATCACCTCGCGGATCTGTTCGCGCGTCAGGCCGTTGTTCAGCGCCGCCTTCACGTGCAGCTTGAGCTCGTGCGGGCGGTTCAGCGCGCTGATCATCGCGATGTTGATCAGGCTGCGCTCGCGCAGCTCGAGACCGGGCCGCGTCCACACATGACCCCAGCAGTATTCCGTCGACAGTTCCTGCATCGGCATGCTGAAGCTGTCGGCAGCAGCCATCGACTTCTCCACGTATTCCGCGCCCAGCACCTGCTTGCGCAGCGCGAGGCCCTTCTCGAATTTCTCGTTCGACACTACTGATCTCCTGATTTTGCGTCGCGAATCTCGCAGCCCGCCCATTGTTCAACGACCCGCACGAGGTCCGTGCAGTCCGCATCCTTGCCGAAGGTCTGCTGCGTGATCGACAGCATCTGCCGCACGGCCGCGCCCACCACCATCGGCACCCCCAGCGCCTCGGCCTCTTCCAGGCACAGGCGCACATCCTTGAACGACAGCGCATTGGAGAAACCGAAGTCGAATTTGCGGTTCAGCACATGCTTCGGAAGCTTGTCCTGCGTGGCGCTGTTGCGGCCGGACGAAGCATTGATGATGTCGAGCATCACCGCGGGATTGACTCCCGCCTTCACGCCCATGGCCATGGCTTCGGCGGCAATGGCCAGCGACGCCGCGGACATCAGGTTGTTCGCCAGCTTCACCGTCTGGCCCAGGCCAGGCGTATCGCCCACCAGGAACACCTTGCCCATTTCAGCCAGCAGCGGCTGCACCTTCTCCAATGCCGCGCGCGGGCCCGAAGCCATGATGGCAAGCTTGCCCGCCGCTGCACCCTTCACGCCGCCCGATACCGGTGCATCAATGGCGGCAATGCCCGCAGGCGCCAGGATGCCGGCGATGGCCTGCGCCGCGGCGGGGCCGGAGGTGGAAAGGTCCACGAAGACGCGCGCGCCGCGCGCACTGGCCACGGCGCCGGCAGCGGCCTTCGCATCCGCGGGCCCGGGCACGCTGGCCATCACCACGTTCACCTGCGCGGCGGCGGCGTCGATGGACGCAGCGACCTTCGCACCCCGGTCGCGAAACGGCGCGGTGGCCGCGGGGTTGGGGTCGAACAGCGTCAGCTCATGCCCGGCCGCCATCAGGCGTCCGACCATGCCGGAGCCCATCCTGCCCACGCCGATGAAGGCAACCTTCTCGCCCACTCCCGCCCCCGATTGATTGATGCCGGACCCGCGATCCTACGGAACGGGCCGCAGTGGCGGCAAATCCACGCGCACGGCATTGGCCAGGCCCGGCGCAGCGGCGGGATAACTGGCCAGCACCAGCGGGTCGTGGCCCGGGATCACATGCTGCGGCGAACTGGCCAGGGCCTCGATGGTGCCGAAGGCATCGAGGTAGGCCGGCACGCTGTCGACGATGGGGAACGGCCGGCGCTGGCGCCAGTTGGCGTAGAAGTGGGCCGCGTCCGAAGCCAGCACCACCCAGCCGCGGCGCGTGCTCACCCGCACCACCTGCAATCCGCGCGTATGTCCACCGACGCGATGCACGCTGATGCCGGGCGCGATCTGCGCCGTGCCATCGTGATACACCACGCGCCCCGCGAACAGCTTGCCGATCATGGCCTGCACGTCCGCCGCCTCGTAAGTGGCGCGGATGGCCGCATGGCACATGGCGCTGCCGGTGCAGTGGGCCATTTCCTCCGTCTGCAGGTGATACCGCGCGCGGGGGAACAGCCAGTGATTGCCCGCGTGGTCGTAGTGCATGTGGCTGACGATCACATCGGTGACCGCGGCAGGATCCACGCCCACCTCGCGCAGCCCTTCGTCAACGGGTTGCACCAGTTGCCGGCCGCGCGCCGCGCCGGTGGCGGCATCGAAACCGGTGTCGAGCAGCATGCATACGCCCTCGCCGGTGATGCTCCAGACGTAGTAGTCGAGCGGCATCGGCCCGTCATGCTCGTCGCCGCCGATGAAATTGTGGCTGGCCCTGCGGTCAAGGTGCGCGTAGCGCACGGCGCAGATTTCATAGACGGGTTCCATCGCAGTATGCTCGCGGGATACGCCCCCTGGCGCAACTGAAGAATGTCCCATGTCCAGCACCGCCCCCGTCACGGCCGATATCGTCGCCATCGGCTCCGGACACAATGGCCTGGTGGCCGCCGCCTACCTGGCCGTGGCCGGCAGGAAGGTGGTGGTGCTCGAACGCAATGCCTGGTTCGGCGGCGGCGTGGTCACGCGCGAACTGACGCTGCCGGGCTTCCGCCACGACCAGCACTCGATGAGCCATATCTTCATCCAGGGCAATCCCCTGCTGAAGAACGACGAACTGAAGCTCAAGTCGCGCTTCGGCCTGGAATACATCTTCCCCGACGTGCCGATGATGTCGGTGTTCGAGGATGGCCAGACGTTGAAGCTGTATCGCGACCCGCAGCGCTCGGCGGCGGAAATCGCGAAGTTCTCGAAGCAGGACGCCGCGACGTTCCTGAAGGTGTCGGCGCAGGCCGCCGCCTGGCTGCCGATGATCGCCTCGTCGCTGTACGTACCGCCGGCGCCGGTCGGCGCCACCAACGCGATGATGGACCAGAGCCGCGAAGGCCGCGCGTTGTGGCGGATCATCCAGATGAGCAGCCACGATCACCTTTGCGACCTGTTTGAAAACGAACGCGTGCGCATGCACTTCGCGCGCGTGGCCGGCGAAAACCTCGTCTCGCCCGATGAAAAGGCCACGGCCATCGGCGCCTATGTGTTCCTGGGCTTTCTCGAAGCCTACGGCTTCGGAGTGGCGCGCGGCGGCTCGGGCAAACTGACCGAGGCGCTGATCGCCTGCATCGAGGCGCATGGCGGCGAGGTCATCGCCAATGCCGACGTGGCGCGCATCAAGGTGTTGAATGGCCGCGCCGCGGGAGTCGAGACGAAGGACGGCCGTCACTTCAACGCGAAGGACGCCGTCATCGGCGCCATCCACCCGCACCTGCTGGGAGGCATGATCGATGGCATGAACGCGCAGGTGCGCGCCGATGCCGAGGCCACGCACATCACCGACGCGGCGTGCATCACCGTGCATGCCGCGCTGGACGCGCCGCTGAAGTACCGCACCGCCGACACCGTGGATGCGGTGATGGTGGAGATGCTCCCCACCAGCTACGAAACGCTGCGCCGCGACTTCGACGAACTGCGCTACCACCAGTTCTCGCCCTATCCGCTGCTGGGCGCGGGCTCGCTGTCGCAGTTCGATCCCTCCCGCGTGCCGGCAGGCAAGGCCATCCTGCACCTGTGGGACTACGTGCCGTACACGCGCCCCGATGGCAGGAGCTGGGACGACACCAAGCAGCAATATGCCGACCACATGCTGAAGCACATGTCCAGGTTCGTCGCCAACATTCCCGACGTGGTGCTGAAGGCCCACATCGATTCGCCTCTGGACATGGAACGCACCTCGCCCAGCTTCCGCCGCGGCGATCTGCATGGCATCGCCACCACCACCTACCAGAGCGGCGCGCACCGGCCCACCCCGGAACTTGGACAGTACACCGTGCCCGGCCTGGACCGCTTTTATCTGGTCGGCCCCTTCCAGCACCCCGGCGGTGGCGTGTTCGGCGCCGGCCGCGCCACGGCCATGAAGATGTTCGAAGCCCTGGGAATGAACTTCGACAAGCAGGGCCGGGCCAGATGAAGATCGAATCCACCGACGGCGCGGAGCTGATGACGGTGCAGAGTCTCGAACGCGAGGGCAACAGCCTCGTGATCCGCGGCAAGGTGTTCGGCGCCATGCCGATGAATGCGAAGCTGACACCCGCAGCGGCGCGCGCGGCGTTCAAGCTGCTGTCACCGAAGCTGTTGTTCTTCCTGCTGACGCTGCCGTTCCGGCGCGGCTGAGCCCGTGGCGGGGCGCATGGGTTCCGTGGCCGAATACGATTTCATCATCGTTGGCGCCGGCACGGCTGGATGCGCGCTGGCGGCAAGGTTGTCGGCAGACCCTGAGGTTCGCGTCTGCCTGATCGAAGCCGGCGGTCCCGCGCGGCATCCCTTCATCCATGTGCCCGCGCTGGTCGGGCCGGCCATCCTGCACAAGGGCCTGGGCTGGGGACTCTTCACCGAACCCAATGCCGCGCTCGACAACCGGCGTCTGCCGCTGCCCCGCGGCAAGGTGGTGGGCGGCTCGGGCTCCATCAACGGCATGGCCTATCACCGCGGCCATCCGCGCGATTACGACGACTGGGCAGGCGCCGGCAATACCGGCTGGGACTGGGCCAGCGTGCTGCCGCTGTTCCGGCGCTCCGAGAACAACGCCGATGTGCGCGATCCTGCCGTGCATGGCCTAGACGGCCCCATCCATGTTGCCCACATCCCGCGACCCAATCCGCTGAACTCGGCGTTTCTGGAAGCTTTCGCCGAGGTGGGTGGATATCCGCACTGCGATGACTTCACCGGACTGAACCCCGAAGGCTACGGCCTGCGCCAGGGCACGATCTGCCGCGGGCGCAGGCACTCCACTGCCGCGGCCATGCTTGCGCCAGCGCTGTCGCGGCCGAACCTCAGGCTGATCACCCGCGCGCAGGTGCGACGCATCCGCGTCGAGAAGGGCCGCGCCACCGGCATCGAACTGGCCGGAGGCAGCGGGCGCTTCATCGCCGCGCAACGCGAAGTGCTGTTGTGCGCGGGGGCCATCCATTCTCCACAGCTGTTGATGCTGTCGGGCATCGGCCCGGCAGACGAGCTGCGTGCGCTGGGCCTGCCCGTGCATGCCGCACTGCCCGGCGTGGGCGGCAATTATCACGACCACCCCGCGCTCGCGCTCACGCTGGAAATGCGCGACTCCACCTCGTACGGGCTGTCATGGCGCGCTTTGCCCCGCAATGCCTGGAGCGCGGTGGAATACATTTTCGCCCGACGCGGCCAGCTCGCCAGCAATGTGTTCGAGTCCACGGCTTTCATCCGCAGCGACCGCGGACTTGACCGCCCCGACATCCAGATCGCGTTCCAGCCCGCAAGACGCAACTCGGACGCGTTTCCATTGCCGAAGGGCCATGGCTTCGCGATGAGCGTGGTGAACCTGTATCCCAGGAGCCGCGGCCGGATTCGGCTGGCCAGCGCCGATGTGCGCGATGCGCCGCGCGTGGATGCATGCCTGCTGGCCGATCCGGCCGATGCGACGCCGATGCTCGCAGGACTGCGGCTCGCCAGAAGGCTGAGCCAGGCCCGCGCCTTCGCCCGCTATGGGGCGCACGAGGTGCTGCCGGGACCTTCCGCGCACAGCGATGAGCAGCTTCTGGCCTACCTGCGGCGCGCGGCCGGCACGGCGCACCATCCGGTTGGCACCTGCCGCATGGGCGTGGACGAGGCCGCCGTGGTCGACCCCCAACTGCGGGTCCGGGGCATCGCGGCGTTGCGGGTGGTGGACGCCTCCATATTTCCTAGTATCGTCGGTGGAAACACCAACGCACCGGTGGTGATGGTGGCCGAAAAGGCCGTCGACCTCATCACCGGGCGCAACACTTGAACGGGGGATTCAATGGCTGCTGAGCACATCCGGCACTGGCAGGTGGGCGATGTCACCATCGCGCGCATCGTCGAGGTCAACGGCTGGGAGGACGACATCACCATGCTGCTGCCCGATGCGGATCCCGCCTTCGTACAGCGCTTCCCGTGGCTGCGCCCGCATTTCGCCACACCCGACGGCAGGATGATCATCTCGTTCCAGTGTTTCGTGCTGCGCTCGCAGGGCCGCACGGCGATGATCGACACCTGCATCGGGAACGACCGCCAGCGCGAATTCCCGGTGTTCACCAACATGCAGACCACCTTCCTCGAAGATCTGGCCACCGCCGGCTTTCCGCATGAGGAAATCACCGACGTGCTGTGCACGCACCTGCACTTCGATCACGTGGGCTGGAACACGCGGCTGGTCGATGGCAAATGGGTGCCCACGTTCCCGCAGGCGCGCTATCTATTCGGCCGGCGCGAGTACGAGCACTGGAAGCACCTGCACGACACCAACGGCTACCACGACCTGCATCACATGGACGATGCGGTGTTGCCGGTGCTCGACGCGGGCCTCGTGGAATTCATCGGGCCCGACTTCAGGCTCACCGACGAGGTGTCGCTGATACCCACGCCAGGCCACACGCCCGGGCACGTCAGCGTACTCATCCAGTCGAAGGGCAAGAGCGCGGTCATCACCGGCGACATGATGCACAACCCCATCCAGATCGCGGTGCCGGAGCGCGAAGCGCGCTTCGACATGGACAAGACGGCGGCGGCGCGTACCCGCGGCGAGTTCGTGCGGCGTTTCAACGGCACACCGACGCTGGTGATCGGCAGCCATTTCTCAGAACCCACGGCCGGCCACATCGTGCCCGATGGCCAGGCCTGGAAGCTCGAGGTCTGACCATGGCGCGACATCCCGATCTCTCCGGCCGCAGCGTGTTCATCACGGGCGCGGCGCGCGGCCTGGGCCGCTCCATGGCCGAGACGCTGGCCGAGTGCGGCGCCATCGTGGGCGTGGCCGATCTGGTGCTGGTCGAAGCCGAAGCCGTGGCAGCGCACATCCGTTCGCGCGGCGGCCAGGCGCATGCCTTCGCGGTGGATGTAGCCGTGCGGCGCCTGTACATGGCCGCGGCCGCCACGTTTGCGGCGCAATGCGGCCGCATCGATGCGGTGATCAACAACGCCATGCTGCTCAAGTACGAACCCGTGGAGCAGATCAGCGAGGAAACCCTCACCCGCATGACCGCCATCGGCATCAATGGCAGCATGTGGGGCGCACAGGCGCTGCTGGCGCACTACGACCCGGAACGCGGCGGCTCGCTGATCAACCTGGCCTCGCCCGTGGCCGAGAAGGGCTTCCCGAACACCGCGGCCTACAGCGCGGTGAAAGGCGCCATCTTCACGCTCACCAAGACGCTGTCGGCGGAACTGGGCCCGCGCAATGTGCGCGTCAACGCGCTGTCACCGGGCTCGGTGCCCACACCCGGCGCCATGGGACTGAACGACAAGGCCGAATACGAAAAGCGCACGCGCACCATCCCGATGCGCCGGCTGGGCCGCGAGGAGGACAACGCCGAAGCCTGCGCCTTCCTGCTGAGCGATGCGGCCTCCTTCATCAATGGCGAGATTCTGCATGTGGATGGCGGCATCGCCGCCGCGGGGTGATACATGAGCAAGCCGATTCCGGAATTCGACACCGACATCTTCTCGCGCGAATCCATCCGCAACGCCAATGCGGTGGACGACCGGCTGCGTGAATTCGCGCCCGTGGTGCGGCTGCCCGGCGAGAACATCACCATGCTGGCGCGCTACAAGGATGTTGCCGCGGGCCTCAAGGACTGGAAGACCTTTTCATCCACCTCGCGACCCTGGCACGATCCGAATTCGGTCCGCCCCGAACTGCTGCTGACGGATGATCCGCCCAAGCACACGCGGGTGCGCGCGGTGATCTCCAACGCGCTGTCTCCGAAGGCGCTCAATCACATGGCGGAGAACTTCCGCCGCGATGCGCGCAATCTGGTCGACAGCCTCAGGCCGCGCGCCGGCGAACCCGTCGACGCGGTGGCCAGCATCACCCAGGCTTTCATCCACAAGGTGCTGCCCGACCTGCTGGGACTGCCCGAGAAGGGACGCGAGCATCTCTCGGCCTTCGGCAACATGGTGTGGGCCACCATGGGCCCGATGAACGAGATCTTTCACGACGCCATGCGCGACACCAGCGGCGAAGTGCTCGACTGGGCCGGCAAGGTCAGCAACCGCGACAACCTCGCGCCCGGCAGCCTCGGCATGGCCATGTACGAAGCCGCCGATCGCGGCGAGTGCACCGAGCAGGAAGCGGGCCTGCTGGTGGGCATCCTGCTCTCGGCTGCGGCCGACACCACCGTGCTCACCATGGCCAATGCCATCCGCGCCTTCAGCCAGTTCCCGGAGCAGTACCAGCTCGTGCGCGCCAATCCCTCACTGGTGAAGGCCGCATTCGAGGAGAGCCTGCGCTGGGATTCGCCCTCGCGCATGGCCGGCCGCATCGCGATGACCGATGTTGAGATCGACGGCTACGTGATCCCCAAGGGCGAGCGCTGCGGATTGATGTTCGCCGCCGCCAATCGCGATCCCCGCCGCTGGGAGGATCCGCTGCAGTTCGACGTGCGCCGCAACAACATCGGCAGCCTGGGATTCGGGCATGGCGTGCACGCCTGCGTTGGCCGCGTGCTGGCGCTGCTCGAGGCCGAGGCGCTGCTGGGCGCGCTGGTGGAACAGGTGGTGGCCTTCGAAGCCGCAGGCGAGCCCGTACCGTGGATGACCACGGTTGGCCATGGGCCGATCAAGCTGCCGGTGAGGCTGCGCTTCGCGTAGATCGGCCCCGGCTCATCGGCCTTGGCCTGCGGGCCGGACGCTGCTTCAGAGCGCAGCGGCGTGGATGATATCGGCGATCCGCTGGAAGCGCCGCGTGTTCGCGTTGTGCTCCATCACCCCCGCGGACAGGCAGGCAAAGGTGATGTCGCGCACCGGGTCCACCCAGAACAGTGAAGTGCCCGCGCCGTAGTTGCCGAAGGTGCCTGGCGTTGCCAGCGTGCCGAACATGTGATGGCACAGCATCTCGCCGCGCAGCGTGAACCCCAGGCCGATGTACGCCGGCACCGGCGCCAGTCCTTCGGCGCGGCCACGGGCCGCATAAAGCTCGTTCACCTTGTCCCCGGTGTGGTTGCGCGCCGCCAGATTGATCGTGGCCGGCGACAGCATGCGCACGCCGCTCCACGTGCCGCCCGTGCGGAACAGGTCCGCGAAGCGGAACAGGTCGGGCACGGTGGACACGATGCCCACCCAGGGCATCTCGGCCTTCTCGTCCTCGTAGGCACCGTTCGCGCCCGGCGTATTGCGGCTCTTGTGGCCGATGGGATAGTTGCCGCGGAAATCCGGCACGACCTTGCGGGACTTCAGGTCCGGGCGCAGGCCCACCGCAGTGTCGCGCATCTGCAGCGGGTCGAGGATGTCCTGCTGCACGATCTGCCGGTAGCCGCGCCGCTGCGGGTCGGTGCGCAGCAGCGCCTCGGCCATCAGCACGTGGTTGACCAGCGGCGAGTACGACACCTTGCCGCAGGGCTCGTCGACGGGCTTCACCTCGGCGATCACCGTGGCGGCCACCTCGGCAAAATTGTCGATGTACCAGCCCGGCTTCACTTCGAAGATGATGGGAAAGCCCGCCTGGTGCGACAGCAGGTGCCACATCAGGATCTTCTCGCGGCCATGGCCGCTGAATTCCGGGATCAGTTCGGTGATGGGCGTGGTCAGCGCGAAACGCCCCTGCTCGATGGCGCGCAGCACCAGCAGGTTGGTGAAGGCCTTGGTCACCGAGAAGATGTTGAACACCGAATCGAGTCTGAGCGGCTGCGTCTGCTCCGCATCGGCGGCACCAATGGCCGCCTCGAACACCGTCTCCCCGCCGCGCGCCACCTTGATCACCGCGCCGTGGTACCGGCCGGCACGGATGTCCTCGCGCACCACGTCGTGCAGCAGGTTCAGCTGCTGCGCGTTCATTCCCGTTGCGGACACTGATCTACTTCCAGCGGCTGGCCGTGATCGGGAAGGGTTCCAGCTCGCCCTTGGCGTAGCGCTGCTCCAGGCCGGGCGTGCCGTTCTCCAGCACCATCAGCATCGAACGCTTCGGCGCAAAGCCCTGGTGGCGGATGTCGGCCGGCATGGCGCAGACATCGCCCGACTTCATCACGATGCGGCCGCGCGGATTGCCGGTGGCCTTGTCCTGGATGTTCCAGTGAATTTCATCGGTGAGCTGGATGAACCACTCGTTGCGATCGTTGCCATGGATCACCGGCAGCATGTGCTCTTCGCTGGTCACGCAGCAGATGCAGGCATTGGTGATCGAGGTGAACGACGGGTTCCAGGTGACGTCGGCGCGCGCAATGTGGTCGTACACATTGAAGGCGTGGATCTGGCCCTCGAATCCCGGCTCGGGTTCGATGGTGGGCTTGTCATAGGTGACATCGGCGAAGGCGCGGTTGATGGGATGCCCGCTGGCATCCGAACGCGGCGCCACGTCGCCCGGCAGGCCCATCATGCGCTTGGCCGGATCGAAGCCGCGGATCAGCGGCCCCTTGGCCTCGCGCGTCTTGGCGCCCAGCGGTGAACCGGTTTCCAGCGGCGCCCGCAGCGGATCGTAGCCTTCGTTGATCCAGTTCACCGAGATGGTCTCGAAGGCCTCGCGCACATCGGCGGTGTTGAAGGTTTCGAGGAAGTCCACGCCGGTGTCGCGGTGACCCTTGCTGTAGGTGCCAGCGAAGATATCCACCGTGCCGTAGTGGTTCTGCGTGCCGAACACATCGTCGAAGAAGATCCAGCCGTAGAAGAAACCCCAGCCGATATCGCGCACCATGGCGCGCAGGAAGCGGTCCACCTCGATGGTGTGCGTGCCCTTGGGCCAGCGCACGTGCACGAAATAGGCGTCACGCTCGAAAGTGAAACTGCCGAAGGTGTACTTGCGGTAGCCCAGCACCGGATCGGGCGCGGAGGCGACGACCTGGACTTTCTCGATTCTTACAGCGTTCATGGTGGAATTCCTCGGCGAGTCTTGCGGGTGCCTACTTGAGCACGCAGATTTCAGACCACTTTTCTACACTTTCAGGTCCAGCCGATGTCTGGACCAATGCTACGGAGGGCTTCTCGGCCTTCATCTGGTAAGCCGCGCCCTTCGGCAGCAGCACCTCGTGGCCGCGTCGCGCCACCACCCGGCCCATGCGCTTGCCCGCCGGCGATGCCTTCATGCGGCCGGCGCCGGCCTTGTGCGTCGGCTTCTCGGAGTCGGTGAGCTGGAAGAACGTGAACTCGATTTCGCCATCCATCACGATGGCGAACTCGTCGTGCGGCGCGGCGTACCACGGCGAAGCGCCCTCGGCGCGCACCGCTTCCGCGCAGTACTCGAGGTTCGAAACCACCATTACGCGCTCGTACGGCTTCGATTTGTTGCAGATCTCGAAGATGTTCGAAAAGGCGTAGTGTTTGAGATCGTCCTTGACCTCGATCGTGCCCTTGTCATACGACTCGAGCGACGCCATCCAAGTCTTGAAACTCATGTCGTCCCGCCCCGCTGTTGTCTGGTTATGGCGTCGGAGTGTAATCCTCGCCGGCGGTCGCCGGCCAGCGCGGGACTGACCAGCCGGCCCGGCATCGGCCTAGGGCCCCGCCGGGGCCTTTGCGAAATCCCCGGCCTTCACGATCGTGAGTTTCGCCGGGTCCAGGTGCTTGCGCAGGGCTGTCCGGATGGCCTCGGGTGTCAGCGCCAGCACCCGCTGCTCGAAAGCCTTGTCCCAGCTCAGGAATGTCCGTCCGGAATCCAGATGTGACAGAAGCCGGCCTGCGAGCTGCTGGTCCTGCACCCTGATCTGCGCGAAGCTCTGCTGCCAGCCCGATTTCGCCTTCGCGATTTCGGCATCCGTGAAGCCGTCCTTCAGCGCCCGCGCCAGTTCCTCGCGCAGCGCGCTCTCCACCTTGGCGATGTTCTGCGGCGCGGCGATGGCCTGCGCCACCCAGCTTCCGGCACGGTCGAAGATACCGCCGCCGCCCTGCGCACTGACGCCGTAGCTCAGACCCTCCTTGATGCGGATGCGGGAGGTAAGCCGCGAATCGAAGCCGGCACCGCCGCCCAGCATGTAGTCCGCCAGGAAGAAGGCCGAGTAGTCCGGGTCGTTCTGGTTGATGTCGAGATTCATCCGTGCCAGCAGCACGGCGTTTTCCTTGTCGGGCGTCTGGATCGAAATGGTTTCGGGCGCAATGGCGCGATAGTCGCCGGTGATGCGCGTGTACGGCGTGTCGTTGCGGAAATCCGCGAACCCCTCGCGCAGGGCCTTGATCGCCTGTTCCTCGTCGAAATCACCGACGATGGCGAACTCGGCGTGGTTGGCGGCGTAGAACCTGCGGTAGTGGGCCTTCACCTGGTCGAGCGTGACGGCGCGGACGCCGTCCAGCCTTTCCTGCAGCGAGGGCGAGTAACGCGGATCGCCTTTCGGATAGATGTTGAAATGCTGCCCCAGCGCCTCGCCCGCGCGCGCGCCCGGCTCGGAAAGCTGCGACTCCAGCCCGGTGAGCGTCTGCTTCTTGAGCTGTTCGAACTCGTCTTCCGGGAACGCGGGTTCGCGCAGCACATGCGCGGCGAGCGCGATCGCGGCGGCGAGATTGGGTCGCGTGGTCTGGAATGACGCGCCCTGCCCCGCGATGCCGCCGGTCACCTTCAGGCGCGTGAATTCATCGCGCAGCGCCGCGCGCGAAAAGCGGCTGGTGCCGCGCATCAGCATCGATCCGGTCAGCGAGGCCACGTAGTTCTGCCCGGCGAGCGACTGCACGTCGCCGGCCGGCAGGCTCATGGCGAAGAACACGGTTTCGCCGCGGTTCTTCTTGCTGAGCAGCGCCACCTTCATGCCGTTGATCTCGAGCCGGCGCACCCGCTTCTCGATGTTCTCCGGGCTGGGGTCGAAGGCTTCGGATTCGGCCACGGCCTGCTTCGGCGTGTAACCTTGCAGCAGCTCCGCGGCCGTGGCGGCGCGGGGAATCTCGGCCCGCTGCGGACTGGGATCATCGATGAACAGTCCGGCCGTGCGATTGTCGCGGCGCAGGTACTTGCCGGCGGCGGCGGCAATCTGCTGCGCGGTGACCTGCTGCTCGCGATCGCGCAGCAGGAAGAACGTGCGCCAGTCCCCCAGCGCGATGTATTCCGACAGTGCGAGGCCGATGCTCTCGTGATTGGTCATCACGCGCTCCGCGGCATTGCTGAAATTCAGCCGCGCGCGCTCGATCTCCTCGGCGGTGGGCGGGTTCGCGCCCAACCCCTCCACCTGTCGCAGCATTTCCTGCTGCACGGGCTCGATCGGATCACCCTTCTTCACCAGCGCATACACCACCAGCAGCGAGCCATCGATGCCGGAGATGTCGAAGGTGCCCACTTGCGCGGCCTGACCCGACTGCACCAGCGCCTTGTGCAACCGGCCCGAGGGCGAATCGCCCAGCGCGAACGAGGCGAAGTCCAGCGCCTGGGAATCGGCATGCAACGGCGACGGCACCTTGTAGCCCAGTGCCACCATGGCCAGGTCGCCCACCCGCCGCACCACGAAGCTGCGCTCGCCATCCTGCGTGGGCTCCACGGTCCACAGCTTCGGCAGTTGCCGTGTCGGGCGCGGAATCGCGCCGAAGTAGCGGTTCACCTGCGCCAGCGTCTTCCCGGGCTCGAACTTGCCTGCCACCAGCAGCACGGCGTTATCCGGCTGGTAGTACATGCGGTAGAAGGCCTGCAGGTGCGAGATGTCGACGTTCTCGATGTCGGAGCGGTTGCCGATGGTCGAGTTGCCGTAGTTGTGCCAGTCGTAGGCGATGCTCTGCATGCGCTTGATCAGCACGTTCGTGGGCGAGTTCTCGCCGCTCTCGTATTCGTTGCGCACCACCGTCATTTCGGTGTCGAGGTCCTCCTTCTGCACCAGCGCGTTCACCATGCGGTCGGCTTCCATGGCCAGTGCCCAGTCCAGGTTCTGGTCCGAGGCCTGCACGATCTCGTAGTAGTTGGTGCGGTCGAGTGAGGTGGTGCCATTGAAGCGCGCGCCATGCTGGTTGAATTCGCGGCCGATGTCGGCGCGGTTCTTCGTGCCCTTGAACAGCATGTGCTCCAGCAGATGCGCCATGCCGGTCTCGCCATAGTTCTCGTGCCTGGAGCCAACCCGGTAAGTGATGTTCACGGTGATGGTGGGCTTGGAGGCATCGGGGAACAGCAGCACCCTGAGCCCGTTCGCGAGCTGGTATTCGGTGATGCCCTCGACTTCCGACATCTTCTGCGGCGCGGCAGGCGCGGCAGCAAGCACATCGCGTGCCGGCCACAGGGCGGCAACGAGGACCAGCAGGACGGCGGGGCACATGCGGGCGTTGACCGTGTTCTTCATGAGCCCGATGGGACACGATGCCACCACCATGGGTCAAGCGCGGATTCCCGCGAGGCTAGTGGATGAAGCTGTGCCCCACCCACCACGCCACCGCGGCCACCAGTGCCGAGGCGGGGATGGTGAGTATCCACGCGTAGACCAGGTTGGTCGCCAGCCCCCAGCGCACGCGCGAGGGATTCTGCACTGCGCCGGCGCCGAGGATGGCGCCGGTGATGGTGTGCGTGGTCGACACCGGAATGCCCGAATGCGAAGCGATGAACAGCGTGATGGCGCCGCCGGTCGAGGCGGCGGTGCCGCTGGCGGGCGTGAGCTTGGTGAGCTTCTGCCCCATGGTGCGGATGATGCGCCAGCCGCCCATCAGCGTGCCGATGGAAATCGCCATGTAGCAGCTCACGATCACCCACTCCGGCAGATGCTCCTTGCTGGCGATGCCATGCGACATCAGGAGCAGCCAGATGATGCCCATGGTCTTCTGTGCGTCGTTGCTGCCATGCCCGATGCTGTACAGCGCGCTGGCCAGAAGCTGCGAGCGGCGGAACCAGCGATCGAGCTTCGCGGGCGCGATGCGGAAACAGGCCCAGCTTATGGCCATCATCAGCAGGCCGCCGATCAGCAGACCCAGCGCCGGCGAGATGAAGATGAACAACGTGGTGCGGATGATGCCCGGCGCCACCAACGGCGCCACGCCGGCCTTGGCCATGGCGGCGCCGATCATCCCGCCGATCAGCGCATGCGACGAACTGGACGGAATGCCGTAGTACCAGGTGACCACGTTCCAGGCGATGGCCCCCATCAGCGCCCCGAAGATCACCGCGTTGTCGACGAAATCCGGCGAGATGATGCCCTTGCCGATGGTGGCCGCCACCTTGGGCTCGAACAACCAGATAGCCACGAAATTGAAGAATGCGGCCCAGGCCACCGCCTGGTAGGGCTTGAGCACGCGGGTGGAAACCACCGTGGCGATGGAATTGGCGGCATCATGAAAGCCGTTCATGAAGTCGAATGCCAGCGCCAGCGCCACCAGCAGTGCCAGCGTGACGAATGCCGCGTCGATCTGCATCAGGCGTTCTGCAGAACCACACCTTCGATCACGTCAGCCACGTCCTGGCAGCGATCGGTGGCGGTTTCCAGCAGCTCGTAGATGGCCTTCAGCTTGATGACCTGGCGGATGTCGGCCTCGCTGCGGAACAGCGTGGAGATGGCGGTGCGCATCACGCGGTCGGCGCGCGATTCCATGGTGTCGATCTCGCGGCACAGGCGCAGGATCTCGGCGGCGTTCTTCATGCTGGACAGCAGCGCCACCGCGGCCTGCAGGCGCTCGCAGCCGTTCTGCAGCAGCAGCGCCAGCTCCACGGCGTGGGTGGTCACCTCGTGCACGTCGTACAGCGACAGCGACTCGGCTGCGTCCTGCATCAGGTCGAGCACATCGTCCATGCGCGAGATCAGCCGGTGGATGTCGTCGCGATCCATCGGCGTGACGAAGATGGTCTGCAGCAGCGAGGCCGTGTCGTGCGTGATGCGGTCGGCCTCGTGCTCCAGGTCGTTGATGCGCTCCACGCGCCCGGCCCGGGCGGACTCGTTGGCGTATTCGGAGAGCAGCACCACCAGCTCGCGGCTGGCCGCCGCGATGCGGTCGGCATGCTGGTTGAAATACTCGAAGAACTTTCCCTCGCGGGGAACGAGGTTGGCAATGATTCCCATCGGATCGGCTTCCTGGAGTGCGGCAAGGAAGAGGCGTCTGTCGCGCCTCTTGTCGCAATTCTAGCCTGTTCCAGTCCTGCCCGTCGCCATCAGGCGCGGGCATTCGGCACGCGTGGCATCGCCTGCGGGCAGCGCGGCGCAGATCTGCTGCCAACGCTGGTCGACGGCTGTCAGCGTCGCCGCGTGGCCCGCCCCCTTCGACCAGCCCATCAGCGCCTTGTGCATGCGCTCCAGGCGTCCACGGGTGCGCGCATGGATGCGGTCGGGCCCGGCGAGTTCGCCCAGCACCGCAAGCGTCGCGGCGCGGATGCGCGGCTCGTCCTGCGGCGCCATGCGCAGCAGGCCCTCCACATACAGCACGCCCCACTGGAAGCGCGTGGCCGGGCCCTGCGATTCGCGGTATGCGCGCTCGAGCAGCGTCAGCGCCTCGGACTTGTTGCCGGTGCGCTCCTCCAGGGCGGCCAGATCGGCCATGTAGTAGAACGGCGTGCGCGAGATGGCCATCTCACCCTGCAGCAGCGTGCGCAGACGCGCGTCATCGCCCAGGTAATCGAGCACCCACGAGGCGGAATTGACGATGCCGGCGCGCGCGTCCGGATCGTACTTGCGGGCGAGGAAGGCATCCAGCGTGGCCCGCGCGCGCGCCATGACATCCGGCGGGATCACGCCCTTGGCATCCAGCGCCTTCGCGGCGTACAGCCGGCCTGCTGCCGACCTGAGCTGCACGGTGCCGGAAAACGCCGGACTCGCTTCCATCGCATCCATCAACGCAAACCAGTTGCGCCTGAGCTCATCGTTGTGCGCGGCATCGGCGTGACGCGCGATGATGAAGAAGTTGTCGCCCAGGTCGATCAGCGCATCGGCCACCTTGATGCTGCGCGCCGGATCGGCCAGCAACTGCTGCACGGACTGCAGCAGCGCGCGCAGGCGCGGACTGGGGGCGCGCCCGCCTTCCACCGCCTTCAGTTCCGCGGTGGCAGCCAGCGAGGCCGCCGTGGCGGTGAGCCGGTCACGCTCGGCTACAGCATCGCGCGGACAGCGTTGCTCGGCGAGCTGCAGCGATGCAACCAGCGCGCCGGGGTCGGAATCGGCGCGGGGATCCAGATGCCAGCCGTTGTAGGCCATGCGACGGCAGTCCGCCTGGCTGAGCGCGTCCTTGGCATCGGCGCGCAGCGACGCCAGCAGTTCCGGCAGCGGCTTCACGCCTTCGAGCGCAAGGTCGAGCACATCGGCATAGCTGCCCAGATCCATGCCGCCGGCGATGCGCGCCACCTCGGTGCGGTCGGGGCGCAGCACCACTACGGTGGGATAGCCCAACACCTTGAATTCAGCACCCAGGCGCTGCGCGCCCTCGGCATCGCCGTCGAGGTAGACAGGAATGAACTGGCGCATCTTCTGCTGGAAATCGCTGCGCGAGAACACATACGCCTTCAGGTCATGGCAGGGCGGACACCACTCCGCGCCCCAGTACAGGAACACCGGCTTGTGCTGCGCGGCGGCGGCCGCGAACGCGGCATCCAGGTCACCCTTGAACCAGTCGATGGTTGCCGGTCGCACCGATTCCGCCACTTCGGCTGCAGAGGCGGCCGCCGGCGCGGCAGGCGCTGGAGCCGCGGCCCGGGGGGCTTCGGCACGCTGGCAGGCAGCCAGGGCGCAGACTGCGAGCAGGCAAGGCAGGCGCAAGATGCTGTTGTGGGCCATGCGGAAAGCCTACGCGGACTGCTTCGCATTTTCACGCCGGCATTGGGTAATCTTGCGCCATCGCCGGACACCATTTCCCCGGAAACATCATGCGCCACAGCAATGCACCACTCGCCACCGCCCTTTTCCTTGCCGCCTCCCTCACTGCCATGAGCCAAAGCTCCACCGCCGCGCAGCCCACCCTGCCCGCCAGCAATCCCTTTGCAGCCGTCAGCACGCTGCCGCTGCACTACCCGCGTTTCGACCGGATCAAGGACAGCGACTTCGCTCCCGCCTTCGATGCGGGCATGGCCGAACAGCTGCGCGAAGTCCGCGCCATTGCCGACAACCCGGCCGCACCCACCTTCGACAACACGCTGGTGGCACTGGAGCGCAGCGGCCAGGTGCTGGACCGCGCGCAGACCGTGTTCTTCAATCTGGTGGGCGCAGACACCAACGATGCGCGCAACAAGCTGCGCAGCGACTATGCGCCGCGCTTCTCCGCACACTCCGACGCCATACTTCTCGACAGCAAGCTCTTCGCGCGCATCGAGTCGCTGTACGCGCGCCGCGCGGCGCTGCAGCTCGACGCCGAGGCCGTGCGCCTGATCGAGCGCTACCACAGCGATTTCGTGCGCGCCGGCGCGAAGCTCTCCGCGGCCGACAAGGAAAAGCTCAAGGCCATGAACGCGGAACTGGCCACGCTGGGCAGCCGCTTCACGCAGAACGTACTCGACGAGGTGAACGCTTCGGCCGTGGTGGTGGATGACGTGAAGCAGCTCGATGGCTTCACGCCCGCACAGATCGAGGCAGCCGCGCAGGAGGCGAAGTCACGCAACCTGCCGGGCAAGTACGTGATCACGCTGCTCAACACCACCGGCCAGCCGCCGGAATCGCAGCTCACGTTCCGGCCGCTGCGCCAGCGGCTGCACGAGGCCTCGGTGGCGCGCGGCAGCAGGGGTGGCCAGTGGGACAACCGCGAGATCGTCGCGCGCACCATGAAGTTGCGCGCCGAACGCGCTGCGCTGCTGGGTTTCCCCGACTACGCCACCTATGGCCTCGAAGACCAGACGGCCCGCACGCCGGCGGCGGTGAACGGCATGCTGCGTCAGCTCGCACCCGCCGCGGTGGCCAACGCGAAGCGCGAGGCCGCACTGCTGCAGGCGCGCATCGACAAGGAAGGCGGCGGTTTCCAGCTCGCGCCCTGGGACTGGTCGTTCTACACGGAGAAGGTACGCGCGGAGCAATACGCCTTCGATGAGTCGCAGCTCAAACCCTATCTCGAACTCGACAATGTGATCGAGAAAGGCGTGTTCTTCGCGGCGAACCAGCTCTATGGCCTGACCTTCAAGCGTCGCACCGATCTGCCGGTGTACCACGCCGACGTGCGCGTGTACGACGTGTTCGACGCCAACGGCAGGCAGCTCGCGATCTTCCTGGGGGACTACTACGCGCGCAAGTCCAAGCGCGGCGGCGCGTGGATGAACGAATACATGTCGCAGTCGGGCCTGACGGGCTACCTGCCCATCGTGGCCAATCACCTCAACATTCCCAAGCCGCCCGCCGGCGAACCCACGCTGCTCACCTGGGACGAGGTCACCACGGCCTTCCATGAGTTCGGCCATGCGCTGCACGGCATGTTCTCGAATGTGAAGTATCCCTATTTCAGCGGCACGCGCGTGCCGCGCGACTTCGTGGAATATCCCTCGCAGGTGAACGAGATGTGGGCCGACTGGCCCGCAGTGCTGAAGAACTACGCGAAGCACTACCAGACCGGCGCGCCCATCCCGCAGGCGCTGCTCGACAAGGTGATCGCCGCGGCGAAATTCAACCAGGGCTTTGCCACCACCGAGTACCTGGGCGCCGCCATGCTCGACCAGCGCTGGCATCAGTTGCCCGCTGCGCAGGTGCCGGGCGCCGATGGCGTGCTCGCCTTCGAAGCCGCGGCACTGAAGGCCGACGGCGTGGACTACGCACCGGTGCCGCCGCGTTACCGCACCACCTACTTCAGCCACATCATGGGCGGCTATCAGGCGGGCTATTACTCGTACATCTGGGCCGAGGTGCTCGATGCCAACAGCGAGGAATGGTTCAAGGCACATGGCGGACTCACTCGCGCCAATGGCGACCACTTCCGCAAGACGCTGCTGTCGCGCGGCGGCAGCCGCGATGCGATGGAGCTGTTCAAGGATTTCGCCGGCCACGAGCCGCAGATCGGGCCGCTGCTCGAGAAGCGGGGCCTGACCGTCGCGCCGTAGGGAACACCCGGGAATTCCGCGCGGCAGCCCGCGCGGAATCCCCCGCGCGCAGCGCCGCAATTCCCGCGCCGTTCAGGTGGGCCCGTCCGGCGCCCACCGCGTCACGGCTTCAGGGTCCTCGCAGGCCGGCCGGATGTGCAGCCCGCCCAGCACCAGCACGAAGAACAGCGGCACGAAGAAGATCGCCAGGAAGGTGGAGGCGAGCATGCCGCCGATCACGCCCGTGCCCACGGCATTCTGCGCACCGGAACCCGCACCGCTGGCCACCGCCAGCGGCAGCACGCCGAACATGAAGGCCAGCGAAGTCATCAGGATCGGGCGCAGGCGCTGCGAGGCGGCCTGCATCACCGAATCGATCAGCGGTTTGCCGCGGTCGAAATTCTCCTTGGCGAATTCCACGATCAGGATGGCGCTCTTGGCCGCCAGGCCCATGGTGGTGAGCAACCCCACCTGGAAGAACACGTCGTTCGAGAATTGCCGCGCCAGCGTGGCCAGCACGGCGCCCAGCACGCCCAGCGGCACCACCATCAGCACCACTGCCGGTATCGACCAGCTTTCGTACAGCGCGGCCAGGCACAGGAACACCACGGCAATGGAGATGGCATACAGCGCAGGCGCCTGGCTGCCGGCCAATCGCTCTTCGTAGGAAATACCGGTCCACTCCAGGCCCACGCCGGCCGGCAGTTTCTTGACCAGATCCTCCATCGCGCGCATGGCATCGCCGGAGCTGAACCCCGGCGCCGCCTGCCCCTGCAGGCTGAAGGCCGGCACGCCGTTGTAGCGCACCAGCTTCTGCGCGCCCTGCGTCCAGTGACCGGTGGCGAAGGCCGAGAACGGCACCATTTCGCCGGCGGTATTGCGCACGTACCACTTGCCCAGGTCCTGCGGCTGCATGCGCGCGGAGGCCTCACCCTGCACATACACGCGCTTCACGCGACCACGGTCGAGGAAGTCGTTCACGTAGGTCGAACCCCAGGCGGTGGACAGCGTCTGGTTGATGTCCGCCAGCGGCACACCCAGCGCCGCGGCCTTCTCGCGGTCGATGTCGAGCTTGTACTGCGGCGCGTCTTCCACACCATTGGGACGCACGCCGGCCAGCAGCTTGTCCTGCGCGGCCATCCCCAGCAACTGGTTGCGCGCCGCCAGCAGTGCCTCGTGGCCGATGCCACCGCGATCCTGCAGCATCATGTCGAAGCCCGAGGCATTGCCCAGTTCCGCCACCGCCGGCTGCACCACGGGGAAAATCTGCGCATCGCGGATGGTGGCGAAATAGCCGCCCGCGCGCTGCGCGATGGAACGCACGTCCTGGCCCTTGCCGCGCCGCTGGTCCCAGGGCTTGAGCTTCACGAACACCAGGCCCATGTTCTGGCCCACGCCGGCGAAGCTGAAACCGGCCACGGTGAGCACACCGTCGACCACATCCTTTTCCCTGGTCATGAAGTAGTCGCGCGCCTGGGCCAGCGCCTCTTCGGTGCGCTCGCTGGTTGCACCCGGCGGCGTCTGCACGATGCCGAGCATCGAACCCGGGTCTTCATCCGGCAGGAACGAGGTGGGAATGCGCACGAACAGCACGCCCAGCACCACCACCAGCAGTCCATAGACGACGAGATAACGCCGGTTACGCAGCAGAACGCCATGCAGCCCGCGCTGGTATGCGCCGCTGGAACGGCGGAAGGCGCGGTTGAACCAGCCGAAGAAGCCGCCGCGCTCGCGATGTCCGCCCGGGGGCTGCGGCTTAAGCAGCGTGGCGCACAATGCCGGCGTCAGGATCAGCGCCACCAGCACCGACAGCACCATCGCCGAGACGATGGTGATCGAGAACTGGCGGTAGATCACCCCGGTGGAGCCGCCGAAGAAGGCCATGGGCACGAACACCGCGGCCAGCACCAGCGCAATGCCCACCAGGGCGCCGGTGATCTGGCCCATGGACTTGCGTGTGGCCTCGCGGGGCGACAACCCCTCCTCGCTCATCACGCGCTCCACGTTCTCCACCACCACGATGGCATCGTCCACCAAGAGGCCAATGGACAGCGCCATGCCGAACATGGTCAGCGTGTTGATCGAAAACCCGGCCGCGGCCAGCACGCCGAAGGTGCCCAGCATCACCACCGGCACGGCGATCGTCGGTATCAGCGTCGCCCGGAAACTCTGCAGGAACAGGTACATCACCAGGAACACGAGCACGATGGCCTCGAACAGCGTCTTGGCCACTTCCTTGATGGACGTGCGGACGAAGGGCCCCGTATCCACCGGATACGTCACTTCCACGCTGGGCGGGAAAAAGGGCTTCAGCCGGTCGAGCGTGTCATTGATGGCATTGAGCGTGTCGAGCGCATTCGCGCCGATGGCCAGGCGAATGGCCATGGCGGTGGCCGGCTTGCCGTTGTAGCGCACCGAGCGGATGAAGTTCTCCGCATCCAGCGTCACGCGCGCCACATCGCCCAGCAGCAACCGCGAGCCATCCTTGTTCACGCGCAGCAGGATGGCGGCGAACTCCTCGGGCCGCGTCAGCCGCGTGGGTCCGATGATGGTGGCATTGAGCGTCTGCCCCGCAACGGCGGGCAGGCCGCCGATCTGCCCCGCGGACACCTGCGCGTTCTGCGCCCGGATCGCGGCCAGCACGTCCTGCGTGGTCACGCCATAAGCGGCCAGTTTCGCCGGATCGAGCCAGATGCGCATTGCGAACTGCGCGCCGAAAAGCTGCACATCGCCCACACCCTGGGTGCGCGCGATCTGGTCCTGCACGTTCGACGCGACGAAATTCGACAGGTCGTCGCCCGACATGCTGTCGTCGGTGGAATGAAAGCCCAGCACCACGAGGAAGTTGCGCGTGGGCTTGGTCACGCGCAGCCCCTGCTGCTGCACTTCCACCGGCAGCAACGAAGTGGCCGCCTGCAGCTTGTTCTGCACCTGCACCTGCGCGATGTCCGGATTCGTGCCCTGCTTGAAGGTCAGGTTCACGTTCGCCGTGCCATCGGCGCTGGACTCGGAGGTGATGTAGTCCAGCCCGTCGATGCCGTTCATCTGCTGTTCGATGACCTGCACCACGGTGTCCTGCGCGGTCTGCGCGGAGGCCCCCGGATAGCTTGCGCTGATGCCCACCTGCGGCGGCGCTATCGGCGGGTACTGCATGATGGGCAGGTTCAGCACGGCGAGGCCGCCTGCCAGCATCAGCACCAGCGCGATCACCCACGCGAAGACGGGACGGTCGATGAAGAAGCGCGGCAGCATTCAGCCTCCCGTCTTGGCGGCGGCAGCATCGGCTGCCTGGGCGGCCGCGCCGCTTGCACCCGCAGGCACCGGCTTCACCGTCATTCCCGCACGCGCCTTCTGCAATCCTTCGACGATCACGCGATCGCCGGCAGCAAGGCCCGCACCGACCAGCCATTGATTGCCCACGGCGCGACTGGCTTCGATCACCTTCTCGATCACCTTGCCCTGGGCATCCACCAGCAGCACCGTGGGCTCGCCGCGCCCATTGCGCGCCACCGCGCCCTGCGGCACCAGCAGTGCCTGCGGGTCATGTCCCAGTTCCAGCCGCGCGCGCACGAACATGCCCGGCAACAGCGTGCGATCCTTGTTCGGGAATTCCGCGCGCAGCAGCACCGATCCCGTGCCCTGGTCCACGGTCACTTCGGAGAACTGCAGCGCGCCGCTGGCCGCATAGGTGCTGCCATCCTCGAGCACCAGATTCACCTTGGCCTTGCGCGAACCGGCATCCTGCAGCCGGCCCGCGTCCAGGTCGCGACGCAGCCGCAGCAGCTCCGCGCTCGACTGCGTGACATCCACATAGATGGGATCGAGCTGCGCGATGGTGGCCAGCGGCGCATCCTGCGCCTTCTTGGCCAGCGCACCCTCGGTCACCAGCGAGCGGCCGATGCGCCCACTGATGGGCGCGCGAAGCTGCGTGTACCCCAGGTCGATGCGCGCCGATTCGATGGCGGCGCGCGCCGAAGCCACCGCCGCCTCGCCCGAGAGCCTGCCCGCCACGGCGTTGTCGTAGTCCTGCTTGCTGACCACGCCGCGCTGCTGCAGCGGCTCATAGCGTTCGGCCAGCAGACGCGCGGCATTGAGCTGTGCCTCGGCGCTGGCAAGCTGAGCCTCGGCACGGCGCAGCGCGGCCTGATACGGCGCAGGATCGATCTCGTACAGCGGCTGCCCCGCGCGTACCTCCGCACCCTCGGTGAACAGCCGGTGGCGGATGATGCCGTCCACCTGCGGCCGCACCTCGGCGATGCGATAGGCCGACGTGCGCCCCGGCAGCTCGTCGATCAGCTCCACGGGCTTCGCGGCCAGCGTGATCACACCCACCTCGGGTGCGGGCGGCGGACCGCCCTGCTGCGAACGGCCACTGCAGGCCGCGAGCGCAACGGCTGCAGGAATCAGAAACAGTGTGGATGCGGACTTCATGGGGTGCACTCCTGCGGTGCCGGCGCCGGGCCGACGTTCTCGAGCATGCGGCTGAGCAGCGCGATCAGCGTCTGCTGATCCTGCGGTGAAAAGCCGCTCAGGTGACGCTGCAATTCCTCGCGCACCAGCGCGGGAATTCCAGCCGCCGATTCGCGGCCCTTGTCAGTCAGTGAAAGATTCACGACGCGCCGGTCGGCATCGTTGCGCGTACGCAGCAGCAACTGCTTCTGCTCCAGGCGGTCGAGCATGCGCGTCATCGCGCCGCAGTCCATCTGGCACTCGCGCGCCAGCGCGGCAACGGTATCGGCGCGGCCCAGCGCCAGCAGCAGCAGTGGCTCCCACTGCATGGCCGTGAGCTCCAGCGGCTGCATGCGCGCGTCCACGTTGCGCAGCATGGACAGGAACACGAGCTTCAGCAGTCGCCCGATCTGCAGCGGCGGCTCATCGGGGGACAGCAGGGATTCCGGCATCGAGACTCCACGGCCACGTTGACAGTGGGCCGGTGCCGGAATTTTAGGTGCTTAGGCAGTATTTAGCAAGTCAAATGATGTAGCGTCAAATTCAACCCGCGAGAACCGCAGCACCCGGCGTCCTCAATACAGGGGCACCGTCGGCACCCAGTTGCCATGAATGCCGTACTTCAGCCGCACCGGCAGCTTGATGGTGGCCACCGGCCCGGCACTCATGCGCATGGCATCGAGGATCACCAGGTCACTGCGATGCTCGGCGCGGCGGTTCACCACGCCGATCACGTAGCCCTCGCCCTCTGCCGACTTCGCGCTCTTCGGTGCGAACACCGGCTCCTGCGTGCTCGAGGTGTCCCCTGCGAACCAGCTGTCGGCCTTGCCCGTCTGCATGTCCATGGTGAGCAGCGTGTTGAAGAAGAAGCCCATCACCGGTCCCGCCTTGTCGGCGTTGTAGGGTTTGGTGGGATCGGTGGCCTGCATGAAGCCGTAACGATACGGACGGCCCACGTAGCGGTCGTCGCAGTGCGGGAACTCGGCCGCCATGCGCGAGAGCACCACCGGCACCGGCTTGCTGCTCTTGTCCTTCATGTCGAAGCACCAGCGCGTGACCTCGGTGCCGATGGAACCCGGCGCCGGCACCTTGCCGTTCTTGTCGGGGAAGAACCAGAACACATTGTCGAGCGCCACCGGCAGGTCGAGGTACAGCTTGCCGCCCTCGTCGAAAGCGTTGATCACATGGCCCGGGAAGGCATTGGGCGCGCGGAAGAAGCGCACGTCCTTGGCCTGTCCGCCGCGCGGGCACACGATGTAGATCTGGTCGAGCGAGGCATCCCACTGGAAGGCGATGCCGCCCTTCTTCAGGCGCTCGATGTCCATCACCTGCGGAATCAGCGGCAGGATGATGTAGCCCTCGCTGATGGCGCACTCGTGGATCATCCCGGGGTACGGCGACTTGAACCACACCTCCCAGGTCTTCCTGCCCGTCTTGTCGAAGCTGTAGATGGCGATGTCGTCGGTGGCCTCGCCCTTGGCCGCATAGGCATAGCCGAAGAGTTCACCGGTGGCCGGATCGATCTTCGGATGCGCGGTGAACGAGGTGGCCGTCATCTGGCCGTTCCAGTCCCAGAGCTGGCGGGTTTCCAGCGTCTGCGGATCGATGGAATACGGAGGGCCATCCTCCTTCATCGCAAGGATCTGCCCCGCATGCAGCACCACATTGGTGTTGGACACCGTGCGCTGCACGCCCTTCACACTGGGATCGTCGGTGAAGGGATTGCGGTAATCGCCGAACAACCCGCGGCGCGCGGCGCGCTCGGCTTTCAGGCGATTGGTCATCACGTACCGGGTCTGCATGTCGCAGTGGCCGTCCTTGATCCGGAAGGCCGTCATGAAGCCGTCGCCGTTGAACGGATTGGCATCACCCATCTTCGGCGGGAACGCCTGATCCGGGCCCACGCGGTAGAACGTGCCATCCAGCGAGGCGGGAATCTGCCCCTCCACTTCCAGGTCGAACACCGATCCCTCGAAGCGGAACGGCTCGTCGATGGTCATGAAGGTGGGGGACTTCGGAAAAGGCGTGGTCATGGGGACTCTCCTTGTTTGCAAGGATGGTAACAGCAGAAAGGGGGGCAACCCTGACGGCGGTCAATTCCCCCCAAGGCCGATCAGCGCTTGGCGGCGGCGGTCTTGAGCCCCAGCGGCGCGGCGAATCGCGGCAGCGTCTCGGCAAGAATCTGGCTGACAGACGTCCGATCCTCGGCGCTCAGCGTCGCGCCGATGCCGGTCTGGTCGCGACCCTGCAGCACGTCGACGATGCGCCCCTCGATGTACTCACGCACATAGGGCGGCAGCGCGTTGTACGACTCGGTGTAGATCATGTAGCTCAGCGGATACTTGAACAAGCGCTTGTCGAGCTTCAGGTCGCGCAGACTGCGGCCTTCGGAATCCTTCGGTCCGCGCTGCGCAAAGCGTTCGGTGTAGCCGCTGCTGGTGATCACCTGGCCGGCGAGCGGCACGGCGTCAGCGAAGAACATCGCGCGCAGCAACGGTTCGCACACCTGCTTCAGCGCCGCCTGGCGTCGCGGCTCGATGTCGGCCCAGACCTTGGGTGCGGGTCCCGTGCCGGCCTGCGACATGATGGTGGACACCTTGTACAGCACGCGCGTGATCAGGTTCTGCACGAAGGTCTGGTGCTCCGAGACCAGCAGTGCGACCACGTCGCTCTTGTCAGAGATGTACTTGCTGGTATCGAAGTAGGCCGACACCGTGCCCACGTTGTCGCGGCCCGGAATCAGCTCGCGCAGGCGATCGCCCTGGTGGCCCGGGGTCTCCGTGCGCAGCGGCAGATTGCCGAAATGGGTTACGGGCGGCCCGCCGCGCGCTGCCTGGTACCAGCCGCTGAGGTACCAGCCACCCCAGCGTTCGGCGATCGGGGTACGGTCATCCACTTCGGAGGCGCTGCCGAAGGTACGGGTGTCGGCCTTGTCGTCGACCGGCGCCGACATGATCATGACGCGCGGCACGCCGCCGCCCATCATCGAGTAGGTATCGTGGCAGGTGAGGCAGCGTCCGCCATCGCGCTCGAGCACCGGCGGCGTGTCCTGGCGGTTGATCATGCCGAAATAGACGATGCCCACCTTGGCATCCACCGACGCGAATTCCATCAGGTCGGTGTTGAGCACGAAGCCCACGTAGGTGTCGTCGTTGAAGTAGATGGCCCGCGGCGTCTGCTCGTTGATCACCGAAGTCTGCAGACTGGTCTTCGAGAACACCATGATCTGCGAGCTGGGGTCGATCTCCAGCGCCTTCAGCACCGAGCGCAGGTATCCGAAATGCGGTTCCCACTGCAGCTTCAATTCACCACTGTTCAGCTTCTGCTGAAAGCGCCAGATGCGGTTGTCGCGCGCCGGCCCGGAATAATTGATGGCCGGGTACTCCATGTCGTAACGCATCGCATTTGCGATCAGTCGGTCGGTATCCGCACGGGCGACCCCCGTCAGCGCAAACAGCATGAAAACCGCTACAACCCAGCCCTTACTGCCCATTTCCGGCCTCCGGCATACCTTTAATAGGTATCTTATATGCAACTTCAAAAACCTGACACTGACGCGTCCTGCTTCGACTGCGCCCGACGCGCCTTGTTCCCCGCGCACATGCGGCGATAATCATTACATGCGCGTTCCCCTGATGCATGCATGGGCAACCCTCCTGCGTTGTGCCCAGGCGCCCGCCACCTTTCTCGCCATTGCAGCACTGTGGGCCGCCGGCGCAGGCGCGGCAGAGACATTCGACATCGGTCTTGCGGGCAGCGGAGCGCGCATCGACGCCATGGCGGTTGCGGCGCGGGCGCGCCACGCGCCCACGGTAGTGCTCATCGGCGGCCTTGCTGGCGAAGACGCCTCTTCGGCCGCGGTGCGCGCGGCCGTCGCGCGCCACGAACGCAGGCCGGGCGGTGTGAGGCTGTTGGCGGTGCCCGTGGCGAATCCCGACCGAGCAGCATTGAAATTCCCGCCTGCCGGCGTGGCCTATCGGGAGAACCCGGAATCCCATGTGCTGTGGCGCTGGCTGGGCGCGCAGGCGCCCGATCTGGTGCTGGTCGCGGGCAGCGATGCGGGCCTGATTGCCGCGCTGGATGTGGGCGATGTGGCATCGATGGGTCGCATCCCGGGGCGGGCCTGGTCGGGAGACTCCGCGCAGATTCCTGCTGCCGGGCAGATCACCGCCTCAGCGGCGCACCAGGAGCTGCAGCGACGCCGCGAACGCACGCCGCGGCAGCTGGCCATGCAGCTTGCGGCGCATTACGGCCGCACCTTCGACCAACCCTGGTACATCGAGGCGCTGGCGCTGCTGGCGCGCCTGCGGCTGGGCGACCTCGATGACGTGCAACGACTCGCCCTGCCATGGGTGGATGGCACCAAGGATCCCCTGGCGCGACCCAGCGCGCTGATCATGGCCGGCCACGTGCTGTTCACCGAGCTGTATCGCCGCACGCACGATCCGCGGTATCTGGCGGCGGTGCGCCGCGTCGCGGACCTGGGTTTCGACGGTCAGGGGCATCTGCTCGAAGCCATGCCCTATCACGGCGAGTTCAGCGATTCGGTGTTCATGGGCACGGCCATCGTCGCCGAGGCGGGCGCGCTCACCGGCGAGCGCCGTTACTTCGACATGGCCGATCGCCACCTGCGCTTCATGGAACGCCTCGACCTGCGGCCCGACGGACTGTACCGCCACCAGCCGGCTGCCGATGCGGCCTGGGGCCGCGGCAATGGCTTCGCGGCACTGGGCCTGGCGCTGACGCTGCCCGAACTGCCGCCGCAGTCCGATGCCTTCCGGCATGCTAGGCGCAGCTACATCGCGCTGATGGACACCCTGCTGCCATTGCAGAACCGTGATGGACTATGGCGCAACGTGGTCGATCATCCCGGCGCCTATCCTGAGTTCTCGGCCACGGCGATGATCGGCTTCGCGCTGCAGCGAGGCCTCGCGCGCGGCTGGATCCACGGCACGAAATACCGGCAGGCCGTGTCGAAGGCCTGGGAAGCGGTGAATTCGCGCACCTCGTCCACGGGAACTTTCATCGATGTGTGCGAATCCACTGCACGCATGACCTCGCTGGATCAATACCTGAAGCGCGCGGCCATACTCGGGGAGGATCCCCGTGGCGGCGCCATGGCCATGCTGTTCGCCACCGAACTGATGGAGAAATGATCGATGCGCATCTGCCCCCTGCTGTTGCTGGCCCTTGCGCCCGCCGCCTTCAGCGCGGAAGAAACCGTATGCGACCGCTCGCAGTCCATCACCACGCCCTCACCCGATGGCGCCTGGACCGCCAGCGTGCAGGAAGAGGCCTGCGCCACGGCCACCGGGGCCGCCGCGGGCATCACGGTGGAACTGCACAGTGGCAAGGACTCATCGCAGGCGCAGCGCGTGTTCACCATGGCCGTGCCCCGCTCGCGTGACGACTGGCCGCGCGTGCGCTGGCTGTCCGCGACCGCGATGGAAGTTCGCGTGCCGAATCTGGCAGAGGTGGGCGCACCGCGAGCGGAGTACCAGGGCATCCACATCACGCTGGCGTACTGCGGCGACAATCCCGACGACCGCGCGGCACTGGCGGCATACAAGGCGGGCGTGAAGCAGTGGCAGAAGGACGTGGGCGAATGGGTGAAGCGCCGCAAGCAGGATGAGGCCTCGGCCGGCCCCCGACCGCCGCGGCCCGAGGAACCCCGGTTGCCGCCCGGACGCTGCAGCGACTGAAAGCTTGCCGGCGTTGACACCCGGCGGCTTCATCATGCAGCGTGCCTGCACGATCCGCATTCCGGGGAACATCATGTCTGGTTCGCACCGCACCGTGGCCGCAGCCTGGCTGCTGCTGGCCGCCTCCGCCGCCTTCGCGGCGCCGCCCGACCTCAGTGGCATGTGGGCCCTGCAGCCCGACGGCAAGGCCGTGGCGGCACTCAATGGCGTGGGCGATTTCCAGAAGACGGCGCCGTTCACGCCGGCTGCCCGCGCGAAACTGGAGGAATACCACTCGCTGGTGGACCCCACCGGCGATTCGCCGGGTGCGCATTGCGTGCCGGGTGGCATGCCGATCTCGATCTTCCTCGGCGGTGGCTACCCCGTGGAATTCGTGCAGCGGCCCGAACAGCTCACCATCATCTACGAGACGCACAACGAGGTGCGCCGTGTCTTCCTCGACAAGCGGCGCATCAATCCCGATGAGGTGCTGCCCAGCCGCGGCGGAATTTCCTTCGGCCACTGGGAAGGCAACACGCTGGTCGTCGAGACCACGGGACTGAAGGAAAGCATCGATCAGCCCACCGCGCACAGCGAGAACGCGCGCATCATCGAACGCTACACGCCTTTCACCGAGAAGGGGCTGAAGCGCCTGAAGGTGGAGGTCACCATCGACGATCCGGCCTTCTACACTTCCAGGCCCACCATCACGCGCACCTACACCCAGCTGCAGGGCAGCCGGATGCTCGACTACGACTGCACGGAGCCGGACTGGGAAGACCATCTGGACAACCTGCGCCAGCAGCAGAAAAAGCAGTAACCAAGGGAACCGGGGGAAACATGCAACGCTTCGCCGTGATCATGGCCGCGTGCGCGACGCTTCTGGCGTCGGCCGTGGCCAGCGCCGCCGACTGCAATCGCGCCTGCCTCAAGCAACACCTCGACACCTACCTTGCCGGCGTGGCCACTCACAAGCCCGAGGCCGCCGGGTTGTGGATCGGCTTCCGCCAGACCGAGAATTCGGTGGTGATTCCCGAAGGCCAGGGACTGTGGAAGTCGATGACCGGCCTGGGTTCGATCCAGCGACAGTACTTCGATCCGATCCAGGGTCAGGCCGGATACTTCGGCACGGTGAAGCTGGGCGACGAGGAAGCCGTCGTGGCGCTGCGCATGAAGGTGCAGTGGAACCAGGTGACCGAGGCCGAGTGGTTCATCTCGCGCAAGAGCGATCCGGGTCTCACCGGCGAGCCGGGCAAGACGCCGTTCGACATCGACACGCTGCGCGCCACGCTGCCGGCACAGCGCGTGGTGCCGAAGGCCGAGCGCGTGCAGCGCGAGGCGCTGCAGGCCATCGTCAACAGCTACTTCGACGGCATCACCAGCCACAATAGCTACATCGTCAAGGGTCACCCGGGCTGCACCCGCTACGAAAACGGCTTCCCCACCTTCAACACGCCGATGACACCCAACATGGACCTGGGCAACAACGGCAAAACCGACTGCCGCACCCAGGGCGACTTCGGCGTTGCCATCGTCGCCATCCGCAACTTCTACGTGATCGACGAGGAGGCGCAGACGGTGATGGTGTCGGCGGTGTTCCGTCGCGAGGCGAAGAACACGAAGCGCCGCAATCATTTCACCGAGCTGTTCCATGTGGACCACGGCAAGATCCGCGACGTGCATGCCGCGTTCTACTACGCGCCGGAGGATCGCCCGGTGCCGAACTGGCCGCCCTATGACGGGCTGTTCCCGCTGCCGGCAGCCTATCGCTGACCGGCACGGGCGGGTTCAGATGTCGATGCGGATGCTGACCGGACAGTGGTCCGAGCCCATCACATCGGCGTGGATGCTCGCTTCACGCACCTTGTCGCGCAGCGCGGCCGACACCAGCACGTAGTCGATTCTCCATCCCACGTTGCGCGCGCGGGAATTGGCGAAATGCGACCACCATGAAATAGTGGCCATTGCCCTGCGTGAAGATGTGGAAGGTATCGACGAAAAAACCCGCGTCGATGAAATTCTGGAAGCCCTCGCGCTCCTCGTCGGTGAATCCCTTCTTGCCGCGATTGGGCTTGGGGTTGGCCAGACCGAGCTCGGTGTGGGCCACGTTCAGGTCGCCGCAGAAGAAGATCACCGGCTTTTCCAGTTCCTTCACGTACTGCAGGTGCCGGTCCCAGTACCGTGCCGCAGCTTCACCCGCGACAGGTCGTCCTTGGCGTTGGGCGTGTACACCGTCACCGCGAAGAACTTCTCGTATTCGGCGGCGACCACGCGGCCTCGTTCCAGGTGAGTCGCGCTTCAGCTCATCGGCGAAGCTGAACTTCTTCGGTTGTCGGGAAAGCCGTTGGTGACCTTCAGCGGCTCGTGCCGGTGAAGATTGCCGTGCCCGGCATCAGCCCTTCTTCTCGGCGGAATTCCAGTATTCGTGGTAGCCGGCCAGATCGATCTCGGCCTGGCCGCGCTCGGCCTTGGTTTCCTGCAGGCAGAGAATGTCGGGCTGGTGCTCCGCGATGAACTTCTGGAAGGTGCCCTTCTTCACCACGGCACGGATGCCGTTGACGTTCCACGAATAGAATTTCATCGGCGCAGTATAGGCGGCGTCAGCAGGTCTCGCGGGGCTTGTAGGTGGCATCGAAACGGTCGGGCGTGCCGCTGTCGGACATGATGCAGCGCTTCGATATCAGCCACCGGCCCTGCACCTTGCGCAGTTCGCTGTATTCACGCCCCTGCTCGTACAGGGCGGGCGGTTTGCCCACGCCCTCGTTCATCACGCCGGTCCAGATCACCTCGGCCACCGCCTTGTCGCCGTCGATGCTGATTACGGGATTGTTCAGCAGCATGTGGCCGCGGCGCCGCTGCGCCGTGGCCTCGCGCGTCTGGTTCGCGGGCGGCGCATAGAGCTTGGTGATCGCGGCCCTCCCCTTGGCGAGCGTGCCATCCACGTCGAGCAGCGCATCTTCGGTGAAGTACTCCGACAACTCATGCGCCTTGCCCTTCGACAGGTCGTAGTAGTAGCGGGTGAGCAGATCCTCGATCTGCATGCGATCGAGCAGTGTCGCCATGGTCAGTGGCTTGGGCTGCTGCGCCTCGGCCGCGCCCGCCACCGAGGTCACCACGAACACGGCCGCGAGCAGTGCGCCTGCAAGATTTCCCGACATGGCTGAACCCCCGAAGTTTCAGCCGATGCTACACCATTCCGCGGTCCCGACCGCGTTCCGGTCCTGCCTGCTGCAGGGTCGGGGCCGCGCGGTGCGCTCAGTAGTCGCGAGGTTCACCGTCGCGGTTGACCGCAATGGTCCGCCCGGGAGGCGAACTCAACTGCACGTGATGCTCGATGTCGCGGAACTCGTAAGTCACGTCCCAGTAGTCGGGCGGACCGCTCTGCACAGTCTCGCAGTGGCGCACATCGCGGTCGATGCCGCGGTCGCGCCCCACATTGGCGCCCACCGCCGCGCCGGCCACGGCGCCGCCGGCAGTGGCGATGTCCTTGCCCGTGCCGCCGCCGATCTGATGCCCAAGGATGCCGCCGATGACGCCACCGATGACGCCACCGGCGATATTGGGTTTGTCACGCCGCTCGGCTTCGTCGCGCTCGATCCAGCAATGGTTCTCGGGCCGGCCCATCACCGCGCGCACCGAGGTCACCGGCGCCTGGTACACGCGTTCGCTGGGACGACGACGGTATTCATACGGCGGCCCGTCCATGGGATCGGGCGTGCGCCAATCGGCACGGTCACGGCCACCCACCCGCCGCGCGGAGGAGATCTGGTTGTTCACGCCCATGCGGCTCAGCGAATCGTAGCTGCCTTCGCGCAGCACCACGCAGTTGCCGCGGAAACCCACGCCCTCGCAGACCTCCCAGCGCCCGCCATCGACGATGGCCGATGAGGCCCTGTTGTTGAAGCCGGTGCGGCCGAAGTCGGCCTGCTGGCCCGAAATGCTGAACGCGCGGCCGCGAAAGTCCTCGCGTTCATAGAAGGTCACCTGGGCCAGCGCGCTGGCGGCCGGCAGCAGCAGGCACAGGGACAGCAGTGCTCTGTGGCAATTGTTCATGTGCACCTCCTGGCCGCGATGTGCGGCATGGCCGCAAATTTGCGGCCGGAAGGCCCGCTGGCGCTGTAGGAATGCACCGCCAGCACGGGTCCGCGCCGGCGCCGGACCGGTGTCAGCGCCGGGCTTCGCGGACCCCTTCGAGGAAGGCGCGCATGTCACGCGGCGGCCGCCCGGTGATGCGGGCGTAATCCTGCGTGGCAAGGTCAAACACGCCCGCCGCCACGGCCTGCATGGTGCCGACAGTGCTGCGCGAGATCTCCGGTGGCACGCCCCACTTCTCGGTCATGTAGCGCGGCCATTCGGTGGGGTCCACGGGCACGAAGCGGATGGTCTTTCCCCATACCTCGGACATCAACTCGGCCACTTCCTCGCCGTTCCATGTGCGCTCCATGGTTTCGGTGTAGGTGTTCCCCGAGGGCTCGTCCCGCATCAGGATCTGTGCGGCGGAGATGCCAAGGTCCGCACGCGCGATGTACGCCGAACGCGCGCCGCCGCTGGGACGGTGCAGCAGGCCGCTGCCCAACGTGTCTGCCAGATCGCCGACCAGGATGTCGGCATACAGCGCATGCCGCAGCAGCGTGAAGTCCAGCCCCGAGGCGCGGATGGCCTGTTCGGTGGGAAAATGCACCAGGCGGCTGTGCTCCACCAGCGGCGATTCGGCGCGCAGGAAGCTGGCGTAGACCACATGCTTGACGTTGGCGTCCTGCGCGGCCTGCAGCGCGTTGAGGTTCTGTTGCAACCTGACGTCATTGGTGTCGTAGGTGGGGATGAACAGCGCCTTGTCGGCGCCTGCAAGCGCGCGGCGCATCTGATCGGGCTGCCGGAAATCGGCGGCCCGCACGCTGACACCGCGCGCCGCCAGCTCGCGGGCGAAGGCGGAGTCCACGTTGCGCGTGCCCACGACAAGCTGCCCGGCCTTGCCGGCCGCAAGCAGGGTGGCGATCACGCTGCCGGCAAACTGGCCGTTTGCGCCGGAGACGAAAATCATGGATTTCCCCGGCTGCCGTTCTTGCGTGTCATCTGATGCCCCCTTTATTCTTCCGCCGCGGACCGATGCGAATCTTACATCTGCCGCCATCCAACAAGAATGAATACCCGTCTCGCCCTGTTGATCCTGTTGCTGGCCACAGGCGTCGCCCGGTCGGCCGAATGGCGCGTGGTGCTGCTGAAGCCCCCGGGCTGCAGTAGCTGCACCTTCGTCGAGGAGATGCTCAAGCGCCGCGCGCAGATGCGCGCGGCCGTGCTCGAGGATGGCTCAGGTGGCCAGGTGATCGCACCCATAGAACGCCGCGCCTCCGCCGAGGTGTCGGCGCAGGAATGGCAGGAGCTGCAGGCGCTGCCGTGGTTCGATCCGAAGAACTGGCTGCGGCATGTCGCCGCGCGCGACGCGCTGGTGATGCTGAAGCGCGACGGCGTGGTGGTTGCGGGCGGCGACATCGCCGACTCGGCCGACCTGCGCGCGGCACGCTTCCCCGACACGGTCACCACGCCCAATGCCGGCGACAACGTGCAGGCCGCGCGCGAGGCGCGCACCAACTACATGAGCGAGCTGTATCTGAGGTCGTGGAACCTGAACTGGTTCTACCGCCTGGCGCTCGATCCTTCGGTGCTGCGCAATCGCGGCGGCGTGGATCCGCTGCTCGCGAATGTGCAGCCGCTGGCCACGCCCTTTGCGGCGACCAATGTGATGCTGATGTCCACGGCCTCGGGAGCTGCCGACAACGAGATCTTCAATGCGTTGCGCATCGAGGAAATCCGCGACGTGCTGGCACAGTCGCTGTCCTTCAACACCCGCGACGTGCATGTCTTCTACGGCAGCGGCAATCCCCAGGGCGCCAACGCGCTCGAGGTGCGCAACGGCCGGCTCGAGCTGGTCCATCGCAATGTCGAAGGCGCGCAGCCCTTCACGCCGGAGGGCGCGGCGCGGATCTTCCAGTCGATCCGCACCCGTCCGGGCAGTCGCAACCTGCTGGTGCTGGTGGGGCATGGCGGCCCCGAGGGCGCAGGCATGTGGGGCAGCCCGCTGCCGCTGTCGCCCACGGCGCTGCGCGAACTGCACGAGCATGGCGGCGGCGATGACGTGCTGGTGAGCGGCAACTGCTTCGGCGGCGTGATGGCGCGCTCGATGAGCTGCGGTTTCTTCGGCGCGCGGCCCGACATCATCGCCACGGGCTGCCAGGCCGATGCGGTGGAGGTGGCCCAGAGCCGCGACTACCTGCACATGTTCTTCAGCGGGCTCGCGCCCGGCGCGCGCCGGCTGGTGGATGCTGATGGCGATGGCGCCGTGTCGTTCGCCGAGGCGCACTGGTACGCCAGCACCGAGGGCGATGTGCGAAACATCACCTACACCAGCGTCGACGCGCTGGCCGATGCCTGGTTCGAGGCCAACGCCGGCACCGCGCCGCACCGCCTTGCGGTGAAGGACATCCTGGCGCTGGCCGATGCCGGCACCGCGCCCGAAGCCCGCACACTGCGCGAGCTGCTGACCGGATACGATCCCTCGCTGATCGTGGAGCTCGATGACCTGGCTGCGCAGGCCACGAACTGGAAGCCTGGCGCCGGCCCGCGACCGCTGGTGGCGCAGCTCGCGCGTCGCCTCGCCTTCAAGAAGAATTCCAGGGATCAGCGCGAGGAACTCGCCCGCCTGCAATCCTGCGAGAACCGCGCGGTGGCCGACTTCCTCAAGCCCTGAGGCTCACCCGGCGCAGCGTGCGCTCGAGCTGCGCCGGATCCAGCGGCTTGGTGAAGTGCTCGTCGAACCCGGCCTCCTGCGCCAGCGCGCGATCCCGGGCCTGGCCCCAGCCGGTGATCGCCACCAGCAGCGCCTGCCTGCCCCAGTCGGTGGTGCGCATGCGCCGCGCCACCTCGTAGCCATCCAGCCGCGGCATGCCGATATCGAGCAGCACCACCTGCGGCCGGAACTCCTCGGCCATGCGCAGCGCCTCCATGCCGTCGTACGCGGTCACGACGCGATGGCCTCCATCTTCGATGAGCAGCGACCAGCTCATCGCGCTGTCGACATTGTCATCGGCGATCAGGATCCGCAGTGGCTTGAACTGCGCGGATCCGGATTCCTGCGCGTCGGCGACAGGCAGCGCGCCGGCCGCCACCCGCGGCAGGGTGATGCGGAACTCGCTGCCCCGCCCTTCCCCGTCGCTGTGCGCGCTGACGTGGCCCCGGTGCAGACGCACCAGTCCCTTCACCAGGGCAAGACCGATCCCGAGGCCGCCCTGCGCCTCGCTCGATGAGCGGCCTGCCTGCGAGAACATGTCGAACACCTGCTCCAGCATGGCAGGTGCGATGCCGATGCCATCGTCGCGCACGGCGATGTGCACCTCGTCGTCATCCGCCTGCATCGCGAGCTCGATGCGGCCGCCGACCGGCGTGTACTTGACCGAGTTGTTGAGCAGGTTGGCAACGATCTGCACCAGCCGCAACGCATCGCCCATCACGTGCACCGGTGCGGCTGGATTCGTCACGTCCAGCGACTGATGCTTGGCGTCGAGCTGGGGCCGCACCATGTCCACTGCCGAGCGTAGCACCTCGCCGACTTCGACCTGCTGCAACTGCAACTGCATGCGCCCATGCGAAATGCGCGATACATCGAGCAGGTCATCGAGCAGCCGGGCCATGTGGGCGACCTGGCGCTGCACGGCATTGCAGGCCATGGCCGACACCTCGGCCTTCTGCGGCTGGCGCTGCATCAGCCGCGTCGCGGCCGCCAGCGCCGCCAGCGGATTGCGCAGCTCATGCGCCAGGATGGCCAGGAACTCGTCCTTGCGGCGGTCGGCCTCCTTCAGCGCATGGTTCGTGGCCTGCAGGCTCTGGTTCAGGGCCTCGAGTTCGCGCGTCTTCTCGAGTTGCAGGTTGGTGTTGGCTTCGGCCAGCGCGCGGTTGGCCTCGGTCAGGTTCTGGTTCAGCCGCTGCAGGTCGCGGCGCTTGCAGTGCAGCTCGATCAGCACCGCGACCTTGCTGCGCAGGATCTCCGGCACCACCGGCACCGACACATAATCCACTGCACCCAGCTTGTAGCCCTTCAGGCGGTCGAACTCGGTGTCGTGGACGCCGGTGACGAAGATGATCGGCGTGCGCTCGAAACGGGGATGGTCGTGGATCATCGCCGCGGTCTCGAAGCCGTCCATGCCCGGCATGCTGACATCGAGCAGGATCAGCGCGAATTCGCCGCCCATGAGCTGCTCCAGTGCTTCGGCACCGGAGCGGGCGCAGACCAGCTCCTGCTGCAGCGGCTGCAGGATGTACTGGTACGACAGCAGCCGCGCCGGCTGGTCGTCGACCAGCAGTATCCGCACCGCCCCGCCGGCCGACCCGGCCTCCGCCGATATCAGCGGTGCAGCCACATGCGCACCAGCGAGAGCAACTGCTCGGTGTTCACCGGCTTGGCGACATAGTCGGAGGCGCCGGCCTCGAGACACTTCTCGCGGTCGCCCTTCATGGCCTTGGCGGTGAGCGCGATGATGGGCAGCATGCGGAACTGCGGCCGTGAACGGATGCGGCGCATGGTTTCATAGCCGTCCATCTCCGGCATCATCACGTCCATCAGCACCAGCGCGATGTCGCCGGCGCCGTCCAGAATGCTGATCGCGTCCCGGCCATTGGTGGCGCTCACCACCTCCATGTGATGCCGTTCCAGCACGCTGTTGAGCGCGAAGATGTTGCGCACATCGTCGTCCACCACCAGCACCTTGCGTCCATGCAGCGGTTCGTCGCTCTGATGGAGCGTCGCGATCATCCGCTGCTTGGTCTCGGGCAGATTGCCGATCATGCGGTGCAGGAACAGCGCCGTCTCGTCGAGCAGCCGCTCCGGCGAGCGCACCCCCTTCAGCACGATGCTCTTGGCCTTCTGGCGAAGCTGGGCGTCCTCGTCCTCGGTCAGGTCCCGACCCGTGAACACCACCACCGGCAGGTCGCGAAGCTGCGGCATCTGCTGGATCTCTCCCAGCAGGTCGAATCCGGAGGTGTCGGGCAGGTGCAGGTCGAGCACCACGCAGTCGAAGCTGCGCACACGCAAAGCCTCCAGCGCCTGCGCACCGCTGCCGGCCACGGTGATTCGCACATCGTCGGACCCCAGCAGCTCCGCGATGCTCATCTGCTCGGCCGGGTTGTCCTCCACCACCAGCAGGTTGCGCACGCTGCTCGACGCGAACTCGCGTATGCGGTTCAGCGCCGATTCCAGCCCCTCGGTGGTCGCCGGCTTGTTCATGAACGAGAACGCGCCACGCTCGAGGCCGTACTGGCGCTCCTCCTCCACGGTGAGGATCTGCACGGGAATGTGCCGCGTCTGCGGATCGCGCTTGAGCTGGTTCAGCACCGTCCAGCCCAGCATGTCGGGCAGGAACACGTCGAGCACGATGGCCGTGGGACGATGCCGGCGCGCGAGCTGCAGCGCATCCGCGCCGGTCTTGGCGATCACCACCTTGAAGCCGCAGTCGCGCGCCAGGTTAAGCAGCACCAGCGCGTAGTGCGGATCATCCTCGACGATCAACAGCGTGCGATCGTCGGGCGAGAGGCTGCCGGCATCATCCGCCAGCTCCTCGGCGGGGGACACGGGCAGCTTGATTGCCCGGAAGCGGCCGCTGTCGGCCGCGTCCGCCGCGGGCGCCTGGGGCGGCGTGCGATAGGCGGAACCCATGTAGGTGGCCGGCAGGAACAGCGTGAAGGTGCTGCCCAGGCCGGGCGCGCTGACCAGTCGCAGCTCCCCTCCCAGCAGGTGAGCCAGCTCGCGGCTGATGGCAAGGCCGAGGCCGGTGCCACCGTACTTGCGCGAGGTGCCGGCATCGGCCTGCTGGAAGGCCTCGAAGATGATGCGCTGCTTCTCGGGCGCGATGCCGATGCCGGTGTCGGTCACGGCGAATTCGATCACCGCCGGCGACTGGCTCAGCACCGGATGATCCAGCGACCAGCCACCACTGGCCAGACCCACGCGCAGGGTGACGCCACCCTGCGAGGTGAACTTGAACGCATTCGACAGCAGGTTCTTCAGAACCTGCATCAGGCGCTTGGAGTCGGTGGTGATGTGCCGGCCAATCCCCTCGCTGAAGTCGGTGACGAAGGACAGTTTGCGGGCCTCGGCCTCGTGGCGGAAGTTGCGCTCCACCGTCTCGCGCAGATGCGTGAACAGCAGGTCTTCGGACTCCACCGTCACCGTGCCGGATTCGATCTTCGACAGGTCGAGGATGTCGCTGATCAGGTTCAGCAGATCGGTGCCGGCGCCATGGATGGTCTTGGCGAACTCCACCTGCCGCGCCGTCAGGTTGTTGTCGGCGTTCTCGGCAAGCTGCTGCCCCAGGATCAGTATGCTGTTGAGCGGCGTGCGCAGCTCATGCGACATGTTGGCCAGAAACTCGGACTTGTAGCGCGACGTGAGCGCGAGCTCGCCGGCTTTTTCCTCCAGTGCGCGCCGGGCGAGCTCGATCTCCTGGTTCTTGCGCTCCACCTCGGCGTTCTGCTCGGCCAGCAGCCGCGCCTTGGTGGCCAGCTCCTCGTTGGTCTGCTGCAGCTCGCGCTGCTGCGCCTGCAGCTCGCCGGCCAGTTCCTGCGACTGGTGCAGCAGGCCCTCGGTGCGCATGGTGGCCTCGATGGTGTTCAGCACCACGCCGATGCTGCCGGTGAGCTGCTCGAGGAAGGCCAGGTGCGAGGCCGTGAACTCGTGCAGCGATGACAGCTCGATGACGGCCTTCACCTGGCCTTCGTACAGCACCGGCAGCGCGATCACGCTGCGGGCCTTGGCGGCCAGCAGGCCGCTGCCCACGTGCACCTTCTCGGGTATGGACTCGAGCAGGATGCGGCGCCCGTCGGCGGCGCACTGTCCTACCAGCCCTTCACGGAGCTGGTAGGACCTCGGCACCGCCGGGTCGCCGACGTCGGCATAGCTGGAAAGCTGCTTCAGGATGGGCCCGTGGCCATCGCTGTCCATCACGTAGACGATGCCGTGCTGGGCGTTGACCAGCGGCGCCAGCTCCGCCAGCAGCATGTTGCCCACGGTCACCAGATCCCGCTGACCCTGCATCATGCGGCTGAACTTCGCGAGGTTGGTCTTCAGCCAGTCCTGCTCGGTATTGCGCTCGGTGGTGACCTTGAGCGTGCCGATCATCGCGTTGATGTTGTCCTTGAGCTCGGACACCTCGCCACGCGCATTCACCTGGATGGAGCGCGTGAGCTCGCCCTTGGTCACGGCCGTGGCCACCTCGGCGATGGCGCGCACCTGCGTGGTGAGGTTGGCTGCCAGCAGGTTCACGTTGGCGGTGAGGTCCTTCCACGTGCCCGCGGCGCCGGGCACGTTGGCCTGGCCGCCAAGCCGGCCTTCCACGCCCACCTCGCGCGCCACGCTGGTCACCTGCTCGGCGAAGGTGGCCAGCGTGTCGGTCATGCTGTTGATGGTCTCGGCCAGCGCGGCCACCTCACCCTTGGATTCCACGGTCAGGCGCTGGCGCAGATCGCCGTTGGCCACCGCCGTCACCACCTTCACGATGCCGCGCACCTGGTTGGTGAGGTTGTTGGCCATGGTGTTGACGTTGTCGGTGAGGTCCTTCCAGGTGCCGGCCACGCCGGCCACCTCGGCCTGGCCGCCCAGCTTGCCTTCGGTGCCCACCTCGCGCGCCACGCGCGTCACCTCGGCCGCGAAGCCATTGAGCTGATCCACCATCGTGTTGATGGTTTCCTTCAGCTGCAGGATCTCGCCCTTCACGTCCACGGTGATCTTGCGCGACAGGTCGCCACGCGCGATGGCCGTGGACACCTCGGCGATGTTGCGCACCTGGCCGGTGAGGTTCGACGCCATCGAGTTGACGTTGTCGGTGAGGTCCTTCCAGGTGCCGGCCACGCCGGGCACGATGGCCTGGCCGCCCAGCTTGCCCTCGGTGCCCACCTCGCGCGCCACGCGCGTCACCTCGGCCGCGAAGCCATTGAGCTGATCCACCATCGTGTTGATGGTTTCCTTGAGCTGCAGGATCTCGCCGGCCACGTCCACGGTGATCTTGCGCGAGAGGTTCCCCTTGGCGATGGCGGTGGCCACCTCGGCGATGTTGCGCACCTGGCCGGTGAGGTTCGACGCCATCGAGTTCACGTTCTCGGTGAGGTCCTTCCACACGCCGCGGACATCCTTCACCTCGGCCTGGCCGCCCAGCTTGCCCTCCGTGCCCACCTCGCGCGCCACGCGCGTCACCTCGGCCGCGAAGCCGTTGAGCTGATCCACCATGGTGTTGATGGTGTTCTTCAGCTCCAGGATCTCGCCCTTCACGTCCACGGTGATCTTGCGCGACAGGTCGCCGCGCGCGATGGCCGTCGACACCTCGGCGATGTTGCGCACCTGGCCGGTGAGGTTCGACGCCATCGAGTTGACGTTGTCGGTGAGGTCCTTCCACGTGCCGGCGACGCCGGGCACATTGGCCTGGCCGCCCAGCTTGCCCTCGGTGCCCACCTCGCGCGCCACGCGTGTCACTTCCGAGGCGAAGGACCGCAACTGCTCCACCATGGTGTTCATGGTTTCCTTCAGCAGCAGGATCTCGCCACGCACGTCCACGGTGATCTTGCGCGACAGATCACCGCTGGCAATGGCCGTGGCCACTTCGGCGATGTTGCGCACCTGTGCCGTGAGGTTGCCGGCCATGGAATTCACGTTGTCGGTGAGGTCTTTCCAGGTGCCGGCCACGCCCGGCACCGTGGCCTGACCACCCAGCTTGCCCTCGGTGCCCACCTCGCGCGCCACGCGCGTCACCTCGGCCGAAAATCCGTTCAACTGGTCCACCATCGTGTTGATGGTGTTCTTCAGCTCGAGGATTTCGCCGCGCACGTCCACGGTGATCTTGCGCGACAGATCGCCTCGGGCCACCGCCGTGGTCACCTCGGCGATGTTGCGTACCTGGCCGGTGAGATTGCCCGCCATGGCATTCACCGAGTCGGTGAGGTCTTTCCAGGTGCCGGCCACACCCGGCACGATGGCCTGACCGCCCAGCTTGCCCTCGGTGCCCACCTCGCGCGCCACGCGCGTCACTTCCGAGGCGAACGAGCGAAGCTGGTCCACCCTCGTGTTGATGGCCTCCTTGAGTTGCTGGATCTCGCCGCGCACGTTGACGGTGATCTTGCGGCTCAAATCGCCGCTGGCGATGGCCGTGGCCACATCGGCGATGTTGCGAACCTGGCCGGTGAGGTTGCCGGCCATGGAGTTCACATTGTCGGTGAGGTCCTTCCAGGTGCCGGCGGCGCCCGGCACCACGGCCTGGCCGCCCAGCTTGCCCTCGGTGCCCACTTCGCGCGCCACGCGCGTCACCTCGGAAGTGAAGCCGCGCATCTGCTCGATCATCGAGTTCACGATGGTGGCCGAGCGCAGGAATTCGCCCCGGATGGGGCGGCCTTCCACTTCGAGCTGCATGAGCTGCGACAGATCGCCCTTGGCCACGGCCGAAATGGTGCGCGTGGCCTCGGCCGTGGGCCACAGCAGGTCGTCGATCAGCGTGTTGAGCGCGGATTCCATCTCGCCCCAGGAGCCGGAGCGGCGCTCCGCCGAGATGCGGTGCCGCGTGCGGCCGTCCTTGCCCACGAACTGGCCGGCCCTTTCGATCTCGCGCGCAAGACGCTGGTTCGCGGCGGCGATGTCGTTGACCACGTCGGCAACCTTGCCGGCAAGACCGCTCATGTCCGCGGGAAGTCGCACGGAGAAATCGCCGTCGCGAATGCCCTGCAGCACGCGCAGCAGCTTGCGCAGGTCGAGCTCACCATCCTCGAGGTACGGCTGCGATGAGGACCGGGACGAGCGACGGCTCATCCGCTCAGGTGCTTCCATTACACACTCCGCCGCGATGCCCGAGACGCACCTGGCTCGTCAACGATCAACAGGAACTGCAGGCTAGCGACCCCTGTAGGAGGGGCGCGGTCGGCAGGGGTGATCTTGCGGTGTAGGAAGGCGCCGACGCCGCGCCGGCTAGTTGCGCGGCGGTTCGGCGATGGGCTGGGTACCGTCGGCCAGTCGACCCACCTTCAACGAATCAGCCTGCGCCTTCGTGCCGGGCGGCGCCGCATACGCGCCAACCTGTCCTACGTCGGGCCGGAATGCTTTGCCGGTGACCGGATTCGGGAAGTGGAAGGGAATGATGTAGTACGCGGGATAAGTGAGATACACCGTGGACGGCGGCAAGTCGGGCGGCGGCTCGAATTTGTCGGGCCAGGTGTTGTTCAGCGCGTTCTTTCCCCAGCCGTCCCAGTTCGTGTACATGGTGAACGGACCGGACAGGCGGCTGATCTTCCAGACGCCGTTTTCCTTGCGGTATTCGTTCTCGTACAGCGGCAGGCCCCAGCCGCCCACGCTCATCACGTAGGCACGCGAACGTATCCAGCCGGTTTTCCCATCCGCGGAGATGTCGGGGATGGACTGGAACTGCATGTGATTGGCCAGCGAACCTTCCTTCGCGCCATCCGGACCGAAGGCCTTGTGCATGTACTCGAGCACGCGCGGCTTGCCGAGGAACAGCCCCTTGCCGCCGATCTCGAGGGTGGCGTCGTCGGTGAACAGCTCGGACAACTGCGTCCACTGGCTCTTGTCGACGAAGTAGCCATAGGTGCGCTGCAGACGTTCGATCTGGTTCATGTCCTCCAGGCGTGTGATGCGCGCATCGAGCGCATCGAGCCTCTGCGAGGCGCTCTGTGCAATCACGGCCGGCGCGGCGCAGGCGGCCAGCAGCAGGCTGGCGATTGCGATTCGGGTGGATGCGTAGTGGTTCATGTTCACTGCCCCGTCACGCTGTCGACGGCCTGAGGAAGGTTCGTGAGCGGTTGGCCGGTCACGGGATGTGGATAGCTGAACGGCGGGATGTAGTTGCCCGGCATGGTCCGGTACACCTTCGTCGACGGCTTGTCGGGCGGGAAGATGGCGCTGGGCCCCTTCATCGGCAGCATTGAACGCGCCCAGCCGCGGTCGTAGTCCGTGAATGCGGTGGGGTAGAAGTGGAACTTGGCGATCTTCCACACGCCGCCTTCCTTCACGTATTCGTTCTCGTATATGCCCACGCCCCAGATGCCGCTGGCGCCGGGCTCGGAGAGCATCACCGGCCCCTGCCAGCGCCCCGCCGCCGTCCGCCCGTCGGCCGCAACGGTGATGACGGGCTGCAGCATCATGTGATTGTTCAGATAGCCCTGTGCCAGGCCCTGCGGCCCGTACTGCAGCATCGCGCGGCGGATGTGGTCCTGCCCGATGTACACGCCGCTCAGTCCGTATTCGAAGCTGCCCGTCTTCGCGAACAGGTCCGCCGCGTCCTCCCACAAACCCTTGTCGAAGTAGTAGCCAAAGGTGGCCTGCAGCGTTTCCACCGCATCGGCATCTTCCAGTCGGGCAACCCGATCGGCATAGGCCTTGAGGCGCGACTGCAGCGCATCCTGCGCCTGCGCGGGAGAAAACATTGCAAGACACAGCGCCGCCAGGAACGCAGCGATGGCGCCGCGCGTGGTCCGCGAAATCAGGGTGCGCATCAGCGGACTCCTTTCACGGGCTTGCCGGTGACGGGGTTGGGCGCCTGGAAGGCTGGCACCTGCGTATCCGGAAAGGGTTTCTCGGCCACCGTGGAGGGACGGTCCGGCGCGAAAGCCTTCGATGCCTCACTGCGCGTGAGTCCCTCGCCGGGCTTCAGCCGCGCCCAGCCCTTTGCATAAGGCGCGACGAAGTTCACATGCAGGTGCAGCGAGCGGATCTTCCACACACCGCCTTCCTTTATATAGGTGTTCTCGTAGACGCCATCGCGCCACTCGGCGTGGTTCTTGTACTGGCCCAGCATGCCCTGGTCGCGCCAGCGCGCCGTGGCGCTGCGGCCGTCGGCCGCGATGAATACTGCAGGCTGCAGCGTGATCCATTCATTGAGTTGGCCATAGATCAGGCCTTCCTGGCCGCCATGCAACCGCTTCAGGTATTCGCGGATGTGGTCCTTGCCCATGTACACGCCATCTGCGCCGATCTCGAGCGTGCCGGCGTCCGCGAACAGGTCGGCCGCATCGGTCCACAGACCGCGGTCGACGTAGTAGCCGAAGGCGCGCTGCAGCTTCTTGACCGCACGCGTGCCTTCGAGCTTTTCCACGCGAGCGGTCAGTGCATCGATCTGCGCGTCTGCATCGGACCGCTGCGCCAGCGCCGACTGCTGCAGCAATGCCATCGCGATCAAGCCAATTGCCAGGCGTTTCATGTGGTCTCCGGATGTTCGATTTGCGCTCAGCCGCCACCGGCCGAGCGGATCAGCGTCGCCATCTGCTCGTTGCTGGGCGTGTCGCGACCGCCGGCTTTCGCCGCCAGCGCGTCCTGCGGCGTCTTGCCCGCGGCATCCTTCACATCCAGCCGCGCGCCATTGTCGATGAGAAGCTGCGCCACCTTGGTCCAGTTCTGTCCGATGGCGCCGTAGAGCGCCGTCTGACCCTGGCGATCGGTCATGGAGCTGGGCCGCGCGATGACCGCAGTGTGGCTGCTGGTATCGGTGATGCGGGCGTTCACATCGGCACCGGCCTTCAGCAGCAGCGTGATGGCACTCACGGCATTGGCCTCGGGATCGGAGCCGGCGATGGGCCCCTGGCCGACCACCGCGCCGCGCGTCGCACCCACGCCGGCCGCCGCCATCAGTGGTGTAACGCCCATGACATTGGGCAGGTCGGGCAGCGCGCCGTTCTTCAGCAGCAGTTCCATCATCTCGAGGTCCACCGACAGCGCGGCTCGCAGCAGCGGCGAGCAGCCGGTGGTCATCAGGTCGTCGGCGAAGCGGCCGCGGAACGGCCGGTGCATGTTCAACTGCGTATTGGGGTCGACATGCAGCGCCAGCAGACGCTGCGCCAACTGCAGCGCGGCGGGTTGCGGCCGACGCGGCGCCGCGCCTTCGGCGGAACGGAATTCCGCGGGCGCGCCGCGTGCGGTGCCACGCGTGCGCATGTCGGCGGCCAGGTACAGCGCAGTGCGTCCCCACCAGTCCGAGATATGCGGGTTGGCGCCCAGGTCGAGCAACAGATTGGCGATTTCGTAGTTGTTGTTGTCGATGGCGTTCATCAGCGGCGTGACGCCTTCAGGCGTGGGCCGGTTGAGGTCCGCGCCCGCCTTCAGCAACAGCTTCGCGCATTCAAGGCAGCCGGAGCGCGTGGCATAGAGCAGCGCGGTGAGTCCGCCGGCCGGCCGGTACTGCGCCCGCGGCTCGGAGGTGATCTGGTTGCCCCAGTCGTTGATGGTGGCACGGGCGTCCACCTCGGCCTTGTGGCGCAGCAGGAACTCCACCACGTCGACGCTGCTGCTGGCCACCGCCCACATCAGCGCGGTCTGACCGCGATACTGCTCACGCTCGTTGACGCGCGCGCCGGCCTTCACCAGCGCCTGCACCAGCGGCAATGATCCATTGCGCGCGGCGATCATCAATGGCGTCTGTTCGTCGCTGTTGCCGATGTTGGGATTCGCACCGGCCTTGAGCAGCATGCCCACCAGCTTCTCGTCGCCCACGGCCACCGCCTCGCACAGCGGCACGCTGCCCAGCGAATTGCGGGCGTTGGGATTGGCATGGCGGTCGAGCAAGGCCTGCGCCACCTCGTGGTCGAGGCGATACACCGCCCACATCAGCGCCGAGGTGCCATCCGGCTGTGCAGCGTTGACATCGGCTCCGGAACGGATGGCCGCCAGCGCAGCGGCATGCTCGCCTGCCTGCACCAGATCAGGCAGGTCCACCGCGTTCGCTGCCAGCGGCGACAGGGTCGCAAGGCAGAGCATCAGCAGATTGCGGATTCGCATGCCGGGGATATTAGCAAGGCGGGCGGGTTCGGATGGGATTGCGGGACTCAGATGTCGTTGCGGATGGTGGCCAGCGCGCCGCCATCGATTTCCCACTTGGCGCCGTTCACGTAGCTGGCCTCGTCCGACAGCAGGAACGACACCACGTTGCCCACCTCCTCGGGCTTGCCGCAGCGGTTGAGGGTGGCCACCTGTCCCAGCTTCTCCAGGCCCCGCTGCGCGTTGCCGGGGAACAGCTGCTCGATCACCTCGAGCAGCAGCGGTGTTTCGATGACGCCGGGCATCACGCAGTTCACGCGCACGCCCTTCTGCGCCACCTCGCTGGCCGCCGTACGCGTGAGACCCACCACGGCATGCTTGGTGGCGTTGTACGCACAGGCGCCCGCAAGACCGCGCTCGCTCCCGATGGAAGCCATGTTGACCACGCTGCCCGAGCCACGCCGCACCATGTCGGGCAGCACATGGCGCAGGCCGAGAAACACGCCGCGCAGGTTCACGCGCAGCAGGCGGTCGAACTCGGCCACGTCGTATTCATGCGTGGGCGCCAGCGCGCCTTCCACGCCCGCATTGTTGAAGAAGCCGTCGATGCGGCCGAACGCCTGCAGCGTCGCGGCGGCATAGCGTTTGACGTCGGCTTCCTCGCCGCAGTCGGCGACGCAGGCTTCGACCGTCGCACCGCCTGCCTTCAAGACCCGGGCGCGCTCGGCCAGTCGTGGCGCATTGATGTCCACCATCACGATCTTCGCCCCTTCGCGCGCGAGAATTTCGCAGGTGGCGTAGCCGATGGCGCCGGCCGCGCCGGTGACGATGATGGATCTTCCTGCATGTCGGTCCATGTGCTGCTCCGCTAGCGGCTGAAATCGAAGATCGATTCTTCCTTCTTCGGCCGGCTCATGCCCTGCTCGAAGTACTTCTCCCAGATCTGCGCCCAGGGCCGGCCGTAGATATCCGGCGGCTCGTATTCGATCTGCGCGCCGGGCGCCACCGGCGTGGGCACGCCCTTCAACGGATAGATGGTCTGGATGCAGCGCAGGGAATCGTAAGGCGTGCCGGTGTCGAGCCCGCCCCTGCGGTCCAGCGTGCGCACGATGCGGATGGGCTCGACCAATGCCTCGGGATCGTAGAACACCGCCTCGTGTTTGAGCCCGGCAAGCGTTCCCCTGGCGTCGCGCACCGGCGAGTAGATCTCGATGGTCTGCAGCCTGCTCGAGAATTCGAAGGCGCCATGCACGGTCCAGCCCTGGATGTTCGAGGTCCAGGTGATCAGCGTGTCCTTGTCCCAGAAGCCGATGGTTTCACCGAACCAGCGCGGCACATCCGGCCCCAGACGCGGCACGGCGCCGCTCATGTCGAAGCTGCGACCCACGTTGATGTGCGTGACGAAATCCTCGGCCGAGCCGGCGAGTATCTGCACCAGGTGCGGAGTCAGCGTCACGTAGTGATCGCGCAGCACCACACCCGCGGCGTGCCAGCGGCGCATGAATCCTTCAGGCCAGCAGTACTGCGCGGGCCACTGCGCGGCATTGGTGTTCCCCTGGTGGTAGAGGTCCTGCACCATGCGCTGCTGGTACTCCGGCGTCAGCAGCGAAAGTATCGTCGGCACCTGGCTGAAGGCACGCAGCGCGTACCAGTCGCCGAAGCTGTTGATCTGGTAGCGGCCGTCCCAGTCATCTGGCAGCGTGGCCCGCGTGTACACCGTCGGGCCACCACGGCTGCGCGCCTCGGCCAGCAGCGCCTCGTAGTGCGCCTGCGCGGTCTTGTGAACATAAGGACTGACGATGGCACGACGGGGATAGTCTCGGTCGCAGTATCCCCAGGCGGCCACCTTCGGGTCGGCGCCGATCAGTCCGCCGAGGATGGGGCTGCCCGCATAGCCGCCGCGTTGTGCCTCAATGCCGATGGGACTGTTGCAGCGCCAGTAGCGCGGATCGCTCCACAGCGCGCGATCGGCGTAGAAATCCTTCGAGGTGAAGAGGTCGACGGGCAGCGCCTTGACGCCCGCAGGCGCCGCGCCGTCGCGGGCGGACAGCAGTTCCACCGGCTCGCGCGCGCCCGGGAACAACATCGGCGCCAGTCGCAGCGGCCCCACCAGCGGCAGGCCGGCCATGCCATGCGCGGGGTCCAGCGGCACCGCCAGGGGCGCATCGCGCCCCGAACTGGCTGCCAGGCCAGACCTGGCCGCCACGGCGCCCTGCGCTGCGGCAGAGGCGGCAGCGACGGCCCCAGCGGCCCCGGCGAGACCCATCGGCATGGCCAGGGCGGCAATGAAGCAAATCAGGATGCGACGCATGAAATTCCCCCTCGTCCGCGCGGAATTTTCGCTACCCGGTGTTGTCTTCTATCCATCGGGGAAATCGCGCCGGGTAGCTTTGCGGGTCCGATGGACTCGCCCCGGGCGATCCCCTATCTTGCAGCAGGCGAAGCCGGCCGCCCAGCGTGGCGGCGGATTCTAGACCAGGGGGTTCTGAAGTCAGATGGGCACCAGCGGAGCATTGTTCGGGAAGACGCTGAAGCGGGCCTCGCGCTCGCGGTCAGTGGCCGCGTTTACCACGGCTGCATTCACGGCGGCTGCGCTGACCCTGGCAGGCACGGCACGCGCCGCCGACGCGGAACCGGCGAAGGACTTCAGCAAGCTGCTCTCCACCTACTGCAGCAAGTGCCACAACGCCGATGACTGGGCGGGCAGCCTGGCATTCGAGACCGTGGACGTGGGCCATGCGGGCCAGGATCCGCAGGTCTGGGAAAAGACCATCACCAAGCTGCGCGGGCGGCTGATGCCGCCGGCCGGCCAGAACCAGCCCGTCCAACCGGATGTCGACGCGCTGGTCAGCTACCTCGAAAGCTCCATCGACAACTCCGCCAATGTGCGCCGCATCGGCCACGTGCCCATCCAGCGCCTGAATCGCACCGAGTTCGCCACCTCGGTCAAGTCGCTGATCGGCGTGGACATCGATCCGCGCCAGACGCTGCCCACCGAAATCGAAGTGGAGGGTTTCAACAACATCGCCGGCGCGCTGGCGGTGTCGCCCTCGTTCATGGAGCAGTACCTGTCGGCGGCGCGGCGGGCGGCCCGGCTCGCCGTCGGCGAACCGGCGCCAAAGATGGCCAAGGTGACCATTCCTGCCATGCAGGCCAGCGCCTCGCAGTTCCCGCTGGGCACGCGCGGCGGCACGGCGCGCGGCGGCATCGCGTTCACCTATGTGTTCCCGGCCGACGGCGAATACCACTTCAACGTGCCGGAAGAGGATTTCCTCGACATGGGCCTTTATCCGCGTGGCGCGGAAAACCCCTCGACACTGGTGATCCTCATCGATGGCGTGGAAGTGGTGCGCAAGGAGATCGGCGGCGGTGAATACCTGGACATCGCCGACCGAGATGGCCCCGCCGGCAAGAAGGTGATCCTCTCCAAGGTGGCCAGCAGCGCGCATGTGAAGGCCGGCCGCCGCGAAGTGGTGATGACCTACATCGAGCGCTCGCGCGCACTGAACAACGACGCCACCGGCAACGGCTTCGGCGGCCCGTTCGGCGGCGGCGGCCGCGTGTCGACACTGCCCATCATCCAGACGGCCATCGAGATCGAAGGTCCGTTCTCGCCCCAGGGCCTGTCGATGAATGACAGCCGCGCGAAGATCTTCGTCTGCCAGCCGAAGAGTGCGGCCGAGGAGCGGCCCTGCGCCGAGAAGATCGCCCGCCATCTGGGCACGCAGGCCTTCCGCCGCCCGGTCACCGACGCCGACGTGAAGTCGCTGCTGAAGTTCTACGACATGGGCCGCACCGAGGCGGGTGGCTTCGATTCCGGCGTCACCGAACTGGTGACGGCGGTGCTGTCGAGCCCCGACTTCCTCTACCGCGCCATCAACACCTCGACCCGTCCCGACGAGCCGCGACTGCTCAGCGACCTGGAGCTGGCCACGCGGCTGTCCTTCTTCCTGTGGAACACGGGGCCCGACGAGCAACTCATCGACCTTGCGGCTGCCAGGAAGCTCTCGGATCCCGCGACGATGAAGGCGCAGGTCGAGCGCATGCTGAAGGATCCGCGCGCCAACACCCTGATCGAGAACTTCGCACTGGCCTGGCTCAACCTCGACGAGCTGGAGAAAGTCGATCCCACCGATGGCGGATTCAATGCCGCGATGCGCGGCAATTTCGAAACGGAAATCCGCCTCTTCCTGGCCAGCGTGCTGCTCGAGAACCGCAGCGTCATGGACCTGCTCGACGCCGACTGGACCTTCCTCAATGAGTCGCTGGCCCGGCAGTACGACGTGCCCGGCGTGCACGGGCCGCAGTTCCGCCGCGTGCAGCTCACCAACCCGAACCGCTTCGGCATCCTGGGCAAGGGCGCCTTCCTGCTGCGCACGTCCTACGGCGACCGGACCTCGCCGGTGCTGCGCGGCGGCTGGGTGCTCGACAAGCTCATCGGCACACCGCCGGCCCCGCCGCCGCCGAACGTGAACACCGATCTTGCCGTGAAGGATGGCGAACGGCCCACCACGGTGCGTGCGCGGCTGGAACTCCATCGCAAGAATGCGAACTGCAATTCCTGCCATGGCCTCATCGACCCGCCGGGTCTCGCGCTCGAGAACTTCGACAACACCGGCCGCTGGCGCACCATCGATGCGCTGGCAAAAGCGCCCATCGATGCGAACGCCACGCTGTCCAGCGGCCTGAAGCTGAACGGGCCTGTCGAGCTGCGCCGCTACATCGAGAGCCACGGCGACCAGTTCCCCACCACCGTCACGCGGCGTCTGATGATGTACGCACTGAACCGCGAGGTGGAGTACTTCGACATGCCGCAGGTCCGGCAGATCGTGAAGTCGGCCACCGCGGGCCGCTTCAGGTTCAACGATCTGGTGCTGGGCGTCGTCAACAGCGATGCCTTCCGCCGCCAGGGCCCCGAAGAAACCAAGCCGCAGAACAAGCCCACCGTGGCGAAGAACGACTGAGGAAAATGCAATGGCGACGTTCCTGACCAAGAAGCATCTGTCACGGCGCACCTTCCTGCGCAGCGGCAGCGTGGCCCTGGGGCTGCCCTTCCTCGACGCCATGGCGCCCGCGGGCACGGCCTGGTCGCAGACCGCCTCGCAGCTCAAGACCCGCGCGGGGTTTTTCTACCTGCCGCACGGCGCCATCATGAACAACACCGTGTATGGCAAGGAGGTCGACACCTGGACCTCCACCGGCAAGGGCGCCGACTACAAGCTGGGCGCCACGCTCTCGCCGCTCGACCCCTTCAAGCGCTACGTCACCACCTTCGACAACATCGAGAACATCGTGGCGCAGGGTTCGGTGCACACGCTGAACCCCGCCACGTGGCTGTCATGCGTGCGCCCCGACACCGCGGCCAAGGGTGCAAGCCTCGCCACCACGCTCGACCAGGTGATCGCGCAGAAGCTGGGGCAGCAGACCGCCCTGCCCTCGCTGGAACTGGCGTCCGAGACCACGGTGCAGATCGCGGCGGGCAACGGCAGCTTCTATGCCGTCACCACCTCGTATGCGTCGCCGAACAAGCCCCTGCCGATGGAATACAACCCGCGCAAGGTGTTCATCCAGCTCATGGGCGAAGGCGACACGGCCGCCGAGCGTGAGGCACTGCTGAGGAAGAACGCCAGCATCCTCGACATGATCGGCGAGCGCACCGCCGACCTGAAGCGCGACCTGGGGCCCGGCGACCAGCGCGCGCTGTCGGACTACCTCGACACCGTGCGCGAACTCGAGCGCCGCGTGAACATGGCCAGCGCGCGCGATCTGAAGGGCATCGACGTGCCCGATGCGCCGGTGGGCGAACTGGAAGACTTCGACAAGCAGTTGACGATGATGTTCGATCTCATCGCGCTGGCGTACCAGGCCGACCTCACCCGCGTGGTCACCTTCGTGATGGCCGCGGAAGGCACCGACCGCCCGTATCCGAACCTCAAGGTGGCCGGCGGCTTCCATCCTGTAAGCCACCACGCCAATCAGCGCGAACGCATCGCCGAACTGCAGCGCATCCAGCGCTACCACATGGAGCGCTTCGCGGGCCTCATCAAGAAGCTGGCCAACGCGAAGGAAGGCGACGGCACCGTGCTCGACCGCTCGCTGTTCCTCTATGGCTCGAACATGGGCAACAGCAACGCGCACGACAACTACCCGCTGCCCGAAGTGCTGGTGGGCGGCGCCAACGGCAAGCATGTGGGCGGCAAGAACCTGGTGCTGCCCGAGAAGACGCCGCTGGCCAACCTGCACCTGACCATGCTCGACAAGCTCGGCATTCCTCAGCCCAAGTTCGGCAACAGCACCGGCCTCCTGGCCGAGGTCTGAGCATGACCGATCGCAGAGCATTTCTCCGCTCGTCGGCGGGCGGCCTCGTGGGAATCGGCACGCTGCCGTTGCTCGGCGCCCTCACCGGCTGCCAGCAGGCGCCGACAAGGCAATCGTCGGCGGGCCAGGCTCCCGCAAGAGTCGCCGCGCCACGCCCCGGCACGGTTTCCAGGGCACCGGTTGCCGGCAAGGTCAGCGTCATCGCCGGCGTGCCCGGCAACGTGATCGTGCTGGATGCCGGCGATGGACTCCTGCTGGTCGACAGCGGCGCGGACGGCACGGCTCGCGCGGTGAGATCCGCATTGGGCGGCGGCAAGGTGCGCACGCTGTTCAACACGCACTATCACGCGGACCAGACCGGCGGCAACGCACCATTCGCGAAGGCCGGCGCCGAGATTCATGCGCACACCATCACGAAGCAGTGGCTGGCCGCCGACTACTACGTGCCTGCGGAAGACCGCTGGGTGAAGGCTCCGCCCAAGGAAGCCGTTCCCACCGTCACCTTCCGCGGCCGCGGCGAAATGAAGGCCGGCAGCGAACGCGTGGAATTCGGCTACCTGCTCGAAGCGCACACGCGCGGCGATGCCTATGTGTTCTTCCGCGACTCGAACGTGCTGTGCACCGGCGACGTGGTGTCGCCGCTGCGCGATCCTGCCCTCGACTGGTATGCGGGCGGCTGGCTGGGCGGCCGGGTGGACGCCATGGACGACCTGCTCGAGCTGGTGAACGATCAGACCCGCGTGGTGCCGGCCTATGGCCCGGTGATGTCACGCGCGGAACTGCAGGCCGAGCGCGACATGATGACCAAGCTCTATGACCGCACGGCGGACCTCACCGCGCATGGCCGCAGCGCGAAGGACATGCTGGAAGCCGGCGTGATGAGTGAAATCAACCGCAAGTTCGACCATCCGGACAAGTTCCTGTACGACGTCGCCAAGGGCCTGCAGGCTCATTACACGAATTTCGGGGGCAATGTTGTTTAAGCCAGCCACTCCAGTCCGGAACTTCCGGCTTCGCGCCGCCGCGGGACTGCTGCTGCTCGCCGCCGCCGCGGCAGGCCTTGCGGCCGGCGCGCCGCTGACGCTCGGCGACCTGGTGCGACAGGGCAAGCGCGAGTCGGTGCTCGCCGCCATCACCTCGCCCGATGTCGATGTGAACGCGAAGGCGCCCGACGGCTCCACGGCGCTGATGTGGGCCGTGTTCAATGTGGACAAGGAACTGGTGCGCGCGCTGCTCAAAGCCGGTGCCAAGGCCAATGTCACCAACAGCTACGGCGCCACCGCGCTGGGCGAGGCCATCAAGCTCGAGGACATCGAACTGGTGCGCCTGCTGCTCGATGCCGGCGCGAACGTGAATTCGCCCAACCTCGACCACCAGACCGCGCTGATGCTGGCCGTGAGCATGGGTTCGCCGGAGATCGCGAAGCTCCTGGTCGAACGCGGCGCCGACGTGAATGCCATCGAAACCTTCCGCGGCCAGAACGCACTGATGTGGGCCGCTGGCGGCAACCAGCCGGAAATCGTGGACCTGTTGCTGGCGCACGGCGCGAAGAACGTGAACATGCGCGCCAAGTCCGACGACTGGGCCCGGCAGATGACCTCCGAACCGCGCGCGCAGTTCCAGTCGCGCCAGACCGGCGGCCTCACGGCGCTGCTCTATGCCACGCGCTCCGGCTGCCTGCGGTGCGCACAGTCGCTGGTGAAGGCCGGCGCCGACGTCAACATGCCCAATCCCGACGGCGTGACGCCGCTCATCAATGCGCTCGACAACAAGCGCTACGACATCGCCATGTTCCTGCTCGACAAGGGCGCGAACCCGCACACCTGGGACATGAGCGGCCGCACACCGATCTACGTGGCCGTGGATGTGAAGACCTTCAACGCGGGCGGCGGCTTCGGCACAGGCGGCGGTCGCGCAGGCTCCGGCAATGACTTCGCCGGCGCGCGCGCCGCGGCGGACAGCACCGTCAAGGCCGACGATGTCATCAAGCGCCTGCTCGACATGGGCGTCGACGTGAACCACCAGCTCACGCGCAAGCGCCCCTATGGAGCCGGTCGTGGGCGCTTCGCCGACTACGACCTGCGTGGCGGCGTGGGCCCGCTGTTCGTGGCCGCGATGCGCCATGACCATGACTCCATCCAGGCGCTGCTGGCACACGGCGCCGAAGTGGATCTGCCCAATGTATTCCAGATGACGCCGCTGATGATGGCCGTGGGCATGAGCGGCACCGGCCGCGGCGCCGGCGGCCAGGGCCCGCCCGGCGGCGCGTCGGCCGACCCGCAGGCCCGCGCCATCAAGACCGTCGACCTGCTGCTCGATGCGGGCGCGGACATCAACTACCGCATCACCGACAGCCGCACGCACACCGCCACGCTGATGGCCTATGTGGCAGGCCGCGACCAGGAAGGCCGCACCGCGCTGTTTGCCGCGGCTGAACAGGGCCAGGATCGCGTCGTGAAGCACCTGCTCGAGCGCGGTGCGGATGCGTCCATCAAGGATGCCGCCGGCAAGACGGCGCTCGACATTGCCCGCGCCGTTCCTGCCGGCGGTGCTGCGCCCGCGGGCGCTGGGGCAGGCGGCCCCCGCGAAGCCGCCGCAGCGGCCGCTGCCGCCGGGCGCGCCGCCACCATCGCGGTTCTCGAAGCGGCTGCCGCGAAGTCGGCCCTGGGCGGCGCCACCCCGCCGGTGAAGTAGACCGACCGGTCAATCTGCCGCTGGCCTGTCCAGCGGCAGTCTCAGCACGAGCGTCGTTCCGCCGGTCGCGTTGCGCTCCACGGTCAGCGTGCCCCCCAGCGCATGCGCGCGCTCGCGGATGCCGAGCAGTCCCAGCGAGCCGGACTTCTCCAGCGAGCCCGCGGTCATCCCGACGCCGTCGTCGGCAACGCGCAGCTGCACCTGCTCTGGCGTGGAATGCAGGAATACGTCCGCGCGCATGGCGCGCGCGTGCCGCGCGGTATTGGTGAGCGCCTCCTGCGTGGCACGGAACAGCAGCAGGCGCGTGGTTTCGTCGGTCACCGGCAATTGCGCCTCGGCGTGCACGTCGATGCGCAGCTTCGACAAACCCTCGAAGTAACGGGCATGCGAGGCGATCACCTCGGCGATGGGGCGGTTGGCGGGGCCGGTGGGGTGCAGGCTGCCCGCCACCTGGCGCGTGTCGGCCAGGCAGCGATCGATGATCACCGACAGCTCCTCGAGCGCGGCACCATGCGTTGCGGGCAGGTCGCGCAGCAGGTTACTCAGCGCCAGGCGCGCGGAGAACAGATCCTGCGCCAGCCCCTCGTGCAGCTGCAGCGCCAGTTCATGGCGCTCCTTTTCGCGCACATCCTCCATGCGCTGCACCAGGTCGCGGATCCTGCGCATCGACTCCCGTGCCTGGGTCACGTCGACGAAGGTGCCGACCACGCCCGAGGGTCCCGCATCCGTGCCGTTGTACAGCGGCTGTGCGTTCACGCTGATCCACCGCACGGGTGAATCGGCGATCTGGATGCCGACGACCTGATTGCGTTCCGGCATGCCCGTGCGCAGCGCGCGCATCACCGGCAGTTCGTCGGCCGGCAGCGGACTGCCGTCATCGTTCAGCGTCTTCCAGTGCGGATTCAGGGGATCCCAGCCCAGCAGCTGCGGGCGAGTCAGCGACAGCAGCCGCTCTGCGGCCGGGTTGGCGTCGATCAGACGGCCCTCGCGATCATGGATGACCAGTCCCTCGGCCATGGTGTGCAGGATGCTGCTGAGCTGCTGCTCGCGCGAGGCGACACAGCTCTCGCGTTGCACGCGGTCGGTGAGGTCATAGCCCACGCCGACGTAGCCCTTGGTCCTGCCATTGGCGTCCACGTCGGGAATGAAGGTGAGTTCCAGATGTCGCGGGCGTCCGTCGACGACCGCGGAATCCAGAAAGGTGTTCCGCTCACCCGCCAGTGCGCGATCGATATGCGCCTGCGCGCGCCGGTAGATGTCCTCCCCCAACACCTCGCGCGCAGGCACGCCGCTGGGTGTATCGACGGGCCGGCGCAGCGCCAGAAGCAGCGCCCGATTGGCGTACTGGAGGTTGCCAGCGGCGTCCGTATAGGAAATGAGCAGCGGCAGGTGGTCGAGGAACACACCTATGTCGCCCTCTCTCAGTCTGTTCACGTCTTCCGATCTTCCATTCGACGAAACAAATTATTGACGCCGGAGTCGGAATCCCGACGGCGAGTCGCATCGGGGATTCCTGACCGTCATCACGCCGGCCCGGGCCCGCGGACAATAATATGCATTGTCGCCGTCCCGAGTTCCCATGTTCAGCAGCCTGCCGCCGGACTCTCATCCAGGTCCCTTCAGTGCGCTTTTCAGAAGCCTGCACGAAGCGGTCGTGGATGTCGTCTTTCATCCGCCCGGCCCTGCGCCGCAGGAAAAACCCGGCGAGTTGCTGCTTCCCGTCCGGACCGCCGCCGGTCGCCAGCTCGGCACGGCGACGGTGGTGCTGGCGCCCGGCGCCGACGCGCGCGCCTGCGCGCTGAAGCTCAAACCTGCGGTGGATGCCCTCGCCATCATGCTGGCCGCCGCCAACGACGCCGTGCGGGAATCGGATCTGAAGCTGCTGCGGCTCGCCAACGAGCTGGACATCGATTTCAGTGACGATGCACGGCTCGACAAGGCCCTGGCCGCGGTGGCGCGCCGCATGGGTGTGGAACTCGCCTGGCTTGCCGATCCGCGCAGCCAGGTCAATGTGGCCGCGCGCGGCAACGAGCAGGAGCTGTCGGCCGGCGTGAGGCAGGAACTGGCGCGCATGCGCGCGCGCATCGCGCCAATGGCGGGCAAGCTGCGCCGGCCGCTGATCATCAACGAAGCGGCGCATGGCAAGGAGATGCCTGCGCAGTGCCGGTTGCTGCTGACACCGCTGTTCGTCGGCCGCGCCCGCCACAATGCCTGGCTGGTGCTGGCCAATCCCTTCACCGCGCCGCCCTTCGGCGGCTGGCACATGCTGGCCGCGCTGACGATGGGACAGGCGCTGGCGCGCCGGCTCGAAGTGGATCTCGACCGCCGCACCGGCCTGTTCAATCGTGGCGGGCTGGAGTCGGCGCTGTCGCGCATGAAGAGCTCGCGCGCGAGCCTGCTGGTGCTCGACATCGACCGCCTGCAGAGCGTGAACCAGATGCATGGCATGGCGGCGGGCGATGCGGCCATCCTGTCGATGGCGCGATTGCTGGCGCCGCCGCTGTTGCCGGCCGGGGCGCTGGCCGCACGCACCATGGGTGACCAGTTCGCCGTGGTGCTGCCGGACACCGACACCACGCAGGCCGCGGATATCGGCGTCAAGCTGCAGAACGCCGCCGGCAGGATACAGCCCGGATTGCCGGACGATCCCTCGCCGATGACGCTCACGATAGGCGTGGTGGAGATCGACGATACCCGCAAGCCCTTCGACCGCTTCGCCATCGATGCCGACACGGCGCTGAAACTGGCCAAGGACCGCGGCCGCTCGCGGATAGAAATCTACAGCGCCGGCAGCTCCACGCTGATGCGGCGCAACGAGGAAGTTCTCGCCGCCGCCGACCTGCGCGAGGGACTGCGCACCGGCGCGCTGCTGCTGTTCGCGCAGCCGATCCGGGTGCTTGCCGACCGCGGCGCCGCGCCCGGCTTCGAGCTGCTGGTGCGGCTGCGCGACGAAGATGGCGAGCTGCATTCGCCCAGCGAGTTCATCGAGGCGGCCAAACGCTTCCAGCTCCTCACCGACCTCGACCGCTATGTCGCCGATGCCGCGCTCGACATGCTCGCCCCGCATCGCGGCCTGCTGACGCGCCTCGGCAGCTCGGTGTCCATCAATGTGTCGGGTGCATCGCTCGCCAGCGAGGAATTCATCGAGCACTTCATCGGCAAGCTGCGCGAGTCGCGCGTTCCGGGCGGCCTCATCATCGTCGAAGTCACCGAGCAGTCGGCACTCACCAACCTCGACCGGGCGGCCGCCGCGATGCGCCGGCTGCGCGAACTGGGGTGCGGCATCGCCATCGACGATTTCGGCACCGGCGCCAACTCGCTGGCCTACCTGCGCTCGCTGCCCGTCACGCGCATCAAGATCGACGGCAGCTTCGTGCGCGACATGCTCACCAACAGCCGCTCCGAATCCGGCGTGAAGGGCATCCTGCAGCTCGCGCGCGAGTACCGGCTCGATACCGTGGCCGAGTTCGTCGAAACCGAGGCCGTGGCGCGGCGCCTGCAGTCGCTGGGCGTGGCGCGTGGACAGGGCTATCTGTTCGGCAAACCCGAACCGGTGGAGTTCGCGCTCGAGAAGCTGGGCGAGGAAGAGCGCGCCGCAGTGAAGGAAATCTTCGACCAGCTCTAGCCGAAACGCCCTGCCCGGGAAGGAGTAGCATGTCGCTCCTGGCGGTTTGCGGGGAAGCACATGGCGAACGACAAACACGGCGTCGACCGGCGCGAATTCCTGGGTGGCATGGCAATGGCGGCGGGCGCGGCGGGCCTCATCACAGGCGCGCCCACCGCAGCCGCCGCGGCAGCCGCTCCTGCGGCAACGGCCGGGCCCGCCCCCATGAAAGACGTGGCGGGCAAGGTGGCCTTCATCACCGGCGGCTCCAGCGGCATCGGCCTCGGCCAGGCGCATGCCTTCCACGAAGCGGGCATGAAGGTGGTGATCGGCTACATCCGCGACGATCAGGTGGGTCCTGCGCTCGAAGGCTTCAAGACCGGCAAGGACCGCATCCACGCCATCAAGGTGAATGTGGTCGACCGCGAGGCCATGAAGGCCGCGGCCGACGAGATCGAGGGACGTTTCGGCAAGATCCACCTGCTGTCGAACAATGCCGGCATCGGCCCGCTGACGCCGCTGCTGGCTACAGAGCCGAAGGATTTCGACCAGACCATCGCCATCAACCTCACTGGCGTCTACAACGGCATCCACGAGTTCGTGCCGCGCATCCGCAAGCATGGCGAGGGCGGACACGTGGTCACCACCTCGTCGATGAGCGGCATCCTGCCCACCGAAGGCGGCGGCGCCGGCGCCTACACGGCGAGCAAGTTCGCGGTCACGGGGATGATGGAGATCCTGCGTTCGGAACTGGATGCGGCCAAGGCCAACATCGGTGCATCGGTGTACTGCCCCGGCCTGGTCGCCACCAATATCTTCGAACTGGAGAAGAACGTCAGCGCGGCCTTCAACGAGAAGGGCAAGGCCGGCCCCGACGATGCAGCGGCCAACACCGCGCGCATCCGCCAGATCATCGGCGCCGGCATGGACCCGCTGGAGGCCGCGCGCATCGTGCTCGCCGGCATCCGCAACAACGACCTGTTCATCCTGTCGCATCCGGAATTCGGGCCGGGGCTGCAGGAGCGCATGGAGGCGCTGCTCGCCTCGGTGCCGGACACCAAGGCGCCGGCGGCGCGCCTGGCCCAGGAACAGGTGACCATGCACAACTCGCTGTACGTGCGCGAACGCAACAAGCTGCGCGCGCGCCGCCGCAAGGGTTGAGCCGCCTGCGGCCGCGCGTCCGGCGCCGCAAACCACAACCACGTCGCAGTTTCCGCGCGTGAAGGATGGGATGCGAGTTGTTGCCGGCACAATCGCCGGCAACATGAGAAGCCATTCCTGCCGCTGGATCGTGGCCACTGCCGCGCTGGGCCTTGGTTTCAGCGCCGCCGCTGCCGCGGCTCAGCTCGCCAGCACCGTGCTGCTCACACCGCTGGCACCGCACCAGAAATCCAGCGTCTCCATCCCCATGCCGGCCGGGCTGGCGCCGGATCAACCAGTCTGGGTGGCATACGAACTGGTGGCACTGTCGGCCACCGATGATGGCGACGGCGAGCTCGGCATCGAGCAGTCATTCGAGGGCGTGAAGACGTCCACGCGGGAGTTCTTCGCCACCTTCCACGCGCGCGAAATGCAGGCGCAGAAATCCGCCGGCACTGTCGCCGCGCAACTGGAGCAGATCGCAGGTCACCATGAACCCGCCGAACTGCGGCAGCTAATGGGGGCGGAGCTCCATGCGGCCTATGAAGCGGTGAATGCCGGCAACGGTCGCATCCTGACGGGCCGAAGCGTGCATCGACTGGCCGCGCCAGAACGGTCCGACGCACCGCTCCTGATATCCGTGGAGCGCGCCCAGGGCATGCAGCCGGTGGCGTTGAAGGTGTCGGTCGGTCAGGGTGATTTGCCCCGGGAATTCCAGCAGAAGACCGAGGACACCGGGGCCTGGAAGCTGGACTATGGGCTCGGGCTGCTGGCGTTCGGCTGGCTGGTCATGCGCTTCTTCCGGCGCCGCGCGGCGTAGGCGCCGGCCGCGGATCTCACTGCAGCGAAGGCGGGAGCACGGCAACCACGCTGCGATCGCGCAGCCGCACACTGCCGCCAAGGTAACCCGACTTGCCGATTTCCATCGCGTACAGCAGCACGCGCGTACCCTGTTCCATGCGCATGGACGTGGGTGGACCAAGCAGCGCCAGCACCTCCAGCTCATTCATGCCCGTTTTCAGGCGCTGCCAGCGAACGGCATCCACCCACATCGGCAAGGCCGTAACCGGCGTGGCTGCCGCCTGCGGCGTGCGTGGGGGTTCCCGCCGCGCCGTCGGGGGAACGGCCCCGCGCTGCGCCTCGAGCTCGCGCGACAGCGCCTGCACCTGGCGCTGCAGATCGCGCACATCCTGTTCGAGCTGCGAAACCCTGAAGTCATCCGCGGCGGTGCAGACAGGAGCCATGATCCCCAGCACAACCAGCAGCGCAAGGTGACCGGGTCGGGAGTCAATCATCGCTGTTCTTTGCACCCGATCGGCGCGCCTGTCAACCGGCCGTGGATTGTGTAGGCTGTCCGCCTTCAACGCAGAAACCAGGGGGAGTCATGGGCAGGTTTTGCGCTTTCACACGGGCGGGAATCGCCGCCACTCTGATCGCTTCGATCTGCGGCGGATTCGGCGTTGCAGCCAACGCCGCGCAGCCTGGTTGCGACCGCGCCTGCCTCGCGGGCCTCATCACGCAGTACGTGGATGCCGTGGTCGCCCACGACCCTTCGCGCCTGCCGCTGGCGCCGGATGCGAAGATCATCGAGGACTCGAAGAGCGTGAAGCTGGGCGAAGGCTTGTGGAAGACAGCCACCGGCAAGCAGGGCTTCCGGCAGGACTACCTCGACGTGCGCCGTCAGGTGGCCGCCAGCCACGTGGCGATCCAGGAGGGCGAGAACCTGGCCTTGTGCTCGGTGCTGCTGCATGTGAAGGACGGCCGCATCGCCGGCATCGAGACGCTGATCCAGCGCGTCGCCCCAGGCGCACGCATGAAGCCTACCGAACTCGGCAAGCCCATCCGCGGCATGAACGACCCGGTGCCCGCCGGCAAGAAGCAGTCGCGCGAATCGATGATCCGCACCGCCCTCACCTACACCGAAGGCCTGCGCGTGGGCAGCTTCATCGATGCCGGCACACCCTTCGCGCCCGAGACCTACCGCGTGGAGAACGGCGCCATCCTGGCGGGCGAAGGTTGCGGCCGCGACGACTGCGGCATGTATTCGCAGAACCTGATGGTGCATCCGGGCATCATCGGCAACGTCGCAGCAGTGGACGAGGAAAACGGCATCGTGCTGCTGTGGATGAACTTCGGCTTCACCAATTCCTATGGCGAAGGCAATTCCCTGGTGACCTTCGAGGCCTTCAAGGTGTGGGGCGGGCAGATCCATGCCATCAACGCCTTTTTCCGCCCGCTGCCGGTGGGCACCGGACGTTTCTGGCCGTCGTCGGATCCGGTGCCCAGGTAGTCGGCCACGAATGGTTCCCATTTCCCCAGAGCCGCGCCGACAGCGCTAGGCTAGGGGAAACGAATGCGGGGGAACGCATGAGTACCGAGGCTTCACGGCAGGATCTGCCCTTCGTGGCGCCCTGCCGGCAGATTCCGGCCAGCGCACCATTGGGCTGGATCGTTCGCGGCTGGCACGACTTCACGCGCGCGCCACTGCAGAGCATGACGTACGGGCTTGCCATCGCGCTGCTCGGCATGGCGATCACCGGACTCGCATGGCGCTATGGCAGCAACTGGGTCGTGCTGCTGTTGCTGCCCTCGTTCGTGTTCGTCGCGCCGGTGCTGGCGATGGGCTTCTATGCCATCAGCGCGGAACTGGCGCGCGGCGAAAAGCCCACGCTGCGGCGCTGCTTTCTGGAGGAGCGGTGCCGGCTGGGCGATGCCATGGTGTACTCGCTGGTGCTGCTGGTGGTGTTCCTGCTGTGGATGCGCGCGGGGACGGGTGTGCACGTGTTCTATCCCGCACTGGGCAACCCGACGTTCAGTGACCTTCTCGGTTACTTCACCATCGGCAGCGCGGTGGGCGCCGTGTTCGCGCTGATCTCGTTCGCGGCCAGTGCCTTTTCGCTGCCCATGCTGCTCGACCGTCGCACCGATGGCGTGACGGCCGCGGTGACCAGCGCCCATGCCGTGCTGAAGAACAAGCCGGCCATGCTGGTGTGGATCGCACTGATCCTGCTGGCGGTGATCATCGGCTTTGCCACCGCCTTCGTCGGCCTGGTGGTGACCATGCCGGTGATAGGCCATGCCACCTGGCACGCGTACAAGGACACCATCGACGCCTCGGCCTGGCCGCCCAACTGCTGACTGTCGGCGCGGTACGGGCTGCTGCCCGACTACGCGGGCGTGGTGGCGCGGATCAGCGCGCTCCTGATGAACGCGACCTGCGCATCGACGCCGGCGGTGCCATCGATGACGAATCCGGTCTCGTCGGCCAGCGGCTCCAGATCGGCGAGCTGGGAATCGAGCAATGTCGGCGGCATGTAGTGGCCGGTGCGAGCGGCCAGCCGGGCCGCGAGGATCTGCCGCGGAACCTGCGGCAGGATGAACACCACGGGCCCGGCAAGCGCGCGCAGGCGATCGCGATAGCGCCGCTTCAGCGCCGAGCAGGTGGCCACCACGCCGGCAGCCGAGGCGATCGAGAGCTCACGACCCACGGCTTCGAGCCAGGGCGCACGATCGGCGTCGTCGAGCGGCACGCCGGCGCGCATCTTCTCGACATTGGCCAGGGGATGCAGGTCGTCAGCCTCCACGAAACGCCACCCCAGCGATTGCGCCAGCTTGCGCGCGAGCGTGGTCTTGCCGCAGCCGCTGGGACCCATCACCACCACCACGCGGGGCGCGATCATCGCGGCCCGTCTGGCAGGTCGAACAGCCGCATCAGCGCCGCGTTGTCCTCTTCGCCATGGCCGGCCTCGACCAGCCTGCGGTGCAGTGCATTCACGAGGCGCGTGACGCGAAGCCCAAGTCCGGCCGCATCCGCTGCGCGTTCCACCGCATCCAGATCCTTCACCATGTTGGCCAGACGGCCGGTGGGGGAGTAGTCGCGCCGGCCCATCTTCGCCATGAACTCCTGCAGCACGCGTGAGTCGGCGCGACCGCCGGCCAGCGCGGCGGGAATGCGCGCGGGGTCGACGCCCTGGCTCTCCGCGAAGCGCGTGGCCTCGGCCACCGCGAGGAAGGCCTGCGCCACCAGCAGCTGATTGACGAGCTTCACCGTCTGTCCCGAACCGGGCGGACCGAAATGCGTGCGGCGCGCCGACAGCTTCGACAGCAGCGGCTCGGCGCGCGCGATGTCCCCAGCATCGCCGCCCAGCATCAGCGTCAGCTCGCCACGCAGCGCCGCCGGCGCGCCGCCGGACAGCGGTGCATCGACCCAACCGACGCCGCGCTCCGCGCGCAGCCGCCGCGCGAACTGCGCCGTGCCGCCGGGATCGATGCTGCTCATGTCGACGAGCAACGCACCGCCGCCCGCGCCATGCGCCACACCGCCCTCACCGAACACCACCTGTTCGACGATGTCGGCCGAATTGAGACTGAGCACCACGTGATCGGCACCCTTCGCAGCGTCGGCGGGCGATGGGGCCAGGTGCGCGCCCGCGGCAACCAGCGGCGCGCAGCGCGCGGGCGTACGGTTGTGCACGACTACGACCGTGTCCGTGGCAAGCAACCGGCGGGCGATCGCCGAGCCCATCACGCCGGTGCCGATCACCGCCACACGCATCATGCGCGCGCGCGCACGGAGGCGCGTTCGACCACCGACAGGCCCACGTCGATGATGTGCGGCGAGGGGCGATCCTCGGGATGCCGCAGCAGTTCCACCAGCATCTGGCCGGTGCGGCTTCCCAGCGCATGGAAATCCACATGGATGGTGGTGAGCGGTGGATTGATCTCGGCGCCGATCTCGAAGTCGCCGAACCCCATCACCGACACGTCCTTCGGCACGACGACTCCGCGCCGCTGGCATTCCATCACGAACCCCACCGCGGAAAGGTCGGATACGCCAAACACGGCCTCGACGCGCGGCCGGCGTTCGAGCAGCAGCGCGGCGCAGGCCGCCCCGTGGTCGTAGCTCACGGGCGGGACACCATGCCGGAGCACGTAGTCCGTCGTGAAGCCCGAGAGGCGCAGCTCGTCCTCGAATCCCCGGATGCGTTCCTCGCCGCGATGATCGATGACATCTCCCGCCGCGGCGCTGGCAATGGCGCCGATCCGCTTGAAGCCGCGCGAGATCAGATGCCGTGCTGCGGTGCGGCCCGCCTGGTAGTTGGAGAATCCCACGGCATGATCCAGCGGCCGGCTGGGCAGATCGGCGATCTCGACCACCGGCACGTCGGCCGCGATCAGCAGGCGCGCGGCATCGCGCCGATGCACGGCACCGGTGAGCACGATGGCCTCGGGCCGGCGCGCAAGCAGATTGCGAAGCTGCCGCTCTTCTTCCTCCAGCGAGTAATCGGTGTACGCGATGAGGAGCTGGTAGTCCGCCGGACGCAGCGCCTCGGTGAGTCCATGGGCCACGGCCGCGAAGTTGGCGTTGGTGAGCGTGGGCAGCATCAGCGAAATGAACCCGGTGCGTCGGCTGGACAGGCTGCCGGCCGCGCGGTCGGGCACATAGCCCAGGTCGGCGATGGCCTTGTGCACGCGCTCGCGCGTGCCGGGCACCACGGCCTCGGGGCTGCGCAGCACGCGCGATACCGTCATGCGCGACACGCCCGCAAGCCGCGAGACATCGCCGATGGTCGGCTGCCTGCCGCTGCGTCGCCGTGCGGGTGGCGCAGCGTTCTTAGTTCCCCGGGGGCGTCCCATCGCTTGTGATGTCGTTGCTGTTGCTGACGACATGGTAGAGCCGGCCCTCGAACATCGCCATGAGTTCCAGCGTGATGGCGCGCGCCTGCGCGCGCGCCGGCGACGCGATGGCCTCGGCCAGCGCTTCATGCGAGGGATAGTCGATCTGCTGCAGCAACGCCACCGGGCGCAGCGCGTCGTCGGTGCCACCACCCCACATCAGGCGGATGTTGCCAGCATGGGGAAACTGCCGCCACAGCGGCACGAGCTGCTCGTGGAAGCCGCGCTTGAACGCCGCCTCGCACCCGGGCTTGATGCGTCCCTCGAAAATCGCCGTGCGGGTGATCATGCCAGCGCCTCGTTGATGGCCAGGTGCAGCTTCACCACCTTCGAGCGATCGCCGGCGGATTCCAGCGCCTGCGCCGCCTCGGCCAGCGCCACCGTGCCCGAGAGGATGGGCTTCACGTCGATGCGGCCGGCGACGATCAGAGCCACCGCGTGCCGGAACTCGTCGTTGTTGCGGAAGGCGCCGACCAGTTCCATTTCCCGTGACTGCAGCAGGTTCACGGGCACCGGCGTCGTGCCCGAAGGCAGCATGCCCACCTGCACCAGACGGCCGCCGCGGCGCAGGACACGGAAGGCCGCGGCAAGGCCGGCCGGCGACCCGGAGCATTCGAACACCACATCGAACTGCGCGCCTTCCTTCTCGAAAGGCGCCAGTGCCTCTGGTTCGCGCGCCACATTGGCGGTGCGTGTGGCGCCCATGTGCGCGCGCGCCACCGCCAGCGGCGCATCCTCGATGTCGGTGCAGAGCACTTCCATCGCGCCAGCCAGCGACGCCGCGCGCGCCGTGAGCAGCCCGATGGGCCCGGAGCCACTGACCATCACCCGTCGCTGGGTGAGCGGGCCGGCGCGCTGCACTGCGTGCAGCGCCACCGACAGCGGTTCGGCCACTGAAAGATGCAGCAGGTCGGTGTCCTGCGGCACGGGAATCACCTGGTCCTGGCGCAGCACCAGGTGCTGCGAGAATCCGCCCTGGCTGTGCGGGAAGCGGCCCGCGCTGCCCAGGAACCACATGTCGGTGCACAGGTTGATGCGGCCCGCGCGACAGTAGGCGCAGCGCAGGCAGGGTCGGCTGGGATCCAGCGCCGCCTTCATGCCGCGCGCCAGGCCTGTTACGGCGCTGCCCCACTCCAGCACCGCGCCGGAGATCTCATGGCCCAGCACCAGCGGCTCGCGCACGGTGAAATCGCCCACGGCGCCCCGGTGGTAGTAATGCAGGTCCGAGCCGCAGATGCCGCCATAGGCCACTGCGACGCGCACTTCGTCGGGCGCGAGCGGGCGATCGGGGATGGGCTCGATGCGCAGGTCCTTGCGACCGTGGCAGACGGCGGCGAGCATGTTCAGGTCTCCGGTAAGATACTCCGTGTGCACGTTAACAAAGAAATGCGGCAAGATGCACCTCCAGGGAGTTTCGAGGGTTCCATGAGCCAACTTTTCAGCTTGCAGGGCAGCACGGCCCTGGTCACTGGCGCATCGCGGGGCATTGGCTACTCGCTGGCCCAGGCGCTGGCCGGCGCGGGCGCCCGGCTGGTGCTGAATGGTCGCGACGCGGTCGCGCTGGAGGCAGCCGCCGACCGCCTGCGACAGACCGGCGCGCAGGTTCACACCACCCGCTTCGACGTCACCGATGCTGCGGCCGTGCGCGCCGGCATCGAGGCCATCGACTCCGCCGGCTGGATGCCCGATGTGCTGGTAAACAACGCCGGCATCCAGCGGCGCGGCCCGCTGGACCAGTTCCGCGACGAGGACTGGGACGCGCTGCTGGCCTGCAACCTCACCAGCATCTACTACGTTTCCAAGGCCGTGGCGCAGCGCATGATCCCGCGCGGTCGCGGCAAGATCATCAACATCGGCAGCGTGCAGTGCGAACTGGCGCGACCGGGCATCGCGCCCTACACCGCCACCAAGGGGGCGGTGCGCAATCTCACGCGCGGCATGTGCGCGGACTGGGCGCGCCACGGCCTGCAGATCAACGCCATCGCCCCGGGCTACTTCAACACGCCGATGAACAAGGCGCTGGTGGAAGACCCAGTGTTCGACGAGTGGGTGCGCAAGCGCACGCCCGCCGGTCGTTGGGGAAGACTCGAAGACCTGCACGGCGCGGCCATTTTCCTGGCTTCGCGCGCATCGGACTTCGTCAATGGCCAGGTGCTGTTCGTCGATGGCGGCATGGTGGCGGTGGTATGAACGCGGCCCGATCTGCGCTGCCGGTGGCGCTGCAGCTGTGTCCTTTCTCGGCGTATCTCGAGGATGGACTGCGCGCGCGCTGCGAGGTGATTGCCTGGCATTCACTGGACGATGCCGCGCGCAAGGCCTTTCTCGCCGCACGGGCCGCAGATGTCCGCGCGGTGGTCAGCGGCGGACACATCGGCTGCCCGCCGGAGTTGATGCGCGCGCTGCCCGAGCTTCGCATCATCGCCATCAACGGCGTGGGCATCGACAAGGTCGATCTCGCGCTCGCCCGCAGCCGCGGCGTGCAAGTGACCACCACGCCAGGCGTGCTCACCGACGATGTGGCAGATCTCGCGGTGGGTCTGGTCATCGCGCTGCTGCGCGGAATCCCCGCGGGCGATGCGCATGTGCGCGCGGGCGCATGGCCCGGGGGCGAGCGGCCGCTGGCGCGCAAGGTGTCGGGCCGGCGCTTCGGCATCGTGGGCATGGGCCAGATCGGCCAGGCCATCGCGCGGCGCCTGTCGCCTTTCGGCCCGGTGGCGTGGACGGGGCCGAATGCCAAGGACGTGCCCTGGCCGCGCCACGCGGGCGTGCTGGAACTGGCTGCCGGCTGCGATGTGCTGGTGCTGGCCTGCCCGGCCAATGAATCCACGCGCGGCCTGGTGACTGCGTCGGTGCTGGACGCGCTGGGCCCTGCGGGCTACCTCGTGAACGTCGCGCGTGGATCCGTGGTCGACGAGACGGCGCTCGGCGCCGCGCTCGAAGCCGGCCGCATTGCCGGGGCTGCGCTCGACGTCTTTGCGGATGAACCCCATGTTCCGCAGTCGCTGCGCGACAGCCCGCGCACGGTGCTCACCCCGCACGTGGCCAGCGCCACGGTGGAAACGCGCATCGGCATGGCCGACCTGGTGCTGGCCAACCTGGATGCCTGCCTGGCGGGCCGGCCGGCCCCTTCCGCCCGCTGAAGCCGCGGCCGGCTGATCCCCGGCCGGCCGATCACGACCGTCGCGCTGTTGCGGCCAGCCTGCAATCAGGGTTTTGGTGCTTGTAAGCCCGCAGTTGCGGGTTTAATGTTACCGGTACCATCAAAACGCAGAACACAGGGGTTCCGCCATGCGTCCGATTCATGTTTCCGGCCTCACACTCGGCCTGCTCACCCTCGCCGGCGCCGCTGTCGCAGCCGAAGAGGAGGTCGGCACCGACATCGAAGAGGTCGTGGTCACCGGCTCCCGCATTGCCCGCAGCGGCTTTACCGCACCCACACCCGTCACCTTCCTCGGTGGCGAACAGATGGAGCAGCGCGCCATCACCAACGTGGGCGAGGCGCTCAACGAGCTGCCGCTGTTCAGGGCGCTGATTTCTCCCGCCACGCAGCAGGCACAGGGCGGCAACATCGGCGCGCGCGTGCTCGACCTGCGCGGCCTGGGCGCCACGCGCACGCTGGTGCTGCTCGACGGCAAGCGCTTCGTGCCCTCCACCACCCAGGGCACGGTGGACGTGAACCTGATCCCCAGCATCCTGGTATCGCGCACCGAGGTCGTCACCGGCGGCGCCTCGGCGGCCTATGGCTCCGATGCGGTGGCGGGCGTCGTCAACTTCATCCTCGACGAGAAGCTTGCGGGACTGAAGACCAGCGCGATGTTCGGCACCTCGATGCACAGCGATGCGCAGGAGTACAACTTCTCGCTGGCGTACGGCGCGCCGGTGGCCAGCGGCCGCGGCCACTTCATCTTCGGCGGCGAATTCGACAAGCACGAGGGCATGGGCGACTGCTACACGCGCAAGGACTGGTGCCCGAACGAGATGCTGGTCGGCAACTCGCGCGCGGGTGACGGCGGCCTTCCGGCCAGCGTGCGCACCGGCCCCAACAACACCGGCAATGTCTCCCAGGATGGCTTGGTGAATTCCGGCACGCTGGCGATCGGCGGCAGCACCTTCCTGCCGCGCGGCATCACCTTCAACCCGGACGGCACGCTGCGCAGCTACCAGTACGGCCGCATCATCGGCAACAGCACCAACCCGCTGTTCACCGTCGGTGGTGAGGGCGTGTACGAGAACGGCTTCCTGCAGGGCATCCTGCTGATGCCGCCGGTGCAGCGCGCCACGGGCTACAGCCGCTTCTCCTTCGACTTCACCGACAACCTGAAGGGCAAGCTGGACGTCTCCTATGGCCAGGTGAAGGGCACCATCGTCGGCTCCGAGGCGCGTGACGCGGCCTTCTCGATCACCAACCAGAACGCCCTGCGCCCCGCGGCGCTGGTGAACTACATGACTGCCAACGGCCTTTCGGCCGTTGCGGTGGGCCGCGTGTTCGGTGACCTGGGCGGCTCGGTCAACGACTCGAAAAACGGCACCTTCCAGGCCATTGCCTCGCTCGAAGGTCGCATCAACGACAACTGGAAGTGGGATGGCTACTACGCCTACGGCCACAACAGCTTCCGCCAGGACTACACCGGCAACGTGGTGATCGCGCGCATGCGCAACGCCATCAATGCGGTGGCGCTGCCCAATGGCCAGATCGCCTGCGCCATCAACGCCGATGCCAGCACGGCCAACGACGATCCGGCCTGCGTGCCCTTCAACCTCTTCGGCCGCGGCAATTTCAGCCAGGCGGCGCGGGGCTACGTGGCGCCCAGCGGCTTCCAGGCCGCGAACACCGCGCAGCATGTGGTGGCCGCCAACGTGAACGGCGACCTGTGGCAGTTGCCCGGCGGCCCGCTGGCGGTCGCCGCCGGCCTCGAGCACCGCAATCTCTCGCTCGATGGCGCGGCCGATGCGCTGTCGCAGGCCAACTCCTTCTGGTCGTTCAATGGCAAGGCCATCAACGGCAGCATCAAGGTCACCGAGGGTTACCTGGAATCGGTGGCGCCGCTGGTGGCCGATGCCGCCTTCGCCAAGCTGCTGGAGCTGAACGGCGCCATCCGCCGCACCTCCTACAACCGCGACAGCCCCTCGACCAGCTCCTCGAAGGCCAACGTGACCACCTGGAAGCTCGGCACGGTGTGGGAGCCGCTGCAGCAGGTGCGCCTGCGCGCCACGCGCTCGCGTGACATCCGCGCGCCCAACATCCAGGAGCTGTTCGGACCGGTGCAGTCCGGCCGCACCACCATCATCGACCCGGTCAATGCCGGCGCGCAGATCCAGATCGATTCGCTGACGGGCGCGAATCCGGCGCTGCAGCCGGAGAAGGCCGACACCTGGACGGCGGGCATCGTGCTGTCGCCCTCGTGGGAATGGTCGCGCGGACTGAAGTTCTCGGCGGACTGGTTCAAGATCACGGTCGATGGCGCCATCGCCACCCTCGGCGCGCAGACCGTGGTGCAGCGCTGCGCCAGCGGCGCCACCGAGTTCTGCCCCTTCGTCACCCGCAACTCCAGCAATGTGCTGACGCTGGTGCGCGACGTGCTGCAGAACGTGAACCGGCAGCGCACCAAGGGCATCGACTTCGAGGCGAGCTGGAACACGCCGCTGGCAAGCCTGGGCTCGCTGGACCTGCGCCTGCTGGCCACGCATTACCTGGAGCTGTCCACCCGTGATACGGTGGGCGTGACGGATCGCGTGGGCCAGACGGGCTACCGGGCCGGCACCACCACGGGCCTGCCCGACTGGACGCTGGATGGCAGCGCCACCTGGTCGCTGGCCCAGCTGAACCTCGGCCTGCACGCGCGCTACATTTCGCGCGGCAAGCTCGATGCGCTGCTGGTCGGCCCGGAGGACGCAGGCTATGCGGTGACGCTGACCAACAGCGTCAGCTCGAACCGCGTCGCCGCGCGCACCTACATCGACCTGAGCGCCACCTACAAGGTGACCGACCAGGTGGAGATCTTCGGCGCGGTGAACAACCTGTTCGACAAGGATCCGCCGCTGGCGGCCAGCGCCCAGGGCGGCACCAACCAGGTCTACTTCGACCCGGTCGGCCGCTACCTGAAGATCGGCGCGCGGATGAAGCTGTAACTGGAAGGAATGACCCGAAGATGGCACGCAAATCCAAGTCCCTGCGCAAGCTGCTGCGCGAATCCACCAAGTGCGTGATGGCGCCCTGCGTCTACGACTGCGCCTCGGCGCGCGCAGTCGAGATGGTCGGGTTCCCCGCCATGATGCTCAGTGGCGGCGAGGTGTCGATCGCGATGAACGGCGTGATCGACTACGGCTTCACCAACCTCACCGACCTGGAGTGGATCACCAGCCGCATCAGCCAGACCTCGGGCATTCCGCTGGCGGCGGACATCGAGGATGGCTTTGGCGGACCCATCGCCGTGTACCGCTCGGCGCGGCGCATGGCGATGGCCGGCGCCAAGGCCATCCAGCTCGAGGACGCCGGCGACATGGAGGAAAGCACCGAGCTGCTGCCGCGCGAGAAGTACTACGAGAAGGTACGCGCCGCGCTGGCGGCGCTCGACGGCACCGACTGCATCCTGATCGCGCGCACCAACGCCGATCCTGCCACGCAGCTCGACGAGGGCATCGAGCGCATGCGCATGGCGCATGAACTCGGCGCCGAGATGACCACCGTGGTCAAGCTGACGAAGATCGACGATGCGCGCCGCGTCGCCAAGGGCGTGCCGGGCTGGAAGATGTACCCGGACGTGGCCACCTGGAACGGCGTGCCCGAGATCACCGCCGAGGAATGCTACTCGCTGGGCTTCAACTTCCTGACCACGCACTACACCCTTAAGGCGGCAATGGATGGCATGCTGGAGCATGGCAAGCGCAACTTCGCCGAACAGGGCGTGAGCTACACCTGCATGAAGAAGGACGCCACCGGCATCATGGGCATGAGCGCGACGCCGTTGTTCGATCCGCAGAGCTACATGGAGCTGCAGTCGCGCTTCGGCGGCAAGCGCAAGGAATACACCATCGTCGGCAACAAGGTCGAAGAGTTCCCGGAAGGCTTCGTCCGCACGCCGATCGACGACCGGCTCTAGGCGCCGCGGGTGAACACGGGGGGAAGCGAAACAGCGCAGGCCTGGCCGCCGGCCTCGCGCGGCTGGCTGGCCGTGCTGCTGCTGGCGCTGGCCAGCATCGTCTCGCAGTGGGACCGCACCGTCATCAACCTGATGGTCGGACCCATCAAGGAAGCCTTCTCCCTCGATGACACCAGCTTCGCCGCGCTGCAGGGCGTGGCCTTCGGCCTGTTCTACATCGTTGCCTGCATTCCCATTGGCAGGCTCGCCGATCGCTACGAGCGGCGCTTGATCATCGGCGTGGCGCTGGGCCTGTGGAGCCTGTTCGCGATGGCCTCGGGACTGGCGCGCACGTACTTGCAGCTCTTCCTCACGCGCATCGGCGTTGCGGTAGGTGAGGCCAGTCTCACGCCGGCCGGCTTTTCCATGTTGAGCGATCTGTTCCCCCCGGATCGCCTCGGCAAGCCGGTCGGCGCCTATCTGATGAGCTCACCTGTAGGCCAGGGTCTGGCTTACATCGGCGGCGGCGCACTGTTGCAGTGGCTGGCCACCTCGCCGGTGCTGGCCAACGGCCCGCTGTCTTCGCTCGCCCCGTGGCAGGCCGCCTTCCTGCTCATCGGCGCGCCCGGACTGCTGCTGGTGCCGGCCTTCCTGCTGTATCGGGAACCGGCGCGACGCGGCACCGGCGGCACCGCATCACTGCCCGCGGGTGAAGTGGTGAAGATCGTGCGCAGCCGGTCGGCAACGCTGGTGCCCATGCTCGCGGGCTTCGCGATGGTGCCGCTGGTTTCATACGCCGTGGGCATCTGGACGCCGGCGCTGTTCCAGCGCACCTGGGGATGGAATCCCGCGCAGGTGGGCATGGGCTTTGGCCTCATCATGCTGACCTTCGGCACGGCGGGGGCCTATTTCGGCGGCTGGCTCAGCGACCGCCTTGCCGATCGCGGCGTGCTCGATGCGCCGCTGAAGGCAGCCATGCTGGGCTTCGTGGGCTGCGGCGTGTTCGGCGCGCTGGCCCCGCTGATGCCCACCGCGAACCTGGCGCTGGCGATGCTGGCCCCGACGGTGTTCCTCGCCAATGTGCCCTATGCCTGTGCCGGCACCGCGCTGCAGCTCATCGTGCCGAACCGCGCACGCGCGCAGGTCAGCGCCATCTACATCACCATCACCACGCTGGTGGGCCTCACCCTGGGCCCGATGATCGTGGGCTTCATGACTGACCGCGTGTTCCACGACCCCAGCGACATCCGTTACAGCATGGCCATCGTCATCGGTTTCGCCGCGCCGGCGCTGGTGGCGTTGCTGGCGCTGGCGCGTCGGCCGTATCGCGAACTGCGCGCGCGGGAACAGGCGTAGTGCTGCCGATCTTCGCGCTCGCCGCGGCGCTGGCGGGCACCTGCCCGCCCGACAGCGGCATGCAGGCCATCTGCGACCCGGTGGCCAGCGAGGATCTGGTCCGCGTTCCAGGCACGCGCTGGATCATCGCCAGCGGACTGAACATCGGCGCGCCCGCGCATCTCTACCTGATCGATTCGCGCAACAAGCTCGCGCGCCCGCTGTTCCCGCAGGACCGCCCGGTGCTGAATGTGCAGGCCGCCTGGCGCGGCACCTGCCCGGGTCCGATCGATCCCTCACGCATGTCGCTCGATGGCCTGAACATCCGCATGGAGGCGAAAGGCGCGCCGCTGCTGCTGGCTGCAAACCATGGTGACCGGCATGCCATCGAGCTGTTCCGGATCGACGTGCGCAAGGAACCTGCACTCACCTGGGTGGGTTGCGTCCCCATGCCCCGGGGCACGCTCGCCAATGCGGTGGTGCCGCTGGCCGATGGCGGCATGCTGGTCACGAGCTTCCACGATCCGGATGACACCAATGCCTGGAACCGGATGGATCGCCGCGAAGCCACGGGCGGCGTGTGGGAATGGCATTCGAACAGCGGCTGGAGGCAACTTGCGGTCGGGGGCATCCCGGGCGCGAATGGCCTCGAGACCAGCACCGACGGGCGCACGCTGTACGTCAGCGCCTGGGCGTCGAGCGAGCTGTGGGTGATCGACCGCAGTAGCGGCGCCAAGCGCGCGTTGCCGCTCGACTTCCGCCCGGACAACATCCATCGCACCGCGGATGGAAGCCTCCTGATCGGCGGGCAGCGCGCGACGGTGCGCAGCATCGCGAGCTGCGGGGCTGCATGTCCGCAGCCCTGGCTGCTCGCGCGGATGGATGCGGCAACGGGCAGGATCAGCACGCTGCTCGAAGGCCCTGGCAGCGCGCAGATCAACTACGCCTGCGGCGCGATCGAGGTGGACGGCACCTTGTTCATGACGCTGCGCGGCGCGCCGCGCATTGCCTGGACGCCTGCAGCAACACGCGCGCGTTAGTGCGGCAATTGACCGCGGTCGGTGCGCTACTCGCCGCCGTGATCCCGGATGTGATTGCGCATGTACTCGGCATGCGCGTGGTCCTGTTCCTTCTTCACTGCCTTGGCTTTGCCACGCACCACGGCCGCGGAACGCGCGCGCGTTCCCTCCGTGCTGACTGCGGCGCCGCCCGAGAACAGTCGTTCGAGCCTGGCGGAGCCGCATGCGGGACACACGGGCTTCTCATTGGGTAGCAACAGCAGCTCGAACCGCTTCGAGCAACCCTGGCACTGGTAGTCGTGAATGGGCATGGGTCGAGTCTACCGCCAGTTGGCGTGTGCACCCCAGTACTCCACGCTGCGCAGGTAGGACGGACGGTCCAGCGGCACTCCCGAACCGCCCTCTTCCACGCCCAGCGCATTTCGCATCATCGTGATCGGCGTCATGGGGATTTCCTCGAGCGCACTGGTGTACATGCATCCGACGATGCCGAAATCGCCGTCGATGGGCGCACCCTCCCGCGCGAGCTGCTCGCAACTGTAGAGGATGGGCACCAGGTAGTCGGCCACCGGGGGTTCGACGCCTTCGAACCAGCGCACCAGCACAGGCAGCTCGCTGCTGTTGCGGGCCTCATAGGCGGATCGAAGCTGGTGCCGGTTGGCGTCGGTGATGGCCACGGTCAGGCAGCGCGTCGATGTCCAGTTGCGATGCACATGCAGCGTGCAGAACGGCGCGTAGCCGGGCAACACCTTCAGCGGCGCGTGTTCGTTGAGGTAACGCTCGAACTGCGCGGCACTGATGTCCTGGATGGTGTTGCGCCGCGGTTCGCGAGGAAACAGGCGCGGCCGGGCAAATTCGGTCATCACGATTCGCATTGCTGGTTCCGGAGGGTTGTGGCGGATGGAAATGTTATCGTTCCCGCTCCCGCGCAACGAGGAATCACCATGCAGAACTGGCCCGGCGTGCTCACAGGCGGCTGCCTGTGTGGCGACATACGTTACGAATTGAAAGGCCCCGCGCTGTTCGTGGGCCAGTGCTGCTGCAGGGACTGCCAGAAGGCCACCGGCACGGGCCACACCACCATCATCGGCGTGACGCGCCCGCAGCTCTCACTGCGGGGCGTGCCCAGGACCTATGCCTGCAAGGGCGACACCGGCGGCGATGTCGTACGCCACTTCTGCGGTCGCTGCGGCGGCCGCCTCTACACCACCGGCGCCAGCATCGATGATGTGGCGATCATCCAGGCCGGTTCCCTGGATGATCCCGATGCCGTGACGCCGGAAAACGTCATCTACGCCAAGGACGCGCCGAAGTGGGATTTCTTCGATCCGGCGCTGCCGAAATTTCCGGCGATGCCGCCGATGAACCGTTGATCAGCGCGCCGCGGGAGGCGGGGCCGGCAGAGTGGCCGGGTCCCAGTGCTCGTCGGCCTTGCCATTCACGAAGCGCCAGGTGTCGAACCAGGTGCTGGTGTAGCCCTTGGTCGGGTCATCGGCGTACTTGAACTCGCGCACGGTCAGCACCGTCACGTAGTCGCCTTCGGCCTGCACGGCCACCACCGGGCTCGTGAGTTTGGTGCAGGTGGGCGTGGGCTTGCGCTTGGCCACCTCGATGAAATACTTCTTCACGCCCGCGAGGCCCGAGGCCGCCATGGGGTTGTGCTGGATGTACCTGTCCGTCAGCCATTCGCCGGCGCGGTCCCACTGATTGCACTGGAGCAGCTCGCGCATGATGCGCAGCGCCGCCTGCTTGTTCACGTTCAGCTTCTTGTCCTTGCTGGTGAACAGCGACTCCGGATCCGGATTCGCCACCACCGGATCGGACAGGGCGCGCATCTGCGCGGACGCGGGCAGCGCCGCCATCACGGCCAGCGCGGCAACCAGAATCATGCTCATGGAACGCTTCATGGAATCCTCCCTTTCTTGCTAGCGGACAGGCAGCCCGGGGGCCGGCCCCGATCATACGCGCTTCCCGCCCATGGCGACCGCGCGGTTCACCAACCGCTCAAGCTGCGGCGGCAGCGTAGCGGCAGAAGCAGCAGCGAGCCATGGGCTCCCGTTGAAGATGCGCGATCATACGGGCCGGCGTCGGGTTATAGTCCAGACGACAAGCGACCAGTATCCAGGGAGCTTCATGAGCAAATCGATTGCCGTGGTGGTGCCGGCCTGCATCCTCACACTCTGCCTTGCGGCCTGTGCATCACCTGGCGCCACGCGCCCCACGCGCACCGTGGCAACGTCCGCCCCTGCAGCCGTCACTGCAGGCAACAGCAAGACGCTCGCCGACGTGCCGTACGGCTTCCAGCTCGTGGTGCAGAAGGGCGAAGAGTACTACTGCAAGCGCGAGCTGATCACCGGCTCACGCACCAACTCGCGCGATGTCTGCCTGACCAAGGCGCAGATGGAAGCCCAGATCCAGGGTACCCGGGACTTCCTGAAGCGAAACGAAGACGCCGCCACCCGCGTGGAAGCGCGCGGCAGTCCGGGCGGCACGTACAACAGCGCGATCACGCGCTGACGGTTCGACGCTGAACAGATAGCTTCTGCTTCAGCGGCCGCGATTGTGTTGCACGGGACTTTGATCCTGTGCTGTCATCGAGCTGTCTGACAGTTTCCAAGAAAACTGCGAACACAGCGGGGGCTCGAGGCTACACAGCGCGATGGTGCTGCCGTGGCAGCTAATCCCTTTGCGCGCATCGTCAATTTAAGGGGATACCAATGAAGCAGAATCCGTTCCAGTACATGTCGGTGGGCGCGGCCGTTGCCGCCATCCTCGGTAGCGCGGCCCTGCAGGCACCGCTGCGTGCGGCCGAAGGCGAGAGCCTTGAAGAGGTCACGGTGACCGGTTCGCGCATCGTGCGCCGCGACTTCGAGTCGCCCAGCCCGGTGGTCACCGTGGGCAGCGAGCTGTTCGAGCAGAACGGCAGCGTGGCGGTGGAAAAGTCACTGAACCAGCTCCCGCAGTTCGTGCCTTCGCAGACCATGTTCAGTTCCGGCGACGTGCAGCCCAGCGCGTTCAACAACCCCGGCATCGTCACGCTGAACCTGCGTGGCCTCGGCGCCAACCGCAACCTGGTGCTGGTCGATGGGCGCAGACCGCAACCCGCCAACGCCCAGCTCGTAGTGGATGTGAACTCCATACCTACCGCTGCCATCGAGAGCGTCGAAATCATCAGTGGTGGCGCATCGGCCACCTACGGCGCAGATGCCATGGGCGGCGTCACCAACTTCAAGATGAAGCGCAATTTCCAGGGCCTTGTCATCAATGCCCAGACCAGCTTCACCGAGGAGGGCGGCGGTCGCGAATCGACCGTCAGTGCGCTGCTCGGCGGCAATTTCGGCGACGGCAAGGGCAATGCGATGATCGGCCTGGCGTGGACCGACCGGCAGGCGTTGATGGCCGGCGACCGCAAGTTCTACACAAACGGCTGGGCCGATCCGAACACGCCCGGTGGCGAGGGCGTCCCGTTCACCAACGTCCAGTTCGCGGCGAATAACCGCCCCACTCCCGCCGCCTACGCGGCAATCGGCCTGAACACGGCAACGGCGGGCGAAGGAGTGTTCATCAATCCCAACGGCACGCTGTTCCTGAACTCGGCCGCGAACCGCGGCGTCGGGTACTCCGGGCCGCTGGACATGCAGTTCAAGCGCCAGGGCGCAGGCACCGCGAACCCGGGACTGATCACTGCCAACAATCTGAACACCATCATCACCACGCCGCTGACTCGGTACTCGATCTTCGGCAACGCGCACTACGACCTTACCGAGAAGACCAGCGTCTTCATGCAAGCCAATGTGTCGAGCATGAAGGTCGACACCATCCTCAACTACGCGCCGGCGACGTCGCAATGGGCCGTGACCATCCCGGTCGACGGGCGCGCCCTGCCAGCCCAGCTGGCTACCCTGCTCGCCTCGCGGCCAAACAACACCTACTGCCTCACCGGCACGGCGGGTTGCGGTGCCGCGGGTTCGAACACGACGGCAACCACGAATGCCGCGCTGGTAGGCACGTTCAATCCGGCGTTTGGCCCGAATGCGCCCTACACCATCGCGCGCACCATGGACTTCGCGGGCCCGAGGTCCACGCAGAACTCCACCGACACCTACCAGGTGCTCACCGGACTCAAAGGCGACATCCTCGATACCGACTGGAAGTACGAGGCCTACGTATCGCACGGCAAGACTTCGCTGCTCACGGAAATGAGTGGGTTCCCCGGCCTGCAGAACTACCAGAAGGTCGCGGCGGCCGCGAACTTCGGCAAGAACCTCACGCTCGGCTCGGGTCCGCCGCTGTTCTTCGAGCTGAAGTGCACCACTGGCCTGCCGCTGGTGTCGTACTTCACGCCGTCGCAGGACTGCGTGAACGCCATCTCGGGCAACATGAAGCACCTGACGGAGACCAAGCAGAACATCGCGGAAATCAACGTCACGGGCGACCTGTTCAACCTGCCGGCCGGCGGCATCGGCTCCGCCTGGGGCGCAAGCTGGCGCGAGAACACCTACCGCTGGCGTCCGGATGACCAGCTCACCCGTGCTTCCACCAACTATCCCATTGGCCTCTTCCCCACCAGCAAGACGGCGGGCAAGACCAACGTGAAGGAACTGTACGGCGAATTGCTGGTGCCGGTGTTCAAGGACCTGCCGGCCGTGAAACGCCTGAACCTCGAGCTGGGCGCGCGCTGGTCGGACTACAACACGGCCGGCAAGATCTGGACCTACAAGGGCCTGGTCGACTGGACGGTGGTGGACTCCGTGCGCATCCGCGGCGGTTACCAGCTGGCCAACCGCGCCCCGAACGTGGCGGAGCTGTTCACCGGCGCCACCACCAGCGTGGTCGGATTCCCCGGCGGCGATCCCTGTCTTGCGAACACGCAGAACAAGTGGGGCAACACGACGGCCAATACCAGCACCCGGGCGCAGGCCATCGCGCTTTGCAGCGCGCTGATCAACCGCTCCCGTGGCGACGTCAATCAGTCGCCGTGGCACACGCTGCCGGCCTATCCGAACAACATCGTGGGCCCCTTCCCCACCCTGTTCCAGTTCGAGCTGGCCAACATCACGGGCAACCCCGCGCTGCGCAACGAAGAAGCGAAGACCTGGACTGCCGGCATCGTGTTCAAGTCGCCGTTCGAGGGCATCTTCTCGAACGCTTCGCTGGCCGTGGACTGGTACAAGGTGGACATCAAGGACGCCATCGCGCCGACCAACCCGCTCAGCGTCTACCAGAAGTGCTTCAACGTCGACGGGGACAATCCCTCGTATGACGTGAACAACCAGTACTGCAAGCTGATCACCCGCGACTTCGACGGCTACCGCGCGACGGTGGACACGCCGTTCTCGAACCTGGGCAGCATCCAGACCTCGGGCATCGACGTACAGCTGAACTGGAGCTTCCCGGTCCTGGCCGGGCGCATGAGTGTCAGCTCGGTGGTGAACTTCCTCGATTACTACCGCGACCAGGTGAGCCCGAAGGACGCGTTCATCGACAGCACCGGTACCTTCCGCTCGGGTGGGCAGTACGACTACCGCCTCCTGAACACCCTGAACTACACGCAGGGCAACTGGAGCGCGGGCGTCCGTCACCGCTTCCTGCCACGCATCAAGGACGCCGCTTACGCCACCAACAAGGCCACGACGGTCTTGCCGGTGGGCGCATACGGCACGCTGGATGCCTTCGGCAGCTTCGAGATCAACAAGCAGATCACGCTGCGCGGTGGCATCGACAACCTGACGGATCGCGCTCCGCCGCGATTTGGCGTCAACCCGGGCCAGACGGCCGCGACCGGCGTCACCAACGCGCAGTACTACGACGTGCTGGGACGTCGTTACTACATGTCGGTGCAGTTGACCCTGTAGCGGGCCGGCGAGCCGGCGATTCCTGTTGGAATGCAAGCCGGCTGAAGGGTCGCGACTCGAAAGGTCGCGGCCCTTTGCCCACCACTACTTGCGTATCGCCAGTCGATGATCTTCAGCGCGGTATCGCATTCATTCGCCGGCGCCTTCCGGCGACACCTCATGTCGGCGAAGCTTCACCCGCCATCCCTTGGCAGTTCGCACATAGTCATCGTGGTACAGACCCACCTGTCCTGCCGCATCAGCCTGGAAATACTTGCCTTTCCGGCCCGGATAGATGGCATAGGAAGTGCCGTGGGCGCCACCTGCCGACGGTTCGATGATCAGGTTCTCTGCCAGGTGCGACAGATACCGGCGCGGAGCGGTGCGGGTTGCCGCGCAATCCGGACCTCCCGCGAGTCCCGCCAGTTGCGCGGCGCCGCGGAAAGCGCGCAGCTTGCCGCCGTCGTCGATCACATACTCGCCATCGGCTGTGAACAGGCCCGCGAAGTCGCGTCCGCCGTTGCCGCAGTAGTCCAGTGCAAGGTTGAGCCGATGCACGAGCTGCTCGATCTCGATGTAGTCCATCGCGGACAGCTGGCCCGCGGCCCGGGCCGCTGGCGCCATTCCCGCAGCAGCAGCCAGCACGGCAATCGCGAGTCCCGTGAAACGGAAGTAGATCGACATCGGCGCAGTCTCCAGCGGCTGAACGATGCCGCAAGTATTCCACTGCGCGCGCCGCGGCGTTAGATTGGGTCGATGGGGAATGCGCACAGCGCCATGCGGCGGCTTCTGCGTGCCGCGCTGGCGCTGGCGGTACTGTCCGCCTGCGCACCTCGGCCGCATGCGACAAGCTCCGGCCCAAGCGTGGGCCGTGGCGCACCGGACCCTCCCGCCGCAGCCGTCATCGTCGGCTCCGAAGGCAAGGGCATGTGGGCCGGCGCCGGCGTGCCCGCTGGATACCCGCCCATCTTCGCCGCGCGCGATGGCGCCATACCCACCGGCGTGCAGCCGCTGCAGCATGACATTTTCAGCTCGAAGGATTTCTACCTGGATCGCGCGCTGTGGTTCGATCCGCGCTACTACCGCTGCAATTCGGCAGTGGGCCTGGAGCAGATCTGGGGCGCGTACGAAGTGCCGCTGATCGGCAAGGATCCGCCGCGTACCGCCGCGTGGGGCTTCTGCGATCGCGACTATCCCCGCAAGTACATCGTCAGCCCGTATGGCTTCAAGTCCGCCGGCGAACACTACAAGGCCTTGCTGAAGGAAGCGCAGCAACATGGCGCCGACCTGCACCCGGATGCGACCAAGCTGCCGGACTGGAGCGGTCAGTACGAGCGCGACAAGACCAAGACAGCCACCTGGTACTACGGCGCCTCGCTGCAGATTCCCACCTATCTCTCGTTGCTGACGCCCGAATACCAGAAGCGCTTCGTGCAGCAGATGTACCACTACTCCGCCAACAACGCGCCGCAGTGGCCGGGTCAGTACTGCTGGCCAGATGGCTTCATGCGGCGTCTTTCGCAGTACGGAGGCAGCCGCATCAACCTGGTGGTCACGCCGGACCTGGTGCTCGACATGCGCAATTCGTCGAAGACGCTGCTGACGCAGATCCACATCGGTCGGCAGTTCAACGAATCCGACGGCGTGCCGCGCCTGGGGCCGGCGGTGCCGCAGTGGTATGGCGAGACCATCGGCCACTGGGATGGCGAGGCACTCATCACCTGGACGTCCAATATCCAGGGTTGGCTGAATCATGGCGGCGCCGAATTCAGCAGCCACCTGCAGAGCGTCGAGATCTATACGCCCGTGAAGGATCAGGCCGGCATGCTCGCCGGCATGAAGCACGAAATCGTGCTGTATGACGACGAATCGCTGGTCGAGCCGGTGCGCATCGTGCAGACCTGGAAGCGCCTGGGCCATCTGAATGACAACGACCCCATGGTGTACATGGAGTGCATCCCGCACATCTTCCCCATCAAGGGCATCGCCACGCCCAAATCGCCCGGCGCCCGCTTCGAGTACGAACTGCCCGACATCTATGGCCGGCCCTGGGCCAGATACTGGGAGGAGTACTTCGAGCAGGGCATGCAGCGGCCGGAAGAGGCATCGATCTTCGACTTCGGCAAGTGATCGACCGGAACGCATGACCACCTGCGCCCCTGCGCCTGCCACTGGCGCGCGACCACGGGTTCGGGCATAGAATCGGACCGCGATCGAAGACACCAACACCGTCGCGAAAACGGAGGGGATCATGTTGAGCACGACATCGGCGCGGATATTCACGGTTGCGGCGGTTGGCGCCGTACTGCTGGCACTGGGCGCCTGCAACAAGGCTTCGGATGCCGCGGCACCCGCAGCAGCAGCAGCCGCGGCTCCCGCCGGCTGCAATCGCGACTGCCTGATCGCCGCCACCGATGCCTACGTGGCCGCACTGGTGGCGCATGATCCCGGCAAGGCCCCGCTGGCCGCCGACGTCGCCTTCGTCGAGAACGTCACGAAGATGAAGCCCGGCGAAGGACTGTGGAAGAGCATCGTCAAGGGCCCGAGCACCTTCGCCATCCACGTGCCCGACGAGGTCACGCAGTCGGCCGGATACCTGGCGATGGTTACCTACCTCGGGCCAGCGCAGGCGCCGCAGGGATCATCGCCCGAACAACGCGCCGAGTTCGCGAAGAAGAATCCCCCCGTCGAACAACCGGCCATTGTCGCCATCCGACTGAAGTTCGACGCCAACGGCAGGATCGTGCAGGCCGAACACCTGGTGTCGAGCGTGCGCGAGGCGCAGATGGTGAACCTGCAGACGCCGCGGCCCGGCATCTTCACCGAGATTCCTGCCGCGCAGCGCAAGTCGCATGACGAGCTGATCAAGATCGGCGCCTCTTACTACGACGCGCTGGACGACAACAATGGCGACCTGACGCCCTTCGCGCCCGACTGCGAACGCCACGAGAATGGCATGATCACCGCCAGCGGTCAGCCGTCCACGGCGCCTGCCATTCCCGGCGCTGCAGCCGAACCCAAGGTGGCGCGTGACTGCCGTGGCCAGCTCAGCACCAACACCTTCCAGTACATCGACAAGATCGAGAACCGGCGCGTGTTCGCGGCGGATCCGCAGACCGGCCTCGTGATGGGCCTGTCGCATTTCCGCCATCCGATGACCAACCTTCCCTACAAGGTAAAGGCCCTGGATGGCACCTTGGTCGAACGCAACAAGAAGAACATGCCCTTTGCGCCCTTCGACCTGCCGGCGGCTCATATCTTCAAGATCGGCGCCGATGGCCTGGTGCACGAGATCGAAGCCATGGGCTTCACTACCACGCTGAATTCCCCGACTGGGTGGGAGTGATTCGCAGGGGCGACGCAACGGCGCTGCAACAAGGCAGGACAATGAAACTCGCGAATGACTCGATCAAGGCCGCAACCCTGATGCTGGCGCTGCTGTCGGCTGGCCTGGCAGGCTGCCAGCAGAAGGTAGGTGCCCCGGCCGCAAGCGGCACGATGGCTGGCATGTCCGCCGAGCGATTGCAGCGGCTCGATGCGCACTTCCACAAACTTGTGGATGAGGGAAAGATCAGTGGCGTGGTGACCTGGGTGGCGCGCCACGGGAAGGTGGTGCACGAGGACGCCTATGGGCTCGCCGACATCGCCGCCAACCGCGCGATGTCGAAAGACACCTACTTCTACGTGTATTCGATGACCAAACCCATCACCAGCGTCGCGCTGCTGATGCTGTACGAGGAAGGTCGTTTCCAGCTCTCCGATCCGGTGGCGCAATACCTGCCCGAACTGTCGAACCTGAAGCTGTATGCCGGCGATGCGGGCGGCCGCATGATACTCAAGGATCCCGCGCGCCAGCCCACGATCGAGGATGTGTTTCGGCACACCGCCGGCTTCCTGTACGGACCGGCCGGTGATCGCGGCATAGACAAGGCCTACCGCGATGCCAACGTGCTGGGCGGAACGCTGGCCGACCTCACCAAGCGGCTGGGCACGCTGCCACTGGCCTATGAGCCCGGCACCCAGTGGGTGTACTCCGTATCGCATGACGTGCAGGCCAGGCTGGTCGAGGTGATCTCGGGCATGCCCTTCGACGAGTTCGTGCGCAAGCGCATCATCGAACCGCTGAAGCTCAAGCACATGTTCTTCGGTCGACCCGATTCCGCCAAGGACCAGTTCGCAGTGATCTACGGCCCCGACGCCGCAGGCAAGCTGGTACCCACCGGCGCGCTGGACGCGCCGGGCATGTCGACCAAGGTACTTGGTGGCTTCAGCGTCTCGGCCACCGCAGCCGACTATGGGCGCTTTGCGCAGATGCTGGTGAACTCCGGCGAACTCGATGGCGTGCGGCTGCTGTCGCGCAAGACCGTCGACCTGATGGACTCGAACCACCTTCCCGAGGGCGTGGCGCGCGGCAGTGCCACCGGCGGCAAGGTACGCGGCGAGGGTTACGGCCTCGGCGTGCGCGTGGTCACCGATCCCGCGCAGGCCGGCAATCTCACCTCGGCGGGCACCTTCGGCTGGTCCGGCGCCGCGGGCACGCACTTCTTCGTGGATCGCACCGAAGATCTGGTGGCCGTCTTCATGGTGCAGAAGATGGGCAGCGCCGATGGCGCGGCGATGTCAGCGCAGTTCGAAACACTGGTTTACCAGTCAATCGTGGACTGAAGCAGCCGGGCACAAGCGGATGTAAAATGGCGCGACAGACACCTGATTGGCAGGAATTCCCATGTCGCGCCATCCTTCTCCGATCCTGATCTGCGCCCTGCTGTTGGCTGGCGGCATTGCCGCGGCCGCCGAAGAGTCCGCTCCCGCGCGCCAGATCGCCCAGGATGGCCGCGTGGTGCCAGGGCCGGTAATAACGCCCAAACAGGTGCGCAGCGCCGATCACCCACGCTTTCCGCCCGGCTGGACCTGCTCCGAATGCCATACGGTGACCTTTGGCACCGATGTGATCTCCACGGCCAGCAGGCAGTACTGGAACAACTACAAGCACCTCGACAACGAGCAGATCTGGCAGCTTGTGGTGAAGGCATTGCCGGGTCGCGAACGATTCTCGATGGCAACCGTGTACCGCGACCGGCCGACCAACACCACCATCGATTTCGTGCTCGACAAGGATGAGAAGGTCTTCTACGCCGTATCGGAGAAAGGCACCGAGAAGCTCTCGCATCTGAAGCACAATCCGAATATCAGCGCCGTGCGCGCCGATGGCTGGACCGTGGCCGAGGGCGGCGCCAAGACCTGGTTCAGCATCCAGATCGATGGCACCTCCGAGGTCATCGATTCGAAAGATCCGCGCTTCATGCCGCTGCTGAAGAAATACGAGCTGGTGCGAATCTCCGAGGAGCGCGCAATCCGGCGCTTCGACATCCAGCGCATCACGCCGCGCCACATCGTGTTCTTCGACACGACGTTGCTGGCGCAGGGCACTTCGCCCTACCAGTACTGGAGCCGCGACGCGCGCAAGTGATCGCGGGCGCCTTCGCATGGCGGGCGGGCCCCGCATTTGTCCGACGATAATCCAGGACTACGCCGACGGTAATCCACCGCAACCGACGACTGTGGCGCGAGGCCCGGGAGCCTCCAGACTCTGTGCACTCCTGACACACGAGGCATTGCAATGAAAGCTCCTCTTGCCGCACTGCTCGCCCTGTGCGCCCTGCTGGGCGCGTGCAACCGCAATCCTTCCACGAGCGCTTCGGACACGGCCACCGGCACCGGCACGACGCCGGCAGCGACACCGGACACGCCGCCACCCGTGACGACGCCACCTGCCGACACGACGCCGCCGGGCACGCCACCCCCGGTCGACACTGCGCCCGGCAGCACGACGCCCCCGGCGAAATAGGCCTAGAAGCGGCGACTGAGGTACACCGCGGCGCTGAACACGTCGCGGAAAGTATCGGCATTTCCCTGCAGGGTGCCATCGGGCGCCAGCTCGTCGCGCGCCAGCTTGTCGCCATAGCGCAGGTCCAGGTTCACATCCCAGCGAGGGCGAGCATCGCGCCATTGCAGACCGCCGCCGGCGTAGTACCCATATGCCGCGAGCGGTCCACTCATTCGCGCGGCACCGAGAAAGGCGGTGAGCGCAAGCGATGTCCCGAGACGATACCGATAGTCGAGGGCGCGCAGCGCCATCAATGTGTAGCCGGAGTCACGATCCAGTTCGAGGCGCACACCCAGGTCGCTGTGGCTCCATGCCGCGCGGCGCAGCCCCACAGCCACATGGGGTGAAAGCCTGGAACCGATGGTCGTGGAAGGCGCTCCCGGCGCATCTGTCGATATCCTGAGGTGGGTGAGCGACGCACCCACGTCGACGAAGATCGATGCGTCGAAAGGCCCTGTGGCGGCGGCCTCGCTGCCCAGCGCATCACCCTGCTGGCGCGGGCGGGCAAAGGCCGACAGCCGATAGTAGCGATCGCCGTACACATCCCTGCCGAGCATCACGCCACCGCCGGCCTGGAGCCTGCCCAGGGGCTGGCTGTACCGCGCGGCGAATTCCATCGCCCGCCGGTAGGGGATGGGCGAATACGCGTCGTTGCGCAGCGTCCGCCATTGCAACTCGAGCGAGCGCGCATTGCGCAGATTCCATTGCAGCGACAACGAGTGGCTCTGGCCGCCCACGTCGTCGCCGGACGCACGCCACGCAGCGCCCCAGTGGCCGGTCACCTGACCGCGATTGACCAGGCCGTCCGTGTACAGGTGGTGCGTATACCAGCCGTTCTGCCATTCCGACGCTTCGTAGCGCAGGCCCATGTCGTGCCACAGCCGCGGGATCTCCACGCCCAGCGTGATGCCGGCGTTCCCCAGGCGCCCGGGCGTGCCATGCGAAGTGTCCTCGCCGGCAAACTCCATCGACACCACGACGGGCTTTGCGCCGGGATAGATGAAGCTGCTGCTCCACGCGGCCTGCTGGTTGCCGAACTCCTCGGGCCTGCCGGTGCGGAAGTTGTCGTAATGATTCGGCGCGAAGAAGGCCCGCAGCAGCGAAGGGAGCCGCGCATCGCGCGACCCTCCTCCGTACTGCAACTGCCGCGCCGCACCCAGCGACCAGCCCGGCGCGGGTTGCACCGACAGATGCAGTCCGGCCAGCAGCGGATGTCCCTGCGTGAGCACATCGCCATCGACGATCCGCCGCGACAGGGACATCCGCGACACATTGAGTTCGTAGCGCAGACGCAGGCGCCCCAGCGGCCGTTCGTTGGAGAGGCTGGCCGATGCCATGGTCGCAGCTTCAGTGCTCTGCAGCCAGGCGCTGTCGGCAAGCGGTGAACTCCAGCGGTCGCGGAATCCCACGTCGAGTCGCGCGAAGTCGTAACCCGCGCTGAGCAGCGAGCCCGTTGGAACGACCTCCCCATCGCGAGCCGTGGCGCCCGCGCTCAGCAGCAGATGATCCGCGGGCTGCCAGGCGGCAGTCGCGGCAAACCACCATGCATCGTCGGAGCGCAGCCCGCGACGATTGGCCAGCGGCACGCTCGTGTCGTCCGCGAGGGCCACCTCGGCCTCGAGCGTGGTCACGGCCATGCGCGAGCGATAACGCGACAGCCATGACTCGATGTCATCGCAGAGCGAGGGATCCCTGGGACAGGCGCGCGTCATTGCATCATCGACAGCCGACAGGGATATGGGCCGCCGCATCACCGTCTCATCGGCCAGCGCAAACAGCAGCGTCATCTGCCGCGCCTGCGAAGGCGGAAGATCGAGAGGGAGATAGGCGCTGAGGCCACCCAGGGCCAGCGCGGCAAGAAGTGTTGTCACTCCGTGACTATAAGCTGCAGCAACGCGCCGATCATGCCGTTGCGCAGTTCATGCGGATACACGCGCAGCGCTCGGCAGGGCCCTTCGGTGTAGTAGGTGCACACACCGCTGTGCGCGTCGAACAGATAACCATGCATGTCGCAGCGCAGGTTGGGGCCAACGATCCGCGAGCGGGTGAAGGGATGACCCGCATGCGGGCATATGCCTTCGAGGATGGCCGGCACGCCGCCCTGCTGCACGAGCACCAGGTCGTGCCCGGCCGCCACGAAGGTCTTCACATAGCCGTCGTGAAGATTCTCCGCCCGCTCCAGCGGGAAGAACGCGGTGGACCCGCTCACTCCTTGAAGAAGGGCTCGACCTTGCCCTTGAACTGCACCGTCAGCGGCCTGCCCCTGCGATCCAGCGTCTTGCCGATGGCCACGCGGATCCAGCCTTCGGAGATGCAGTATTCCTCGACATTGGTGCGTTCTGCGCCGTTGAAGCGGATACCGATGTTGCGCTCCAGCAGCTTCGCATCGTGGTACTTGCTGGCGGGATCGACGCTCAGGCGGTCGGGAAATGTTTCGGTCACTGAAAAGCCTCCGGCGGGGGCCGGAAATATACCGTCTCGGCCCGCCGATGTGGCAGGCCGGGCCGATTTATCCATGTTTATACTCCGCGTTCCGCCCATGCGAACCAGGAGCGCGCGATGAAAATCAGTTGGCTGTTGGCACTGGCAGTTACCCCGGCACTGGCGCAGATCAACGCAGGCACGCAGGCGCCCACCGCGGAGAAACCTTTTGCGATCACGAAGGTCGCGGAGTTCAACCTGCCCTGGCGCATCGCCTTCCTGCCCGACGGCCGCATGCTGATCACCGAGAAAGGTGGCAAGGTGTTTCTCGCCACGCAGCAGGGCCAGAAGACCGAGGTGAGCGGCGTGCCGGCCGTGCAGTTCGGCGGGCAGAATGGACTGCTGGGCATTTACACCGCGCCCACCTTCGACAAGGATCGCGGGGTCTATCTCACCTACTCCGAGCCTGGAGAAGATCCGGCCACGTCGAGCCTGGCGCTGGCGCACGCGACGTTGGATACCAAGGGCGCGCCCACGCTGGCGGGCCTGAAAGTGATCTGGCGCGACCCCATCAAGGGCAAGGGCGGCCAGCAAGGAGCAGCCGTGGCCTTCTCGCCCGACAAGAAGCTGCTGTATCTGACTGTGGGCGAGCGGCAACGCTTCACCCCCGCGCAAGATCCCAACCAACCCGCCGGAAAGATCCTGCGGTTGACGCTGGACGGCAAGCCCGCGCCCGGCAATCCGCAGGCCGGCAAGAAGGGCGCAAACTCGGTGGAAGTGATCGACCCGCCGAAGGACTCCGAGGCCGCCAAGACGGCCAAACCGGTGCGCACGTACACGTTCAAGGGCGACAATCTCACGCCATCGGAAACATGGTCGTCGGGTCATCGCACGCCCTATGGCCTCGCCTTCGCGCCGGACGGCAAGCTGTGGGAAGTGGAGCATGGCCCGCGCGGCGGCGATGAACTGAATCTCATCGAGCCGGGCAGGAACTATGGCTGGCCGCTGGTGGTGTACGGCGCCAACTACGATGGCGTGCCGATCGCCAGCCCCGACACGCGCGCCGATCTGGCCAAGCCCGTCATCTACTGGAATCCCGTCATCGCGCCGGGCAACCTGATGTTCTACAGCGGCAACCTGTTCCCGCAGTGGAAGGGCTCGGCCTTCGTCAGTGGCCTGGGCAGCGGCACACTGAACCGCATCATCGTCGAGGGCGCCACTGCGAGGCCGGCGGAGCGCTGGGTGGTGGGCTTTCGCGTGCGCGATGTGGCGCAGGCGCCGGATGGCGCGCTGTGGCTGCTGGAAGACTCGGCAACGGGCGGGCTGTACCGCCTGGCGCCGAAGTAGGCGCGGACTAGCACCAGGGACACCAGTAATAAGCCGGTGGCCTGAAGGCGGTGATCACCCTTCCGCAGGTGATCACCGCCACCCAGCACAGCAGCGAGACGGCGCCAAAGACGCGGGCGGGCCAGGGCGGCAACTGCGCTGCGCCGGTCAGCCACACCGTGCGGGCAGCGATGGCATAGAACAGCGTCATGTTGGTTCCCGCCAGCAGCATGAAAGTCATTTTCGTCAGGAACGCGGGGTTGTGCAGATATTGATCCGGCGTTGCGGCCACGAACATCAGGCCCGTGATGACGCTGATGCAGAAACCCGCGATGCCGAACGGGATCATCCGGTGCATCGCCCGCAATTCGATGCCGCGAACCACGCCCAGCATCCGCAGGTCGAAGAACCCGACGGTGCCGAACAGCAGGCACAACCCGATGAAGTGGAAACATTCGGCGATGGGCCAACCCCAACGCGTGGTCATCAGCGCCTGGATGCCGTGCAGCAGCGGCGTGTCCATCAGGTCACCGTCAGCACGCGGTAGGTGTGCAGCAGCAACTTGCCCGCGGCCACCGCGCCCAGCCACAGCAACAGGTTCAACGCGCCAGCACCGCGCGCGCGTGGCGCGCCGAGCAGACGGCGCGTCAGCACTGCCGCCGCGATCAGGCAGGCGAACTTGATGCCGAACACGGGATTGGTGAATGCCTTGGCGGGATAGGCAACCAGCAGCACCAGGCCGGAGGGCACGGCCAGCAGCACGCCGCACGCCATCAGGGGCAACACGCCGCGCCATTGCGCCAGCGCCGCGCCGTCACCCACGCCCATGGCACGCAGCGAAACGACGATGCCGCCGCCTGCCAGCAGTGCCATGCCCCAGGCGTGGAAAATCAGCGCGATGAAATAGGCGTACTGATCCTCGCGGGCCCAAACGGACAGCGGCCAGTGTTCGATGCTCGCAAAGATGCCGTCCATGTCAGGCTGCGCGGATCTTCAACGACCTGCCGGCAAGGTATCCCGATACCAGTTGCACCAGCACCACGCCAATCATCAGCAGCAATGCGGCCGTCCACTGCCGGGTGCGGTCGTGGATGTACCCGATGCAGATGGGCGTGACCGCGGCCACCAGATACCCCACGGCCTGTGCCATGCCCGACATGGCCACGCTCTGCGCCGCGGACTCCACGCGCAGGCTGAAGAGGGTGATCGACAGCACCAGCGCGCCGCCTGATCCCAGCCCCATCACGATCATCCACGGCAGTGCATGCGCGGCATCGAGATACAGCCCCACATACCCGGCGAGAATCAGGCCGCTGAGTACCACGGCGATCATCCGCTGGTCCCGCATGCGATGGATGAACACCGGCGTGATCATCACCGAGGCCAGCACGAAGATCTGGTAGATGAACAGGATGACGCCTGACCGCGCCGCGCTGGTCCCCGCGAGGTCGCGCATCATGCTCGGGAACCAGGCGATCATCACGTAGAAGGCGGTGGCCTGGCAGGCCATGAACAGGCTCACCTGCCAGGCCAGAGGCTGGTTCCACAGCGACCCATGCTTCACGGCCTTCGCCGGAGCGCTGTGCGCGCGCAGCTGCGGCAGCCAGATGGCCAGCGCCAGCAACGCGGGGACCACCCACGACAGCAGCGAGATGCGCCAGCCCCATCGGTCCGCCAGCGGGATGGAGATGCCAGAGCCCAGACCACCGCAGATGACCATCACCATGGTGAACAGCGCCGTCGCCAGCGTGAGCTGCGCGGGAAAATCCCGCCGCAACAGTCCCGGCAGCAGCACGTTGTTGAACGCGATGCCGCAGCCGATGAACGCCGTACCGATGAACAGCCAGGTCTCGCCTTCGACGTACCGCAGGCACATGCCTGCGACCAGCAACAGCATCGACAGCAACACCGACTGCTCCATCCCCAACCGGCGCGCCAACGGCGCGGCATAGGGCGACAGGAAGCCGAACGCGAACAGCGGCAGCGACGTCAGGAAGCCCGCCTCCGTTCCATTGAGGCCGAAATGCGCCTGGATGTCCTTCAGCAGCGGACCTACGCAGGTGATGGCGCCCCTGAGGTTCAGCGCCACCAGCAGCACGGCCAGGAGGCGTGCCAGCCCCCTGCCCCGGAAGGCATGCAATTGCGTCGTCGGGTTCATGGAACGGCTATTCTGACGTTTCCGGAAAAAAGGGGTAGACATGACGGCGCGCGCGTTCGAACCCAGGCCCATGCGACTGAGCCTGCTGACGGCTGCCCTGCAGGAACTGACGCCGCGTGATCGCCGCGACGCCGACCCCGACCTTGCCATCGTGGACTGGCTGCAGTTCGCGCGCCAACTGGACTGCCCGGCCATCCAGCTATCCGCGGCGCTGCATCCCAGCCAGGCCGATGTACCCGCCGAAGCACTGCTCGATCCGGTGGCGAACCATCTCGACCTGCGCACGCCTTTCGATCGCACCCGCGCCGCGCGCGTGCTTGCGGCGATGCGCGCCACCGGCACGCAGCTTTCCGACATCGGCTACTTCGACAACATGCTGGCCGCCGACCCCGCGGCGCGGCGCCGCAAGCAGGAGTTCATGCTGCGGGTGTTCGATGCCGCGGTGCTGCTGGGAGTGGATGCGGTTTGCGGCTTCGTCGGCCGCAATCCCGCACTCGAGATGGAGCAGAACCTGGCGATGTTCGAGGCAGAGTTCATTCCCCTGCTCAAGGAGGCAAAGGCGCGGGGCCTGGTGTATCGCGTGGAGCAATGCCCCATGCCGGGCTGGGTGGTGACGGACCGCTGGCACAACAACATCGCCTATGCGCCGGGCCCGTGGATCGCGCTGCACCGGATCTGCGAGCGTCATGGCGTGGGCGAGCAGTTCCGCATCCACTACGATCCCTCGCACGCCATCCTGATGGGGCAGGATTCCCGTTCTGTGTTCCAGTATCTGAAAGACCAGGGCTACAACTTCCTGATTACCGGCTTCCACGTGAAGGGCCAGGTGATCGATGCGCGGGGGGTGTCCGCGTGGGGTTATGGCGGACAGACCCTGCAGCGCGGCGACTGGAGAAATGGCGCACCTTCACCGCTACCCGCCGACCAGGGCAATGCGTGGAAGAAGCAGACCGTGCTCTGCGAACACGAACTGCCCGGCACCGCGCGCCACGATCCGCTGGCCTACCTGCAGAACCGCAGCGTCGACTGGCTGGACCACCAGCTTGCCGCGCGCGAGCTGCTCGACATCGATCCGGCGAAGACCTGGCTGGTGGTGGAACACGAGTATCCTCCCGCCCGGATACAGGATCCGGCACTGCTTGCGCCCATCCTCAAGGGATCGCTGGCGTTCACACGCGCCATCGACGAGGCGGCTGCGGCCATGTACAGCTTGCAGCACGAGGTGCTGCCCGCGCAGGGCATCGCCGTGCAGGGTCTGGGCAGGGAGGCCTTTCGTTCATGACGCATCCCATTGACCAGCGGCGCCTGCGGGCAGGCATCGTGGGCGGTGGCCGCGGCGCCTTCATCGGCGCCGTGCACCGCATTGCCGCGCAGCTCGACAGCGAGGCGACGCTCATCGCCGGCGCGCTTTCGTCGGATCCCGCCACCGCCGCGGCCAGCGCCGCGGACTGGCGCCTGGCGCGCAGCTACGCGTCCTACGAAGACATGGCGCGCACCGAGGCCGCCCTCGCCGATGGCATCGACTTCGTGATCATCGCCACCCCCAATCACCTGCACCTGCCGGTGGCGCGCGCCTTCCTCGAGGCCGGCATCCACGTCATGTGCGACAAGCCGCTGGCACTGTCGGAGACCGAGGGCCGGGAATTCGCGAGGCTGGTGCAGAAGAGCAACCGTTTGCTCGGGCTCACGCACACCTACTCGGGATACCCCGCGGTGCTGGAGGCCCGGGCGCTGGTGGCCGATGGCCAGCTGGGAACGCTGCGCAAAGTCCATGTGCAGTACCTGCAGGACTGGCTGATGCAGCCGCTGGAACAATCCGGGCAGAAGCAGTCGGCATGGCGCACGGACCCGGCGCGGGCCGGTGCCGGTGGTGCACTGGGCGACATCGGCACGCATGCACATCATCTCGCCGAGTTCGTCACGGGCCAGACGGTGACGGCGGTGAGCGCCGACGTCACGCATTTCGTGGCGGGCCGTCGACTCGACGATGACGCAAACCTGCTGCTGAGGTTTTCGGGAGGTGCGAAAGGCACGCTGGTCTGCTCGCAGGTGTGCTGCGGCGAAGAGAACGACCTGTCGATCCGCTTGTACGGCACGCTTGCGGCGCTGGAATGGCGCCAGCTCGAACCCGACACACTGCTGTTCAAGCCTGCCACCGGAGCGGTGCAGATGCGTCGCGCGGGGAAGGACTTCACCTCGGCCGATGCGCGCAACGCAGTGCGCCTTCCCGCGGGTCATCCCGAAGGGTACCTGGAGGCTTTCGCCACGCTGTACCGGCGCTTCGCCGCCGATGTGCGCCGCATCGCGCGCGGCGAGGCCCCGGCAAGAAACTACCCCGGCATGGATGAGGGGCTGCGCGGTCTGGCCTTTGTCACCGCAGCACTGAGAAGCGCCCGCGAGGCTTCGCGCTGGACTGAAATTACGTGACCGCAGACGCGATGACTGCCCCGCTGCATTAGACAGAATCCGGCCCGCGGCCACGCCACCGGCAAACGGGTTTACGGCCGATCTCCGCCAATCTGCAGCGTTTCACGCATCCGCCGGGGCCTGCATCACGGCGCCCTCCGGCCGGCTCTTGTAAAAGACATCCAGCTGTTTCCCGATGGTCGGGAGACGACAGGATTCCATGGCAAAAGCGCTTCACAAGATCGACCCGCGGCACCTGCAGCCCGGCATGTTCATCGAGGAACTCGACCGGCCGTGGCTCGAGACGCCGCTGAAGTTCCAGAGCTTCTGCGTGCGCAGCCTGCGCGAGGTGAAGTGGATCAAGGAGAACTGCGAATTCGTGCTGGTGGACCCCGGCAAGAGCGATGCATCGCTGGTCTTCAATTTCCCCGAATACGGCAGCAAGCGCATGGAGGACGACAGCGCGCTGCTGCGCGAGTGCCTGGAGCAGATGATGCTGCCGGGCCAGGCGCAATCGCCGCCGGTGATCTTCGCCCGGCAGAGCGTCGCGCCGCCCCCCGAGAAGCCCAAACCACCGTTGAACGCCCCCCGCAGATCGTGGCTCCCCTGGCGCCGCGCGGTCCGCGAAGTCTCGACACTGCAGGTCCTCGAGACCCCCGACGAGCGCGCGCAGTTGCAACTGCAGATCGGCCGCGCCAAGTACACCTGGCAGGAAGCCCACAAGGTGATGTCGGGCGTGATGACCGAGCTGCGCGCCGGCGGCGAGCTGGACGTTTCCGCGGTGGAGCGCGTGGTCCTGCCGATCATCGACTGCGTGCTGCAGAGCACGGACGCGATGGCTTTCGTGCTGCGCATGAAGGAGACCGACGACTATCTGTACAACCATGCCCTCGCTGCCTCCATCTGGGCGGTGGTGTTCGGCAAGTCGCTGGGATTCGACCGGCGGAATCTGGAGATCCTGGGCATGGGCGGCCTGTTGATCGACATCGGCAAGACACGCGTGCCGCGCGAACTGCTCACCCGCAGCGCGCCGCTGAACGAAGCGGAGACCGCCCAGGTACGCAGCCATGTCGAACACAGCCTCGCAATCCTCGACGAGACGGGCAACATCAATCCGAAGGTCTACGAGATGGTGCGCACGCACCACGAACGGCATGACGGCAGCGGCTATCCCGACAGGCTGCAGGGCAATGCCATCCCGCTGTTCGGGCGCATCGCCGGCCTGGTCGACACTTACGATGCGATGACCTCGCAACGGCCCAATGGCCAGGCGCTGTCCACCTATGCGGTGATGCAGTCGCTGATCGACTCGTCCGGCAAGCTGTTCCAGGACGAACTGATCGAACGCTTCATCCGCGTGGTCGGCATCTTTCCCACCGCCAGCCTGGTGGAACTGAACACCGGGGAGGTGGGCATCGTCGTGGAGCAGAACGCGTTGCGCAGACTGCGCCCGAAGGTGATGCTGATCCTCGACAAGAGCAAGCAGATGCGCAGCGAGTTCCCCGTCATCGATCTCGCCGAGGCGTCCAGCAACGCCGACGAACCCGGCGCACTGTGGATCGTGCAGGGCCTGCAACCCGGTGCCTGGGGCATCGATCCCCGCGAGTACTATCTCTAGGCTGCGGCGCATGGAAGCGATCCGTACTCCAGGCGGTGGCGAAGCCCAGGCACTACGCGTGCTCGAGGACGCCATGGCGCACTGCGCAGCCAGCGGTGAGCGGATGGCGCTGCTCGCGGTGCATGTGGACCAGCTTGAGCGCGTGGGAACGGCACTGGGCCCCTCGGCGGCGGCACGGCTGTCGGGCCTGCTGCGCGCCAAACTGCAGAACGCACTGCGCGATGGGGACAGGATCGTCCCCATTCAGCACAAGAAGTTCTGGATCCTGCTGCAGAATCTGCGCAACCAGGGACATGCGGAGCTGGCCGCCGGCAAGTTCGGCCGCCTCGGCGGTGGTTCATTCCCCGTCGACGACTATGAAGTGAAACTCGAGCCGGTGATTGGCCTTGCGCTGTATCCGGAGCATGGCACGGACGCCGGCACGCTGGCCCGCAGCGCGGAACTGGCGTTGTCGGCTGCGCGTGATGGCGGCATGCCCTTCCGCACCTTCCGCGAAGCCGACGCCGGCGAGGTGGTGGATTCCTGGGCGGTGGAGCATGAATTCGACCGCGCGCTGGATCGCTCGGAATTCGAGCTGTACTTCCAGCCGAAGGTCGACCTGAAGACGCGCGCGCCCTGCGGCGCCGAAGCACTGCTGCGCTGGAACAATCCCTCCCGCGGTCTGCTGGCGCCGGGCAGCTTCCTGCCGATTGCCGAGAAGACCACGCGTATCGAAGCCATTACCTGGTTCGCCATCGACGCCGCGCAACGCCAGCGCGCCGAGTGGCCCGAACGCTGGGGACGCCTGCCGGTCTCCATCAACATCCCGCCCAGCGTGCTCGACTCGGGTCACCTGATGCCGCACCTGCTGGCGTCGATGCCGATCTGGGGATCGGAACCCGGGGATCTGGTGCTCGAGATCACCGAGGATTCGGTGGTGCGCAATCCCGAGCGCAGCTTCGCCGCGCTCTCGCAGCTTCGCGGCCGCGGTGTGCGTGTATCCATCGACGACTTCGGCTCCGGCTATTCCTCGCTGGTGAGCTTCAAGGACATGCCGGCCGATGAACTGAAGATCGATCGCACGCTGATCGAAGGACTGGACGGCAACGAGGGCAACCGCCATATCGTGCGTGCCGTGATCGAGCTGGCGCATCGCTTCGGTTACCGCGTGGTGGCCGAGGGCGTCGAAACCGAAGCGGTTGCGCGGGTACTCGCCGGCATGGACTGCGACGTGGCGCAGGGTTACCTTTTTGGCAAGCCCCTGCCGCAGGATGCATTCGTGGCCTGGCTGCGCTCGTTCGACACGCAGGCAGGCTGATGCTTCCCTGCGCCGGGTTCAGTGACGAAGGCCCACCTTCGCAACATGGTCCCGGTAGTCGCGCTTCGGATCGGCCCCCAACCGCCGGCTACACCGCCACGCCCTGCGAGCGCAGGTATTCATCGTAGGTGCCATTGTAGTCGGCAATGGTGCCGTCGGACTTCATCTCGATGATGCGCGTGGCCAGCGCGCTGACGAACTCGCGGTCATGCGACACGAAGATCAGCGTGCCCGCGTACTTCTCCAGACCGATCTGCAGCGACTCGATGGTTTCCATGTCCATGTGGTTGGTGGGTTCATCCATCAGCAGCACATTGGGCCGGGTGAGCATCAGCTTTCCGTAGATCATGCGGCCCTTCTCGCCGCCCGACAGCACCTTCACCGACTTCTTCGTCTGGTCGCCGGAGAACAGCAGCCGGCCCAGCGTGGCGCGCACGAGCTGATCGGCGTCGGCCTTGCCTGCGTACACCGACATCCACTGGAACAGGTCGGTCTTCTCGGCGAACTCGGCCTGCGGATCCTGTGGCATGTAGCCAGGCTCGGCGTTCTCCACCCACTCGATGCGCCCCTTGTCGGGCCTGAGCTCGCCGGCGATGCAGCGCATCAGCGTGGTCTTGCCGATGCCGTTGGGACCGATGATGGCGATGCGTTCGCCGGCCTGCACGTTGAAGCCGATGTCGCGCAGCACCTTCACGTCGGAGCCGGGATAGCCGAAGGTCAGCTTCTCGATCGTGACCGCGGAGCGGTAAAGCTTCTTCGCCTGTTCGAAGCGGATGTAGGGATTCTGGCGCGAGGAGGGCTTGATCTCCTCGATCTTGATCTTCTCGAGCTGCTTGCGGCGCGAGGTGGCCTGGCGCGCCTTCGACGCGTTCGCCGAGAAGCGGCGCACGAATTCCTGCAGGTCCGAGATCTGGTCCCGCGCCTTGGCGTTGGCGGCCTCGACGCGCTGCCGGGCCTGCACGGACGCCAGCATGAAGTCGTCGTAGTTGCCGGGATAGATCTTGAGCTGCTGGAAGTCGAGGTCCGCGATGTGCGTGCAGACCTGGTTCAGGAAGTGGCGGTCGTGACTGATGATGACCATCGTGGCTTCGTAGTCGTTGAGCACGCCTTCGAGCCAGCGGATGGAGTTGATGTCGAGGTTGTTGGTGGGCTCGTCGAGCAGCAGCACATCGGGCCGCGAGAACAGCGCCTGCGCCAGCAGCACGCGCAGCTTGAGGCCCGGCGGCACTTCGCGCATCGGGCCGTTGTGCAGAGGCTCATCGAGACCCGCATCCACCAGGATGGCGCTGGCGCGGGCCTCGGCATCGTAGCCGCCGTATTCGGCGTACTTGCCCTCCAGTTCCGCGGCGCGCATGTAGTCGTCGTCGGTGGATTCCGGATTTGCGTAGATGCGGTCGCGCTCGGTGAGCGCCTGCCACATTTCCTGGTGGCCCTGCATGACCACATCGAGCACGCGCTGATCCTCGTAGCCGAACTGGTTCTGGTTCAGCTTGCCCATGCGCAGCCCGGCCTGCAGGATCACCTCGCCGGAACTGGGCTCCAGATCGCCGCCGAGAATTTTCATCAGCGTGGACTTGCCGCAGCCGTTGGCGCCGATCAGGCCGTAGCGGTTGCCATCGGTGAACTTGACAGAAACCTGTTCGAAGAGCGGCTTGGCGCCGAACTGGATCGAGAGATTGACGGTGGAGAGCATGGGAACAGGCCGAAAAACGGCCGCGCAGTCTATTACACTCTCGACCCCGCCGCCGCCCGAGTTTTCCATGCCTGACACCGCTGCCGTCCCCTTCTCCGAACTGGGCCTGTCGGAAGCCGTTGTCCGGGCGGTCAAAGGCGTGGGCTACGAATCCGCCTCCCCCATCCAGGCTGCCACCATTCCCGCGATGCTCGAAGGGGCGGACATCCTCGGCCAGGCGCAGACGGGCACCGGCAAGACCGCGGCCTTCGCGCTGCCCATCCTGTCGCGGCTCAACATGAAGGATCGCGTGCCGCAGGCGCTGGTGCTGGTGCCCACGCGGGAACTGGCCATCCAGGTGGCCGAGGCCTTCCAGAAATATGCGGCAGGCCAGCATGCCTTCCACGTGCTGCCGATCTATGGTGGCCAGAGCTATGTGCCGCAGTTCAGCGCGCTGAAGCGCGGTCCGCAGGTGATCGTGGGCACGCCAGGTCGGGTGATGGATCACCTGGAGCGGGGCACGCTGCAGCTCGATGGCATCCGCACGGTGGTGCTGGACGAAGCCGATGAGATGCTGGCCATGGGCTTTGCAGACGCGATGGAAGCCATCCTTTCGCAGACGCCGCGGGAAAAACAGGTGGCGCTGTTCTCCGCGACCATGGCGCCGAACATCCGCCGCATCGCGCAGACGCACCTGCGCAATCCGCGCGAAGTGGTGATCAAGGGCAAGTCCGGCACCGCCGCGAACATCCGGCAGTCGTACTGGATGGTCAGCGGCCTGCACAAGCTGGACGCGCTGACGCGCATCGTCGAGGCGGCGGAGTTCGATGCCATGCTGGTGTTCGTGCGCACCAAGCAGTCGACCACCGACCTTGCCGAGCGGCTGCAGGCGCGCGGCTTTGCAGCAGTCGCGCTGAATGGCGATATTCCCCAGGCGATGCGCGAAAAGACCGTGGCGCAACTGAAGTCCGGCAAGATCGACATCCTCGTCGCCACCGACGTGGCGGCGCGCGGGCTCGACGTCGAGCGCATCACGCATGTGGTGAACTACGACGTTCCGTACGACACCGAATCCTACGTGCACCGCATCGGCCGCACCGGCCGCGCCGGCCGCAGCGGCGAAGCCATCCTGTTCATCGCGCCGCGCGAGCGCAACCTGCTGCGCCTGATCGAGCGCGCGACGAAGCAGACCATCGAGCCCCTGAGCCTGCCCACGGCCGAAGACGTGAACACCAGGCGGCTGGCAAAGTTCAAGGCGCGCATTGGCGAAGCGCTGGTGCAGGGCACGGCGGACTTCCATCGCAAGGCCGTGCAGGAAGTGGCGCTGGAGACCGGCGCGGATCTGCTCAGCATCGCAGCCGCCATCGCATCGCTGGTGGAAGGCGGAGCGCCCGTGCAATCCGCCGCGCCCGCGCACAGCTACGCGCCGCCTGCCCGCGATCATTCGCGGGACGCTGACGACGAGAAACGCAAGCCGCGGCGCGACAAGGATCCGGCCCCTGACCTGCCCGCCGTACCCGACGGCGGCTACGCCTTCGAAGATGACGGCAAGCAGATCACCTGGCGTCTGGAAGTGGGCCACCGCCATGGCGCGACGCCGGGCAACATCGTGGGCGCGATCGCCAATGAAGCGCGGCTGACCGGCCAGCAGATCAATGGCGTGGACGTGCGCGCCACGTACACGCTGGTGCGGCTGCCGGCGATGCTGCCCAAGGCGGTGCTGGAGCGGTTGGCCAAGGTCCGCATCCGCGGCCAGGCCTTTGCGCTCGACGTCGACAACGCGCCGTCGGCCAGCCGGCCGAAGCCGCATCGCAAAGGTGCCAAGCGCCGGTAATTGAGGCATCCTGAGCGCTGACAGGGGAGTCGCGCACATGAAGCAATCGCCGAATTGCCGCCCGGAGGTCTGCTCAATGCGTACGGGTTCGCCGCGATGAGGCGCATGCTGCTTCTCGGCGCGGCGGTGCTCCTGCCCATGCTCGCTGCGGCGGCGGACTTCTCGGGCACCTGGAAGATCGACAACACCTTCAACGGCAAGGTGTCGTCCATCCACTGCACCATCGTGCAGAAGGGCGACATGCTGACCGGAAGCTGCAGACCCGACCTGCCTGGCATGGCGGCTTCGACGCTCACCGGCGCGGTCAAGGACTCCACCGCCCGCTGGGGCTACGATCTCACGTTCAATGGCAAGGCCGCGCGGGTCGATTACGACGTAACGCTATCGAAGGACGGTTCACTGGCAGGCAGCCTGCTGCGCAACGGCAGCGCCTCGCCGATCACCGGCGCGCGGCAGTAGCCGCCGCACGAGCCGCGGCGCCGTCGACATCGAGCGAGGATCATCTATCGCGGGGCGCCCTTGTCGCTTCCCCAGGGATCACGGCCCGCCACCGCCTTGCCGCTGGCCGAAAAGTCCATGATCTCGTCCTTCGCGGGCTCGTAACGGGGCCAGGCCGGCAGTCCCGCGCCATTCGGATTTCCCGACTTCGCGAAATTCACCAGGTAGGCGCTGATCGCCTTGCCCATGGCATTGTCGCGCGGCGTGGTGCTCGCCTCGTACTTGATGGCCTGCGTGTTGAAGAAGAAGGGAATGTCGCTGGCATGGCCGGCGCCGTCCTGGACTGGCGCGCCTGCAGGCGCAGGCGGCTGCTTCTCCGCCACATACGAAAAGCGGTAGGCGTACACCGGCACGCCCTTGCCGGCGATGACGGCCTCGATATTGCGCGCGCCGGCGATCATCGGCCCCGCCCTGCCGCCAATGTCGGCGCTGGTTGCACCGATCATCATCGGCACATGCGCGAAGGCATTGGCCTTGTAGGCCGCCGCCGCGTCCATCGCGAGCTTGCCGTCCGCGAACGGACTGGCGAAGGTACGCGGACCCGGCGGACCGAACAGCGCCATCATGTTCAGGCCATCAGTGACCTGCTCCGAGCTCAGCGCGCGCAGCTTGCGCACTGCATCCGGGTCGGTCGCCGCGATGCCGAATTTTGCCGCAAAGGTCACACCCACCTGTTCGGCAGCCGCGAGGTTCGCGCCGCCCATGCCGCCGCCATCGCCACCGGACATCACCACCGCCCTGCTGAACAGGCCCTTGGCCATCGGGGAGGTCACCAGCACATGCACCGACATGCCGCCCGCGCTTTCCCCGACCAGCGTCACGTTGTCCGGATCGCCACCGAAGGCCGCGATGTTGCGCTTCACCCATTTCAACGCGGCGAGCTGGTCCATGTAGCCGTAGTTGCCCAGCAGACCTCCATCGGCATTGGCGCGCGTCAGCGCCGGATGCGCGAAGGTGCCGAAGCGGCCCACGCGGTAGTTGGCGCTGATGAACAGCACGCCCTGCTTCGCGAGCTCGGCGCCGGAATAGGTAGGCGGCGAAGCGCCGCCATTCACGAAGCCACCGCCATAGATCCAGAAGATCACCGGCAGCCTGCCCTTCGCGTCCACGGGTCGCCACACATTGGCATACAGGCAGTTCTCGGCCGGCGGTGTGCCGAGCGGCGCCGCATCGCTGGGAAATGGCACCTGCATGCAATCGTTGCCATAGGCGTCGGCCGCACGCACGCCCTGCCACTTGGCGGCCGGCTGCGGCGCCCGCCAGCGCAGCTCGCCCACCGGTGGCGCCGCGAAGGGAATGCCCTGCCAGCTCAACACGCCTGACCGGGACACCCCCTTGAGCATGCCGGTGTCGATCTTCACGATCGTGGCGTCGGTGGGACTCCCGGCATTGAGCGGGCATGAGCCAGCCAGTGCGCACAGGATCAAGAGGGGCAGCGTGGATTTCATGTAGACCTCGTGGATTGCCTGGCGACACATGCTTCGGCCATGCGGTAGGCATTCTGCCGTGCCTGGTCGCGCATTGCAGCCTCTGCAAAAGCGCGCTTCTCCGGCTCGACCTTGTCGAGCATCTGTTGCCGTATCCTTTCGGTATAGGCCAGCGCCCTGGCATGAGCCTCGGCGCCCAGCGCGGTGCCGTCCGCCCGGGTAATGTGACGCCGCACCGACTCCTCGCTGCCGATGGTAATCATGTCCCGCAGTTCCAGGCCGACGCCGGCAAGGAACTCCTTCTCGCCATCGAGAGGAATGCCGAAGACCCAGGGTTCATGTTCGATCAGCTTCTTGATGCGCTCGAATGGCGCCCTGGCCTGCGCCGGAATCTTCTCCAGGTCCATGACCCTCATGCCCTCGATCATCGTGCGCGTGGCAAAGTCGAACACCACGCTCGAACCCGGCGCATGCGTCGCGAAGTAGCGGAACGTGGCGCGCAGCGGCCGCTCGGCCACGTACATGCTCACGCCCTCCATGATGACGAAGGTGCGCCGCGATGCATCGTAGCCATGCCTCGCCAGCGCATCGGGGAGCGCTTCATGCTCCAGGTCCGCTGCAACGTAGTTCAGGTTGGCAGGTGGCCCGCCAAGCGCCTCCTCCACACGACGCTGCTTGAAGGCAGAAGTTGCCGGAAGGTCGAACTCGAACACGCGCGTATTCGCCAGCAACTCCCTGCAGCGCCAGGCATGCGAATCCAGTCCCGCACCCACCACCAGCACCTGCGTGGCGCCATTCGACACTGCACGCCGCAGCGCCTCGTCGATGAAGCGGGTGCGCTCGGCCATGGATCGCACCATGCTCGCCACCTCGATCTCCTGCATGGCTTCGTCGTAGGGTTTTTGTAGCGCGTCGAACACCGGGTGATCGAGCCCGAACCGCGCGAGATCACCCAGCAGCGGCTCGGCCAGGGAATCCGGATTGCGCGCCTTCGGGTCCGGCTCGCGGGCGCCCACCGCACGCGCCGCTGCCACCCACAAGGCGGTTTTCGAGATTCCAGGTTCGGGCTGTGACATCGACATCCTCCGGATTCGGAAGGACTCTTATACTGCCGCCGCCATGAATATTGCAGATGATTCGCGGATTGCAGCGGCCGAACCGCGGGGCCTGCGCCGCTGGGCCGTACTGTTGTCGCCGGCCGCCGTGTCGGTGGGACGTGCGGAACGCCTGAGGGTGGCCGGCGGCGCCTTCTTTGGTGTGCTGGTAGCGGCGCTGCTGTGCCGCGCGGCCAGTGGACTGTGGGGCGTGACCCCGTGGCTTATGGCGCCGCTGGGCGCATCGGCGGTGCTGGTGTTCGCGATGCCCGCAAGCCCGCTGGCGCAGCCCTGGCCCGTGCTCATCGGCAACACGCTGTCGGCACTGGTTGGGATTGCATGTGCAAGGCTGGTTCCCGACGTGGCGCTGGCGGCCGCACTGGGTGTGGGGGCCGCAATCCTCGTGATGTTCGCGACGCGCAGCCTGCATCCGCCCGGCGGCGCCGCTGCGCTGCTCGCAGTGCTCGGCGGCGCATCGCCGCAGTTCGCGCTGTTTCCGGTGGCCAGCAGCAGCCTGTTGCTGCTGCTGGCCGGAACGCTCTACAACCGCATGACCCGTCACGACTATCCGCATCGCCAGACGCTGGCCGTGTCGCCGGCTCGCAGCCGCTTCACCACCGCGGACCTCGATGCGGCGCTGTCGCATTACAACCAGGTGCTGGACGTCAGCCGCGCGGACCTGGCCGAACTGCTGGAATTCGCTGAAGCGCAGGCCTATCAGCGTCGCCTGGGCGATCTGAAGTGCGCCGACATCATGACCAGGATGGTGATCACCGCCGATTACGCCATGCCGCTGGAGGAAGCCTGGCGCCTGATGCGCGAGCGGCACATCAAGGCACTGCCGGTGATCGACCCGGCCCGGCGCCTGATCGGCATCGTCACCACCGGCGACTTCCTCAAGCATGCTCAGCGCGACGCGTTCAAGGGACTGGGAGAGCGGGTTCTGGGCCTTGTCCGCCCTTCCGACAGCATGAATACCGACAAGCCGGAAGCGGTGGGTCAGATCATGTCGCGGCGAGTGCAGGTGGTAAGCGCGAACCGCCCGGTGGTCGACCTGCTGCCGCTGATGGCCGAAGGCGGCCACCACCATGTGCCCATCGTGGACGAGACCAACCTGCTGGTCGGGATCATCACGCAAACCGACCTGATCCGGGCGCTGTACGCGACTTCGGGCTAGCTGCGCTACGCCTTACAGAATCGTGACCACATCGTAAGTTGAATTCCCCGGGAGGGTGGAGGCAGGCTGTGCACTCGAACGGCAACACCTGTCATTACCAAGGGGAAGTGCAATGCGTTCCATGACCAGAATCTCCATTGCCATCGCCGCTGCGCTGCTGATGACGGGCAGCGCCTGGGCGAAGCCTGAGCTCGACTCGGCCGGCAAGTGCCGCGACAATGGCAAGTTCGTCGCGCAGGCGGCGTGCACCACGGCGGCGCCGGCGGCCAAGTGCCGCGACAAGGCGACGAAGAAGTTCGCCAAGTGCGATGCGGCGAACACCGAGCCGGTGCCGGAAAAGGCCAAGGCGAAGTAGGTTCATCCCGGCGGGGCGGCGGGCGCAATCCCGCTGCCCACCCACGCCGAAGCAGCTGTCAGGGCCTCATTGCCACGGCCAGTGCTTCGAGACCATCAGCCACAGAATCAGCAGCACGCCGCCGAATCCCGGCCATCCCAGCAGGAACCACCAGCGAAAGTATTTCAGGTATTGCGAAGGAAGCGGCCTGCCTTCCTTCGCGGCTTCGATGGCCAGGTCCCGCATCCGCCACTGCAGCCACACGACGGGCAGCCAGCAGCACCCCACCACCAGATACAGCACTATCGATCCGGCCAGCCATGACTGCGCCATCGACCAGCCGCCCGCTGCCATCAACGCCAGACCGGTGATGGGCTGCAGCAGCACGGCCGTCGCGGTGAACCACAGATCGGCCCTCACCACCTGCGCGGCGACCACGGCGACGACCCGCGTATCGCGGGTTCGATGCGCCTGCCACATGAAGAACGCGATGCCCGCACCCGTGCCCAGCAGCACCGTCGCGCCGATCGCATGCAGCCACTTGATGAACAGATAGCTCACTCACACCTCTTCCCGGATTTCCGTACGGATATTCCACTGCTCGAACATGGGCGAGAAATCTTCAAGCGCAAGCAGCCCCATGCATGCCCGTGCGCCCAACGGCATTCGCTCGCCGGAGAGCAGTCGCCTCGCCAGCAGAATCGCGGCCAGACACGGAATCTCCGGCCCCGACAGCGCCGGAACGGCAAGCTGCCAGGTGCGCCGCAGGCGATGACCCGAAGGCGCCTTGCCCACCACGCTGATGCGCATGCCGCCCCAGGGACCACCGAAGCGATCGAACTGCCCGGCCATCCGCTCCAGCGCTCCGCACCAGCGATCCACCGGCAAGGCAATGCCCATTCGCACCAGTCCCGCCAGGCACCACAGCGCTGCATGCTGTGCGCCGAACTCCAGTGCCGCATGGAATCGCACGGTGCGGACCGGGGAGTATCGCTCCGGAAACAGGGTCAGGTCCGGCACATCGCACAAAGCGGCCCATCGGCTGCCGAAGGCCAGAGGCATGCGACGCAGATCCATCCAGCCCGTGCGTTGCCGCCATTTGCCGTCTTCCCAGACCTGCACCGGTCGCCCCAGGTAGCTGAACACCGCCTGCAGCGTCGCCGCGCCGCGCGGTGCGCGCTGCCCGGGCGCGATGGCGATCTCGATGACTTCGGGGCTGAGTCCATCCCGCACCAGCGCATCAACAACTGCGCTCGACAGGGCCGGCAGCGTGCTTGCGCCACTGACGGCCATGCGACCCGCCGCATTCGCCTGCGAATCCAGCGCGCTGCCGAAATGCGCCACGAACTGACGCCCATCGGCCAGATCGATGTAGTGCGCGCCTGCCGCCAGCGACGCCCGTGCCACGCGGTAGTCCTGTCCCTGGAACGGGCCCACACAATGCACCACCACATCGGGCTGCAATGCCTGAAGTTCCTGCGCGAGCGAGACGGAGTCCATATTCAGCGCCGCAACCGTGACCTGTGGGGCATCTGCCACAGAGCGCCCGCTGCGACCCGCCGCGATGACTTCCACACCCGGCGTTTGTGCGAAGGCGCGCACGATTCGCGCCCCGAAGTTTCCCGCCGCACCCAGAATGACTAACCGATTCACTATTCCCGCATTCTGCCACTTCGCTGTTGACGGTTGCCCTTACCATGCGCAGGCACGTCGCACCGAGGGAGTTCTGGCAATGCGTGTCGCCGTCATAGCCGCTGCACTGGTCATGGTTTCGTTCAACGTCTGCGCGGCAGGCGACCCGGGAAAACCCAGGCAATGGACTGGCGAGCTGCCGGTCGCCCCGGCATTCCTCCGCCGCCAGCTGCCGCCCAACGTCGTGGTGTATGCGCGGGTCCCCAGTCTTCTCGGCCTGCTGACGATGCCGAAGAACAACCAACTCGATGCGGCGCTGCGCAGCGAAGCGAACATCGCCAATGTCAGGAGCATCCAGCAGGGGCTGCTGCAGAACGTGCTAACGCTGCCCACGCTGTCCGATCCCCGGCTGAAGTTCCTTGTCGATGCGGTGCGCTCGCCCATCGAGGTCGCGGGCTTCGGTCTGCCCAATCCCTCGGTGATGATCGGCGCGACACTTGCGGCGCGCAGCAGAACGGACTTCAACAAGCTCTTCGAAGAACTCGGGCGCACCGGACCTTCAGTCCGACTCGCGGCGCCGCTCGACGAACAGGGCATCGGTGAACTGCTCGGATTGCCGCTCATGGCCTTCGTGAAGTTCGAACCCGCCAGTGGCCGGATGCTGATTTTCGGGGCGCCGCGGCTCGATCGCGCCGCCTTCGAGCAGGTGCTGAAGAACCTGCCGGCAAGCGTTGCCAATCACCCCATGTACGCGCTGGAACAGAAGATCGATGCCAGCGGCCAGGGGCTGTTCGTGTGGGCCGATGCGGCGCGCCTCGTACCGATGGCACAGACCTTCGCGCCTGGCATCGCGCAGGGACTGGGACGCGTGGGCCTCGGTGACATGCGCGCCGTAGCCTTCGGGTTTGGCACTGCCAATGGCAAGGGGCGCCTCAGCTTGGTGGTCGATGCGGGCGACAGCCGCGACGCGCGCCCCTTCCCCCTGATCGCGAACACCATCAGGGCCACCGCAGTGGGCGATCCGGATGCGGCGGTACTCTTCTCGCTGCCCGGCAAGGCCGAATTGCAGCGGCTCGAGTCCCTGCTGGTCGGCACATTCAGGCCCGGCACGCGCAGCAACTGGCAGCAGGCCAAGTCGAAGGTCAGCGCTCTGATCGGCGTCGACATCGAGGACATCTTCGCAGCCATCGGTCCGGATGTGGTCGTGCTGTTCGATCAAGTCGGCGACTACACCGCCGTGCATCTGCGCGATCCGGCGCTGTTCGACGACCTGCTGCGGCGCATCGCCGCAAAGACCGGCGCCGCGCCGGAGGAACGGAAGATCGGTGGCACGACGTTCCATCACTGGAGCCTGCCATCGCTGTTCAGCGCCGCCGCGACTCCCGCGGCCACGTCTGCAGCCTCTGCTGCCGGCGCCCCTTCAGCCTCCGCGGCGGGCCGCGGCATTCTTGGCGCACTTGGCCGCCTCCACAACCATGTGTACTGGATACGTGAAGGCGAGTACCTGTACATGGCGTCGACGCCGCAGCCGCTGATGGACCGCGTGCGTCTGGGCGCGAAGGCGCGCGTCACCGACTGGCTGGCGACGCGGCAGCGCATCGACATGTCCACCTCGCTGTTTGCCGCGACGGGATCCATTGCCAAGATGCCGCGACGCACCTACGAGGCTTACGTCGGCATCCTGCAGAGTCTTGCGGATGTCACCAACGCGAAGTTCGACGCCTGGTCGATGCCCACGGCAAACCAGCTCGCACTGCCCGAGAAGGGCACGATCGGCTTCAACCTCAATCTCGGCCAGCCGTACCTTTCGCTGGAACTGACCTACGAAAACCACCCGGGCGAACTGCTGATGGGCGGCGGCTTCGGCGCGGTCGCCACGGTGGGCATCCTCGCTGCGATCGCGATTCCGGCCTACCAGGACTACACGATTCGCTCGCAGGTGACAGAGGGCCTCAACCTGTCCTCGTCAGTCAAGGTTGCCGTGGCGGAGAACTACGCCACGCGTGGCACGCTGCCGAGGGACCGCCGCGCCGCGGGCTTGTCCGCAACCGCAACGGACAGCGCCGGCAAGTATGTCGAGGGCATCGAGGTCTCGGGTGGAGTGATCACCGTGACCTATGGCAAAGAGGCCAATCCCAGGATCCGCGGCAAGTCGCTGACCTTCACACCCTTTGCGAACGCGGCCGGCGACATCGGCTGGAGCTGCGGATATGCGTCGGTGCCGGAGCGCGCGCGGTCGCTTGCACCAGTTGTCGCCGGCGCGGTAACCACCATCGAAAGAAAGTACCTGCCGGCGGCCTGCCGATAAGCGTTACTTCTGCATGGTCCAGGCGGCCAGCCATTCGTCACCGGTGATCGAGGCGTGCAGCTTGCCCAGCAGCGCGGCCTCGATGCCGGGCATGTGCCCGCCGCCATAGAACACCGCGACGCGGCGCTGCCGGCGATCCGCCAGGATTTCGCGCAACTTTGCCAGCACCACCTCGTTGCGCCCGCCAAGCACGGCGGAGCCTTCATCGCCTTCCATCAACTGCGTCAGCGATTCGGCCTGGTCGAACATCCGCGCCAGCACCATCTTGAACTGTGCCGCCGAATCGGGGCTCAGCAGGATGCGGATCAGCGCGAACAGGTTCAGCTCGTTCATTGCCGCGAGATTGGCGCCACCACTGAACTGTGCATTCATCGCACGCAACAGCAGCGTCAGCATGGTCTCGCCGCGCTCCTGCTGCATGCGCGCGAACTGCGCGGCCGACACATCGGCGTGCACCATGTTCCTGCGGGTGTAGTCGATCTCGCCAAGCTGGAAGGTGAGCTGCAGGTATTTCGCCACCGATATCTGCAGCGAGCTCATGCTGATCTCGGCGCCATATTCGCGCTCGTAGATCTGCTTCAGCACCCGCGGGGGCGTCTCGGTGATGCTCCTGGGGTCGCCCACCAGCTCGAACAGCACGGAGTCGTACCCTTCCAGCCGCTTGTTCAGCCTTTGGTAATAGGCGTCATCGGCGATGTGCACGACGCCGACGAGATCCACCTGCTGCCCGGAAGGCATGCGGAACGACCGGATCGCAACCTCCAGCCGCGCGGCGCGGGAGTCCTCCACGTAGCGCATGTAGTCCGGGGCCGCTGGCGTCTCGGCTGCCGCGGCCCCGAGCGCTGCGGGCTGGAACGGCAGCGCCAACATCGCCAGCGGCAGAAGCCATCGGGAGCTCATCGGAAAGACGCTGCCGGCAGCAGGCTGTCCGGCATGCGCCACGCCACCCTGTCGCGCCCGCTGCTCTTGGCGCCGTACATGGCCCGGTCGGCCGCAGCCACGAGCTGTTCGGGTGACGCATCGGCAACGGGCACCATCGCCGCGACGCCGACGCTGATCGTCACATGCGGCGCCAATGGCGATGCAGGGTGCAGCAGTTCTTCGTCTGCCACAGCCTGCCGCAGCGCCTCGCCCTGCGCGACGGCGGCATCGAGCGTGCGGCCGGGCAGCAGCAGCACGAACTCCTCGCCACCATAACGCGCCACCAGGTCGTCGCGACCCACCGCGAAGCGCTCGCAGATCCGGGACACGCGCCGCAGACACTCATCGCCATGCAGATGACCCGCGGAATCGTTCAGCGCCTTGAAGCAATCCACATCGGCAAGCAGCAGTGCCAGCGGCGCGCCATCACGCCCCTGCCGCGCCCAGGCTTCCGCCAGGCGGGCGTCGAACTGGCGACGGTTGGCAAGGCCGGTGAGTGCATCGCGCATCGACAGCCACTGCAGCTTGCGGTTCGCCGCGGTGAGCTCATCGGCCATGCGCGCGAAATGGATGGCACCGGCCACGAGGTCGGCCACCGCATCGAAAACCGCGCAGGCCTCCGGGCCGAAGAAATCCGTGCGGGCGCTCTCGAGATTGAGCACACCATGCAGGCGGCGGCCATGCCGGATCGGCACCAGGTACTCCGAACGCGCGGTGGCATTGCCGGGCACATAGTCCGGATCGGTCGCGATATCGCGGATCAGATGGGGCCGCCCGAGTCGCACGCAGCGCCCGGCCGCACCCACCGTCACCGGCCACCTGCCCGACGCGGCAAGCGGCGACTGCGTGAACTCGCCGGCATAGACCTCGTGCACGAACTCACTGTTGTCATCGTTCAGCAGCAGCACACTGACGATGGCCACCGGCAGCTCCGCCACCAGGCAGCCGCAGATGCCCTGCATCATCGAGTCCAGGCTGGCGCCCTGCAATGCCTCGCGCGAGATGCGGATGAGGATGCGAGTGAGCGTTGCCTGCCGCGCGGATGCGTCCTGGGCATCCCAGTTCACGAGCTCAGGCGCCAATCTGGAGCCACCTGCAGCAGCCACATTGCGAGCTTGAGTTGCGACCCATGACCACTCCAGCAATCCGCGGTTCAGCCATTCAACCCACCTCGTCCATCCGGGTCAACAGTATGTTGCCCCCTTATGTAGAAAGGCGGTGCTCGGACACCGTCAGCTTCATGATCGACTGACCGGGTCGGCGGGCACCATCTCGTACGTCGCCTCGTAGCGGATCGGAAAGTTCACCGAACGCGCGATGAAGCAGTACTTCGAGACTTCATGGTGCAGTGAATCGGCCACCGCGAGATCCGCGCCGGCCAGAACCCGAATGTGCGGGCGAAGAATTGCCGAGAGAAACTGCCCGGCGCCATTCGATGCGGTCTCTCCCGCACCCACCGGCGTGTCGTCGTAGCCCACGACAGTGATCCTGGCATCGCTGGCGAGGTGCAGATACCACAGCATGTGACAGGCCGCGACTGAGGACAGCAGCAGGTCCTCTGGATTCGGTCGCGCAGGATCGCCGCCCAGCGCCGGATCGTTTGAGCAGGCTATGGCAGGTTTTCCGGGAGTGCGGATCTCCCACGTCCGATCATAGCCGCGGTAGGTACGTGTTCCCTGGCCCCGGTTGCCGGTCCATACGATATGGCTGGTGAAGGGCTGATGACGTGTCATGTATACATGTATACATCTGGCATATGCACTCTGAATAGTCCCGCATCTGATCCAGGCGGATCTGGCGCACCGCTACGGCGTGAGCCGGATTCCCATCCGCGACGCGCTGCGCGAACTGTCGGGGGAAGGCCTCGTCGTCATCGGGGCGGCCGGCAACGCGCACGTCATCGTGCCATCTACATCTGCTCCCACTTCCTGTTCCTGTACAGCCAGCAGCACGACGAGGATTTCCATGTCCGCGCCATTTCGGAGCTCTGCCGGGTTTCGGCGGAAGTGCGCGTTTTCCCGCTGCTGGAGCTGGGTTCGGTTCCCTCACGACATCTGGGAGGCACCGTGTCGGCGCTGGAGCGCAGGGGCCACGCGATCGAGCGCGTGGAAGTCGCCTACGAGTTCCAGAGGGGCGCCAATCAGATGCCGCGCAGATCGTGACGGCACGGCGGTGCTTCGTGACACCGAAGGCCTGCGAGCGAACTAGTGATCGGCCTCGCTGGATGGCAGCCGCGCCAGCGCATATCGCTCGGCGCGGTACTGCGCGGCCATCTCGGGCCGCTGCAGGGCTTCGTAGATCGCCACCAGATCCTTGCGTGCCGCTTGCACGAAGCTGATCGACGAGTTGGCCTGCCCCGCGAGGATCGCAAGGCCGGCCAGCGATTCCTGTTCGGCTTCCGCGTAGCGCCCGGAGCGCAGCAGCGTGCGTCCCAGCTTCACGCGCGCGATGCCTGTATTGACATTGTCGGCCGACAAAGTGCGGGTAAACACGTCGATCACCTCGCGGAACAGGGCCTCTGCGGAGGCATACTGTGCCTGCTGCATCTGCATGTAGGCCACGTTGGCCATGCCGATGGCCACAAGGTAGTGGCGATCTCCGTAGACATCGCGGTAGATGGCCGCGGCACGACGGAAATTGCGCTCCGCCTCGGCGTAACGCTGCTGCAATGCCATCACATTGCCCAGCTCGTTGACGGCCTCGGCCACCACTGGATGCGCGGGCCCATGCACTTTTTCCTGTATCGCGAGCGCGCGCTGCAGCGTGCCGACTGCCTCGGGAAACTTGCGCTGGTAGGTCAGCGCGCGCCCCAATGACGTGAGGACGTCGGCGGCGTGCCCGCTGTCCGGTCCGTAGTAGCCTTCGGTGATGGCCAGCGACTGGCGCGACAGCCGCTCGGCGGCATCGTAGTAACCCAGATCCTGCTGGATGGCGGCAAGGCTGGCGAGGTCGCTGGCCACCAGCGGATGGCGCTCGCCCAGTTGCTGCTGGTGCAGCGCCAGGACACGACGGTACTGGACCTCGCTGCGCGCATACTGGCCTGCCGAATAAAACGCATCCGCCAGTTCCGACAGCGCGCTGGCCTGGTCCAGCGGCGGCACGCCTGGCGCGGACTGGGCAAGCGCGGCCTGCGTGAGCACTGCGATCGCTTCAGCATGTGCGCCGCGCTCGCGCAACACCTTGCCCAGGGCCAGCTTGCCGGCGATGAGCTGCGGATGCCCATCCGGCAGTGTACGGCGGGTCATTTCAAGGCCCTGGCGCACCAGCCTCTCGCCCTCGGCCAGGCGTGCCTGGTCAAGGCGCAGCAGACCGATGGCCACCAGGCACTGCGCCACCTGCGCGCTGTCCTCGCCGAACAGATGACGGCGCTTCTGCAGGGAAAGCTGCAGCAAGGCATCCGCCTGATCCAGCCGGCGCAGCTTCTGGTAGATGCCGGCGATGGCGTACAGCAGGTCTGCCTGCACGGCCGGATCCGCGGTCAAGGTCTGTGCTTCGCGCGCGCCGCGATCGAGCACGTCGACAATGCGCGTGCTGGTCCCGGGGCCGGCCAGTTCCTCGCCGCCTTCGAACAGCATGGTCATCAGGTTCTGCACGCGTTGCGTACGCGCGGCTTCCGCCAGCGCGGCATCGCGGGCAGTAGCCAACCGCAGCGCGAAGACGGCGCTGATCGCCACCACGAGCAGCACGGCGGCGCTGACCACCGCGCTGATCTGCCAGTGGCGGCGCAGGAACTTTCCGCAGCGATAGGTCCAGCCATCCGGCCGCGCCTCCAGCGGCTCGGAGGCGAGATAGTGGTCGATGTCGCGGATCAGCGCCTCTACGGAGCTGTAGCGGCGCGCCGGATCGGCATGCATCGCGGTCAGGCAGAGCACATCGAGATCGGACCAGTCGGCATCGTCGTGAGCGGTGCGCGGAGCGATCTGCGATGGCGCTGGTGGGTCGCCACTCGCGGCCACGGCTGCGGCTTCAGCAGCGGACAGTTCACGCAAATCGAACGGCAGGCGGCCGGTCAGCAGCTCGTACAGCACCACGCCCAGCGCGTATACATCGGTATGCACGCCGATCTTCTGGCCCTCCAGCTGCTCGGGCGCCGCGTAGGCCGGCGTCATCAGTCGCAGCACCGTGCGCGTGGCCAGCGCAGGGGATTCCAGCGCATCGAGCTGCTTGGCGATGCCGAAGTCCAGCAGCTTCACGCTGCCATCTTCCTTCACCAGGATGTTCGAGGGCTTGATGTCACGGTGAATCACCGCATGCGCATGCGCGAAGCGCACCGCCTCGCAGGCCTGACGCAGCAACTGCAAACGGCGCTCCACCGTGCAGCAATGCCCGCTGCAGTAGGCGGTGAGCGGCACCCCCTGCACGTATTCCATCGCGAACCAGGGCGTACCGTCAGGCAGCAGGTCGGCATCGTGGAGCTGCGCGATGCCCGGATGATTCAGTTGTGCCAGCAGTCGCTGCTCGGCGGCAAAGCGTTCGCGCCGCGCCGCCGACAGCCAGGCATCACGCAGGAACTTGATGGCCACGAGACCGCCCAGATCCTCGCGCTGCGCCAGGCAGACGACACCCATGCCGCCCTCCCCCAGCACCTCGCGCAAGGTGTAGCGTCCGATCCGCATGCCCGGTGGCGGCGTCGAGGCGCTCAGCATGGAATGCGCAAGCTGCGCGGCGCCATGATCGAGCATGGAACTGCCATGGCGATCCTCGTGCAGCATCGCGACGATCTGAGCCACCAGTCCCGGATCGTCGGGCAGCGCGCCTTCGAGGAAATTGCGCTGGGCGGCTTCGTCGGGCAGTTCGACTGCTTCCTCGAACAGCTTCTGGATCAGCCGCCAGCGCGAGGTCTGCATGACCTCAGTGCCGGCTGCGCAGCGCCTGCGACAGCCAGGCGCGGGCCGTGCGCCAGTCGCGCATCAGCGTGGCTTCGGAGATGCCCAGCGCGTTCGCCGTCTCGGTGACGTCCAGACCACCGAAGAAGCGGTATTCGATCATCTGCACCTGACGCGGGGCGGACTGGGACAGTTCATCCAGCGCCGCGTCCAGTGCCAGCAGTTCGCCGTCATCGATCGCGCCGTGATGCACGGCCTCATCGAAGGTGACGAAGCAACGTGCATCGCCACCGCGTTTTGCCGAACCGCGGCGCCGCGCCGCTTCCACCAGTAGCTGGCGCATCGCGCGTGCCGCGACGCGCCGGAAGTGCAGCGGCGATTCGAAATGCAAAGCCGGGGAACGCGCGAGCTTCACCCACGCTTCATTGACCAGCGCGGTGGGACTCAGCGTCTGCGAGGACTCGCGGCGCCGGACCAGAAAGGCCAGCCGGCGCAGCTCTTCATAGGCCGCACTGAAGAGCTGGTCCAGCGTCGTCGGTCCGGGATTCTTCGGCCGCATGACAGTTTTCCGCCCGTCCCTGCGCATTGGAGAGTGTGAAGGATGCTAGCACCCGCTTCGGCAGGTGAACACCGCGCGACAAACTCCGAGGAGAAAGCAGATGTCCAGGCGAGGAAAGATCATGCGGGACCCGACCACAGGTCCCGGCCTTGTGATCGTGCAGGGCGAGCAGCACCAGTTCGGGCTGGAGGGCGTCTGGAAGTCGGATGTGCTGCCCCGGCCCGGGCTGGTGGTGGACGTGGAGTTCGACGCCGGCGGCCGGATCGCCGCGATGAGTGCCGTTCCCGAAGCGCAGATCGCGCGCGAACAGGCCGAGGCGGCGATGGCCATGGCAAAGGAAAAAGGCGCAGCCATGGCGTCGGGCCTGGTGGCCCGCGTCGGCATCCCGCGCCTGGCGGCCGCCGCCTTGCTGGTGGTGGGCTGGTTCTTCCTCAGCACCGTCAGCATCGACGCGGCGTTCCTTGGCAAGCTGAAGATCACCTTCTGGCAGGTGCTGGGATTCCTGAATGCCGACACGCCGCTGCAGATGCTGGCCGGGGGCCGTTCCGGGCCCAGCGCCGGCTTCTACGGCGTGCTGGCCATCGTCTGTCTGGCCGGGCCCTTTGCCGCGCAATTCTGGAAGGATCGTCGCGCGCACCTGGGCGGGTTGCTGCCGCTGCTGTTCATGATCGTGGTGGGACTGATGGTGCGCAGTACGCTGCAGAACCTCACCGGTGGCGGTGAAGCCGCCGGTGGCTTCGGCGGCGAGCTGGGTGGCATGTACGCCGACATGCAGCGCCAGGCGCGCGCCGAGGCGATGAAGGCGGTTTCCATCGGCTTCGGCGCATGGCTGTCGCTGCTGGCCAGCCTGTACTTCGCGGCCATGGGACTCAAGGATTTCCTGGTGCGGCAAGGCAGCGACCGCGTGCAGCTGCAGGGTGGCCAGTCTTGAACGCGCCGCGTGTGTTCATGCAGCTGCTCACCGCGCTGCTCTTCATTGCCGCGCCGGCGCTGCAGGCCGCTGCGCCGGCCTGCGCCGGCAAGCCTTCCTGCCTCGAGAACCCGAGCTTCGCGGTCAGTGTCAGCGACTTTCGCACGAGCGTGTCAGGTCGGTACCGGGTCGCGACGGCCACGCTACGCTTCAGCAACAGGCTGCCGAAGCCGCTGATCCTTGGATATGTGAACGGCTCCGGCGTGGTGACCGACGACCAGGGCAACCGCTACACCATCGGCGCAAATGGCGTGCGCGGCATCGGTGTGGTCGGCGGCAGCACGGTGGATGGCAAGTTCGCGCTCGAACCCGGCGAGGAGAGCGAGGCGCGTTTCGAGTTCGTCTGGGAGCCCGGGCGCGCGGTAATCGGCACGCGCTTCGATATGGACCTGGCCGTGCGCGAGATCGACACCATTCCCGGGAACCAGTACCGGCTGGGCAAGGAGCGCGTGCTGCATTTCACCTCGCCGGGTGCACAGGTGGCTGCGGCCGGTGCCACTTCACCACCCGGCGCCACGCCTGCGCCCGCCCCGATTGCGGCCACAACCGCGGCCGCGGCAACCCCCATCGAAGCGGATCCCTGCAAGGACTTGCCGCGCTGCGTGGCGGCCGGGCAGTTCATCGTGCAGGTGGTGGGCGTGACGCCCCAGGGTGGACCCAGGGACCGTCATCATCAGCTTGCCCTGCAGCTACGATTCCGCAACGTCGGCGCGCAGCCGGTGGTGCTCGGTTACCAGGCCACCACCAGCGTGGCCACCGACAACCTGGGCAATCGTTACATCTGGGGAAGGCCCGGCACGCACGACAGCAGTGCGTCCGGCATCGGCACGGTGACTGCACGCGCGGCGGAGGCCTCGTTTGCATTGGCGCCGGGCCAGTCGCGCGAGGCCACTTTCCGCACCATCCGCTACAACTCGCTGGGCAAACCACTGGGCATGGCGTGGGTGTACGACGTGGTGGTCACGCAGCTTGAAATTCTGCCGAGCCAGCAGGTGCGCGCGCTGCGCGATCACAGCCTGCACTTCGACAGACTGAGCGCGCGGCCGCTGGCGACGCCGGTCAACGTCGATGAAGCCGTGCAGGGCCTGAAGGGCCTGCTCAAGAAGAAATAGAACGCAACTCATCGAGGAAGCTGCAATGCATGCAAGGAAGATTTCACTGCTGCTGGGCATGACCCTGTTGGCGGCCTGCGGATCGAGGACTCCACAAGGTGGCGGCATGGCCACTGGCGGCTCACAGCGCGCCACCGGCAGCGGTTCCGCGTCGGCGGAAGAAGTGGCGAGGGAGGCGCGAGGCAAGGTCAAGTGCCCGGCGAAGATCGAGTCGGCGGCGCGTGCTGCCGGTGCGCCAGTCGACGATGTGCTGGGCGTGCGACCGGGCATGAGCTGGGATGAAGCGGCAAATGCCGTGATGTGTTCGCACGAGCTGCTGGTGGTGAAGCCGGATACCTCGCGGCGCATCAACCTCGAAACCTTCGGGCAGACGATCCGCCAGGGCCTGTCGGCGCGCTTCGCCGAACCGCGGATCGAGAAGAGCTCGCAGCAGATCATGCGTGACATGCAGAACGACATGATGGCGCGATCCACCAACGCGGTCCGCGAGGACATGAAACCCGGTCAGGCCAAGTGGTACGTGAGCACCATGGGCGTGCCCGGCGGCGAGCGCGTGATCGCCGTGTCCCGGGAAGAGTGGTTCGCAGAAGGCAAGGCGCCGCCGCTGGCCGGCGTGGAGCAGGCTCTGGCCGAGAAATACGGCAAACCCAACCGCATCGATCGGGTGCCGGCAAGAACCTACATGACCTGGTCCTACGATCCGCTGGGGCAACCGATCACCGAGTCCTCACCGCTGTACCACCGCTGCGTGGGCAATTCCGATCCCGAAGGCGGCACCAACTTCTCGCCGGATTGCGGCGTCGTAGTCGTGGCGCAGGTGTATTCACAGCGCGAGAACCCGGCGTTGGGGCGCTATATGCAGGTGGGCGTGATCGACCAGGCCAAGGGCTATGCGGCAATCACGGGTACGGAGCAGGCACTGCGACAACTCGACGCGCAGCGCCGCGCCGCCGAGGTGCAGGACGCGGCGCGCAATGCGGATGCGCCGCGCCTGTAGCCGGATGGAAGCACCACCCCGCTCATTCCGCGGCGCTTCAACGCGCCGCGCAGCGGAAGTTCCTCTCCTCGTCGATGCTGCCCTGCCCGCTGTACTTCGCCACCTGCGGATGCGGACACAGCGCTCGCGTGCGCGCCGGCTGGTTGGGCAAGTTGCCCGCGATGAGTTTCTCCGGCGCCTTGCCGGTTTCAACCCATTGATCTATGGCACCCAGATAGTCGATGGATGAAGGACCGCTGCCGCCCCCGCAATGCGCCATGCCTGGCACCATGAAGAGCCGCACGCCATCGCGCGCGCGGCTCCTGCCGATGCTCTTCACCAGCGCTTCATGGAAATTCACGGTGGACTGGGCGGGAATCAGCCCGTCGGACCAGCCATGAGTCAGCAGCAGCTTGCGCCCTTCCTTGAAGAAGCGGCCGAGCCCCGTGGGCGGTATGTCCAGCGCGGCGCTGCCGTAATCCATCGCGCGCTGCGAGTCCTTGTCATAGTCGAAACTGCGAAAATTCCATGCGGGATTGCCGAACACCGGCCCCTTGAAGAACGTGGTGGCCACGGGAAAAGGCTCTTGTCCCGTCGTCAGTACCGGCATCTGCGCCTCGCTGCCCACGGACAGGCCCGGATATATCTGCTTGCCCGTGCGCGGATTCTTCGGGCCGGCATAGATGGCGCGCATCGCAGCCACCTGCGCGGCTGTGAGGCAATCGGCCGCATCCTCTGCCTTGCACTGGAGCATGCCGGGATCGAAGCGACAGGCCGGCGGATTGTCGATGATGCCGTCCTTGACGCCATCGTTCGCATCGCAGGCTTCCATTGCGGCCTTGTGCACGAGTTGCATCTTGGCAGGCGGCATGCGGCTGGCTTCATCTTTCATCGTGGCCGCGCCGGTCCACAGCGACATGATCATCAGCGGCACCATCTGGTTGGCGGGAGCCGTTGCCGAGATGGCGTCGTAGTCGCCGGGATAACGATAGGCCTCCATCAGGCCGATGCGCCCACCGGTGGAGCAGCTGGCATACAACGAGCGGCTGGGGCCACTGCCGTAGAACGCCGCGATGACCGCCTTCGCGGCCACGGCGGTTTCGTGCACGGCGCGATGACCGAAGTCGATGAGCTTCTCCGGATGGCCGACAAGGAAGGTGCCATCCATGGGGCTGCCCTGGTGGCCCACGTCCGAAGCGGCTGTTGCATAGCCGCGTGACAAGGGACCCGTCATGTCGCCGTAGGCGATGGAACCCGCCCATACACCGTTGCCGCCGCCCACGAACTTGCCGTTCCAGCCGCTGAACGGCATCCACACTTCGAAGCGGATGTCCGAATCGGCTGTCGGGCGCGAAGTGGCCGCGACGCGGCAGAACGCTGGCAGCGATGCGTAGTTTCCGGCTGGTGCCCCGCCGGGGCCGGCCGGTCCCGAGGGTTTGAACTGGCCGGCAGCCACTTCCTCTGCCACAGTAATCGTGACATGCGGCAGATTCAGTGACTTCGCGAGGTCGGCACAGGATGCGGCATGCGCGGGCGCTGCAACCAGCGTGGCGCCGCCGAATATCATCGCAGCAAGAAATGAGGGAACGTCGATCCGGCGCATATGCCCTCCTGTTGCGTCAGCGCCGGCCGATCCGCCGTTCGAGTGCATCGATGCGCTCGAGCAGATCGAGAACCAGTGCGGTCCCCGGCGCGTTCAGTCCCAGATCGCGCTGCAAGCGCAGGGCGACGCGCGCGCGATGCAACGTCGCGCCGTTGAAGCGCCATTCGGTGGTCGTGCCCACTTCGAGCACGCCTTCGTCCACAAGCTCGACGATGCGCGAACGTTCGACGGCGCAGAACTGTGTCAGCTCGTCGAGCGTGAAGTCGTCGCGCTCTTCCAGGAGCGTACCGGTCAGCGCAGGGTGTTCGGCGGAACTCATGGTCATACTCCGAGCGACGCGCGCGGGTTGAACGGCGCGGCGGTGGCGAAGGCTTCGTAGGCGGCGCGCGCGGCCGCGTCGCCGGCGGGCGGCAGCGCCACCTGCAGCGTCACGTACAGATCTCCGGGCGGATTGGACGGCAGACCGCGGCCTTTCAGCCGCAGTCGCGTGCCGGCTCTGGATCCGGCGGGCACCTTCAGCTCCACGGTACCGCCTGGCGTGGGCACCGGGACGCTCGCGCCCAGCGCCGCTTCCCAGGGCGCGACGGGCAGGTCGAGGTGCAGGTC
>JAXMGX010000004.1:0-270088 GCA_046347045.1 Steroidobacteraceae bacterium
CTGCCGCTGGCTTTCAGCCAGCGGCAGGGTGGCGATCAGCGCCGCCAGCGCTTCGCGCGTCAGCGGCTTGCCGCGCGAATGCGCTTTAAGCAGTTCATAGCCATCGGGCACGCCGGCCGCGCGCAGTACCGTCTGCACCGGCTCGGCCAGCACCTCCCAGGCATCGTCCAGATCGCGCGCGAGTCGCACCGGATCGGGCGCGATCTTGCCCAGGCCGCGCAGCGCCGCGCGCCAGGCGATCAGGCAATGTCCCAGCGCCACGCCCATATTGCGCAGCACCGTGGAGTCGGTGAGATCGCGCTGCCAGCGCGACACCGGCAGCTTCTCGGAGAAATGCCGCAGCAGCGCATTGGCCACGCCCAGATTGCCCTCGGCGTTTTCGAAGTCGATGGGATTGACCTTGTGCGGCATCGTCGAGGAACCCACTTCGCCTGCCACCGGCCGCTGCCGCAGGAAGCCCAGCGAGATGTAGCCCCAGATGTCGCGGCACATGTCGATGCCGATGACGTTGATGGCGGCCACGGCATCGCAGTATTCGCCTATCCAGTCATGCGGCTCGATCTGCGTGGTCAGCGGATTCCACGCCAGCCCGCAGCGCGCCACGAATCGTTCCGATACCTGCGGCCAGTCCACCTCGGCGAAGGCCGCCACGTGCGCGTTGAAATTGCCCACCGCACCATTCCACTTGCCGAGGATCTCCACCCGTTCCAGCCGGCGGCGCGCGCGGGCCAGCCGCGCGTGGATGTTTGCGAACTCCTTGCCCAGCGTGGTGGGGGAGGCAGTCTGTCCATGCGTACGCGACAGCATGGGCAGCGCCGCGTGCTCCCGCGCGAATCCGGCAAGCGTCGCCAGCAGCGCATCGATGGCCGGCAGCAGTTGCTCCGCGCGCGCGCGCGCCATGAGCCGGGCGTAGCTGATGTTGTTGATGTCTTCGGAGGTGCAGCCGAAATGCACCAGCTCGAGCTGCGCGGGCGTGGCGCCCGCGGCCTTGAGTTCGTCGCGGACGAAGTACTCCACCGCCTTCACGTCGTGGTTGATGCGCCGCTCGATGTCCTTCACCGCCGGCGCGCAGTTTTCGCCAGGATCGGTGGCCAGCGACTCCAGCCGGCGCTTCACCGCAGCCGACAGCTCGCGCGCGGCCGGCGTGGGCAGCGTATCGGCCAGTTCCTGCAGCCACAGCGCCTCGACCCGGACGCGTTCGCAGGTCAGTCCCGCCTCGGACAGCAGCTTTGCGAGCCCCTCGGTAGCGGCCCGGTAGCGGCCATCGACGGGGGAAAGTGCGGAAAGACTGGCGTCCATGGAGGGTCCGGGGCAGCGCAAATGTTAGGATCGCAATCATAACTGATGCGACTTTCGAGGATCGAATGACCACGCCTTCCTTCCGGACCGAACGCGACAGCATGGGCGAGCTGCAGGTGCCCGCCGATGCTCTCTGGGGTGCGCAGACGCAGCGCGCCGTGCAGAACTTTCCCATCAGCGGCCGGCCGCTGCCGCGCGGCTTCATCCGCGCCGTTGCCTTGATCAAGGCTGCGGCCGCGCGCGCCAATGCCTCGCTGGGTCTGCTCGATGCAAAGGTGGCCGATGCCATCTGCGCCGCCGCGGCCGAGGTGGCCGACGGCAGCTTCGATGCGCAGTTCCCCATCGACGTGTTCCAGACCGGTTCGGGCACCAGCACCAACATGAATGCCAACGAGGTGATCTCGCACCTCGCGTCGAAGCGACTGGGCAAGCCCGTGCATGCCAACGACGAAGTGAACATGAGCCAGAGCAGCAACGACGTGATTCCCACGGCGATCCACGTCAGCGCCGCGCTGCTGTGGCGCGAATCGCTGCAGCCCGCGCTGGCGCATCTGGCCGGCGTGCTGCGCGCGAAGGAGGCCGAGATCGGCGCCATCGTGAAGACCGGTCGCACGCACCTGATGGATGCCATGCCGGTGACATTCGGCCAGGAGCTGGCCGCCTGGCGCGTGCAGGTGGAGAAGGGCGCCGAGCGCATCGCGGCCGTCGAGCCGCGGCTGCTGCAGCTTGCACAGGGCGGCACCGCCGTGGGCACGGGCATCAACGCTCATCCTGACTTCAGCGCGCGCTTCTGCGCCGAACTGTCGCGGGCCACCGGGCTTGCATTCCGCCCCAACGTCAGCCTGTTCGAAGGCATCGCCACGCAGGACACCGCTGTGGAACTGTCGGGCCAGCTGCGCACGCTGGCCGTGGGCCTGATGAAGATCGCCAACGACCTGCGCTGGATGAACAGCGGTCCGCTGGCGGGCCTCGGCGAGATCGCGCTGCCCGCGCTGCAGCCGGGCAGCAGCATCATGCCGGGCAAGGTGAATCCCGTGATCCCCGAGGCCACCGCCATGGTGGCCGCCGAGGTCATGGGCAATGACGTCACCATCGCGGTGGCGGGCCAGTCGGGCAACTTCCAGCTCAATGTGATGCTGCCGCTGATCGGCTACAAGCTCATCGAAAGCCTGCGTCTGCTGGGCAATGTGTCGCGGGTGCTGGCCGACAAGGCCATCGCCGGTTTCAAGGTCAACGAATCGCGGCTGAAGGATGCGCTCGACCGCAATCCCATCCTGGTCACCGCGCTGAATCCGGTGATCGGCTACGAGAAGGGTGCGGCCATTGCCAAGAAGGCCTATGCCGAGGGCAAGCCCATCCTCGAAGTGGCGGCCCGGAACACCGACCTGCCGCCCGAGGAACTCAAGCGCCTGCTCGACCCGGCCGACCTCGCCAAGGGCGGCATCAAGGGAGGCACGAGCGGAGGCGGGTGATGGAGCATTGCACCGCGTTGCCGCACACGACCACGAGCGGAGGCGGGTGATGGATGCGCTGGCCTTCCAGCACCGCCTGTTGCAGCGCCTGGCGGGCAGCCAGCCCAATCATCATCCCGATCATTCCCGGCTCGGCGCGAGGCTGGATCCGGCAGCCGATCCGCGGCTGCGCGCGCTGATGCCGCGCGACCCGCGCGCCGCCGCGGTGCTGATTGGGCTCAAGGAACATGCCGGCGAGCCCGGCATCCTGCTCACGGTGAGGGCGGGGCATCTGCGCCAGCACGCGGGGCAAATCGCATTCCCCGGCGGCGCCATCGATCCGCACGACAGCTCGCCCGCCGAGGCCGCATTGCGTGAGGCCCGTGAAGAGGTGGGGCTCCACGCATCGCAGGCCCACGTTGCCGGCTTCCTGCCCGACCAGGTGGTACTCACCGGTTTTCGCATCACGCCGGTGGTGGCGCAGATCGAAGCCGATTTCATGCCCGTTCCCGACCACACCGAAGTGCAGGAGGCCTTCATGCTGCCGCTGGCCGCGTTGCTCGACGTACGCAACCATGTGCATGGCCGGCGCCGCATCGGCGACGAGGAGTTCGAGGTGCGCGATCTGTCCTTCGGTTCGCATCTGATCTGGGGCGCCACTGCCGGCATGTTGTTCGCGCTGTACGAGCTGGGGCTGGCATGAGCGATTTCGCCGGTCTCAGGCGACTGCTCGAGGTGATGCGCCGCCTGCGCGATCCCGCCTCCGGTTGCCCCTGGGACCTGGCCCAGGACGGACCCAGCCTGGCGCGTTACGCGCTGGAAGAGGCGCACGAGTTGGCAGCGGCGCTGGAATCGGGCGACGGCCCTGCGGTGCGCGATGAACTGGGCGACCTGCTGTTCCAGGTGGTGTTCCATGCGCAGCTTGGCATGGAGCGCGGCGACTACGACTTCGATGCAATCGCCGCCGGCATTGCCGACAAGCTCACGCGCCGGCATCCGCATCTGTTCGGCGATGCGGCGCCCGGCGATGCATCGCGTTGGGAGCAGATCAAGGCTGCCGAGCGCGGTGCGCGCGGCGTCCATGGTGTGCTCGACGATGTGCCGCTGTCGTTGCCGGCGCTGATGCGGGCCACCAAGCTCGGCAAGCGCGCCGGCGCCGTCGGCTTCGACTGGCCCGATGCGGCGGGCGCACGCGCCAAGGTACTGGAGGAGCTGGCCGAGGTGGATGCGGCCCTGGCGCAGTCTCCCGCGCGCGTGGCCGAGGAAATGGGCGACCTGTTGCTTGCCGTCACGAGCCTGGCGCGGCATCTGCGCGTCGATCCTGAAACCGCGCTGCGTCAGGCCAATCAGCGATTCGAGAATCGTTTCCGCCAGATGGAAGCCGTGGCGGTGCAGCGCGGGCTCACGCTGTCCGACATCACGCCGGCGCAGTGGGACTCGCTGTGGAACGAGGCCAAGCGCAACGTTCAGTCCTGATTCATCGCTCCAGGCGCAGCATTGCCTCCAAGGTCGGGAGATCCCGGCCGTTCAGGAGGGATTCACGATGAACAGCAGGATTCTGGCAACTGGCGCCGCTCTGGCCCTCGCCCTGTCGCAGGCTGCACTGGCCGACCACGGCTACGGACGTGGCCGCGACCGCGATGCCGGCTATGACCGCGAGACCTATGCGCGCGTCATCGACGTCGAACCGGTGTACGAGCGCTTCAGCCGCTCCGTGCCGGTCGAAAACTGCTGGGTGGAATCGCGCGAACGCGGCTATCCCAGTCGTGCCTCCGCGGCGATTGCCGCAGGCGCCGTGGGCGCGCTCATCGGCAACCAGATCGGGCGCGGTGACGGCCGTCGCGCCGCCACGCTGGGTGGCGCCTTCCTGGGTGCCGTGCTCGGCAGCGAGGCGTCCCGCCACAATGATCGCGGGCCGCGCTACGAGGAAGTGCAGCGCTGCCAGACCCGCTACGAGGAACAGTTCGATGAGCGCGTGGCCGGCTACCGCGTCACCTACGAGTACGACGGCCGCCGCGGGGTGACCCGTCTGCCGTACGAGCCCGGCCGCTACATTCGTGTGGCAGTCGATGTCCATCCGCTGGGCTGATCACGTACGATAGCCACATGCCCTCGGGAGTAGTTCCGCGCAACGACGGAAACAGGGGCCGGGTTGCCATGCGCCACCCGGCCCTGCTGCTGTCACTCCTGGTGCTGGCGCTGCCGGCCTTTGCCGGCAAGCACGACAAGGACAGGAACCGGTTCACCGAATTCAGCGAGCCGCGCCGTGAAGCGCCGGGCCGCTGCCCCGGCTTGTCGCTCGACGAGGCCATCGAATCCATCGAAAGGCGCAACAAGGCCCGCGTGGTCAAGGCCAACGTGCTGCAGGAGGACGGACGCTGCGTGTACGAACTGCGGTTGCTGTCGGATGAGGGCCGGGTCTGGACAGTGCGCGTCGACTCGCGCTCGGGTGGCTGAATGCGCGCGCTGGTAGTCGAAGACGAGGCCGCGCTGCGCGAACAGCTGCGTGAGGGCTTGGCCAAGGCCGGCTTTACCGTGGACGTGGCTGCGGACGGCGAAGAGGGCCTGTTCGCCGGCATCGAATATCCCATCGACGTGGCCGTGGTCGACCTCGGCCTTCCGAAGCTGCCGGGCCTCGAGGTCATCCGCCGCTGGCGCGCCAAGGACCGCCGCTTCCCCATCCTCATCCTCACCGCACGCGACCGCTGGCAGGACAAGGTCGAAGGCCTGGATGCCGGTGCCGACGACTACGTGGCCAAGCCTTTCCATTTCGAGGAAGTGCTGGCGCGGCTGCAGGCACTGCTGCGCCGGAGCGGCGGCTGGGCCTCTTCGTCGCTGTCCTGCGGACCCATCACCCTCGACACGCGCGCGCAGACCGTCACGGTCGAAGGCGCGGCGGTGGAGCTCACCACCTTCGAGTACCGCATCCTCGAGCACCTGATGCTCAAGGCGGGCGAGGTCATCTCCAAGACCGACCTCACCGAGCAGCTCTACGAGCAGGATTTCGAACGCGACAGCAATGTGATCGAGGTGTTCATCGGCCGCTTGCGGCGCAAGCTCGATCCGGACGACCGCATCAAGCCCATCGAGACGCTGCGCGGCCGGGGCTATCGCTTCGTGCTCTCCCGCAACGCGGGCTGAAGATCCGCCCGCAGCCATGCGATCGGTCAGCCAGCGCCTGCTGATCTCGGTGACGGTGCTGCTGCTGTTGTTCTTCGGCGTGATGGCCGAGGTGCTCGACGCGCGCTTTCGTGCGGTGGCCGAGAACTCGCTGCGCGAACTGCTCGATGCGCAACTGCGCGCGCTGGTGGCCTCGGCCGAGCCCGATGCCGGCGGCCACATCGTGCCGCGGCTGCCCGATGCCGAATCGCGGCTGGCAACGCCGGGTTCCGGCCTGTACGCCGCCGTCAGCGAGAACGGCGGCAATTCATTCTGGCGTTCGCCGTCGGCCACCGGCAGCCTGCAGGATTTCGGTCCGCCGCAGGAACCCGGTGCGCGCGATTTCCGCTATCTCGCCGATTCGCGTGGCGCCCGTCTGGCCGCCGAGAGCCGCGGCATCTCGTGGGAGGAGAATGGCGTGAACCGCGAGCTCACCTTCACGGTGGCGGCGGACCTTGCACCGATGACCAACCAGATCCGCGATTTCCGCCGCGGCCTGGTGAAGGGCTTCGCCACGCTGGCCGTCTCGCTGCTGCTGGCCCTGGCGCTGCTGCTGCGCTGGGCACTGGCGCCGCTGCGGCGGCTGGCCGCGCAGATCCAGTCGATGGAACGCGGCGAGCGCGACAGCCTCGATGAACGCTGGCCCACCGAGATCGAAGGCGTGGTGGCCAACCTCAACACGCTGCTGGAGTCCGAGCGTACGCGCATCTCGCGCTATCGCGACACGCTGGGGAATCTCGCGCACAGCCTGAAGACGCCGCTGGCGGTGCTGCGCGCCAGCTTCGGCGCCGATGCGCCCGGCGCGGCGCAGGTGCATGAACAGGTGGGTCGCATGACGGCCATCGTCGAACACCAGTTGCGGCGCGCCGTCACCAGTGGTGGCGCCAGCGTGGGCCGCAAGTCCGTGGACCTGCAGCCCATCGCGCAGGACCTGCGCAGCGCGCTGCTGAAGGCGCATGCGCAGAAGGACTTCTCGCTCGAGCTGGCGGTGCCGGCCGAGGTGCAGTTCGTGGGCGATCGCGACGACCTGATGGAGGCGCTGGGCAATCTGATGGACAACGCCTGCAAGTGGTGCCGCTCGCGGGTACGCGTGACGGCGCAGCTCAAGACCGGCGTGGGCGCAGGACAGAAGCTCAGCGTGGTGATCGAGGATGACGGTCCGGGCGTGCCGGAAGCTGACCGCGACAGGGTTTTGCAGCGCGGCGCGCGGGCCGATGAGGCCACCCCGGGCCATGGCCTCGGCCTCGCCATGGTGCGCGACATGGCCGAGATGTACGGCGGGTCGCTGTCGCTGGGTGATTCGCCGCTGGGCGGTGCCCGCGTCGAACTTCGGCTGCCAGGACGCTTGAGGTAGCATGGGCGGATGAGATCCGCCGATACCATCACCTGGAATCCCGCGAGCTGGCAGACACGCAAGGCGCTGCAGCAGCCGAGCTATCCGGATGTCGCCCACCTCGAGAGCACCGTGGCCGCGCTGTCGCGATTGCCCCCGCTGGTGGTGTCGTGGGAGATCGAGGCATTGCGCGAGCGCCTGGCGGCCGCGCAGCGGGGCGAGGCCTTCCTGCTGCAGGGTGGCGACTGCGCCGAGAACTTCGCCGAATGCGAGTCCGACCGCATCGCCAAGCAGCTCAAGGTCATCCTGCAGGTGAGCCTGGTGCTGCTGCATGGGCTCAAGCGGCCCATCATCCGCGTGGGGCGCATGGCAGGGCAGTACGCCAAGCCGCGCTCGGCCGACACCGAAACCAGGGATGGCGTGACGCTGCCCAGCTATCGCGGCGACACCATCAACCGGCCGGAATTCACGCTCGAAGCACGCACGCCCGATCCGGAACTGCTGCTGCGCGGCTACGAGCGCGCAGCGCTGACGCTGAACTTCGTGCGCGCGCTGATCGATGGCGGCTTCGCCGACCTGCATCACCCCGAGTACTGGGACGTGGGCTTCCTGCGGCATTCGCCGGCGCGCGAAGCCTACGAGCGCATCGTGCGCTCCATCGCCGATTCGCTGGATTTCTTCGGGGCGCTCACCGGCGGGCAGGTGCACGAGGCCAGCCGCGTGGATTTCTACGCCAGCCACGAAGGCCTGCATCTGCACTACGAGCAGGCGCAGACGCGCTTCATCCCGCGCGCCAGGGCCTGGTACAACCTTTCGACGCACATGCCATGGATCGGCCTGCGCACCGCGCAGCTCGATGGCGCGCATGTGGAATACTTCCGCGGCATTTCCAATCCCGTGGGCGTGAAAGTGGGCGCGTCGATGGACAGTGGCTGGCTGCAGGGGCTGGTCACCACGCTGAATCCCAACAACCAGCCGGGCCGGCTCACGCTCATTCATCGCTTCGGCGCGAAGGACATCGAGAAATCCCTGCCGCGCCTCATCCAGGCCGTGCGCGAAACCGGCCAGACGGTGCTGTGGGTTGCCGATCCCATGCATGGCAACACCGAGTCCACCGTGGGCGGTTACAAGACGCGCCGGCTCGAGAACATCATGAAGGAGCTGGAGCTCGCCTTCGATGTGCACGAGGCCAATGGCTCGCGGCTGGGCGGCGTGCACCTGGAGATGACCGGCGAAGACGTCACCGAATGCACCGGCGGTGCGCGCGGGCTTTCCGATGCGGACCTGGCGCGCGCCTACCGCACGCAGGTGGATCCGCGGCTGAATTACGAACAGGCGCTGGAACTGGCGCTGATGATCGCGGGCCGCAGCAAGCCGCGGAAGTAATGGCCGGGGCCGCGCCGCCCCCGGTCGCGCCGGCCGACGATCCGCCGGCACCGCGCTTCGACGGCCGGCAGTTCGCCGCGACGCTGCCGCGCCGGCCCGGTGTGTACCGCATGTATTCGGCGCCCGGCCCCGATGCCACGTCGCTGCTGTACGTGGGCAAGGCCTCGAGCCTGCGCGACCGCGTGGGCAGCTATTTCCAGCAGTCGCGCCTGGCGCCCAAGGTGGAAGCGCTGGTGAAGCTGATCCGTCACGTGGAAGTGACGGTGACTGAATCCGAGACCGAAGCCCTGCTGCTGGAATACAACCTCATCAAGGAACACCGGCCGCGCTTCAACATCATCCTGCGCGACGACAAGAGCTTTCCGTACATACAGCTCCACCAGCATGAGTTTCCGCGCTTCGCGGTGTATCGCGGCCCGCGGCATGCCAAGGGCCGCTACTTCGGGCCTTTTCCCGACGTGGGCGCGGTGCGCACGGCGCTGCAGCAGCTGCAGAAGCTGTTCCGCCTGCGCAATTGCAGGGACAGCTTCTTCGCGCACCGCACGCGGCCCTGCCTGCAGCATCAGATCGGCCGCTGTTCGGCACCCTGCGTGGGCCTGATCGACCAGGCAGCCTATGCGCGCGACGTGGAAGCCGCGGTCATGGTGCTGGAAGGGCGCGACAGCGAAGTCACCCGCGCGCTCGAGAAGCAGATGCAGCTCGCCTCGGAGAAGCTGGACTTCGAGCGCGCGGCGCTGCTGCGCGACCAGATGGTCTCGCTGCGCAAGCTGCAGGCCGAGCAGTCCATCGATGCCGGCACCGGCCGCGACGTGGATGCGTTCTCCATCACCGGCGAGCCGGGCGACTATGCGGTGAGCGCGCTGATCGTGCGCGGCGGGCGCAGCCTCGGCACCACCAGTTTCTTTCCGCGCTCGCCCGGCAGCGCCGAGGAGGTGCTGGCCTCGTTCCTGCTGCAGCACTACGCACGCGAGGAAGCGCCGGCCGAGGTGCGCGTGAACCTCGCGCTGCCCGACGAACAGTCGATCGCCGAGGCCCTGTCGCAGCAACAGGGCCGGCAGGTGCGCGTGTCGCGCCCGGCGCGCGGCATGGCAGCGCGGTGGGTCGAATCCGCCACCGAGAACTCCGAACAGGCGCTGCGCATGCGTCGCGCACGCAGCGCCGACGCCTCGGCACTGCTGGAAAGCCTGCGCGAGGCGCTGTCGCTGTCGCGCACCCCCGCGCGCATCGAGTGCTTCGACATCAGCCACACGGGCGGCGAGGGCACGGTGGCCTCCTGCGTGGTGTTCACCACCGATGGCATCGCGCGCAAGGAATACCGGCGCTTCAACATCGCCACCGTTGCCGGCGGCGATGACTACGGTGCGCTGGCCGAAGCCGTGGGGCGGCGCTTCACGCGTGTGCGCGCCGGCGAATCGCCATGCCCGGACCTGCTGCTGATCGACGGCGGCGCAGGGCAGGTGGGGGCCGTGCTGCCGGTGCTGCATGAGCTGGGCTTCCATGACCTGCTGGTGATCGGCGTATCGAAGGGACCGGACCGGCGCGCCGGGCAGGAGAAACTCTTCAGGGCCGACACCGGCCAGACCCTGACATTGCCGCCGGATTCACCGGCGCTCAGGGTGATCCAGCGCGTGCGCGACGAGGCGCACCGTTTCGCCATCCAGGGTCATCGCCGCAAGCGCGCCCGCCGGCACCAGGAGTCGGTGCTGGAAACCGTGCCGGGCCTGGGCCCGGCCAAACGCAAGGCACTGCTGCAGCACTTCGGTGGGCTGCAGGGGGTGGTGAGGGCAGGGGTCAATGACCTCGCCCAGGTGGCGGGAATCGGCGCTGCGCTGGCGCGGGTCATTTATGATCATCTGCATCCGGGCGCCTGACGCCCAGGAACAAGAACGATGGTCTGGAACCTGCCGAACATACTGACCTGGCTGCGCATCGTCGCGGTGCCCATGGTGGTGGTGCTGTTCTATGCGCCGTACCACTGGGCCGATCCGGCGGCCGGATTGCTGTTCGCCGCTGCGGCCATCACCGATTCACTCGACGGCTATTTCGCGCGCCGCATGAATCTCACCAGCCGCCTGGGCGCCTTCCTCGATCCGGTGGCCGACAAGCTCATCGTCGCGGTGGCGCTGGTGCTGCTGGTGAGCAAGGCGCCGCCCGCCGGCAGCGATCCGCGCGCCATCATCGTGCTGGCGGCCTGCGTCATCATCGGCCGCGAAATCGCCGTGTCGGCGCTGCGCGAGTGGATGGCCGAAATGGGTCAGCGCACGCGCGTGGCCGTGTCGGTGCTGGGCAAGTACAAGACCATCATGCAGATGGTGGGATTGTCGATGATGCTGTATCGCTGGGACATCCTCGGCCAGCCCATCTACCGGATCGGGCTGTACCTTACGGTGCTGGCGGCCGTGCTCACCCTGTGGTCCATGGTGGCCTACCTGAGGGCTGCCTGGCCCGTATTGAGTGCGCGGGACTGAATCCGTGGCCGGTTTCCGGCATGCCGGCTTGACTTGGCCGGGGCGGAACCTACAATCTGCGCCCTCTTCGACGCGGGAATAGCTCAGTTGGTAGAGCGCAACCTTGCCAAGGTTGAGGTCGCGAGTTCGAGCCTCGTTTCCCGCTCCAGATTTCCCTGACGGCTAGGTGGCAGAGTGGTCATGCAGCGGCCTGCAAAGCCGTGTACGCCGGTTCGATTCCGACCCTAGCCTCCAGCCCTGATGCCCGCCGCCGCCGTGGTTGCCGCCCGGGCTTCCATCCACTTGCGGATGCGGCGCGCATCGGCCACGCGCGTGTACTTGCCCCAGGAATTCAGCAGCACGATCACCACGTCGCGGCCGCGGATGCGGGCCTGCAACGCCAGGCACTTGCCGGCCTCGGTGATGTAGCCGGTCTTCTGCACGGCCACTTCCCACGCCGCATCGCGCACCAGCGAATCGGTGTTGCGGAATTCCGTGAGCCGCCTGCCCAGCTTCACCTCGTGGGACTCGGCGGTGGAGTATTCGCGGATCCGCGGGTACTGCACCGCCGCCATGACCAGCCGGCCCACGTCGCGAGCGCTGGCCACATTGTCGCTCGACAGTCCCGCGGGATCGACGAAGCGCGCGCGCGTCATGCCGAGCTGCGCGGCCTTGGCGTTCATCGCGCGCACGAAGGCGGCTTCGCCGCCGGGATAATTGCGGCCCAGCACGCGCGCGGCCCGATTCTCGGAGGACATCAACGCCAGGTGCAGCAGGTCGGCCCGCGACAGTACCGCCCCCACGGGAATGCGTGAAGCCGCGCCCCGGCCGCGGACGCGATCCTCGGCCGTGACTTTCAGCTTCTCGTCCATCGGCTGGCGGGCATCGAGCACGACCATCGCGCTCATCAGCTTGGTGATGGAAGCGATGGGCACGGGCTGGTCGGCATCTCGGGCATAGAGCTCATGACCATCGGCGCGATCCAGCACCAGCACCGAGCGCGAGCGCACGTCGGGCGCACCGGCCGCGGCGGCCAGCGAGCAGGAAACCAGCAGGAATGTGAAAAGCGTCCGGACCAGGCGCTGCATGGACGCGCATTGTCGCTGCAGCGCGCAGCTTTTTCCATGACGGCGTCGTCATTGGGCCATAATCGCGCCCGGGTACCCGCACGCGTGACCTGCACCCGCAGGCCTGAAGCGGACGTGGCGAAACTGGTAGACGCAGCAGACTTAAAATCTGCTTTCCGAAAGGGAGTGTGGGTTCGAGTCCCGCCGTCCGCACCATCTTGAGACTTGAAGTCCACAAACTGCACCTCTGGCGCGGCGACCGGCACCTGCTGCGGGGTCTGTCATTCGCGCTCGAAAGCGGCACGGCGCTGCAACTGCTGTGGCCCAACGGCACCGGCAAGACTTCGCTGCTGCGCTGCCTTGCCGGCTTCCTGCATGCCGAAGGCGAGATACGCTGGAACGGCCGGCCGGTGCGTGCCGACCGCGATGCCTTCCACTGGGACTGGCCTACCTGGGCCACGACACCGCGCTCAAGGCCGATCTCACCGCCATCGAAAACCTGCGCTTCTCCTGCGCGCTGCGCGCGCGCGCAGCGTTGCGGAACTGCAGGCGGCGCTGGCAGCGGTGGGCCTTGCGAAGATCGATCCCCGGCAGCCCGTGCGTTCGCTGTCGGCCGGACAGCAGCGCCGCGTGGCGCTGGTGCGATTGTCGCTGTGGAACGCGAAGCTGTGGCTGCTCGACGAGCCGGCATCCAATCTCGACGCCGCCGGGCAGGCAGTACTTGAAGCATTGCTTAAGTCGCATCTGGAGTCCGGTGGCGCAGCGATTCTGGCGACACATCACGCTCTGACCCTGCCGCAGGCACACTGTCGTCTATGGCATTCACCCTCGGAAGCAGCATGAGCGCGCCGCGCGCCTCGACCCGCAGCGCGGCCATGGCCGTACTGCGCCGCGACCTGCTGCTGGCGGTGCGCCGGCCGGGCGAATGGCTGCAGCCGCTGGCCTTTTTCGTGCTGGTGACGGTGCTGTTTCCGCTGTCGGTGGACCCGGAACTGTCCCGGCTGCGGCAGCTTGCTCCGGCAGCCTTGTGGGTGACGCTGCTGCTGGCCTCGCTGCTGGCGCTGGAATTCCTGTTCCGCGAGGACCGCCGCGACGGAACTTTGGAGCAGTTTCTGGTGTCTGGTCAGTCGTTCACTGCGTTGCTGGTGGCGAAAACGGCCACGCACTGGCTGCTCACGGGGTTGCCGCTGGTGCTGGTGGGGCCGCTGGCGGCGTTGAGCCTCGGCGCACCGCCCCAGGCCCTGCCAGGGGTGTTTCTTGCGTTGCTGCTGGGCAGCGTGTCCCTGAGCCTCATCGGCGCCATCGGCGCAGGGCTCACGCTGGGCGCGCGCAGCGGTGGCGCCTTGCTGTCGTTGCTCGTGCTGCCGCTGGTGATGCCGGTGCTGGTGTTCGGCGCACGCGCCACCGCATGGGCCATCGCTGGCGACGAGGCCGCAGGCGCGCTGTACCTGCTGGCCGCGATCGGCGTGCTGTCGCTGACGCTGGCGCCGCTGGCCGCGGCGGCGGCCGTGCGCATCAGCCTGGAGTAAACTTCGACAATGAACTGGGTGTGGTTCCATCGCTTCGGCTCGCCGCCGTATTTCTATCGCTTCGCGGGGCGGTGGGCACCGTGGTTCCTGGGTGTTTCGGCGGTGCTCCTGGCCGTCGGGCTGTATGGCGGGCTGGTGCTCGCGCCGGCGGACTACTTCCAGAGCGATGTATTCCGCATCATGTACGTGCACGTGCCCTCCGCCTATCTGGCGGAGATGACCTATAGCTGGATGGCCGCCGCTGCCGCCGTGGCGCTGATCTGGCGCATCAAGATCGGCCATGCCGTGGCCGCGGCCTGTGCCCCCGCGGGGGCGGGATTCACGCTGGTATCGCTCGCCACGGGCATGATCTGGGGCCAGCCCACCTGGGGCACCTACTGGGCCTGGGACCCGCGCATCGTCTCGCAGCTGTTCGTGCTGTTCTTCTTCCTGGGCTACATCGCGCTGCGGGGCGCCATCGAGGATCGGGACCGCGCGGATCGTGCCAGCGCCGTGCTCGCCATCGTCGGTGTGGTCAACCTGCCGATCGTGCATTACTCGGTCGTCTGGTGGAACTCGCTGCATCAGGGGCCGACGCTGACCAAGAAGGGCGCCATTCCCATGTCGATGGCCTGGCCGCTGCTGGTGATGCTGGGCGCGTACACGTTCTACTTCATCGCCGTCATGCTGATGCGCGCGCGGGCCGAAGTGCTGCGGCGCGAGCGCGGCGGTGCCTGGTTGCGCGAGGAACTCGCGCGCGCGGAGTCATAGTCGATGAGCTTCAGTGAATTCCTCGACATGAGTGGTTATGGCGCCTACGTGTGGTCGGCCTATGCCATCGCCATCGGCGCGCTGGTGCTGAACATCTGGCTGGCCCGTCGCCAGTTGCGCATCGCGCGCGAGGAAGCGCGACGCAGGCTTGCCATGCAGGAGTCCCCATGACCCCCTCACAGAAGCGTCGTCTCTACATGGTGCTCGGCATTCTCGTCGGCGTCGGCGTGGCTACCGCCTTCGGCCTGCAGGCCTTCAAGAGCAGCATCGGATTCAAGGCCCCAGCGGATGTAGTCGACGGCGCCGTTGCACCGGGCAAGCGCTTCCAGCTCGGCGGCATGGTGAAGAAGGGCAGCGTGCAGCGCACACCGGGCACGCTCGAGATCCGCTTCATCGTCACCGATTTCCAGAAGGACGTTCCCGTCGTCTACCACGGCGTGCTGCCCGACCTGTTCAAGGAAAACTCCGGCGTCACCACCAATGGCCGGCTCGATGCCAACGGCGTGTTCGTCGCCGATGAGCTGATCGCCAAGCACGACGAGAACTACATGCCGCCGGCCGTGGGCAAGGCCCTGAAGAAGGGTGAGTCGCGGCTCGATCCTCCCGCCGGGCAGCCGGCGACGCAGCCGCCGCACGGGCAGTAACACAGGACACACGCATGATTCCCGAGATTGGCCAGTTCGCAATGATCCTGGCGCTGCTGCTGGCGGCCGTGCAGGCCTTCTTCGGCATCGCCGGCCCCTGGCGCGGCCAGCAGCGCTGGATACAGGCGGTGTATCCGGCCGTGGCGGGCCAGTTCGTGATGCTGGCGCTGGCCTTCGGCTGCCTGGTGTGGTCGCTGGTGCACAACGACTTCACCGTGAAGCTGGTGGCGGGGCACTCCAACTCGGCGCTGCCCGTGTATTTCCGTGTGGCGGCCGCCTGGGGCAACCACGAGGGCAGCCTGCTGTTCTGGGTGTTCGTGCTGTCGATCTGGACGCTCACGGTGGCGGCCTTCGCCAACTCGCTGCCGCGTCCGTTCGTGGCGCGCGTGCTGGGCGTGCTCGGCGTGATCAGCGTGGGCTTCCTGCTGTTCTCGCTGGCCACCTCGAATCCCTTTGAACGGCTGCCGCCGGGCATGCCCGATGGCGTGGACCTGAATCCGGTGCTGCAGGACTTCGGCCTCACCATCCATCCGCCCATGCTGTATGTGGGCTACGTGGGCTTCTCGGTGGCCTTCGCCTTCGCCTGCGCGGCCATGCTCGAGGGCAAGCTCGACCAGACCTGGGCGCGCTGGACGCGCCCCTGGACCACGGTGGCCTGGATGTTCCTCACCGTGGGCATCGCGCTGGGCGCCTGGTGGGCGTACTACGAGCTGGGCTGGGGCGGCTACTGGGCCTGGGATCCGGTGGAGAATTCCATCCTGATGCCGTGGCTGCTGGGCACCGCGCTCATCCACTCGCTGTCGGTCACCGACAAGCGCGGCCTGTTCAAGAGCTGGACGCTGCTGCTGGCCATCATGACCTTCTCCTTCTGCCTGCTGGCCACCTTCATGGTGCGCTCGGGCGTGCTGGTGTCGGTGCACAGCTTCGCGGCCGATCCGGCGCGCGGCATCTTCATCCTCACCTTCCTTGCGCTGATGATCGGCGGCGCGCTGACGCTGTATCTGTGGCGCGCGCCGCTGCTGAAGTCCACCGCGGGCTTCGACATCGTCTCGCGCGAGAGCTTCCTGCTGTTCAACAACATCCTGCTGGTCATCGCCACCGCGGTGGTGTTCGGCGGCACCATGGCGCCGTTCTTCGTCGATCTGGCGGGTCTGGGCACCATGTCGGTGGGTCCGCCGTATTTCAACGTGATGTTCTGGATTCCCGTGCTGCCGCTTCTGGCGCTGGTGTCGATCGGCACGTTTGCGCGCTGGAAGCGCGGCAATCTGGGCGAGTCGCGCCGACGTATTCTCGGGTCGCTGGGGCTGGCGGTGGTGCTGGGTCTGGCCTTCATGCTGGGGCTGTATGGCGACCGCTCGCTGCTGGGGCCCGTGGGCGTGGTCCTCGGCTTCTGGATCATCGGCTCGGCGCTGATCGATCCCGTCGACCGCTGGCGCCGCGGGCTGTCGGTGTCACGGGCCGTGCTCGGCATGACGCTGGCGCATATCGGTCTTGGCATCGTCACCATCGGCATTACCACGATGGAAGCGCGCAAGCTGGAGCGCGACATTGCGCTGGCGCCGGGTGAGCAGGTGCAGCTCGGCGATTACACCTTCAAGTTCATGGGCACCAAGGATGTGGACGGCCCGAACTACGAGGCGGTGCAGGCCCGGATCGAAGTGCTCTACAAGGGCAGGCCCGACTCGGTGCTGCTGCCCGAACGCCGCAATTACTGGGTGCAGCAGCAGTCGCTGGCCGAAGCGGCGCTGGGTACGGGCTGGACGCGCGACCTCCTGGCCACCATGGGCGAGGAAGTGGGCAAGGGCGCGTGGAGCGTACGCGTGCAGGTTCGCCCGCTGATGCGGTTGCTGTGGCTGGGTGCCGTGCTGATGGCTTTCGGTGGATTGCTGGCGACGCTCGATCGCCGCTACCGCCGTGAGCGCGCCGTGGCAACCGAGCGCGCCTCGGCCACCGCCACGGTGCAGCCATGAAACGCTTCTGGCTGCCGCTGGGCATCTTCGTCGCATTGGTGGCGGTGTTCGCCGTGGCGCTGAAGCGCGCGCCCGAAAAGCAGTTCGTGGCCTCGGCGCTGATCGGCAAACCCGCACCGGCCTTCGTGATGCCCGACCTGCTGCAGCCCGGTGCCAATGTCGAGAGCGCCACGTACAAGGGCAAGTGGGTGCTGCTGAACGTGTGGGGCACCTGGTGCTACGAATGCCGCGCGGAGCATGCGCAGCTCCTGGCCATCCAGAAGGAAGGCAAGGTGTCGGTGCTGGGTCTCAACTACAAGGACGATGACGATGCGGCGCGCCAATGGCTGCAGGAGCTGGGCAATCCCTACGCTGCGGTGGGCGTGGACAAGGAAGGCCGCGTGGCCATCGACTACGGCGTGTACGGTGCGCCGGAGTCTTTCCTCATCAATCCGCAGGGCATCATCGTGCACAAGGTGGTGAGCGTGATCACGCCGGAGCTGTGGCAGACCAAGCTGCTGCCCATGATCGAAGGAAAGACGCCATGAGGTTGCGATGCATGCGCGGCGCGGCCGCCGCGTTGATGCTGGCTGCGCTGCCGGCCTTGGCGATCGACTCGGCGCCGCCACTGCCCGATCCGGTGCAGCAGGCGCGCTACCAGGGGTTGATCCATGAACTGCGCTGCCTGAAGTGCCAGGGTGAAACCGTCGCCGACACCCAGGCGATGTTCGGCGCCGACATCCGCCGCCAGGTGCGGGAGATGGTGCAGGCCGGCCGCAGCGACACCGAGGTGCGCGAGTACCTGGTCGACCGCTATGGCGAGATCATCCTGCTGCGGCCGCGCTGGTCCGCCGGCGGCGGGTGGCTGTGGGTCGCGCCGGGCATCTTCCTGCTGGGCGGCATTCTCGTGGCCTGGCGCATCGTGCGCCGGCGCGGGCAACTGCTGAGCACCGATACTTCCGAAGTCGCCGACGAGGCCGGTCGTTCATGAATGCATTTGTCCTGGTCGCCGCGCTGCTGGCGCTGGCGGTGATCGTGCCGCTGCTCGTGCCGCTGCTGCGGCGGCGCGAAGGGCAGCCCACCGCGGCGCTGCTGTCGATCGCTCTGGTGGTCCTCATCGGCGGCGGCGCGGCGTTGCTGTATCCGGTGTGGAGCAACTGGAAATGGTCGCAGCCGGAACCCGCGGTCGATGCGCCGGCGGCGATGATCGGTCGCCTGGCGCGCCGCCTCGAGAAGGATCCGGACAACATCGATGGCTGGTTGCTGCTGGGCAAGTCATACGGTGTGGTCGAGCAGTTTCCGCTGGCGGCCAAGGCATACCAGCGCGCGGTGAACCTGCTGCAGCAGAACAGCGATCCGGCGCTGCGCGACAAGCGCGTGGAAGCGCTGATGGGCCTGGGCGAAACGCTGGTCAACGGCGGCATGAGCGACATGTCGGGCCGCGCCGGGCGGCTGTTCGAGCAGGCGCTCGAGGTCAATCCCAATGTCGTGAAGGCGCTGTTCTACAGCGCGGTTGCCGCGGCCGAGCGCAATGACCTGCCGCTGGCGCGTACGCGCTTTGCGCGCCTGCTCGAAGGCAGCCCGCCGCCGGAGGTGCGCCGTTACATCGAGCAGCAGGTACAGGCTCTGGATGCGCAGATGGCGCTGGCGTCGAAGGGGCCCGCCGCTGGCGCGGTGGGTGCATCATCGCTTGCGCAGGGGGCGGCGCCGCCACAGTCGGGGGTGTCCCAGCCAGCCGCTTCGGCAGCCGGCGCGGCCGCCGCCGTCAGCGTGCCGCTGCGCATCACGGTGGCGAAGTCGGTGGCCGACAAGGGTTCTGCCGGCGCGCCATTGTTCGTGCTGGCGCGCATTCCGGGGCAGCGCGGGCCGCCGCTGGCAGCCAAGCGCCTCGATGCGCGATTCCCGCAGGACGTGGAACTGCTCAGCACTGACGCGATGCTGAGTGGCACCGGCTTCACCGCCGGCCAGGAAATCGAGGTCGAGGCGCGCATCGCCAATGGCGGCAGCGCCATTTCGCGTAGCGGAGACCCTTTCGGCAGTGTGCGCATCAAGGCCGGGCAGCCGCAGCGCGTCGCCATCGAGATCAACCAGCTCAAGCCCTGAACCGGTTTCCCGGCCTGACGACCGGGCCGGGGAATCAGCTATCCTTCTCGTTCAGCCATACGTTCGGCCCGGGGGAATCGATGAAACGTGCTATTTCGGTAGTTGCCGGCTCCGCGCTGGCAATGTCGGTGCTGGTCGTCTCCATGCAGGGCATTGCGGCGCCGGCCACGCCCGTGAAGCCCGGTGAATGGGCGGCCCATGGCCGCGACGACAGCGAGCAGCGCTACAGCCCGCTCAAGCAGATCACCGCCGACAACGCGAAGACACTCGGTCTTGCCTGGTATGCCGATCTCACCGAGCGCGGCCAGTGGCAGAGCACGCCGGTGATGGTCGATGGCCGTCTCTACGTGACCACGCCGTGGAGCAAGGTGTATGCCTTCGACGCGGCCAGCGGCAAGTTCCTGTGGAAGTACGATCCCAAGGTGCCGCGCGAGATCGCCGCCAGCAGCCTGTGCTGCAACAACTCCAACCGCGGCGTGGCCTATGCCGATGGCAAGCTGGTCTGGGGCACGCTCGATGGCCGGCTGATCGCCATCGACGCGAAGAAGGGCACGAAGCTGTGGGAGACGCTGACGATTCCCGCGGGCGAGCCCATGTCCATCACCGGTGCGCCGCGCATCGGCAATGGCATCGTGTTCATCGGCCAGGCCGGTTCCGAATTCCATCAGCGCGGCTTCATGTCGGCCTATGACCTGAAGACCGGCAAGCAGAAGTGGAAGTTCTTCCTCACCCCCGGCGACCCCTCGAAGGGCCCCGACGGCGTGGCCTCCGACAGCGTGATGGCGATGGCCGCCAAGACCTGGAATGGCGAGTGGTGGAAGACCGGCGGTGGCGCCACGCCCTGGGACGGCATCCTCTACGACCCGCAGACCGACTCGGTGATCTTCGGCACCGGCAATGGCGCGCCGTGGCCCGCCGAAGTGCGCTCGCCGGGTGGTGGCGACAACCTCTTCACCGCGTCCATCGTGTCGCTGGATGCGAAGACGGGCAAGTACAAGTGGCACTACCAGACCGTGCCCATGGACAACTTCGACTTCGACAACACCTCGCCGCTCACCACCGCGGATCTCACGATCAACGGCGAGAAGAAGCACGTGGTGATGCAGATCCCGAAGAACGGCGTGTTCTACGTGATCGAAGCGGCTACCGGCAAGGTGATCAGCGCGCAGCTTGCCGTGCCGCAGGCCAACTGGCTCACCGGCTTCGACAAGTCGAAGAACTGGGCGCCCATCCTCAATCCCGATGCCAACTTCGGCAAGACGGGCAAGGGATGGTTCGTGGCGCCGTTCCAGACGCATGTCTGGTACCCGCAGTCGTACAACCCGAACACCGGCCTGTTCTACGTGGGCATCCGCTACGCCACCTACGGCATGGTGGCCGAGGCCGGCGCGAAGATGGGCAACCAGCTGCTGTCGATCAACGTGGCGAAGCGTCCGGAATACGCGCCGCCCAAGCTCGAAGGCCAGGGCCAGTGGCTCACCGCCTGGGATCCGGTGACGCAGAAGGAAGTCTGGCGCGCGAAGGAAGGCACGGCGGCTTCGGGCACGATGACCACGGCGGGCAACCTGGTGTTCCAGGGCAGCGGGCGCAATTTCATCGCCTATCGCGCCGACAATGGCGAGAAGGTGTGGTCGGCGGAAACGGGCACGCCGGTGTCGGCGGGCTCCATCACCTACGAGGTGGGCGGCACGCAGTATGTGGCCGCCGTGGCCGGCGGTCCGGGCGCGACCTCCGCCAACCGCCTGCTGGTGTACAAGCTCGGCGGCACTGTGACGCTGCCACCGGCTGCGCCGCCCGCGCCGCCGCAGGCTTTCAATCCGCCGGCGAACTTCGGCACCGAAGCGCAGCTCGCGCGCGGCGAGCAGATCTACACCCAGAACTGCACCATCTGCCATGAGGGCGGGCGCGGCATGGGCGGGTTCCCCGAACTGCGCACCACGCCGATGATGCAGAGCGCCGATGTGTTCAAGGCCATCGTGTACGACGGCGCGCTGACCGAGAACGGCATGCTGTCGTTCAAGAAGACCCTGACGCCGGAAGACGTCGAGGCGCTGCGCGCCCACATCGTGAAGATCGCCAACGAGTACAAGAACAATCCGCGGCCGCAGGGCTTCGGTCCTGGCGGCGGTGGTGGCGGCCGCGGTCCCGCCGGGCCACCGGCTGGCGGCGCCGCACCGGCCGAGCAGCCTCAGCAGGGTCTGCACCAGTAGCGCGAACTTGCCGACGCACAGCTTCTTTCCGACGCGCGTCCACGCGGCCACGCTGCCGCGGGGCCGCTTCGCGGAACTTAACGGACGGCTGCAGGCCGAGTGCCTGCAGCTCTCGCACGACGATGTGGCGGGGCAACGCTGGTCGAAGAAGAACTATCCGGGCGGCTTCACGTCGTATGCATCGGCCCACCAGATGCATCGCATCTCGCCGATCTTCGCCAAACTGGTGCGCTGGATAGACCGCGAGGTTGCGAAGTACGCCGACGAACTGCAGTTCGATCTCGGCGACAAGACGCTCGAAATGACCGACTGCTGGGTGAACGTGATGCCGCGCGGGGTCACGCACACCCTGCACCTGCATCCGCTGTCGGTGGTCAGTGGCACCTACTACGTGCGTGTGCCGAAGGGCGCGCCGGGCCTGAAGTTCGAGGATCCACGGCTCGACCGCTTCATGGGCGCGCCGCCGCGCCGCGTGGATGCGGACATGCGCAACCGCAACTGGGTGGTGATGCCCGCCGCGCCCGGTGGGTTGCTGCTCTTCGAGAGCTGGCTGCGCCACGAGGTGATGGCCAACGCGGCGGCGTCGGATCGCATCAGCATCAGTTTCAATTACGGCTGGTCATGAAGGGGGACACATGAAACGCAAGCAGCAGGACACCACGAAGGTGGTGGATCGTCGTCAGATTCTGGGTGGCATGGCCGCATCGGCCGGTGCTGCTGCCATGCTCGCGCAGCTCGCGGGCAGCGAGGCGCGCGCCGCGGATGCGCCGCCTGCCGGCGCCGCTCCCGCCGCGCCGCCGGGCGGTCGTCCGCCACCGCGCGATGTGGTGCTGGGCACGCCGCTGCAGCCGGGGCTGCGGCAGCTGCCGCCGTTGACGGACCTGAAGGGCAAGACCGTGTACATCACCGGTGGCAACACCGGCATTGGCCTCGGCATTGCGCGCGCCGCGGCCAATGCCGGCATGAAGGTGGTGATGGGCTACATCCAGGAAGACCAGGTGGAGCCTGCGATGAAGCTGTTCAAGCCCGACCAGAAGTCGCGCGTGATCGCCATTCGCCATGACGTGACCGACCGCGACGGTTGGGTGAAGACGCTGGCCGAGATCAACGCGAAATTCGGCAACCTGCACCTGCTGGTGAACAATGCCGGCATCAAGACGCTGCGGCAGGCGAGCCAGGTGGATGCGCGCAGCTGGGATGCTGCGGTGGCGGTGAACTTCACCGGCATCTACAACGGCTGCGCGGCCGTGATTCCGCACATGATCGCCCACAAGGAGGGCGCGCACATCGTTACCACCTCATCGATGGGCGGCATGCTGCCGGGTGTGAATGCCGGCGTGTACACGGCCACCAAGTTCGCGGCGGTGGGCATCATGGAGGCGCTGCGCATCGAACTGATGGGTACCAACATCGGCACCTCGGTGTTCACGCCGGGTGGCGTCAGCACCGACAACATCCTCTCGGCCGAGGGCAACACCAACATCCGCTCGATGGATCCGCTGGAAGCCGGCGAACGCGTGCTGAACGGCGTGAAGAACAACGACCTGTTCATCTTCTCGCATCCGGAATTCAAGCCGGGCATGCAGGAACGCTTCGATGCCATTCTGGCCTCGGTGCCGCGGGAAGGCTACCCCGAGGATCGCGCCCGCGGTGAACTGCGCGTGCTGACGGCGCCGCCGTATGCGCCGGAAATCGCGCACCGTACCCAGCCGCGCGCCAGCTATCGAAGCTGATCCGGTTCCAGGCGGTGCGGCTTCGTGGCCGCGCTGCGCCAACTCAGCGGCCGGCGCCGGCTCTAGCCCGCGCCGGCTTTCTGTTGAGCGCGGCATTCTCGCCGGCCAGCAGTTTGCGCTTGCGCTCGATGCCCCACTTGTAGCCGGTGAGCGCGCCATCGGCGGCCACCACGCGGTGGCAGGGCACCAGCACCGCAATGCCGTTGGTGGCGCAGGCCCGCGCCACCGCGCGGGTGCTGGAGGGCGCCTTCAGGCGTCGCGCCAGTTCGCCGTAGGACACGGTTTCACCCGGCGCCAGCCGTGTCAGCGCATGCCATACACGACGCTGGAACGCCGTGCCGCGGATATCGAGCGGCAGGCCCGCATCGAGCAGCGGCGAGTCGATGGTCTGCACCACGCGCTGCACCCATTCATCCAGCTCGCCGGCGGCGCGTTCGAGGCGGGCCTTCGGAAAGCGCGACTGCAGCACTTCGCTCAGCGCCTTGCCGGCGCCGAACTCCACCATGCAGATGCCGCGCGCGGTGGCGGCCACCAGGATCGGCCCGAGGCTGGTGGTGGCGGTGGCGTAGCGAATGGTCTCGTTGGCGCCGCCGGCGCGCAGCGATGCCGGCGCCATGCCCAGCGCGCGGCTGTCCCGATAGGCGGCGGAGCTCGCGGCGTAGCCGGCATCGTGTATGGCATCGGTCACCGAGCGTGCGCCGGCGAGCCGGCGACCGAAATCCTGTTCGCGTCGCGCCAGGGCATATCGCTTGGGCGAGAGTCCCACTGCTGCCTTGAACAGTCGCTGGAAGTGCCAGGGACTCAGGCCAGCATCGGCTGCCAGTGTGGCGAGGTCCGGCGGCGTTTCGCTGGATTCGATGCGGCGACAGGCGCGGTCGATGGCGTCGCGGTGAGGGGATTTGCTCATGCGATGAATGATGCCCGCGACAGGTTGCGCGCACATCCCGAATCTTGCGATGCCGCGCGTCGCGGCAGCGAGGGGTTTGCCCCATGCCGCGCGGCGTCGTAGTCTGGCCTCATGCTCGAGAAAACTGCCGAAGAGCGCGCGCGCATCATGGAGTGGCGGCGCAGCGAGCGACAGCGCCTGATCGATGCACGGCTGCGCCTGCCGGTGGCCGAGCGGCAGCAGGCATCCGAGGTCATTGCCGAGCGGCTGGATGCCGTGTGGCGCGGCCTGGGGCGACTGACGCCGGGCACCATCATCAGCGCGTACTGGCCGCTGCGCGGTGAGCCCGACTTGCGTCCCTGGCTAGGCGTGCTGCATGCACAGGGGCTCACCTGCGTGTTGCCGGTGGTGGTGGAGAAGGGGGCGCCGCTGGCGTTTCGTCGCTGGTTTCCCGGCTGCGCGATGGAGAAGGGCTTCTGGAACATCCCGGTGCCCGCCGATCCGGCGCTGTTCACGCCGCAATTGCTGATATCACCGGTCGTGGGCTTCGATCCGCAGTGCTACCGGCTGGGGTATGGCGGCGGCTATTTCGACCGTACGCTGGCGCTGCTTCAGTCGCAGCAGCGCGGCTTTCACGTGCTGGGCGTGGGGTACGGGATGGCCAGGCTCGACACCATCCATCCGCTGCCGCACGACATTGCCTTGCACGGCATCGTGACGGAGCAGGGGACCATCCAGAGCTGAGGCATACCCAGGGAAAAACGGCCCCGGTGCGTCGGTAATTGAGTGGCTCCCCGGGTTGGAATCGAACCAACGACCAACGGATTAACAGTCCGACGCTCTACCGCTGAGCTACCGGGGAACATGCGGACCGAGGCCCGCCAAAAGAGGTCGCGATTCTTCAAGAACCGGCCGCCGCCGTCAAGCCGGATGGCGCGGGGCGGCGGATCGGCTCAGGCAGGCCGTGACGGGCCTCTCTTCAGGGCCCCTTCGATGCGCTCCAGTGCCTTTGCCAGCGTGGGCTGGCTGACGGCAAAGGAAAGCCGCAGATGCCCGGGCGCGCCGAACCCCGAACCTGGCACGCCGGCCACCAGCGCGTCGCTGAGGATGAAGTCGGCGAAGGCATTGTCGTCGCGAAAGCCGAGCTGCCGCATGGCGCCGCTCACATCGACGAAGGCGTAGAAGGTGCCCGCCCCCGGCAGGCAGCGCAATCCCGGCAGGGCGTTGAGTCCCGCCACGAAGAAATCATGGCGCTGCCTGAAGGATTCGTTCATCCGCGCCACGGCATCCTGCGGGCCGTTGAGCGCGGCGATGGCCGCGTGCTGGCTCATCGTGGCCGCATTGGTGGTGGACTGCCCCTGGATCGTGGCCATGGCGGCGATGACCTCGGCCGGTCCGCCGCAGTAGCCGATGCGCCAGCCGGTCATTGCAAACCCCTTGCTGCAGCCATTGATGGTGATGGTGCGCGGATACAGCGCGGGCACCACCTGCGCGAGACTGCCGAAGGGTTCGTTCGCCCAGTAGATCTTCTCGTAGATGTCATCGGTGCCGATGAGCACGCGCGGGTGCTGCAGCAGCACTTCGCCCAGTGCCGCAAGTTCCGCCCGGGTGTAGGCCGCGCCGGTGGGGTTGCTGGGGCTGTTCAGCAGCACCATGCGTGTCTTGGGCGTGATGGCCGCGGCGAGCTGGCGCGGCGTGATCTTGTAGCCCGAGGCCGCGTCGGCGTCCGGCGTCACCGGCAGGCCGTCGGCCAGCAGCACCATGTCGGGATACGACACCCAGTAGGGCGAAGGAATGATGACTTCATCGCCCGGATCGACCACGGCCATGCACAGGTTGAACAGCGTCTGCTTGGCGCCGGTGGAGACGAGTATCTGGTTGCGCTGGTAGGCGAGGCCATTGTCGCGCTGGAACTTGGCGATGATGGCGTCCTTCAATTCCGGCATGCCGTCGGAATTGGTGTAGCGCGTGAAGCCGGCCTTGATCGCGGCGATTCCGGCCTCACTGATGTGGGCAGGCGTGTCGAAATCCGGCTCGCCCACCGACAGGCTGATCACATCCTTGCCCTCGCGCTTCAACTGCGCGGCGCGGGCGGTCATGGCGAGGGTGGGAGACGGCTTTACGCGCGTGACGCGGCGGGATAGATGCAGGGGCATGGCGCTATAGTACGTAATCCACCGATGAGCTCCGATCAATTTCGACTCAAGTCCGACTTTCCGCCGGCCGGTGATCAGCCGGAGGCCATTGCGCGCCTGGTCGAAGGACTGGAAAGCGGCCTGGCGGCGCAGACGCTGCTGGGCGTCACCGGTTCGGGCAAGACCTACACCATCGCCAACGTCATCCAGAAGGTGCAGCGGCCCACGCTGGTGATCGCGCACAACAAGACGCTGGCGGCACAGCTTTACGGCGAGTTCCGCGAATTCTTCCCGGAAAACTCGGTGGAGTATTTCGTCTCGTACTACGACTACTACCAGCCCGAGGCCTATGTGCCTTCCTCCGACACGTACATCGAGAAGGATTCCTCGGTGAACGAGCACATCGAGCAGATGCGGCTGTCGGCCACCAAGGCGCTGCTGGAGCGCAAGGATTCCATCATCGTCGCGACGGTGTCGTCCATCTACGGCCTGGGAGATCCCGAAGCCTATCTGCAGATGGTGCTGCACCTGAAGCGTGGCGATCGGATGGATCAGCGCGCGCTGCTGCGGCGCCTGGCCGAGATGCAGTACACGCGCAACGACGTGGACTTCACCCAGGGCTGCTACCGCGTGCGCGGCGACGTGATCGACATCTTCCCCGCCGAATCCGAGCGCGATGCAATCCGCGTCGAGCTGTTCGATGATGTCATCGATTCGCTGGCGCGGTTCGATCCGCTGACCGGCGAGGTGCGCGCGAAGATTCCGCGCTACACGGTGTATCCGGGCACGCACTACGTGACGCCCAGGGATCGCCTCGTCACCTCCATCGACCAGATACGCGAAGACCTGCGCACGCGCCTGCAGGAACTGTACGCCGCCAACAAGCTGGTGGAGGCGCAACGGCTGCAGCAGCGCACCACCTTCGATCTGGAGATGATCCAGGAGATCGGGTACTGCCAGGGCATCGAGAACTACTCGCGGTATCTGTCGGGCCGTCAACCCGGCGAGCCGCCGCCCTGCCTGTACGACTACCTGCCGCCCGAGGCGCTGCTGGTGGTCGATGAAAGCCACCAGACCATTCCGCAGCTCGGCGCGATGTACAAGGGCGACCGTTCGCGCAAGGAGACGCTGGTGGAATACGGCTTCCGCCTGCCGTCGGCGCTGGACAACCGGCCGCTGAAGTTCGAGGAGTGGGAAGCCGTCGCGCCGCAGATGATCTTCGTCTCGGCCACGCCCGGAAAATACGAAGCGCAGAAATCCGGGCAGGTGGTGGAGCAGGTGGTGCGGCCCACGGGCCTGGTCGATCCCACGGTGGAAATCCGCCCGGTGCGCACGCAGGTGGACGATGTGCTGTCGGAGATCAACGCCTGCAGGGAGCGCGGCGAGCGCGCACTGGTGACCACGCTCACCAAGCGCATGGCCGAGGACCTCACGGAATACCTCGAAGAGCATGGCGTGAAGGTGCGCTACCTGCATTCCGACGTGGAAACGGTCGAGCGCATGGAGATCATCCGCGACCTCAGGCTGGGCAAGTTCGACGCCATCGTGGGCATCAACCTGCTGCGGGAGGGCCTGGACATGCCCGAGGTGTCGCTGGTGGCGATTCTCGATGCCGACAAGGAGGGCTTCCTGCGATCCGAAGGATCGCTGATCCAGACCATCGGCCGCGCGGCGCGCAATCTCAACGGCCGCGCCATCCTTTATGCCGACAAGGAGACCGGGTCGATGCAGCGCGCGCTGGCCGAGACCCGCCGGCGCCGCGCGAAGCAGCTCGCCTTCAACGCCGAGCACGGCATCACTTCGCGCGGCGTGGTGAAGCCCATCAAGGACGTCATGGAGGGTGCGCGCGAATCGGTGGAGTCCGCGAAAGCAGGCAAGGGGCGCAAGAGCAGCGTCGGCGCGGGCCTGGGGCCTGCCGCGACCCCCGAGCAGGTCACGCGCGAGATCAAGCGCCTGGAGGGCGAGATGCAGCGCCACGCCCGCAACCTGGAATTCGAAGAGGCTGCCGCCTGCCGCGATGCCATCCACACGCTGCAGCAGCGACGGCTGGAACTGGCGTAAGCCTCAGCCCTTGCAGGCTTCAGGGCCTCCCGGTATCGTTTCCGGCCCCTGTGGGTGGTCGTCCGTAGTCGCGTAGCTCAGTGGTAGAGCACCTCCTTGACATGGAGGTGGTCGGTGGTTCGATCCCACTCGCGACTACCATCTCTAATATGCCAGTAATCACTCTGCCTGACGGCAGCCAGAAGAAGTTCGACCATCCCGTCACTGTCGACGAAGTGGCCGCCAGCATCGGCACCGGCCTGCGCAAGGCCGCGCTCGCGGGCCGGGTGGACGGCAAGGTGGTCGACACCTCGTACACGATCGACCGCGATGCGCAGTTGTCGATCGTCACCGACAGGGATCCCGCCGGCCTCGACGTCATCCGCCACTCCACCGCGCACCTGCTGGCGCATGCGGTGAAGCAGCTGTTCCCCGAGGCACAGGTGACCATCGGCCCCGTGATCGAGGACGGTTTCTACTACGACTTTTCGTATTCACGCCCCTTCACCCCCGAGGACCTCGCCGCCATCGAGACGCGCATGGCGGAGCTGGTGAAGCAGGACCTGCCCGTCAAGCGCCGCGAGCTGCCGCGCGACGTGGCGGTGAAGCACTTCCTCGACCAGGGCGAGAAATACAAGGCCGAGATCATCGCCAGCATTCCGGCGGGCGAGCCCATTGGCCTGTACGGCCAGGGCGGCTGGGAAGACCTGTGCCGGGGCCCGCACGTGCCTTCCACGGGCAAGCTGAAGGTGTTCAAGCTGATGAAGGTGGCCGGCGCCTACTGGCGCGGCGACCATCGCAACGAGATGCTCCAGCGCATCTACGGCACGGCCTGGGCGAAAGAGCAGGACCTGAAGGATTACCTCACGCGGCTGGAAGAGGCCGAGAAGCGCGATCACCGCAAGATCGGCCGCGAGCTCGACCTGTTCCACATGCAGGAGGAAGCCCCTGGCGCCGTGTTCTGGCACCCGAAGGGCTGGGGCATCTTCCAGCGGCTGATCGGCTACATGCGCGCCGCGCAGGAAGCGGCCGGCTTCCTCGAGGTCAACGGGCCCGAGATCATGGACGCCGCCCTGTGGCAGCAGTCCGGGCATCTGGAGAAGTTCGGCGAGAACATGTTCCTGACGCGCACGCCCGATGACCGGCTGTATGCGATCAAGCCCATGAACTGCCCGGGCCACGTGCAGATCTTCAAGCAGGGCCTGCGCAGCTACCGCGACCTGCCGCTGCGCTTCGCGGAGTTCGGCAAGGTGCACCGCTACGAGCCCTCGGGCGCGCTGCACGGCCTGATGCGCGTGCGCGCCTTCACGCAGGACGACGCGCATATCTTCATCATGCCCGACCAGATCACCGCGGAATCGGTGAAGGTCACGCGGCTGATCCTCGACATCTACAAGGATTTCGGTTTCGAGGACGTGAAGATCAAGTTCTCGGACCGGCCGCCCAAGCGCGTGGGCGATGATGCGGTGTGGGACAAGGCCGAGGCGGCGCTGAAGGCTGCGGCCTCTGCCGCCGGCATCGAATACACGTTGAACCCGGGCGAGGGGGCCTTCTACGGCCCCAAGCTGGAGTTCGTGCTGCGCGATGGCATCGGCCGCGACTGGCAGTGCGGCACGCTGCAAGTGGACCTGACCCTGCCGGGGCGCCTCGGCGCCCATTACATCGACGAGCACAGCCAGAAGCAGGTTCCTGTCATGCTGCACCGCGCCATTTTTGGTTCGCTGGAGCGGTTTTTCGCCATCCTGCTGGAACACCATGCGGGGCGGCTGCCGGCCTGGCTTGCGCCCACGCAATGCGTGGTGATGCCCATCACCGACCGCCAGGATTCCTACGTGAATACGGTGGTAGAAGCCCTTAAGAATCAGGGCTTTCGGGCCGCAAGCGACTTGCGGAACGAGAAGGTGGGCTTTAAGATCCGCGAGCACACGCTGCAACGGGTCCCGTACCTCTTGGTCGCGGGCGACAAGGAAGTGGCAGCGAACCTGGTTTCCGTGCGCACCCGCAACGGCAAGGATCTGGGCACGATGTCGCTCACGACGTTCATGGAACGTCTGCGCATCGAGACAGACAGTCGCGGGCGCACTGTTTTGGAGGATTGATTTTATAGCTACATCAGTGAAGCGCGTCCGGCGCAACGACGAGATCAGTTCGCCGCAGTTGCGGGTGATCGGCGCGGACGGGGAACAGGCCGGAGTGATGACGCGCGCAGAAGCGCTGCAGATGGCCTTCGAAGCCCAGCTCGATCTGGTGGAAGTTTCACCGAACGCGGAACCGCCGGTGGTCCGCGTGATGGATTTCGGCAAGTACCTGTTCGAGCAGAACAAGAAAGCCCACTCTGCCAAGCGCAAGCAGAAGCAGATCCAGGTGAAGGAAGTGAAGTTTCGTCCCGGTACGGAAGAGGGCGATTACCAGGTCAAGCTGCGTAATCTCATCCGCTTCCTGACCGAGGGTGACAAGGCCAAGGTGACCATGCGTTACCGCGGCCGTGAGATGGCGCACCAGGAGATCGGCCGACGGCTCCTGACGCGGGTGCAGACCGACCTCGCCGAACACGCGGTGGTCGAGCAGAACCCGCTGATGGAAGGCCGCCAGATGGTCATGGTGTTTTCGCCAAAAAAGAAGTGACTGCAAAGCGTCGCTTGTCCGCAATGACGAGCGCAGCGATGTAGTCCGCCCCCAGCGGGCAGCGGCATGGTGCCGTTGCCTTGCGAAAGGAAGCTAGAAAAACTGGAGTTGAGTCATGCCCAAGTTGAAGACCAACCGGGCGGCGGCGAAGCGTCTTCGCAAGACCGCCAACGGTTACAAGTCCTACTCTGCCGGCCGGCGGCACAATCTCGGCCACAAGCCTCGCAAGACCAAGCGCAAGCTCCGCTCGGGCGGATCGAGCCTGATCCACAAGAGCGACGTCGGCCGCGCCATCGCGCTGCTGCCCAACACCTGAGCGAGGACTAGAACATGGCACGTGTAAAGCGTGGCGTCATTGCTGGACGCCGTCACAAGAAGGTCCTTGCCAAGGCGAAGGGTTACTACAACGCCCGCCGCAAGGTATTCCGCGCCGCGAAGCAGGCCGTCATCAAGGCCGGCCAGTACGCGTACCGCGATCGCAAGCAGAACAAGCGCGTGTTCCGCGCACTGTGGATCGCCCGCATCAATGCGGCGGCCCGCGAGCACGGGCTGTCGTACAGCCGGCTCATCAATGGCCTGCTGAAGGCCGGCATCGAGGTCGACCGCAAGGTGCTGGCCGAGCTTGCCGTGCACGATGCGACGGCCTTTGCGGCCATCTGCGAACAGGCCAAGGCGCAGCTCAAAGCCGCCTGACGCGCATCGCCTGCGCGCCATAAGGGGTGGCAATGGAGTCGCTCACCGAGCTGACCAGTCGTGCGCTGGCGGAAATCTCCGCCAGCGCTGACAGCGCACGCCTCGACGAGGCGCGCGTGCACTGGCTGGGCAAGAAGGGCCTGATCACCGAACAGCTCAAGTCGCTGGGTGCCATGCCGGCCGAGCAGCGCAAGGAAGCCGGCGCCCGCATCAACGAGGCCAAGGAGGCCGTGCAGGCCGCCATCGATGCGCGCCGTTCGGTGCTCGAGGCGCAGGAGATCGCGCGCAAGCTTGCCGAAGGCCGCGTCGATGTGACGCTGGATGGCCGGGGCGAAGTGCCGGGCGGCCTGCATCCGGTGACGCGCGCGCGGCTGCGCATCGAGCGCTTGTTCCGCGAAGTGGGCTTCGAGGTGGCCGAAGGGCCCGAGATCGAGGACGACTTCCACAACTTCAGCGCGCTGAACGTGCCGGCGAACCACCCGGCGCGCGCCATGCACGACACGTTCTATCTCGAACATGAAGTGGATGGCGAACGCGCACTGTTGCGCACGCATACCTCGCCGGTGCAGATCCGCGCGCTGCAGGCGGCGCGCCACAACCTGCCGCTGGCGGTGATCGCGCCGGGTCGCGTGTACCGCATGGATTCGGATGCCACGCACACGCCGATGTTCCACCAGGTGGAGGGTCTCCTGGTGGACGAGGGCGTGAGCTTCGCGAACCTCAAGTCCATCCTGCACGGCTTCATGGAAGCGTTCTTCGAGCGCGACCTCGCCATGCGGCTGCGTCCCTCGTACTTCCCTTTCACTGAGCCATCCGCGGAGGTCGACATTACGTGCGTTGCATGTAGTGGAGGTGGCTGCCGCTTGTGCAAGAACACCGGCTGGATCGAAGTGCTGGGCTGCGGCATGGTGCATCCGAATGTGCTCAGCGCCTGCGAGGTGGATGCCGAGCGCTACACGGCTTATGCCTTCGGCATGGGCATCGATCGGCTGGCGATGCTGCGCTACGGCGTCACGGATCTGCGGCTGTTCTTCGAGAACGACCTGCGCTTCCTGCGGCAGTTCCGCGGCGGGTGGTCGTAATGAAGATCCCGGTTTCATGGCTGCGCGAATGGGTGGACATCCCCTGGGATGCCGCGGAACTGTCGCGCCGCCTCACTGCATCGGGCTTCGAGGTGGAAGGTGTGGAGCCTGCCGCGCCGGATTTCTCCGGCGTGCTGGTGGCCGAGATCGTTTCCATCGCGCCGCATCCTGAAGCCGACAAGCTGCGCGTGTGCCAGGTGGCCACCAGCTCCGCCGCGGGCAGGGCCACCGTGCAGATCGTCTGCGGCGCGGCCAATGCGCGCCAGGGACTGAAAGCGCCGCTGGCCGTCGTGGGCGCGGTGCTGCCCGGCGACGTGAAGATCGCTGCCGCGAAATTGCGCGGCGTGGATTCCCAGGGCATGTTGTGTTCCGCGAAGGAACTGGGCCTTGCCAGCGTATCCACCGGACTGCTCGAACTGCCGGCCGATGCACCGGTGGGTTCGACGCTGCGTGACTACCTTTCGCTGAATGATTCCATCCTCGAACTGAAGGTGTACGCCAATCGCGGCGATGCCATGTCCATCCTCGGCGTGGCACGCGAGGTGGCGGCGTTGACCGGCGGTCGCCTGAAGCCGCCGATGCTGACGCCCGTGCCGCCGACCGCAGGCGATGCCGGTCCCACGCCGGTGGTCGAGGCGCGCGAGGCCGCGCCGCGACTGCTCACGCGCCGTATCAACGGCCTGTCCAACCGCGGCACCACGCCCCTGTGGATGCAGGAGCGCCTGCGCCGCGCGGGCCTGCGCAGCATCAATCCGGTGGTCGACGTGACCAACTACGTGCTGCTGGAATGCGGCCAGCCCATGCATGCCTACGATGCACATCGCGTGCAGGGCGCGCTCACGGTGCGCCTCGCGCGCGCGGGCGAGAAGCTCACGCTGCTCGACGAGCGCACCGTCGAGCTGGCGGGCGATGAGGTGCTGATCACCGACGACAACGGGCCCATCGGCCTCGCCGGCGTGATGGGCGGGCAGGGCACCTCGATCACCGAGGACGTCACCGATGTGCTGCTCGAAGTGGCCTGGTTCGCGCCCGAGGCCATCGCCGGCCGCGCGCGCCGCCATGGCCTGCAGACCGACGCCAGCCAGCGCTTCGAGCGCGGCGTGGATCCGCAATTGCAGGCCGGCGCGCTGGCGCGCGCCACCTCGCTGCTGGTGTCGCTGTGCGGTGGTGTGCCCGCCGCCGTGCACGAAGTGCGCGACGCGCATTCGCTGCCGGTGCGCGTGCCGGTGTCGCTGCGCCGTGCGCGGCTCACCGCGCTGGTTGGCACCTACATCGATGATGCGCGCGTCATCGCGAGCCTCGAGGGCCTCGGGATGAAAGTCTCGCCCGAATGGGATGGCTGGCTGGTCACGCCGCCGCCGTGGCGATTCGACATCGGCATCGAGGCCGACTTGATCGAGGAGGTGCTGCGCATCGTCGGCTTCGATGTGGTGCACGAAAGTCCGACGCGGCTGCCGCAGCGCTTCGCGCGCCGCAGCGAATCATTGCTCGATGAGCGCGCGCTGCTCGACGCGCTGACCGCGCGCGGCTACCAGGAAGCCATCAGCTACGCCTTCGTCGACCCGCAGTTGCAGCAGCAGCTCTTCCCGGGACGCGCGGCCATCCGGCTGTCGAATCCCATCGCCGCCGACCTTTCGGTGATGCGCATCTCGCTGTGGCCGGGCCTGTTGAAGGCGGCAATCGAGAATCTTTCACGCCAGCAGGATCGCGTGCGGCTGTTCGAGCGTGGGCGTGTGTTCCTGGCCGGCGATGGCGCGGTCGAGGAATCGCTGCGCGTGGCAGGCATCCTCGCCGGCAGTCGTTGGCCCGAACAGTGGGGCGGTGGCCGCGACGAAGCCGACTACTTCGACCTGAAGGGCGATGTGGCCGCCGTGCTCGCGCTCGCGGGCCCCGGCGTCACCTTCGAGTGGCGCAGCGCTGGCATGGAGTGCCTGCATCCGGGCCGCAGCGCGGCCGTGCTGCGCGATGGTGTGGAGATCGGCTGGCTGGGCGAACTGCATCCCTCGCTGCGCGCGCAGCGCGGCATCGACTCCACGCTGCTGCTGTTCGAATTGGACATAACGCGCGCGATCGCGGCGCCATTGCCGCAGCTTTCGCCGATATCGCGTTTTCCCCAGGTGCGGCGCGATCTTTCGATCACCGTGCCTGTGGCCACGCCTTTAAGCGCCATCAAATCTCGTGTTAGTGTTGCGGCAGGGAGTCTCTTGCGCGACCTGCGGGTGTTCGACATCTACCAGGGCCCGGGCATAGAATCAGCACGAAAAAGCGTCGCCTTAGGATTGATTTTTCAGGATAATAACAAGACTCTGAAAGACGACGAGGCGGACGCACTCATGGCTTCCATCGCCGCCGATCTGGGTTCGCAGCTTGACGCGAAGGTACGGGACTAGGCATGGCTCTGACGAAAGCGGAAATCGCCGAAGCGCTGTTCGATCAGCTTGGGCTGAACAAGCGCGAAGCACGTGAACTCGTCGATCTGTTTTTCGAGGAAGTGCGCGGGGCGTTGTCCGACGGCGCACAGGTGAAGCTCTCGGGCTTCGGCAACTTCGACCTGCGCGACAAGAACCAGCGGCCCGGCCGCAATCCAAAGACCGGTGAGGAAATTCCCATCAGCGCGCGACGCGTGGTCACTTTCCGTCCCGGCCAGAAACTGAAGGCGCGCGTGGAAGCGTATGCTGGAACCGCGGAACAATAACGAACTGCCCGCGATACCGGGGAAACGTTACTTCACCATCGGTGAGGTCAGCGAACTGTGCGGCGTGAAGCCGCATGTGCTGCGCTACTGGGAACAGGAATTCCCGCAACTCAAGCCGGTGAAGCGCCGCGGCAACCGCCGCTACTACCAGCGGCAGGACGTGATCGTCATCCGCCAGATCAGAAGCCTGCTGTACGAGCAGGGCTTCACCATCGGCGGCGCGCGCCAGAAGCTCGATGGCGAAGAGAACCGCAGCGACGTGAGCCAGAGCCAGCAGGTGGCTCGCCAGATCCGCGTGGAGCTGGAAGAGATCCTGCGCATCCTGCGGCGCTGACGCCGCGCACGGCCGCCTGTGCGGCAAGGTGACGTATGGCGAGCAAGAAAATCCTTTCCGCGAGCATCGCAATCGTTGTCGCAGGCGCCGTAGTCGCCGCCTGCGCGCCCAAGCCCGCGTCGCAGGCTGCAGCCGCCGTGGCCATGCCGCCGCCGCTCAAGCCCGTGGCCAGCGTGATCGACCTGATGGCCGGGCAGGTCGATCCTGCGGCCGATTTCCTGTGGGAATCCGTGGCGACCGTGTCGACCACCAAGGGCATCGAGGAAAGACATCCGAAGACCGATGCCGAATGGGCCGAAGTGCGCTTCCGGGCGCTGCAGCTCATCGAGGCCACGAACCTCTTGATGATGGATGGCCGCGTCGTCGGACATCCGGGCCAGAAGCTGTCGGAGCCGGGCGGACAGGGTGATTTCACGCCCGAACAATCGCAGGCCGCCATCGACAAGGATCACGCCTCGTTCGTGGCCTATTCCGAGGCACTGCGCAGCGCCGCAGAACTCATGCTCGCCGCCATCGAGAAGCGCGACACCGAGGCCATGCTCGAGAATGGCGGCGCGATGGATGAAGCCTGCGAGGCCTGCCATCGCAAGTTCTGGTATCCCAACTCGCCGCTGCCTCCCGGAACCTGAGGCAGCGGTGTCTACCGTAGCTGCGGCGGCGCGTCAGCCCTCCATCCGCCACTCGTTCACCAGCTTGTAGCGCGCCGCCTTGATGTGGCGGAACTTGCCGTTGTCCACCTGGTACATTCCCAGGCTGATCACGCGGAATACCTCGCCGGCCTTCAACGCGCGCTTGAAGTAGTTCGGCTCCGGCCAGTCCTTGTAGCACTTGAATTCCGACGGCAGCTCCGCCGCGATGCCGGTTGCATCCGCCACGTAGCGCGACACCTCCACCTTCTCGTGGATGTGCGCATGCACTTCCTTGTAGAAGTCGCGGATGGCCGTGGCGCCCTTGATGGTGGCGCCGCCCAGTTCCAGCACCACATCCGGGTGGTAGAACTCGATGAAGCGCGGATCGTCGTTGTTGAAGAGATTCACGTACTGCAGATAACGCGCGAGCGGCAGGCCGCCTGAGCGCGGCTGGGCATCCCCGGGCGCCTTGCCGGTCAGGATGGGGCCGGTGCCGGGCGGCCAGGGGTCGGCCGCAGCGGCCGCTCGGGCGGCGTTGATTCCCAGGGCGCTGGCAGCCCCCAGCAGCGTGCCCGTGGCCAGAAAGCCCCGTCGGTCCATCGGATTGGCCATGATTCCATCCCCTTATTGTTGTGAGTGCGGGTATTATGCGCGTCCCTACGGTCGGGGCGTGGCGCAGCCTGGTAGCGCACTTGCATGGGGTGCAAGGGGTCGGAGGTTCAAATCCTCTCGCCCCGACCAACTACTTTCTCCGAAAGCGTAACTGGTTGTGGTCACTCTCGTGGTCACTTTCGATTTCTGCTATTGAACCTCTCGGTTGGCTGCTAGCGCAGCCTTGTACTAGGCGCCGATAAGTCTGTTAGACGGAGCAGATTGCGTCACGCATCTCAGGCAATCCACGGGGTTAGTTCTTAGCTCCTCGTACTCCTGAAAAAGCGCGAATCCATCGGAACGTCGTTACGGGCGACGGCGGGCGCGAAGGGGTGTTTTTCGGTTGTGAGCCTTCGAGACCGGCGTCGGTTCTAGGGCGGCCAAAGGTACGGATTGGAGTGCCCAGGATTTAGTGGACACCACGCCTCTGTCGTCCGATTGTTGCTGCCTCAAAGGCATCAGGGCTCACTCCCGCTAAGTGGCTATGGCGACGCATCGGATTGTAGAACGAATCGATGTAGTCGGTGATGTCTGCCAATGCGAGCTTTCGGGTCTTGTAGATCTTCTTCTTGATCCGTTCCTTCTTCAGGCTGCTGAAGAATGATTCGGCCACGGCGTTGTCCCAACAGTTCCCCTTGCGGCTCATGCTGGGCTCCAAGTGATTGGTCTTATAAAAACGACGCCAGTCATCGCTGCCGTATTGGGTGCCCTGATCGGAGTGGATAATTGCGTTCCGGGGTCTTCGGCGCCTCACTGCCATCAGCACCGCGTCGAGCGCAAGTTCCCGTCCCAAGGTAGGTCTTGTTGCCCACCCAATGATTTTTCGCGAGAACAGGTCCACTACGACGGCGAGGTAAAGCCAGCCTTCCCACGTGCGGATATACGTAATATCGGTGACCCACGCCCGGTTAGGTGCTGAAACGTCGAACTGGCGCTTCAGCAAGTTCGGCACTGGAGCAGAAGTCGTCGCCGTAGAGTGACGGCGTATTCGATATCCGTGAGCAGCTCGAATATTGTGGAGGCGCATCAACCGAGCCACGCGGTGCTTGCTGCAAGTCTCACCCGCTTCCCGTAGGTCCAGGAAGACGCGCCGGGCACCATAAATCCCGTGACTGGCAGTGAAGGACGATCGGATCAGACCCAACAGCCGAGCATCCTCTTGGGCATGATCCGAGAGCGGCTTCTGCAGCCAGGCGTAGAATCCGCTCCTCGTGACTCCCAACGTCCGGCACATGGTCGTAACATCGTAGGCGCGAGTATTCGCTTTGATGAACTCGTAAGTCTGTCGGGTCCTTCTCGTACTGCTTCTGGTTGGCATGACGCCTCCCCCGAGTTACCCACCGCCAGTATTATTGCGCGTCCACCAAATCCTGGGCACTCCAGATCTCGCAATGCGGCCATTGACTGGGCATGCGTTGACGAGGTGTATCTGGGGTGCGCCAATCAGGCCGGTGAGGACAATCGCAATGTCGCGCGGATGGCCGTGATCCTGGCCGGAATGCCCTTGTCGGTTCCGGCCGTAACGATCAACCGCCTGTGCGCGTCGGGTCTGGAATCCGTTGTCACGGGCGCACGGGCCATCGCCTCGGGTGAGGCTGACCTAGTCATAGCCGGCGGAGTGGAAAGCATGACCCGGGCGCCGTTTGTCATGGGAAAGGCAGAGGCTGCCTGGACGCGCGGCCATCGGCTTGAGGATACGACCATGGGTTGGCGCTTCGTCAATCCCGTATTGCGGGACCAGGTCGGCGTGGAGTCGATGCCCGACACGGCGGAGAATCTGGCGCGTGAGCGTGCTATCAGTCGTGCTGATCAAGACGCCTACGCTGCGCGCAGTCAACAGCGCTATGGAAGGGCCAGAGTGCGCGGGTTCTTTGATCGCGAAATCATCGCCGTGGAGCTGCCAGCGGCGAAGGGTGCGGCGACGCGTGTGGCAGTGGATGAACATCCACGCCCCGACACCACCTTGCAAGCGCTGGAGAAACTGCGGCCGTTGGCTGTTGGCGGCACCGTCACAGCGGGCAATTCATCGGGCATCAACGATGGCGCTGCGGCGTTGGTGCTTGCGAGCGAAGCTGCCGTGCGCCGACACGGCTTGAAGCCACGGGCGCGCTTTGCCGCAGCGGCGTCGGCGGGTGTCGAGCCACGAATCATAGGGATCGGGCCGGTGCCTGCGATCCGCAAGCTTCTGGCCAAGACCAAGCTTGGAATCGACGCTGTCGATCACTTCGAACTGAATGAGGCCTTCGCTGCCCAGGTGCTCGCCGTGACGCGCGAGCTGAACCTTCCCGACGACAGCGAGCGGGTCAATCCCAATGGTGGCGCCATCGCGGTCGGTCATCCGCTTGGGGCCAGCGGGGCGAGGCTCGTCATGACGGCCGTCAATGCGCTGCATGAGGGCCAGGGCCGCCGGGCCATCTGCAGCCTGTGTGTCGGCGTCGGTCAGGGAGTGGCCGCACTCCTGGAACGGGAATAGTTCGACGTTCTACTCAGGTTCGCCCGGTTTGGGGAATGCCGCCCAGGACCTTCACTCGGTCCATGGGGACTGGGTCATTTCCCGGTTTTGCGTCGGTAGTGGAAATGGCGTTGGCGAAAACCAGATCGCCGGTAAACCCATCATAGAACTCGAACAGGATCTGCGGTTCCGGATACGCAATCCAGCGATCCCTACCAGCAGCATCGGGTATGTTGTAAGCGTTGTTGACGCGCACGACGGTGAAGATCGGCCAGTCGTTGCCGGGTCGCCGATCGTCGCGATTGCTGTCATTGCGGTACTGGTTGCTGGACCAGAGAATGTTCACGCGGCGATCACCGGACTGATACCAGCCGCTGGGTGGTGAGCCGCCCGCATCGCCCAGGCGGTGGCACCAGCTTGTATGAGGTCCCGTGCCGACTTCGAACACCCCCGGGGCTATCCGGGCAAAGAAGCTGCGATGCAGGTCGGCACTGAGGAAGATGACCGGTTTGTGCAATCCAATGACCAGGTTGAGCAGGTCTGCGCGCTCTGCCAGTCGCCCCGTCCAACCGTCATTCTTGGCGTCACTGAAGATGCCCTGGCCGTACCAGACGCCATTGTCGTGAGGCAGGACGACATTCACCGAAGAGACGATGAAGATGAACTCGGCGGTGCTCTTGCCGAGTTCGTCAAGCAACCATCTTTTCTGGGTCTCGCCCAGCATTCCGACGCTGTGATCCGGCGACTCGGGGGTGCCCTGCCAGACCCGGCTGGATCGCAGGTCGAGCAGGAAGAACTCCGTGTTGGCAATGCTGAACTTCGTGAAGCGCTGGTTGCCAATGGAATAGTTGACTTGCTCTGAAACGGTGAACGGCTCCGAGAGCTGGATCGAATGCGGTCCAAGGATCTTGTCGATGCCGTAGACCCCGGTATTTCCGAAACCCCACAGCACGTGGAGATTGGTGGTCTTCGCCGGATCAAGGTTGGTGAAATCGGCATTGGCGTCAGTCAGGACGCGGGTCCCCGTTTTGACGCGGGCCTGACCGAAGGCGATGTCCTGGCGCGGGCCGTCACTGGGATTGCACCAGCCGATGTAGTCGTCCCACGCCGCTACTGCCGGATCGCGGAAGACAGCGCGCTCGACTTCCGAATCGTGGTCAAACCGGGACGCGATATCCTTCTGGAATGGTTTGCCGCGGGCGTCGGTGCGAAAGCCCGACTGGCCCGCGCCTGAGGCGTCGTTGAGGATTTCATGGTCGTCCAGGGTGGCGAACATGGGCAGCTCCGCATGGAAGCGCGCCATCTCCGGGCTGCCGTCCAGGTACAGTTTGTAGTTCTCCCACACTCCCGTCAGCCCTTGAGCCAGATGCACACTGGCGGGTGCAGCTGTCACCTGGTTTTTATGTGTCCACTCCCGTGCGGTCAGGCTGCGACCGTCTTCGTAAATGAAATCTCCGTTGATGATCTGGAAGTCGATGCGCTCCATGATCCTGCGACGCATGGTGGCGAATGTCGGTGGCATGTTTGAGCGCGTGGTGCGCCACGACTGGTCATTGCAGGAGCCCACTTCGAAGGCGAAGTTGAACACCCCACGTGGATTCAGTTCGGTGTGGATGAAGGCGTTGGCATGGGGCAGGGTGCGGAACCGGTGGAACAGGCCGTCAGATTGCTCCACGGCGCCTGACTGTGCCAGCAACGGGTAGAAGTAGACCGTCGCAGGTTCAAGGCCGGCAAGCTCGACCCAGCCTGCGGCATCGTCGCGCCAGGATGTGCTTACGGTCGTTGAGACCTGTGCGTTCGAGAACGAGGCGTCTTTCGAGTAACGAACCCGCCAAGTCATCGGCAGCCGGGTGCGCATCCATATTCGGATCGAATGCGCCGACACGTTGCCCAGCATCGGTCCATCCGTAAACGGATCACCGGAAGCCTGGCCGGCTACCTTGGCAAGGGTTGCATCTGCTGCCGCGGCGGTTCCCGAGATGGCGCCTGACCACATGCCGAGGAGAATCAACTGGCGACGCGACATGGAACCCATGACTTGAAGGATAGCCCAGGTGAGTGGCTGCGAAGGCCGGTCTGGCGATCCGTCGAGACAAGGTCGATGCAATACGCGCATCGCTTAATTCAGCATTCGGATTGCTGCTGCAGGGATTTGGGTCGAAGCTTCTGCGCAGCACCTACAAACGCCTTGGTTCTGGGGGTTACATGTTCGATTGGAATTGTTCGCGCAGGGCTCTGGCTCCGCTTGGCCTCGCAGTTGCCGGACTTTGTGCGCCGATCGCGTTCGGCCAGGCACCACCAAGTAAACCCATTGGCCTTACAAGCGTGGCGAATGCCACGGCAGCTTGTGCCGCGTTGAATGGCAAGGTGATTCCGGCCTCCGCCATTGGTGTAGCCACTGGCGGTGCGGTCGTCACCGCCACAGCCTACAAGCTGGCCGTTGCCGATGCGCCGCGCGCCCCTCGCGATGGCGGGGGCCGGGGACCGGCGCAGGATGCGGATGCGGGCGGTCCCCCTGGTGCGGGTGCCATCGTCCAAGGCACCCCTGATCTTTGCCAGGTCCAAATCGACATCAAGCCGGTGGACCCGGCGGCACCACTCATCAAGGTACAGCTCAATCTTCCCACGGCGTGGAATGGCAAGTCCCTGCAGATGGGCGGCAGCGGCACCAATGGCTTTCTGGTCAACGGGCTTGGAGCCGCAAGGATCGCCGGACCGGAGACAGCACTGCCGGTGACCCGCGGCTTCATGACCCTGGGAACGGATTCCGGACACCAGAGTGGCCGGGGCGTGGAAGGTGCCGCGTTCGCGCTCAATGACGAGGCGCTCACCAACTACGCATTTGCCGCCTACAAGAAGACCCATGACGTGGGCGTGCAGGTGGGTCTGGCCTACTACGGCCGTCGGGCGGCGAGGAGCTACTACATTGGAGGCTCCGAGGGTGGGCGCGAAGCCATGGCGATGGCGCAACGCTATCCGGCCGATTTCGACGGCATCGTCGCACTTGATCCGGTGATCCGCCTGATCGGTCTGTGGCAGCGCCAGTATGGGGTTGGCCCGGTGCAGATGAAGCCCAATGCCTGGCTCGGCGGAAAGACCCAGCTGATTCACGACACGGTTGCCTCCGCCTGCGATGCGATTGACGGCATACGGGACAATGTCGTCAGCAATTACGTGGCATGCAAGCCGCTGGCTGAGGCGGCCCTTGCCGCCAAGCGCTGCGCTGCGGGTGCAGACGATGGGGCGAACTGCCTGTCGGATGGGCAGCTGGCCACGCTGCGCTGGTACTACAACGACATGCCGCTTCCCGTCCCGACTTCGGATGGACTCAAGACCTATCCACCCTATCTCTATGGCAGCGAGGGTATTCCAGGCTTTGATCGATATGTGGTTGGCACCGCCGCGCCCGGCACGGATCCCGATGCACCGGACGCGCACACGAGCTTTAGGACCGGCATCAGTCTGATCCGATACCTCGTGACGCGCGATCCGAAGTTCGACCTCTTCAAGTTCAGCCCGGCCGACTATGCCGAGCGGATGAAGAAGCTATCGCAGGACATGGACATGAACAATCCCGACTTGTCGGCCTTTCAGGCGCGAGGCGGTAAGCTGATCATGCGCGTGAGCCTTTCCGACAAGGGCAATAGCCCGCAGTCGGGAATCGATTACTACAACGCGGTTGTGGCCAAAATGGGCAAATCTAAGGTCGACACCTTCTTTGTCGCCTATGGCGCCGCCGGCCTGGGGCATACGTCGCCCGGGGTGCCCGCCGGAACCCGGAATGCACCGATATATGGCACGCCAGGGCAGATCGATCTGCTGGGGCTGATTGACGATTGGGTGGTCAACGGCAACAAGCCAGGCCAGGGGCTGATACTGACCAGTCGGCAGCCGATGCCGCCCTACGACATCATCGCGTCCAAACCCATGTGCCGGCTCGGCTCGTACCCGAAGTATGTGGGCGCATCGCCGGCCGGCGGCAACCTGGCGACCAACTACGTGTGCACGCCCTTTTAGCTGACGCAGGCCGCCAATCCTGAAGGCGGGGCCTGGGTGCTCGGGACAGGACGGGCTGCGCTAGTCCTGCAACGGTGCATGGCGGCATTCAAGTCACCATGCAGGCAGGAAGTGGCACTGCAACAGGTCAGTCAGCGGCCCGTCGCCCTCTGCGCACAGCAGACGATTCAGTATGTGAATCCATCGATATCGCCATGGCATTGGTACAGGCGCTGATTCGGCGCGATAACTACGCCCTGGGATACCTGTGTGCGCCAGAAGTGCCAGCAAGGCACGGGGCGCGCGGGCAGCGATAAACTTCGGGGAGCAATATCAAGATGATCATCCGTCAATACCTTCGACCCAGCAGTGCCGTGATGCTTGTCACTTCGACGGCGATTCTGGCGTCCACGCTGAGCCATGCCGCTGAGGCACAGGCACCAAGACAGGCCCAATCAGCCACTGCTTCCGCGCCAGCCGCTGAGGTGAAGGAAGAAGAGGGGCTTGCCGAAGTAGTGGTGACCGGTTCGCGAGTCGCCAGAGTGGGATTCGAATCTCCCACGCCTGTGACCTCGGTCGACGTTGAAAACCTGCGCGCAGCGAATCCAGGAAGCTTCAACGATGCGCTGCGGCAGATGCCGGTGCTGAGCAACTCTGCCGGTCCCCGCGGTGCAAGCGGCAACTCGGGAAGCAGCGGCTCGTTCCTGAACCTTCGCCGTCTGGGCGGCCCCCGGACGCTCGTGCTGCTGGATGGTCGCCGGTTCGTGCCGACCACCCAGACAGGTACCGTTGACACTGCCCTGTTCCCGGAGGCGCTCGTCAAGCGCGTTGACATCGTGACCGGCGGTGCATCTGCCGCCTATGGCTCGGATGCGGTGGCCGGTGTCGTCAACTTCATCCTGGACAAGGAGTTCAAGGGCTTCAAGGCAGAAGGCTTGTACGGAACGTTGGAGGGCGGGCTCAATCCGGAGTACGGCGTCAAGACGGCCGGTGGGTTCAACGTGGGTGATCGCGGCCATGTGATCATGGCCGGGGAGTACTACAAGAACGATGGAATCATCAGCGTGCCGGACATCACCTCCACGGGTGACTGGCAGCGCCAGCAGTGTGCCGTCATCGCAAACCCGGGTGGTGCGACGGGGCGAACCTTTGCCTGCAACGTGCGTGTGTCCAACGAGTCTCATGGTGGACTGGTGATCGCCGGCCCGCTGCGCGGACTGCAGTTCAACTCAAGCGGGGATCTGGTCCCGTTTGATATCGGTACCTTGAACAGCGCGACCACGCAGGTGGGAGGCGATGGGCCCTACGGTGCCTATCGTTCGGTGATCGTTGGCAGTTCGCGTACATCGTTGTTCACCCGCGGCAGCTGGGATCTGACGGACTCGATCCAGCCCTATGTCGAAGTCAACTACGCCAGGACAACCTCCGACTTCTTCATCGGAAACTTCAGCCAGTTCCAGACCGGAACGGCGCTCACGATTCAGCGGGACAATCCCTATCTCTCCGCAGCGAGCGTCGCGCGGATGGTGACGGCGGGCGTGACCAACGTGAGAATCGGTCGATACAACGACGACTTCACTCGCCCGCATGTCGCTGATGAGAATCGCACGCTGCGACTGGTCGGCGGCATTGAGGGGCACACTGACCGGCTGCACTGGTCGGCCTACTACCAGCACGGGCAGAACAAGGTCGATCACGTTGTAACTAGAATCGTCAATAACGACAATTTCGTCCGCGCAGTCGATGCTGTGCGTGCGACGAATGGATCCATCGTTTGCCGCAGCACCTTGACCACTCCGACCAATGGCTGCGTGCCGGTCAATGTGTTGGGAGTGCAGGACTGGACGGATCAGGAACTCGACTATGTCACTGGAACGTCCTGGTTCAACGGAACGTTGAAGCAGGACGTCGTGGCCGCGGAGTTGAGTGCGGATCTTTTCGAGCTTCCTGCAGGCCAGGTGTCGCTGGCCGGCGGCGTGGAGTACCGCAAGGAGAGCATTGCAGTCACGTCGGATCCACTCTCGAAGGCGGTAAGTGCATTTACCGGCGTTGTCGGGTCGTTCCAGACGGCAAACTTCGCCGATCAGGCCGGCGGGATCTCGGTGAAGGAGGGTTTCCTGGAGACGGTGGTTCCCGTATTCAAGGACCTGCCTGGCGCAAAGAGCCTCGAGTTCAACGGCGCAGTGCGTCGTACGGACTACAGCACCAGCGGTGGCGTCACGACGTGGAAGACGGGACTGACGTGGACCCCGTTTGAGTTCATCCGCTTCCGCGGTACGAGGTCGCGGGACATTCGGGCGCCGAACCTGTCTGAACTGTTCAACCAGGGAAGCAGCGGTCGTGGCAACGTTACCGATCAGACCTTCAATCCGCCGAGAGTTGCGCCAGGCGTGCTGAACGTCAACCGGGGCAATCCGAATCTCGTCCCGGAGGTAGCCAAGACTCTGACCTTTGGTGCCGTGCTGTCCCCGACATTCATTCCCAATTTCGATATTTCGGTTGATGCCTACAATATCGAGATCAACGGTGCGATCGCATCACCGAGCGCAACGCAGATAACGCTGGACTGCCGGAATGGGTCGGCCGAGGCGTGCTCCCGCCTTGTGCGCGATTCGACGGGTACGTTGTCGACGATCTATATCATTCCCATCAATCTCAGCCGGCTGAAGGCCACTGGTATCGATTGGGAAGTGGCCTATCGCTTCAGGGCCTCGGATGTGATTGCGTCAGTGCCGGGTGACTTCAGCCTCCGCTTCCTGGGCACCAAGGTCAATCAGTCGTATACGGTCGCTCCAGGAGCCGCGATTGTTGACCGAACTGGCGATTCGTCCCAGCCGAGTTGGCGCTGGACTCTGAATGCGGGTTGGCGCAACGCAGGCCTCAACATCAGCACCTTACTTCGCTACACGGGATCCGGTCCCTACGACAGCACCACTCTGGCAACGGATCTTCCCCAGAGAAAGATGCCTGGCCAGGTGCTCGTAAACCTGAATGTCGACTACACGACGGAGCGCTTCGGAGGCAAGTACGGCGTGTTCTTCAATGTGCAGAACATTGCCAACAAGCAGTCTCCGCCCTTCGGTGATCTGAGTATCTACGACACGCTCGGTCGTGCATTCCGTGCCGGCGTCCGGGTCAGCTACTAGTCACTGATGCAGATCGAGGATAGGGGCTTGCCATGAAAATCGTTGCCGCAGCGGTGATGCTGCTTTGTGCGCCATTGGTGCTTTCTCAGACCGCAGGCAACGATAGACCCCGGAGGGATCCGGGCGCGATCACAAAGTACGATCCGGTAGCCGAGCTGGCGCGAGTCCGTGGTGAGATGAGCTCACCGGTCGACCCTTTCAAGGTGGTCGGGAACGTCTACTACGTCGGGGCGAGCGGAATCTCCTCCTATCTGATCGTGACATCTGCCGGGCTCATCCTTGTCGATACCGGCTCGATCACCATGGCCGACTCCATACCCGCCAGCATCAAGAAGTTGGGGTTCGACCCGGCCAACCTGAAGTACATCCTTTCGACGCACGCGCACTTCGACCATGTGGAAGGGCATGCGAAGATCGTGAAGGCCACAGGTGCGAAGGTGGTGGCGCTTGGAGCTGATGCAGACGCGCTCGCCAAGGGCGTGGACAATTCTGCGCTCGGATTTTTGGGCTGGGAGCCGGTCAAGGTGGATCGTGTCATCAAGGATGGTGCAACCGTCGAGCTTGGCGGCGCGACAATGCGGGCGATGGCCTTGCCGGGTCATACACCCGGTGGCACGAGCTGGTTCACCCAGGTCACGGATGGCGGCAGGACCTACAACGTGATGTTCTTTGTGTCGCTTACGCCAAATGCGGGTATCGACATCGTCAATAATCCGCGCCATCCGAATGTCATCCAGGATACGGCTCGTTCCATCCAAAAGGTGCACGCGCTGGTCAAGCCCGACATCGTGCTGCTCGGCCACCCGGATCGTGAGTTCCTGGTGAAGGGCGTCAAGGCGGCGGCGGGCGAGCATGTGGACTTCACGATCAGTGAAGCCGCGTGGGCTGACCTCATCAAGAGCCAGCGGTTCTATGATCAGCTCTATTCGCAGACCCACGCGAAACCGAGCAAGTAGCTACGTCATTGGGAGGAAGACGCCTCATGCGAGCGAAGTGGAAGCGCGTGACTAGGTGGGTGTGCCACGCCGTCGCTGGGTTTGGTCTCCTGGTGCCGGCCATGGCCTATGAAATCAAGTCCCTCTCCACTCGTGCGGACATGGTCAGTGGCGGGGATGTACTGGTGCAGGTGGGGCTTGCTGATCGATCGGGCCGCCCGAATTCGGACACCGCCCAATGGCAGGAGTATTTTCAAGTCCTGAGCAATGGCGTTGATGTTTCCTCGCGGTTTGCGGCGAGTTCCGATCCGGGAACGCTCCGCGGCTTGGTCAGTGGTCTGCGTAACGGTGGGAACAGCCTCAAACTGATGGATCGCCAGCGCGGGGCACAGCTCGCAACATTGACGGTAACGAACCATCCCGTGCAGGGTCCCATCTTCTCGGGGCCGCACGAGTCGCCATTCTTCTGTGGAACCGAGCGTTCCGGTCTCGGCAAACCCCTTGATGCAGACTGCAGTGTCGCTTCACGGGTCGACTATTTCTACCGCACGGTGAACGGCAAGTTTGTGGCGTTGACCAATCCATCCGACGTCCCCTCGGACTTGTCCAGTACCACTGTGTATAACGGGCGTACGGTGCCGTTCATCGTGCGCGTAGAATCCGGGACCATCAATCGGGCCATCTATCGCATTGCCATACTGGATGATCCGCGCTCCCGGCCAGCTGGTGCAGCTTGGATGCCGGGGGCGGGGTGGAACGGAAAGCTGCAGTACTCCTTCGGTGGCGGGTGCGGGAGCGGCAAGCGGCAAGGTTCGAACAACCTCAACATGCTGCTCGATGCCCTGCCATTGGGAAAAGGGTTCGCTGTCGCCACCTCGACGCTCAACGTCTACGGCACCGCCTGCAACGACGTGCTTTCCGCCGAGACGGCGATGATGATGTGAAGGAGCACTTTGCCGAAGCCTACGGTGTCCCGCGATACACCGTCGGTGAGGGCGGATCTGGCGGGGCCATGCAGCAACAGCTGATCGCCTACAACTATCCGGGCTTGCTCGACGGAATCGTCCCCGAACGGAGCTTCCCTGACGGCCAGACGCTGACGCACACGCCGACCGATGTGATTCTGCTCGGCAACTATTTCGGCAAGACAAAGACCGCATGGTCTGACAAGGAAAAAGTAGCCGTTTCGGGCTTTGCCGTCGTGAATACGCTGACTACGCAATGGAGTCGGGTTGGCGATCGCAACTCCGTGTGGCCGTCCGAGTGTGGCAACGACATCCCGGAGGCGGCGCGGTACAGCGCCGGCACCAACCCGACCGGTGTCCGCTGCACTATCTACGACAGCATGCCGCGCTTCTACACGGTGAATCCCGCCAATGGATTTGCCTACCGCGCCCTCGACAATGTGGGCGTTCAGTATGGACTCGAGGCGCTGAACAGCGGGCGTATCAGCCTGGACCAGTTTATTGATCTTAACCGGCAGATCGGCGGCTACGACCGTGACGGGCAATTCGTGCAGGACAGGACCGTCGGGGATCTGGCGGCTATTCAGGGCGGGTATCGAACTGGAAGAGTGAATACCGGTAAGGGCATGTACCTCCCGATCATCGACAGTCGGGTGTACATGGACGTGAACGGCGCCCGGGGGGTGCCGGACAGTGGCGACGTTCATACGCGCTTTCATTCTCTGGAGATGCGCAAGCGGTTGATCAACGCCAATGGCGACGCCGGCAATCAGATCATCTGGGTGTCAACACCCGACAAGGGAACCAATCAGAGCGCAAATGCCAGCGGCCTTGCGTTGGACCTGATGGACAGGTGGCTGGAGAACCTGCTCTCTGACAACTCCCCCAGGACTAACCGTGCCAAGGTGCTGGCAGCCAAACCCTCTGATCTCAAGGATGGCTGCTGGGATCCGAGCGGGCATCGCATTGATGAACCGGCAACCTTCGATCCGAATGGCGCCTGCAATCGCATCTATCCCTATCACGGGAACCCAAGGACGGCCGCGGGCGCCCCCATCACGGAAGATGTCGTGAAGTGCCGGCTACGGCGCGTAAGGGCTGCGGACTACCGCGTTCCGGTCACCAAGGATCAACTCGCGACCCTGGCGTCAGTATTTCCGGCGGGCGTGTGCGACTACTCGGCACGTAGCCAGGGGTGGGCCGCCTGGGCGGGTCCATGGCAAAACTTCGGTGATGGCGGGACGCATTAGGTGCGAGGAGCGAGTGTGCAATTTGTATCGGCAGTGGTCCGCACCGCGGTCCTCGGGTCGTTCCTTTGTGGCAGCGTGCTGGCGTATTCCCAGGAGCGCCCGGGGGTGGTGCCCGACCGGGACGCGATGTACGTCCACATGAAGAAGGCCAGGGAGATTGCCGGCACGGACCTGTACGCTCACTACGTACATCGATGCATCGTTGACCAGACTTACCGGCGAACGCTGTCCCGGGGAGTGCAGGCCCGAGGAACCATCGAGGCCACCCGGGTATTCGACAATCTCTACTTCGTTGGCGAGAACGCTGTTACGTCATGGGCTCTGGACACCGGAGACGGTCTGATCTTGTTTGACGCGATGACTTCGCCAGACGACATCCGCAACATCGTCGAGCCGGGGCTCAAGAAGCTTGGTCTGGATCCGGCGAAGATCAAGTACCTGGTCGTGACCCATTCTCACGGCGACCACTACGGCGGAGCGCGTTATCTCAAGGAGCGCTATGGAGTCAAAATCCTGGCGTCGGCCGTGGACTGGGCCGTGATGGCTCGTCAGGCAGCGGCCCCTGAGAGTGGCAGCGCGCCGGGCTGGGGCAAGCTTGTGCCCGATCATGATGTGGACATCGCCGATGGCGAGAAACTGAAGTTGGGAACCAGCGAAGTCACGTTTTTTCTGACACCGGGCCATACGCCAGGGACAGTATCGTCGGTATTCAGCGTCCGGGATGGGAAGGAATCCCACGTCGTCGGGTTCTTCGGGGGTCTTGGCACTCCCGAGTCACGTGAGAGCAAGCTGCAGATCATTGCTTCGCTGGAGCGCTTCAAGGGGATCGCTCGCCAGCGAGGCGTTGATGTGCTGATTTCCAACCACCAGACTCAGGATCAGTCGATTCCAAAGCTCGAGGAGTTGCGCCTTCGCCGAGCCGGGGATCCGAATCCTTACGTACTTGGCGGCGACCGATACATCCGCTACCTGTCCGTCCAGCAGGAATGCACAAGGTTCGCGATGGCGCAACAGGGGCAGGGAAGCGACTAGCGAAATCTGGTCCGCGGCCTGCTCAGGTCACTGGTGCTGGATTGAACAGCACCAGCTCGTTGCTGAGCTTCCAGTGTTCCGTCCAGGTTCGGGTGCCGCTGGCCACATCCAGCAGCAGGCGGAACAGTTCCATTCCCGCATCCTGCAGGGACAAGCCCTCGTCGACGATTCGCCCGGCATTCCAGTCCATTAGATCGTGCCAGCGACGCGCAAGATCCGTACGGGTGGCTACCTTGACCACGGGGCACTGGGCGAGTCCGTAAGGCGTGCCGCGGCCGGTGGTAAACACGTGCAGATTCATGCCTGCGGCGAGTTGCAGCGTGCCACAGATGAAATCACTGGCCGGTGTCGCAGCGAAGACAAGCCCACGCGTGATGCCCTTGTCCCGCAGGTGTTCGCCCGGGCCCAGCACTCCCTGGATGGGGGCCGAGCCGGACTTCGTGGCGGAGCCCATGGCCTTCTCCACGATGTTGGCCAGGCCGCCGCGCTTGTTGCCCGGCGTGGTGTTGGCGCTGCGGTCCGCGCCCCCCCGGCTGAGGTAGGCGTCATACCAGGCCAGCTCGCGACGGATGGCGTCGGCCACGTCCGCAGTGGCGGCGCGACCTACCAGCTGCGTCACTGCATCGCGTACTTCGCTGGTTTCGGAGAACAGCACCGTGGCTCCGGCACCGATCAGCAGGTCGCTCATGACGCCGACGGCTGGATTGGCGGTGATGCCGGAGAATGCGTCGCTTCCCCCGCATTGCATACCGACAACCAGTGACGAGGCGGGGCAGGTCTCGCGGCGCCGCGCCTCCAGGCGCTGGAGGTGAACCCTGGCAGTTGCCATGATGGAGTCGATCATGGACTGGAAGCCGACGTGGGCTTCGTCCTGCAGGCAGACCACGTCGGTACCCGTCGTGTCCGCAGTCGGAGGCTGCCGGCCAGACACCGTATGGACGGGAATGCCACCGGGTCCTAGCAGCCGCTCCGGCTGCAGCTTTTCGCAGCCCAGGCTCACGATCATGACTTCGCCGCCGAAGTTCGGGTTGCGGGAAAGATTGCGCAGCGTCCGGATGGGAATGGCGGCGTCGGGTGCGTCAATCGCGACGCCGCAGCCATAGGCATGTTCGAGTGCGACGACGTCGTCAACATGGGGGAACTGCGGCAGCAACTCCCGGCGGATGCGCTGCACGGCGTGATCGACTACGCCGGAGACGCACTGCACCGTGGTGGAGATGGCCAGAATATTGCGCGTGCCCACTGAGCCGTCCGCGTTTCGATATCCCTGGAATGTGAATCCCTCGATTGCTGGTGGCGCTTGGGGAGGCGCCATCCCCACACTGGTTTGATCCAGTGCCACGGCACCCGGCAGGGACAGTCGTGCTTCGTTGATCCAGCTGCCGGGGGCCAGGTCCTGCCGGGCGTGTCCGATCACCACGCCATACCGTCGCACGGGATCACCCGAATTCAATCCGGTCACCGAAACCTTGTGCCCCGGGGGCACTTCTTCCCGCAGCGTGATGTCCTGCTGCAGAGGTGTTCCGGCTTTCAGTCCCCCAGGGGTTGCCACCACGACGACATTGTCTGTCGGATGCATCCTCAGGAAACGCGGTGTGTCACTCATGGCTTTGATCCAAAGGTAGCATCGTTCGATTCAGGGCTGGCATCGGGTGTGCGTTGTCATTCGCCGTCGTCTGCGCGATGTTGTCGCCAGGCACTATCACAATCTCGGGCGGGGATAGCATGACATCGAAACTCAAGCGTACTTCCATTCGAATCCTGGTGGGTTTTGGTGTCGTGCTGCTGGCACTGGGCTCCCAGGCTCAGGAAGCCGCGAAGCGTACCCCCGTCAGCAGCTATCCCGTGGCCACAGAGTTTCCGAAGCAGGACGCGGCTGCGGTGGCGAAATACCTGGGCGAGGCTCGGCGCATTGCTGGCGAAGACCGTTTCCAGGACTTCGCCCATCGCTGCATCATCAGTCCGCGCTTCCCGGTGCGAGTCCGTGGCATCCAGCACGATGGCCTTCTTGAGCCAACCCGAGTATTCGACCAACTCTACTCTGTCGGCCAGAACGCGGTGTCGTCCTTCGCACTGGTCACTTCTGCGGGCATCGTTCTGTTCGATACCTTGAACAATCCGGAAGAGGCCGAGCAGATCATTGTGCCCAACCTGCGGCGCGTGGGATTGGATCCCAAGAACATCAAGTACATCGTCGTGACGCATGGCCACGGGGATCACTATGGCGGCGCCCGGTACTTACAGAAGACATTCGGGGCGCGTGTTATGGCTTCGGCACTGGACTGGAACATGATGACAGCCGAGAACACGCGGGGACCTTTCGCGGGTCTGGAGCCGCCGCAGCCTGACATGGTGATCGAGGACGGGCAGAGGCTGGTCGTCGGCGACACCACCTTGCAGTTCTACATCACCCCGGGTCATACGCCGGGCACGGTGTCGACGATTTTTACGGTTACAGATCAAGGGCAACGCCATGTCGTGGGGTTCCATGGCGGGACCGGCGGGGGCCGGGATGCGCAAGGGCTGCGCGCAAGCCTGGTGTCCGGTGCGCGTTGGCGTGACCTGACGGCCAAGGCCGGCGTGGATGTGCTGATCGCGAACCACCCGCTGCATGATCGCGGTATCGAGAACAACGAGTTGTTGCGCAGCCGTCTGCCCGGGCAGACGAATCCCTATGTGGTGGGCAAGGCCAGCTACCAGCGTTACATGCAGGTTATGGAGGCATGCTCGCGCGTCTATCTGGCGAGGCTTGGCGAGAAGCAGTAGCCGGGCGCCGGGCAATACGCGCCGAGGGAAGCAGACCCTATTCGGGTCGGCCATCCCGCCGGCGCGGCAGCTGCCAGGGGTTGGTGTCCTGCAGTGCTTCGGGAAGCAGCGCTGCAGGCAGATTCTGGTAGCACACGGGGCGCAGAAACCGTTCGATGGCCAGCGCGCCCACCGACGTGGTGCGGCTGTCGCTCGTGGAGGGCCAGGGGCCGCCATGGACCATCGAGTGCGCCACTTCGACTCCGGTCCCGAATCCATTGACTAGGATTCTGCCCGCCAGGCGCTCCAGCGCCGGCAGCAGCTGTCGTGCGGCGTCATGGTCAACGTCCTCGACATGCAGTGCGACGGTCAATTGCCCTTCGAGATGCTGCAGAACCTCCCGAAAGCCATGGCGGTCATCGCATCGGACAATCAGTCCGGCAGGTCCGAAGACCTCCTGCTGCAGCGACGGCTGCGCAATGAAGTCTGCAGCGGAAACCTCGAACAGGGCCGGTGATGCATCCCGATCGGTGGGGCTGCCAGCGCCCCTGCCAAGGGATCTCACGCCTTTCGCGGCATCCCATACGGCAACGCCTTCACCGTATGCCTGGCAGATACCGGTTGTCAGCATGGGCGCGGAGTTGGACTGGGCCAAAGCCGCGGCGGCGGCATCACGAAATGCATCTCCGCCGGGTCCGTTTGGCAGCAGGACCAGGCCTGGATTGGTGCAGAACTGTCCGACGCCCAGAGTCAGCGAAGCCACATACTCGGCGCCCGTCCGGGCGGCGCGGGCGGCCAGGGCGCCGGGAAACACGAGCACCGGATTGACGCTGCTCATCTCGCCATAGAAAGGTATGGGAATGGTCCGCGATTGCGCGATCGACTGCAGCGCGATACCGCCGCGCCGGGATCCGGTGAATCCGACGGCGCGGATTGCAGGGTGCGCGACGAGTTCCGCTCCCACATTGCCGCTCACCAGTGTAAACACACCGGCGGGCATGCCGGACTGCTCCACAGCGGCATCGACCGCCTGTGCAACGAGCAGGGAGGTTTCTGGGTGGGCCGAATGCGCCTTGTATACCACGGGGCAGCCGGCCGCGAGCGCCGAGACCGAGTCACCGCCGGCCACCGAGAACGCGAGGGGAAAATTGGACGCCCCGAAAACGGCGACAGGTCCCACGCCGATGCGACGCAGACGCAGCTCAGGCCGCGGAGCGGGCTGCCGCTCCGGTTGTGGAGTATCGATCTGGATGCCAGCCCAGCTGCCCTCGCGCAGCAGGGTGGCGAAGAAGCGCAGCTGGCCTGTAGTGCGGCCAAGCTCACCGACGAGCCGGGCCACGGGCAACGCCGTTTCAGTGTTTGCAGCGGCCACGATGTTCCCGCCGGCTCGCTCCAGTTTGAGCGCAATGGCTTTCAGCAGATCAGCCCGCGCTGCAGGCGTCGTCTCCCGGAAAGCGTCGAATGCGGCCTCCGCAGCGCGGCAGGCGGTATCGACGGCACTGCTCATGCCGCGCGCGCAGTTGCTTGTGCCACCTGAATCAGACGACGAAGTTCGTCAACTTCATTCGGCAGCAGATCGGTCAGTGGGGGGCGCACGCGTCCGGCAGGGCGCCCGATCACGTCAAGGCAAGCCTTGATGATCGACACGGCGTAGCCCTTGCCACGGTTACGCAGAGCGATGTAGGGCAGAACGAAGTTGTTCAGGCGCGCGTCCACACCGGCATGATCGCGGCGGCGGACGGCGGCATAGAAATCGAGAGCCCAGTCCGGCATGAAATTGAAGATGGCCGAGGAATAGGTGGTCACACCCATCTCGAGGTATGCCGGTGCGAAGGTCTCGGCAGTCGGCAGGCCGCCGATGTACATCAGCCGATCGCCCATCTTGGCGCGAATCCGCATCATCAGCTCGATGTCGCCGACGCCGTCCTTGTAGCCCACAAGGTTCGGGTTGCGCTCGCACAGTTGAGCGAGCGTCGATTCATTCACGATGGCGTTGTCGCGGTTATAGACGATGACGCCCAGAGGAGTGGCGCGGCACACGGACTCGATGTGCGCCTGCAGACCGGCCTGACTTGGCTTCACGAGGTAGGGCGGCAACAGCAGAATGCCGTCGGCGCCGTGGCCGGTGACATCTCGGGCCATTTCCTTCGCCATGGCGGTGCCATAGCCGCACCCAGCGATGACCGGTACGCGACCGGCAGTCTCTGCCGCTGCGGCCGCGGTCACCCGCGCTGCCTCGCTCGGAGTCAGCGAGAAGAACTCTCCGGTACCGCCCGCCGCGAACAGCCCGGCCACATCCCGTTGCAGCAACCAGCTGCAATGCTCGCGAAAGTCGCCTTCCGCGAACTCGAGGGACGAGTCGAAGTGCGTGACGGGGAACGACAGCAGACCGCTGCCGAGGCGACGGGCCATTTCTCGGGGATGCATCATGACTAGGGTCCTGGAGGGGTCGGTGCTGTGGACAGGGCGGCAACCGGTGCGATCTCAATGCGCCGGATCTGGCCGATGACGAAAAGGAAGCTGACTACCGCAAGCAGCGCGTTGGCGGCCACGAAGATCAGCGCCATGTCGAAGGAGCCCGTGAACTGCACAATCGCACCGATGACGATTGGCGTAACAATGGAGGAGAGGTTGCCGAATGTGTTGAAGATGCCGCCGCTCAAGCCCGCGAGTTGGCGCGGTGCGACGTCTGCCATCACTGCCCAGCCCAGGGCGCCTATGCCCTTGCCGAAGAAGGCAACGCTCATGAACACCAGCACCATGGCGGGCGAATCCACGTAGTTGCAGCCAATGATGGCCAGCGAGACCAGCATGCCGGTTACCACCGGAGTCTTGCGCGCCCGCGTGAGGGAGGAACCACCACGCAGCAGCTGGTCAGACCAGACGCCGCCCAGTACGCCACCAGCGAAACCGCAGATGGCCGGCAGCGATGCAGCGAAGCCCGCCTCCACCAGCGACAGACCCCGCTCCTGCACGAGATACACCGGGAACCAGGTGATGAAGAAGTAGGTGAGGGTGTTGATTGCGAACTGGCCGATGTACAGGCCGATCATGGAGCGGTCGGTGAATAGCACCTTGATCTGTTGCAGCGTGAATCGCTGGCGCGCTGCGCGTGGCGCGCCGTCGAGGTCCGCCATGCCGCCGCCATCGACAATCAGTTTCAGTTCGGCCGGACCCACGCGTGGATGCCGCGCCGGGTCATTCATGACCTTGAGCCAGACGAAGGCGACCACAATGCCCAGGGCGCCCATGAAGCCGTAGGTCCAAGGCCACCCCAACGTGTGCGTGATCCAGCCCATCAGGGGTGCGAACAGCACGGTGGCGAAGTACTGGGCGGAGTTGAAGATGGCCGAGGCCGTGCCGCGCTCGCGCGCCGGGAACCAGGCCGCGACCACGCGGGCGTTGCCGGGAAAAGCAGGGGCCTCCGCGAAGCCGATCATCAGGCGCAGCACGAACAGGGCGACCACCGCCGAATAGCCGCTGCCGAAGGAGAGCAGGGCCTGCGCGGCAGTCACCACCGACCAAAGCAGGATGCTGCAGAAGTACACACGACGGGAACCGAACCGATCCAGCAGCCAGCCACCAGGTACTTGCGCGATGACATAAGCCCAGCCGAATGCAGAAAACACCCAGCCAAGCGCCAGCGAGTCAATACCCAGGTCCTTGGCCAGCACGGGGGCGGTGATGGCGAGGATGGATCGGTCGGCATAGTTAATCGACGTCACGAGGAACAGCAGCGCCACAATGGCGTAGCGGAAGCGGCCGGTTGTAGGGGTAGCGTCACTCATGGTGTGGGAACTATATACGCCGTGTCCGACCCGGTATTCATTCCCTTCCAAGCATTGATCGATACGCATTGGGCATCGCAATTTGCAGCGATTGCCAGAAGGGCGTCGGCTCTTCTACGCTGTCGGTATGTTCGAGCTTATTCAGTTGCGGTGTTTCGTTGCAGTTGCCGAAGAGCTACATTTCGGCCGGGCGGCATCGCGTCTGAACATGACCCAGCCACCCCTCAGCCGCCAGGTTCAGATACTGGAGCATCTGGTGGGTGTCACGCTCCTGGAACGCACCAGCCGGAGTGTGCGGCTGACCGCCGCGGGCAGGTCCTTCCTGGTTGATGCCCGGCGAATCGTGAAGCTGGCAGAGCAGTCGACGGCACTGGCGCAGAGGGTGGCGCGCGGAGAGCTCGGCAGCCTGTCGCTGGGATTCACGGCGGCCTCGGGTTACAGCTTTCTGCCGCGCCTGCTGGAGCAGATCCGCGGCAATCTGCCGGGTATAGACCTGCAGCTCACCGAAATGGTGACTCCTGACCAGTTGGATGCCCTTCGCAATGGCTCGATCGATCTGGGTCTATTGCGTCCGCCCGTCAGCCTTGCCGAGTTCGGCGTGATCCCAGCATTGCAGGAGGCCTTGGTCATCGCGGCTCCCGCGAGCGGCCCCTTGTCCACCAAGCGGATTTCGCGGCTGCATGATCTGGAGGGCCTGCCGTTCATCATGTACGCCCCGGCGGGTGCCGGATATTTCCACGATCTGCTCACGGAGCGGTTCTATGCCCTGGGCATTGCGCCAAGGTATGTGCAGTTCGTGAGCCAGATCCACTCGATTCTGGCGCTGGTCGGAGCGGGAATGGGCTACGGCCTGGTGCCGGCGGGCGCCCAGTGCATGCATATGGATGGCGTGAGATTCGAGCAGCTAGACGACGCGGACATGCCCCCGGTCGAGTTGGTGTTGTGTCATCGCCGCAGCAATGACAACCCGGCGCTGGCGCGGCTGCTGGAGTATCTACAACAGGAAGAGCCTAGTTGAGCAAGAATTCCGCACTGCCGATCATTGTCGAAATGCGGGTCGTGCCCGTTGCCGGGCAGGACAGCATGTTGCTGAATCTGAGCGGCGCGCATGCGCCGTATTTCACGCGCAATGTGGTGGTGCTGCGTGATGCTGTTGGTCTCGTCGGAGTCGGTGAGGTGCCCGGCGGCGAGTCCATCAGGAAGACGCTTGAAGATGCGGCGGCGCTGGTCGAGGGCGCGCTTGTCGGGCAGCACGCCAGCGTTATGGCACAGATCCAGCAGCGCTTCGCCGACCGCGATGCCGGAGGGCGGGGGCAGCAGACCTTCGACCAGCGCGTGACCATACATGCGGTTGCCGCGGTCGAGGCGGCCATGCTCGATCTGCTCGGCCAGCACCTGAATCTGCCTATCGCGGATCTGCTGGGAAACGGCCGGCAGCGCGACAGTGTCCCGGTACTGGGGTATCTGTTCTACATCGGCGATCGGCAGCGCACGGATCTGCCGTACAGGGCGCCGCCCAACAGCGGCGATGAGTGGCTGCGGTTACGGGATGTACCGGCGCTTGATCCCGCAGCAATCGTGCGCCTGGCGGAAGCAGCCCATGCCCGGTACGGATTTCGGGATTTCAAGCTCAAGGGTGGGGTGATGGCGCCCGACGCCGAATGCGATGCCGTCGAGGCACTGGCAAGACGCTTCCCGGATGCCCGCGTCACGCTCGATCCCAATGGCGCATGGAGCCTGTCTGAATCCATCCGACTCGGCAACAGCCGACTGAAGCACGTTCTGGCCTACGCGGAGGATCCGTGCGGTTCAGAGCAGGGGTTTTCGGGGCGCGAGATACTGGCTGAGTTTCGGCGTGCCACAGGTCTGCCGACTGCCACTAACATGGTTGCTACGGACTGGCGCCAGTTCGCGCACGCCGTGCGGCTCGGAGCAGTTGATATCCCGCTCGCCGATCCGCATTTCTGGACGCTCTCCGGATCGGTGCGTGTGGCGCAGTCTTGCAGCGACCTTGGCCTTACCTGGGGCTCACACTCGAACAATCACTTCGATATCTCGCTGGCGATGTTCATCCAGGTTGCCGCCGCGGCACCTGGTCGCATCACCGCAGTGGATACGCACTGGATCTGGCAGGACGGGCAGCGCCTGACGCGGGAGCCCCTGCGCATCGTCGATGGAGAAGTTGCGTTGCCGTCACGTCCTGGACTTGGTGTGGAGCTCGATGAAGATGCGCTTGAAGTCGGGCGCGTGCTGTATGAAGAGCACGGCCTCGGCGCACGCGATGATGCCATCGCAATGCAGCAGATCATACCGAACTGGCGCTTCGATCCGAAGCGCCCCTGCATGCAGCGACTGTGATCGGATTGCCGGTCTCTTAGCCGAAGCGCTCGACAGCCTGCAGCAGGCCGCGGATATACCCGTAGGCAAATGCGAATGAGGCATCGTGGCCGTCGTCCGCCCGGTTGCTGCCGCCTAGGTTGTACGCGAACTCGTCGACCTTCTCGCCCAGAGGCGCCGGCACATGCGGCACATGATCGGGCATGAGCATGCCGTCGTATCCGACTTCGCGGTAGGTGAGGGCTGCCTGCAGCATGTCCACATCGCCATCATCGTGAAAAGTCTCGACAAAGTGATCGCGACCCCCCCGGATATTACGGAAGTGCACATTGAAGATCTTCTTGCGCGAACCGAAGTACCGGATCACGTCGTAGATCTCCTTGCCCGGTGACACGAGGTTTTCTGAGACCGTGCCTTGGCAGAAGTTCAGGCCGTGCCACGGACTTTCATGCATCGCGACGAATTTCTTCATGCCATCGATTGTGCCGAGCACCGTGTCGATGCCCTGATAACCCGGCGGCGGAACGCCGGGATCGTGCGGATGGCAGGCGATTCGAACCTTGTTCTCGGCTGCAACTGGCACCACACGCTCCAGGAAGTAGTTGATCCGTTCCCAATAGCGGTCGGCGTCGACCACACCTGCTCGCGTGGGCGGTGGAGACTTGGCGGTCGCACGATCCCAGCCGCGATAGACGACGTCGCCCCGGCCGCCTTTGGTGTAATTGCGAAGCACGCCCAGCATGCTCATGTTGTATTTCACCGTGGAGATGCCAGCTTGGGCGCAGTTGCGAATGTGGAGTTGGAAGGCCTCGATGTCGCGGTCGCGCTGAGGACTGTCCGCCAGCATGATGGCAGGATTGCTTTCACGGTCGATATGGGTGGATTGCAGCAAGTTGCTATCGACCATGGACACGGTGATGTCGTGTCGTGCCCCCATTTCCTTCAGTTTGGTGAGTTCATCGACAGTCGCGTATAGACGCTTCGGGTCGCTCATCAGTGGCGAAGCGCTGACGTATTTCACGCCATATCGCGCCATGAAGGCGAAGTGCTGATCAGAAGTTGGTCCGCTCTGGCATCCCAGCTTCAGCTGTGACGGGGCGTCTCGACCAGGAGCCGAAGTCGCTGCCGCTGCACCGAAGGCAGCACTGCCAATACTCGCGGTGCCAGCCAAACCTGCGGCTATGAAACTGCGGCGATCGAGCATGCGACTCTCCTCGGCGGATGTGATGCGGTAAGGGTATGCATGCGGTGGCTCAGATCGATCCAATTCCGGCATCCATCCATAGTCCCTTGGAATTGGTCAGGTTCCTGCATGAGGGACTACCTTCCGAAGATCAGAAGAACTGACTCTTCGAGGGGGAAACATGTCTGAGACTGCCAATCCGTTCTGCAGAGGTCGTTTGTTCACGACCGCAGGTGTCGCGTTGGCGCTCATATCGCCGGTCTCCATGGCGGTCGCCCAGGCGGTTTCCGGCGCTTCCGATGCCAAGGCGTCTACGGACACCGAACTTGACACGATTGTGGTCACGGGAAGTCGCATCATCGCCAATGGCTTCAATGCACCGACTCCCACCACGGTGGTGTCGGCCGAGCAGCTAGAGCAGACCGCGCAGCCCAACATTTTCGATTCGATCGCCCAGCTGCCTGCGCTGCAAGGCAGTGCAGGCACCTCGAACTTTGCGCGCAACGGCGGGACCAGCTTCGGCAACAACGGTCTTTCCTCCCTCAACCTTCGAGGACTGGGGTCCAATCGCACACTCGTCCTGATTGATGGCCAGCGCGTGGTGGCATCCCATGTCACCGGCATCACCGACGTCAGTCAGTTCCCGCAGTTGCTGATCAAGCGGGTCGACGTGGTGACAGGCGGTGCCTCGGCCTCCTGGGGTTCCGATGCCGTTGCCGGTGTCGTTAACTTTGTGACCGACACCCGGTTCACCGGGTTCAAGGCCACGCTGCAGGGCGGCCGTTCCAAATGGGACGATGACAACAGCGTTCTTGCGCAGGTCGCAGGCGGAACGAACCTGCTTGAAGACCGCCTGCACCTGCAGGGCGAAAGCGGTGAGTACTACAAGAACAAGGGTGTTCCCGGGGGCGACATAGGTGGCGCGCAGCCGAACGGCCGGCCAGTTGCCTATCGTTCCAGGAACGACTTCCTATGGCCTGACGACGACGCCCGCGGGATCGCCTCAGTTCTTCGCCTTTACACGGGATGCTCAGAACACGACGCTGGCCCGGTTCGGCCTGATTACTGCCGGTCCCACCTCGCTGCGCGGCCTGGCGTTCAACGAGAGCGGTCAGGCATACAACTTCGCATTCGGCAGTCCCTGCATCGCCACCACCTGCCTGGGTGGTCAGCAGGATGCCTTTCTCACCACCAACACGATCGACAACCCGCTCGAGCGGGTCGTGGGTTATGGTCGCGTGGGCTACGATCTCACCTCGGATATCGAGGTGTACGGGACCCTGACGGCGGCCCGTGTGCAGACAGAGAACTCACCACTTGCGTTTCCTCGCAAGGCGGCAAATCTGACCATCCGCTGCGCCAATGCCTACCTTGCCAACGTGACCTTGCCGGTCTCGACGACCACCATCCCGCAGGCCTGCACCACCGCGGGGGTGACGACATTCACGCTGGGAACCATCAATGCCAACTTCCCGGCCCGTGAGTTGATCGAGACCGATCGCAAGCAGCTGCGCTGGGTCACGGGACTTAAGGGCACGTTCAATCTCGGCGATACGCCGGTGACGTTTGACGCCTACTACCAGAAAGGCACAACCGACGCGGATGTGCACCTGTCGAACATGACCTTGAATGCCCGCTACAACGCTGCTATCGACGCGATTCGCGACACGGCCGGCAATCTGGTGTGCCGGTCCACGGTTGCTCAGGCGCAGGGCTGCATTCCGTTCAATGTTTTCAGCGGCGCACCAGTTACCCTGGCGCAGTTCCAGTGGATGGCGCCGGTCAATGGTCCGTACCAGCTCAACGATTTCCAGCAGGATGTCGCTGCCGCCTCGTTCAACATGAGCCCGTTCAAGACTTGGGCCGGAGACGTCTCGATTGCCTTCGGCGCCGAATACCGGGGCGAGTCATATGTGACCGTGGCAGATCCGTACGGCAACGGCATCACCGCGACGACCCCCAACTCGGCCGCCTATCCGGTCGACGGGCTTCTGAACACCACTGGCACAAACTGGTTTGCGGGCAACTTCAAAAATGGACACGGCGCCTTCCATGTCCGCGAAGCGTTCCTGGAGTTTGCGATTCCCCTGGCCAACAGCGATCAGATCGGCAAAATCGATCTGAACCTGGGCGGTCGTCTGGCTGACTACAGCACTGCCGGCACTGCCAAGACGTGGAAGGTCGGCGCCAGCTGGGAGACGCCGCTTGAGGGCCTGAGGGTGCGTGGTGTGGTGTCACGCGACATCCGGGCACCGAATCTCAACGACCTGTTTACGCCGATAACTGCTGCGACACAGAACGTCACCAACCGCGCCAACAATGCCAATGTCCAGGTGCTGGCCACCACGATCGGCAACACGGCGCTGCGTCCTGAAGTGGGCAAGACATGGGAGCTCGGCAGCGTCTACCGGCCGTCGTTTCTGCCCAATCTGAGCCTGTCGTTCGACTACTACGACATCAAGCTCAACAAGGCCATCTCGACGCTGACCATCCAGCAGATCGTGGACCTTTGCTACAACGGCAACACCGCCTACTGCTCCAACGTCAAGCTGACGGGCGTGCTGGGGACTACCGACTACCCGTACGTCATCATGCAGCCGTTCAATCTGGCGTCACTGAAGGCGCGAGGCTTCGATGTCGAGGTGGGCTACCTGTTCAATCTGGGGGCCATGGGATCCCTCAACCTCCGCGCGCTGGCGACCCGCTCGATCGACATGATCAGCAACACCGGCGTTGCCGGTCAGCAGATTGCCCAGCTTGCCGGTGGCAATGGCGAGGGATCCGGCATTCCACGGTGGAAGGCGCTGTTCAGTCAGTCATGGAGCAATGACAAGGCATCGCTGACTCTGACGGAACGACTGATCAGTTCCGGCAAGATCGATCCGGAGGCCATCGTGTGCGCCAGTGGATGCCCGGCAACCACGGTCCAGCACCCGACCTACAATTTCAATCACATTCCAAGTGCGCTGTATGTCGACTTGGGCGGCAACTACAAGCTGGGTCAGGGGCTCGAGACGTACTTCAAGGTCGACAACTGTTGATTTGCACCCAATACTGACCCGTCTGTAAGGGGTATTTGCATCCAATTTTGACCCACGTGTACACCCCCATCCTGCTCTCAGGGGCAGGAGATTTCTGGAGTGATCGACGAAGCTGGCGATATTGAGTGTTATTCGACGCTGGCACCTGCGCGAAGGGGTGCCGATCCACAAAGTCCCGGCGCACCAAGCTGTCCCGGAACACCATCCGCGAGTACCTGGCCAGTGGCGTGGTGGAGCCTGTCTACCCGCAGCGCAAGAGCCCGAGCAAGCTCGACCCGTTTGCCGACATGTTGGCCTGCTGGCTGGAGCGCGAGGCCGGCCGCGGCCGCAAGCTTCGGCAACTGGCGCCAGCTTTATCGGGATCTGCAGGCGCTGGGTTATCGCGGATCGTACGACCGGGTGGCGGCCTTTGCCCGGCAGTGGCAGCGCAGGCAGCAGGAGGCAGAGCGCACCAGCCGCGGCACGTTCGTGCCTCTGGTGTTCGCGCCGGGAGAGGCGTTCCAGTTCGACTGGAGCGAGGACTGGGCGGTCATCGGTGGTGAGCGCTGCAAGTTCTACGTGGCGCAGTTCAAGCTCAGCCACAGCCGTGCGTTCCTGCTGCGGGCCTATCCGCAGCAGAGCCACGAGATGCTCTTCGATGCCCACAACCACGCCTTCGCCGTCTTTGGCGGCGTGCCCGGCGCGGCATCTACGACAACATGAAGACCGCCGTGGACAAGGTCGGGCGCGGCAAGGAGCGCACCGTCAACGCGCGCTTCCGAGGCCATGACCGCCCACTTCCTGTTCGATGCGGACTTCTGCAACCCGGCCGCGGGCTGGGAGAAGGGCCAGATCGAGAAGAACGTTCGCGATGCGAGGCCGCGCATCTGGCACGAGGTGCCCCGGTTCCCGGACCTGCCCGCGCTCAACGACTGGCTGCAGCGGCGCTGCATCGCGCGAGGTGGAGCCAGATCAAGCATCCCGAGCAGTCGCATCGCACCGTGGCCGAGGTGCTCGCCGGTAGCCATGATGCACGCGCCATCGCCGTTCGACGGATATGTCGAGGACACCAAGCGCGTCTCGCCCACCTGCCTGATCGCCTTCGAGCGCAACCGCTACAGCGTCGGCCTCCTTCACCAACCGGCCCGTGAGCGTGCATGCCTATGCCGACCGGCTCGTCGTGGTGGCCGAAGGGCAGATCATCGCCGAGCATGCGCGGCTGTTCGCGCGCGTCACAGCAGCAACGCGGCGCGCACGATCTACGACTGGCGCCATTACCTGGCCGTCATCAGCGCAAGCCCGGCGCGCTGCGCAACGGCGCGCCGTTCGCCACGTTCCCGGACGGGTTCCGGCGACTGCAGGCCGTGCTGCTCAAGCGCCCGGGCGGGGATCGGGAGATGGTGGAGATCCTCGCACTGGTGCTGCGCCATGACGAGCAGGCCGTGCTGTGCGCGGTGGAGCTGGCGCTGGGTCGGCACCGTCTCCAAGCCGCACATCCTGAACCTGCTGAGCCGGCTGCTGGCCACGGATGCCGCCTGCGCCCATCCACACGCCACGGCGCACGGCATTGCAGGAAGAGCCACAGGCCAACGTGGATCGCTGAGCAACCATGCTGGGGAGATCGCCATGTCGGTTGATACCTTGGCCGTCACCCTCAAGTCCCTGAAGCTCCATGGCATGGCCCAGGCGGTGGATGACCTGTCGGCCCAGCATGGACCTGCGTTCAATCAAGCCCGCCCGATACTGGAAGACCTGATCAAGGCCGAGGTTGCCGAGCGCGAAGTGCGCTCGGTCAACTACCAGCTCAAGGGCGCGGTTCCCCGCGCACCGTGATCTGGCCGGGTTCAGTTCGAGCACAGCGATGTGGATGCCGCGCTCATCAAGACCCTGCACGAGTGCCAGTTCCTGCGCAGTGCCCACAACGTCGTGTTCGTCGGCGGCCACGGCACCGGCAAAACCCATCTGGCCACCGCCATCGGCATCGAGGCCGTGATGCATCATCGACTGCGCGTGCGGTTCTTCTCCACCGTCGATCTGGTCAACCAGCTCGAGGCCGAGAAGGCGCTGAACCGCAGTGGGCATCTGAAACCGAGGTCTCGCCAGCACTGACCTGGTGATCCTGGATGAGCTGGGCTACCTGCCGTTCTCGCAGACGGGCGGCGCGCTGCTGTTCCACCTGCTCAGCAAGCTCTACGAGCGCACCAGCGTGCTGGTGACCACCAACCTGAGCTTCTCGAGTGGGCCAGCGTGTTCGGCGACGCAAAGATGACCACCGCACTGCTGGACCGGTTCACTCATCACTGCCACATCGTCGAGACCGGCAACGACAGCTACCGGTTCAAGAACAGCAGCTCAACCCAACCCCGCAAGGAGCGACGAACAGGCAAATCCAACCCTTCCTGAGCGATACTGACAACGACCAAGGCGGGTCAACTTTGGATGCAAATCCCGGGTCAGCTTTAGGCGCAAATCAACACTGGTACATCACTTACCGTCTGAGCTACCGGGACCTGGCCGCCATGATGGCGGAGCGGGGCGTTGTTGTTTCCCACTCGACAATCCTGCGCTGGGTGCTGCGGTATGTGCCGGAGTACGAGGCCCGCTGGGCGAGATATGCCAAGCCGGTCAGCAGCTCATGGCGGATGGACGAAACCGCGGTCCGGGTGAGGGGCGGGAATCACTATCTATATCGGGCCGTGGATAAATACGGCAAGTCGGTGGATTCGCTGCTTTGTGCCGGACGGGACAGGGCAGCCGCCGAGGCATTCTTTGAGCGCGCAGTAGCGAAACAAGATGCCCGCTGGCCCGACAAGATCAATGTTGATGGATATGCAGCAACGCATGTGGCCCTGCGGACGCTAGGCAAGAAGGATCGCCGCTGGAGGTCAGTCGATGTCCGCTGCAATCGCTACCTCAATAATTTCGTCGAGCAGGACCACCGGGCGATCAAGCGACGCTGTGCCTCGATGCTCGGGCTGAAAACCTTTGAGTCTGCCGCTGTCACGTTCTCAGGCATTGAATTGGCGCATCGGATCCGGAAGCGGCAGTTCCTCCTTCCCGCCGCAGGCGGTAAGAATTGCGCGTCGCTCAAGGAGCTCTGGGATATCGCCCTCGGTGACCGGCAGCAGCAGTTGGGTTCTTCTCATCCAGACCGCTGGCCGATTGCTAATGCACCAGAACTCAATCGACGGCGCACTCGCCCGCGTGAAGGCAGACGCATTGAGAAAGCAGGATCTCGGCGCTACTCGCGAAAGGTCACGATCGGCCGCGGACTGTACATGCTAGTCACACCAAGAGGAGGCAGATACTGGCGCTACGACTATCGATTCCGCGGCAAGCACAAGACGCTGGCCTTGGGGGTTTATCCAGATACACCGCTCGAAGCGGCGACAAGAGCTCATAAAGCGGCCAGGTCGATGCTCGCAAGGGGACTGGATCCGTCGCCCCAAAGGGGCAGGGTCATTCTGAGTCCGTCGCAGCACTCCGACAGCTAGCGCTTTGCGGAGGCAGCAAAGAACGTGCCGGCATTCTGGATGGCGCTGCGTCCCTCAGCCAGTATGAAAGCAAACGCCCGCCAGACATGAATCTTCCTCGGCCAGATCGTCAGGCGCGCGGACACGCCTGCTACTACCGCTGCGCGGCAAACGCGCCCGGTATCCTCGAAAAGGAGTTCTGCTGAACCCACCGGGATCAGGAGAGAGGGCAAACCCGAGAGGTCGCCCCCCAGCGGGAATGCCAGGGGCGGGCGCACCTGCGTGCTGCCCGGGTAGTGTGAGGCAGCAGCCCTGAGTTCCGTCTGGCGGCCGAATTGGGCTATGGCACGGTCGTGGTTCACCGGATCGGCAGGCGTCCGTCGTGGATATGCACACTGCTGGCCAGCATCCACGTGGGCATGCAGTGACCGGGTCGGCGCCCGCAATGGCGCTGAAAGTCAGCATGGCACATACAATGACTACGACGTGACGCGTCGGCGAGCCAGTTTACGCAGGGTTGCCGACCCAGCCAAGGTTCCGTGTGAACCGTTTCGTAACGGTATGCAACGTGATCCTGAAGCCCGGGACCGGGGATCATGCACGACCTTTTTGTGCGTTTGGAGTGTGTCGAACAATGCAAAAATTCTTGCTTGGGCTGACTGGCGTCTCTGCCTTGATTTCAGCAGTGGCGTGGTCGGCAGAACCGCGACCCTCCGAACCGCTCCTGAGTGAGGTCACCGTCACGGCAGCCAAGTTGCGTCCACTCGACGAGATTTCGCCAACCGCAAGTCGACTGGGTCTGAGTGTGCGTGAAACACCCGGGACGGTGGATGTCATCGACTCCGACCAGATGCTGGGGCGGGGTTACGCAACGCTGGACGTCGCCACGGCAAGTCTTCCGGGCGTCACCACAGGCGGCTCACCCGGTGACCTGGCCGATTTCTCCATGCGTGGGTTCAGCGGCGAGCAGGTCGTGTTCCTGCACGACGGCCTGTATCTCGGCCCTTCGAACATGACGAATCGGCCGGCCAACACCTTCAATCTCGAGCGGGTTGAAGTCCTGAAAGGACCGGCCTCGGTTCTCTACGGCCAGGGCCCGGTGGGCGGTGCGGTGAACGCAGTCAGCAAGCGCCCCCGCATTGGCGCCTCGGGTATCGACTACGCCGCATCCGCGGGTCGCTTCGGCACGCTGAACCTCGGAGTCGGCCTGGGGTACACGATGGGGAGCGATACGGCGCTGCGCCTTGATGCCAGCCGTACGCGTTCCGACGGCTACGTCGATGGCGCCGGGTCCGACTCGACCAACATCACCGGCGGCGTGCTTTGGCGCGCGGGAGATGTCGCTGTTGAATTCTACATGGACTACCTTCGCGACCACCCCTCCGCGTACTTCGGTACGCCGCTGCTGCCGGTGTCCTTCGCCTCGCAGCCGCTCAACGGCGTGATCGATACCTCGAGTGGCCTGACGCTGGATCGCCGCACTCGCCAGGTCAACTACAACGTGGCGGATCGCCGCATCGCCTCGCGCCAGTTCTGGCCCCAGCTCAAGGTCGACTGGAAGCTCGGCGACTCGCTCGCGCTGCGCAATGTCGCCTACTACTTCGACGCCGAACGCACCTGGATCAATTCAGAGGTCTATGCGTTCAATCCGACCACGCAGCGCATCGATCGCGACCGATTCTTCGTGCTGCACGACCAGCAACTGGCCGGAGACCAGCTGACGGCCCTGCACACCGGACAGATCCTGGGACACACCAGCCGGACCACACTGGGGGCGGATTTCAGCCACCTGGATTTCCTGCGCACACGTGGCTTCCCGGATGGCGACAGCGTCGATGTGTTCGCGCCGGTGCCCGGCCTGTTTGGTCCGCTCGATGACCGTCGCCAGAGCCCAACCAAGTGGGACAGCACGGCAGTGTTCTTCGAGAACGTCACCGATGTCGCTCCGGCCACCAAGCTCGTGCTGGCCGGCCGCTACGATCACCTTGACCTGGTGCGCAGAAACCTCCTGGACGGCGTGGAGCTGCCCAGCGGCTTCCGGCGCAAGTTCAACAGCAGCAACTGGCGCGTAGGGTTGGTGCAGGAGCTCAGTGCGGCGCTGACGGCCTACGCCTCGTACAACACGGGGAAGGCTCCCGTAGGCGACAACATCTTCCTGGTGAATGCCGGGCAGGACTTCAAGCTGAGCAGCGCGCGGCAGTTCGAGGCAGGCCTCAAGTACGCCGACGCACAGGGCCGCGGTGACTTCACCGCTGCGGTCTACGACATCCGCCGCTCCAACCTGCTGACCCAGATCGACAACTCCGGCAGCGTGAGCAACATCGGCAGCCAGAAGTCGCGCGGGCTGGAGCTGTCAGGCAACGTCCGGCCGCTGCGCAACTGGACGGTCAGCGCGAACCTGGCCTATACCAGCGCGCACTACGGCACCTTCGTCGATCCGAACTACGGCATCGACGCCAGCGGCAATCGCACGCCCAACGCGCCGCGGCTGGTGACCAACTTCTGGACCAGCCTGCGCGACGTGGCGGGCACGCCCCTGGAACTGGGCGGCGCACTCCGGACCGTGGGCAGCCGCTATGGCGACAGCGGCAATCAGCTGCGACTGAAGGCCTACTCGGTCACCGATGTGTATGCCAACTATCGGCTCAGCGAGCGACTGATGCTGACCGGTCGGGTAAGCAATGTGTTCGACAAGGCGTTTGCGCAGTGGGCCGATATCTTCTATCCGACCGAGGTGCTGCTCGGGGCGCCGCGCCGCTTCGAAATTGGCGTGGTCGGCAAACTCTAGGGTTTGCCGCCTGACCCGATGCTTAGGCCGGATAGTGCAGGGTTGAGGACGCTGGTCTGGCTACATCGCTGGGGCAGCGTCCTTACCTGCCTGCTGTTCGCAATGTGGTTCGCATCCGGCGCCGTGATGCTCTTCGAGCCGTTTCCCGCACTCTCCGATCCCGAGCGAGCCAGGCATGCCGAACCCATCGACCTGGGGGGCATTTCCCTCGAGCCTGCGGCTGCGGTGCGCCGCGTCCCCGGCGCAAGCTCGTTGCGACTGGTCAGCAGGGATGCGCAACCTGTCTATCTCGCCGGTGACGGCTTGGCGCCGGAAGTGGCGATCGACGCACGGTCCGGTGCGCTGCTGCGTGACATCGACGCAGCCGCGGCGGGCCGTATCGCGGCGCGATTCGCCGGCGCCCGCGTGCGGCGTGTGATTCCCGACGTCCGCTACGATCAGTGGATCGTGCACCAGGGGTTCGATTCCGACCGGCCGTACTATCGCGTCGAGGTGGATGACGCCGCGCGCACCGAGCTCTACATCGCCGCGCGTACCGGCGAAGTACGGCAACGCACCACCAGGCACCAGCGCGTCCTCAATTGGGGCGGCGCCGTCGTCCACTGGATCTACTTCACGCCGGTTCGCAAGCACTGGTCGGCCTGGGATCGGCTGGTATGGTGGGTGTCGCTCGTCGCGTTCTGTTCGGCGACCATCGGGATGGTGCTGGGCGTTTACCGATTCGTGCAGGGACGGCGCGCGCGGGGTCGTGGATTCGACATGTACCGGCGCTGGCTGCGATGGCACCACGTGCTGGGCGTCTGTGCCGGTGTGTTCCTGTTGTGCTGGATGGGCAGCGGCTGGCTTTCCATGGATCACAACCGGCTGTTCTCCGTCGCCGGCGTCGACCCCGGACGCAGGGCGCGCTTCGAGGGCGGGGACCTGCAGCACTCCGCGTCGTCGATGTCCCTGCAGGCGCTGCAGTCCCTCCGCGAGGGGCGCTACAGCGAAGTGCAGTTCCGCGTGGTGCAGGGTCTCAGCTTTGTCGTGACCCGGAGTCGCGAGGGATCGAGTGTGCTGCTCTCCGGCGAGGCGGCAGCGCGAGGAAAGCTTCCCGCGCCGTTGCTGCGCTCCGCTGTCGCCGCGGCCTGGCCCGAGACGCAGGTAGATCAGGCACGGCCCGGGGCCCTGCAGGACTTCTACGGCCGCGCTGAGGAAGTGCCCTCCGGAGTAGTGGGCTTCACCCTTCAGGAAGCGGATCGGCCTGCCAGGCTGCTGTTTGTCGACAGTGCCCGGGGCGAGATGGTCGCCGTTCTGGATGCCAGTCGGCGGCGCTATGCCTGGCTCTACTACGGCATGCATACGTGGCGACTGCCCGGCCTGTACGCGCACGAGACCCTGCGCGAGTCATTGATGCTGGTTGTGCTGGCTGCGGGTTTCCTGCTGAGCATCACCGGAGTGGTGCTCGGCGTCCGGCGGCTTGGAAAGCGCCGCTAGCGTTCAGCAGTCCCTCGCCAACGGAAGACCCGTGAATGACTCCCTTTCGGGCATCACGTCGAGGCGATTTGGGCTATGCACACTGCGTATGTATCTGGGGGCGGTCAGGCGACGATGACTGCTGGACTGCAGCTATATCTGATGTTCGGGCCAGTGGAATATCGGCCGAGGCGCCGGCGGCATGTCGCGCGCTAGCCAGGAAGTGAGAAGAAGGCTGTGATAGCCAGGACGTCTACAGACCAATCATGAAGGGCGCCTCTGTATTCGGTCAGAGCCGAGAGCGGGCGTGTGTCTTTCACGACAGCGTCACTGTCAAAGTCGAAGCATCCCAATTGTTCGATCATTTGGACGATCAGTCGAAACTGTCGGGCCATATGACTCGCCGATCGCTGATGATGGGCGGCGGCCGGATGGTTTACGAGTTCGATGCAGGTCGTGGGCGGGCCGTGGGGTCGGTAATCCGCATGACTGGCTCCGCGTTCGGAATCAGTCTCTTCGTGGAAGAAGTCGTGACAGAGCGCGTCCCGCCGCTGCGAAAGATGTGGCGAACTGTCGGAACGCCCAGACTCATGATTCTGGAGTCTTACGAGATGGGATTCGATATATCCCCGGACCAGCAGTCCTCGACGATTGACGTGTGGATATCCTATGTCCCGCGGTGGCGGAAAGGGCTTGTTGGCCGAATCGCCAGAATCCTCTCCGCGTACTACGCCCGATGGTGCGTGCAACGCATGCGGGATGATGCAGGTTGCCTGGTGGCCTAGACCCGCACCAGCCTGAGTCGCAGCGCATTGCCGATGACCGACACTGAACTCAGGCTCATGGCCGCAGCGGCGACGATGGGGCTCAGCAGTATTCCGAACACCGGATACAGCACGCCGGCGGCCAACGGTATACCGAGCACGTTGTAGACGAACGCCAGCACCAGGTTCTGGCGTATGTTGCGCATCGTGGCGCGGCTCAGTACTCGCGCTCTCGCAATTCCTGCCAGGTCGCCTTTCACGAGCGTGACGGCGGCACTCTGCATTGCGACATCGGTGCCAGTGCCCATGGCGATGCCGACGTCGGCCTCGGCCAGTGCAGGCGCATCGTTGACTCCGTCGCCGGCCATTGCCACGGCGTGTCCTTCGGATCGCAGGCGGCGCACGATGGCATTCTTCTGCTCGGGCAATACTTCTGCTTCGACATCATCAATGCCGAGCTTTCTGGCAACCGCCAGCGCAGTGGTGCGATTGTCGCCCGTGAGCATCACGATGCGGATGCCCTCGGCCCGCAGCGTCTGCAGGGCAGCAGGGGTCGTGGACTTGATGGGGTCCGCGACCGCGATGACTCCTGCTGGCTTGCCATCGATCGCCACGAACATGGCGGTGCCTCCATCGGCGCGCAACCGATCTGCCTCGGCCTCCAGCGCCTCTGCACTGGCACCCAGGCCCTGGAGGAGCTTGTTGTTGCCAACACCGACGGCCCTCCCGGCAACGCGACCCGTTACGCCCTTGCCCGTGACGGACTGGAAGTCCTCGACCGAGGCAATAGTCAGCGACCTTTCTCGCGCCGCAGCGACGATGGCCGCTGCCAGGGGATGTTCGCTGGAACGCTCCAGCGCCGCGGCCAGCGACAGTACCTGACTCTCCTCGAATCCCTGTGCAGGGACGACGGCGATGACGCGCGGATGTCCCTCGGTCAGGGTGCCGGTCTTGTCCACCACCAGCGTGTCGATCTTTTCCATGTGCTCGAGCGCTTCGGCGTTCTTGATCAGCACGCCGGCGGTCGCGCCCTTGCCGACGCCCACCATGATAGACATGGGCGTGGCGAGTCCCAGGGCGCAAGGGCAGGCGATGATGACCACGGAAACCGCCGCGACGAGTGCGAAGCTGAACGCCGGCGCAGGTCCCCAGATCATCCACGCGATGAAGCTCAGCACCGCAACCAGAATCACGGCCGGGACGAACCAGGCGGAGACCTGATCCGCCAGACGCTGGATCGGCGCCCGGCTTCGCTGGGCTTCGGCCACCATGTGGACGATGCGGGTCAGCATCATGTCGGCGCCCACCCGCTCGGCCTGCATGACCAGGCCGCCGGTGCCGTTCAGCGTGCCGCCGATCAGCTTTGCACCCGGCTGCTTGGCAACGGGCAGGGACTCCCCGGTGACCATGGATTCATCGACGCCGCCCTGGCCTTCGAGCACCACGCCATCGACCGGCACGGATTCACCCGGCCGCACGCGCAGGCGGTCCCCGACCTGAACGACGGACAGCGGCACTTCCTCGTCATGCCCGTCCGCGGTGATGCGGCGTGCGATCTTTGGGGCGAGGCCCAGAAGCGCCTTGATGGCGCCTCCGGTGCGCTCGCGGGCCCGCAGTTCCAGGACCTGACCGAGCAGCACCAGCACGGTGATGACCGCGCCGGCCTCGAAGTACACGGCCACGACGCCTTCCTCGCCCCGCAGTGCTTCCGGAAAGGCATCGGGTAGCAGCAGCGCCGCCATGCTGTAGAGGAATGCAGCACCGATGCCCAGCGCGATCAGGCTGAACATGTTCAGCGAACGATTCCGGACAGAGACGGCTGCCCGGGTGAAGAAGGGCCAGCCGGCCCAGAGAATGACGGGAGTCGCCAGCACGAACTGGATCCATTGCGAAGTACGTGCGCCCAGGTAGTGGTGCAGGTTCAGGGCAGGCAGGTGCGCGCCCATCTCCAGAAGCACAACGGGCACAGACAGCGCAGCGCCAATCCAGAATCGGCGCTGCATGTCCCTCAATTCGGCGTTTTCGCCATCGCCTTCTGCGGCGTTGAGCGGTTCGAGCGCCATGCCGCAGATGGGACAGCTGCCGGGCCCGACCTGGCGGACCTCGGGATGCATCGGGCAGGTGTAGATCGCACCAGAGGGAGGAGGGGTGCCCGTTGCGGGCGGGGCCGCGTGGTGGTGATGCGTGTGATGCTCTTTCGAGCCCTGCGCCGACTTTTGCGCATAACGCTGCGGTTCGGCGACAAACTTGATCCGGCAGGACGCCGAGCAGAAGGCGAAATGCTGTCCCTCATGCATTGCATGGTGGGGCGAATCGGGGGATACGCTCATCCCGCACACGGGATCAGTCGCAGTTGCTGTCGCAGTCGGTGCGGCCTTCTGCTTGTTGCTGAAGCAGCAGGATTTCTCCGTGGCGGCGCTGGTCGCCGTCGCGCCGTGGTGGTGTTCGTGTCCGCTCATGATGCTTCTCCTCCAAGGGCTTGCAGGATGGGGCAGCTCTCGGGCAGGCCATGGCCCGGACAGGCCGCCACCAACTGCGACAATCCCGTACGAATACGCTTGAGTTCCGCCAGGCGCCTGTCCACGTCTGCCAGCTTGGCTTCTGCCTTTCGCTTGACGCTGGCGACATTGCGGCTGGAAGACAGGGTCAGCAGCTCGCGGATCTCCTTCAGGGAGAATCCCAATGCCTGGGCTCGGCGGATGAAACGAAGGCGCGCCACCTCCAGTTCCGAATAGCGGCGATAGCCCGAGGCCAGTCGATCTGTCGGAGCGACCAGACCCGCTCGTTCATAGTAACGAACGGTATCAATTCCGACTCCGGCGGCCTTTGCCACTGCGCCGATGCCCATGGATTCCATGATGCCTCCTGAAGAACTGTCGTCAGCTTAAACCCTTGACCATAGTCCAGAGTCAAGCGTGACCCGCGCTTCGCGAGCCTGCGCCTGGCAGCAGTCGCTTCAGTGCGCTCGGCGACTTGCGCTCACCAGCAGGATCGCGATTCCCCACGCCACGGCGGGAATGAGCAGGACCCAACGAAAATCTGATGACAACAAGAAGTTGACCGCACACATCAGGCCAACCGACGTCAGCTCAGCGCCAATGAAGCAGACCCAGCTCACTGCGCCGAGGCGGGCTTGCGACTTGAGACTGGCAATGAACGGCACGAGGAGCAATCCTCCTGCCAACATCTGCCCACCCAGCACCGTGAAGACAAGGTGAAGCCAGGGCAGCGCCTCATCGGGAAGCGTTGCGAGCTTCATGAAACGCAGGTCCTCTGGAAGCAGGGACGGTCGAAGCGCGATGAAGTACATCCCTGCAGCCACCTGGTAGGCAGCGAGCAGGGCGATCAGCCGGATCGCCCACCGCCGTGACGGGTCAGTTTGCCGGTCGAAGTTCATTGCCCAGTCGCTCCGAAAGCAGTTTTCTTGCGCGATACACCCGTGTCTCGACCGCCTTGACTGAAATCCCCAGTGCCTTTGCGGCATCTTCTTGGGAGAAGTCCTCGAAGGCCGTCAGCAGCAGTGGCTGCTTCAGCTTTGCCGGCAGTGATGCGATGGCGCGATCTAGGCGGTCGCGGGTCTGTGCCGCTGTCACGGACTGCTCGGGTGTAGTGGCGGGATCTGCAACTTCCAGCGCCTCGCCTTCCTCGGGTTCGCGTGCGCCGAACAGCATGCGTCGCACGACCGCGCGACGCCCCAGATCCCGGGCCTTGTTGATGGCAATGGTTCGGAGCCAGGGGATGAATGGCAAGTCTGGGTTGTATCGATTCAGCGCCCGCCATGCCGCGATGAACGCTTCATGTGTTGCCTCGTAAGCATCCTCGGGATCGCCGGTGTAGCGCCGCAGGAGGCGATAGAGGCCCTCCTTGTGCCGCTTCACGAGTTCCGCAAAGGCCGCATCGTCGCCGCTTGCGGCGCATCGAGCCAGCTCGTTGTCCGATTGTTCGGACGTCGGGCTCACTTACCGCCTGCGGTCAGGGACCTCTGCACGGTCTGGTCGAACAGTTCAGCCTGCTCCGGCGTCAACACGGCACGCATTGCCAGGACATGAAGGATGGTCTGCTTCTGCAGCTCGCCCATCGCATGGTGGAAGCGATCCACGGCCGCCTGGACCTCGGGGGTATAGGCCTGTGAGGCGGAGATCGCCATCGACAGATCCGCATTCGCCGCGCGCATTTCCGCCTGCAGGGCTTCCTGGCGCACCGCCTGTTCGTGCTCCAGTCCCTCGATCCGCGTCTTCTGTTCGGCTGTCAGTCCCAGTTTTGCATGGACAAGTTCATGCAACGGAGTCTGCGCATGCATTCGGTGCGCGACGTAGGTCGCTCCTCCCCACGCGCCGATTCCGGCCAGCAGGAGCGACAACCCCAGTGTGAGCAGGATGCTGCGGGTCACGCTCATCAGGCGCCTGCCAACAATGTCGAGGGCGCAAGGTCAGTGCCGACTGCGAACGTGCCCAGTGCGGGTGCGCGGGTGGCAGACACTGCCATGGCGCCACCGGCAAAGGCACCGATCACGAGCGCAACGCTCAGGGCGATGAAGCGCGCGGGCGCCATGGCCGAGACGGCGCTGTCCTGTTGCCGGAGCCTCGCGATGTCGCCGCTGATCCGGGCCTCCAGACCGCCGAGGTTGCGATCCGCAGGCATTGCGGCCAGATCGGCCATCCAAGAGTCGAGATCGTTCTTCACGCGTTGGGGCTCCCGAGGTGAGCAAATACTATAGCGGCAGTCACTGCGGCTGGATCGCGGTGATCTGGTTGCCCGGGGCCTGCAGGGTGAACTTCACGTCCTGACCCACCTTGAGCGGCTTGAGCAGTTCCGGCGGCGCCTGGAACGTCATGGTCATCGCAGGCCAGCCCAGCGAGGCGATCGGCCCATGATGGATGGTGACCTTGCCGGACTTGGCATCCAGAGCCTTGATCTGACCAGTGGCTTCGCTGCCGGGCTGCGCTGCTGTTTCCACAGCATGTCCGGTATGACCTTCATGCGAACTGACCTGCGCAGACGCAGGACCCGCCAGTGCCAGCGCCGCAGCAATCCAAAGTACCTTGACCATGTGAACTCCGTAGGAGGGTCTGGCCGGAAATTCCGGGCTCCTGTGGGGGGATACGCATCGGCACCTTCATACCCCTCAACAAAATGCCTGAGGGGTCTGGCATGCCTGGCGCGTAACCCACGTGAGAACCCAATCACGTGATCTGCATCCCATGAAGAAAATTGATCGGCGTCGCCTGCTGCGCAATGCCGCGCTCCTTGGAGGAGGGTTGGTCGCGGCGCGGCTGCCCGCCTGGGGGGCGTCTCCGGCGGCCGGTCTCGCCGCCATGCCGACACTGACGGGCGAGGATCTCAAGCTCACCATCGAGCGGGGCCCGTGGGCCATCGACGGGCGCCGCGGGGGCGCGGTACTGATCAACGGCACCTTGCCTGGGCCGCTGCTGCGCCTGAAGGAAGGCCAGAGGCTGCGCATCGCGGTGGAAAACCGGATGGATGAGGAAACCTCTCTCCACTGGCATGGGATTCTCACGCCAGTCCACATGGATGGGGTCCCCGGGATCAGTTTTCCCGGCATCGCTCCCCACAGCACATTCGTCTACGAGTTTCCGGTCATCCAGAGCGGCACGTACTGGTATCACTCGCACAGCGGGTTCCAGGAACTCGAAGGGATGTTCGCGCCGATCATCATCGACCCGAAGGGTCTGGATCCCGTGGCGTACGACCGCGAGCACGTGGTGATGCTGTCGGACTACAGCTTCGTGCCGCCGGCCCAGGTGCTGAAGAAGCTGAAGCAGGAAGGCGGGGTGTTCAATTACCAGCGCCAGACGCTCGGCGGACTCCCTTCTGGCAGGGACCAGACGTCCCGGGAACGGAGGGCGTGGGCGCGCATGCTCATGGACCCCACGGACATCTCGGATGTCACGGGCGCGGTCCTCAGCTACCTGGTGAACGGGCACGGGCCCCGCGACAACTGGACCGGGCTGTTTAAACCCGGTGAGCGCTTGCGCCTCAGATTCATCAATGCCGGCGCGCAGACGATCTTTAATGTCCGCATTCCGGGACTGAAGCTCTCCGTCGTCGCAACGGACGGTCAACTGGTCCGCCCGGTCGAGGTGGATGAATTCCAGATCGCCAATGCCGAGACCTACGATGTCATCGTCCAGCCCTCAGAGGACAAGGCGTTCACGATCGTCGCCGAGGCGGTGGATCGATCGGGAATGGCCAGGGCGACGCTGGCACCGCGGGTTGGCATGGTGGCGCCAGTGCCGGCGCTGCGCCCGAGGCCGCTGGATCGCATGAAGGACATGGGCATGGACATGTCCGGTATGCCTCACGGCCAGGCAGGCGATGGGGATTCGCACTCCGATCATGCCGGTCACGCGGCCGAGCCCGGCATGTCGCCACCGCCGGTACGTGGCACGGATGTCATGGCGGACATGCCTGGCATGTCGATGTCCATGCTGGATCCGCTCAACGCCCCGCAGGTGAAGCTGGGGCCCGGCGTGCAGATGATCTCCCCGATACCGAAAGACCGGACCGGAGAACCCGGTCAGGGACTTGAGAACGTGGGTCACCGGGTGCTGGTCTATCGGGACCTGGTGGCGCTGGAGCCCAATCCGGATGCGCGCCCTCCCGCGCGGAGCGTCGAAATCCATCTCACCGGCAACATGGAGCGCTTCATCTGGGGCTTCGATGGTCGCAAGTACAGCGAGACCACGGCCCCTTACATGTTCCGCACCGGTGAGCGCGTTCGTGTCACCTTGGTGAACGACACGATGATGTCGCATCCGATCCACCTGCACGGTCACTTCTTCGAGCTTGCACACGGACCCGAGGGGTATCACCCGCGCAAGCACACGATCAACGTCCTTCCCGGCGGCAAAGTGAGCTGGGATTTCACGCCGGAGGCCGGTGACTGGGCGTTCCACTGCCACATGTTCATGCACATGGCGGTCGGAATGTTCCAGGTGTTCGCCGTGCGACCGATGCCGGAGAAGGACTCATGAGGCGCAGTGCCGTCATGTGGTTGGCGCCGCTGGCCCTCGCGATAGCAGCTGCGGCGGGCGCAGCGGAAGGCGTCGCAGAGGCCCCCGCCTGGACGGGAGACTACGCCGCGGATCGCTATTTCGATCCCGAAGCGATGCATCACGTCCGGGAGATGGTCAAGGAAGAGATGGGCGGGATGCGCTTTTCCAAGTTCATGCTCAACCTGGCCGAGTTTCAGCCGGCATCCGGTCCTGACGGCTATCGATGGGACGGTGATGCGTGGTTCGGGGGCGACATCCATCGCTTTGTCGTTCGTTCGTCGGGCGAGGGAACAGGAGAGGGCCTCGAGACCGGGGAAGTCCAGGCCTTGTATTCCCGGGCCGTGGGACGCTACACCGACTTGCAGCTGGGGCTGCGCCAGGACATCGAGCCGCACGGCCGGACTTACCTGAGCGTCGGGGCACAACACCTGCTTCCGTATTGGTTCGATCTGGAAGGAGCCCTGTTTCTTTCCACGAAGGGTGAGCTGCTGGCGCGCGCGGAGACAAGCTACGACCTGCGCCTGTTGCAGCGCCTGGTGCTCCAGCCTCGCGTTGAAGTGAATCTTTCGTCCGGGAACAGCGCCGCGACGCGGACCGGCTCGGGTCTCTCGACTGCGGAGGCGGGACTGCGGCTGCGCTATGAGTTCCGGCGCGAGTTTGCGCCCTACGTGGGGGTGTCCTGGGAAAAGAGGTTCGGGAAGACGGCCGATTACTGGGTCGCCGCGGGTGAGTCCAGTCATGCGACGACGTTCGTCGCGGGCCTACGTGCCTGGTTTTGAGTTATGAGTTCACACAAGGAGACGACATGAATACTAGAACACTGGTTGCAATGGCGATGCTGGCCCTGCCGGTAGCCGCAATCGCACACGCGCATCTGGAGAGTTCGGTGCCGGCCAAGGGCAGCACCGTCCAGACCAGCCCTGGGAAGGTCGAGCTCGTCTTCAACGAGCCGGTGGGACTGACGGCCCTCAAGATCCAGAAGAAGGGCGACAGCACCGCGCGCGACCTCACGCCACTGCCGAAGGACGATTCGGTGTACCTGTCGGTGCCGCTGTCAAAGCTGGCTGATGGCGAATATGTCCTGACGTACGCGGGGCTGAGTTCCGATCAGCATGAGTCCAAGGGAACCATCGAGTTCAAGGTGTCGGCGACCGCCAAGCCTTCGGCCGGCGGCATGGCCGGAAAGAAGGAAGGCTGCTGCAAGGAAATGATGGAACACATGCACGGTGAGGGTGGCGCAGGCAGCGCCGACCATAGTGCTGCAAAGCCCGCTGCGCCAGCCACGCCAGCTACACCGGCTGCTCCTGCGGCGCACGATCACAATCACACTGACACTGCCAAATAGGGTCCGCCATGGGTACGGAAGCAGAACCCGTTGAGCACCGTCGACCAAGGTCGAGATGGAGAATCGCACTGCTGATGCTCGTGGTGATTGGTGTATTCGCCCTGCTGCGTGAGCATTGGGCTCACGTGGCAGGGTACTGGCCGTACCTGTTGCTGCTGGCTTGCCCTTTGATGCATGTTTTCGGCCATCATGGCGGCCACGGCCACGGCCACGGCCACGGCCACGGCCACGGTCACGGCCACGGCCACGAGCAGGGCAAGTAGGGCATCCGCAGACGCTTGCGCGACAATGAGAATCGGGAAATAGACGATGAAAGCAATTCAGCTGGCTGTTTGCGGTTCTCTTGCCGCAGGCCTCCTGGCCCTCGGGGCCTGTTCGAAAGTGTCGAGTAGCGGGAGAGCGGCGGGCGTATCGCCCGCAACGCCGCCAGCTGCGACCAGCGCCGACAGCAAGTTCCAGTCTGTTCTTGTCGTTCACAAGAACGAGAGCTGCGGCTGCTGCGGCGAATGGGTGAAGTATGTGCAGCAGGCCGGATTCCGGATTGAAGTCCACAACGAGAGCAATCTCAATGACGTGAAGGTGCGCCTGGGCGTGCCGTACGCCAAGGGTTCCTGCCATACGGCAGAAGTGGAGGGGTATCTCATCGAAGGGCACGTGCCGGTCGAAGATATCCGTCGCCTACTTGCCGAGCGGCCAGATGCGAGGGGGTTGGTCGTGGCCGGCATGCCGGCCGGATCGCCGGGGATGGAGATGCCAGACGGGCATGCGGACGCCTTTACCGTGGAGCTGGTCAATCGCGACGGCACTACGCAGCCCTTCTCGGAACATGCTGCGGTGCCAGCGCGGAAGTAGGTGGCAACGGACTACACGGGCCGGCGAATTGTGAACTGCATTCGGGCCGAGGGAACGCCTGCCCCCTGGTTTCTGGTAGTCTCGAACGATGGGTTTCGTCCACCGATATCGTATTGCCGTAACGCTGATCGCCTGTGTGGCGTTCCTGTCGTTGCGGCTGGTGGGCGATCATCTGCATTTCTGCTTCGACGGCAGCGAACCGTTGGTGTCCGTCCATGGCGACGATGGCGAGATCCACCACACTGAGATGGGCCTCGACGCACCGCATGACGACCTGAATGTCGACCTGATGAGCGCGGTGCTGAAGGGAGCTTCAGATACGCTCCTGCCGCTGGTTCTGCTGGCATCGCTGTTCCTGCTGATCCTTCCGCTGGCACAAATCCGTCGGATCGACTTTCCCTCCGTCCTGTTTCCGGCCCATCGGTTCCATCATTTCCGGCCGCCACTTCGCGGCCCGCCTCGCTGACTCCCCGACTTCTCGTCTGATCCTCTGGCGCGCCCATGGCGCGTGGACGTTGTCTTTGGGAGTTTCATATGTTGTCCAATGGGTGGCGTGCCTTGTTCGCATGCCTCGTATTGTGTGCCGCGTTGCCGGCAGTCCCTGCCGCCGATGCCGCCGCACCTTCTCTGAGTCTGCGCGAAGCCGTCTCGGCCGCGCTGGCCCGAAATCCGGACCTGAAGGAGTTCGCCTTCACACTCAGGGCGGAACAGGCCCGGCGCGACGGGGCGGCCCTGCGACCTGCGCCGGAGTTCACCGCAGAGCTTGAAAACGTCCTGGGCTCCGGAGCCTACAAGGGTCTTTCGGGGGCAGATACCACGGTGGCCATCTCCCAGGTCGTGGAGCTCGGCGGCAAGCGCGAGGCGCGGATAGCCTCCGCCAACGCCAGCATCGATACCCTGACAAGTGCCCGGCAGGCCGCACAGCTCGACATCCTGGCGGAAGTCACCCGGCGCTACGTGGCAGTGGCCGAACTGCAGGAGCGACTGCGACTGGCCGATCGCGCCATGAGCCTCGCGCAGAGCACGCTCGACGCGGCGCGCCTGCGCGTCCAGGCTGCAAAAGCTCCGCATGTGGAAGAGGACCGGGCGACGGTTGCGCTGGAGCGCAGTCGTCTTGACGCACGCAGCCTGAGAGCGAGGCTCGAGGCTGCAAGACGGTCCCTGGCGGCAATGTGGGGGGGCGATGATGCCACCCTCGACGGCCGGGCATTCGGCGACGTCGATGGCGACCTCTACCGTCTGCCCGCCGTGCAGGATTTCGCGCCGCTGGTGGCACGCCTGCAGTCCAATCCGGATTTCCTGCGGTTTGCCAGCGAGGAGCGCCTGCGTGAAGCGGAGCTGCGTCTGGCCGCAACGCAGAAGCGGGCCGATATCACGATCGGAGGCGGTGTCCGCCGTTCCCAGGAGACCAAAGACATCGGCCTGGTGGCGTCGTTCTCCATGCCGCTGTTTTCGGGACGCCGGGCCGAGAGCGCGATAGCCGAGGCCGCAGCGCGGCGCGATGCCGTCGGTGCTGCACGCGATGCAGCCCTGACGCATGCCCGCGCCAGCCTGTTTGCCCTTCATAGCGATCTGCTGGAGGCCGAGGCACGGGTCGCTGCCTTGCAGGCCACCGTGCTGCCGCGCATGGAGGAAGCGCTGAAGGAAACCCAGTACGCCTTCGAGCGCGGCCGCTATGGCTACCTGGAGCTGGTCGATGCACAGCGCGAATTCCTCGATGCACAGGCCGATCGCATCGAGGCCGCAACGCAGGCCCAGTTGCTGATTGCAGAGATCGAGCGCCTGACCAACGCGCCGCTCGCCAACCCGTGAACAGAACCCCCGAGATCACGACCATGAAACTCAAGTTGTCCATCGTTCTTCTTGTCGCGCCCCTCGTGCTTGCCGCCTGTGGTGGAGCCGCGCCGGAGTCTGCGAAGGAACCCGCGGAGCCGACCGAAGAGTCCACAGCTGCCCAGGTCGAATTGTCTGCCGAGCAACTCAAGGCCGCTGGAATCACCCTCGACAAGGCGGGACCGGCGCAGATTCGGGAGGTGCTGCCGCTCTATGGCGTCGTGGCCCCGAATGCCGAGCGCGTGCGGGAGGTCGCGGCGCGTTTTCCGGGCGTGATCCGCAGCGTCGAGCACAAGCTGGGCGACTCGGTACGGCAGGGCGATCTGCTCGCGAACATCGAGAGCAACGAAAGTCTGCAGGTCTATGCCGTGCGGTCTCCCATCGCGGGCGTCATTTCGGCACGGAACGCCAATCCGGGAGAGCAGACGGGAGAAAAGCCTCTTTTCGTCGTCGTGGACCTATCCACCGTGTGGGTGGAACTGTCGCTGTTCGCGCGCGATGCGGCGAAGGTGAAGGTCGGGCAGTCGGTGCTGGTGAAATCTCCCGTCGCGGAGTTTTCTTCGCAGGGCCGGGTGACTTACGTGGGACCCTTCGGCAACAGCAACCAGGCGCTGACGGCGCGCGTGGAGGTTCCGAACCCGGGCAATCGCTGGGCGCCGGGGCTTTATGTGACGGGGGAAGTCACGCTGGCGCAAAGTGCCGCCGCGCTGGCTGTGAAGTCCAGCGCCATCCAGATGATCGAGGATCGGCCCGTCGTGTTCGTGCGGAGCAATGGCCGGTTCTCTTCGCATCCGGTGACGCTGGGCAAGACCGACGGAGAGCGTACCGAAGTGCTGCAGGGGCTGTCGGCGGGGGATGAATACGTCGCCGCCAACAGCTACGTGATCAAGGCCGAGCTTCGCAAGAGCGAAGCCGAGGAAGACTGAGGTCACCATGATAGATGCACTGCTTCGGACCTCCATCGCACGGCGATGGATCGTCATGTTCATCGTGGCGGCTATTGCAGCGTTGGGCATCTGGAACTACCAGCGCCTGCCGATCGATGCGGTTCCCGACATCACCACCGTGCAGGTCCAGATCAACGCGAAGGCGCCGGGCTACACGCCGCTCGAGACGGAGAGTCGCGTCACGTTTCCGATCGAATCGGAGATGGGCGGCATCCCGGGCCTGAAGGAGTTCCGGTCGATCTCCAAGTACGGACTCGCACAGGTCACAGCCGTGTTCGAGGACGGCACGGACCTGTATTTCGCCCGTCAGCTCGTCAACGAGCGTCTGCAGGGTGTGCGGGAATCGCTGCCGCAGGGCGTGGATCTGGAAATGGGTCCCGCTGCCACGGGCCTGGGCGAAATCTTCATGTACGTGCTGGAAGCCGATCCCGAGGCCCGCAAGCCGGACGGTACCCCCTATGACGCCACCGACCTTCGGACCCTCCAGGACTGGACCATCCGCCCGCAACTGCGCCAGGTACCCGGGGTTTCGGAGGTCGACAGTATCGGTGGGTATGCCAAGCAGTTCCATGTGCTGCCCGATCCCGCTCGACTGCTGTCCTTTGGACTCACGCTCAGTGACATAGAGACCGCGCTGCAGGCGAACAACGGCAATGTCGGCGCCGGCTACATCGAGAACAATGGCGAACAGAACCTGGTCCGGGTGCCGGGCCAGCTCCGGGGCATCGAAGACCTGCGCAATGTCGTGGTCGCGAGCCGCAATGGCGTGCCGGTACGCATCGGTGATGTGGCCGATGTCGCGCAGGGGCGGCCCCTGCGAACCGGTGCGTCCGTTCTCGGCACCCGGCAGACCGTGCTCAGCACCGCCTACATGCGGGTCGGCGAGAACAGTCGAACGGTGAGCCTTGCTGTCAGCCAGAAGCTGGCCGAGATCAGCAAGAGCCTTCCGAAGGGTGTGCACGCCATCACGGTCTACAATCGCACGGACCTGGTGAATCGCACCATCCACACCGTGCAGAAGAACCTGCTGGAGGGGGCGATCCTGGTCCTGGTCGTGCTGTTGCTGATGCTGGGCAACGTGCGGGCAGCGCTGCTGACGGCCATGGTCATTCCGCTGTCGATGCTGATGCTGATGACCAGCATGGTGCAGACCAAGGTGAGCGCCAACCTGATGAGCCTGGGCGCTTTGGATTTCGGGCTGATCGTGGACGGGGCCGTGATCATCGTGGAGAACTGCATCCGTCGGTTCGCGGAGCGCCAGCACCACCTGGGGCGACTCCTGACTACCGAAGAGCGACTGCATGAGGCCTTTGCCGGTTCGCGCGAGGTATTCACTCCCAGCCTCATCAGCGTGCTGGTCGTGATCCTGGTGAACCTCCCGCTGCTCGCGCTCACGGGGGTCGAAGGCAAGATGTTCCGGCCCATGGCTCTGGCGGTCATCCTGGCCTTGCTTGCAGCGCTGGTGCTCTCCCTGACGTTCGTGCCGGCAGCGGTGGCGCTCGTCCTGCGCGGCAAGGTGGAGGAGAAGGAGAACGTCCTGGTGCGTGGCGCCAGGCGGCTGTACCAGCCGGTATTCGCCTTCGCCATGCGCCGGCGTCTTCCCATCGCGGTGGCGGCGTTGCTGTTGGTTGTCGGGTGCGGGTTTCTCTCGACGCGGATGGGGACGGAGTTCATTCCGCAGCTCGATGAGGGAGATGTCGTCATCCTGGTGAATCGCATTCCGGGCATCGGTCTGGAGCAGGCGGTATCCATGCAGGAAGGCCTGCAGGCGGCGCTCCAGAAGCATCCGGAGCTAAAGCTCGTCTTCTCCCGGACGGGCACCAACGATGCGGCCACCGATCCCATGTCTCCCAGCGAGACCGATACGTTCTTCATCCTGAAGCCGCGCAAGCAATGGCCTGATCCGAACAAGAGCAAGGCGCAGCTGCTGGCAGACATTGACGCCACGCTCGCGACCGTACCGGGCATGCTCTACGAGTTCAGCCAGCCCATCGAGATGCGGTTCAACGAGCTCATTGCCGGCGTGCGCGCGGCCCTGGCGGTCAAGATCTACGGAGACGACTTCGAGACGCTCGAGAGACTCTCGCAGCGTGCCGCCACGCTCATCCGTTCGGTTCCGGGTGCAGAGGGCGTAAAGGCGGAGGCGATTGGCGGGCTGCCAACCCTCACGGTCACGCCGCGGCTGGAAGCACTGGCCCGTTTCGGAATACCACAGGCCAGTCTGCAGCAGACCATCGCCACGGCCGTTGGTGGCACGGCCGTGGGCCAGATCTTCGAGGGCGATGCGCGCTTCGACGTCGTGGTGCGTCTGCCGGAGCACCTGCGGACCAGCACGAGTGCGCTGGAGCGACTGCCCATCGCGCTACCCGGCGGGGCATTCGTGCCGCTGGCGGAGCTGGCTGATGTGAGTCTGGCCAGTGGTGCGAACCAGATCAGCCGCGAGAACGGCAAGCGAAGGGTGGTGGTGTCGGCCAATGCCAGCGACCGCGACCTGGGCAGCTTCGTGAAGGATGTCCAGGCGAAGCTGGGCAGCGAGCTTAAACTCCCGACGGGCTATTACGTGAGTTACGGCGGCACCTTCGAGCAGCTGCAATCCGCGACTGCCCGGCTGTCGCTGCTGGTTCCCATCACGCTGCTGATGATCTTCCTGCTGCTGATGATGACCTTCGGGTCCGCGGTCGAGGCGGCACTGGTGTTCAGTGGCGTGCCGCTTGCCCTCACGGGCGGCGTCGTGGCATTGCTCCTGCGCGGAATACCGCTATCGATCACCGCGGGGGTCGGCTTCATCACGCTGTCGGGCGTCGCCGTGCTGACGGGTGTGGTCATGGTCTCGGCCATCCGCAGCCGCCTGGAGGCGGGCGATGACATCGATACCGCCATCCGGGAGGGCGCATTGCTGCGACTCAGGCCCATCCTGATGGTGGCGCTGGTGGCGGCACTGGGTTTCCTGCCCATGGCGCTCAATACCGGTACCGGTGCGGAGGTCCAACGTCCCCTGGCGACGGTGGTCATCGGTGGCATCGTCTCGTCCACCTTGCTGACGCTGATCGTATTGCCTGGCCTTTACCGCATGGTTCATGGCTTCCGGCGCAACCGGGCGGCAATCGTTCAGGCGGAATCCCTTGCGGAGCCGGGCCATGCCCGCTGACGCAGGTCCATCAAAGACGATCCGGCTGCACATTCCGAACATGGACTGCGCGGCCGAGGAAGCGGAGATCCGCAAGACGCTGGACCCCATCGCGGGCGTCCAGAGCCTGCGTTTTCATCTTTCCTCGCGTCGACTCGAGGTCACCGCGACAGAAGAGTCGATGGCGCAGGCGATCGAATCCCTGAAAGGCGCGGGGTTCAGTGCGCAAGTGCTTCCGGATGAGCCCCCGGCAGCGGGCGCTCCGGGGGACGCGGGTGGAAATCGCGAGCTCGCTCGGCTGGCGGTCGCGCTGGTGCTGGCCATCATGGCAGAAGGGTTTGCCTATTTCGGCGGTGCAGCGCCGACGTGGCGCGTCGCCGAGATCGTGTGTTCGTTGCTCGCGATCGCGCTGTCAGGGTTGGGCACCTACAGCAAGGGACTGGCGGCATTGGCCGCTTTTAGGCTGAACATCAATGCGCTCATGTCGGTGGCCGTGACCGGCGCGTTCGTGATCGGCCAGTGGCCCGAGGCGGCCATGGTGATGACGCTGTACGCCATTGCCGAGCTGATCGAGGCGCGCGCCGTGGACCGTGCACGCAATGCGATCCAGCGACTGCTGCAGCTCACGCCGCCGACAGCGGATGTCCGGCAGCCGGATGGTTCCTGGGCATCGCGCCCCGTCGAATCGATACCGCTGCAGTCGCTGGTGCGGGTGGCGCCGGGCGCGCGCGTGCCGCTGGACGGCGTGGTCACGGTGGGAAGCGGGGCGGTGAACCAGGCACCCATCACGGGAGAATCCCTGCCCGTGGACAAGAACCCGGGCGATTCGGTGTACGCCGGCTCCATCAACGAACACGCGGAGCTGGAGATACGCGTCACCGCGGGCGCTAGCGATACGACGCTGGCGAGGATCATCCACGCGGTGGAGCAGGCGCAGGGCAAGAAGGCCCCGACGCAGCGCCTGGTGGATCGCTTCGCGGCGATCTACACCCCGGGCGTGTTCCTGCTGGCCCTCGCTGTTGCCGTGGGTGCGCCGTTGCTGCTGGACTGGACCTGGATGGCATCGATCTACAAGGCGCTGGTCCTTCTGGTCGTGGCCTGTCCATGCGCACTGGTGATTGCCACGCCAGTGTCGGTGGTGAGTGCACTGGCGAGCGCGGCGAGGCGCGGCGTGCTCGTCAAGGGTGGAACCTATCTGGAAGAGGCCCGGACGATCCACGTGGTGGCCCTCGACAAGACCGGCACGATTACCGAAGGCAAGCCACGGCTGGTGGCATTCGAAACCCTGCGGGGAGATCCAGACGAAGCAGGTCGCCTGGCGGCCAGTCTTGCAGCACGGTCCGATCATCCAGTCTCGAAAGCCATCGCACTGGGACTGCGCGTCCAGGCGTCGCCGGTGGAGCAGTTCCAGGCACTTGCCGGTCGTGGCACGAAGGGAGTTGTCGATGGGCAGATACTGAATCTGGGCAATCACCGGCTGGTTGAGGAGCTGGGACTTTGCTCGGCCGAGCTGGAAGCGCGGCTCAAGGGTCACGAGCGGCAGGGCCGAACGGTCACCCTGCTGACATCCGGCACCAAGGTGCTGGCGGTGTTTGCGGTGGCCGATGCCATCAAGCCCACGTCCAGCGAAGCGATTGCCGAACTGGCCAGGATGAACGTATCGACGGTCATGCTCACCGGCGACAACCAGAGCACGGCCGAAACCATCGCCGCCCAGGCGGGCATTGCCAAGGCGCGCGGCGATCTGCTCCCCGCCGACAAGCTGACGGCAATACGCGAGCTTCGTGCCCGCGGCCCGACCGCCATGATCGGCGACGGCATCAATGACGCTCCGGCGCTGACCGAGTCGGATATCGGCATTGCCATGGGCGCAGCGGGGACGGACGTCGCGATCGAATCGGCGGACGTCGTGATCATGAATGACGACCTGCGACGAATCCCCGAGCTGATGAGGCTCTCGCAGCGCACGCACTCCATTCTTTGGCAGAACATCGCCATCGCGCTGGGGATCAAGGCGGTGTTCCTGTACCTGGCCATCTTCGACAGCGCATCGATGTGGATGGCGGTGTTCGCCGACATGGGCGCCAGCCTGCTGGTCGTCGCGAATGGCCTGCGCCTCTTGGGGCGCTCCGGCTCGCATGCGGAGGGAAGGGAATGAGACGGAAGTTCCTTGCGATATTGGGATCGATGCTGGTGCTTGGCACAGTGACCGGATGCGCCGCACCCCGGTTCGAGACATACCCGGATGCGCTCCACTCATGCCGGATGATGCAGCCCAACCGCACGCTACGGAAAAGCAGCCTCCCGCCCACCCATCCGCTGGTCGCCGCGTGCCTGGAAAGGCACGGATGGACGCCGGAGGGTGGGCGCCGGTAGCGGTCCGGGCGCGGGCGCCGTCAGAAAGGTGCTTCATTGGGAAAGCGGGCTGTGATCTGGTTCCGGCAATTGGAGTGCTGTGACTGGTGGGCTGTTCCAATGGGGCGTATCTTTGGAGCCGTGAAGTCCCGCAGGTTCCGTCCGTTGGTGTATGTCCTGGTGGCATTGCAGCTCCTGCTGTCCGTGCCCATGGCATCGGCGTGGGCTGCCGGCGTCGCTGCCGAAGCCGAAACGGCTCAGTCCATGCCCTGCGATGACGGGATGCCGCCGGATCATCACTCGAAACACTGTCCTTGCTGCCCCGATGGCGCGCTCGATTCGCTGGATTGCCATGCCGCGTGTGCAGCCGGTATCGCGGCACTGCCCGGGATGCATTTTGTGCTTTCCAATTCCGCGGCCATTCCCACTTTGGAACCGCGGCCGGTGAACTTCCTGCTACTGGCGGATCCGCCGCTAAAACCACCTCCGATCGCCTGATCCATCACGTGCCATAACGGGTGGGCGCATCGCGCCATCCCGTCCTGATGAATCGCGTTTCCGGAGGGTTCGGCATGAACCTGTCTCGTTGCGCGCCGGCCACCGGAATTTTCCGATGTGCGCCGGCGCTTGTGGTGCTGTTCTGTGCGTTGTGCAGCGGCGTGCCTGCGATCGCCGCTGCTGGCGTTTTGACGCTCGATGAAGCAATACAGCGCGCCTTGGAAGATGCGCCCCAGCTCCGGGCGGCGCAGGCCTCGCTGGATGGTGCGAAGGACATCGCGCCAAGCGCCGGCAGACTGCCGGACCCTGAGGCCATCGTCGGCATCGACAACCTGCCGTTGACCACGTCGGACGCGTTCTCGCTGTCGCGCGACTTCATGACGATGCGCAAGGTGGGAGTGATGCAGGCGGTGCCCAGCGCCGCCAAGCGCAGTTCACAGCGCGCTCTGGCGTCGCGCGAAGTGGAGCTGGCCGAAGCTCGCCTGGTCGCCGGCCGATTCGACATCGCGCGCAGCGCGGCCGATGCGTGGATCGCCGGGGCGATCGCCGCAGGTTCCCTGGACCTTCTGCGCGCCCGTCGCGAGGGACTGGCTACCACCGCTGCGGCGGCCCGAGCCGCGCTGGCCAGCGGCAATCGAAGCGTCGGGGAGACCCTGGCGAGCGAAGCGGTGCTGGCGCGCGTTGATGCCCGAATCCTGGAACTGGAGCAGCAGCTGGCCATGCGCCGGGCTGAGCTGTCCCGTTGGGTGGGCGGCGCATCCTCGTCCGATCTTGCGCCGCTACCCTGGCAGCGCGAACTGGAACCCGCATCGCTGATGCTGTCGCAGACCGTGGAGGCGCATTCACCGCTGGCACCCGCGGCGGCGCAGGTCGAACTCGCGCGCGCTGAAGTGCAGGTTGCACGGGCGGACAGGCGACCCGACTGGTCAGCCGAACTCAGTTACGCCAAGCGGGGATCGAATTTCTCCGACATGGTCTCGCTGGAGTTCCGCGTCGGTCTGCCGCTGTTCACAAGGCACCGCCAGGATCCGGTGATCGCATCGCGCCTCGCCGAACTCAGGGCGCGCGAGGCTGAGCAGCAGGCCGAGATCCGCATGCATCGGGCGGAGGTGGAGACCCTCATCGCACAGTGGCGATCGGGGCGGCAGCGGATGACCCACTACGTGGACACGCTGCTGCCTCTGGCCGGAGACCGGGTTCGCGCGACGACTGCGGCCTTCAAGTCCGGTCGCGGCGATCTTTCGGCCGTCATCGGCGCGAACGCCGATGAGACGGATCTCCAGCTGGAACGCATCGCGCTCGAAGGCGAGATCAGTCGAGCCTGGGTATTCCTGCATCTGTTGCATTCGACGGAGGCGCCATGAACGCATCAGAAGGTTCCTCGCGCACGGTGATCGTCACCGGCGCTGTGCTGCTGTTGGTGGGCGTCGCCGGGGGCTACTGGTTGGCCCATTCCCGAATGGGTGCGCCGCCGGCCGCTTCCGACAAGGCCGGGGACGGCAATCGGAAGGTGCTGTATTGGCACGACCCCATGGTCCCCAACGCGCGCTTCGACAAGCCGGGCAGGTCGCCCTTCATGGACATGCAGCTCGTGCCTGTCTACGCCGATGAAGCGGAAGACGACGGAGGGGTTCGCGTCGCTGCGAATGTGACCCAGAGCTTGGGTATTCGAATGGGCAAGGTGGAAAAGGCCAGTGTCCAGCCCAGGCTCCGGGCAGTGGGGGCTGTCGCCTTCAATGACCAGCTGCAACAAGTGGTCGCCGCCCGTGTCGAGGGAGTGGTGACGCGCCTGTTCGTCCATGCGCCATTCGAGCAGGTTCGCCGCGGGCAGCCGCTGGCTGAGCTGACATCCCCCGCCTGGATCGAAGCGCAGCAGGAGTATCTGTCACTGCTGGAGGCGCAATCGGATGCGGGTCGGGGGCTTCGCGCTGCCGCCCGCGAGCGCCTGCTTGCCATCGGCGTTCCCGAAGCGCACATCCAGCAGATCGAATCGCGGCGCGCGGTGCAGGGTTCCACCACGCTCGTTGCGCCCATTGATGGGGTGATCAGCGAGCTGGGTGTGCGGGAAGGAACGGCAACCGCACCGGGCATGCCGCTGTTCCGGATCAATGGACTGGAATCCGTGTGGGTCAATGCCCGTATTCCCGAGGCGCAGCGCGCAATGGCCGCGGTAGGGTCAAGAGCCGAAGCCACCGCCGTGGCTTGGCCTGGCGTGAAGTTCCCGGGAAAGCTGGTCGCGATCCAGCCCCAGGTGGAAGCCGATTCGCGCACCATCACGGCTCGAGTGTTGCTGGAGAACGCGGATCGTCGACTGGCACCCGGCATGTTCGTGTCGGTGGACATCCTGGCTGCGGCGCAGGGGCCGCAGATTGTCGTACCGGATGAGGCGGTGATCGCGACCGGCCGACGCACGGTGGTCATCACGGCCAACGAAAAGGGAATGTTCAACGTCGTTCCGGTCACGGTCGGTGCGTCGCAGGACGGTCAAACGGTTGTCCTCGGTGGGCTTGAGGAAGGGCAGGCCATCGTGCTGTCGGGCCAGTTCCTCATCGACTCCGAGGCCAGCCTCAAATCCACGGTGGCACGCCTGGAGGACTGGCGAACCAAGCCACTGCCGCCCGCGAGCAGTGTACCGGTCGCGGAGGCGGCCGCGCATCTGGCAGAGGGCACCGTCCAGTCGTTGACCGCCGATGGCATCACCATCGCGCACGGGCCGATACCGTCGCTGAAGTGGCCCGGAATGACCATGGGGTTCAAGCCGCCAGTGAACGGTTTGCCAGCGGACGTGAAGGTTGGTGACCGCGTCAGCTTCTCTTTCGTGGAGTCCCAGGGCGAATACCGAATCACCGGCCTCACGAAGATCGCGCGCGTCAGCGACACGGAGCAGCATCGATGATCGCGCGCCTGATTCGCTGGTCCATCAGCAACCGCTTTCTGGTGCTGCTGGTGACCTTGATTGTCACGGCCTGGGGCATCTGGTCGCTGTCGCGCACGCCGGTGGATGCGCTGCCGGATCTCTCGGACGTGCAGGTGATCATCCGCACGCCGTATCCAGGTCAGGCGCCGCAGATCGTCGAGAACCAGATCACCTATCCGCTCACCACGACGATGCTGTCCGTGCCCGGCGCGAAGTCGGTACGCGCCTACTCGTTCTTCGGAGATTCGTATGTGTACGTTTTGTTTGAGGATGGAACGGATCCCTACTGGGCGCGTTCGCGGGTGCTGGAATATCTGAACCAGGTACAGGGACGTCTTCCGGCCGGGGTGACGCCGGCGCTGGGGCCCGATGCCACGGGCGTGGGCTGGATCTACGAATACGCGCTGGTTGATCGCAGCGGACGGCACGACATCTCGCAACTGCGTGCGTTGCAGGACTGGTTCCTGAAGTACGAGCTGAAGGCTGTGGCCAATGTCGCGGAGGTAGCGACGCTCGGCGGTTCGGTGCGCGAGTACCAGGTCGTACTCGATCCGGATCGCATGCGCGCCCTGGGCATCAGCCACCGGGAAGTCGTTGCTGCCATCCAGGCTTCCAACCAGGAGGCTGGAGGCTCCGTGCTGGAGTTGGCCGAGGCGGAATATGCGGTTCGGACCACGGGATATCTGAAGGGAGTGGAGGACTTCCAGAAGATTGCGCTGCGCACGACGGCCGGTGGTGTCCCGGTTCGGTTGTCCGATGTGGCGCGCATCCAGGTCGGGCCCGAGGCGCGTCGAGGAATTGCCGAGCTGGACGGCAAGGGGGAGGTGACCGGCGGGATCATCGTGATGCGCTCGGGCAAGAACGCGCTCGAGACCATCGCAGCCGTGAAGGCCAAGCTGGAGGTGCTGAAACGCAGCCTTCCCGCGGGCGTTGAGGTCGTGGAAACCTACGACCGTTCCGGCCTCATCAAGCGCTCTGTCGAGAACCTCACGGGAAAGCTGATCGAGGAGTTCGTGGTGGTGGCGCTGGTGTGCGCCGCTTTCCTGTTCCACCTGCGCTCGGCACTGGTGGCCATCGTGTCACTGCCGCTGGGCGTGCTGGTGGCCTTCATCGTCATGCAGCACCAGGGCATCAACGCGAACATCATGTCCCTGGGCGGAATCGCCATCGCCATCGGCGCGATGGTGGACGCCGCGATCGTCATGATCGAGAACGCCCACAAGCACCTGGAGCACTGGCAGGAGGCGCATCCAGGCGAGGCAATCTCCGCGCACGAACGCTGGCGCATCATCGGCGAGGCCAGCACGCAGGTCGGACCGGCGCTATTCTTCAGCCTGCTGATCATCACGTTCTCGTTCGTGCCCATCTTCACGCTGGAAGCGCAGGAGGGGCGGCTGTTCGCCCCGCTCGCCTATACGAAAACCTACGCCATGGCGGCGGCGGCGGGGCTGGCGGTCACGGTGGTGCCGGTGCTGATGGGGCTCCTGATCCGCGGGCGGATTCCGGGTGAGGCGAGCAATCCCCTCAACCGCTGGCTGGTGCGCGTCTATCAGCCGGCACTGGCGCATGTGTTGAACTGGCCGCGCGTGACGATTGCAGTGGCCGTGGCATTGCTGGCGCTCACGATCATTCCCGTTCTCAGGGTCGGGGGTGAGTTCATGCCAACGCTGGATGAGGGTGATGTGCTGTACATGCCGTCGGCTCAGCCGGGACTCTCGGTGGGCAAGGCCGCGCAGCTGCTGCAGCAGATGGACCGGATGCTGATGACGGTCCCGGAGGTCGAACGGGTGTTCGGCAAGATGGGGCGTGCCGAAACGGCCACCGATCCCGCGCCGCTGGAAATGACGGAAACGACCATCCGCTTCAAGCCGCGCGAACAATGGCGCCCGGGCATGACGCCCGAGGGCCTCATCGCCGAGATGGACCGGAAGCTGCGCCTGCCGGGTGTGGCCAATGTCTGGGTGCCACCCATCCGCAATCGGATCGACATGCTGGCGACGGGCATCAAGAGCCCGGTGGGGATCAAGGTGTCCGGCACGGACCCGGTCGTCATCGACCGGGTGGCGGCAGCCATCGAGCAGGCGGTGAAGAATGTACCCGGCGTGAGCTCGGCGCTGGCCGAACGGCTCACCGGGGGGCGATACGTGCAGATAGACCCTGACCGTGACGCCGTGGGGCGCTATGGGATGACCGTGGCAGATGTTCAGGACATCGTCAGCGCTGCGGTGGGTGGCGCGCGGGTCGGTGAAACCGTCGAGGGACTGCAGCGCTTTCCGATCACCGTTCGCTATCCGCGCGAGCTGCGCGACTCAGTCTCCGACCTGCGGGATCTGTCGATCCTCACGCCCTCCGGCGCGAACATCACGCTGGGTACGGTTGCGCGCATCTCCATCGTCGATGGACCGCCGATGCTGCGCAGCGAGAATGCAAGGCTGTCGGGCTGGGTGTATGTGGACCTGAGGGGCAGGGACCTGCAGTCAGCCGTATCGCAGATGCAGAAGGTCGTGGCGCGGGAGGTGAACCTGCCTTCCGGATACTCCGTCGCCTGGTCCGGCCAGTTCGAATACCTGGAGCGGGCAAAGGCGAGGCTCGCGGTCGTGGTGCCGCTCACCCTGCTCATCATCCTGGTGCTGCTGTACCTGACCTTCAAGCGACTGGACGAAGCGCTGCTCGTGCTGGGCACCCTCCCGTTCGCACTTATCGGTGGATTCTGGTTCGTGTACCTTCTCGGGCAGCAGGTGTCGGTTGCCACCATCGTGGGGTTCATCGCACTGGCCGGCGTGGCGGCGGAATTCGGCGTGGTGATGCTGATCTACCTCAAGCATGCCTGGGAAGCCCGACAGCACGAGGGCCACCGGAGCGGCGATGCACTGGATGCAGCGATCCTGCGGGGCGCGGTGCTGCGCATCCGGCCCAAGATGATGACCGTGTGCGTGATCCTGGCGGGCCTGCTTCCCATCATGTGGAGTCACGGGACCGGGTCGGAGATCATGCAGCGCATCGCGGCGCCGATGATCGGCGGCATGATCAGCGCGCCGCTGTTGTCGCTGTTCGTGGTGCCGGTGGCCTATCGACTGCTGCGCCGCCGGTCGACACGGGTCGAAGGCGGCGTCGACAGCCTTGTCAGGCTCTAGAACTCGTATTCCACCTGCAGGCGAAGCGTACGGTCGGGCGCGCCCTTGCCGAGGCCCATCAACAGCGCCGCGTTGTAGCGAATGGCCTGACGCCCTCCGAGGGCGATCTTGCCGAAGACGGCCGGACCCAGGCGATGGTTCTGCTCATCGGCTGGTGCCCAGTGTGTCCAGTCGCCCATCTCGCCGAAGCCCTGTGCACCGAACTCCAGCGCCTCTCGCCAGCGGTACTTGGCCTGCCACTGGTAGCCCAGTGAAGTACCGTTGCTGCCCAGCGAGTCGAACACGCGCTCCAGCAGGATGTTGGTGTTCAGCTGCAGCCGGCCGAACTCCGTCTGGAACAGCGGCCCCAGCTTCAGCTCATAGCCTTCGTCCCGATCCTGGGGCCGCTCCAGCTCCACCAGCCAGCCAACATCGACGGGATACTTGCCGGTCTCGGTCAGCTGGAACTTGTTTTCCCATTCGAAGGCGTCGAGGAACGTGCGTCCTTCCTCGCGCTTGTACTTGATGTATAGCTCGGTGAACCACCAGCGCGTGGCGCCAAGACCGAAGCCGAGGCTGGCAGCGTGTTCGTCCGGTCCGCCGGCCGAGGCGCTGCCGTACTTGAAATCCAGCTCGCGTTCACCGTACTCGACAGTCGGCACATAGACATAGTCCGAAGGTCCGGCCCAGCCGACGCAAGTCAGCCCGGTCGCCAATATTCCACCGAGTATCTGCCGCTTCACGAACGGCTCCGCGCACCACGAGCCTGATTCTGCATGCGGTTGATGTATCTCATGCCAAGACCTATTGCTGTAAGGACGATCAGATAGACCACGATCTGCATGCCTGCGGGCCGCTCGTCATAGCCGATGAAGCCATGCAGCAGCACGCCGGTAACCGACGACTGCGCGATGAACGATGAGGTATCCCACAGCGGCGAGGCGAGGCTCGGCAGCAGGTCCGCCTGGATCAGGAAGCGCGTCGCCTGGGACGCCATGCCAGCGGCGATCAGCAACACGAGGATGCTGGTGATCCGGAACAGCAGGTGCAGCGGAATGCGCAGCAGTCCTGCATACAGGGCATAGCCCGCCAGGACTCCGGCGAACAATCCGGCGAGTCCGCCTGCCACCATGCTGCCTGCGCCGGTTTCGGACGATGCGACACCAAACAGGAAGAGCACGGTTTCCGCGCCTTCGCGCAATACGGCAAGGCCCACGACCAGCAGCAGCACCGAGCGTTGGCTGCGGCCTTCGCGAATCTGGTTGCCGACACCGCGTGCATCCGCGGCAAGCGAAGCGCCATGGCTGGACATCCACAGGTTGTGCCAGGCGAGCATCACGACGGCCGTGCCGAGCACGATGGCGTTGAAGACTTCCTGGCCCACTCCGCTGACGGCGTTCGCGATGCTTTCGGTGAAGGCTGCGACGACTCCGGCGGCTGCCAGCCCCGCGACAATGCCGCCGACGAGCCAACCCGTCCTCCCAGGCACTCCACGCGTGGCAGCCGCGAGGATCCCGATCAGGATGGCAGCCTCGAGCACTTCGCGGAAGACGATGATCGCGCTGGCAAACATGGCGGACTCCCGGTCAGCGCGCGACGATGACGCCCTGCGCCGTCTTCTGGTTGAAGTCGCCGAAGAACGCGTAACGCCCGGGGGCGAGGGGGCCGATCCACACCGTGGCGGACGATTTGCCGGCGATCAGCTTCTCGCGATTGAGCGCGTAGCTTTCGAACTCCTCGGGCGCGGTGTCGCGGTTCTCGACAATCAGCCGGACCTTCTTCCCGGCCGGTACGACCAATTCCTCAGGCGTGAACCGATGGTCCTGGATGACCAGGGTGAAGGCGGCCTCGGCAGGGATACCGATCGCTGGGAGAAGGGCGAGTGCGACCGCGAGCAGGTGTCTTTTCATATCGGTGCGGTGGCTGCGTCTCTAGATGCAAATGATAGCTGTTCGCGTTTGATCAGGCAAGGTAGACATACCGAGGGTCGCGTGTGGGTCCGGCGGGTCCCCGTACACTCGGGGCCACCGATCGTCGGGGTTTGAGCAGGGCCGAATTTCAGCCTGTCGAAACAAAGAAAGCGGAAATCCATGCTGTCCCCGAATCGTTGACTTGCGCTGGCCGTCCGGGGATTCGCAGATCGGGGGCTTGGGAATTGAAATCCTCGGTTGCGCAAGGCATTATTATAGATATATGTATGCCTAGAGAGGTGCGCCATGGCCATGCTGAAACTCACCGCCGTCGGGACTTCCACGGGTGTCGTCATACCGAAGGAGATGCTGACGCACATGCGCGTGGAGCGCGGTGACAGTCTGCATGTCGTGCAGACGCCAGAGGGTTATCTGCTGACTCCATTCGACCCGGCCATCGAGGCGCAGCTCAAGGCTGGACGCGAGTTCATGAAGGAGCACCGCGACACGTTCAAGGTCCTCGCCAAGTGAGCGAGGCGCCAGTCTGGATCGACAAGCGAGCACTTGTGATGCTGCACAGTGAGAGCCTGGCGCAGTTCGGTGGTGCGGTCGGCTTGCGCGACGAAGGATTGCTGGACTCCGCACTCTCACGTCCGGTCAACAAGCACACCTACGAGGGCTGCAGTGATGCCGCAGTACTGGCCGCGGCATACGGCTACGGTCTGGCGCGCAATCACCCCTTCGTCGATGGAAACAAGCGGGCAGCGTTCCTTGCGGTGGGCGTGTTTCTCGCGATGAACGGACATCGCCTGACTGCATCGCCGATTGATGCGATCGAAGCAGTGCTGGCACTGGCTGCGGGAAACCTTGAAGAGGCGCAGTTCGCCGACTGGATCAGGAAGAACATTTCCCCGCTCTAGGATAGGAAATAGTCGCGCCGCCACTTTCCATTGCCGGCCGTGTTGTGCGGCTATAATTCGTACTGGCGCCGAGAGGTGCCTGAGTCGGTGAGGTCTGTCGAGTCTTTGGAGCTGGATTCCCAAGGTACATTTCGAGGTACTTTGGGTTTGCGGCTCAGACTCCCGGCCGTCAAAACAATCGGTTACGGTGGAGTTCGATTCCCTCCCTTGGATGCGAATCGACTCTCTGTCAACTCGAAGTCTTGTCAGTCGAGGCACCTTCCGAGATCTTCCTGAGATGTTGTGCCCACTTGTTCAGGGCGTCCTTTTTTTCATCCAGGTAGTCATGCAAATCGTACGTGCCGGCGATTTTCTCTTGAGCATGGCCTAAAACGCGCTCCGCGATGTGCGGTTGGATCTTCAGCCTAGACAGTCCCGTTCGGCAGGTCCGCCTGAGATCGTGCAGGGTGAATCCCTCGATGCCGTGTTTGGCCAGAAACCTCTCCTGCGCGCGCGCCATGTTGCGAGTCAGCAACTTGGGGTCGGCTGGCACCTCCTTGTCATCTTCGCTCGGAAACAGCCATGGGCTGCCCTCAGCCTCCCGCTTGAGGGCGCGCAGCTCCTCTACAGCCCAGTCCGACAAAGGGAGAGCCAGCGCTTTTCCGGTCTTCGTCCGATCGCCCGGAATGGTCCATAAGGCATTCTTGAGGTCGATTTGCGTATTCCAGCGATCGTGAACGTGATTTCCACGCGAACGTGAACGGTGGCGTGGGATCGGCGACTGGACATGGGCTTTGTAAAGCAGTGTTCACGATCGGTCAAGGATGAGGGCCGCGGTGGCAGCCGTTTGGGTCTTGTCCGATCTTCCCATTGACGGTTTCACCGCAGCGCGGTCTGACCGGCCGAAGGCCGGGCAGAAGCGGACTGCGGCGGTGGTAAGCATGATGGCCTCACGCCTGGGGCGAGCGCATCGAGCGCCCGTGGGTCTTGAGCTCGATGCGGTGGCTGTGATGCACGAGCCGGTCGAGGATGGCGTCGGCGAGCGTGGGCTCGCCGAGATAGGTGTGCCAGGTATCCACGGGCAGCTGGCTGGCGATGAGGGTCGAGCCGGTGTTGACGCGGTCGTCGAGGATCTCGAGCAGATCGGCGCGATCCTGGGTCGACAGCGCGCTCAGGCCCCAGTCGTCGAGCACCAGGAGCGAGGTCTTGGCCAGCGTTTTGAGCAGGCGCAGGTAGCTGCCATCCCCGTGCGCGATGCGCAGCTGCTCGAGCAGGCGCGGTACGCGCCAGTAGAGCACTGCGCTGCCCTGGCGGCAGGCCTGCTGCGCGAGCGCGCAGGCGATCCAGGTCTTGCCCGAACCGGTGGCGCCGCTGATCAGCAGGTTCTGGGCGCGGCGGATCCACTCGCCGCTGGCCAGGGCGGCGATCTGGCGCTTATCCAGGCCGCGGGCGGCCCTGTAGTCGATGTCCTCGATGCAGGCGGCGGCGACCTTGAGCCGCGCGCCGCGCAACAGGCGCGTGCGGCGCTGGTTGTCGCGGTAGAGTCGCTCACGATCGACGATGAGCGCCAGGCGCTCCTCGAAGGCCAGTGACTGCGCGGCCGGATCGCGCTGCTGCTCCTCGAGCGCGCCGAGCATACCGTGGAGCTTCAGAGCTTTGAGGGTGTCGATGGTCGGATGGGTCAACATGGCTTCTCCGTGTGTGCTGCCAGATCAGTGGTAATAACCCGGGCCGCGCACATTGGCGTGCTCGGGCAGCTGCAGGGCGAGCGCTTCGCCCGGGGCGTGACGGTCGCGGCCGCTCTGCAGGATCGACTTGACGCTCCAGCGCGTGGGGCTGCCCAGTCGCACGGCCAGCGCGCTGGCCGCCTCCAGCCGCTCAGGTCCGTACTGACGGGCGAGGGCCAGCAGCCCCAGGCAGGCGCGGTAGCCTTGCTCGGGGTGGGGCTTGGAGCGCAACAGATGCTCGACCACGGTGCCGGTGTGCACCCCGATCGAGGCGCCCCACTGGATCAGGCGACGCGGCGACCACTCGGCGTGCGCGCGGTGGGACTTGGGCATGTGCTCGGGGAGCGTCGTGTGCTGCCCGCGCTGATAAGAGCGCACGTGGCTCGCGACGCGCTCGCTGCGGAAGAAGACTTCCACGCCCCGGGCGGTGTAGCGCGTCCACACCGTGTGGCCGACCAGGGCGTGCGGCACGCTGTAGTAATGGCCGGCGACATCGACATGGTAGTCGAAGGCCACGCGTGCCTCGCGCCACTCGGCGAACACGTACGGCGTGGTCGGCAGGGCACGCATGGCCGGGCGGTCGAGCGCCTCGAAGACGCTGCGGCGCGAGCCGGGCAGGCGCTGGTAGGGCCGATCGTTGAGCTCGGCGAGCAGCGGGCGGATCGCACCGTTGAGCTCATCGAGCGAGAAGAAGCGCTGGTGACGCAGCCGCGCCAGGATCCAGCGGCACACCAAGAGCACCGTCAGCTCCGCGCGGCTCTTGTCCTTCGGGCGGTAGGGGCGCGCCGGGATGATGACCGCCCCGTAGTGCGCGGCCATCTCCTCGTAGGAGCGCTGCAGGCGCGGTTCGTAGCGATCCGCGCGCGTGACGCCGACCTTGGGGTTGTCCGGCACGATGATCGTCGGGGCCGCCCCGTAATACTCGAGCGCCCGCACGTGGCTGGCCAGCCAGTCGGGCAGCTGCTGGGTCCGCGTGGCCTCCGCGTACGCGTAGCCGCTCGCCCCCAGGGCGCCGACGAACAGCTGGGCACGGAACGCCTCCTCGCCCGTGCGGCCGTAGATCGGCACCGTGCGCCCGGCGTAGTCGACGAACAGCTTCTCCCCGGCGAAGTGCCGCTGGCGCATCGAGCGCTTCAGCCGCGCTTCCCAGCCCCGGTAGATCTGGCAGAAGGCGCTGCGGCGGTAGGCGGCCGGCCCGTGCTGCGCGGCGTACTCCTCCCACAGCAACTGCAGCGTCACGTGCCGGTGGCGCTGCAGCTCCTGGTGGATCCGGGCGCAATCGGGTGCCACGAACCGCGCGGGCCGGCCGGCCGGCGCCGCACCGAACACGCGCTGCTCGAGCTGCGCCTCCGACAGCGTCTCCGCCTCGGCGGCATCGATACCGCTCGCGCGCAGCGCCCTCAGGTACTTGCAGACCGCCCCGACCGACAACCCCAGCGCCCGCGCCAGGCTGCGCACACTGAGGTTACTGGACTGCAGCGCAATGAGCTGCTTGAGCTTCGACATGGAGATCCTCTCGTTCGGCATCCGCGTTCCCCTGGGCAAAAAGCGCCCAGCGTACGCGGCCTGCCTCGCAGCTCATCTCCAGTCGCCTACCCCCTCGCCACGGATCGTGAACACTCCGCCACGATCGTGAACAGCGCGCCACGCTCGGCGCCCAAGTGTTCACGATCGCGTGGAAACCTGTTCACGTTCCCGTGGAATCCCTGTTCACCATCCCGTGGAAACTGCGTTCACCATCGCGTGGAATACTCACTCGGAGATGCTGCGCGGCGTGGTATGCACGTGCATCACGCCCTTCGGGTTGCCGGTGGTGCCCGACGAGTACAGCCAGTAGGCCACCTCGTCCGGACTGGTTGCGGCGGCCGGGGCGGGATCGGCAGCGGCCACCAGCTGGGCGAAGTCGGGCGTGCCGCCGGCGCCCGGTCCTACCGCGATGACGGTCCTGGGCATGGCAAGGCCACGCACGGCCTCCTCGACCACCGGCAGCAGCGCCGGGGAGGCCAGCACGACCCGGGCCCGGGAGTCCTCGATCATGTAACGGTACTGCTGCGCCGTGAGGCGCGTGTTGAGCAGCACGGGCACGATTCCTGCGCGGATCGCGCCCCAGAACACCGCCGCGAACTCGACCGTGTCGAACAGCACCACGGCGATCCGCTGCTCGGGCCCGACACCCAGGCCCGCGAGCACGGTGCCGACGCGGGCCGCGGCCGCAAGCAACCCGGCGTAGGTGAGGGAACCGAGCGGATCGCAGACCGCGAGCCGCTCGCCAAGGCCCCCGGCGACCTGGCGGTCAATGAAGTCAACGGCAGCGTTGTAGCATGCCTCAGTGGCCATGACCCGTACCGGCCGCCACATGCCGTGCACTCAGTGTGCCGCCGCCCCGCGGGCAATGCTCTGCTCCTGGCGCGTTCGTCGTCCGGCTCCATCCCACCGGCGCAATCATCAAGCCGCCTCGCCCCGGGGACGTCGCCTGACGATTGCGTCCTACTCCGGCTACGCGAGCTAGCGTAGTGATCGTGATAGATCTGGCCGTTGTGCGCAAAGCATCACACTCGGCTGTCCCCTGCAAGGACTCGTCCTTGTCCGCGCTGAGGGGGCCGAAATGCTCGAACATCTCGTTGAGGTCAAACATCGATCGGCGCGCATGGCCACAGAACTGGTAGCCACCGCCCGCTCCACGGATTGAGCGCACCGTTACTGATGTGCTCGGTAAGGACAACATGATAATTGGCGGCTAGGGTGATACTCGAACCCACGACCTCGACACTAAGAGCGGGCACCAATGATGGCGACTTGTGTCATCACTCTTAGCTCTTTGACTCGATTTCGAAGTTTCAAAACGGCAGATGCACCGGCAGCGAATTGATCGTTAGCCAGCGAACTTCCGTGAATTCACCAAGGCTAAACCAACCGCCGAAGCGACCATATCCGGAACTCTTTACGCCACCAAAAGGCATTTGCGGTTCGTCATAAACGGTTGGAGCGTTGATGTGGCAAATTCCGCTTTGGATTGCGGTTGCGACCTGCATAAGGCGACTCACGTCAGAGCCGTAGACCGAGGCTGACAGACCATAGTCCGTGTCGTTCGCCAGCCGAACCAGCTCCTTATCGCCACTGGCGCGGGCTATTGCGACGATCGGGCCAAAGCTTTCGTCGTTCCAGACGTGCATATTCGCGGTCACCTTGTCGACGATCGAAGGCTGGATCACGGTGCCCTGCATCTCGCCGCGATGAACGATCTCCGCACCTTTGGCCGCAGCATCGTCGAGCAGGAAGGTAAGGTGCTCGGCGGTCCGCATCGTCACGACCGCGCCAAGTGGGGCGTCAGCCGAACTAGGGTCAGCCGCCAACAATTTCTTCACGCGTTCCGCAAACGCGCTGACAAACCGATCGGCAATTGCATCATCGAGGATGATTCGCTCCGTCGACATGCATATCTGGCCCTGGTTGAAGAATGCACCGAACGTCGCGCCTTTTACGGCTTCTTCGATATTGGCGTCGTTGAGCACGACCATTGGCGCCTTGCCACCCAACTCAAGCAAGACAGGCTTGAGATCGCGAGCGGCGAGCCCAGCAATGATCTTGCCCACCTTGGTCGATCCGGTGAAATTGATCCGTTTGATGGCAGGATGGGTCACCAGCGCTTCAACAACCGCGGGCGCATCATCGGGATCGTTATTTATGTAATTGACTACGCCTTCCGGCACACCTGCGGAGTGCAGCGCGTCAATAACGAATCGATGTGTCCGCGGGCACAGTTCCGAGCCCTTGAAAACCATGCTGTTGCCGCAAGCGAGAGGCATGGCAATCGCGCGTGCGCCAAGAATAATGGGGGCATTCCAAGGCGCGATCCCAAGCATTGCACCAACAGGTTGGCGGACCGCAAGCGCGGTGGTGCCTGGACGATTGGAGGGTATCACCTCTCCCGTCACTTGAGAAACCATCGCCGCAGCTTCGCGAAACATTCCCGCGCCAACCATGACGTTGAAGCCGGCCCATCCCTTGGTTGCACCGGTTTCGGCCACAATCGCCTCAACGATATCACCCTGTCGCGCTTCAAGCTCATCAGCCGCTTTGTTCAGTATTGCGCGACGAACCCCAATGCCGGTCTTTGACCATGGTTCAAATGCTCTGCCTGCCGCCTTCGCAGCCGCATCAGCTTCGCTTACGCCGGCCGCGGCATAGACAGTGGCTGCCGCTCCTGACACAGGGTTTAGGCGGATGGCTTGCTTGGCGCCATCGATGTCCTCACCGGCGATATACAATTTCGTATGCATGGTCGACCTTGTCCCCCCTTTCTGCATCGACAACGTACGCCGTTCCGCCAAACTTGCAAGGCGCGAAACGCCGAAAACCTCAGGTATACATTTGCGCAACGATGTCCTTAGTTGTCTCGATGAATCCCGTGATGTCATCATCTGTCATGGGCAGCGTCAGACCGATCTGGCCGCGGTGGACGGGAAAATATCCTCGCGCTGCGACTTCAAGCGCGTAGATCATCATTTTGTCGCGATCGATTTTGGTCCAGTAATCGCGGTGCGTTTCAATCGTCTGCCCTAGTTCCCTGGTGAACGCATAACCGAGTACCGATCCGATCCCGAATACGCAGAATGGAATCTGCTTCCTTCTTGCCCACGAATTCAGCTCATCCTTGACCCGGGCGGCCATGCTGTTGAGCCGGACATAAGCTGCGTCATCCATTACTTCGAGCGTGGCCAGACCCGCGGCACAGGCCAATGGATGCCCATGATGAGTACCGGACATGGTAACGCGGTCTTCCTCGACCACGGCGAAGATCCTGGCCGACCCGCCCACCGCGCCGATCGGCAAACCACCACCGATCATCTTGCCCATGACGGTGAGGTCCGGCACAACGTTGTAAATGCTCTGCAAGCCGCCCGCGGCACATCGCAACGTGATCGTCTCGTCAGCGATAAACACTATGCCCAGCTCTTCGCAAAGTTTCTTGAGCCGGTGCACAAACTCCTGGGTCAGCGAAACGATGCCGCCTGCACAGGACTGCAGCTCAAGTATCACGCAAGCCAGCTCACCCGAATTCTTGCGGATGGCAGCCTCGGTCGCATCGAAATTATTCTGAACGATGACAACTACGTTAGCGGTCTTGAAGTCTGGAATGCCCTCTGATTCGGCGATGGCATTGGGACTATTGTCCGCACCCGTGGCAGCGCCCGGTTCCGGGTGAACCGACACCGACAAGTCATCGGTGAAACCATGGTAGCCACCTTCGAACTTGGCGATTTTATTGCGCCCGGTAAACCCGCGAGCGATCCGGACCGCACCTAGGCACGCCTCGCTAGCCGAGCAAAAGAACTTTACGCGTTCGACGGACTTGACTCGCTGGCAAAGGGCCTTCGCTAGCTCCAGTTCCTTGCGCACGGGGTTGCCGAAGGAGAAGCCAGCATCAAGTTGTTTCTCAATCGCAGCCCTTACTGCAGGGTGCTTCTGGCCAATGACATTGGTGGAAAAATTTTGATTGAGGTCGAGCAGCTTCTTGCCGTCGATTGTGAAAATGTACTGGCCCTCGCCTCGGTCCGCGAACACGGCATGCGGACCGTAATTGAACGTACGTCGGCTGAAACCGCCCGGAATAAAATTGCGACCTGCTTCGGTTTCCAACCGGGACACCGGGAATGCCGCGAAGAAGTTTTCCGTGGCGGTCTTGTAATCGAGCGGCATTCTATCTCACCTCTCCGTCTCGGTCGGTTTGCGATCTTGCGTCCGTCGCTACGCTGCACGAACCCAGGCGCTCGACGCGTAGGAAACACCTAGAAACACGGTCAGAACTCGAAGGTCGCTGTCGCACCAAACGTGCGCGGGGTGCCAACATGGTTGTATATGAAGCCAAGGCTTTGGGAATCGATCCGTGACGTGAAGTAGAACTTGTTGGCCAAGTTCTTCGCCCATAGTGACAATGCGAACGGTCCATGTTCGTACTTGATGTTGCCGTTAAGCAGCGAATAACCGCCGATCTTTAGATTCTTGGAATTGGCAGCGTCGAAATATTGGCTGGACACGTAGGCCACTTCCGGATGAACGCCGAGCTTGCCGCTGCCGTTGTGAAACAGCGTGAGGTCGAGGCCTGCGTTGAGACTGAGTTTGGGCGCATTGATCAACTCGTTCCCGTCAAGCACTACACCATTGAGCACCCCCTGGTTGATCCTGGTGCTAAGCCAGCCCAAGCCACCATGGAAAGCAATGGCTTCGGATGCCTTGAAGGCGAGATCTCCTTCCGCACCGAAAATACGCGACTTGTCGATGTTGCCAAGTCGCTGGTAGATACCATCCTGCACGTCGAGGAATTGCTGGTTGGTGTAGTCGTAGTAGAAGAACGCGCCGTTGAAGGTAACCCGGCGGTTGTCGAATTGGGTCTTCCAGCCCAGCTCGTAGGCATTCACCGTCTCAGCCTTGGCGACGTTGGTCTCAGCCGCACTGAAGAACGCCTGGGCATTGAAGCTGGGCGCCCGATAGCCACGGCTATAGCTGCCATAAAGCAAGACATCTCGCGAGGGCTTTACGTCGATACCGACTTTGCCCGAGAGGTTGCCTTTGGAGAATGACAAATCCTGAGGCTCGATGAGCGTCTGGATGAGTCCACCGCCTGTCCCGAAAGCGTCCGAGCGCAGGCCGAGCTGGTATCCATCGTCCTGGCTATAACGCAAGCCGGCGCGCAGCGTGATGGCGGCCGACGGCTTGTATGTCATGTCACTATAGAGCGCGTAGCTCTTCTTGAGCTGGTCGAACCTGTTGGCAATCGAGCATCCGAAGGGAGCCCCGATATCGGATAGCGCGGTCACGCAATCCTGGTCGTTCAATAGTCCGTCCCCGTTGACATCTAGATCGCTCAGGAAGTGTAAAGCGGTCTCGTTGAACACTTTCTCATGGTTATAGTAGGCTCCGAGGATGAAGTTGAACGGGCCAGTCCAATTGCTGGCCAGCCGAAGATCCTGGGCAAATTGATTCGCGTCGTCGAAGTAGTCGATTTCCAGTACGCGTCTCGGGCTGCCGTCTGTGTCTTCGATGAAAGACAATCTGCCCTTGTCATACGAGGTAACGGCGATAATAGACAGACCGTTGTCCAGATCGAGCTTCGAGGTCAGCGATGCGGAATATGTGCGCGCTTCGCGGCGACCGTTATAGTTCAGCGCGCCAGTCCATTTCCCATCAGTATTCGATGGACGGAAATAGCTCGTACCCGAATCGAATGCTTCGTAGATGCCCGCACCGATCCCGTCAGGTCCGGAGATGCCGTACACGCCATAATTGTAGGGGTTCTGCAAACTGGTCGAGCCGCGCACGATAAACGACAGGTTCGAGGTTGGTTCGACGAGAAGCGACGTCCGCAATCCGTACTCGCGAACCCCGTCAAGGTTAGGCTCGCCTGGAAGCGAATTCTTGAACCAGCCATCCGCGCGCGTATAGGTGCCGGCAACCCGAATCGCAGCTGAATTGCCCAGCGGAGCATTTAGCATACCGCTCGCCTCGACCCGACCATAGTTCCCCGCGCCGACCGCAATAGAACCTTCCGAGTCCAGTTTTGGCGTGGCACTCATAAAGTTGATTGCACCACCGGTCGTGTTCTTGCCGTATAGCGTGCCCTGCGGTCCGCGCAGGACCTCGACCCGCTCAAGATCGAACATTCCGACCCCGAGGAAGGCGAAATTGCCTTTGTAGACTTCGTCATAGTAAGTGGCAACTGGCGGTGCCTGATTGAGACTGAAATCAGACATCGAAACCCCGCGCAGAGAGAAGATCGGCGTGCCTTCGCCAACCGTCGACGTAGACCCCAGATTGGGAATTGTCGCTGCGAGGTCGTCGGGCGTATTAATTCGAAGATCGCGAATCTCATCTCCGCCGATCGCAGAAACGGAGATGGGCACGTCTTGCAGGCGTTCGCTTCTCTTTTGAGCGGTGACTATGATTTCCTCGGTCTGCTCAACCGTGGGTCTAGTGTCTGCCGGGGCCGCCTCCTGCCCGGCCGCGAGTGTAGAAGCTCCCAGTGTAGCCGCGCTGGCGCAGACAAGAAGCCGGCGCAAGAACTTACGATAAATTGAATCGCGATGCGATTGGCCCGGATCGGCCATACCTACCTCCCGAGAAGAAAGCGGTTAGAAACTCCGGCCGCCATGACTGCTCACCAAGCATATGGAGCAGTCTGATTTCGTTGAGTCCTAGCGATCCCCGCCTATGCTTGTTGCGGCTGCTTTTTATATTTTCGACAAAGGTTTGTCAAGTGACAAAATTGTTTAGCGTGGGTTTGGAGGGGGGTCGCCCAGCTGACGGCACTCGACGTATACAAGTCCTGAAGACTGCTGCCAGCAGACCTAATCCGGCCTTGGTTCTAATGTAGGAGGCCTGTCCCAGAGCACGCGGTGGTTAGACCTGTTTACTGCGGTGCGGCTTCCGAGCCCCTTGAAATCTTTTGCACTTGACAACGTTTTGTTTATTGTATGACTTTGCTAATTGACTTGACTGCTTCCCTTGATGCCGTTGGCGAATACGAGGCTTCCGAATGCCGGTTGCCAGGATGCACGGCGGATTGCGAAGTGCGCTTGACCAAGAGCCAAGGCCATCAGGGAAGGGCCAACGACACGGGACGAACATGGCGAATCTGAAGATCGCACCGCGAAAGACAGGCTATGCGCGCGGGCAGGAACTCTATGAGAAAATCCTGCAGTCAGCTTTTGAAATACTAGTTGATGAAGGGCTTGATGCTCTTTCATTTGGCAGCATCGCCAAGAGCCTCAATACCAAACCCGCCAACATCAACTATTACTTCCCCAGCAAAGAAGCGCTGATCGCAGATTTACTTGGCGCGATCATGACGAGCTACCAGCATCAAATTGAGAGCATCTGCGCGCAATGCAACGTCAATACTGAGGAGCGGTTCAAATCGATTGTTGAAATGATTGTTTTTGATCTTGCTTCAAAGGAAACAACGCGAGTCTTCCCAGAGCTTTGGGCAAGGGCCAATCGCGACTCGTTCTTTCAGAAACGGCTTGATGAGATTTACGAATTCGGTCGCAGAACCCTGACAGACCTGATCGCTGAAATGCGCCCCGATCTGTCGTCGAAACACTGCGAACTGATCGGTTACCACGCACAAGCTGCCCTTGAGGGTCTGACGATATTTGCGGGCCACAACAAGCCGCTCCAACCCAAAATTCGAATGGTGGCCAATATTGCAAAGTCGATGTTGCTCGAAGGTGTCTTGAACATTTCCGCAGAAGACATTGTGGCGCGGTCCAAGAAGTAATATCGACGAGCCATTGCCATCAATGGCAATGGACTGGCTAGGCCTGCTTTCAGTGTAGGCTTGCTGACTGCGCAGCGGACGACACTCACTCCGACTAGAGGGAAAAACGTTGGACAGCAATGCTGAGCAACGGGCTGCGAGCGAAAGTGGCACGATAAGGCCCCATTTGGGCCCTCTAGACGTCGCCTTCTTCGTGATAGCTGCGGCAGCGCCTTTGGGCGCAACTGTAGGCGTAGCTCCTGTCGTCTATGGAGCTGCCGGATTTTCCGTCGCGTACCTATTTGCTTTCGCGGCACTAGCGCTGCTCTTGTTTTCTGTCGGCTTTGCATACAGTTGCCGCGTATCAAAGGGCAGTGGGGGGTTCGCGGAGCTTATTGCGTTGGGGCTTGGGCGGCCAGTTGGGGATATGGCAGCGGGTGTATCCTTACTCGCGTATTGCGCGATGTTGGCAGGGGTTGTTGGCCAGATTGCCCCAATGATCCCGGTCCCTTGTTGTGCCCTCGCTGGCAGGGGCTGGCTGATGACTGCCCTGATCGTTCTCTCAGTCGTGGCATTCCTCGGATATCGAAGGATCGACGTCTCTCGAAGATTCATGGCTGTTGCGATCACGCTCGAGCTACTCGCCCTCCTCGTACTAGATGCTTCCCTCTTCTTGTCGGGAACTAACGGAAGGTCCGGCGTCCCTGCTCCCGTATTTCCAGACCTCGGGGCTCCCGGAACTGCGGTTGGCCTTATGTTCGCCATCGCTTGTTTTGTAGGTTTCGAGTCGACTGCGCTTTACGGGGAAGAGGCCCGAGATCCGATGCGGACCCTGCCCAAAGCCACCTATCTGGCAATTGGAACAATCGGCATATTCTATGGACTTACCATGTGGTGCCTCGGTGTCGCCTACCGCAATCCTCAGCTGCAGCATTTGATAGCCGACGATCCCGGCGCTTTTGTGCCGGGGGCCGCGCTGGCCTACTTGGGACCGAACGGGGCCGCCGTTATTAGATTCCTCAGCATTGGAAGTCTGGTTGCCGTGCTGATCTCCTTCCAGAATGCGTTGGCGCGTTATATCCACCAGCTTGCGGGCACAGGCCTACTGCCACGACGATTGCACAAGGTCCACCCGGCATATGGCAGTCCCCATGTTGCCAGCTCGGCAGTGAGCTTGGTGACCTTGGCGATAGTTCTCGGCTTCGGGGTCGCCGGTGGAGACCCCGTACTGCAGCTCTACGCCTGGCTGGTTGGACTAGGGACCTTGTGTATCGTCCTTGTCCAAGCATTGTGCGCGATCTCTATCACCACATACATCGCTCGTAGCAAGGGTCCGCTTTCAATTGCTATTGCAACAATGGTTGGCGGTGCAGGGCTCTCAGTTGCCTTTGCTCTATGCGCGATAAATTTTGACATGCTGAGCGGCGGTGGGAACGCAACGAAGTTTCTGCCTGCATTGATCCTCATTGCCGGCCTCGGCGCTCTCGGCCTCAGACAAAGACAGTGATCGTAGGAATTGTCCGATCTGCTTCGAAAAATCGGCTATAGGGGCTGTCGACGGAAATAGACCAAGAATTAACTGTTTGTGGCGGACAACTGTGCGAGCCTGCGACAAATCAACAACCACCTCTATATTAGGAGTCCACCAAACGGTCCCGACCTGACACCCGTTTTAGTCCCGTTCGTACTTAGAGTCCGCGGTTAACGATAACGTCTTTTCATCTCTCGCCAAACTGTTCTTTGCATACTCCTCGGGCGTCAGGTCGCCGAGCGAGCTGTGGGGCCGCTCAGTGTTGTATTCGATCCGCCAGCTCTCGATGATCCGCCTGGCCTGGTCCATGGTGACGAACCAGTGCTCGTTGAGGCACTCATCGCGGAACTTGCCGTTGAAGCTCTCGATGTACGCGTTCTCGTTCGGCTTGCCCGGCCGGATGAACGAGAGCTGCACGGCTCGCTCATACGCCCAGGCGTCGAGCACTTGCCCTTCGAACTCCGGGCCATGATCCACCGTGATCGATCGGGGCAGGCCGCGCGTGTCGTTCAACCGCTCGAGCACTGTCTTCACGCGTGTGCCCGTGATCGACGTGTCCACCTCGATAGCCACGCACTCGCGCGTGCAGTCGTCCACGATCGTCAGGCAACGCAGCCGGCGTCCGTCGGCAAGACCGTCACCGACGAAGTCCATCGACCAGCTCAGGTTCGCGCTCAGCGGCTTGGGCAGCGGCTTGCGCTCGAACGGGCCGATCCGCTTGCGTTTGCGCCTGCGTACGGCCAGGCCAGCCTCCCGGTACAGGCGATAGACCCGCTTGCGGTTCACCGCCCAGCCGTCGCGCCGCAGCTTCAGGTACACGCGCCGATACCCGTACCGCCGCTTCTCGGCAGCGATCTCGCTGATCCGCTCCCTCAGCTCGCCGTTGTCTGCACGACGGCTCCGGTAGCGGTACAGCGACCTGGACAGCCCGACCAGCCCGCAAGCGCGCGTCACCCCGAAGCTGCGTTCGGCCATCAGCACCGCCGCTGCTTCGCGTCGCACCTGCGGGCTTACCATTTTCGGCCCAGCAGATCCTTCAGCGCCGCCTTGTCGAGCTCCGCATCGGCCAGCAGGCGCTTGAGCTTGCTGTTCTCCGCCTCGAGCTCCTTGAGCCGCCTCGCCTCCGACACCGTCATCCCGGCGTACTTCGCCTTCCAGTTGTAGAAGGTCGCCTCCGAGATCCCGTGCCGCCGGCACAGCTCCTTCGTCTTCGCTCCGGCCTCCGCTTCGCGCAGCACCCCGATGATCTGCTCTTCCGTAAACCTCTTTGCCTTCATCGCCTGCTCCTGGTGAAGCAGACTCTACTCCCGTCCGGGACTAAACTCGGGTTTCAGGTCGGTCCCACTGTCTCATCGTTGGCGCTCCAAGCAAAAAAGGGCGGAGCGGCATAGCCGATCCGCCTTCTAGGTTAATAAACTAACCGATATGGCTCCCAATATTACGCTCTGGGGAGCCCCGCAAGACCCTGAACCGAACTAGAGCCCCCACTTCCCTGGATACATTCCTGATCCCGGCAGCAGCATACGCTCGCCGCTGAATTGCTAGTGGCCGGCGCCGTGGTGGCATTACCATTGCTGCTGTACGGAGTGCCCGAAGCCCTTGTCGACGCGCCTTTCGAAGCCAAGCAAGAGCGGGGCCGTGACGTCGCCGCCTCGTCCGGTAGAGTTCAATGCCTATCGTTGGGCGATGACCGCGGCTGATCGGCGGGAAATCGGATTGCTGCGACTGAAGCGCGATCATGGTTGTGATGCGCGCTCCACCGGCAACGACGCGGGTTCAGAACTCGCCAGGCTTGACGCAGATCGTGCGCGATCAGGTCAAGGCACGGTTGGCTGAGGGGCCGTGACGGCGACGGCGCTCTGACAAAGCACTCTGTATCGCTGTATTCGCATCTGCCGCAATCGGCCATTATGGGTAGGTCCCAGTTATGTGGAGGTTCCCGTTCCGGTTGCGCCGATTAAGGCGTTTCTGCAGGGATTCAGGCTTTTCAGGCTGGTTTTGAGCTACACATGATTTCGGTGATCCACTGGAGGGGTTTGCGGCCTCCAGGAGATCATCATGGATTCGATAGTCCTTGCTCGGACCAAGCCAGGCGACTGGCTGGCCCGCAGCGTTTTGGCCCCCCACGTGGATGCCTTTCAGGCTCGACTGCGGCGCGGGCAGTACTCCACACACATCGAACGCGGCTACACCGCGGCCATCGCGCACTTGGCCCGATGGATGATGCAGTGCTGCCTGCCTCTCAACCACCTCGATGAGCGCAGTGTCGATCTGTTCGTTGGACAACATCTGCCCCACTGCGATTGTCCGCCCCCGGTGGTCCGCGATCGCCGGTCGGTAAGCGCTGCCTGCGGGCACTTGCTGGCGGTCCTGAGGGAGCGGGGCGCCATTGCATGGCCGGCGATACCGACCGGTCCCATCGAGGAGGAGCTTCGTCGCTATGACGCGCATCTGCGGGATGCGCAGGGGCTGACGGAGGGCACGCGAGGCGGGCGGTTGCACATCATTCGACGATTCCTGCGGTACGAGTTCGCCGACGGCCCAGTGCAGATCGCGCAGCTTCAGCCAGAGGAGCTGCGTCAGTTCATCAGCCAGCAGCTCGAGCTGCGCGCGACGGCATCGCATGCCGCCACGCTGACCAGTGCCCTTCGCATGTATCTGCGCTACCGCACCACGTGCGGTGATCAGGTGCACGCACTGCTCGGCGTCATCGCCTCTCCCGTGCAGTGGCGGCTGGCTGCGTATTCCAGCGATCGTGAACGTGATTTCCACGCGAACGTGAACGGTGGCGTGGGATCGGCGACTGGACATGGGCTTTGTAAAGCAGTGTTCACGATCGGTCAAGGATGAGGGCCGCGGTGGCAGCCGTTTGGGTCTTGTCCGATCTTCCCATTGACGGTTTCACCGCAGCGCGGTCTGACCGGCCGAAGGCCGGGCGAAGCGGACTGCGGCGGTGGTAAGCATGATGGCCTCACGCACAGGGCGAGCGCATCGAGCGCCCGTGGGTCTTGAGCTCGATGCGGTGGCTGTGATGCACGAGCCGGTCGAGGATGGCGTCGGCGAGCGTGGGCTCGCCGAGATAGGTGTGCCGTATCCACGGGCAGCTGGCTGGCGATGAGGGTCGAGCCGGTGTTGACGCGGTCGTCGAGGATCTCGAGCAGATCGGCGCGATCCTGGGTCGACAGCGCGCTCAGGCCCCAGTCGTCGAGCACCAGGAGCAGGTCTTGGCCAGCGTTTTGAGCAGGCGCAGGTAGCTGCCATCCCCGTGCGCGATGCGCAGCTGCTCGAGCAGGCGCGGTACGCGCCAGTAGAGCACTGCGCTGCCTGGCGGCAGGCCTGCTGCGCGAGCGCGCAGGCGATCCAGGTCTTGCCCGAACCGGTGGCGCCGCTGATCAGCAGGTTCTGGGCGCGGCGGATCCACTCGCCGCTGGCCAGGGCGGCGATCTGGCGCTTATCCAGGCCGCGGGCGGCCTGTAGTCGATGTCCTCGATGCAGGCGGCGGCGACCTTGAGCCGCGCGCCGCGCAACAGGCGCGTGCGGCGCTGGTTGTCGCGGTAGAGTCGCTCACGATCGACGATGAGCGCCAGGCGCTCCTCGAAGGCCAGTGACTGCGCGGCCGGATCGCGCTGCTGCTCCTCGAGCGCGCCGAGCATACCGTGGAGCTTCAGAGCTTTGAGGTGTCGATGGTCGGATGGGTCAACATGGCTTCTCCGTGTGTGCTGCCAGATCGGTGGTAATAACCCGGGCCGCGCACATTGGCGTGCTCGGGCAGCTGCAGGGCGAGCGCTTCGCCCGGGGCGTGACGGTCGCGGCCGCTCTGCAGGATCGACTTGACGCTCCAGCGCGTGGGGCTGCCCAGTCGCACGGCCAGCGCGCTGGCCGCCTCCAGCGCTCAGGTCCGTACTGACGGGCGAGGGCCAGCAGCCCCGTGCAGGCGCGGTAGCCTTGCTCGGGGTGGGCTTGGAGCGCAACAGATGCTCGACCACGGTGCCGGTGTGCACCCCGATCGAGGCGCCCCACTGGATCAGGCGACGCGGCGACCACTCGGCGTGCGCGCGGTGGGACTTGGGCATGTGCTCGGGGAGCGTCGTGTGCTGCCCGCGCCGATAAGAGCGGCACGTGGCTCGCGACGCGCTCGCTGCGGAAGAAGACTTCCACGCCCCGGGCGGTGTAGCGCGTCCACACCGTGTGGCCGACCAGGGCGTGCGGCACGCTGTAGTAATGGCCGGCGACATCGACATGGTAGTCGAAGGCCACGCGTGCCTCGCGCCACTCGGCGAACACGTACGGCGTGGTCGGCAGGGCACGCATGGCCGGGCGGTCGAGCGCCTCGAAGATGCTGCGGCGCGAGCCGGGCAGGCGCTGGTAGGGCCGATCGTTGAGCTCGGCGAGCAGCGGGCGGATCGCACCGTTGAGCTCATCGAGCGAGAAGAAGCGCTGGTGACGCAGCCGCGCCAGGATCCAGCGGCACACCAAGAGCACCGTCAGCTCCGCGCGGCTCTTGTCCTTCGGCGGTAGGGGCGGCCGGGATGATGACCGCCCCGTAGTGCGCGGCCATCTCCTCGTAGGAGCGCTGCAGGCGCGGTTCGTAGCGATCCGCGCGCGTGACGCCGACCTTGGGGTTGTCCGGCACGATGATCGTCGGGGCCGCCCCGTAATACTCGAGCGCCCGCACGTGGCTGGCCAGCCAGTCGGGCAGCTGCTGGGTCCGCGTGGCCTCCGCGTACGCGTAGCCGCTCGCCCCCGGGGCGCCGACGAACAGCTGGGCACGGAACGCCTCCTCGCCCGTGCGGCCGTAGATCGGCACCGTGCGCCCGGCGTAGTCGACGAACAGCTTCTCCCCGGCGAAGTGCCGCTGGCGCATCGAGCGCTTCAGCCGCGCTTCCCAGCCCCGGTAGATCTGGCAGAAGGCGCTGCGGCGGTAGGCGGCCGGCCCGTGCTGCGCGGCGTACTCCTCCCACAGCAACTGCAGCGTCACGTGCCGGTGGCGCTGCAGCTCCTGGTGGATCCGGGCGCAATCGGGTGCCACGAACCGCGCGGCCGGCCGGCCGGCGCCGCACCGAACACGCGCTGCTCGAGCTGCGCCTCCGACAGCGTCTCCGCCTCGGCGGCATCGATACCGCTCGCGCGCAGCGCCTCAGGTACTTGCAGACCGCCCCGACCGACAACCCCAGCGCCCGCGCCAGGCTGCGCACACTGAGGTTACTGGACTGCAGCGCAATGAGCTGCTTGAGCTTCGACATGGAGATCCTCTCGTTCGGCATCCGCGTTCCCTGGGCAAAAAGCGCCCAGCGTACGCGGCCTGCCTCGCAGCTCATCTCCAGTCGCCTACCCCCTCGCCACGGATCGTGAACACTCCGCCACGATCGTGAACAGCGCGCCACGCTCGGCGCCCAAGTGTTCACGATCGCGTGGAAACCTGTTCACGTTCCCGTGGAATCCCTGTTCACCATCCCGTGGAAACTGCGTTCACCATCGCGTGGAATACTCAGTCGATTTCCTTCCAGCTGCCTAGGGCCAGCTCACTGCGCCGCATTCCTGTCAGCAGTAACAGATTGATGGCATGGTGGAAACGCTCCCACCTTTCCTTCGGATCGATGGTAAGCAGCGATTTCAGTTCGGCGTCCGTCAGGGCGCGTTCCCGGGATTTCTCCTTGCCGCCTGGGCGATATAGAAGCTTTACCGGGGAGTCCGCGACAATTCGGCGGTGGATCCCGTACTTGAACATCTGACCGAGTAGGGCGGCGGTGCGGTTGGCCATAACCGGCGAGCCATTGTCCACGATGGCGTCGAGCACCTCCAAGACCTCCACAGGGGTGATCGTTCGCGCATCGCGACCCTTCCAGTGCTTGAGGGCAGAGGCGTCGAGGATGCGTTGTGCGTACTCTGGCCGCTTCCGCTGCGGCTTCACATGGCGGTCCATGAACGTCTTGCACAGGGTTTCGATGGAATGAGGATCGCCAATCGCCGCTATGTCAGTGGAATCCGCATCGTTTCGGGGTTCCGTACGGCGAGGTTTTGCCTTTCGAGGGTCGATGCCGTCATCGATGAACCGACGCAGTTCCAGCACCTTTTCGCGGGCATCCGCGAGCGAAGTCTGGGGTAGGTGGCCCACGAGGATTCGGACGGTTTGCTTGCGCCACTTGTAACGAAAGAACCAAGTTCTGGTTAGGGCGCCCGCAGCGGACCGCACGCGCAACTGCAGGCCTGTTACTGCAGGATCTGTGTGATCGCCAAGCCTTGCGCTCGCGACGCTGGTAGCGGTCATGCGACCTGGAGATGCCGGTTTAGAGGTTTCTGTGGTCACTCTGTGGTCACTTTACATGAAACAGTGTGAAACAACACGGAGCGCTAAGAGACGTCTAACACGCTAGAAAATAAGCATATTATGCACTCATAGCGTCTCAGATGGTCTCACGCAGTTACAGGCAAAACTGCATGGGGTGCAAGGGGTCGGAGGTTCAAATCCTCTCGCCCCGACCATTTGATTCCTTTCTTGACCTTCCTGCCTGGCCACTACCGTGGTCACTGGGGCGCACCGGTATCATCGGTTCGCATGGTTCGTCGCTGCAGTCAGATCTTCGTCGCGCGCGCGCTCTTGGTTGTCGCAGCTCTGGCTGCGTGCGCGTGCCGACCCGAGCGCAAGGCATGGCGTGGTCTAAGTCCCCCTGGTGAAGGGCGACGCGTTGCCGCTGAAGTTCAACGGCGAAGTGGAAAAGGTTGTTCTGAGAACCATGAAGGCAGGCATGAAATGAAGAGCTCATCACATGGAGCCCGCCCGGCGGGCCTGATCCTGGGCGTCAGCCTGTTGCTGCTGACTGGTTGCGGCAGCCACGATGCCAGGCAGGCCGCAGCGCAGATCGCGAGCTTGCAGGCGCAGGTGGAACAGTTGCAACGGCAGGCCCAGGCCGCCAGCGACTACATTGAGATCGCCAACCTGCAGGCCATGTACGGCTACTACGTCGACAAGTCGCGTTGGGATGACGCGGCGGCGCTGTTCGCCCCGGATGCCACGCTTGAAATTGCCGGCCGCGGCCTCTTCAAGGGCCAGCAGCGCATCAGCGAGTACCTGCACCAGTTGGGTGACATGGCGTACGGGCGGCTGTACAACCACATGCAGCTGCAGCCCGTGATCCATGTCGCGCAGGATGGCAGGTCGGCAAGAGCCCGCTGGCGAGCCTTCATGCAGGTGGGAAAGCTGAACAAGGAGGCCCGCTGGGGCGAGGGCACGTATGAGAACGAATACGCCAAGATCGACGGCGTATGGCGGATCAGCAAGCTGCACTCATACATCACCTTCTACGTGGATTTCGACAAGGGCTGGAACAAGGGCGGCGTTGCCCTGCCCAAGCACCTGGACAAGCTCGAGCCGGACAGCGACGCCACGGTGAAGTACGGAGCTTTCCCCGACGTGTTCCTGCCGCCCTATCACTACGTCAATCCGGTAACCAAGAGATGAACCCATGAAGCGGCGCCTGGGCGAGAACCGGCCGATCGGATTCGTCATCTGCCTGCTTGCGCTCGCCGGCTGTGGCTCCGAGACCAGGTCCGTGCCGAAGTCAGTCGGAACGGGTGAGGTGGATCTGCAGCGACTGAATGCGGACCGCGATGCGGGTCAGTGGCTGGCCAATGGCCGCGACATCGGCAAGACTTTCTATTCGCCGCTGCAGGACATCGATCGCGACAATGTTTCCCGACTCGGCTTCGCCTGGGAATTCCAGACGGGCACGGCCCGGGGCATGGAGTCCACGCCGCAGGTGATCGACGGCGTGATGTACGTGTCCGGCGTCGCCGGCAGGGTGTATGCGCTCGACGCGGCCACTGGCAAACCCTTGTGGCGCTTCGAGCCGCAGATCGACCTGAAATACTCGCGCAGCGCCTGCTGCGACATCGTGAATCGCGGGCTTTCCGTCTGGCAGGGTCGCGTCTACGTTGCCACCGTCGATGGCATCCTCTACGCGCTGGATGCACACGATGGCCACGTGCTGTGGAAGGCCGATACGGTCACCGACCGCACACGGGCCTATTCGGTCACCGGTGCGCCACAGGTGGCCGGTCGCGTGATCGTCATCGGGAACGGCGGCGCGGAATACGACTCACGCGGCTACGTCAGTGCCTACGACCTCGCTACCGGCGCGCTGGCCTGGCGATTCTTCACGGTGCCGGGCGATCCCTCCAAACCCCAGGAAAGCGCGGCGCTCGAGAAGGCGGTGAAGACCTGGAGCGGCAACTGGTGGGAGCGGGGCGCCGGCGGCAACGTGTGGGACGCCATCACCTACGATCCGGAGACTGACCTGGTTTATTTCGGCACCGCCAATGGGGCGCCCACCAGTCTGTCGAAACGCAGCCCGGGCGGTGGCGACAACCTGTACATAGCCAGCATCGTCGCAGTGCATGCGGCTACGGGTGAGTACGCCTGGCACTACCAGCAAACCCCCGGCGAGCGCTGGGACTACGATGCCACGCCGCACATCATGCTGGCGACGCTCACCGTTCAGGGGCAGCCACGCAAGGTGCTGATGCAGGCGTCGAAGAACGGCTTCTTCTACGTGATCGACCGGCGCACCGGCGAGCTGCTGAAGGCGGATCCGTTCGTGGCCACCACCTGGGCGAAATCCATCGATCTGAAGACCGGTCGACCGGTGGAAGAGGCCGCTGCTGAATATGGGAAGTCACCGCGCCTGATATTTCCTTCCACCATCGGCGCGCACAACTTCAATCCCATGTCGCTCAGCGCCCGCACGGGACTGGTGTACATCCCGACGGTGCATGCCGGCATGGTGCTGGCGGAAAGCCCGCCGTTGGCGCCGCGATTGCCCGGGCGCTTCGAAACGGGACTGCAGATGGCGCTGTCCGCGCAACTGGCCGCGCCGCAGTCGCTGCCGCCGTCCATGCAGGCAGCGGCGAAACCCGCCGCCCTGAAGGGACAGCCGGACATTGCCATGTCGGCCGCCCTCAAGGCCTGGGACCCGGTGAACGGCAAGGTGATATGGGAGGCCAAGGGCGTGTCCTTCGCCGACCACGGCGGCGTGATGTCGACCGGGGGCGGGCTGGTGGTCCAGGGCGGACTCGATGGCGCCTTGCGAGTCTTTGACGACCAGACCGGAGCATTGCTCAAGCAGATCGATGTCGGCACGGCCATGATCGCCGCGCCGATGACCTATCGCGTCGGCAACGTGCAGTACATCGCCATCACCGCCGGATCAGGCGGCGGCGGATGGTTCACCTGGAGCCGCGAAAACGCCGCTTATACCCGCGGCAATGCCAATCGCGTGCTGGCGTTCCGGCTGGACGGTGGACCAACGCCTGTTCCGCCCGAGTTGCCTCCGATCATGCCGATTCCGAAACCTCCGGAGAGCATCGGCACAGCGAAGGACATCCAGGCGGGGGCTGCGCTTTTTTCAACCAACTGCGGCCATTGTCACGCCAATGTCCCGCGCGCGCCCGTGCCCGACCTGCGTCGCTCCGCGCTGATCGCGGATGAGGGCGCATTCCGGTCAGTGGTGCGAGGTGGGGTGCTGCAGGAGCGAGGCATGCCGAAGTGGGATGACTTGCTCACTGATGAACAGGTGCATTTGATTCGAGCCTGGCTCATCGAGCTTGCAAGGCAGGGATATCAGGCCGAGCGAAGTAGTGGCGATACGACGGCGCCTGTGCGCGATGGGCTGGTGAGCGGGCATCCCTGAGGCTTGCGCCAACTTCCCGGGGGTGCGTGCAGACGGTTGCCTTACGCCGCCATCACTTCGTGCTCGAAGTAGGCCTCCTGCCGATCGCTGAGAATCGCCTGCAAGGCCTCGCGCGAATACCCTTCCGGCGTCAACCAGGCGTCGAGGTGCCCGGGTTTGATGTTGATGATCATCCGGTCGTGGCCGGTTGCCGCCACTTCCGGCGGCGGCTCGTCGGTGATGGCAGCGAAAGACAACAGCTTCTCGCCGGTGGTGGGATGCACCCAGGTCGAGTACAGGCAGGCGATGTACAAGGTATCTGCCGGACGGGGCAGGAAATGCAGCACGGCATTCCTGCCGTCGCGATTCACGTTCTCGTAGAAGCTGTCTGCAAGCAACAGTGCATGCGACGTCCCGAACGCTGACGACCAGTATTTCTCGATATTGTCGCGCCTCGCGTTGTACAGACCCGGGAACTGCTGGTCGACGGCGGGGTTCTTGCCGTTGAGCCGGCAGTGATATCGCGCGAGGCGGATGAGCTTGCGGCCACTGTCGTTGATGACGATTGGCGCATAATGCATCGGAAATATTCGACCATCGGCCGGGTGGCGTCTGGAATCCTGCAGCCGACCCAGCTTTGTCACCAGTGCCTCGATCTTGTTGCCGGCGATGCGTTTGGACTCTGCCGCGGCTTTCGTGTCCTTCCTGGCCAGCTTCCGTTCGGCATCTGCCAAGCGCCTCCTCTGCGTGAAGAGCTCCTGCTGCCATGCCATTGCCTGCGCTGCGCGGCGCTGGGCGATGAGGTCATGGATCCTGCGCTCGGCGTCCGTCCCGGGATCATCGAACCAGCGTTCGACTGCCCTCGGAACAGCGATCTTGGCGCCCTGGGCGACATTCCAGAAAATTTCCTGAAACTGCTCCATGTCGATCTCCGCGCCGGTTGCGCGGATGTAGGAGCGCAGTTCCTCTTTGATCATCGCGCTGTAACACATCTGGAGATGATAGACGGGCCACCACAGCCCGGCGAACTGCGAAGTCGAGGCGACAGCCAGCACGAGTGGAGTCGATGGCGGCGTCCGGAGAGATCATCGACGCGGTGACTGGCTATGGTCGCAGGGAGGATCGAGCGCACCGGAGTGTCTGCCCAACGCCGGCACGGTGGTTGAGGTCGCATGCCTCAACCACCAACGCTCCGGCCGCTGATTCACTGAATCAGGCTAGGCAAACCCCTTCAACTCCGATGTCTTGATCGGCAGTGTGCGAACGCGTCGGCCCGTCGCAGCGAAGATGGCATTGGTAAGCGCCGGGACGACCGGCGGCAGTGCCGGTTCGCCCAGTCCGGTCGGGTTGTGGTCCGTCATGACGAAGTGCACTTCGACCTTCGGGGCCTGATGCATGCGCAGCAGCGGATAGTCGTGGAAGTTGCTTTGGTCGACGCGTCCGTTGGTGAACGTCAGCGCCTGCCCCAAGGCCTGGGAGATGCCATCGATCGCCGCGCCTTCCACCTGATTGTTGGCAGGGCTGGGATTCACGATCTGGCGACCCACGTCGCCGGCAACCCAGACCTTCTCGACCTGCACCTCGCCGCTCTTGCTGCTGACGGCGACCTGCACCACTTCCGCGAAGTAGCCCTGGTGGCTGAAGTAGGCGGCAATGCCCATGCCCTTGCCCTTGGCAAGTTTCGTATTGCCCCAGCCCGACTTCTCGGCAACCGCCTTCAGCACGCCGGCCATGCGGCCGTTGTCGAAGCCGACCTGTTCGCCGAAGGGTGACTTGTTGACGACCGGCTTCTTGGCCGGTCCGAGCAGGTCGAGCTGGAACTGCAGCGGGTCCTTGCCCGCGGCATGCGCCAGTTCATCGAGGAAAGACTGATACGCGAAGGCCAGCGTGTTGCTGCCGGGTGCGCGCATCGGACCGGTGGGCATGTCGAGCGGAATCATGCTGAAGCCGAGGTCGAGGTTCGGCACGAAGCCGGCCGGAAACTCGGACGCTCCCAGCGTGGCGGAGCCGGCCACTTTGCCACTGTTCGAAAAGGTCACGAAATGATCGCGGAATGCGGTCAGCTTGCCCTGGGCGTCGAGTCCACCCTTGAAGTGGTGGAACCCACCGGCGCGGAATACGCCACTCTGCATGTCCTGCCGGCGATTGCGCAGCAGCTTCACGGGTTCGCCATGCGCCTTCGCAACGGCGGCGGCCTCCACCATGAAGTCGTTGGAGAGCCGGCGACCGAAGCCGCCCCCGCAACGGATCATGTGCACCGTGATGTCCTTCTCCGGAATTCCCAGGAGCTTGGACACCGCGGTCTTGCCGCCGCCAGGCATTTGGGTCGGGGACCAGATCTCCACCTTGCCATTCTTGATGGCGACCGTCGTGTTCATCGGCTCGAGGGCCGAGTGGTTGACGAACGGAACCTCGTAACGGGCCTCGAGCACCTTGGCGGCGCCCTTCAGCGCTGCGTCCACGTCGCCTTCCTTCTTCAGCGAGTTGGTCGCCGGGTTCGGGGCGAGCTTCGCGTCCTGCGCCACGAAACCCTTGGTGGAACGCGTGGCGGTCTCGCCCCCGTCCCATTTGACCTTGAGCTTCTCGAGCGCGCGGTTGGCCTGGTGCCACTTGTCGGCAACGATGGCGACGCCGTCCGTCAGACCGTTGTAGAGACCGGCGTCGAGTCCGGTCACGTTGCCCTTGATGACATACACACCGCGCACGCCCGGCAGCGCCTTCACCTCATCGATGTTTGCGCTCACGAACTTGCCGTTGTACACGGGGCTCTTCTCGTACACCGCGTACTTCATGCCCGGCACGGTCACGTCGATGCCGAAGATCGGCTGGCCCTGCACGATGCGCGGGCTGTCGACACCGCCGACCGGCTTGCCGATGATCTTGAAGTCTTTCGGGTCCTTCAGCTTCACGGTTGCCGGATTCGGGGCAGGGACCCTGGCGGCCGCACTGGCCAGCTCGCCATAGCTGGCCTGCCTGTTCTTTCCCTTGTGACTGACGACGCCGTCGGCCGTTTCGCATTCCTCGACCGGTACGTTCCAGGCGCGGGCCGCCGCGGTGACCAGCATCAGTCGCGCGGATGCGCCTACCCGGCGCAGCAGGTCGTAGTTCATCGGAATCGACAGCGAACCGCCGGCGAACTGCCCGCCATAGCGGACCGGATCGACTTCGGCGTCTTCGGCGCGAACATCCTTCCAGGCCACATCCAGCTCTTCGGCGATGATCATCGGGAAGGAAGTCTTGATGCCCTGGCCGCATTCGGGGTTCTTGTTGACGATATGCGTCTCGCCATTCGGCAGGATCCAGATGTAGGCGTTGAGCGTTGCGGATGCTTCAGACGTGCCGCTCTTGGCCAGCGCGAATCCGGGAATGCTGAAGTTGAGCAGGAATCCGCCACCCACGGCGGCGCCAGTGGTGAGGAACGCGCGGCGGGAAACGCCGTTCTGCCGGGTAATGTTTGACATCACGCCATCTCCCTCTTGTCTTCGGTGGGAAGGCCGGCAGCCTGCTTGATGGCCGCGCGGATGCGTGCATAGGTTGCGCAGCGGCACAGGTTGCCGCTCATCGCATCATCGATGTCCTTGTCGGTGGGTTTGGACGTGCGGTTGAGCAGCGCCGTGGCCGACATGATCTGGCCGGCCTGGCAGTAGCCGCACTGCATGACGTCGAGTGCGAGCCAGGCGTCCTGCACCTTCTTGCCCACCGGGCTCTCGCCGATGGCCTCGATGGTGGTGATCTTCGCGGTGCCGACCGCCGATACCGGCGTGACACACGCACGGGCGGCGTTGCCGTCGATATGCACCGTACAGGCGCCGCACAGACCCATGCCGCAGCCGAACTTGCTGCCTTTCAGTTCCAGCTCATCACGCAGCACCCAGAGCAGCGGCGTGTCGGCGTCGACCTCCACGGTGCGCGCAGTGCCGTTGACGTTGATGGTGTAGCTCATGCGATACCTCGGTTTGCGCGGTACTCTTGCCCGCGCGAAGGCCATGTTCCGGACGTCCAGCGCGCCCCCGCCCGAATATACTGCAGGCAGTGGGACTTGGGGCGATCCCGGCCGGTCGGCGCGGCTTCTGTATACCGCCGGGAATAACGCGAATTACACAGCGTCCGCATTGCAGACCCCGGGGGCAGGTAGGCTATGTTGTCGGACTGGCGGGTGCATTGAGGCGACGGAGCACAGACTCCGGGTGGCATAAGGGGAGAATATGAAGCTCAAGCGGGTACACATCGTCCTCGGCATCCTGGTCATTCTCGGAGGGGTGCTTGCATGGGTACTGGTGCTGCCCGGCCCAATGGCCTTCGCCAGCGGCAAGCGCGTGACGCTGGCCGAGTACGCCTCCAGGCCCACCGGCGTGCCGGTGGACTTCCAGGAGCAAGACCCACTGGCGAAGGGCAGGTATCTGGCCGTCGCCGCGGACTGCGAGGCCTGCCACACCGAGGAGGGCGGCACCGCCTTTGCGGGTGGCCGACCGTTCGAGACGCAGTTCGGCACGATCTTTTCGCCGAACATCACGCCGGATGCCGAGACCGGCATCGGCTCGTGGAGCGATGCGGATTTCCTGCGCGCCATGCACGAAGGCATCGCGAAGGATGGCACGCGCCTGTATCCGGCGTTCCCGTATGCGTCCTACACCTACCTTACCGATGAGGACGTGCTGGCGATCAAGGCCTATCTGTTCAGCGTCCCGGCGGTGAAGAGCACTGCGCCCGCAAATACGCTGCGCTGGCCCTACAACCAGCGTTGGCTGATGGCCATCTGGTCGAAACTCTACAATCCCGGCAAGCGCTTCGAGCCGGTGGCGGATCAGACCCCCCAGTGGAACCGTGGCGCGTATCTCAGCGAAGCGCTGGGTCATTGCGGCGAATGTCACACGCCGCGCAGCCTGCTGCAGGCGCTCAATAACCGACGCAAATTCGCCGGCGGCATGGCCGAGGGCTGGCGCGCGTACAACCTGAGCAGCGACAAGCAATCGGGCATCGGCACATGGACCGCCGAGGATCTCGAGAAGTATCTGAAGACCGGCCACTCCGATGATCGCGGCTCGGCTTTCGGACCGATGGCGCAGGCGGTTCACCTGAGCTTCCAGAAGCTCACTCCCTCGGATGTGACCGCCATCGTCACCTATGTTCGCAGCGTGCCGCCGGTGTCAACGCCAGACCTTCCGGCCCCCAAGCTGCAGGCTGCATCGGCCGTGCCGTCGGATCATGGCGCTGCAGACTCGAATTCCCGGGGGCACCTGATGTACGCGAGCATGTGCGCCGGCTGCCACACGTGGACCGGCACCGGCAGCTACGTGCCACACACAACGCTGACCGGTACCCGCGCCGTGAACGATCCCACCGCCACCAACGTGGCACTGGCCGTGCTGCGCGGGGCAAGCACGCTGCCACCGTCGGGCGACATCGCGGTGATGCCCGCGTTTGCAGCCGCATGGTCGGACGAGGAGATCGCGGACGTATCGAACTACGTAATTGCGCGCTTCGGGGCCAAGCCGTCATCGATCACGGCTGCGCGGGTGCGTGAACTGCGCGAGATGAAGTAGGCAATCGCCGGGCGCCCTGGACCTGGTCCAGAGGCGCCCAACCCCCGACCCAACCCCTCGCTGAGCATTTGCTTGGCAAATTCCGCCTATTCATCAATAATGCGAACCATTCGTATTCGCATTACGATATTGCTGAGAGAATTCGTAAGGAGCCTGTTTCGATCATGAGCCCCCGACTGACCACACTGCGCCCTGCCAGCCTCCGCAATGCAAACGAGGCTGCGGGAGGGTTCCGCACCCGTATGCGCAGCAGCCTGGCGCTGGGTATCTCTGCCCTGGGGGCAGCGCCGATGGTTGCCCTGACAGGAGAAGCCGTCACCCAGCTCGAAACCATCAAAGTCGAAGACACCGCCATCGACCCGAATCCCGATGCCCAGACCGGCGTGCCGTACAAGGCCCGTACCTCGGGCGACGAGCGCCATACGCGGCCCATCGCCGAAACCCCGCAGTCCATCTCGGTGCTCACGAAGGCGCAAATCGATGACTCCGGCTATACCGACCTGAAGGAAATCCTCGAAGCTCAGCCCGGCATCACCGCGGGCACCGGCGAGAACGGCAATGCCTTCGGCGACCGCTACATCATCCGGGGGCAGGAGGCGCGCAGCGATGTGTTCGTCGATGGCCTGCGCGATCCGGGCATGACCACGCGCGAGAGCTTCGCCATCGAGCAGCTGGAAATCTCGCGCGGACCGAACTCCAGCTTCGCGGGACGCGGCAGCGCCGGCGGCGCCGTCAATGCCATCACCAAGCAGGCCACGACGGCGCTGGACTTCGCGAAGCTCACCGTGGGCATCGGCTCCGACAGCCATCTGCGCTCCAGCATCGACGCGAACCACGCCTTCGGCGAAGTGTTCGCCATCCGCGGCAACGCGGTGTATTCGAACGAAGAGGTGCCGGATCGCGGGCCGGCCCAGCGGCTGCGCAAGGGCCTGGCACTGTCGGGGCTTTATTCGCCCACCGAGAGCGTGTCGCTGGTGGTCGATTACTATGGACTGCGCGCCCGCGACATGCCGGACCTGGGCGGCTATCTGCTGGGTACCGCGCCCGACCGTCATCCCGCGCAGGATGTGCCGGTGTATTCGCAGACCGCGGATTTCATGAGATCGGATGTGGATACGCTCACGGCGCGACTCACCTGGAATTTCACGCCTGAACTGACGCTGGTGAGCCGCACCCGCTACGGCACGTCGGACAACAGCTATGCCACCACCGGCGCCTCGGCCGCGGCCACGCGCTACAGCGGCGCCACCGGCGTGGCACTGCCCGCCGGCACCGCATCGCTGGATGGCGGTCACACGGGCTGGCAGGACGTGGACTATTTCGCGCACCAGTCGAACCTGCGCTGGAACAAGGCGCTGTTCGGCCTTCGGAACGAGCTGATCTTCAGCGTGGAATTCACCGATCACGACGTGACCTCCGCCGGCGGCAATGGCGCCACCGGCTTCGCGTTCACCAATACTGCGCCCTTCAACTGCAGGACCACGCAGGGTATCGGCGCAAACAACGGCTACTGCTTCGCGCCCGCAGGGCAGCTTCTCGACGGCGTGCTGGTGAACCCCACCACGATTGCCGGCCGCGTGTACGGTGCACGACGTGCGAAGCAGCAGGACTGGTCGGTGCGCACGATCTCCGGCGCGCTGATGGATACGGTGGACCTTGCGCCGCGCCTGACGGCCTTCGCCGGTGTGCGACTCGACCGTTACGATCTCACCCTGAAGCGCTTCGACCAGACCAGCGACGCCACGACCGGCGATTACACGTCGGGCGACACGCTGGTGAACGGCCACGTCGGCCTGAGCTACGAGGTTTCCGACGCCGGCATGGTGTATGCCAGCTTCGCGTCGGCCCAGGACATCAACGGCGGCGAGCCGGATTCGGGCACCAACGGCGGTTACGGCGGGCTGGTGCTGTACAACGGCAGCGCGGCCGGCGCCGACCCGGAAACCTCGGTGAACCTGGAACTGGGCACCAAGTGGAATCTGTTCGACGAACAGTTGCTGCTGACGGCGGCGGTGTTCCAGACGAAGAAATCCGATGTGATGGAGGGTGCCAACTACGACACCATCGGCACGTTCAACAGCGGCAAGAACCGCGTTCGTGGCGTCGAGCTCGACGTGGTCGGCAAGCTCACCGACAAGCTCACGCTGCAGGCGGGCTACACCAGCATGAAGGGCACGGTGCTGGCATCGGCCACGCCGGCCAATGTGGGCAGGTCGCTGGCCAACTTCGCCCGCAACCAGGCCTCGGCGCAGCTCAAGTACGACTTCACCGAGGCCTTTTCGCTGGGCGTTGCGGGCAAGTACAAGAGCCGGCGCTTCGGCGGACAGCCGGACACGGCCGCGAATGTCGGCGCCAATGGTGCCTATTCGCAGCCGGTGCCGATGTACGTCGTGTACGACGTGTTTGCCAGCTACGACTTCACGCGCGATTTCGAGGCGCGGCTGAACATCGGCAACGTCACCGACAAGGACTACTACCTGGCCGTTTATCGCTCGGGATCGTTCCTGTACAAGGGCGATGCGCGCAATGTGCGGCTGACTTTCAGCTACTCGCTGTGAGCACGGACCCCCGCTGCGTCGCGCCGTCCCTCACCCGCATCCCGGGCCATATCGGCATGGCGCGCGACTTCGTGGAGGCGGCGCGTGAATACATTGCCGGACCCTGCTACGAGTACATCAGCGGCGGCAGCGGGGCGGGGCATACCGTGGCGCTGAACGAGCGCGCGTTCGGCGCGCTCACGGTATGTCCGCGCATCTTGCGCGACGTGAGCACGGCACACACGCGGGTGGAGCTGCCCGGCGCCGCGCTGCCGCATCCGGTGCTGCTGGCGCCAGTGGCGCACCAGGTGCTGGTGCATCCGGGCGCGGAAGTGGAGACCGCGCGCGGGGCATCGGTCACCGGCACCTGCATGGTGGCCAGCACTCTGTCCACGCGCACGCTCGAGGAGATAGCCGCCGTGGACGCAGCGGGGTCGCGATGGTTTCAGCTCTACCTGCAACCCGATCCCGAGGTGACATTCGATCTGCTGCGACGGGCCGAGCTCGCCGGGTACGGCGCCATCGTCATCACGGTGGATGCGGCGCTGCAGGTGCCGGCGCAGCGCACTGTGCAAGCCGGCTTCCGCATGCCGGCTGCAGCGGTGCCGGGCAATCTGCGCGACTACGCACCGGCCGCGCGCTGTGCCGGGCCGCAAAGCATATTCCGCGCAGCGGCCACAGGCACGCCGCGCTGGGATCAGCTCGTGCAGTTGCGCAGCCATACGTCGCTGCCGGTGTGGATCAAGGGTGTGATGCATCCGGACGACGCGCGCGCCGCGCGCGATCGGGGTTTTGCGGGCGCGATCGTTTCCAACCATGGCGGTCGCGGCCTGGATGGCGCGCCCGCCAGCATCGAAGTCCTGCCCGGCATCCGCCGCGCAGTGGGCGATGATTTTCCGCTGCTGCTCGACAGCGGCATCCGTTCGGGGCGCGATGTCTTCCTGTCGATTGCCCGCGGCGCCGATGCGGTGCTGGTGGGCCGGCTGCAGCTCCATGCGCTGGCGGTGGCTGGTGCGCTGGGGGTGGCGCACATGCTGCGGTTGCTCCGCGAGGAGCTGGAAGTGTGCATGGCGCTGGCCGGATGCACGAGTCTCGCGGACGTCCGTCAGGCAGGCCTGGGACAACACCCGTGCTGATCTGCATCGACGGCATACTCACCACCGCGGAGGCGGGCACCTTCCTGCGCCAACTGCAGCAGAGTCCCTGGGAAGACGGCGCAAAGACCGCGGGCGCGGTGGCAAAGTTCGCCAAACACAATCAGCAGGTGGATGAGTCGTCGCCGCTGGCGGTGTCGCTGGGCAACCAGATATTGCGCCGGCTGGGAAGCCATCCGCAGTTCCTGTCGGCCGCGCTGCCGGCGAAGATCCATCCGCCGCGGTTCAACCGCTACGATGTGGGCGAATCCTACGGCACGCATGTGGACGGCGCGCTGATGCGCATGCCGGGCACCCATGCTTCGCTGCGCACCGATCTTTCAGCCACGCTGTTCCTGTCTGCCCCCGGAGACTATGACGGGGGTGAGCTGCAGATCGAAGGGCCGTCCGGCGCGCAGGCGGTGAAACTGAACCCTGGCGACATGGTGCTGTATCCCTCCAGCAGCCTGCATCGCGTCACGCCGGTGACGCGGGGTTCGCGCATCGCCTCGTTCATGTGGATCGAGAGTTTCGTGCGCGACGCTGCGGCGCGCGGCAACCTGTACGACCTGGACCAGTCCATCCAGTCGCTCACCGTTGCGCTGGGGTCGCAGGACGGCAATGTGCTGCGGCTCACGAACATCTACAACAACTTGCTGCGTCGCTGGGCGGAAACCTGATGGCGGGCCACGTCGCCACATGGCTGGCGGTGGCTGCCGCGCATGCGGGGCTCATCGGCTGGTTCTGGCTGCAATCCGATCCCGTGGTCACCGCGCCGGCGCGCGCGGCACTGCTGGTGAATTTCGTCAGGGAGCCTGCGCCGCAGGCCGTGGCTGCCCAGCCGTCAGCGTCACCGCCACCGCCACCGGCGGCGCCTTCGCCGCCGAAGCCCGAGCCCCGCCTCATCGCGACGCCCGATGCGCCCCCGGCATCGACCATGGCCATTTCGCCGGAACTGGCGCCGGCAGAGCCGGTGCAGGCGGTGTCCACGGTGGCGGCAGCGCCGCAGTCAGCGGCCGTGACCGGACCCGGCGAGCCCGCCCTCACGCCGCCGGATTTCCGTGCGGCCTATCTGAAGAACCAGGCACCCACATACCCCATGGCCGCGCGCCGGCGCCGCGAGCAGGGCATCGTGATGCTGAAGGTTCATGTTCTTCCCAACGGGGAGCCGGAACTGGTCCAGGTGGACCAGAGCAGTGGCTTTCCCGAACTGGACCAGGCTGCATTGAATGTGGTCAGGCGGCACTGGCGGTTCACTCCCGCCAGGCAGGGCGACCAGCCCGTGGCCGCGTGGGTCGCAGTGCCGCTGCAATTCACCCTCAAGGATCGTTGACAATGGAATCCGTTCAATCGATAGGCGTGCATCATTTTCTGGCCCACTCCGATGCGGTGGCGCGGCTCATTCTTATATCGATGGTGCTGGCCTCCGTCACAAGCTGGTACCTCATCATCACCAAGGCGGTGTCGGTGGTCCGCGCGCGGCGGCGGGCAGCGCGGTTCATGGCCTTCTTCTGGAGCGCCGCGTCGCTGCAGGAGGTGGCCACACATCTCGAGCGCCACCCGCCGACCGATCCGCTGTCGCAGCTCGCGCACGAGGGGATAGTCGCTAGCCGCCATCACGAGCGCCCGGGGGTGAAGACACTGGGGGAGGCGGGCAGCCAGGCAGACCTCGTCACCCGCACGCTGCGCAAGTCCATCGACGAGGAAACCTCGCGCATGGAGTCGGGCCTCACCATCCTGGCCTCCATCGGCTCGACGGCACCGTTCGTGGGGCTGCTGGGCACGGTGTGGGGCATCTATCACGCGCTGAGCGCCATCGGCATTTCCGGCGCCGGCACGCTCGACAAGGTGGCCGGCCCGGTGGGCGAAGCATTGATCATGACCGCCATCGGCCTTGCGGTGGCCATTCCCGCGGTGCTGGGCTACAACTTCATCGTGCGCGGCAATCGCGTCACTTCGGCGCAGCTCGATGCCTTTGCGCATGACCTGTACACCTTTCTGGTGACGGGCGCGAAGATCGAGTCGCAGGCGCCCTCTGCACCGGGGGCGCTGAAAGTGGCCGGCGGAAGAAACTGATGGCCTTCGGCAGCTTCAACGGCAACCGGGGCGCCACGCCCATGTCCGACATCAACGTGATTCCGCTGGTGGACATCATGCTGGTGCTGCTGGTGATCTTCATCATCACGGCGCCACTCTTGACGCACGCCGTCAAGATCGACCTGCCGAAGACCGCAGGCAATCCGAACGTGGCCCAGGAGGCCAGCGTGCAGTTCGCCATCGACAGCAATGGTCGCATGTTCTGGGATGGGGATCCGGTGACGCGCGAGCAGATGCTGGTGCGTCTCGCCGGCGCGGCACGGCGCACGCCGCTACCGGAGCTGCACCTGCGCGTGGACAAGGGCGCACGCTACGAAGTGCTGGCCGACGTGATGAGCGAGGCGGGCCGTGCGGGTCTCACGCGCATTGGATTTGTCACCGATCCTGCGGGCAAGGTGCTCAGCGGTGCGGCGCCGGGCGCACCGCCGGGCCCGGCACCCTGAGCGCCGGCCGCTGGTGGTTGACTGACAGCCACGGGTGCTTCACTCCCGGTCGTTGAACTGCGCCAGTCGCGTCACGCGGAACACCTGCGCGAGTGATGCCAGCTCGTCCCGGTGCAGCCGCGCGAGTTTCGCCAGCTGCTGCTCGCCCGAGGCGGTGAGATGCACGCGCACCGCCCGCCGGTCGTCGGGATCCTTCTCGCGTCGCACCAGCCCCGCCTCTTCGCAGCGCGAGACCAGCGCCACGGTGCCGTGATGCTTGGCCTGCAGGCGCTCGGCCAGCTCGCCGACGCTGGCCCAGTTGCGACCCGGGAAGCCCCTGATCTGCAGCATGAGCTGGTATTGCAGCGGCGTGAGCCCCTCCCGCTGCACCAAGTCCTCGCTGAAGCGCAGGAAGCGACGCAACTGGTAGCGGAATTCGGCCAGCGCCTCGAGGTCCGTCTTGTTCATTCAGGTGGTCATCAATGCGCCCATCGCCAGCAGCAGTATGCCCAAAGCGACGGCCATCATCATCAAGGGGTCCACGGGGCGGGGTGTTTTCTGTGAAATGGGGGTCTTGTTCATATACATCACAGTATGATATAAATCTCCCATGTTCAAGCTGCCACCGCTTCCTTATCCGGACAGCGCGCTCGAACCCGTGCTGGGTGCCGAGACGCTGCGTATCCACCATGGCCGCCACCATGCGCGTTATGTGCAGGTGGTGAACGAGATGGCCGATGGCGCCACGCGATCGCTCGAGGCACTGATCGAGGATGCGCTGGCGCGCGCCGATGCGAAGTTGTTCAACAATGCGGCGCAGGCCTGGAATCACGCCTTCTTCTGGGAATCGATGACGCCGGCGTCTGCTCCGCCCGCGGGCGCGCTGGCCGATGCGATCGGCGGCGCCTTCGGCGACCTGGCGGGCCTGCGGCGCCAGTTCATCACTAAGGGGTCGGCGCAGTTCGGGTCGGGGTGGGTGTGGCTGGTGGCCGACGGCGGCACACTCGAAGTGGTGACGACGCACGACGCCGACGTGCCGTGGCTCGCTGGCGCGCGCGTTCCGCTCCTGGTCTGCGATGTCTGGGAGCACGCCTACTACCTGGACTACCGCAACGAGCGCGACCGCTATCTCGGCGCATGGTTCGACCGCCTCGCGAACTGGAGCTTTGCCGCCCGGCAGCTGGGCCCGGCATCGGGTCGCTATCGGTTTCCACCACCGGGCTGATTAAGAAAACGTCAGCTTGGGCGTGGGTGCGCGTCATCGCGCGCACCTATGATCCGTACGGCCATGACCGCCGCGCCCAGGAAACTCGATGTCCGGGACACCCTGGACCAGATTGGACCAGGGCTGATCACCGGGGCCGCCGACGACGATCCCAGCGGCATCGCCACCTATTCGCAGGCGGGCGCGCAGTTCGGCTATTCGATGCTGTGGACCGTGGTGTTCACGCTGCCGCTGATGGCGGCCATCCAGGTGATCAGCGCGCGCATCGGCTATGTGACTCGGCGCGGCCTCACCGCCAACATCAAGCATGCCTTCCCCCGCTGGGTGCTGTTCGGCGTGGTGGGGATGCTGGTGGCCGCCAACACGCTGAACGTGGCCGCGGACATCGCCGCGATGGCGGAGGCGCTGTGGCTCCTGGTGGGCGGCTCGGCGCATGTGTATGCGGTGACCTTCGGCCTGGCCTGCATGCTGCTGCAGGTATTCCTGCCCTACAAGTCCTATGTGAGCTGGCTGAAATGGCTGACGCTGGCGCTGCTGGCGTACGTCGCCGTGATGCTGGTATTGCCGCTCGACTGGTGGCAGGTGATGGGCGAACTGTTCCGTCCGCATCTGGGCGCCGGCAATGCGCACGCGGTGCTGCTGATGGTGGTGGCACTGTTCGGCACCACGATCAGTCCATACCTGTTCTTCTGGCAGGCCGCGCAGGAGATGGAAGACACCAGCGGCGCGAACCCCCACACGCTGGAGGAAGTGCGGCATCACCTGCGACGCATCAAGGTCGATACCGTCATCGGCATGACCTTCTCCAACCTGATCGCCTTCTTCATCATCCTGTCCACGGCGGCGACGCTGCATGCGGCGGGCGTGACCAATATCCAGACCTCGGCGCAGGCGGCGCAGGCGCTGCGGCCGCTGGCTGGCGATTTCACCTTCCTGCTGTTCAGCGCGGGCATCATCGGCACGGGAATGCTGGCGGTGCCCGTGCTGGCGGGGTCAGCCGCCTACGCCGTCGCCGAGGCTGCGGGCTGGCGTGGCAGCCTCAGCCTGCGGCTGGATCGCAACGAGGGCAGGGGTTTCTATGGCGTGATCGCAGCGGCGACACTGGGCGGCGTGATCCTGTGTTTCACGCCGGCGGATCCGGTGCGGGAGCTGTTCTGGGCCGCGGTGCTGAACGGCGTGATTGCGGTGCCGGTGATGGTGGTGATGATGCTGCTGGCACGCCGCGCCGATGTGATGGGTTCGCATGTCATCAGTCGCCGCCTGAGCGCCATGGGCTGGCTGGCCACCTGTGCGATGACGGCGACGGTGCTGCTGCTGTTCGCGACTTTCTAGGACGTCACCCCGGGGATTCCGTCGCGCGGTGGCCTAATCCACGCGCCGGGCGCTGGGAGGCGTGTCGGCGGGAATGCGCTGGTTGATGGCATTCAGCACGCCGACCATCTGATGCTGGACCTGCGTGACCAGCCCCTGCTGCGCCCAGCGCTGCCAGGTGGTGCCGGTGTAGGAGATGTCGCCGGGCATGTCGTTCTGGTCCTGGTGCCAGGCGCGCAGCATGGCTTTCGAAGTGGATTCCAGCAACGCCAGTTTCATCAGCGATTCGGCGTGCACGCGCATGGCGCGCATGCGTTGCAGCGCGGGCAGCAGGCTGTTGAACAGTTCCCGGTCGGCGGGTTCCAGGGCTTCGGGCGGCGGAATGGGATTGCCGTACTTCTGCGCCAGCTTCGAGGTGGTGCTGGCCATGTGGCGCAGTTCGGGCATGGCCGCGCCTTCGTTGGCCACGGTGATCGCGGCATCCCATAATGCATGCTCCAGCGTGCAGTTGCGCGCATCGGCCGTGCTGCTCTCGTCGAGGGTGGGGCGCGCCACCGATTCCATGCCGGCCAGCAGCGACAGCAGGAAGTAGTCGTCGCTGGCTTCATCGGCGGGCAGTGCCGGGCTGGCATGCGCCAGCGCGTCGGCGATGCCGGCCATGCGCGAGATGACGCGGATGTCGCGCTCGCGGCGCGATTCGAACAATTGCGCCACGAGGGTGGCCTGCATCTGTGCCTGGATGCCCACCAGCATCTCGCGCTCGCCGGGATTCATCTGCTCGCGCACCGGTGTGTCCTTGTTCCAGTCGCGGGACTTCATCAGGGTATCGAAGCGGCTCAGCGTGTCGCGGGAGATGTCTGCAAGGCGCGCGGATTGCCCGCTCTGCGCCGCGAACTCGCCATCGGCAGCCTGCTTCAGGTCACAGCGCGAGGTGTTGCCGGCCGCCGCGGCGACGCCGGGCAAGGGCAGCAGCAGGGCGAGCACCAGAGGCGGCAGCAGGGATCTGGGTGAGGACACGGTCGGATCATACGCCCGTCCGGGGGCCGCGCGGCATTGCGTATACTGCCCGGTCCATTGCATCCGGATTCGCGACGTCCATGAAGAAGTACAGCGAAGAAATCCTCCGCTACCCGGCCGTGACGGCCGAGGGCAAGCCCTGCGAGATACTGGAACGGATCACGCACGAACGGGAGGTGCGTGAGGATGGTTCGCTCACCGACCCGGTGGTGGTGAACCGCCGGTATGACCTGAAGACAGGCGAACTGCTGGTTCGCCTGGGTGAGCGCGAATTCGCCGACGACGAGACAGGCGCGAAGATAACCCTTCGCGCCTGATCTTGGCGCCCGGCCGCGGCCCCGGGCGCCGGTGCCGCTAGAACTTCAGCGAGGCCTCGACGGCGACGCTGCGCGGCGCATCCACGAAGCCGTAGTAGCTGCGGGCGTTGAACAGACGCTGCGACAGCGGCGTGTCGCCGGCGTAGCTCACCGTGGTCTTGTCGGTGAGGTTGCGGCCCACCAGCGCCACCTGCCAATGGTCGTTGATGTCTCCCAGGCTGATGCGCGCATTGAGCTTGGCGAAGGCCTTCTGGGTGGTCACCGGGTCGAGCGTCAGCGACTGCAGGAACTTCGACGAGTACACCGCGTCGAGCACGGCATGCAGTTCCATGCCGCCGGCCAGATCCCACCGGTAGTCGCCCGAGGCGATGCCGGTGAGCTTGGGAGCGAGTTGGTTGGTGAAGCCGTCGTAGTTGCAGTTGGCGCCGGCGTCGGGCGTGCGGCCGAAGTAGCACTGGCCGTTGTACTTGGTCCACTCGAAGTCGAGATAGGCGGCGGAGCCCGACAGCACGAACGCGGGCACCGGGCGCCAGCGGCCCGACACCTCCAGACCCTTCACCCTTGCGCTGCCGTTGCCGACGTTGAAGCCAATGGCGCCATCGAAGGCGCTGGTCTGCAGATCCTTGTAGTCGGTGTAGAAGATGTCGGCATTGACCTCGGCGCGAGCGCCCACGGCCGTCTTCATGCCCAGCTCGTACGTGGTGGCGCGCTCATCCTCGAACTCGAAGGTGCCGCCGCCGAAGCTGGCCGGGAAACCGGTGGGCGCCGTCACCGGCTTGTTGGAGCGCGCGTCGAAGCCGCCCGACTTGTAGCCCTGCGACCAGGACAGATACGCCATGGAGTCGGAAGTCCAGTGATACTGGATGTTCACCAGCGGCGAGAAGTTCGACTCGGTGCGATCGCCCGCAATCTTGTGCGGCACGATGCCCAGCACCGAGTTGAACAGCGGCAGCACCGCGGTGGGCAGCGCCTGGCCGTTGAAACCGGCGGTGAGCTGCGTGACGCGGCTGCCGGTCTTCTTCTCGTGGTTGAAACGCCCGCCACCGGTGAGCTTCCACTGTTCGTTCACGTCGAACGAGGCCTGCAGGAAGGCCGAATACAGTTCGCTGGTCTGGCGGAACACGCGCGGATTGACGGCGTCGCGGAAGAAGCTGGCAAATGCGGCGCGGCTCTGCGCGGTGCCGCCCAGCGCCGTGTTGGCAGCGAAGGACTGCGCCAGCACCGGGATCACGAGGCTGTTGCTGGGCACGTGCAGGTAATCGGTTTCATCCAGCGCATAGCGCTGGTAGAAGCCGCCGCCTATCCAGGAGAAGGGACCGCTGGTGCCGCTGGCCAGGCGCAGCTCCTGGCTGAACTGCGTGTAGTTCTCGGTAATGCCGGCATCGAACACCGTGGCGCCGGTGAAATCGCAGTCGCAGGTTTCCTTGAGATCGTAGTTGCTGACGCCGGTGATGGAGGTGAGCGTGATGCCGCCGCCGAAGCGGTAGGTGCCGGTGAGCGAAGTCTCGAAGTTCGACAGATTGCTCCGGTCGCCATTGGACGAGCGCGTGTAGTCGATGACATTGTTGGCGGCGGTGGGCGTCTGCCCCTGGCCCAGGTTGGGCGTGCCGGCCATGATCTGGCTGTAGCGCAGGCCGGTGAGGGCGCCGCTGGCGATCGGAGTCTCGCCAAAGATCTCGATCTGGCGGCCGCGCACGTTGTAGCTGCCTTTCTCGATTCGCCAGGACAGGTCGAAGTTGTCGGTGGCGAACACGTCGAGCGTGAAGCGCGCGCCCAGCTCGTCGCGCTTGGGCTCGCTGCGGTTCAGCGTGGCGTTGTCGACATAGCCCTCGGAATTGCGATGGTGCACGGCGATGCGGGCGGCCGAGTAGTCGTTCAGCGGGCCCGACAGCATCAGCGAGGCGACGGTGTCGTCGTTCTCGAAGTCGCGCGAGGCGCGGATGGCGCCCTCGAAATCGCGCGTCGGCCGCGCGGCCACCATGTTCACGGCGCCGGCGACGGCATTCTTGCCGAACAGGATGGGCTGCGGTCCACGCAGCACCTCGATGCGTTCCAGGTCGAGGAAGGGCAGGCGCGACTGATGGCCGCGGCCGCGGTAGATGCCGTCCTGGTAGAGACTGACCGACTGCTCGAAGCCCTGGTTCAGCCCCGAGCCGATGCCGCGGATGTAGATGTTGTTGGCGATGCCGGTTTCGGTCATCTGCAGGTTGGGCACGTAGGACTTCAGGTCGTCCAGTCGCACGATGCCCACATCGGCGAGTCTCGCCCCGGACACCGCCTCCACCGACAGTGGCACTTCGCGCAGTGATTCCTCGCGCTTCTGTGCGGTGACGACGATTTCATCGAGCAGCCCGTCATCGGCAGCCTCGACGGCGGTGGCGGCCAGCGGTGCGGCGGCGCCCATGGCGATGGCCAGACGGACAAAGGTTGAAACCCTGGAAATCATAAAATCAGATCCCCCTTTGATGCCCCGTGGGGGCAGTTGTTCGGGCAATTGTGCGCCCCAATGGTGCGCCGACTCAACAGTGGTGGCATCGGCGCAACTTGCTGCGGGTGAAGTGCGCGGTTATGGTTTCAGGAATGCGCATTGGTAAACCGCTGCTGATCACGACCACGGCCATTGGCCTGCCCATCGGCATCTACGAGGGGTTCCATCTCGCCGGCACGCTGGGCTTCCTGATGGTGACGCTGGTGGCGCTGTTCGGCATGGGCATCGTGTGGGTGGTGCGCACGGTGCGTGTGGAAAAGCAGGCCGAACGCGAGGCACGCGCTCGGCGCGAAACGGGCTAGCCCGGAGAACCGGGTAACCCGAATCGGCGGTCAGTGAGCTGGCGAGGGTACGACTACAGCGTGGCCAGCACGGCCGCGCCCGCGGCGGCCACCTGCCCGTCCTGGCTCGACTGCACGCCCGACACGCCGATGCTGCCCACCACTTCGCCATCGACGATCAGTGGCAACCCGCCTTCCACCGAAGTGATGCCGGGCAGGGACATCATGTGCACGCGGCCGGCCAGCACCGTGTCTTCGAGCACTTTCGTGGGGCGCTTGAAACGCAGCGCCGTGGCGCTTTTTTCCTGTGCGACGACAATCGAGCCAAGCTGCGTGCCATCGGCGCGTTCGAGGTAGATCAGGTTGCCGCCGTTGTCATGAATGGCGATGACCACGTTCCAGCCTTCGGCCTGGGCCTTGGCGGAGGCGGCGGCAGCGATCTTCTTGGCGTCGGCGAGCGAGAGCGTCTTGCGGGTAATCATGAATGTCCTTCAGGTCGAGGCCGGACGCGCCTTGAACTGGCGGCGACGGCTGTGCAGGATGAATTCGGTGTAGCCATTGGGCTGTTCGCGGCCCTTGAAGATGAGCTCGCTGGCCGCCGCAAACGCGACATTGCCGCGCAGGTTGGTGGCCATGGGCAGATACGTGCTGTCGGCCGCGTTCTGCTGGTCGACTACACCCGCCATGCGGGCGAGGGTGTCGCGCACCTGTGCCGCTGAACACAGGCCGTGGTGCAGCCAGTTCGCCACGTGCTGGCTCGAGATGCGCAGCGTGGCGCGATCTTCCATCAGGCCGATGTCGTGGATGTCGGGTACCTTGGAACAGCCCACGCCGGCGTCGATCCAGCGCACCACATAGCCCAGGATGCCCTGGATGTTGTTGTCGAGCTCGCGCTGTACCTGGTCGGGCAGCGGCAGGTCGGTGGCCAGCGGCGGCGTGAGCAGGGCATCGGTGCCCGGAGTGGGCTCGCCGGCGAGCTCGCGCTGGACCGCGGCCACATCGATGCGGTGATAGTGCAGCGCATGCAGCGCGGCGGCAGTGGGTGAGGGCACCCAGGCAGTGTTGGCGCCGGCCAGCGGATGCGCGCCCTTGGTGCGCAGCATGTCGGCCATGCGATCGGGCATGGCCCACATGCCCTTGCCGATCTGCGCGCGGCCCGCGAAGCCCATCGCCAGGCCAATCTGCACATTGCGCTTTTCGTAGTCGCGGATCCAGGGCTGGGTTTTCACCTCTTCCTTGGGCAGCACGGGGCCGGCTTCCATGCAGGTGTGGATTTCATCGCCGGTGCGGTCGAGGAAGCCCGTGTTGATGAACACGATGCGATGGCGCGCAGCAGCGATGCAGGCGGCAAGATTCGCGCTGGTGCGGCGCTCTTCGTCCATCACGCCCATCTTCACGCTGTGGCGCGGCAGGCCCAGCAGGTCTTCGACGCGATCGAACAGGTCATTCGCCATGGCCACTTCATCGGGGCCATGCATCTTCGGCTTGACCACGTAGGCGGAACCGGTGCGGCTGTTGCGGCGATGGCGCTTGATGTCGTGCAACGCGATGGTGAGCGTGACGCAGGCATCGAGCAGGTTTTCATACAGCGGCGCGCCGTCGTACTGCACGCAGTCGGTCTGCATGTGATGGCCGACGTTGCGCACCAGCAGCAGGCTGCGGCCGGGCAGCGTGAGCTCACGGCCCACGGGGTCGGTATAGCGGCGATCGTCGTTGAGCCGGCGCACCATGGTGCCGCCGCCCTTGGCGAAGCTGGCCGTGAGCTGGCCGGTCATCAGGCCGAGCCAATTGCGGTATACATCCACCTTGTCGGCCGCATCCACTGCGGCGACCGAATCCTCGCAGTCCTGGATGGTGGTGATGGCGGCTTCGACGATGAGGTCGGCGACGCCGGCAGGGTCGCTGCTGCCGATGCGATGGTTGCGGTCGATGCAGATCTCGACATGCAGGCCGTGATTGCGCAGCAGCACCACGCTGGGCTCGGCGGGCGTGCCCTGCCAACCCACGTAGCGCTCGGGATGCGCGAGGCCGGTCATCGAGCCAGTGTTGAGGTATACGGCCAGCCGGCCGTTCTCGATGGTGTAGCGCGTGGCATCGGCGTGGCTGCCGCGGGTGAGTGGCGCGATCTCATCGAGCAGCGCGCGGCCATAGGCGATGACGCGCGCGCCGCGTGCGGCGTCGTAGCCCGTGGCATTGGCGTCGACTGGCAGGATGGCATCGGTGCCATACAGCGCGTCGTACAGGCTGACCCAGCGCGCATTGGCGGCATTGAGCGCATAACGCGCATTGCTCACGGGCACCACGAGCTGCGGACCGGCGACGGTGGCGATTTCCGGATCGACGTTGGCCGTGTCGATGGTGACGCCGGCGGGTTCGTCGACCAGATAGCCGATGTCGCGCAGGAAGGCCGTGTGCGAGACCACGTCGAAGGCCCGACCCTTGTGTTCGCGCCACCAGGCGTCGATGCTGGCCTGCAGATCGTCGCGGCGCGCCAGCAGCGTGCGGTGGCGGGGCGTGAATTCCTCGGCGATGGCCTCGAGGCCGCTCCAGAACTGCTGGGGAGTGATCCCCGTGCCGGGCAGCGCCTCCTTCTCGACGAAGGCATGCAGGGCGGCGGCGATCTTCAGCCTGCCCACGGCAACGGTTTCACTCACAGCACGTCCACCCCAAAAGTCATAGACTCCCCGCATTCTATCCAATCGGGATTGGCGGGGGCCAACATGGCGACTGTTAGGGAAGTGACCTTCGATCTGCTGCGGCAACTTGGAATGCGCCGCATATTCGGCAACCCCGGATCCACCGAATTGACCATGTTCAAGGGATTTCCCGCGGACTTTTCATATGTCCTGGGCCTGCAGGAATCGGTGGTAGTGGGCATGGCCGATGGCTACGCCCAGGCCACGCGCAATGCGGCGCTGGTGAATCTGCACTCCGCGGTGGGCGTGGGACACGCCATGGGCAATATATTCACTGCCTACCGCAACCGCACACCGCTGGTGATCACGGCCGGACAGCAGTCGCGCTCGCTGCTGCAGATGGAACCGTTCCTGTTCTCGACGCAGCCCACCGAACTGCCCAAGCCCTATGTGAAATGGAGCTGCGAGCCCGCGCGGCCCGAAGATGTGCCGGCGGCCATCGCGCGCGCGTACTACCTGGCCATGACGCCGCCCTGCGGTCCCACCTTCGTGTCGGTGCCCATCGATGACTGGGATGCATCCGCCGAACCGCTGGCGGCGCGGCAGGTGTCGCGGCGCATCGCGCCGGATGCGCTGGCGCTGCAGCCATTGGCCGAGGCACTGGGGCAGAGCCAGCGGCCGGTGTTCGTCGTGGGTGGCGCGGTGGATCGCGATGGCGCATGGGATGCACTGGTGGCGCTGGCCGAGAAACATGGCGCGGTGGTGTGGGCAAGCCCGCTGATCGGACGCTGCTCCTTCCCCGAGGACCATCGCTTGTTTGCGGGCCAGTTGCCGGCGTTCCGCGAGGAGATCTGCACGCGGCTGAAGGGGCATGACCTGGTGGTGGCCATCGGCGCGCCCATCTTCACGTATCACGCCGAAGGACATGGTCCGTACCTGCCGTCAGGCATCAAGGCCTTTCAACTCACCGAGGACCCGGACTGGGCGGCCAGTGCGCTGGCCGGCGATTCCATCGTGGGCAGCGTGGGGCTTGCAGTGGAGGCATTGCTGCGCGCACCGCGGCAGGGTGGTCCTGCGGCGCAAGCGGGCAGGGGGCCGGCCACGCCGCTCACGCTGACCGATCCGCTTACCGATGCGATGCTGGTGCAGACGCTGCAGGATCTGCGGCCCGTGGATTCCATCATCGTCGAGGAGGCGCCCAGCACGCGCTCCGCGACGCAGCGCTATCTGCCGATCTCGCGACCTGAATCCTTCTTCACCTGCGCCAGCGGCGGACTGGGACATTCCATGCCCGCGGCCGTGGGTGTGGCGCTGGGCATGGGCGATCGCAAGTCGGCGCGCAAGGTGATCGCGATGATCGGTGACGGGTCGGCCATGTATGCCGTGCAGTCGTTGTGGAGCGCGGCGCAGTTGCGGCTGCCGATCACCTTCGTGATCGTCAACAACTCGCGCTATCAGGCGCTGCATCACTTCTCGCAGCGCTTCGGCATCACCGCGCCGGTGGGCACCGACCTGCCGGGCATCGATTTCGTGGGGCTGGCGAAGGCGCAGGGCTGCGAGGGTGTGCGCGTCACGCGCGCTGCGGACCTGGCGCCGGCGTTGAAGTCGGCGTTCGCGGCCGCGGCGCCGACGCTGGTGGAGGTGGTTGTCGGCTGACAACCACCTGGCCGCCTTACTTGCCTCCGGGAACCACGCCGAGCAGCGTGGTGCGGCGTCCGACTACTTACCCGCTGGCAACCAGGGCCGACTGACTTCGGTCTCCTGCTCGGTGATGAACTCGAGCAGCACGGGCACGCCCTTCTGGGTCTGCTCGATGCCGCGCTTGATGGCCGGCACGATGTCCTCGACCTTCGTCACGCGCTCACCGTAGCCGCCGAAGGCGCGCGCCATCGCGGCGTAGTCGCCGGAGATGTCGGTGGCGCGGAACTTCTGCGTGGCGTTCGGCATGATGGGCAGCTCGATGGCCATCGTGAAGTTGTTGAGCAGGATGCTCATGATGGGCAGCTTGTCGCGCACCGCGGTTTCGAAGTCCATGCCGGTGAAGCCGATGGCCGCGTCGCCCCACACGTTGATGCACAGCTTGTCGGGGTGCACCAGCTTCGCGCCCATGGCCAGCGGCAGGCCGAAGCCCAGCTGCGTGGTCTTGCCCCAGCCGATGTAGGACAGCGGCGTGGTGGACTTCCAGAACGGCACCAGCTGGTCGCGCGGGCTGCCGGCGTCGTGCGTGATGATGGTGTTGTCGATGTCCACGGTCTTCTGCAGGTCGTGCAGCACGCGGTAGGGCGACAGCGGGCTCTTGTCGCTCGTGATCTTGGGCAGCCAGAGCTTGATCCACTCGGCCTCGACGGCCTTGATCTTCTGCGCCACCTGCGTGGCGTCGCGGTTGGCGGTGATGGTCTTGCGCAGCTCGGCGATCAACGCCTTGAGGACCAGCTTCGCATCGCCCACCAGGCCCACGTCCGAACGCACGGTCTTGTTGAAATCCACCGGGTCGATGGTGGAGTGGATGTAGCGCTTGCCCGGGCCCTGCGGGAACTGGATGGCAAAGCTGCTCTCGGTGAACGAACAGCCGATGCCGAAGATGACGTCGGCCTCGGAGATGAATTTCCAAACCTGGCCGTTGATGCCGTGACCGCCCGAACCCAGTGACAGCGGGTGGCGCTCGTTGAAGGCGCTCTTGCCGGGCAGCGAGGTGGATACCGGTGCGCCCAGCAGTTCGGCCAGTTCCTGCAGCTCGGCATAGGCGGCGGCCCAGTGCACGCCCTGGCCGGCGTGGATGACCAGATTCTTCGCCTCGGCGATGATCTTCGCGGCCTTCACCACTGCTTCCGGATCGGGCGCGGCCTTGGTCTTGTAGACCGGCGTGTAGTTCAGCGGCTCCGGCACTTCATCGTCGAAGGCATCGAAGGGCACTTCGACCACCACCGGCTGCGGGCGGCCATTGCGAAGCTGCGTGAAGGCGCGACGCATCACATGCGGCGTTTCGGCACCGAGCAGGATGGGCTCGTTGTGCTTGGCGATGCCGCGCATCTGGATCGTGGAGTTGTAGTTGTAGGGCAGGTACATGTTCTTGCGCGCGTAGCCCTGCGGCACCACCAGGATGGGCACCGAATCGGCATAGGCCTGGGCCACGCCGCCGTAGGCGTTTTCGGCGCCGGGGCCGTGCTGCATGCAGAAGGCGCCGATGATCTCGCCGCGGGTGAGGCGCGACACCGCGTCGGCCATGTGCAGGCCGGTGCGCTCCTGGCGGACGATGATCGTGCGGATGTCCTTCTTGGCCGCCGCATCCAGCAGGGCGTTGCGGGGGTACCCGAACAGGTACTTCACGCCTTCGCGCTTCAGGATCTCGGCCATTGCGTCGCTGGTCTTCACTTTGCGGGTACTCCGGTGCGGCAGTCGCTACACTTGGCGATCTGCATTCAGGGGCTGTCGGGGGGCGGATTCTACCCAATCCGGGAACCACCGGCGCCCGACCCGGGTCGATGATGAGGGTACTGACCAGGGCAGTGTTTTGGGCAATTCGGGGAGAGCTACGAGGATGGTCGAGAAGAGACGAGTCTGGGATCTGCCGCTACGCATGTTCCACTGGCTGCTGGTGCTGAACATCGCGGCGTCGTGGTACACGGCCGAGAATGGCGAGGAATACCTGAACGTGGGTGACCGTGCGTTCGCCTACATCGAGATTCATTTCTTCCTGGGATACCTGGCGCTGGCGCTGGTGGCGTTCCGCATCATCTGGGGCTTCGTCGGTCCGAAGCACGCCCGGTTCTCGAGCTTCCTCGCCGGGCCGAAGAAGTTCTTCGGTTACGCCGGCACCGTGCTGCGCCGCGACGCCAAGCCTTCCATCGGCCACAATCCGCTGGGTGGCTGGATGGTGGCGCTGATGCTGGCGATGATCGGTTCGCAGGCCTTCACGGGCCTGTTCATGATCGACAGCTCCGACATCTACCCGGCCATCTACCATGGTGCCGTCAGCAGCGACCTGGGCAGCATCTTCGGCCGCTTCCACCACATCAACTTCGACGTGCTGCTGTGGGTGATCTCGCTGCATGTGCTGGCCATCGTGTTCTACGCGGTCTACAAGCGGCAGAACCTGGTGCATCCCATGGTCACCGGCAAGAAGCTGGCGAGCATGGTGCCCGAGCACGAAGCCATCGCCAGCTCGCAACTGCTGAAGGCGCTGATCGTGGCGCTGATATGCGCGGGCGGAATCTACGCGATGATCAAGCTGGCGCCGCCGCCGGCGGCAGTCGAAGAGTACTACTGAGTTGCAGCGTCCCCGGGTCGTGCCCGGGGGCAGCAACCAGCCGCAATGAAAAAGGCCGGAAGGATCGCTCCTTCCGGCCTTTGCTTTTTCCGCGCTTGCGGAAGATGTCTTACTGCTTGACGCGGTAGTTATCGTGGCAGCCGCCGCAGCCCTTGGGGCCCAGATCCTGGGCGGCCTTCTTCATGGCGTCCTTGTCGCCGGTCTTCGCGGCCGCAGCCAGCGCGCCCGCGTAGTTGGCCATGGCGTCGGCCTTGGCCTTGAAGTCAGCCGAGCCGGTCCAGATGCCATCCAGTGCCGCGGTCTTGATGTCCTTGAACTGGCGGGTGTCCAGCGCGAACAGTTCCGGGATCATGCCGGCCAGCGTCTGCATGCGTTCGGCATTGCGCGCCACCACCGCGGCATCCAGCTCGCGCGTGTTACGCAGCAGCATGGCGGTGATCGGACCGTTCTGGTTGGCCAGCAGCTTGAACAGGCCCTGGCGCGTTTCAATGGCGGACTTGGCCTGGGCTTCGGGGCTGGGCGGACCGCCTGCACCCTGCGACAGGGCAACGGCCGAAACCGTCGCCAGAGCGGCCATCACGCCAATTCGATAGAAACCTTTCATTGTCGACCCCCGAATGTGAATAGGTAAAACCCCGGAAACCGGTCGGCCGAGTCTATCAGAAGCATTTGCAACCGCGAGAGTGGGGGCGCGCCGGCGCTTTCGGGAACCGAAGACTGCTGCTGCAGTGTTCCCTCAGGCCGAGCGGCCCAGTACGGATGCGGTGGCGATCAGCTCTTCCAGCAATGCCATCGACACCTTGCCGGACACCGTGAAGGGGTTCAGTTCCGGCTTCTCGGCATACTTCAGCAGCAGCGAGGGGTTGATCTTCTCGATGTTGACCTGACCCATGCTCCAGCCGCCGAAGCGCCGTTCGCCGATCTCCTCGAAACTCAGCAGGCGCACGGCTTCATGGCGCGCGTCGCGCACGATGGCGTTGAAGGTGTCGCAGACGTCGTCGCGGCCGCCCTCCAGCACCTGCAGGAAGATCTCGTCGCTGTAGCACAGCACGCCGGTGATGCCGCGGCGCGGATTGTTGCGCTGGCATTCCAGCAGGATGGCAGCCACCGTCTTCGCGTTGAGCGGCTTGGCGGCGCGACTGGCGTAGAGCAGGCGGACCAGCATGGCGACCTCAGTTCTTCAGCTTGATGAGTGACAGGAACTCGCGGCGCAGTGTGTGGTCCTTGAGGAAGGAACCACGCATCACGCTGTTGATCATCTTGGCGTCGTCGTCCTTCACGCCGCGCCAGTGCATGCAGTAGTGGTCGGCTTCCATCACCAGCGCGAGGCCGTCGGGGTTCACCTTGGTCATGAGCTGCTCGGCGATCTGCGTGATGGCCTCTTCCTGGATCTGCGGGCGCGTCATCACCCAGTCGGCGAGCCGCACGTACTTCGACAGGCCGATGAGGTTCGAATGTTCGTTCGGCATCAGTCCGATCCACAGCCGGCCGATGATGGGGCAGAAGTGATGGCTGCAGGTGCTGCGCACCTTCACCGGGCCCACGATCATCAATTCGTTCAGGCGTTCGGCGTTGGGAAATTCGGTGACGGTGGGCGCTGCGAAATAGCGACCGCGGAACACCTCGGTGACATACATCTTCGCGACGCGGCGCGCGGTTTCCTGCGTGTTGTGATCGCTCTTGGTATCGATGACCAGCGACTCGAGCACGCCCTGCATCCTTACAGCGACTTCATCGATCAGCTCGTCGACTTCGCCGGATTCGATGACATCGGCAATGTTGTCATTGGCATGGAACCGGCGTCCTTGTCGCTGCAACCGGCGACGGATCCGCTCGGAGACCGGGCCGGTCGCGGTGTCCCGCGTTGCCTTGTGCTTCTTCATCCGCGCAGAGTTTATCCAAACCCGCAGTGCATCGCAGACGTGGCGTTGACGCGACTTAAGTTGCCTGTTTTTCGCCAGTCGGCGGCAGCAACGGCACGGCGAGGCGCTGTGGTACGCTTGCTCATCCCCAACGGTTACCCAAAGAGGTCCATACCCATGACCACCAAGCTCGAACGCCCGCTGAAGCGCGAGATCATGATCGACGACAAACCCTTCACGCTGACGGTCGATGCCAATGGCCTGAAGCTGGTGGAGAAGGGCCGTCGCAACGGCACCGAGCTGACCTGGAAGCAGGTGCTGGGTCCGGATTCAGGTGCCAATCCGGGGTAATGCTCCGCGACTGATTGACCGGTGCGCGGCGTCTCAGGCGGCGTCGCGCGCCACGTACAGGGCCAGCAGTTCGGCCACCAGCGCCGGCTTTTCCTGGCCTTCCACCTCGAGACGCGCCTCCTGGCGCAGCAGCACGCGCCCCGTGCCCCGCGGTTCCGCAGCCACCACCCGCGTGTGATAGCGCACGCGCGATCCCGAGAACACGGGGGAAGTGAAGCGCACCTTGTCCATGCCGTAGTTCAGCACCAGCGCCACATCCTCGACCTTCGGGAAATCGCGTTGCCGATGCCCGGCCGCCAGCGACAGCAGCAGGAAGCCATGCGCCAGCGTGCGCGGAAAGGGCGTTTCGCGCGCCACGCGCTCCGGATCCACGTGGATGAACTGATGGTCGCCGGTGCACTCGGCGAACTGGTCGATGCGCGGCTGGTCGATGGCGATCCACTCGGTGGGGGCGAATTCGCGGCCCACCAGCGTTCCCAGACTGGCCACCGTGAGGTAGGTATTGTCCTGCATGCGGCGGCGAGACTATCAGACCTCTTGAATGCCACGCCGGATTGCGCAAGATTGCTTCTCATGCAAAGGCGCAACCTGAAGATGCTGCTCGCGGCGATGCTGCTGCCGGCGGTGGCGGGCACGGCCCGGGCGACGGTGTACGAACTGTCGGGGCCGGATGCAGTGTTGTTCGGTCGCGAGGAGCGCGTGCTCACCGCGTACGAGGACACGCTGTATGAAATCGCGCGGCGCTTCAGCCTGGGCTCGGAGGAAGTGGTGCGGGTGAATCCCGGCATGGATCCCTGGCTGCCGGGCGCCGGTCGCAGCATCGTGATTCCGGGCCAGCGCGTGCTGCCATCGGGGCCGCGCGAGGGCATCGTCGTCAACCTGCCGGAGCATCGCCTTTATTTCTATCCCAAGGCCGTGGCGGGCAAGCCACGGCTGGTCTACACCTATCCCATCAGCATCGGGAAGATGGATTGGCGCACGCCGCTGGGCAAGACCAAGATAGTGAACAAGCGCGAGCGGCCGAGCTGGGTGCCGCCGGAGTCGGTGCGCAAGGAACACATCGCCAACGGCGAGCCGCCGCTGCCTGCGGTGGTCGGGCCGGGGCCCGACAATCCATTGGGCAACTATGCGATGAAGCTGGGGCTCAATGGCGCGTATCTCATCCACGGCACCAACAACCCCATAGCGGTGGGCATGGCCGTGACGCATGGCTGCATCCGCATGTACCCCGAGGACATCGAGGAGCTGTTCCCCATGGTGGCCGTGGGCACCCCTGTGTATCTGGTGAACGAGCCGGTGAAGGTGGCCTGGGTGGATGGCGAGCTGCTGCTGGAGGCGCATCCCCCGGTGGATGCCGAAGGCCAGACCCGGGAGCCCGACCTCGCGGTGTTCGAGGGGCTGCTGGAGCAGGCGCTGGGGCAGTCGGTGGTGGCCATCCACTGGGACAGGGCCCGGGCGGAGCTGGCCCAGGCGCGGGGCATGCCGGCCGTGGTGGGACTGGCCGCCGAGGCGCCGCCGGCCCCCCAGGAGGCCCCCGCGGCGGGCCAGCAGGTTGCGCAGCCGGAGTTGAATGCGGGCGGGAATCGGCTATAGTTCGCTGCCCGCCGGCTTGGCCGGATGGGTTAACTGGCTGATTTACCAAATAAATACCTCGATTGCAGATGTCCGAGCGCGACTCCGAGAGATTCGATATCGACGACGAATTCCTGGCTGAACAGGAAGACGGCAGCGACTACGACCGCATGCTGGACCGCGTCGACAAACGCACCCGCGACAAGACGAAGAAGACCGGCAAGGCTGCCTGGAGCAAGCTCGAGGAAGTGCTGGCGGATCGCAAACTCAAGCGCGATCTGTCGGATTTCGACGATTACGAATCCTGATCGCCCCCACTTCCGTGCGGGCGCGGAGTTCCCCATGACTGAGCGCAAAGACGCGCGCTGGATCGTGCTGAAGTTCGGCGGCACGAGCGTGTCGAACCTTCCCAACTGGACCAACATCGCTGCCGTGACGCGCAAACGCCTGGCTGAAGGGGCGAATGTGCTGATCGTGCATTCGGCCGTCAGCGGCATCACCGACCGGCTGGAGCGGCTGCTGGCTGCTGCGATGCAGGGCGAGCACGAGGCCGCGCTCGACGAGCTGGTGGCGCGCCATGTGCAGCTCTGCGATGAGCTGGGCGTGGGCCGCAGCCCGCAACTCGATGGCTATTTCACCGAACTGAGGCAGATCGCGCAGGGCATCCATCTGACGCGCGAGGTCTCGGATCGCACGCGCGCCATGGTGATGTCCACCGGCGAGCTGATGGCCACCGAGATCGGCTCGCGCTTCCTCGCGAAGCTGGGCCTGGCGGTGAAATGGTGGGATGCGCGCGAAGGGCTGCACGCCGAGGTGCGGGCGCACGAGTCCGAGAAGGGGCACTACCTGTCTTCCACCTGCGACTTCTCGCCGGATGCCGCGCTGTCGGGTCGCCTTGCGGCGCTGTCGCCGGTGGTGATCACGCAGGGCTTCATCGCCAGCGACGCCAAGGGCGACACGGTGCTGCTGGGGCGCGGCGGCTCCGATACGTCCGGCGCGTATTTCGCCGCGAAGCTTGCCGCGCGCCGGCTGGAGATCTGGACCGACGTGCCCGGCATGTTCAGCGGCAATCCGCGCAACACGCCTTCGGCGCGATTGCTGCGCGAATTGCACTATGACGAGGCGCAGGAGATCGCAAGCTCCGGCGCGAAGGTGCTGCATCCGCGCTGCGTGCTGCCGGTGCGCGTGCATCGCATCCCGCTGTTCGTGTATGCGACGCAGGTGCCCGACCTGGAGGGCACGCACATCACCGCCAATACCTCCGATTCATCGGCCAAGGTGAAGGCGGTGTGCGTCAAGAAGGGCATCTCGCTGGTGTCGATGGAAAGCCCGGGCATGTGGCACGAGGTGGGTTTCCTCGCCGATGCCTTCCAGGTGTTCAAGCGCCACGGCATGTCGGTGGATCTGGTGTCCACGTCGGAAACCAATGTCACGGTATCGCTCGACCCGCAGGCCAACACCATGGACGCGGCCGCGATGCAGCGGCTGCTGGCGGAGCTGTCGGAGCTGTGCCGCGCCGAGATCATCGGGCCCTGTGCGTCGGTGAGCCTCGTGGGCCGCAACATCCGCGGCATCCTGCATGAACTGGGCGATGCCTTCGGCTTCTTCGCCGAGCAGAAGATCTATCTGGTGAGCCAGGCCGCCAACGACCTGAACTTCACCTTCGTGGTGGACGAAAACCAGGCGGACCGGCTGGTGGAGCAGTTGCATGCGCTGCTGATCCATCCGGAGCCGGGTGACAAGGTGATCGGCCCCACCTGGGAGGAGCTGTTCCGCAAGCCCGGTACGGCCGCTGCGCCGTCCACCTGGTGGTGGCAGGACAAGGCCGCGACGCTGGTGAAGGCGCTGGACGGCCGCGATGCGGCCTACGTGTACGACGCCGCGACGGTGGCCGCCTCGGCCCGCGACCTTCTCGGTCTGAAGTCGGTGGACCGCGTGCACTACGCCACCAAGGCCAACTGGAATCCCGCGCTGCTGAAGCTGCTGCACGGCGCCGGCGTGAAGATGGAATGCGTGTCGCGCGCCGAGCTCGACCATGTGTTCGCGACACTGCCGGGTCTGCGCGCAGACGAAGTGCTGTTCACGCCGAACTTCGCGCCGCGCGCGGAGTATGAATACGCGCTGTCGAAGGGCGTGAACGTCACGCTGGACAACCTGCATGCGCTGCGCGAGTGGCCGGAGCTGTTCCGCGGCAAGCGGGTGCTGGTGCGCATCGATACGGGTACCGGCCGTGGGCATCATTCCCATGTGCGCACCGCCGGCACCTACGCCAAGTTCGGCGTGCCGCTGTCGGAAATCGACGAGCTGAAGTCGCTGGCGAAATCCTCCGGCGCGGTGATCTTCGGTCTGCATGCGCACACGGGCAGCGGCATCAACGACATCCGCAACTGGACGCAGACGGCGGCGGAACTGGCCGCAGTGGCTTCGCAGCTGGGCGGCATCACCACGCTGAACATCGGCGGTGGCTTCGGTGTGCCGGATTCGAACCATCGCGCCCCGGTGGACCTGGCGGCGCTCGATGCAGGGCTGCTCGAGTTCAAGTCGAAGCATCCCGGGATTTCGCTGTGGATCGAGCCGGGCCGCTACCTGGTGGCCGTGGGCGGAGTGTTGCTCGCCCGCGTCACGCAGCTCAAGCAGAAAGGCGATCAGGGCTATGTGGGTGTGGCCACGGGCATGAACGCACTGATCCGTCCGGCGCTGTACGGCGCCTTCCACGAGATCGTGAATCTGACGCAGCTGGGCAAGCCCAACGTGGGCAGCTTCGACGTGGTGGGGCCGATCTGCGAAAGCGGCGATGTGCTCGGGCATGACCGGCTGCTGCCGGTGACGCGTGAAGGCGATGTGCTGCTGATCGCAAACACCGGTGCCTACGGCCGTTCGATGGCGTCGAGCTACAACCTGCGGCAGCCGCCGGAAGAGATCGTGCTGCCGGCCTAGCCGGTCGCCGGTGGCTACTTGCGGGCGTTGTGTCGTGCGGCCAGTTCGGCGCCCACGGCATCCAGCGACAGATCGCGCGCGCGAAGCAGCAGTGCCAGGTGGAACACGAGGTCGGCGGCTTCACCGACCAGTTCGGCGTTGTCGCCCGTCTGGGCGGCCAGCGCAACCTCCACGCCTTCCTCGCCGACCTTTTGCGCCATGCGCTTGATGCCCTGACTGTACAGCTTCGCGGTATAGCTGCCCTCCGGGCTTTGCGCGATGCGCGAGGCGATGACGGTTTCGAGCTGGGCCAGGAACCCCAGGCCCTCCGACCGCGGCGGCGCGCCATCGCCGAAGCAGGTGGGGGTGTTGCGGTGGCAGGTGGGACCCTGCGGATGCACGCGCACCAGCAGCGCATCGCAGTCGCAGTCGGCCGTCACGGACACCACGTCCAGCGTGTTGCCGGAGGTTTCGCCCTTCTCCCAGAGCCGGTCACGCGTGCGGCTGAAGAACACCACGCGGTGGCGCGACAGGGTCTCCTGCAGCGCCTCGCGGTTCATGTAGCCCAGCATCAGCACCGCTTCGCTGGATGCGTCCTGGATGACGGCCGGCACCAGCCCGCCGGACTTGTTCCAGTCGAGAGAGTCGATGTCGAGCATGGGATGGTTCATGTGCGCACCTCGATGTGTCTTGCGCGCAGGTACTGCTTCAGTTCCGGAATGGCGATCTGGCCGCTGTGAAACACGCTGGCCGCCAGCGCCGCGTCGGCGGCATGCTGCTCGAACAGCGTGGCGAAGTGCTCCGGCGCGCCGGCGCCGCCGGAGGCCACCAGCGGCACATGGCACACCGCGCGCACGGCGGTGAGCTGCGCCAGGTCATAGCCGCGCCGCACGCCATCGCTGGCCATGCAGTTGAGCACTATCTCGCCGGCGCCGCGGTCCTGCGCCTCGCGCACCCATTGCAGCGTGTCGCGTCCCGAATCGCGGCTGCGGTCGGGGTCGCCGGTGAACTGGTACACGCGAAAGCCCTCGGGGGTGGTCTGGCTGTCGATGCCCACCACCACGCATTGCGAGCCGAAGCGCGACGCCAGTCTGTCGATCAGTGGTGGATCGATCAGCGCAGGTGAATTCACCGAGATCTTCTCGGCGCCGGCATTGAGCACGGCCTCGGCGTCGGCCACGGTGCGGATGCCGCCCGCGACGCAGAAGGGGATGTCGAGCACCTCGGCCACGCGGCCGATCCAGCTTCGATCCACCGATCGCCCCTGCGGGCTTGCAGTGATGTCGTAGAACACCAGTTCGTCGGCGCCTTCGTCGCGATAGCGCCGCGCGAGCTCGAGGATCTCGCCCACCACACGATGGTCCCGGAACCGCACGCCCTTGACGACCTGGCCATCGCGGACATCCAGGCAGGGGATCAGGCGTCGCGCAAGTATGGCTGCAACTCCTCCATGCTGATGCGACCTTCGAGCAGCGCCTTGCCGCTGATGGCGGCGGCGAGGCCCATCGAATCCAGCCGCGCGAGGTCCGCCGCCGAGCGGATGCCGCCCGAGGCCTGCCACGCGATCTGCGGGAAGCGACGCTGCGCCTCGGCATACAGCTCGAACCCGGGCCCGCCCAGTGCGCCGTCGCGCTCGATGTCGGTGCACAGCACATGCTGCAGCGGCGTGTCGGCGAAGGAGGCGAGCAGTTCCCACAGCGACAGAGCATGTTCCTTCACCCAGCCGCGGGTGCGCACGCGGGGTACGCGCTGCTCGTCCACGCGCACGTCGATGGCAAGGCAGATGCGTCCGGCGCCGTAGTCGGCCAGCAACGCACGCAGCAGTCCGGGATCTTCGACCGCGGCGCTGCCGATCACCGCGCGGCTCACGCCCGCGGCCAATGCCTCATCGACCAGTGCGCGATTGCGCAGTCCGCCGCCGAGCTGGATGCGGATGCGCGACTGGCCTGCCATGCGGCGGATGAGGTCGCGATTGCCTGGCGCGCCATCGCGGGCGCCATCGAGGTCCACCAGGTGCAGCCAGCGCACGCCGGCATCGGCATAACGCGTGAGCAGGTCGGCCGGATCGATGTCGTACTTCGTCTCGGCGTCGAACTCGCCCTTCAGCAGCCGCACGCAGTGGCCACCACGAAGGTCGATGGAAGGAATCAGCAGCAAGGTCACTCCGGCAGGGCGATGAAATTGGCGATCAGTCGGGCGCCGACGCCGGCCGATCGTTCGGGATGGAACTGCACGCCGCGGAAATTGCCGCGTCGCACGGCCGCGCAGAAGCGGCCCTCGTAGTCGCTGGTGGCCAGCGTGTCCGCGGTGACCGGCGCGGCGAAACTGTGCACGAAATACACATAGGCGCCGGCCTCTATGCCCTCGAACAGCGGATCGGTCTTTGCCGGTTCGAGCTGGTTCCAGCCCATGTGCGGCACGGGTCGCGTCGGCGAACCCTGCATGCGTGCCACACGGCCGGGTACCACGCCCAGTGTGGTGGTGTGCGTGCTGCCGGCGGCGGCTTCCTCCGACGACTCGAACAGGAGCTGCATGCCCAGACAAATGCCCAGCACGGGTTGGCGCAATGCCGGAATCAACCGGTCGAGCCCGTGCTGGCGCAGCCGCGCCATGGTGTCGTGCGCCGCGCCCACGCCGGGCAGCAGTACATGCGAGGCGCGCCGGATGCGATCCACATCCACGCTGACTTCGGCGCGTGCGCCGAGCCGCGTCAGCGCGAAACCCAGCGAGGCGAGGTTGGCGCCGCCGCTGTCGATGATGACGACGTCGGCCATCTACAGCGTGCCCTTGGTGGAGGGCAGCTCCTTGCCTTCGTGGCGAATGGCCTGGCGCAGCGCGCGGCCCGTGCCCTTGAAGCAGGCTTCCACCATGTGATGCGTATTGTCACCGGTCACGCTGACATGCAGCGCCGCGCCCAGCGTCTCGGCCAGCGAACGGAAGAAGTGGGGCACCATTTCGGTGGGCAGGCCACCGACTTCGCTGCGTCCGAACTTGCCTTCGAACAAGGCATAGGGCCGGCCCGAGAGGTCGATTGCCACCTGCACGCGCGACTCATCCATGGGCAGCAGGAAGCCATAGCGCGCAATGCCGCGCTTGTCACCCAGCGCCAGGCGCAGCGCGGCGCCCAGCGCCAGCGCGCAGTCCTCGACGGTGTGGTGCTCGTCGATCTCCAGGTCACCCCTGCAGGTGAGTTGCAGCGAGAAGCCGCCATGCTTGGCGAGCTGCTCCAGCATGTGGTTGAAGAAGCCATGCCCGCTGTCGATGTGGATGGGTCCTTCGGCATCCAGATCAACATCGATGCTGATATCGGTTTCCCGGGTCTTGCGCTCATGGTGCGCGCGGCGCGACAGCAGCTCCCGCGCGATGGCGGGCCAGGTCTCCGCCGCGCTGCCGCTTTTCTGCACGCGCAGCCCGCGCACGCCGAGGTTGCCGGCAAACTGCATGTCGGTGATGCGATCGCCGATCACCGCGCTGCGCGCGAAATCCACCCGCGTCGCCGCCAGGTAATCCTTCACCATCGCGGCTTTGGGTTTGCGGCATTCACAGTTGTCAGCCGGCTTGTGCGGGCAAATGCAGATGGCATCGAAGTGGATGCCTTGCGAGGCCAGCGTGTCCACGACGAAGTTCTGCGGGCCTTCGAACTGCTCGCGCGGGAAGCTGGCCGTGCCCAGGCCGTCCTGATTCGTCACCATCACCAGCCGGTAGCCGGCGGCCACCAGCTGCTGCAGCGAGGAGAACACATCGGGCAGCCAGCGCACCTTGGCGAGGCTGTCCACCTGCTCATCGGGCGGCTCCTCGATCAGCGTGCCATCGCGGTCGATGAACAGGACTTTCTGCGGCGTGTCGCTCACTTCAAACTCTCCAGCACGCGGTCGTTCTGCTCCGGCGTGCCCACGGAAATGCGCAGCGACCGCGGCAGCGCGGGCTGTCGCACGTCGCGGATGATGAGGCCGGCCTTGCGCACGCGCGCAAGCACTTCGTCAGGCGCGGTGCTGTCCACCAGCAGGAAGTTCGCATCGCTGGGCCACACCTTGCTGATCAGCGGCGAGCGGGCAAGGCCTTCGGCCAGCCGCGTGCGTTCGCGCAGCAGCGCCGCCGAGCGGGCACGCATGCGCTCCACCGCGGCGGGTTCCAGCAGTGGTGTCACCGCTTCCACCGTGAGTTCGGTGATGGCGTAGGGCGGAATCACCTTGCGGGCCAGCGCGATGACCTCGGGCGACGCAAGCAGTGCACCCACGCGCGCGCCAGCCAGGCCATGCGCCTTCGACAGCGTCTTCAGGATTGCCAGACCCGGCACTTCCTTCAACCAGCGACACAGACTCTCCACCGGCGCGAAGTCGATGTAGGCCTCGTCCACCACCAGCAGCGCGCGCGGCGCCAGCGTGCGCGCGATGCGCAGCAGTTGCTCCGGTGGAACCACGTTGGCCGTGGGATTGTTGGGCGAGCACACGAACACCAGTTTGGTGTTGTCGTCCACGCGCGCCAGCAGCGCCGCCTCATCCAGCGCAAAGCCGGCATCGGCCTGCAGCGGCACCGCGCGCACCTGCGCGCCCTGGATGCGGGCTGCCACGCCATACATGCCGAAGGTGGGCGGGCAGAGAATGACGTTGTCCACGCCCGCCCGGCAGTACACGCGCATCAGGAGGTCGATGGCCTCATCGCTGCCGCGGCCGACCAGAACCTGGTTCGCATCCACGCCATAGAGCCGCGCCAGTCCCTGCACCAGCGCCGGCGGCTGCGGTTCCGGGTAACGGTTCAGGCCCGCAGCCGACGCATCGCCCTCCACACGCCAGGGCAGCTCATTCGCATGCATGCGCGTCAGCGAGGGTTCCCAAGCGGCATGGCTGTACGGCGCCAGTGCCTGGATGTCCGGCCGCGCGCGATCCACCAGCCAGCTCATGACCGGCTCGCCAGCGTTTCAAGCCGCAGCGTCACCGCACGTGCGTGCGCATCCAGTCCCTCGAGGCTGGCCAGCGTTTCGGCCACGGGGCCCAGCGCGCGCAGTCCGTCGGCGGTGAGTTCCTGCACCGTCATCCGCTTCTGGAAGTCCGTGATCGACAGGCCGCTGTAGGCGAGCGCGTAGCCGTAGGTGGGCAGCACGTGGTTGGTTCCGGAGCAGTAGTCGCCCATGGATTCCGGCGACCAGGCGCCGAGGAACACCGAGCCCGCGTTCAGGATGCCATCGAGCAGTGTCCGCGGGTCGCGCGTCTGCACGATGAGATGCTCAGGTGCGTAGTCATTGGAGACCGCCACGGCCGTGGCGATGTCCTGCACCACGATGGCCCGGCAATTGGCAGCCGACTGCGCCAGGATGCCGCCGCGCGACAACGTGCGCTTCTGGCGCTCGAACTCATCCGCAACTGCTGTGGCCAGTGCAGCCGAATCCGTCACCAGAATGGCCTGCGCGCGCACATCGTGCTCGGCCTGCGCCAGCAGATCCGACGCCACGAAGGCGGCGTTGGCCTGGTCATCGGCAATCACCAGCACTTCGGAAGGCCCCGCGGGCAGGTCGCAGGCTGCGCCATTCGGATCCGCTGCCACGATCTGCTTGGCGGCAGTGGTCAGTGCCGTGCCGGGTCCGAAAATCTTGTCCACCTTGGGCACCGAGCGCGTGCCATATGCCATGGCCGCCACGGCCTGCGCGCCGCCGGCCTTGAACACCTGGGTCACGCCGCAGCGGCGCGCCGCCGCCAGCACCGCAGCGTTGGCGCGCCCATCGGCTGCCGGCGGCGTGCACAGCACGCGCTGCGGGCAGCCCACCAGCAGCGCCGGCACGGCCACCATGATCACGGTGGAGGGCAGGGGCGCGGAGCCGGCGGGCACGTACAATCCCACGGCGGGAATCGGCCGATACAGCCGCTCACAGTGCACGCCGGGCATCACCTCCATCGACAGCGGCGCGGCAAGCTGCGCGGCGTGGAATCGCCGCACATTGTCGATGGCGGTTTCGATGGCCGCGATCTGCCGCGCTTCGAGCTGCGTTTCGGCGTGATCGAATTCCGCCTGGCTCACCGCCAGCGACGACAGCTTCGCGCGATCGAAGCGCTCGGCAAAGGCCAGCAGCGCCGCATCGCCCTCCTTGCGCACTTCGCGGATGATGGAGCGTGCCAGCGTTTCGATGTCGCCGGCCGCGTCGAGCTGCGGCCGCGACAGCGCCTCGCGCCGCTCGGCCGCATCGAGTGAATTCCAGTGGAGAACCTGCATCTTCATTTCAGGCCAGCATCTTTTCCACCGGCAGCACCAGCATGGCACTGGCGCCGGCGGCCTTCAGGCTTTCGAGCGTTTCCCAGAACACGTTTTCGCGACACACCGCATGCACCGCCACCTTGTCGGTCGAGCCTTCCAGCGGAATGATCGTCGGCGATTCGCTGCCAGGCAGCAGTTCGCGGATGCGCGGCAGCGCCGCGCGCGGCGCGTGCAGCATGATGTACTTGCTTTCCTTCACCTGCTCCACGCCATCGAGGCGCAGCAGCAACCGCGAGATCCAGTCCTCCTTGAACTTCGACAGCGCCATGGGCGTGCGGATCAGCACTACCTGGCTGTTCAGTATGGTGTGCACTTCGCGCAGGTGATTGGCCTGCAGCGTGGAGCCCGATGACACCAGATCGCAGATCAGGTCCGCCCGCCCCAGCCGCGGCGCGATCTCCACCGCGCCGGACAGCGTGACGATCTCGGCCTTGATGCCGTTCTTCTGCAGGAAGTCCGCCAGCATTGCAGGGTAGGTCGTTGCGATGCGCAGCCCCGCGATGGAGGAAAGGTCCTTCCACGCCATGCCCTCGGGCACCGCCAGCGACAGGCGGCAGTGGCCGAAGTCCAGTCGGCGCAGTATCTCGAAACGGGCGGCCGCGCCGCGCGCAGCCATTTCCAGCCGCCGCTCCTCCAGCACATTCAGGCCCACGAGGCCCAGATCGCAGACGTCTTCCTGCACCAGGTCGGGAATGTCGTCATCGCGCACGAACAGCACGTCGAGCGGCAGGTTCTCGCCGAAGCCCATGAGCTGGTCCTTGCCGCGCGAGAGCTTCAGGCCGCAGCGCGCCAGCAGGTCGAGCGAATGATCCGTCAGCCGTCCGGACTTCTGCACGGCCAGCTTCAGGCGGGTTTCCTTGTCGATGCTCACAGGTTCTCCAGGCGCTTCACGGCCAGCGCATAACCACCGGCGCCGGTGGCGAGGTAACGCGCCACGCGGCCGATGGTGGTGACGCTGACGCCGGTGATGCGGTGTATCTCGCGGTAGGGCAGTTGTTGCTGCAGATATTCCACCACCGCCCAGCGGTCGGCCATGGCCTGCAGCTCGGCGGGGGTGCAAAGGTCTTTCAGGAAGGCGCGCAGTTCCTCGGGCGTGCGCTGCGTGAGCATCGCCGCCACCAGGTTGCGTTCGGTCTGCGCCTCGTGGCGCGGCGAGAACTGGCGGTTGGTCTTCATGGTAATGTAATAGCACGCTAACACATTGGAACGCGCGGCGATAGCCCCGTGCGCACGGCGGGGGCGGGTCCGGCCGGGCGCGGTCCCCGTGCTATCTGTCCCGCGCTACCCTAAAATCCAGCGTCCAATTCCATGTCCAACGAGTCGACCATGGCGCCCCAAGAAGGCGTCCTAGCCATCAACACCCCCGTCCGCCTGCATCACGGCGGCACCCTGGATTCCCTGCGCATCGGCTGGAGCCTCGCTGGCGAGGCTGGGCAGCCCGTGGTGCTGGCCCTGGGCGGAATTTCGGCCTCCCGGCAGGTGTTCGACCCCGCCGGCGGCCGCAACGGCTGGTGGCACGAGATCGTGGGTCCGGGCAAGGCGCTCGACACCCAGCGCGTGGCCGTGCTCGGCATGGATTACATCGGCGCCAGCGGCACCAGCACCGGACCTGCTGCCGGCGGCAGTTTTCCCGGCATTTCCAGCTACGACCAGGCCGATGCCATCCTGCGCGTGCTGGATCACCTGGGAATCGCGAAGCTGGCCGCAATTGTCGGTGCCTCGTACGGTGGCATGGTGGCGCTGGCCTTCGGTGAGCGCTATCCGCAGCGCGTCGAACGGCTGATCGTCATCAGCGCCGCCGACCAGCCACATCCGATGGCCACTGCCTGGCGCAGCGTCCAGCGCAACATCGCGCGGCTGGGCCTGGCCTGCGGCTGTTCCACGCAGGCGCTGGAGCTGGCGCGTGCGCTGGCCATGTCCACCTACCGCAGTCCCGAGGAATTCGCCGCACGCTTCCGCGCCGCGCCGCAGATGACCGGCGATCGCCCCGTGTTCCCGGTGGAGGAATACCTCGCGGCACGCGGCCGTGACTATGCCGCACGCACGCGGCCCGAATCCTTCATCTGCCTGTCCGAATCCATCGACCTGCATCAGGTGAACGCCACGCGCATCCCCGTGCGCACCGAGGTGGTGGCCGTGCGCGAGGACCAGCTCGTGCCCATCGCCGACATGCGCGCGCTCACCGCGCGGCTGCCCGACGCGCGGCTACATGAGTTTTCCTCGCTGCTGGGTCATGATGCCTTCCTGAAGGAAGCCGAGCAGCTGCGTGCCGTGCTCGCATTGGTTTATCCCGGAGAATCCCCTTGAGCGACCGCCCCACATTCACCACGCGCTCGGTGCGCGCCGGCCTGGAATCCGACGACGTCACCGGCGCCGTGGTACCACCCATCCACCTTTCCTCCACCTATGCCTTCCGCGGCTACGGCGACAAGCGCGCCTACGACTACTCGCGCTCGGGCAATCCCACCCGCGACCTGCTGGGCAATGCGCTGGCGGATCTGGAAGGCGGCGCGGGCGGCATCATCACCGGCACCGGCATGGGCGCCATCACGCTGGTGGGTCACCTGCTGCCGCAGGGTGCACGCATCGTTGCGCCTCATGACTGCTACGGTGGCACGTTCCGCCTGTTCACCGCCTGGAACAAGCGCAACGAGCTGAAGGTGGATTTCGTGCGCTTCGCCGATGAAGCCGCGCTCGATGCGGCGCTTGCGCAGAAGACCGACATGCTGTGGATCGAAACCCCCAGCAATCCGCTGCTGCGCATCACCGATATCGCGGGCCTGGCGAAGAAAGTGAAAGGCAAGGGCACGCTGGTGGTGGTGGACAACACCTTCCTGTCGCCGGCATGGCAGCGCCCCATCGAACTGGGCGCGGACATCGTGGTGCATTCCACCACCAAGTACATCAACGGCCACAGCGACGTGGTCGGCGGCGCGGCGATCTCCGCGACGAAGGAACTGCACGAGCAGGTGGGCTGGTGGGCCAACTGCCTGGGTCTCACCGCCAGTGCCTTCGACAGCTTCCTCACGCTGCGCGGCCTGCGCACACTGGAGGCGCGTCTGGCGGTCCATGGCCGCAATGCGCAGCAACTGGCCGAGTGGCTGGTGAAGCAGCCCGGCGTGCGCAAGGTGTACTACCCGGGCCTGGCCTCGCATCCCGGGCATGAGTTGGCGAAACGACAGCAGAAGGGCTTCGGCGCCATCGTCACCTTCGAACTGGAAGGCGGCGAGAACGCCGTGCGCCGCTTCGTGAAGGGGCTGGAATTCTTCTCGCTGGCCGAATCGCTCGGCGGCGTGGAAAGCCTGGTGGCGCATCCGGCGTCGATGACGCATGCGGCGATGGCGCCGGAGGCGCGCGCGGCTGCGGGGCTGGTCGATGGCCTGCTCAGGCTGTCCATCGGCATCGAATCGGTCGAGGACCTGCAGCGGGATCTCGACGCGGGGCTCAAGCGGGCGAGAGGCTAGACCTCGTCGAGGTCCGGATCCCAGCGGCCGAAGTGCCGCGGCAGGCGGTCATTGCGCCGGGCTCGAGGTTCCCGCAGGCAGCGACGAGCATTCATAGGCAAGCAGATGCGCATAGGCAGCCTGCAGCATGGTCACGGATTGCCCCAGCTGCCGGCCCCGCCGCAGCATGTCTCCAACCAGATGATCCGCTTCCACGCGCCGGCCGGCTTCGATGTCGCGCAGCATCGAAGCCTTGAAGGGCGAACCCGTCGCGCACAGCGTGCGGGCGGCGAAATCAGCGTTGGTATCGCTCACCGGGTGTCCCGCCGCGCGGGCAATCGACTGGCACTCGTCCAGCAGCCGACGAGCCACTGCTTCGCCCTCGGGGCTGGCAACGATGTCGCCAACGCTGGCGCGCATCAGGCAGGTGAGCGAGGCGCCGGCCGCCATGAAGGCGAACTTGCCCCACAGGTCGTCCAGGATGTTCGCGCTGCAATGAGACTTGAAGGATGCGCGTGCCAGCTGCGCCGCAATGCGCGCACAGCGGTCGGGTGATGCGCCGGCGTCGCGCTCGCCGAAGGTGAGCGACTGCAAGTGGTTGAAGTGCTCGATTTCGCCTGCGGCATTGAGCGCCACGCTGATATGGCACAGCCCGCCCAGCACCTGCTGCGGGCCGAAGGCGGCGTCGAGCGCGTCGTAGTGTGCAAGGCCATTCAGCAGCGGCAGCAGGGCCACGCCGGGCCGACGCATCGCGGGCGCGATGGCTTGCATCGCCGCGGCCAGATCGTAGCCCTTGCAGCTGAGCAGGATCAGGTCGTAGTCGGGCGTGAGCGCGGAGCCTTCGACTACCGGCACCGGAAGCCGCGCATCGCCCAGCGGGCTTCGGATCACCAGTCCATTGGTCCGCAGTCGCGCGGCGCGGGCGGGGCGCACCAGGAACGTCACATCGCAGCCCGCCTGCGCGAGGCGGCCGCCGAAGTAACCGCCGGTGCCGCCGGCGCCAAGTACCAGGATGCGCATGGATTGGGGGAACGTTTGCGTCATGATGTCGATCCGCTTGCCAGGGTTTGACCGTTCAAGTGGGCGTCCGTGCACTGTCGTATCAGCCGCGGACCCTTGTAGACGAGTCCCGTGTACAGCTGGACGAGGTCCGCCCCCGCGGACCGCATCGCCTGCGCGGTGGCGGGGCTGTCGATCCCGCCGACGCCGATTATCGGAAATGCGGGACCGAGCCGCGACCGCAAGCGGGAGATGGCTGTGAGCGAGAGTTCCCGAAGCGGCGGACCACTCAGTCCTCCTGCAGGTGCATCGCAGGCAACTGGTGGCGGCCGTTGCACGGTGGAGTTCGTGGCGATCACACCGTCGAAACGGGCAGCCTGGAGTGAGCGTGCCACGGACTCCATCGTTGCCACGTCCAGATCCGGGGATATCTTCAGCAGCAGAGGGGGGCTGCGACCGGTCGCTTTTCGCCCCGATTCGCGCTCCTCGACAAGCGCCGCCAGCAGGGGCGCCAGCTTCGAGGGTTCGTGCAGCTCCCGCAGCGCCTCGGTATTCGGCGAAGAAATGTTCACGGCGATGTAGTCGGCAACCGCCTGAAATCCCCTCAGGCAGGCCACATAGTCATCCACTGCGGACGTGAGCGGCGTGTCGGCGTTCTTGCCGATATTCACGCCCAGCATGCCCGTGGACGGGCGGCGGCCCCGCAGACGTCCTGCAATCTTGTCGATGCCATCATTGGGAAAACCCAGTGCATTGATGAGGGCGTGTTGCCGCCGCAGCCGGAACAAGCGCGGGCGCGGCCGCCCGGGTTGCGCGCGCGGCGTGACCGTGCCTATCTCGATGAAGCCAAATCCCAGGCGCCACAAGCCATCAATCGCCACGGCATTCTTGTCGAAGCCCGCGGCCAGCCCCACGCGATTCGGAAACCGGAGTCCCATCACTTCGACGGGATCCGTTGCGGGCTCGCGCGAAGGCAGTCTGGCAGACAGGCGCAGGGCAATGAGAACGGCGCGATGCGCTTGCTCCGGTCCAACGCAGAAGAGGAGCGGGCGTATCAGTTCGTACACCCGTCCTCCGATCTGGTTCAGGCCTTGCGGATCAGCCCGGTGATGACCGCGCCAGCATCGGCGGTGCTCACCGCCTTGCCACCCGCGGCGATATCCGCGGTGCGCAATCCCTGCTCCAGAGCCTGCGCCACGGCAGCCTCGACGGCGCGTGCTTCGGCTTCCAGCCCCAGCGAATGCCGCAGCAGCAAGGCGACGCTGAGGATGGTGCCCACGGGATTCGCGATGCCCTTGCCGGCGATGTCGGGCGCAGAGCCGTGGATGGGCTCGTAGAGCCCGCGCTTGCCATCACCCAGCGAGGCCGACGGCGACAAGCCCAGCGACCCCGCCAGCATCGAGGCTTCATCCGTGAGGATGTCGCCGAACATGTTCTCGGTGACGATCACATCGAAATCCGCCGGTCGGCGGATCAGGTGCATGGCCGCGGAATCCACCAGGATGTGCTCCACGGCAACGCCGGGGAATTCGGCCTTCATCACTCGTGTCACCACCTCGCGCCACAGCCGCGAGGTATCGAGCACGTTCGACTTGTCGATGGAGGTGAGCTTGCGGCGTCGCGCCTGCGCCAGCCGCCCGGCCACGCGCGTGACGCGCTCCACTTCCGCCGCGCTGTAGCTGCACAGGTCGCTGGCCTCGGTGGCGGTGCGCGTCTTGGCGCCGAAGTAGATACCGCCGGTGAGTTCGCGGACGAACACCAGGTCCACGCCGCGCACCACCTCGGCCTTCAGCGTGGTGGAGTCGGCCAGGGCAGGATGCACCGCCACAGGGCGCAGGTTGGCATAAACACCCAGTTCCCTGCGCAGTCGCAGCAGGCCCGCCTCGGGCCGCAGTTTCGCGTCCGGCGCGGACCATTTCGGGCCGCCGATGGCGCCCAGCAGGATGGCGTCGCTGGCCAGGCAGCTCGCGAGCGTCGCGGCAGGCAGCGGGTCGTTGTGCCGGTCGATGGCGATGCCGCCGAAGTCACGCTCTTCCAGCGCGAACTCGTGGCCGAAGAGTTGCGCAACCTTCTGCAGCGCGCGTACGCCTTGCGCCGTGACTTCCGGACCAATGCCATCGCCACCGAGGACGGTGATCTTTGCCTTCATGATGAAACTCCGCGGGTCGGGCGCCGCTCAACGCGCGGCGCGACGCTTTTCGTACGCGGAGATCTCCGCGTTCTTCGACAACAGGTAGCCGAGCTGGTCCACGCCATGCATCAGGCAGTAGCGCGCGAAAGGCTCGATGGGGAAGGTGACGGCCTTGCCGCCGGGCAGCTTCAGTGAACTCGACGCGAGGTCCACCGTGACTTCCACTCCCGGATTGGCGATGAGCCACTGGTGCGTGGCCTCGTCGACGATCACCGGCACCAGGCCGTTCTTCAGGGAATTCGAACGGAAGATGTCCGCGAACTCGGTGCTGACCACGGCGCGGATGCCGAAGTCGAGCAGCGCCCAGGGCGCATGCTCGCGCGAGGAGCCGCAGCCGAAATTGCGACCGCCCACCAGCACCGTGCAGCCGGCCGCGGCTGGCTGGTTCAGCACGAAGGCCGGATTCGGCGAGCCATCGGCCAGGTAGCGCCATTCCGAGAACAGGTGCTTGCCCATGCCTTCGCGCACCGTGGTGCGCAGGAAGCGGGCAGGGATGATCTGGTCGGTGTCGATGTCGGTGCGCGGCAGCACGGCCGTGCGCGAGGTGATGCTGGTAAAAGCCTGCATGTGGATCCTCAAGCCCCCTGCGACAGATCGCGCGGGGCGGCCATGAGCTCCCGCGGATCGGTAATGGCGCCGCGCACCGCCGAGGCCGCTGCCGTCAGCGGGCTGGCGAGCAGCGTGCGCGCCCCCACGCCCTGGCGGCCTTCGAAGTTGCGGTTGCTGGTGCTCACCGAGTACTGGCCCTTGCCCACGGTGTCGCCGTTCATGCCCAGGCACATCGAGCAGCCTGACTCGCGCCACTCTGCGCCCGCATCGCGGAAGATCGTGTCCAGCCCTTCGGCCTCGGCCTGCTTCTTGATCTGCTGCGAGCCGGGCACCACCAGCATCTGCACGCCGGCGGCAATCTTGCGGCCCTTGAGCACGCTGGCTGCGGCCCGCAGGTCGGTCAGCCGCGAATTCGTGCAGCTACCCACGAACACCACGTTGATGGGGCTGCCGGCCAGCTTCTGGCCGGCAGTGAAGCCCATGTATTCCAGCGCTTTGCCAAACACCGGATCATTGCTGGTGGCCGGCACGTTGCCACCTACCGCGGCCACCATGCCCGGATGTGTGCCCCAGGTGATCATGGGCTCCACGCTCGATGCATCGAGCACGACCTCGCGGTCGAACACTGCGCCTTCGTCGCCGACCAGCGTCTTCCAGTCGGCCACGGCCTTGTCCCACTCCGCGCCCTGTGGCGCGCGCGGACGACCTTTCAGGTATGCAAAGGTGGTTTCATCCGGCGCCACCATGCCCGCTCGCGCGCCGGCCTCGATGGACATGTTGCACACGGTCATGCGTTCGTCCATCGACAGCGCGCGGATGGCCTCGCCGCGGAACTCGATGACATGCCCCGTGCCGCCGCCCACGCCGATCCTGCCGATGATGGCGAGCACCAGGTCCTTGGCGGTGACGCCAGGCCGCAGCCTGCCGTTCACCGTGATGGCCAGCGTCTTCGGCTTGGTCTGCAGCAGGCACTGCGTGGCCAGCACATGTCCCACCTCGGTGGTCCCGATGCCGAAGGCCAGCGCTCCGAAGGCGCCGTGGGTGCTGGTGTGGCTGTCGCCGCAGACGATGGTCTTGCCCGGCTGCGTTGCGCCCAGCTCCGGCCCGATCACGTGCACGATGCCGCGCAGGCCGCTTGCCATGTTCAGCAGCTCCACGCCGAACTCGGCGCAGTTGATCTCGAGCTGCTTCACCTGCTTCGCGGCCGATTCGATGGCGATGGGCTGCCCGCCGAACACCTGTTCGGTGCGCGTGGGCGTGGAATGATCCATCGTGCCCAGCGTGAGGTCGGTGCGGCGCACGGGCAGGCCGCGCTCGCGCAGCACGCTGAAAGCCTGCGGCGTGGTCACTTCATGGATCAGATGCAGGTCGATGAAGAGCACCGCCGGCGTATCGGCAGTCTCGGGGACAACCTCGTGCCTCTCCCAGACTTTCTGGAAGAGCGTTTTCGGTGCGGTCATGATTGCCTCTCCGGTCAGGCGCCCACCGCGCGCGGGGTGGCGGACATGTCAACCAGGTCGAGCCAGTTGTACTTGTCCGGCGTCGCGCCGGTGAACAGGCCGAAGAAGGCCTTCTGCAGCTTCTCGGTGACCGGGCCGCGGCGACCCGCACCCACGGTGATGCGGTCCACCGAACGGATGGGCGTGATCTCCGCGGCGGTGCCGGTGAAGAACAGCTCATCGGCGATGTACAGCATCTCGCGCGGGATTGAAGTTTCGCGGACCTCGTAGCCCATGTCGCGGGCCAGCTTGATCACCGTGTCGCGCGTGATGCCGCCCAGCACCGAATGCGCGAAGCCCGGCGTGTGGATCACGCCATCGCGGATCAGGAACAGGTTCTCGCCGGCGCCTTCGCTCACGGTGCCATCCGGCGCCAGGCCGATGCCCTCGACGAAGCCCAGGCGCTTGGCCTCCATGCTGATCAGCTGGCTGGAAAGATAATTGCCCGCGGCCTTGGCCATGGCCGGCAGGGTGTTGGGCGCGACGCGCTGCCAGGACGAGATGCACACATCCACGCCCTCGGCTTCCGAATCCGCGCCCAGATATTTGCCCCATTCCCACGCGGCCACGGCCACGTCGACGGGGGGATCGATCTTCGGCGCCACGCCGATCTCGCCATAGCCGCGGAAGGCGACCGGGCGCAGATACGCGCCGTTCTTCAGGCCGTTCACCGCCACCACTTCACGCTGGGCGGCATTGAGCTGCTCCGGCGTGAAGGGCACGTTGATGCGGTAGATCTTCGCCGAGTCGTACAGCCGGCGCGTGTGGTCGGCCAGGCGGAAGATCGCCACGCCCTTCGGCGTTGCATACGCGCGTACACCCTCGAACACCGACGAGCCGTAGTGCAGGGCATGCGACAGTACATGTACCGTCGCCTTTTCCCAGGGAACGAGCTTGCCGTTGAACCAGATGTAGGGCGTAGCTTGGATGGGCATGGCGTTTCTTCAAACCTCCTAGGCGCGTTCGTCCGAGAGCCAGGGCATGCGCTCGCGCAGCTTGGCTCCGACCTTCTCGATCTTGTGGTTCAGGTCGGCCTTCATCAGCTTGTTGTACTTCTTCAGGCCCGACTTGTTCTCGGCGATCCAGCGGCGGGCGAACTTGCCCGACTGGATGTCGCCCAGCACGGCTTTCATTTCCTTCTTGGTCTTGCGGTTGATGATCCGCGGACCGGAAATCATGTCGCCCCACTTGGCGGTGGTGGAGATGTACTTGTGCATCTTGGCGAGGCCGCCCTCGTGCAGCAGGTCGACGATGAGCTTCAGTTCATGCAGCACTTCGTAGTAGGCCACCTCGGGCTGGTAGCCGGCTTCCACCAGCGTCTCGAAACCCTTGAGGATGAGGTCGGACGTGCCGCCGCACAGCACCACCTGCTCGCCGAACAGGTCGGTCTCGGTCTCTTCGGCGAAGGTGGTGGCCAGTACGCCGCCACGGGTGCTGCCGATGCCATGGGCATAGGCCAGCGCGATGTTGAAGGCTTCCTTCTGCGGGCCCTGCGCCACCGCAATCAGCGCGGGAACGCCGCGGCCCTGCTGGTACTGGCGACGCACCAGACCGCCCGGCCCCTTCGGCGCGATCAGCACCACGTTCAGGTCCTTGCGCGGCTTGATCTGCTTGAAGTGGATGTTGAAGCCATGCGCGAACAGCAGCGTCGCGCCCTTCGGGATCGAATCCTTGATCTCGGCATACAGCGCCTTCTGCGTGGTGTCGGGCACCAGGATGGCGATGAGCTTGGCGCCCTTCACGGCGTCCACCGGCGGCAGGACGGTGAGGCCATCCTTCTTCGCCTGGTTGAAGCTGTCGCCCTTGCGCACGCCCACCACTACGTCGAAGCCGCTGTCCTTCAGGTTCAGCGCGTGGGCGCGACCCTGGCTGCCATAGCCCAGGATGGCAATGCGCGCGCGGCGCAGGGCGGTTTTGTCGACATCTTTGGGACCGTATAGACGCATCGCGAAACTCCGTATGAGCCAACGAAAGGCCAGTGTGGCCGAGCAGGACAGTATAGCCCGATTTTTCCAATGACTGACGCGTCAGGCATGTGGATGACTTAGAATTTCGCGGGTGAACCCAGTGCCTGCCACGCCTGCCAGCTCCGTCGTCGAGGCCGTCGAACAGCCTGATGTGCTGCGGCTGATCGGCGATCGCGAGTATCCCCAATGGGTACTGACGCAATCCGCTGCATTGCAGGACTGGTTGCCGCGCAGCGGCTTCAAGGCCGATGCAGGAAAGTGGCTGGTGCTGCCGGGTGCATCCGGACCGCGTACAGCCGCTGCTCCTCGCACCGTGCTGGTCGGCACGGGCAACGGAGTACTCGATCCCCCGCAATGGCTGTGGCTGGCCGCGGGCCTTGCCGATCGCCTTCCGCCGGGCGACTACGCGCTGGCCGCCGACTTCGGCGATGCGCGCGATGAGCTGTTTGCCACGGGCTGGGCGCTCGGGTCGTATCGCTTCAACCGCTATCGCCAGTCGGATGGCAATGCGGCACGACTGCGCCGGCCCCGCGGGGTATCGGCAAGCGCACTGGCCGCCGCCCACGCCGGCACCTGGCTGGCGCGCGACCTGATCAACACGCCCGCCAATGACATGGGACCGGCCGAGCTCGAAGCCGCCTCGCGGCAGGTCGCGGAAGAGGGTGGCGGCAGCATCGAGGTGATTTCGGGTGCGGCGCTGGGCAGCAGCTATCCGCTGGTGGCGGCGGTGGGTCAGGGTTCGCCGCGCGCGCCGCGGCTGATCGAACTGCGTTTCCGCCGACCCGGCGCGCCGCGCGTGACGCTGGTGGGCAAGGGGGTGTGCTTCGACACCGGCGGGCTCGACATCAAGCCCGCGGCGGGCATGCTGCTGATGAAGAAAGACATGGGCGGCGCGGCCTGTGCGCTGGGCACGGCCCGTGCACTGCGCCAGCTCGACCTGCCCGTGGACCTTCGCGTGCTGATCCCGGCGGTGGAGAACAGCGTCGATGGTGCCGCGTTCCGGCCCGGTGACGTGTGGCGCTCACGCAAGGGCCTCACTGTCGAGATCGGCAACACCGATGCCGAAGGGCGCCTGGTGCTTGCCGACGCCCTGCACGCCGCCAGCGAGGAGCCCGCCGACCTCATCATCGATTTCGCCACGCTCACCGGCGCCGCGCGCATTGCGCTGGGTCCGGAACTGCCGCCGGTGTATGGCGGCGATCCCCAGCTCGTGGCGGCCCTGGTGCAGCAGGCGGCCGCGGTGGCCGATCCGCTGTGGCCGATGCCGCTCTGGAATGGCTACGAGGATGAACTCAGCAGCCGCATCGCCGACCTGAACAATGCGCCGCCCAGCGGCCTGGGTGGCTCGATCACCGCGGCGCTGTTTCTGCGCCGTTTCGTGGCCGAGCCGGCCCGCTGGCTGCACCTGGACGTGTACGGCTGGAATCCCAAGGACCGGCCCGGCCGACCTGCGGGCGCCGAAGCGCAGGGCGTGCGCGCCGTGACGGCCTGGCTGCGCCAGAAATACGGATGAACCACGTCCAGCCCGGCGCCGTGGTCAGGGCGCTGTACCGGCGGGAGCTCACGCCCTGGGCCCTGTCGGGTTTCGCGCTGGGCATGGTGGAGGGTGCCACCGCTGCCGTGCTGGTGAAGCGGGGCTTCTCGGGCCAGGCCTCCCGCGATGTGGTGAACCTCGCCGTGGCCTTCGTCAGCGGCGCGCCGGCGCTGTCGAACATGACCAGCTTCCTCTGGGCCAACCTCGCGCATGGCCGCGAGCGCATCCGCATGCTGGCGGTGCTGTTGGCCGTATTCGGGGTGCTGGTGGGCGCCATCGGCCTGTGGCCCCGCGCCAGCGGAGGCCTGGCCTTCACGGTGGTGTCGGTGATCGCGGCGCGGGTGGTGTGGGCGGGCGTGCTCACCGCGCGCACGGCGGTGTGGAGCGCGAACTATCCGCGGCAGATGCTGGCACGGCTGACCGGCGGCATCGTCACCGTCACCGCGCTGGGCATGGCGCTGGCCGCGGCCTGCGCCGGCATCGTGCTGCAGACCCAGCCCTCGCTGGCGCGCGTGCTGTACGGATTTGCGGGCCTCAGCGGCCTGGCCGCCGCATGGACCTACCGCCGCATGCGAGTGCGCCAGTCGTTCCGGCTGCGCCGCGCCGAGCATGCCGAGGGTGGCAGCGAGGCCGTGTTCAGCTTCGCCATCATGCGGCGCATCCTGCGCGAGGATCCGGAATACCGGCGTTTCATGGGCGCGCTGGCGCTGTACGGCGCCGGCAACCTGATGATCGCCGCGCAGCTGGTGGTCATGTATTCCGACGAGCTGCACCTGCCGGCGGCCATGCAGGTGGTGCTGCTCACCATCGTGCCGCTGCTGTGCGTGCCGCTGTTCACGCCCATGTGGGCGCGCATGTTCGATGCGGGCCACGTGGTGGAATTCCGCGCGCGGCAGTGCTGGGTGCTGATCTTCGCCATGGGCGCGGTGGCGGTGGCCGTGTTCTCGCACTTCACGCCGCTGCTGTGGCTGGCGGCGGTGTCGTTCGGCATCGCCACGGCCGGCGCCAACCTGGGCTGGAACCTCGGCCACAACGACTTCGCATCGCTGGGCAAGGTGCAGCAATATATGGGCGTGAACGTGACGCTGACCGGCATGCGCGGCCTGATCGCGCCGCCGGTGGGAGTGCTGGTGTATTCCGCATTGGAGCGCGCGCATCCGGGCACCGGCCGGTTCGCGCTGCTGCTGCCGATGGCGATGACACTGGCCGGCGCAATCCAATTCAAGCGAATGCAACTCAGCAGAGGAAATCCGTCGCAATGAGCAAGGCAAAGAAAGTCATCAACCCGCGCGCCCATTCGAGCCAGGTGGTCGATGGCCTGAAGAACACGCCGGCGCGCGCCATGCTGCGCGCGGTAGGCTTCACCGACGCGGATTTCACCAAGCCGCAGATCGGCATTGCCTCGACCTGGGCCAATGTCACTCCCTGCAACATGCACATCGACAGCCTGGCGCGCGCGGCCGCGGCCGGCGCCGATGCGGCCGGCGGCAAGAGCGTGCTGTTCAACACCATCACCGTGTCCGATGGCATCTCGATGGGCTCGCCCGGCATGCGCTACTCGCTGGTGTCACGCGAGGTGATCGCCGATTCCATCGAGACCGTGGTGGGAGCCGAAGGCTTCGACGGCTTCGTTGCCATCGGCGGCTGCGACAAGAACATGCCGGCCTGCGCCATGGCCATCGCGCGGCTGAACCGCCCCGCGGTGTTCGTCTACGGCGGCACCATCAAGCCGGGCGAGGGGCATCGCGACATCGTCTCGGTGTTCGAGGCCGTGGGCGGCAATGCGGCCGGCAAGGTCAGCGATGCGCAGTTGCTCGAGGTGGAGCGCAAGGCGATTCCGGGCCCCGGCAGTTGTGGCGGCATGTACACCGCCAACACCATGGCTTCGGCCATCGAGGGCCTGGGGCTTTCATTGCCCGACAGCTCCGCGCAGGAGGCCGAAAGCCGCAGCAAGCTCGACGATTGCCGCCGCGCCGGCGAGGCAGTGCTCAAGCTGGTGAAGGCCGGCATCACCCCGCGCGACATCCTCACCAAGAAGGCCTTCGAAAACGCCATCACGCTGACCATCGCGCTGGCCGGTTCCACCAATGCCGTGCTGCATCTGCTGGCCGTCGCGCACGAGGCTGGCGTGAAGCTGTCGCTCGAGGATTTCACGCGCATCGGCAAGCGCGTGCCGGTGCTGGCCGATGTGCGGCCCAGTGGCAAGTACCTGATGTCCGAACTCATCGCCATCGGCGGCATCCAGCCGCTGATGAAGCGCCTGCTCGACCAAGGATTGCTGCACGGGGACTGTCTTACCGTCACCGGGCGCACCGTGGCAGAGAACCTGGCTGCGGTGCAGGACTACCCGGAAGGCCAGGATGTGATCATGCCTTTCGACAAGCCCATCAAGAAGGACAGCCATCTGATTGTTCTGAATGGAAATCTCGCGCCAGAGGGCGGGGTGGCAAAGCTCACCGGCAAGGAGGGCCTGGAATTTTCCGGCAGGGCGCGCGTTTTCGAAGGCGAGGAAAAGGCCACGGCCGCGATTCTGGCCGGCAGGGTGAAGGCGGGTGATGTGGTGGTGATCCGAGGCGAGGGGCCCGTGGGCGGCCCGGGCATGCGCGAGATGCTCAGCCCCACCGGCGCCATCATGGGTCGCGGCCTCGGCGACAAGGTCGCGCTCATCACCGACGGGAGATTTTCCGGCGGTAGCCACGGCTTCGTTGTAGGACATATCGCACCGGAAGCCGCGCTGGGCGGGCCCATCGGGCTGCTGCGCAACGGCGATCGCATCACCATCGATGCGAAGCGGCGAAACATCAGCGTCGATATTTCCGCAGCGGAGATGAAGGCACGCAAGAAGGCGTGGCGCGCGGGCAAACCCTATGCCACGCGCGGTGTGCTGGCGCGTTACGCGCGCACCGTGAGCAGCGCAAGCCGTGGCGCGGTCACCGCGTGAACATGCGAACGGTCGATATTCGCAGTCACCTGATGGTTGACAGCCCGGATGATCTGGTTTGTTGCAGTGCCGCTGTTGTCTCGGCATTGCCACACGCGGTACAGTCACCGCAATACTTGCGCGGAAGCAGAAACGTCGCTAATTTGCGGCGCTCGCACAACGGGGACAGGCCGCAAGGCCGGCGCTGACTAGAAAGAGAGATCATGGGCGTATATACACACTCAAGTGGTAGCTGGCTGTCGCGTCGCGGCACCTTCCTCATCGCGCTGGTGCTTTTCCACCTGCTGCTGTTCTGGGGTTTGAAGAGCGGTTTCGCTGTCCGACTCCTCGAGTCGATTACCGAACCCATCAAGGTCGAGATCGTCCAGGAAGCACCCAAGGACGAACCGCCGCCGCCGCCGCCGCCGCCGAAGATGGAACTGCCGCCGGTCGAAGTGCCGCCGCCGGTCATCGACATCACCGTCCCGGTGGATGCACCGCCTTCGAACGCGATCAGCAACGTCACTGACCGGCCGCAGCCGCCTGCGCCGCCGCCGCCGCCGCCGCCGCCCCGTCAGGTGGTGCGCACCGCGCTCAAACTCAATCCCAAGTCCTCGCAGCCCAATGTCGACGACTACTACCCCGAGACTTCCCGTCGCCTGGAAGAAGAGGGTGTGGCCAAGATCAAGGTCTGCGTGGACACCAAGGGAAGGGTCAAGACGGCCGAGGTTGAAGAGGGCTCGGGCTTCGCTCGTCTGGACGAGGCAGGAATGAAGGTGGCCAAGCTGCTGAAATTCACGCCTCCCACTATCGATGGTCAGGCCGTGGACGATGCCTGCGGCACCGTGCCGATCCGCTTCAAGTTGCCCAATAAATAGATAGCGTTCTTTAACTTCAACTTCCCGTTTCGTACGGGCGCCTGCTCAGTAATCGAGGATACAAATGGAAAACGAAGTCGCGGCCGCCGCTGCCACCACCCCGCCAGCGAACCTTTACGGCATCGAGCACATGTTCCGTGAAGGCAATTTCATGACGTACCTGATCGGGGGTGTGCTGCTGCTCATGTCCCTGATCTCCTGGTACATCACCTTCGTCAAGCTCTGGGACCAGCACCAGCTCGGCAAGGCTGCCAAGCGCATCGAGAAGAACTTCTGGGCCGCCGGCTCGGCACGTGAAGGCGCCGAGCGCCTGCCGAAGGATGACGATTTCCGCGTCATCGCCGATTCGGCCATCCGCGCCGCCGCCCATCACGAAGGCCGCCTGGGCGACCGCATCAGCCTGCGCGACTGGGTCGACATGGCCCTCACCCGCGCCGTCGACAACCTCAACGGCAAGATGGCCAACGGTCTGTCGTTCCTGGCCACCGTCGGCTCCACGGCGCCGTTCGTCGGACTGATCGGCACCGTGTACGGCATTCTGAACGCGCTCATCAAGATCGGTCTGGCGGGTCAGCCGTCGATCGACAAGGTGGCCGGCCCCGTCGGCGAGGCGCTCATCATGACCGCCTTCGGTCTGATCGTGGCGGTGCCCGCGGTGTTCGCCTACAACATCCTGCTGAAGCGCAACAAGGCGATCCAGGACGTGATTCGCGAGTTCACCGGCGACCTGGAAGCCAACCTGATCGGCGGCGTGAAGCCCGAGATCGCGGCGGCGCGCCCGGCCGCTGCTCCTGCCGCGGCCAAGAAGTAACAGACGCTTTCGATTCGACTGAGGGTTAACGACCATGTCAATGAGTGTTCCGGGAAGTGATACCGACGCCGCAGTGCTGTCGGAGATCAACACCACGCCGCTGGTCGACGTGATGCTGGTGATGCTGATCATCTTCCTGATCACCATTCCGGTGATCGTGCCTTCGGTCAAAGTCGATCTGCCTGAGCCGCGCAACCTGGCCACCCAGACCAAGCCCGAGGACATCCCGGTCTCGATCGACCGTGATGGCAACGTGTACTGGCGGGGTGGCAAGGTTCCGGATCGCGCCAAGCTGCTGGAACTGATGGTCGAGCAGGCCCGTCTGAACCCGCAGCCCGAGTTGCATCTGAAGGCCGACCGCAACGCGCGTTACGAGAGCGTGGCGCGCGTGCTGTTCGTCATTCAGCAGTCAGGCCTGCAGAAGGTCGCCTTCCTTACCGAGCCCAAGGCCCAGGGCACCTGATTCAAGTTTTCAAGAGAACTATCCCATGGCGATGAAAGTTGGTTCCGGTGGCTCGGATGAGCCGATGTGCGATGTCAATACGACGCCGCTCATCGACGTGATGCTCGTGCTGCTGGTGATGCTGATCGTGACGCTTCCCACGCAGAACCATGCGGTGAAGCTCGACATGCCGCGTCCCGATCCGAACAGTGTTCCGCCGCCGCCGGCCGAGATCATCAACATCGAGATCGACTTCGACGGCACCATCGTCTACAACGGTACGCCGGTGCCGAACATCGCCACGCTGGACAGCTATTTCCGGCAGGCCGCTGCGAAGCCCGAGCAGCCCGAGATTCACCTGATTCCGAACCGTCGCGCCCGCTACGACGTGGTGGCGAATGTGATGGCTTCGGCGCAGCGCAACAAACTGGTGAAGATGGGCTTCACCAACGTGGCCGAATTCCGCGATTGACCCTCGAAGGGTAGGACGCGGCCTACGGGGGCTTTTCAGCCCCCGTTCAGCAGGTTGTGATACACCTGCACCAGACAGACAGATTTCCGGCAAAGTCGCCTATGAGCAAGTCGAGCAAGGGGTCCTGCATGTCCAAGTCTCTGTTTCCGGCCGTTGCTGCGGCCGTCGCTCTGGCCGCCAGTGTGGCGGGCTCCGCTGTTTCGATGGCTGCGGAAGCCCAGCAACCCTCCAAGGCTGCCGCCAAGATCCTGAAGGCGGCAAATGACGCCTACAAGGCCAAGAACTGGAATGAATGCGTAAAGAAGGCGCAGGAGGCCAATACGGTTGCCGGCCATACGCCATTCGACTCCTTTGTCTCCAATCAGCTGCTTGCCGCCTGCTATCAAAGCCTGGGCAATTCCGCCGAGACCGTGAAGGCCATCGAGGGCCAGATCGAGTCGGGCTTCATGGCCCCGGCCGAACAGCTGAAGTTCACCAAGGTCCTGGCGGTGAGCTACTACCAGCAGAAGAACTACGCCAAGGCCGTCGACCTCGGGCAGCGCGTCATCAAGGCCGGTGGCGGCGATGCCGACACCTACGTCATCGTGGGCCAGGGCCTGTACCTGCAGAACAAGTACGGTGAAGCCGCCAAGTTCATCGGCGACTACATCAAGGAGCAGGAATCCAAGGGCCAGACGCCCAAGGAACAGACGCTGATCCTGCTGCGCAGCGCTTACGAGCGCGGCGACAACACCGCAGGCTCCGCCGATGTGCTCGAGAAGCTGGTGATGTACTACCCGAAGAAGGAGTACTGGAACAACCTGCTGTACTCGGTGCGCAAGCTGAAGCTGACCGATCGCCAGACGCTGCAGGTGTATCGACTGATGATCGCCACGCAGACCATGCAGCAGGCCAGCGACTACTCCGAAATGGCGGAACTGGCCATCAGCGGCGGCAATCCCGGCGAAGCGCAGAAGGTCCTGGAAGCCGCCAATGCCGCCAATGTGTTCACCGAGCAGCGCGACAAGGATCGCACCGCGCGCATGCTCGCCTCGCTGAAGGACACCACGGCGAAGGATCTGGCGTCGCTGCCCAAGATCGAGGCCGAGGCCAAGACGGCCAAGACCGGCGACGTGGACGTGGCGCTGGGCAATGCGTATCTGAGCTACGGTCAGAACGACAAGGCCATCGCGGCGTTCAACGCCGGCATTGCCAAGGGCGGCCTGAAGAACCTGCCCGATGCGCTGCTGTCGCTGGGCATCGCGCAGGTGCGCGCGGGCGACAAGGCCGCCGCGCTGAAGTCCTTCCGTGCGGTGAAGACCGACGATCCGGCCAACACCCGCATCGCCAAGCTCTGGTCGCTGTACGTCCAGTAAGCAAGGGTCCAGCAGGCCAGGGTGCTGTAACCAGGAGACGCGCCATGAGCATCGCGGTGGGAGACAAGGTACCGGCCGGCAAGTTCAAGATCGCCACCAGCGAAGGACTTGCCGATCTCACCACCGCGCAGCTCTTCGACGGCAAACGGGTGCTGTTCTTCGCAGTGCCCGGCGCCTTCACGCCCACCTGCGATGCCCGGCATCTGCCGGGCTACATCGAGCAGGCCGATCAGATCCGCGCCAAGGGCATCGACACCATCGCCTGCATGGCGGTGAACGATGTGTTCGTGATGAAGGCCTGGGGCAAGTCGGCCGGCGCCGGCGACAAAGTACTGATGCTGGCCGATGGCAATGGTGACTACGCGCGAGCGCTGGGGCTGGCGCTCGATGCCAGCGGCTTCGGTATGGGGCAGCGCTCGCAGCGGTTCGCCATGGTCGTGAACAACGGCGTGGTGGAACAGCTCCACGTGGAGAAGGGCGGCGAGTTCAAGGTTTCCGCCGCCGATTACCTGCTGTCGCGCCTGTAGGCGCGACGCTTCCCCGGGCCTTTCCCTAGGCCCGTGCCTTGATCGCCGCTGTGAGCTGCGGCAATACCTCGAACAGATCGGCCACCAGGCCATAGTCGGCCGCCTCGAAGATGGGCGCATCGGCATCCTTGTTGATGGCGATGATGGTGCGGGCGTCCTTGATGCCCGTCATGTGCTGGATGGCTCCGGAGATGCCCACGGCGATGTACAGCTCCGGCGCGATGATCTTGCCCGTCTGGCCCACCTGCAGGTCGTTGGGCGCGTAACCGGCGTCCACCGCCGCGCGCGAGGCGCCGACGGCGGCGCCCAGTGTGTCGGCGAGCTGGTAGATGAGCTGGAACTTCTCGGCGCTGCCCAGCGCCCGCCCGCCCGATACCACCCGCCGCGCCGACTGCAGATCGGGGCGGTCGCCGCCGGAGGCGGCAAGCCCTGCGAAGCGGGTGTGGCTGGTGGCGGGCGCCTCGGTGGCGCGCGATTCCACGGCGGCGGCGCCGTCTTCGGCCACGGTGTCGAAGGAGGCGATGCGCACGGTGCCAAGCATCAACGGCTCGGCCACCTCGACGGTGAGGATGGCATTGCCCGCGTAGATGGGGCGACGGAAACGCGTGGGGGATTCCACGGCCATGATGTCGCTGAGCATCGGCGCATCCACCAGCGCGGCAACACGGGGCAGCAGGTCCTTGCCGAAGGTGGTGGAGGGGGCGAACACATGCGTGTAGTCGCGGGCCAGGCGCGCCACCTGCGGCGCAATCACCGCGGCCAGCGCGTGGTCATTGGCTTCGGAGTCGAAGGCCAGCACGCGCGTGACGCCGGCCAGTTTGGCCGCAGAGGCTGCGATGGCCGCGATGCCGTTGCCGAACACGGCGACGTCGATGCTGGCGCCGGCAAGCTGGCTGGCGCAGCGCACGCACTTGGAGGTGGCGTCGAGCGAGGCGCCGTATTCGGCGATGACGAGTACCCGCGACATTAGAGGAGTCCTTTCGCCGCCAGCTGCGACACCAGTTCGTTCACGTCTTTGACCACGATGCCCTTCTGGCGCATGGCGGGTGGTGCGTAGTGCACGGCCTTCATGCGCGTGCGTGGCGTGACGCCCAGCGCGGCGGGGGTGAGGGTTTCCAGCGGCTTTTTCTTGGCCTTGATGATGTCGGGCAGCTTCACGAAGCGCGGTTCGTTGAGGCGCAGGTCGGTGGTGATCACCGCCGGCAGGTCGACCTCCAGCGTCTCCAGGCCGGCGTCGACTTCGCGCGTGACGCGCGCGGTGTTGCCGTTGATCTCGACCTTCGAGGCGAAGGTGGTCTGCGGGCGATCCCACAGGCCAGCCAGCATCTGGCCGGTCTGGTTGTTGTCGTCGTCGATGGCCTGTTTGCCGAGCAGCACCAGCAGCGGCTGCTCGCGCTCCACCAGCTTCAGCAGCATGCGCGCGGCATCCAGTGGCTCGACGCCCGTCGCCTCGACCAGCAAGGCGCGGTCGGCGCCCATGGCGAGTGCGGTGCGAAGCTGGTTCTGGACTTCGGCGGGGCCGATCGAGGCCACGACCACTTCCTCGGCGAATCCCTTTTCCTTCAGGCGCAGCGCCTCTTCGAGCGCGATTTCGTCGAAGGGATTGATGCTCTGCTTGACGCCATCCGTGATGACGCCGCTGTTATCAGGTTTTACGCGAATTCGAATGTTGTAGTCGACGACGCGTTTTATGCCTACGAGAATGCGTTTCATCGTGAAAAATGCGGCTTAATTCCGGGCCGGGGAGTATACGCGCATCTGGCCCCGGGCCCCCCGCCAAGGCTAAACTTTCCGGATGAAAAGCGAAGCCAGCATCAAGCCCAGCGATGGCCTGAAGAACGTGCGCTACGAGATCCGCGGCGCGCTGGCCCGCCGGGCCATCGAGCTCGAGCGCCAGGGTTACGAGATCGTCTCGCTGAACATCGGCAACCCGGGTGCCTATGGCTTCCGTACCCCCGAGATCCTCCGCCTGGCATTGGTGCAGAATCTGCCGCAGGCAGAAGGTTACTGCTACCAGAAGGGCATCTACCCGGCGCGCGAGGCCATCCTGCTGCAGCAGCAGAACCGCGGCGTGCGCGGCGGCACGCCCGAGACCATTTTCATCGGCAATGGCACATCCGAGCTGATCGACATGACGCTGCGCGCACTGCTCAGCGACGGCGACGAGGTGCTGGTGCCGGCGCCCGACTATCCGCTGTGGACCGCCGCGGTCACGCTGAACGGCGGCAAGCCGGTGCACTATCCCTGCCGCCCGGAGAACGGCTTCCTGCCCGATCCGGCCGATGTCGAGGCGCTGATCACGCCGCGCACGCGCGCGCTGGTGGTCATCAATCCGAACAATCCCACCGGCGCGGTGTATTCACGCGAAGTGCTCGAGGGCCTGGCGCGCGTTGCCGAGAAGCACGGTCTGATGGTGTTCTCCGACGAGATCTACGACGGCATCACCTACGAGAACACGCCCTTCGTGCCCATTGCCTCGCTGGTGAGCGACACGCTGTGCGCCACGCTGTCTGGTCTGTCGAAGGTGTATCGTGCCGCGGGCTATCGCGTGGGCTGGGTGAGTTTCTCGGGCGCCACGCAGCGCGCCACCGAATACCTTGCGGCGGTAGAGCTGTTGAGCTCCATGCGCATGTGCAGCAACGTGCCGGCGCAGTACGCCGTGCACAGCGCACTCGGCGGTTACCAGAGCATCAAGGACCTCACCAGCCCGGGCGGCCGGTTGTACGAATCGCGCCGCGCGGTGATCGAGGGCGTGAAGCGCAGCAAGTACCTCACGCTCACCGCGCCCGCGGGCGCGCTGTATGCCTTCATCGGCGTGCGTGAGGATGCGCTGCCGGGCTTCAACGACGCGCAGTTCGCGCTCGAACTGCTCGAAGAGAAGCATGTGCTGGTGACGCCGGGCAGCGCGTTCAACGTGCCGTACCGCAATCACTTCCGCATCACCATGCTGCCAGATGCAGCAACGATCACGACGGTGTTCGAACGCATCGAGGCGCAACTGGATTCCTGGTCCGCGCGCCACACGCAGCCCGCGCCCGTGAATTCGCCGCGCCTGGTCGAGGCGTCCGGCCGCTTCAAGTAAGTTGAGGCTGCCATGAGCGCAAGGCTCATGGAGCCCGGCATCGAAGCCGCGCTCGACAGCGGCCGTGTGCTCATTGTTCCTTCCGCCCATCGCGCAGGCGCGCTGCGCTGGAACTGGGCACGCCTGCAGCTCGCGCGGCGGCGTGAAGTCTGGGAAACGCCGCGGATTCTCACCTGGGACGCGTGGCTCGAAGACCGCTGGGAACGGGCGCGGCTTGCAGGGCGCGTCGCGCCGCAATTGCGCCGACTCAATCGCAGCCAGCAGTTGCAGTTGTGGCAAAGGGTGCTGGCCGGGATGGAAGGGCAGTTCGGCGAATCCACCGAGCTTGCGCAGCATGCCGCGGCACTGATGGATTCGGCCGCGCGCGCCGTGCAGTGGCTGTTGCCGCTGTCGCGCCTGGCGATCAGCGATGAAGAGAAGCTGCTGGCCGCGGCGCTGGCGCAGGCGCGCGACTGGTGCCGCCGACACGAGTGCATTGCCTTGCCGCTGTGCGGGCCGGTCGAGCTTGCCGCCTTCATCGATGGGCCGGCGCCGCTGGTCGCGGGGCAACGGCAGTTGACTGCGCTGCAACGGGCCGTGGGCGAACAGTGCTGGCCGGGCGAGCAACTGCTGCATGAAGCGACGCAATCGCCGCATTCAGGATCTCAGCCGCAATTGGTGGTGGCGCGGAGCCTCGCGGAGGAGATTCGCGCCTGCGCACGCTGGTGCGAGGCGCTGCTGGCGGAGGATGCAGAGCGTCGCCTGCTGGTGATTGGCGCCGCGGCGGGCCTGTCCACCGACATGCAGGCCCTGTTGCTGGCGCGCGAGCTGAGTGCGGGCACCGGCGAAGTCCCGGAGGATGTGCTGCAGGCGGGAGTTCTGGCCGTGGAAGGCGGCAGGGCGCTGGTGCATCAGCAACTGATCGCCGATGCGCTGGCCGCGCTGCGACTGTTGCGCGAACCGCTGTCTTTCGATGACCTGTCGCAGGTTCTGCGCAGCGCCTATCTGCTATGGGGCAGCGCCACGCAGATGCTGGCACTGCGTGCGCATCTGGCGGAGGTCGGGCTTGCTCAGTGGCCCGCCGCCGCGCTCGCCACCGTGCTGGATACGATGGGGGAGAAGTCGCCGGCCGGCTCGCTGTTTGCCGAGTGGCTGGCGCAGTCGCGCGCCTGGACTGGCGTCGTCTCGCGGGTGGAGTGGGCGCGGCGCTTCAGTCGGTGGCTGGGCGCGGCGCAGTTCGCGCGCGGCGTCGCGCTCGATTCGCGCGATGCGCAGCGGCTGCAGCGCTGGAACGAACTGCTCGATGAATTCGCCGCGCTGGATGCCACCGGCGAACCGCTGCTGCTGGCTGATGCGGTCGAGGGCCTGTTGCAGCTTGCGGGCCAGGCGCGGCACGCGGCGCGCAGTGGCGATGCCGCCATCACGCTGACGGCCGAACGCGGTGCGCCGCTGGCTCGCTACGACGGCATCTGGGTGCTGGGCCTGTCGGAGCAGCGCTGGCCCGAACCGCCACGGCCCGATCCCTATGTGCCCCTGCAGGAGCAGCGGCGCTGCGGATGGGATGAAGCCGGCGCGCGGCAGCGGCTCGAACAGGCAGCCTGGTCGCTGCAGCAGTGGCGCGCCTGCACCGCGCAGCTGGTGCTCAGCCATCCGCGCCTGGAGGGCGATGTGCACCATCGCCCCTCGATGCTGCCCGGACTGGCGCAGCCGCACCTGTGGCAGGACGCGGCAGACGACCCCGTGACGGAGCCCTTCTGCCTGTCGCCGGCACAACCGCCGGGAATGCTTGCACCGCTGCCGAAGGATCCGGGACGCCCGCTGCGTCGGGGACTGCAGCGCCTGCGATTGCAGCAGGCCTGCGCCTTCCGCGGTCAGGCCGAAATACGCCTCGGTGCCGAAGCTGCCGCGCTTACCGGCGACGGCATCCATCCGAAGGTGCGAGGCATCCTGTTGCATGGCCTGTTCGATGGCGTCTGGCGCGAACTGGGCGACCAGCGCAGCCTTGCAGCGCTGGATGTCGAGGCCCGGGGTGCGCTGTTCGAGCGCCACTGGGCCGCTCAGATAGCCCGACTCGTGGCCGAGGGCTGGCCGCCGTATCGGCCCAGAGTGCTGGAGCGCGAGCGGCATCGCAGCCGGCGGCTGGTGCTGCGCGTGTTCGAACTGGAGGGGCAGCGCCCGTACTTCCGCGTGCTGTGGGGTGAGCGGCAGCTTCAGCTTGCGACTCCCGCCGGCGTGATGTCGCTGCGCGTGGACCGCCTCGACGAGGATGATCAGGGGCTGCGCTGGTTGATCGACTACAAGAGCGGCGCGCCGGAGACCTTCCGCCTCGCGCGGGGCGAGGCGCAGCCGCTGCAGCTTGCGCTGTACGAGCAGGCGCTGGCCGCAGGCGGTGACACGGTGCAGGGCATGGCGCTGCTGTCGCTGAAGCCTGCGAAGCCGGGCTATTCCGGCGCTGCGGACGAGTCGACGAATCCGGCTGCTTGGCCGGGCAAGTGGCAGCGCATCGACGACTGGGACACACGACGCGCAAGCTGGCGCGCCGAGCTCGCGCACCTGCTGCAGGCGCATGTTGAGGGGCAGATGCAGGTGGCACCGCTGCGCGATGCCTGCCGCCTCTGCCACCTGTCGGCGCTGTGCCGGCGCGCGGACCCCGCGGACGATGCAGCCACGGACGATGCTGCGGAGGATGAAGATGTCTGACCAGCACGCGCGCGACGCGGCGCTGGCCGTCGACCGCCACCTGCTGCTGCAGGCGCCGGCGGGGTCGGGCAAGACCACGGTGCTGGCGCAGCGCTTCCTCGCGGCGCTGGCGCGCGTGGACGAGCCGGAAGAGGTGCTGGCCGTCACCTTTACGCGCAAGGCGGCCGCGGAGATGCGCGAGCGCGTGCTGCTGGCGCTGGAAGGTACGCTGGTCGCGGCGCCTTCCGAGCAACCGCGCTGGGCGGCGCTGCGTGCGGCCGTGCTGGCGCGCGCCGCGCAGCGCGACTGGCAGCCGGCGGAATTGCCGGCGCGGCTGCGCATCCAGACCATCGATTCGCTGTGTCATGAGATCGCGCGCGCCATGCCGCTGCTGGGTCGCATGCAGCGCGAGCTGCAGGTGATCGACGATGCGACACCGCTGCTGCAGGAGGCCGCGGTGCAGACGCTGCGCTATGCGGACACCGAAGGCGAGCACCAGGCCGATGCGGATCGTCTGCTGCAGCGCCTGGAGAATGATTGGCAACGTGCCTGCGATCTGCTGGCCGGACTGCTGCCCACGCGCAATCGCTGGCTGCCGGTGCTGACGAACGTCGCGCCCGGGGAGCTTGGCGCGCGCGTCGAAGCCAGCCTTGCACGCATTGCCGCCGAGACACTGCGAGCTGCCAGCGCCGCGATGGGCGAGTCGCTGCGGGCTGAAGGCGCGCGGCTGGCGAGCGCAGCGGCGGCGCACCTCGACGCAGTCATGGTCTCGGAAGCCGGATCATGGCGGCAATGGCAGGCCATCGTGAACCTGGCGCTGAAGGATGACGGCCAGTGGCGGCGCAGCGTCGACAAGCGCCATGGTTTCCCCGCCACCGACAAGCCACTGAAGCAGCGTTGGCAGTCGTGGATCGAGGACCTGCAGTCGCAGCCGTTGTTGCTGCCGCGCCTGCGACATCTGCAGGCGCTGCCGGAGCCGGTGATCGATGCCGAGGAGCGCGCAGCGCTGGCATCGCTGTCGCGACTGCTGCTGCTGTGCTGCTCGCAATTGAAACTGGTGTTCCGTCAGCGCGGGCAGGTGGACCACTCCGAGGTGGCCGCCGTGGCGCGACAGGCGCTCACGGACATGGGCGCGCCCACGGAATTGTCGGTGCGGCAGACGCTGCGCCTGCGTCACATCCTGGTGGACGAGTTCCAGGACACCTCGCCCGATCAGCTCGATCTTGTCGAGGCGCTGACTCGCGGCTGGGACGACGACATGGAGCGTTCGCTGTTCCTGGTCGGCGATCCCATGCAGTCCATCTACCTGTTCCGCAATTCCGAGGTGGGATTGTTCCTGCGCACCCGCGCCGAGGGCGTGGGGCACATCCGTCTCGAGGGATTGAAGCTGCAGCGCAATTTCCGCTCGCTGCCGCGGCTGGTGGAATGGGTCAATGCGACCTTCGCGCAGATATTCCCCGACGTCGAGGATCTGCGCAGTTCGGCGGTGACTTTCCTGCAAGCCGAGGCGGCACGCGCTGCAACCGGCGACGCAAGTGCGGTGCACGTATGGCCGCAGGCCAGCGCGCAGCCGCAGGCCGAAGCCGCCCAGCTCGCCGCCGAAATCGTGCAGTTGCGGCGCGAACATCCCGACTGGCGCATCGCGGTGCTGGTGCAGACCCGCTCGCTGGCGCCGCCCGTGCTGGCACAGCTCGCGCAGGCGGGAGTGCCCGCGCTGGGCGTGGAACTGGCCTCGCTGGCCGAGCGTCAGGTGGTGCGCGATCTGATCGCCATCGGCCAGTCGCTGCTGGATGGCGGCAATCGCGCGGCGTGGCTGGCCATGCTGCATTCTCCGGCCTGCGGACTTTCGATGCCGGAACTGCAGGCGCTGTGCGGCGAGAACCTGCAATCGCCGCTGCTCGACATCCTGCTCGATGCACAGCAGGCAATGCTGCCCACGGCCCTGCAGCGACGCCTGCAACGGATCACGCCGCTGCTGCGCGCCGCGTGGCAGGGACGGGGCAGCGCCGACCTTGCCACTGCCATCGAATCGCTGTGGCGCCGACTCGGCGGCTGGCATGCCTGCCGTGACGAGGCGGAGCGCGACGCGGCACTGCAGTACCTCGCAGCAGTGCGACGCGCCGGCGAGAGCGAAGGCGTGCTCGATGCCGCAAGGCTGCAGCAACTGGCCGAGAGCCTGCGCGATGCCGGGGTGGCCACGGCCGGCAATCCGGTGGAGATCTTGACCATCCATCATTCCAAAGGCCTGGAGTGGGATGTGGTGTTCGTGCCGGGGCTGGGGCAGGGTCCGCGCGCCGACCAGCCTGCGCTGCTGCAGTGGCTGGAATTGCCGGCACCTCATGGCGACACCGACCTGCTGCTGGCGGTGCGCAGCCTGGGCGAACCGGGGCCCAGCGATGCGCTGTCGAAATACATTGCGCGGCTGCGGCGCGAGCGCCAGGACAACGAGCGCGCGCGGCTGGTCTATGTGGCGGTGACGCGGGCGCGGCATCGGCTGTACCTGTCGGGCCATGCGCCGTGGAACCGCAAGCTGGGTCAGCCCCTGCCGCACCACCGCTCGCTGCTGCAGGTGCTGTGGCCCGCGCTGCGGGAATCGTTCGCGGCAGTGCCAGCGCCGCAGGAGCAGGGCGCGCCGGAGAACCTGCCGCAGCACGCGTCGGAGGGGCCGGCACGCCGCAATCTCGAGACACCCTGGCATCCGCTGCCCGTGGACTTCACGCAGCCACGGCTGCGTGCGCCGCTGCGCCCCGCCAGTCTTTCGGGCGGCGAGAGCGATCTGCATGCCGGCCCGGACTACGACTGGGTGGGACCCGCCGCGCGCGCGGCAGGCACGCTGGTGCACGGCGAAATGGAACGATTCGCGGCCACGGGTTTGCCCGATGCCGCGGCGCTGGCGGAACGGTCGGGCTTCTTCGTCTCGCGCCTGCGGGAGCTGGGCATCGAACCCGTGCAGGCGCGGCAGTTGGCCGCCGACATCGTGGAGCGACTGCAGCGCATGGTGCGCGATCCGCGGGCGCAGTGGCTGTTCGATCCGCCGCACAGCGAAGCGCGCAGTGAATGGCGTCTGTCCGGCGTGGTGGACGGGGAACTGCGCAATGCCGTCATCGATCGCAGCTTCGTGGCCGACGGCATCCGCTGGGTGGTGGATTTCAAGACCAGCACGCATGCCGGCGCGGGGCTCGAGGAATTCCTGCAGTCGGAAATGGATCGCTACCGGCCGCAGCTCAGGCTGTACCGCACGCTGGCATCGCGCGCGGGCGCCGAACCGGTGCGCGCGGCGCTTTACTTTCCCTGGCTGGGTGAATTCCGCGAAGTGGAGTGAGCGCGGGCCTGATCGATCCCGAGACGGATTATCCGGCTCGCGTCAGTCCGCCGTGCCTTCGAGGCTGAAGCTGCGCACGCCATTCAGGTCGACCGGCGCGAGCTGGTCGAGCGCGCTGCCCAGTTGCGGCGGGCTGCCGGGCCGCAGCATCACCGTGCCTTTGAGCTGCCAGCTCATGTCGGCATTCACGGTGAGCTGCGACTGCAACTGCAGCGGGCCGCGGGCGGCGCCTACGGCCGCGGCCTCGTCGCTGAGCGTGCCGCGGAACGGTGGCGCCTCCTGCCGCGGAAACTGCAATCTGAAATCGCCGAAGGCAGTGCCGCGCGAATCGCGCAACTGCCGCGCCAGCAGCGCGCCGCCCACGGCAGTGATGCGGCCATCGGCCACATCCATCGACAGATCGCGGGCCTCGGCCTGCGTGGTCCATCCCGCGGGCAGCGCGGCAAGGCGGGCGTGATCCAGCGCGAGGCTGCCATCGAGGCTTTCGACGTGCATACGCCCGCCGGAGCGCAGCGTGAGCTCGCCGCGCGCCGCAAGGTTGGCGCCTGTCACCGCGACATCGGCGCGCAGCCGCGCCTGCAGCAGCGCCAGTGGCCGAAGCCGCCAGTTCACCGAATCCAGCCGCAATGCGGGTTTGCCGGGCTGTGCCAGCGCAAGATCGTTGCACTGGCCGCGCCAGATGCTGCCGGCGAGGCTGGCGCAGCGCACCTGCGCGGGCAGGAAACTCTTGATCCATGCGGCGGGGAACACCACCAGCAATGCGATCAGGAAGGCCGCGAGGCCCAGCAGAATGAATCGCAGGCGGGGGCGCACCGGTCTAGCGCTGGTGCAGTTGCACGCTGGCGTTGACCACGCCCGCCGTGCCATTGCCGGTGATGCTGGCCGCTTCCACGCGCAGGTCGTGCTGCGCCACCAGGCGCGACATCCAGCCGATCAGGAGGTTGAAGTCGGCGCTTTCCATCCGCACGGTCATCGAACCATTGGCCGCGGGCTGGCTGCCCGTCAACGCCTGCGCCAGACCCGACTCTCGCGCGGAGCGATCGATGAGCACCACCAGCGATTCGCCCTGGGGCGAGCCCGATGCGGCGGGGCCCGGGCCGGCAGCGGCCAGCGTGGGGGCCATCTGGCGCATCCAGGCAAGGTCGGCCTGCTGCTGCGCGACGCGCGCGCGCGCCTGCGACAGATTGCGATGCAGCGGCAGCAGCACCAGCGCCAGCACGATGAGTGCGCCGGCGATCGCGCCCCAGCGCAGCACGCGCTGATCGCGCTCGCTCTGGCGCGCATACCAGTCGCTGAAGGCAGCGGGCATCATGAGCCTGCTCCCGCAAGATCCACCAGGCCTTCGTAGGCCGTGCCCTTGGCATTGCCGGACTTGAGCTCCGCCTTGTAGCCGCCGGCGCGCAGTGCCTGGTTGAACTGGTCGAGCGCGCTGGCATCGGGCGCGGTGATCTTGAGCTGCAGCCCGCCCGGCTTGAAGGAGAGCGATTCGAGCTGGGCCATGGGCACGTTCTGCTTGGCGGCGGCCACCGCCGCCAGCAGCGTCATGAATTCGCCCTGCGCACCGCCACCGCCGGCCACCGCGGCGAGGCGCCTTTCCAGCATGCGACGTGGCTCGCGTGGCATGGGCTGGCCCGGATAGATGGAGCCGTAGAGCTGGCTGATGGCGCCGTCGAGATCGTTGCCGGCCTTGCGCAACTGGCGCAGTTCCCACAGCGAGCCTGCGACATGCACCAGCAGCAGCAGCGCCGCCAGACCCGCCACCCAGCGCCAGGCCTGCCAGTTGCCCTTCGACGTGCTGCGGGGCTTCAACTGGCCCTGCAGCAGGTTCAGCGGCGCGCCATGCGTCAGACCCTGCGCGAGCTGCGCCAGCACGCCGCCATTGTTGAGCTGCACCTTGAACGAGCCCACGCGCTCGCGCAGCGGCTCGATGACGCCGGAATATTTCTGCCAGTCGCCGGGACCCACGAATACATCGAGATGGGCCTGTGACAGGTTGCTGCCGGCGCCGGGCAGCATCTCGAGCGCCAGCAGCGGGTCGGACGCGGGCAGCACCAGCGGCCGCGCAACGTCGTCGCGCAGCAGCAGCTGATCGCCCGACACCAGCATGGTGACATGGCCCGGCAGCACCGGCGCCAGGTCGCTTTCGGCGAACACCGCATGCGGCACGAGTTGCAGCGCCGCCGCGCGCGCCAGGTATTGATCGAGCCGCGCGCGCTCCATGACGGCCACCGGCACGGTGCCGCTGACTGCATCGCGCGTGCCGACCGCGAAATGCAGCGCGTCGACATCCTGCGAAAGCTGATCCTCGAGCGCAAAGGGGGCGAGCTGCAGCAGCCGCGCCTCGTTGCCCGCAGGCAGTGTGGCCTGGAAGAAGCTGACCTCGCCGGCAGGCACCAGCAGCGCCACCTTGCGGCCGGTGGCCATGGTGTGCAGGCCGCCAGCCTCGTCGTGGCTGGGCAGCGACAGCAGCTGGCCCTGCGCATCGGCGACCACCCAGGAGACGGGTGCATCGTCTTCGGCGGGCAATCGCAGCAGCAGCCAGTCAGCCATAGGTCATTCCGTGCCCATCGTGCGCAGGATCGGCCGGACTTTTCCGGCTCCATCGCGGTACATCAGACTGTACAAGGCGAATTGTGCAGTGCCAATACTGAGCCAGGTCTGCAGCCGGAAGTAGCTGCTGCGCTCGTCGATGTGGCCGGCAATCTGCGGCTCTGTGGCGCCGATCACGTTTTTGCGCGGGAAGCAGCCCTGTGCCCTGGAACGCGCCATGTCCTCGGCGCTGAGCCGGCTGTACTGGACATTGTTGGCGCCGGTGGTGCTGAGCGCGAACAGCGCGTCGAGCACCACGCCGTCAGCAGTGCAGACATTGATCTTCTGCGCCTCGGGCGGCAGCGCCGTCACATGCGGCAGCAGCTTGCGGTACATCTCGAGCGTGAAACCCGGCAGTTGCTGCAGCTCCGATACGCTGGTGAGCAGCAGGTTGCCGGCGCGGTGCGGCGGGGTCTGCGACAGGTACAGGCTGTCCTCGCCGCCGTCGGCTTCGGGCTGGTTGTTGGGGTCGATCCAGTCGATGATGAGACTGGCCCAGCGGGGTTCGAGATCGGACAGCTCCAGCAGCCGGCGCAGCACCTTCACGGCATCGGGATCAGGCGTGCCGTCCCTGCGCAGCAGCGTGTTGAGGTTGAACTTGCCCTGTTCGTCGCCGATCTGCGCTTCGAGCGTGACGCCGTCTTCGACTTCCACCGGGCCGTAATGCTGTGCCCAGGAATCCTTGGAGCTGTCTTCGCTGTTCTTGTCCTCGGCCAGCGCGTAGGCGGCGAGGGCTTCGCCGCCCGCGCCGAGCTGCACGGCCTGCTCCATGCTGAAGCTGGCTGCGGCGCGGCGTGCGGCCAGCGCCGTGTCGAAGAACAGCGCCGTGGCGACGATGGCGGCCAGCGCCACCAGGATCAGGGCGCTGATGAGGATCACGCCGCGTTGCCTGGATTTCATCCCGGCACCTCGATCAGCCGCGTGAGCTTGCCCCAGTCCTCGAGTTCCAGCGTCATCTCGACGGCGATGGGGCGCCAGCGCAGCCACTGCTCATCGGGCGGGTTGGACAGCGAGGCCGGCGGCCAGCCGTCCTGCCAGTTGCGGGCGTCGTTCATGAAACGCAGCCGGAATGACTTGACGCCGGTGATCAGCTCCTTCGATATCGGCCTGGGTTCCAGCTGCGCATCGAGCACCAGCCAGTGTTCGCGATACAGCTTTCCCTCACGCAGCACATAGCGCACGCGCTGCAGCGTGGAGCGCGAGAGGCCCGCTGGATTCATCCAGCCGCCGCGCGTGAAATTCACCTCGGTGGCGGTGGTGGTGCGCGCCAGCACGGCGGGCTGGAATTCGCCGCCCAGCGGCTCGCGCACGGGGCGGGGCGTGAGCTGCGAGAAATCCTGCACGAAGCCGCGCAGGGTTTCCTGCACGGCACGCACGCGCTGCTCCGCGGCGCGCACGCGCTCGCGGTTGTTCATGGCCTGCTGCATGGCCTCGAATGCCATCACCGCCAGGATCGCGGCGATCAGCACGGCAATCATGATCTCCACCAGCGTGAAGCCGCGTTGAGGCTTCATGGTTTGCCGCCACCCGACGTGCCGGGCGTACCGGGGGCGCCCGGCGTCCCGGGCGTACCGGCGCCAGGACCCGAAGGCGCGGCCGCGATGCTCCAGTCCGGGATGTTGCCCACGGCCGGCGCCACCGAGGTGCCGATGAAGCCGATGGCGCGGCCCAGCGCGGGAAACGATGACTTGCCATCGGTCGGGGCGCCGCTGCCATTGGCAGCGGCTTCACCGCCCGTGGCCTGCGGCGCCACCTCCACATCCAGGCGCAGGATGCCGGCGATGCCCGGATCGTTCACGGTCTGCTGCCAGCGCCAGGTGCGGCCGGCGTATTCCACCGTGCCGCTGGTGGTGCCTGCGCCCGGACGCGTATTGGCCAGCCGCACCTCGCTGACACGGTTCAGTGCAATCCACTCGGCCAGCGATTTCTCGCGCAGATGCGCGACGGCGTCGGCGGAGGAGGTGAGCGTGGCCAGGAGCGCGCCCACGCCCAGCGCGATGACGAACATCGCGATCATCACCTCGATCAACGTGAAGCCGCGCGCCGCGGGTCGACTCGCGTGGGCGGGGCTCATGCGGGCGTGGGGGCCAGCGTGGTGATGGCGATGCGGTCGGAGTCGGCCGCGGGTGCGAAGCGGATGCCTTCGCCGGTGGCGGCGCGGCGCAGCGTGAGTTCGAACAGGTTCAGGTCGCCGCTGGAGAACAGCATGATCTGCGGCGCGAGTTCGTCGGGTTTCGCCTGTTCGCGCGGCAGCACGAGGTCGCGGCCCTCGATGCTCACCTGCAGCGACACGCCTGTCGGCAGCAGCCGCGGGCGCATCGCATCATCGTCCTTGATCCGCTGCCAGGTGGCGGTGCGGGTGTCGTATGCCAGGAATTCATAGCCGCCAGCGAAACAGCGCACGCCGAACTCGCGGTTCTGCAAGGTGGCCTGGTCGCGCAGGTAGTCCATCAGCGCTGACAGCCGGTCGCTTTCCTTCTGCAGCGTGGAATCGCGCCCGAGCACGCCCAGCGACAGGGCGGCGCCCGTCACCAGGATGCCGATGATCAGCAGGACGACGAGGATCTCGATCAGCGTGAAGCCACGGATCGAGGGATTGCGGCTACTGGTCGAGATTCCAGTTGCCGATGTCAGCATCGAACTTCTCGCCACCGGGCTGGCCGTCGGCGCCCAGCGTGTAGAGGTCGAATTCGCCATGCGCGCCGGGGCTTTCGTAGACATAGTCGCGGCCCCATGGGTCTTTGCTGACGCGTTTCACGTAGCCGCCGTCCTTCCAGTGCACCAGCGCCGGGTCGGAGGGCTTGTGCACCAGGGCGTCGAGTCCCTGCTCGCTGGTGGGCACGCGGAAGTTGTCGAGCTTGTACAGCGTGAGCGCGGTTTCCAGCGCGCGGATGTCCTGCTTGGCCTTCGCCACGCGGGCGTCGTCGACATTGCCGGAAAGCTGCTGGATGACCACCGCGGCGAGCAGGCCGATGATGACCACCACGACCATGATCTCGATCAGCGTGAAGCCGCGCTGCCCAGCTTGGTTCGGTCGAGTCATACTGTTGTCCAGGCCCGCTTGAGAAGAGCCGATCATAGCAAATGGCACTGCAGGACCCGTGACAGCGCACACATCCCGCATGGGCGTGGCCAGGTCGCTGAATTGCGACGGACTTTACGGTCTGGGACTGGTGCTGGCGGTCGCGCTGCTGCTGTTGCCGCTGGCGGGCGGCGAAGCGCTGAAGCTGGCCTGGCGCTACGAACGCGGTGCCGTGGCTGCAGGGCAGTGGTGGCGCTTCATCACCTGCCACCTGGTGCACCTGGATGCGAATCATGCACTGCTGAACGCGGTGGGTCTGGCACTGCTGTGGTCGCTGTTCGCGCGTTGTTACGGCTGGGGCCAGTGGCTCGTGGCCCTCGGCGCCTGCGTGGCGGCCATCGGCGCCGGCTTCTGGTTCTTCTCCACGCAGCTCATGTGGTACGTAGGCGCATCGGGCGTGCTGCATGGCGTGTTCGCCTGCGGCTGCATTGCGATGCTGCGGCAGCGTGACCGCATCGGCTTCATCGCCGCGGCGATCTTCGTGGGCAAGCTGGCCTACGAGCAATGGCATGGGCCGCTGCCTTTCGAGCGCGCCGACCAGGTGGTGACGGTGGCGCATCTGTATGGCGCGATGGGTGGCGCGGCGATGGGCCTTGTGCTGCGCGGTCGCGCCCAGCCGGTATACTGATCCTTTGCAGTTCGAGGACGCTTGAAGGCCATGCGGCGAGTATTCGTTTTTCCGGGCCAGGGTTCGCAGTCGGTGGGCATGCTGGCGGAGCTGGCGACGCAGCAGCGCGTGGTGGTCGATACCTTCGCCGAGGCCTCTGCCGTGCTGGGCTACGACCTGTGGCAGGTGGTGCAGCAGGGGCCGGCCGAGAAACTGGCTGAAACCGTCACGCAGCAGCCGGCCATGCTCACGGCGGGCGTCGCCACCTGGCGCTACTGGCAGGCGCGCGGCGGCTTCACGCCCGATGTGGTCTGCGGCCACAGCCTCGGGGAATTCACTGCGCTTACCGTGGCGGGTGCACTCGACCTGCCCACTGCCGTTGGCCTGGTGAAGCGGCGCGCCGAGCTGATGCAGGAAGCCGTGCCCGCGGGCATCGGCGCCATTGCCGCGGTGCTGGGGCTGGACGACGAACCCATCGCCAAGGCCTGTCTCGAGGCCGCGCAGGGCGAAGTAGTCGAACTCGTTAACTACAACTCGCCGGGTCAGGCCGTCATCGCCGGCCACGCCGGCGCCGTGCAGCGCGCGCTGGAACTGTGCAAGGCCGCGGGCGCCAAGCGCGCGCTGGTGTTGCCGATGAGCGTGCCGGCTCACAGCGCGCTGATGCGCCCGGCCGCCGATAAATTCGGTGCGGTGCTGGCCGCCGCACCCATGCGGGCGCCGGCCATCGTTTACTGGAGCCCGGTAGACGGCGCGGCGCATGCCACGACCGACGACATCCGTCAGCTCCTCACGCGGCAGCTCGCGAGCCCCGTGCGCTGGACATCGCTGGTGCGCGCGCTGGTTGCGGCCGGCGCCACCACTTTCATCGAGTGCGGTCCCGGCAAGGTGCTCACCGGCCTCAACCGTCGCATCGAGAAGCGGCCCGAGGTCCAATGCCTCGCGCTGCAGGATCCGGCGTCGGTGGACGCCGCGCTGGCTGTGCAGGGATAGACAGGAAACATCATGACTGCGAACTTGCAAGGACAGACGGCGCTGGTCACCGGCGCATCCCGCGGCATCGGCCGCGCCATCGCGTTGCGGCTGGCCGCGGCCGGGGCGAAGGTGATCGGCACGGCCACCACGGACTCGGGCGCGGCGCAGATCAGCGAGGCGCTGGCCGCTTCCGGCGGCCGCGGTGAAGTGCTCAATGTGAGCACCGCCGGCTCCATGGAGGCGCTGATGGGCCGGCTGGATGCGGCGGGCGACATGCCCACCATCCTCGTCAACAACGCCGCCATCACCCGCGACGGGTTGATGCTGCGCATGAAGGAGGACGACTGGGGCGCGGTGATCGACACCAATCTCTCGGCCAACTTCCGCCTCTCGAAGCTGTGCCTCAAGCGCATGATGAAGGAGCGCAACGGCCGCATCATCAGCATCACCTCGGTGGTCGGGCTGATGGGCAATGCCGGCCAGGTGAATTATTCCGCCGCCAAGGCGGGCGTCATCGGCATGACAAAATCCATGGCGCGTGAACTGGCCTCGCGCAACATCACGGTCAACGCCGTGGCGCCGGGGTTCATCGACACCGACATGACCCGCGTGCTGCCCGAGGCGCAGAAAGAGGCGCTGATCGGGCAGATTCCGGCGGGTCGCCTGGGTACCCCGGAGGACATCGCCGAGGCCGTGGCCTTCCTGGCATCGCCGTCCGCGGCGTATATCACCGGGCAGACCTTGTCGGTCAACGGCGGGATGCTGATGCCCTGATCGGGCCGCCCGGCCCCTTGCCGTGCGGCCAGTGCAACAATATTCCTGTCGAAACAACAGGTTATAGTTCAACAGAATGCCGGATTTCTGTGGCGGAAGGTTGGTGCTTCCCCTACAATACGCGCCCCATGCGGGCCCTAGAATGGCCGCAATCGGTCAAATAATTCAGAGGATTAAATACAGATGAGCAGCGTCGAAAGCCAAGTCAAAGCCATCGTTGCCGAGCAGCTGGGCGTGAAGGCCGAGCAGGTGACGAGCGACGCGTCATTCGTCGATGACCTCGGCGCTGACTCGCTGGATACGGTCGAGCTGGTGATGGCCCTGGAAGAAGAGTTCGAGATCGAGATCCCGGACGAAGAGGCCGAGAAGATCACCACCGTGCAGCAGGCGATCACCTACATCAACGACCGGCGCGCCAAGGCCTGAAGCGCCGATCGCACCGATGACGCGCGGCGCGTTCGGCGCCGCGTGGCCGACGCCGGATTGACCGGCGCGGCATCCCCACCACAAGGCCGGAGCAGCAACGCTTGAGCAAGCGCCGAGTAGTCGTCACGGGCATGGGCATCATCTCTCCGGTGGGAAGCACCCTGGAGGGCGCCTGGAACAACGTGGTCCAGGGCGTGAGCGGCATCGGCCCGATCACCCGTTTCGATGTGTCCGAATTCCCCTGCAAGTTCGGCGGGGCGGTGAAGGATTTCCAGCTCGACAAGTACCTCACGCCCAAGGAAGCCCGGCGCATGGACGAGTTCATGCACTACGGCATTGCCGCGGGCGTGGACGCCATGGCCGATTCGGGACTCGACCTCAACAAGATCGACCTCGACCGCGCTGGCGTCATCACCGGTTCGGGCATCGGTGGCCTGCAGACCATCCAGGATGAGCACAACGCCTACCTGGGCGCGATGAGTCCGCGCAAGATCTCGCCCTTCTTCGTGCCGGCCTCGATCATCAACATGATCTCGGGGCATCTTTCCATCCGCTTCGGCCTGCGCGGCCCGAACCTCGGCGTGGTCACGGCCTGCACCACCTCCACGCATGCCATCGGCCTCGGCCTGCGCACCATCCAGTACGGCGATGCCGACATCGTGCTGTCGGGCGGCGCCGAGATGGCCACCACCATCATGGGCCTGGGCGGCTTCGGCCAGGCCAAGGCCCTGTCCACGCGCAACGACGATCCGCAGGGCGCGAGCCGCCCCTGGGACAAGGACCGCGATGGCTTCGTGCTCAGCGATGGCGGCGGCGCCATGGTGCTCGAGGAACTCGAACACGCCAAGCGCCGCGGCGCGCGCATCTATGCCGAGCTCGTGGGTTTCGGCATGAGTGGCGATGCACACCACATCACTGCGCCGCCTGAAGATGGCCACGGCGCCCGCCGCGCCATGCAGGCTGCGATGCGCGATGCCGGGGTCAACCCGGCCGACGTGCAGTACGTGAACGCGCATGCCACCTCCACGCCGCTGGGCGATGTGGCCGAGACGCTGGCGCTGAAGGGCGCCTTCGGCGACGCGGCGAAGAAGATTGCCGTCAGCGCCACCAAGTCGGTCACCGGGCATCTGCTCGGCGCCGCGGGCGTGGTCGAAGCCATCTTCTCCGCGCTGGCCATCCGCGACCAGATCGCGCCGCCGACCATGAACCTGCACCAGCCGGGCGAAGGCTGCGACCTGGACTACGTGCCGCTGACCGCGCGCAAGATGCGCATCGATACCGCCATGTCCAACTCCTTCGGCTTTGGCGGTACCAACGGCACCGTGGTGCTGCGCCGCTTCACAGGCTGATCCGGCAAGGTCCCGGCGCCATGCGCGCGCCATTCCTGCACATCGAGCCGCTGCAGTTGAGCGCCGAGGGTCTGCTGGCCCTGGCGGCACGCCATCCCGCGCGCTATCCCGTGCTGCTCGACAGCGCGGCCGAGGGTTCGCTGTCGCAGGTGACGCTGCTGGGTGCACTGCCGCGCGGCCGGCTGTGGCTCGATGCCGCAGGCGTCGTGCACACCGAAGGCGCACTGCCGCCCGCGCGCGAATCCCGTTTCCTCGAGGCGCTGGATGCCTTGTGGCGCCGCGCTTCGCAGCCTGCTGTCGACGCCGAAACCAACCTGCCGTTCCGCGGTGGCTGGTTCGTGTATCTGGGATACGAGCTGGCGCGCGAGGTCGAGCCGACGCTGGACCCCTGGTGGCCCGCGAAGGCGCGCCAGGACCAGCGGCCGGTGGCCTGGGCGATGCGCATGCCTGCGGCGCTGATGCTGGATGAGCGGGGCGAGGGCCTCCTGGTCTGCGAGGAATCGGTGACCGAAGCCGAGCGCCGCCAGATCCGCGAGGACGTCCGCCAGGCCATGCAGCAGGCCAGGCCCACGGCATCGCCGCCTGTGGTCGCACAGGAAGAGGCGCCGGAGGCTTATCTGGCGCGCGTGCGCCAGGCGCAGGAGTACATCCGCGCCGGCGACATCTACCAGGCCAATCTCTCGCGCCACTGGCGTGCGCGTCTGGCGGAGGATTTCCCTGTGGCCTCGCTCTACGGCCGCCTGCGGCAGAGCAATCCGGCGCCATTCGCGGCCTTCGCGCAATGCGGTGATTTTTCCATCCTGTCCTCCTCGCCGGAACGGTTGCTGCGCATCCGCGGCCGGCGGGTGGACACCCGACCCATCGCCGGCACGCATCCCCGCGGCGCCACCGCGGCGGAGGACAAGGCGCTGAAGGAAGCGCTGGTGGCGCATCCCAAGGAGCGTGCCGAGCATGTGATGCTCATCGACCTGGCGCGCAACGACCTGGGCCGTGTCTGCACGGGCGGCAGCGTGCGCGTCGATGAATACATGGCCGTGGAGACCTACGCCCATGTGCATCACATCGTGTCGAATGTCACCGGCGAGCTGCGCGCCGATGTGAGCCCGGTGCAGGCGCTGCGGGCCGTGTTTCCGGGCGGCACCATCACCGGCTGTCCGAAGGTGCGCTGCATGCAGATCATCGCCGAACTGGAAGGCGAGCCGCGAGGTCCGTACACCGGCAGCCTGGGGTACCTCAACCACGATGGGTCCGGCGACTTCAACATCCTGATCCGCACCATGTCGATACTGGGGCGCGACCTGGAATTCCGCGCGGGCGCGGGCATCGTCGCCGACTCCAGTCCCGAGCGCGAACTGGCCGAGTCGCGCGCCAAGGCGCGCGGCCTGCTGCTGGCACTGCAGCCATGAGCCGTGCCGGCGATACCCGCGGCGCAGCCACCGGCGGACCGCTGCAGGTACTGGTGGATGGCGAACCCGTGGCCCAGGACTGGCCGCTGGACCGCGCGCTGCAGTATGGCGACGGACTGTTCGAGACCGTAACCGTGCGCGCCGGCAGGATTTGCTTCGAGGCGCTGCATCGCCGGCGGCTTGCCGAGGGTGCAAGGCGCCTGCGAATCGCCATCGACGACGAGTCTGTGTGGAACACGGCATCGACGCTCGCCGCCGCGCAGGGCCAGTGCACGCTGAAGATATTGCTGAGCCGCGGCAGCTCGACCGCACGCGGCTACACGCCGCCAGCGGCGATGCGGCCCAGATCCGTGCACCTGGTGTACCCGGCGCCGGCCGCGACGGAGATCCCCACGCATGTCCGGCTGGTCACGCTGTCGTCCACGCTGGGCGAAAACGCGGCGCTGGCCGGCCTGAAGCACTGCAACCGACTGGAACAGGTGCTGGGCCGCATGGAACTGCAGCCCAGCGGCGCCTTCGAGGGCCTCATGGGCAGTAGCTCCGGCAGCCTCGTTTCCGGCACCATGAGCAATGTGTTCATCGGCCAGCAGGGCGGTTTCGTGACTCCACTCGTGGACCAGTGCGGTGTGGCGGGCGTGATGCGCGCCGTGGTGCTGCGCGAGGCAGTCGGCTGCGGGCTGTCGGTGCGCGAGGCGCGGGTGCCGCTGTCGGCGCTGCGCGAGTGCCGGGGGGTTTTCATCACCAATGCGCGCATGGGCGTGGTGCCGGCACATGAGCTGGACGGCCGGGAACTCGGCATCGCCACAGCCGTGCGCGAACTGGCCGCGCGGGTGAGGGCGCTTGCGGATTAGGCGCGTCATCAGCACCACGCTGCTGGTGCTGCTGGTCGTGGCCGTTGCGGGGGGCGCATGGCTGTGGCACACCGTCAACGCCGTGGCGTACACGCCGGGTCGCGCCACCGATGTCAGGGAGCTGCAGGTGGCGCAGGGCGCCACGCTGCGTTCGGTGCTGCGCCAGCTCGAGCAGCAGCAGCTCATCGGCAGCGCGCAGTACTTCGGCTGGTACCTGCGCTGCTGCCAGCCGGGCAGGACGCTGGCCGCGGCGGGCGTCAAGGCGGGGCGTTACCGCATCGCGCCGGGCCAGCAACCGCTGAGCATCCTGCGGCAACTGGTCGAAGGTCGCGTGATGCTCGAGAGCATCACCATCGTCGAGGGCTGGACCTTCGCGCAGATGCGCGCGGCGCTGAGTCGCCGCGCGGGGTTGCAACCGCAGGCGCAGGGCCTGTCCGATGCCGGCCTCATGCGCGAACTGGGCGCGCCCGAACTTCCCGCCGAAGGGCAGTTCGCCCCCGACACGTATTCCTATGCGCCGGGCACGACCAGCGACCTGCAGATACTGCGCCTGGCCTTCGAGGCGCAGCAGAAGATACTGCGTGAAGCCTGGAGCACGCGCGCGCCGGACCTGCCCTTTGCCACGATGGGCGAGGCGCTGACGCTGGCCTCCATCGTCGAAAAGGAAACCGGCCTTGCCAGCGAGCGCGCGCGCGTGGCCGGCGTGTACATCAACCGGCTGCGCATCGGCATGCGCTTGCAGTCCGATCCTTCCGTGATCTACGGCATCCGCAATTACGACGGCAACATCCGCAAGAGCGACCTGCGCCGCGACGGACCCTACAACACCTACATGCGCGCCGGCTTGCCGCCCACGCCCATCGCGCTGCCGGGGCGCGATGCCATCATCGCCACGCTGCATCCGGAGAAGACCGACGCGCTGTTCTTCGTCGCCATCGGCGATGGCAGTGGCGGTCACCTGTTCGCGGCCACCGTCGGCGAGCACAACCGCAATGTGCAGCGCTACCTCGAGAGGCTGCGCGCGACGCCGCCTGATTCGGACACCGTGAGCGAACCTGCTGCCAAGCCATGAGCCGCGGCAGATTCATCACCGTCGAAGGCATCGAGGGCGCGGGCAAGTCCACGCTCATCACGGGCCTGGGAGAGGTGCTGCGCGCACACGGGATCACGGTGTGCGCCACGCGCGAACCCGGCGGCACGCCGCTGGCCGAAGACATCCGTGGACTGGTGCTGGCGCGTCGTGCCGAGGGCATGCCGCCCGCGGCGGAACTGCTGCTGATGTTCGCAGCCCGCGCCGCGCATGTGGCGCAGCGGATCGAGCCGGCACTGGCGCGCGGCGAATGGGTGCTGTGCGACCGCTTCACCGATGCCAGCCGGGCCTACCAGGGCGCGGGCCGGGGCCTGTCCGCCGCGGATATCGAAGCTCTGGCCCGCGTGGCCCATCCGGGCCTCGTGCCCGATCTCACGCTGCTGCTCGACATCGCGCCGGATGCCGGTCTTGCCCGCGCGCGCCAGCGCGGTGCCGGTGGCGATCGTTTCGAGGACGAGCAGCTCGCCTTCTTTACGCGCGTGCGCGAAGGCTACCTCGCGCTAGCCCGCGCCGAGCCGCTGCGCTGGCGTGTACTGGATGCCACGCTGCCGGCGGCGGCACTGCTGCGACGGGCGATGGAAATGCTGCCCGAGTTGGCGACATGAGCGCGGTCGGGGCGGGCGACGGCGCGCTGCCATGGCTGGCGCCGGCGCAGCAGCAGTTGCAGGCCGCACATCGCGCCGGTCGCTCGCCGCACGGCCTTCTGATCCACGAAGCCCCGGGCACCGGCGGGAGCCTGCTGGCCATCTGGTTCGCCCAGCTCATCCTCTGCACCGCGCAGCCTGCGCCCTGCGGCCAGTGTGCGGGCTGCCGCCGTGTGAGGGCGCGCGAGCATCCGGACTTCATCGTGCTCGGCCCCGATGCCGAATCGAAGCTGGGCCAGATCACCGTGGATCAGGTGCGCGCGGTGAGCGAGCAGCTCTCGCTGTCGAGCTACGAGGGCAGGGGCACGGTGGTGGTCATCGAACCGGCACATGCACTCAATCGCAACGCGGCCAATGCGCTGCTGAAGACACTGGAGGAGCCCCGCGCCGACGCGCATCTGGTGCTGGTCACCGCAAGTCCCAGCCTGCTCCCGGCCACGGTGCGCAGCCGCTGCCTGCGACTCGCCCTGCCCATCCCCGGCCGCGAGCAGGCGCTGGCCTGGTTGTCGGAGAAACAGCCCCAGCACCGCTCGGCCTGGCCAGCCGTGCTGGAGGTGCTGGGGGTTGCGCCGCTGCAGGCGGTGGATGCGGATGTGCCGCGGCTGCTGGCACTCAGGGACGAGATGCTGCAGGTACTGCGCGATGCCGCCGCGGGCCGGATCGACGTGCTGCGCGTGGCCGATTCCTGGGCGAAGGACGACCTGGCGCTGCGCCTGACCTGCATTGAGAACTGCCTCACAGCCCGGGTTCTCGCAATGCGGGCCGGTGCCCGGTTGCAAGATGGCGGTCTGGACATAAATATAGGCCCGGCGATGCGGATTCTGGACGACGTGCGCAGGCTGCAAGGGCAGCTGGCCACCTCGCTCAACAAACCGCTGGCCGTGGAAGATCAGCTCTGGCGCGTGAACATGCGCGCCGGGCAATAAGGACTGACAGGACAATGGCGAATAGGGACACCTCGCGGTCGGGCATCAACAAGCCGGGACTGCTCACGCTCACCATCAAGGACAAGAGCGCGCTGTACATGGCCTACATGCCCTTCGTGCGCAACGGCGGCCTGTTCATCCCCACCAACAGCAACTACCGGCTGGGCGATGAAGTGTTCATGCTGCTGAACCTGATGGGCGAGGATGAAAAGCTGCCCGTGGCCGGCCGTGTCATCTGGGTGACTCCCAAGGGTGCGCAGGGCAAGCGCACGGCAGGCATTGGCGTGCAGTTCTCGGAGCAGGACCGCGGCCAGACGCAGAAGAAGATCGAGAATTATCTCGCTGGTGCGCTCACCGGCGAGAAGCCCACTCACACCATGTGAAGACGCTCAATTCAACCACTGCGATGGTTGAAACCTCCCACACGATGTAATCAGACCGTGGCTGCGCGCCTCAGGCCGCGTTCCATCGACGACAGTCCGCCCTTCAGCACAAAGGCGTCGTAGCCTTTCTCCACCAGGATGAAGGCCGCGGCCGAGCTGCGGCGCCCGGTGTCGCAGTACACGATGTAGGGCTTGCCCTTGTCGAGTGCCGACAGCTTCAGGCGGATGAAGTACAGCGGCACGTTGATCGCGCCTTCCACCGCGAGGTTCTGGTATTCGGAGGGCAGCCGCACGTCGAGCCACACGCCGCCTTTCTTCGCCACGAGCTGCTCGGCCTGGTCGGGAGTGACCCACTGCAGCAGCGGCTCGTTCATCAGTTCGCGGAAGTCTTCCTTCTTCAGGCGCATCAGCACGCCCTCGGTGAGCATGGTCACCGTGGCGTTGCGCTTGGCCTCGGAAATCAGCGCTTCTTCGCCGAAGGTGTCGCCGACGCCCAGTTCCGCCAGCTTGATGCCTTCCTTGTTCAGCGGGGTTTCGCGCGTGACCGAGCACTTGCCGCTGACGATGGCGTAGAAGTAGTCGCCCTCGGCGCCCTGACGGATGATCACGTCGCCGGCGCGATGCGGCATGCGCTGCATGCGCAGGAAGATGGCCTGGATGTTGGCCGGCGGAATGCGCTGCATGGCGCGGCTCTGCAGCAGCGTGGTCATCCAGTCGTCGCCTTCGGCGCCGCCGAACTGCGACTGCAGATCCGAGACCTCGTAGGAGCCGGTCTGGTCCCAGGTGATCATCACATCGAGCAGCTCGCTGTCGATGGACAGGTATTCGACGCTGTCCATGGCGCGCGCGGAAACCGAGCGCGGCAGCTTCGGCGACAGCGGATGGCGCGCCTCGGGCGTGCCGCCCTTGATCACGCCCACGGTGCGATCGTCTTCGCGCAGCTCGACGGTGCCCGACACCACCCAGATCGTGCGCTTCTCGGTGTCGCCCTGCTTGAAGATCAGGCGGCCGGAATCCATCTCGCGCAGGAAAACCTTGCGGGCCAGGGCCGACTGGTTTTCCTTCTTCATGCCGTCGAGCGGGGCGAACTGCTTCAGCAGCGCCGCATCGACGGGGCGTCCCTGGCTCATGCTCTAAAGGCTCCTGCTACGCGGCAATGCCCGACATTTGACGGAAAATGGTAACACGTGCCTCAGAGCGCCGACCAACCCGGATCGGGCGCAAAACGTGAACCATGTTGCAGCGTGAGACGTTCGAGCCGGCCCAGCAGATGCGATTTTCCCTCCGCGCGGGCCCAGTTGAGGGGACCACCACGGAAGGGCGCGAAGCCGGCGCCGAAGATCACGCCGGCATCGACCAGGTCGGCATCGGCCACCACGCGTTCGCGCAGGCAGGCCACGCTCTCGTTCACGAAGGTGAGCATCAGGCGGTCGGTGAGGTCGGCAGGTACCGCATCCTCGGCCACCTTCTGCTTCTGCGCCTTGCCATCGATCCACTTGTAGTATCCCTGGCCGCTCTTGCGGCCCAGTGACTTCGCCTGCAGCAGCGTCTGAAGTTTCTTCAGCGGGATGGGCGGCGAGCGCTTGATGGCGGCGCCGATGATCTCGCCCACGTGATTGCAGGTGTCGAGGCCCACCACATCGGCCAGTTCGATGGGACCCATCGGCATGCCGAAGCCCGTGGCGGCGGCATCGACCACTTCGGGCAGCACGCCTTCCTCCACGGCCGTCATGCCTTCCTGCATGTAGGGGATGAGCACGCGGTTGACGAGGAAGCCCGGCGCGCTGCGACAGGGCAGGGGGAGCTTGTCGAGTCTGCGTATGAACGAAGTTGCCGCGCTGGCCACCTCGGGCTTCGTTTGCAGTCCCTGGATGATTTCAACCAGCGGCATCTGCGCCACCGGGTTGAAGAAGTGCAGCCCCACGAAGCGGCCCGGATCGGCCATGCCTTCGGTGAGTGCCTCGAGCATGATGCTGGAGGTGTTGGTGGCCAGGATGGCCGAGGCTTTCATGCGCGGCAGGAGCTGTGCGTACAGCGCACGCTTGGCATCGCCATTCTCGAAGATGGCCTCGATGATGAGGTCCGCGTCGGGCACCGCGCTGCCTTCCACATCGGCGCTGAGGCGCCGCGTGGCGTCGGCGCGCGCGCCCGTGTCGCTGATGCGCTTGCCGAACAGCACCTTGGCGCGCTCCAGCGCCGGTGCCACCTGTTCCATGGTGCGGTCCTGCAGCGTGACCTCGAAGCCCCGGAGCGCACACCAGGCGGCGATGTCGCCGCCCATGATGCCGGCGCCCACCACGTGCACGCGGCGGATGGCATCGGCCGCGGCGTTCTTTCCGCCCAGTGCCTTGAGCCGATCCTGGAGCTGGAACACGCGTATCAGGTTGCGTGCGGTGGGCGTCTGGAACAGTTCGGCGATGGACTGGGCTTCGGCGTCATACGCCTTCTGGCCGTGAGCGCCGTACTTCGACCACAGCTCGACGATGGCGAAGGGCGCCGGATAGTGCTCGCGCTTCGCGCGCGCGGCCACCTGGCGGCGCAGTGCATCGCTGAGGAAGCTGCGCGCGATCCCCCAGGACAGCATGCGCTCCACGAACCCCGGCCGATGCGGCGGCGGCGCGCTCTGCAGCAGGCTGCGGCAGGCGTCTTCGGCACCCGCGGCGGGCACCAGCCTGTCGACCAGACCCATCGCCAGCGCACGGTCCGCGCGGATGTTCCTGCCGGTGAGCATCATGTCCATGGCGGCGCGCACGCCCACGAGCTGCACCGAGCGCACCGTGCCGCCGAAACCCGGATGGATGCCGAGCTGCACCTCCGGCAGACCCAGCGTCAACCGGCCATCGTCCACGCCCACGCGATAGCGGCAGGCCAGTGCCAGCTCCATGCCGCCGCCGAGCGCGAAGCCCTGCAGCAGCGCCACGGTGGGGCAGGGCAGCGCCGCGATGCGATCGCACAGCCGCTGTCCGCGGCGCACCATCACCAGCGCCTGCTCCACGCTGCCGAGCGTGGTGAATTCGTGCACGTCGGCGCCGGCGATGAAGCCGCTCTTCTTGCCGGAGCGGATGATGAGGCCGCGCGGCGGTTGCGATTCGATGCCCGCCAGCACGCCTTCAAGTTCGATGAGCACCGCCGAGGACAGCGTGTTGGCGGAGCGTTCGGGGACATCGAGCGTGAGCACGCCGATGCCATCGGTGCCGCTCGCGTATTGCCAGGCCTGGGTAGTCATGCGCTTTCCCCCTCCACCGTGAAATCACAGATCAGCGGCCGGTGGTCCGACAGCCGGATGTCGGGCACGGAGAATTCCGTGACCCGGATGCGTTCGCTCACCAGCACGAAATCAAGCTCGGCCCGCGGCGAGCTGGCCGGGTAGGTGGCGTGGTTGTGCTCGTTGGCGCTGCGCAGGCCGCTGGCACGCATGAACAGGTACAGCTCGTGCGTGCCCCAGAAGGTGTTGAAATCGCCCGCCACGATCACCGGCTTGGCGGACTTCTCGACCAGGTCGTGCAGGTAGCGAAGCTGGTACTGGCGATGCCGGTACTTCAGCGACAGATGCACCAGGAACACGCACACCTCGTCGAGTTCCAGCTCGATGATCAGTCGCTTGATGCCCGAATCGAAGTAATGGAAGCGCTCGCCGTGCACGCGCGGCGCGGCCAGGAAGGCATTGGCCTGCTTGCGCACGATGGGCAGGAAGTTGTTCACCGACGAGGCGCCATACTTGCATTCGTAGGTGGAAAAGTGTCCGAGGCTTTTCGCGATGTACTCGGCCTGGTTCACCATGCCGGAGCGCACCGAGCCCGTGTCCACCTCGATCAGGCCGATCACGTCGGCGTCCTGGCGGCGCAGGAATTCGGTCAGGCCATTGAGCACGCGGCGGTTGCTGCGCAGGTATCCGGCGCCCGGCACGGGCAGGTGGAAGCCCGGCCCCGTGCCCGTGGCGTAGCGGATGTTGTAGACCACCAGCCGCATCGATGTCCTTGTTCCGTCGATCCTGCGGGCTAGTGTATCGGGTGTTGAGGTACACTTGCCGCGCATGTCGCAGAAGAATCCCATCCGCGTGTTCGTCACGCACAATTGGCACGACACCGACGACTACCTGCGTCTGTTCGAATACCTCGAAAGCGCGAACAATTTCTTCTACAAGAACACCAGCACGCCCGACAAGCCGCCGGCGAAGGCCGACACCGAAACGGTGCGTGAAGACCTGCGCAAGCAGATCAGCGCGGCCGAGGTGTGCGTGGCGCTGGCCAGCCTGCATGCCGAGCAGCCCGACCTCACCATCTTCCAGATGAACTACGCGCAGTCGCAGAAGAAGCCGGTGATCCTGCTGCCGCAGTTCGGGCTGCGCGCCGATCCGCCCAGGCTGCTGCAGGATCGCGCCGACGAAACCGTGGCCTGGGAACAGCGCGGCATCGTCGATGCCATCCGGCGCCTCGCGCGTCAGGAAAACACGCAGCGTTTCGACACCGTCGAGTTCAACCCCGACGACTTCAAGGACTTCAAGATCGATTGACCCGCAGGGGCGGGCCGCGTGGCGCGGGCGGATCAGCCGTCGGCGGCGAACAGGCTGACGATGGGCGCGCTGGCCGGATTGCGCACGCGGCGCGCGGCGGCGCCGGTGTTGGCGCGGGCCACGCCCGCGAACAGCTTCACCACGGCCGCGGCATGACGCAGCGCTTCCTCGTTCGACATCTTGCGCACCGAGGCGCGAATCGCGCTCTCGCGCGGCAGCGGACGTTCACGGCGCATGGCATCGCACAGCGCAGTGAAATCACCGCGCAGATGTTCGGGCAGATCGTCGGCATCGATCTGGATCAGATGCGCCGCATAAGCTTCAGCGAGACGATCCTTGATGGCGCCACTCTGCGTGAGAGTGATGGTGGCTTGCTGCAGTAGATCGAGCAGGTTGTCCATGGATGTCTCTTCGCCGAAATTGTTTTTCTTGTACTCGCAACCTCAAGTGTTACCTGAAGGTTGCACCAACAGAACCTCATGCAGAGTCAATGAGGTACGTCTGAAATATACACCTGCACTGATGCTGTGCAAGCGGCAAACGGCGAAGGCTGGTCATTTTTCGACCAGTCGGAGGGAATCGTCATGTTCGTTTGTCAACTCACTTTAAGTTAGCTTTGTAACTTACTGTGTCGAAGAGAATAAATGGCTGGAAGCGGCCACCAGCGGTGCAGCCGCCAATCCTGTGGCCACTCGCCAGCCGTAAGCACGACCGCCACTGATGAATGCCGTGGCGCCCTTGGCCGCGGCGCTCACCGCAAGCAACAGCACCACCCCCCAGCCGGCAGCAGGAAGATCGAGCTGACCGCTGGTGGCGAGCTGCGCCAGGCTGGCGCCGGCGGCGTGCACTTCCACCAGCGCGACGGCCGCGGCGGCGGCCACCACGCCGGCCGCGCCGAGCCAGCGCTGCAGCCAGGCCGCGATCAGCAGCACCACGCCGATCAGCCCCGCCAGCAACAGGGCGTGACTCAAGCGAAAGGCGCGCGGCGCCGGATCGCTCGGCAGGCGATTGACGGTCTCCTGTCGAAGCAGGCCGGGCAGCGCGGCCAGCAGCATCGCGGCGCCGGCCAGCAGCAGGGGCCAGAGCAACAGCCTGAACAGCGCTGGATCAATGCCTGCTACCAGGCCGCAAAACAGCACATAGGAACCCAGGTTCGCGAACAGCGCGCCCGAGGCCGCGGCGGGAATGTGACCGGGCTCTTCGCGTGCCCGTTGGCCGAAGCCGGCGATGGCGGCGGTGGACGAGGCGAATCCCGCCAGGAATCCGGCCAGCGGCAGTCCCCAGCGCGCGCCCACCAGGCGCAATGCCAGATGGCCGGCCATGCCCACCGCCAGGATCAGCACCACCAGGCGCCAGAGACGGGCGGGGACCAGCACGCCCCAGGGGTCCACCGCGGTCTGGGGCAGCAGTGGCAGTACCACCAGCGCCGCGGCGGCCAGCAGCAGCGCATCCTGCAGTTCCTGTTCGCTTACCCGTTCGCGCACCAGTCGATGCAGCGGGCGCTTCATGAACAGCGCGCCGGCTACCACCACCGACACGCCGGCGGCCAGTGCCGGGCGCGACTGCGCCAGCGCGGCCAGCAGCGTGGTTATCGGCATGGCCACCTCGCCGGTGAGGCCGGGGTCGCGGTCCGCGCTCTTCAGGTAACTGGTCACCGCCAACGCACCCACCAGCAGCAGGATCGCCACCAGCACCGCCGTGCCCAGCGCCGCGCCCAGGATGCCCGCCAGCGCCAGCATCAGGTGGGTGCGGATGCCCGCCACGGCGTGCCCGGGGTCGGGCTGAGCGCGCTCCCGCACCACGCCGATGAGCAGGCCCAGTCCTACGGCGGCGGCCAGACCCAGCAGCGACAATTCCGGAAGCATGGCGGTGAGCTTACGTCAGGCCCGGGATGCCGGCGCAGGCTGGTATTGCAGGTACCAATTTCGGCAGGCCATGCGGGTGCGCACGCCGGAACTGTGGAATCATTCGGGAATCCGAATCATTACGAGGTAGCCGTTTGGAGCGCAGCGTGGAAGGCCTTGGAGCGGTGGCATTGCGGGCGGCGCGCATGGCCGGCGTGGCGCTCGTGCTGGGCATTGTGGTGCGCGGCGCGGGCGCCGCCGATGCGGCCGCCGCCGCGGCTGCACCCCCGGCGACGGTCTCCAGCGAGGCCTCCCGACACTGGCAGGTGATCGAGCAGCGTTGCGGCAACTGCCATAACAGCACCGATTGGGCGGGCAGTCTGGCCTTCGACACCCTTTCTGCCGACGACATCGGCGCCGATGCCGAGGTCTGGGAAAAAGTGGTGCGCCGGCTGCGGGGGCATCTCATGCCGCCGCCGGGTGAAGCCCAGATCGACGCCCGCCAGCAGGAGGCCATCGTGCAGTGGCTGGAAGGCCGCCTTGATGCAGCCGGCGCGCAGCGCGCCGATCCGGGCTATGTGGGCCTGCACCGGCTGAACCGTACCGAATACCGGCGCGAGATCGACCGCCTGCTGTCGCTCGATGTCGAGGTGGAAAACCTGCTGCCCAAGGATGTATCCGGCGACGGCTTCGACAATGTGGCTGCGGCGCTGCGCACCTCGCCGGCCTTCCTCGACCAGTACATCGCCGCGGCGCGCAATGTGTCGCGGCTGGCCATTGGCAACGTGGCCGCCAAGCCCAGCAGCCGCGAGTATCGCGTGGATCCGGCCATCGACCAGTCGAAGCATATCGACGGCCTGCCGCTGGGCACGCGCGGCGGCATGCAGGTGGAGCACTACTTCCCCGCCACGGGCGAATACGAATTCAACATCCGCGAGTTCTTCTTCATGGGCGCGGGCTATGTCACGAAGATCGACTCGCGCCACCGCGTCATCCTCACCATCGACGATCAGCGCGTGTTCCAGCAGGAGGCGGGCGGACCTGAAGACCTGAAATACGTCGACCAGCAGCAGGCCATCGCTGCCGACAACATGCAGGCCCGCTTCAACCACATCCGCGTGCGCGTGCCGGCGGGCATGCACCGCATCGGCGTGACCTTCGTCGAGCGTTCGTATGCCCAGAGCGATTCGCCGCTGCAGCCCATCGCCATGCTGCCGGAGATGGAGCGCTATCCGAACATCCCGGGGTTCGATGTGTCGGGGCCGTTCAACGTGAGCAGCGTCGGCGAAACGCCCAGCCGCCAGCGCATCTTCGTCTGCCGGCCGGCAAGTGAAGCGGAAGAGATGCCCTGCGCGCGCCGCATCCTCGGCAAACTCGCGGGCGAAGCCTTCCGTCGTCCCGCCACGCAGGAGGACCTGGCTGCACCGCTGCAGTTCTACGCCTCGGGCCGCGCCGCGGGCGGGTTCGAGGCCGGCATCGAGAGCGGCCTCACGGCCATTCTCGCCAGCACCAAGTTCCTGTTCCGGGCGGAAACCACCGCCGCGCGGGCGGTGGATGTGCCGCAGTCGCTGTCGGATATCGAGCTGGCATCGCGCCTGTCGTTCTTCCTGTGGAGCGAAGGGCCGGACCAGAAGCTCATCGACGTGGCGGCTGCCGGTCGACTGCGCGAGCCTGCGGTGCTGGCGGGCGAAGTGCGCCGCATGCTGGCTGACCCGCGTTCGTCCACGCTGGTCACCAACTTCGCCTTCCAGTGGCTGAACGTGCCGCAGATCGACAAGATCCAGCCCGACCCGGTGCTGTATCCCACCTTCGATCCGAACCTGCGCAATGGTTTTCGCGAGGAGATCAGGCTGTTCCTCGACAGCGTGCTGCGCGCCGATCGCAGCGTGCTCGACCTGCTGCGTGGCGACACCACGTTCGTCAATGAACGGCTGGCGCTGCAGTACGGCATCCCCAACATCCGCGGCGACCAGTTCCGGCAGGTGAAGCTCGCCGATCCGAACCGCTTCGGACTGTTCGGCAAGGGCGCGGTGCTGATGGGCACTTCCTACGGCAACCGCACTTCGCCGGTGCTCAGAGGCTCGTTCATCCTCGAGAACATCACCGGCACGCCACCCACGCCGCCGCCGCCGGGCGTGGAGCAGTTCAAGGAAACCGAAGCCGGGCACAAGGCGCAGACGGTGCGCGAGCGCCTGGAGGCACATCGCATCAACAAGTCCTGCACTTCGTGTCATGGCGTCATCGATCCGCTGGGTTTCGCACTCGAGAACTACGATGTGACCGGCGCTTGGCGCGATCGCGACCGCGATGCCGGCGAGGCCATCGATTCGCGCGGCGTATTGGCCAGCGGCGTGAAGGTGAACGGACCGGCAGAGCTGTCGCGGGCCATCCTGGCCCATCCCGACCAGTTCGTGCAGGCGTTGACTGAAAAGCTCGCGGTGTATGCGCTGGGCCGGCCGCTGCGTTATCAGGACATGCCGTCGGTGCGCGGCATCGTGCGCGCGGCCGCCGCGCGCGACTACCGCTTCGCGGACATCGTGCAGGGCATCGTGGCCAGCGATGCCTTCCGGATGAACCGGCTGCCATCGGCCACCGTGCCACCCCTGCGCACCGCGTCGACCGGCTCTGCGGTGCGGAACGACCACTGAACGAGGCGAAACGTGTACATCACGAAGAAGCACATCTCCCGCCGCACGGTGCTGAAGGGCGCCGGGCTCGGTCTGTCGCTGCCGCTGCTGGATGCGATGATTCCGGCATCCACCGCGCTCGCAGCCACCGCCGCGGCTGCGAAGCCGCGCCTGGGATTCTTCTACTTTCCGCATGGTGCGGTAATGGAGAACTGGCAGCCGGCCACCGACGGTCGCGAGTTCGACCTGAAGTCCATCGTCGAGCCGCTGGCGCCATTCAGGAAGCAGCTCACGCTGGTCAGCAACATCGGCAACAAACCCGGCGAGAGCCGCGCGGTGCATGCACTGGTGCCGGCCACGTGGCTGTCCTGCGTGCATCCGAAGGAGGGTCTTGAACCCAGCATGGCGGCCACGGTCGACCAGATCGCGGCCCAGCACATCGGACAGGACACACCCTGGCCTTCGCTGGAGATCGCCACGGCCCAGGGGCATGGCGTGGGCAGCGCCTGCGAGCGCGGCTACGGCTGCAGCTACTCGGGCACGCTGTCGTTCCGCAATGCCTCGACGCCGCTGCCGGTGGAGAGCAATCCTCGGCAGTTGTTCCTGCGGCTGTTCGGTCAGGGCGATTCGCTCACCGAGCGGCGCTTCCTCACGCAGCAGACCGCAAGCCTGCTCGACATGATCAGCGGCGAGGTGGCCAGCCTGTCGAAATCGCTGGGCCCGCAGGACCAGCGCACGCTGCGCGACTACCTCGACAGCGTGCGCGAGATCGAACGGCGCATCCAGAACAGCGAGCGCAGCGAAGTGGCGAAGATCACGCTGCCCGAGGTGCCCGGCGCCACCTCGCAGAATTTCGACGAGCACCTGCGGCTGATGTTCGACCTCGTGGCGCTGGCCTGGCAGGGCAACCTCACGCGCATCCAGACCTTCATGATCGCCCCCGAAGTGAGCGAGCAGACCTACAACCACATCGGCGTGCCCGATGCCTTCCATGCCATCTCGCACCACGCCAACGATCCGGCGAAGAAGGCGCGGCTGTCGAAGATCCAGCGCTACCATTCGGCGGTATTCGCGGACTTCCTGGCGAAGCTGGCGAAGATGCCGGACGGCGAGGGTAGCATCCTCGACAACTCCATGCTGCTCTATGGCAGCAACATGTCGAACAGCAATGCGCACAACCAGTACCCGCTGCCCACGGCCATCATCGGTGGCGGGGCGGGTCGGCTGAAGGGCGGGCAGCACATCAACTTCGCGCAGCGCACGCCGCTGGCCAATGTGCACCTGACGCTGCTGCAGCGCGCGGGCGTGCCCATCGAGAGCGTGGGCGACAGCACCGGCGTCATCGCCGAGCTGTGATGAACCGCATGGATGCCAGGCGGTTGCCGCGCTCCTCGGCCGCGATGAATGCGGCCTGTGCCTGCTGGGTCATCGCCGCCGGGGCCTTTTCTGCCAGCGCCTCCCCGGCCGAGGCCGTGGCTGCAGGCGCCGTCACGCAGGTGACGGCACATGCCGCGCCGCTGGTGGATGCCGTGCGCGCACGCGATTCGGCCACCGCGCTGAAGCTGCTGAAGGAATCGCCACGCGAAGCCGTGCGGCAACTCGCCGTGGACGGCACCACGGCGCTGCACTGGGCCGTGTACAACGACGACGCGGAACTGGTCGACAGGCTGGTCGCTGCCGGCGCCGACGTGAATGCACGCAACGACTACGGCGCCACGCCCCTGGCGCAGGCCGCGGTGGTGGGCAATGTGCGCATCATCAAGCGCCTGCTGGGCGCCGGTGCGGACGTGGAGTCTGCCAATGCCGATGGGCAGACTGCACTGATGGTGCTTTCCCGCAGCAGCAACGTGGAAGCCGCGAAGCTGCTGCTGAAGCGCGGCGCCCGGGTGGACGCGCGCGAGGCCTGGCGTGACCAGACCGCACTGATGTGGGCCGCCGCAGAGGGCCAGCCCGCGATGGTGGCGCTGCTCATCGAGCACGGCGCCGACGTGAATGCCCGCAGCCGCGCCAACGACTGGGAGCGTCAGGTCACCGCGGAGCCACGCAATCAGGCCCGTCCGGCCGGCGGCTTCACGCCGCTGCTGTACGCCGCGCGGCGCGGCTGCGCGGAGTGCGCGCGGCTGCTGGTGACGGCCGGCGCGCGGGTGAACGACGTGGATCCCGAAGGCGTCAGTCCGCTGCTGCTGGCGACGCTGAACTTCAGCTTCGACACGGCGGCTTTCCTCATCGACCAGGGCGCCGACGTGAACCGCTGGGACATCTGGGGCAGGGCGCCTCTGTATGCCGCGGTGGACATGAACACGCTGCCCACCGGCGGTCGCGCCGATCGGCCGTCGCTGGATGCAACCACCGGCATCGAGCTGATCGACAAGCTGCTGAAGGCCGGCGCCAATCCCAACATGCAGCTCAAGCTGTTCCCGCCGTATCGTTCGCTGCGCGATGACCGCGGTGCCGACATGATGCTCACCATCGGTACCACGCCGCTGATCCGCGCGGCCAAGGCGGGCGACGTGGCGGCCGTCAGGCTGCTGCTGGCGGCAGGCGCGAACGTGGAACTCGCCACGATCAACGGCATCACGCCGCTGATGGCGGCGGCGGGCAATGGCTCGTCGGGGCTCGACACCCGCGGGCGCTACAAGACCGAGGCACAGGCCGTGGAAGTCACGCAGCTGCTGCTGGCGGCCGGTGCCGACGCCAACGCGCGCGACCGCAATGGCCAGACTGCACTGCATGGTGCGGCCGGGTGGGGTTACAACTCGCTGATCCGCACGCTGGCCGCAGGCCGCGCTGACCTCACGGCGAAGGATTCGCAGGGTCGCATGGCGCTCGACCTCACGCGGGCCTCCACCACTTCATCCGGCCGTGAGGGCGCGCGCCAGGCGCGGCCCGACACCGAAGCGCTGCTGCGCGAGCTGATGGGCGCCGTGAAATGATGGACCGGAGAGGATTCCTGCAGGGCCTGGCTGGCACGGGTGCGCTGTTGCCACTGGCGCTGCGTTCGCGCCATGCCGCTGCAGCCGAGGCCGGTAATGCCAAGGCCGGCGCCGCCGGTGTCACTGCCGGCAAGGCCAATGCCCGTGTTTCGACGCTGGCGCCCGGGTTGCACCTGATCGAGGGGTTGGGCGGCAATGTCACGGTGCTGGATTCCCCGGAAGGTGTGCTGCTGGTCGACGGCGGCGCGCCGGAGCATTCAGCGGCGCTGCTCGACACGGTGCGCGAGCTCACTGGCAAGCCCAAAGTACACACGCTGTTCAACACGCACTGGCACTGGGACCAGACCGGCTCCAATGCCGCGCTGGGTGCCAGCGGCACGCGCATCATTGCGCACGAGAACACCCGCCTGTGGCTCTCCACCGATGTGGATTCGAAGTGGGAAGGCCGCAAGTACGGCCGGCTGCCACCGCAGGCGCGCCCCACGCAGACCTTCTACACCACCGGGCAGTTCGATTTCGGCGGCGAGCACATCGAGTACGGCTACCTGTTCCAGGCGCACACCGATGGCGACATCTTCGTGCACTTCACCAGGGCCAACGTACTGGTGGCCGGCGATGTGCTCGCGGTGGGGCGCTATCCCATCATCGACTACATCACCGGCGGCTGGATCGGCGGCATGGCCTCCGCCGCGCAGCAGCTCGTCGCCCGCTGCAATGACGCGACCAGCGTGGTTCCGGGCACCGGCCCCGTGCAGACCCGCGCAGACCTTGCAGCCGAACAGGCCATGCTGGCCGAGGTACGCACGCGGCTGTCGAAGTTGCTGGCGCAGGGCATGAGCATCCGCGAAATGCAGGAGGCCGCGCCCACGAAGGACTTCGACGCGAAGTGGGGCGACCCGAAGCTGTTCATCGCCAACACCTGGCAGGGACTCATCCGCCGCACGGGTGAGCTGGGCGTGTCGATCGTCTAGCAACGACGTGTTCTGACCTGGCCTAGATGTCCTTCTTGTAGGCCTTGGGATTGCGCTCGCACTCGGCGAGTTGCGCCTTGAGCTTGTCCCGGCGCTTGACGAGCCTGCTCGCTTCGTTCGGCTTGATGCCCTTGTGCAGCTCGGCGTCGAGCACGTCGATGCGGCCCTGGACGTAGGACCTGCACAGACGGATCGTGGGATCGGCCGCCGCGACCGGCAGTGAATGAAACGCCAGCGACATGAACACGGCAGCGGCAATGCGTTGCAGATGCATCACCGCCGGATCATATCAGCGGCGGCGTCCGTGTGTGGACCTCGGGCCGATCTGGCACCAATATATCGACAGATGACAAGAATTCCTCCCGCGATTCCGGTCCTGGCGGCAGTGCTGCTCGCGGCGTGCAGCAAGCCGTTGCCGCAGGCGCTGGGTACGCTCGAGTGGGACCGCATCACGCTGCCGGCTCCTGCCGCCGAGAAGATCACGCAGATCGCGGTACGTGAAGGGCAGCACGTGAAGGCCGGCGAAACGCTGCTGCAGCTCGAACCCACGCTCAACGACTCGCAACTGGCCGCCGCGCAGGCACAGGTCCGGCAGGGCAGTGCGCAGCTCGCCGAACTCAAGGCCGGTCCGCGCAAGGAGGACATCGCGCAAAGCCGTGCCTCGCTGGCAGCGGCGCGCGCGCAGGCCACCGAGGCGAAGACGTATTTCAATCGCGTGAAGGAGCTGGGAGCAAGGAGCCTGATCGCCGCCGCCGAAGTCGATCGCGCCAGGGCCGCGGCGGACAATGCCGATGCACTGGTGCGGGTCGCCGAGCAGGTGCTGCTGGAGCGCGAACGCGGCACGCGCAGCGAGCAGATCGCACAGGGTGAGGCGGCGTTGCAGGCGGCAAGGGCGCAGGCAGCCGCGCAGCAGATCACGCTGGACAAGCTGACGCTGGTGGCGCCGCGCGATGCGGTGGTGGATGCCGTTGTCTATCGGCTGGGAGACAAGGCGCCGGTCGGTGCGCCATTGGTCGTGCTGCTGGCGGGCGAGGCGCCGTTCGCCCGCGTGTACGTGCCCGAACCGCTGCGCGCCGGGATCAAGGTCGGCGACCCTGCGCGGGTGTTCATTCGTGGCAGCGCGCAAGCCTGGGCAGGCACCGTGCGGATGATCCGCAGCGATCCGACGTTCACGCCTTACTATGCGCTGACCGGGCAGGACGCCGATCGGCTGAGCTACCTTGCCGAGATACAACTGCGCCCTGAAGCCAGGGATCTTCCTGCCGGTCTGCCACTGCGGGTCGAGTTCGGTCCGTGAACGCGGCGCTGGCCGCCACTGCTGCCGGCGACATCGCCATCCGTGCCAAGGGTGTGACGCGCCGCTTCGGTGCGCTGGTGGCCGTAGACGACGTGGATCTCACGGTGCGGCGCGCCAGCGTCTACGGCTTCCTCGGCCCCAATGGCTCCGGCAAGTCGACGATGATCCGCATGCTGTGCGGGCTGCTGAGACCCAGTGCCGGCGAAATTGAAGTGCTGGGATTGCGCATTCCCGCGCAGGCCGACGAGCTGCGGCTGCACATCGGTTACATGACGCAGAAATTCTCGCTGTTCGAGGATCTGAGCGTGCGGGAGAACCTCGAATTCCTGGCCGCCATACAGGGGCTGGCGCGGGCGCGGGCGCGCAGCCGCGTGGAAAGCCTGCTGGTCGAGTACGATTTTGCGGATCGTCAGCGGCAACTCGCCGGCACCTTGAGCGGTGGCCAGAAGCAGCGTCTGGCGCTGGCCGGTGCGGTGATCCACGAACCGGAGCTGCTGTTCCTCGACGAACCCACCAGCGCGGTGGACCCCGAATCGCGCCGCAACTTCTGGGACAAGCTGTTCGACCTCGCCGATGCCGGCAAGACGCTGCTGGTCTCCACGCACTACATGGAGGAGGCCGAGCGCTGCCACCGCATCGCCATCCTGAACCGCGGCAGGCTGGTGGGCGATGGCGCGCCCGCCGAATTGATCGGTGCACTGGCCGGCCGCACGCTGGCGGTCAATGCCAGTCAGCCACGGCAGGCCCAGCGCCTTCTCGCTTCGCTGCCGGGCATCGCCAGCGTGGCGCAGATCGGCAATGTGCTGCGCGTGCTGAGTGCGAGCGGTGAGGCGGTTGCCGGCCGGCTGCAGTCGGCGTTGCGGGATGCGGGTATCGAGGCCAGCGTGGAGGAGGCGAGTCCCAACCTGGAAGATGTATTCGTCGCCGCCACCGGTCAGGCGCGACAGGACGCGGAGCCCGGGCGATGAACCTGCGACGACTGTCGGCGATCATGATGAAAGAGGTGCGGCAACTCGCGCGCGATCGCGTGACGCTGGCGATGATCCTCGGCATTCCCGTGGTGCAGCTCGTGCTGTTCGGCTACGCCATCAACATGACGCTGCGGCATCTGTCGGCTGGCATTGCCGACCAGGCCAATACCTCGGCCTCGCGCGCCGTGGTGATGGACATGGTGGCCTCCGGCGTGCTGACGCCGACACTGGCGGCCACGTCACCCGCGCAGCTCATCGACGCAATGCGCCGCGGCCAGATCAACATCGGCGTCGTGATCCCGCCCGATTTCGAAGCGCGCCGCTTCGACGGCCGAGAAGCCGTGCAGGTGCTGGTCGACGGCAGCGACACGGCCGTGCAAGCCGCCGCGGTGCAGCTCGCGCAGCTGCCGCTCGACACCGTACCCAGGGCGAATACCCGACCACTGGCCTTGCCGCGGAGCCAGGTGAGCGTGGTCAGTTTCTACAACCCGGAGCGTCGCTCGCCGGTGAACATCGTGCCCGGTTTGATCGGCGTGATCCTGACGATGACCATGGTGCTGTTCACGGGGGTGTCCATCGTGCGCGAGCGCGAACGCGGCAACATGGAATTGCTGATTGCAACGCCGGTGACGCGCAGCGAACTGATGGTCGGCAAGGTGGTGCCTTACGTGCTGATCGGACTGCTGCAGACCAGTGTGGTGCTGGGGTTGGGCGTATGGTTGTTCCGCGTGCCCATCGCCGGCAGCCTGTGGGCGATCTTCGGCGCCGCCATGCTGCTGATCATCGCCAATCTGAGCCTGGGCCTCCTGATTTCCACGCGGGCCCGATCGCAGTTCCAGGCCATGCAACTGACGTTCTTCGTCTTCCTGCCATCGTTGTTGCTGTCCGGTTTCATGTTTCCGTTCGCCGGCATGCCGCGCGCGGCGCAGTGGGTCGCCGAGGTGCTGCCGCTGACGCATTTCCTGCGGCTGATCCGCGGCATCATGCTGCGCGGCGCGAACCTCGTGGAGCTGTGGCCCTATGTGGTGGCACTGGCGGGGTTCAGCGTGGTGATGCTGACCGCAGCGATCCTGCTGTTTCGGAAGCGGTTGGACTGAAGGGGGCGTCAGGAGTCGAACCCGGGATTGGCGAATTGGCGTATCTCGTTGTCGTGTCCAGATAAGAATGTCCGCTTCGAGACGCGATTAGAAATGTCCTGTTCAGGCATACAGGCCGTGATGCCTTCCTCCCTTGCGGGTGGCCTGGCCTTCAGTGAGTCTGCCGCCCACAGGGCGGCAGAAGCTCCCTTTTGGGCCTAGTCGCCTTGATCTAGATGGCCAGCCGATCCAGTGGGCTGGTCAGCGTGTGGTCCAGTTTACCCACATGCGTGTAGATCATGGTGGTCTCGACGTTCGAGTGTCCGAGCAGCGTCTGAATCGTCCGCAAGTCCGTCCCGGATTGAAGTAGGTGCGTGGCAAAGCAATGGCGAAGGGTATGCACCGTGGCGTGCGGCAGGCCAGTCACACCGTCCGCAGCCACCCGGAACGCCCGCTGCAGTGAGCTTGCGGCCATGTGCCACCGCTCCCAGCGATGGAGCTGGGGGTTGTATCGCCGCAGGCTTGACCCAAACACAAATTGCCAAGCGAGCGACCGCGAGGCTCCGGCGTACTTGATACCCAACGCGTCCGGCATCGGCGCGAACCCAAAGCCAGAGAGCACCTCCTTGGCGTGTCGCTGCCCGATCCTGACCACCAGCTGACGCATCTCCGGGACGAGGGACTGGGGGAGGGGAACCATCCGGTCTTTGGCGCCCTTGCCAGCATGAATGTGAATGGTCCGGTGCCCCCACTGGAAGTCCTTCACCCGAAGCGTCAGACACTCCAGGATCCGCATACCCGTCCCGTAGATCAGCTGGGCCATGATCTGCTCGCGACCGGACATCCGCTTCAGGACGCTCCGAACCTGCTCCTGCGTGAGGACGGTAGGGAGGCGCTGCGCCTGCTTCGGGCGGGCCAGCTGCTGCAGCCACTCGAAGGGGTGCTCCAAAACCATCTCATAGAGAAACACCAGGGCCGAGAGCGCCTGGCTATGCGTGCTTGCCGAGATGTGCCGATCGGTCAGGTCATTGAGAAACCGCTCGATCTCATGCCGTCCCATCTCCCGGGGATGACGCTTCCCATGAAACAGAACAAAGCGCTTGGTCCAGTAGACGTATGACTCCGCCGTCCGCGGACTGTAGTGCCGGGCTCTGCAAGCCCAGACGACCTGGTCGAGCAGCCGGGCAGGGCGAGGCTCAGGCTTCGGAAATTGACCCCATAAGGTTCCCTCCTTGGTAAAGCGATGACTATTGCCCGAGCCAAAAGAACCTTCAATCCTGTTCGTCCATCATGTTCATACCCGGTCCAGGTCCAAGACCTAAATCACTGGCGGGGCAGCGAAAATTAACCTCGGGTCAAGATCGGCCCACCCTTGATATGCTGACCGGATGTATTCGTTGAATATCAGTTACGCGAGAATGTTGTTGCGGCGACCACTAGACGCTACTAACTTCTGCCGTGGATTGTGGATTCTGTCGAGAGCGGTGGTTCTCTACGTATATTTGGCGTTCAAGAATCCCGACGATGAGCGAGTTCAGTAGGGATTCTACTCGGAACGTCTTTGCTAGTTCGATGCTGATGGATGTCGAGTTCCGACAATTCGAAGTAGCTCATAGCTAAGTGACGTTGGCCCGATTTCGTTGAGGCCTCACCGTTTGAGAAGTTCGTTGCCACTGAAGTCGAGCATTTGCACTGCGCGTGAGTTGCGTATGGATCCGGCCTGAAAATACCTAAGAAATGTCGTCGTGCTGCGATGCCCCGTCATCGCCATAGCCTCGCCCATCGGTACGTTCTGTCGTCCGGCTTCAGTGACGAACCCCGACCTCAACGAGTGCGCCGAGAACTCTTCCCCCAGTCCCGCCAGCTTCGTGCGCCGCTTCACGATGAGCCACACTGCCTGGGGGAAGAGCGGTTCTGCGACTCTTGTTGCCCGGATGCGCCGAAACATCCTCCCACTCGTGATGCCTGCAGCCTGCAACCAAGCGGCCAGAGCCTCTGCTGCCGGCCCCATGATCGGTTTCACCGCATTGGGGTTGTGGTCGGTTCCCGCCTGATCGGTTTTAGAGTGTGTGAGTCGGTACAGATACGCGCCGTCGCCGAGCGTGGTCAGGTTCTCGAGCGATGCTGCCGCAACTTCTGATCGTCGGCGTCCACCCGAGGCGAACGCGAACAGTAGCAGCGCGCGATCCCGCACTCCGACGAGCCCATCGGTGCAGGTGGCGAGCATCGCGTCGAGCGGCTCTTTGGTCAGGGCGGGCTTGGCGATGGCAATGGGGCCGCGAGCGGCATACGCCCGGCGCGCACGTTTTAGTAGTTCTTGAACGGCTGGGGCGCGGGTTGGGCTCACGGAGTTCTTCATGGCATGGGCCTTGGAGAGTACGGACAGTCGGTGCAGCACCGTATTGAGCGCCGGCGCACCAAGCTGACCCTTGAATCCGCCTTCCACCAGCGCCTCATCGATCGGTGCCGGCAGATCGTGGAGGAGGGCGCCGGCGTCACCACTTCGCTGCAGATGATCGACCAGGAACTGCAATACCGCCGGCACGGGCACCGGCAATATGAGGGGCTGCCGATACCGCAACCGGAACCACGCCGCCCAATAGCGCAGCGCCGCGGCGTAGCTTCTCTGGGTGTTGGCGGATTCGCCTTCTTGAAGGAGCGCCCGGACGGAGGCCTCGGCCTGGGCATGGAGGGTGTCGGGGTCGCGCGCGAGCACGGTCGTGCGGGGCACCAGGGCATTCGGATCGGTTTTTGGGCGGCGACGGGTAGTCATAGAATCTATATAATATGCGTGAGATGTATCTTGTATTCTCTTTCACTCACGGTAATCATCTCTTATCGTGAGTAGGATAGCCAGAGGGGAGGGCGCGCAGTGACCAGTGAAATGAGGCCCGCGGCAGGCCGCGCAACCACCCCGCCAACCGGCCGCGGCCCGGCGCTGCGCGATGACGCCGCTGCCGAATCCGATAATGAGCCACTGGAAGACATCCCGAAGGAGGGCGTGCGGCTGCGCGCGCCGAGGATTTCCCGCGAGGAGGTCTTCAGCACCGCCGACGCCTTGCTGCTGGAAGGCATCCGCCCCACCATTGACCGGGTGCGGGTGCGGTTGGGTCGCGGCTCGCCCAACACCATCAATGAGTTCATGGACGCCTGGTGGGCGAAGTTGGGATCGCGCCTTCGGGATCTCCCGGGACGGGAGTTTCCGCAGGTGCCTGAGCGCGTCGCGGCGAACCTGCACAAGCTGTGGAACGACGCGCTCGAAGCGGCGCATGACGTCCTGGCCGAGTCGCACGGCCGGCGGGACGCGGACCTCACCGAGCGCGAGCGCTCGCTCGCCGCTGAGTCAGAACAATTGCAGCGCGATCGCCAATCCCACGGCGCGCGCGATGCGGCGCGAGAGGAAGCGCTGCAGCTTGCTCGCAGCCAGCTCGAAGAGAGCAATCAGCGGGCGCGCGTAGTGGAGCAGGCGTTGGTCCAGCGCGGCGCAGAGCTTCAGGAAATGCGCGCCGAGCGAGATCGGCAGGCCAGCGACCTGACGGCGTTGCACTCACGGCTGGAGTCCGAACAGAAGCAGGCAGTGGCCGAGCGCGCCCGCCTTCAGGAGCGATTTGAATCCAGCGAGGGTCGGTGGCTGACGGAGCTGGATCGCACACGCCAAGCCCTGAAAGCCGCCGAAGCGGCAAGTCGTGACCTGCGCGGTAAGCTATCGAAGCTCACCGAGGAGCGGGATTCTGCCAAAACCCACCTCACGCAACTGCGCGGCGAGCTGGCCACGGCCGCTGCCGTGCGCGAGCAGCTCGAAGTGCGGCTTAATACTCAACTGCCGCGGGGCAGCAAAGCACTGGGGCGCCTGCGCTCCAAACCGAAAGCCAAGATGCCGGCAGCGCGAGTCAGGTAGGGATCGACCCGAGAATCGGGAATACTGCTCAGGTGGAAACTTCCATGCAGCACGCCACGCATGTCGTCGACGTTCACGAGGCCGCTGAGCGGCTTGAAGAGCTGATGGACTTGGTCGACGCGGGCGATGAAGTACAGGTCGCGGTCAATGGCGAACCGTGTGTTCGCCTGGAAGCCATTCCGCGCACTACCAGTCCCGGCTCGAATACGGATGAGGGTTCAGCCGCCTAGGCCGAGCTGGACAACTCCCGATAGCTCCGACCGTGCCACCGGCAACGCAGGCAAAGGCGCCCGCGATCTGGAAAGTTGGAGTTTCACTGCAGATATGCAGGGAGTTTCACGACCAAGAGCTCAGAAAGCGGACATTTCTATACATCTTCTACACTCGTACTTCGCATAATGTATATTATGTTAAAAGAGATATGCGGGAAGCGTGTTGAACGAACCGCTTACTGCTGTTTGGTCCGGCAACACGCCAGTACCGCCTGATCGTCCGCAGCTGTGCGCCCGCACTGTCTTCCGCGGCCGTCCGAACGCCAGTCCGCCCAGGACGCATCTCCGCCGGTGAACGCATCCTGCAATTCCTTGCCCGCACCAGCCACCCAGGCCTCGACGGAACTGCAGTGCCGCGTGATCAGGCCGGAAGCAACGCAATGCTTCTCGTCATCGGACAACCCCTGCGGCAGCGCCTGTACCTCGGCTCGCATGCACGCCAGAGGCGATGACGAAGGCCGCGTGGCCTGAGCCGCGCAACCCGACAGCAGTCCCGCCAACAGAATCATGTTACGACGCCACATGACACCATTCAGGCGGTCGTGGCCTCCTCCCCGGCGAATCATCTGATGATGTGGGCATTGAGGCTGGGCAGATACAGCGAAGCGATGGTGGAGAACAGTTGCAGCAGGCAGATGACGGCGATGGGCCTGCCGTAGGGGGCGAGGTAGGCCCGAAGGATCTTCAGCAGCATCAGGCGTCCTGGCTTTCGCGGATCAATCTTGCCACCAGGCGGTTGAACATCGTGACGCCGCGATCATGCACCGTGGGCAGCACCTGCGGATCGGCAGTGCGGTCGATGACGAGCTGCTGTGCCTCGATGATGCGCTTGTCCTCGCCGAAGGCCTGGCCGGCGATCCCCATCAGCGTATCGCGCAGTGCTTCGTCACCATGGTTGCGATGCGGCCCCCATGAGAAGAAATAGCGCGAGGTCCTGTCGCCCGTGGGCGTGACAGCCTGACTGGTGAAGGTCACGCCGGCGTGCGCCGTGCCATAGTCCGGCTTCTCGTTGTTGCAGGCGGCCGCGGTGCCCAGGGGGAAGCTGCCGCTCCACATCAACAACACACCTGGAACCAGGAAATCGTAGCTGCTCCAGCGGTCCACCGGGGGGAGGTTCTGGCTCACCGGGCTGCGGGCAGCGGTGACCCAGCGCTCGAAGCGGACGCCACGCGGCAGCGCGGTGATCTTCGGCGTCTGGTCTGCAAACGCGGCACCCGCGCCGAAGCTCGCGGCATGCACGTAGGTCAGATGGCTGAAATCCAGCAGATTGTCGTTGATCAGCCGTGCCTCGGCGGCGTAGTCGAGGTAGCCGCGGCCCAGTATCCAGTCCGGTTCGTCGAAGCCCACCGCGGGTGGAATCAGCGTGGCGTCGGCCCGGACCGGATTGCCCATCCAAACCCAGATCCAGCTATGGCGCTCGATCACCGGATACGATCTGGCGCGCGCCTTCGGAGGAATTTCCTTCTGCCCGGGGATTTCCAGCACCTGCCCATCGCTGCCGTACAGGAAGCCGTGGTACATGCAGCGCAGATTGGAACCTTCGCAACGCCCCATCGACAGTGGCGCCAGCCGGTGCACGCAGCGGTCTTCCAGCGCGTGCACATCGCTGCCCGCGCGCCACAGGACGATGGGCTCGCCCAGGATGTGGACCGCGAGGGGTTTGCCCGCTTCCAGATCCTGGCTCCAGGAGGCCACATACCAGGCGTCGCGAAGGTATGTCATGGGTGCAGGTTCGTCAGAACTGGATCCGCGCACCCGCCATGAAGTAGCGGCCAATGGTGTCGTAGAGCACCACGTTGGTCTGTCCGCCCACCAGCGCGCTCGAGGGAATCAGTGGCGGGCGGCGGTCGAACAGGTTGTTCACGTTCGCGTAGATCTCCGGTTTGCCGCGGAACGACTCGAGGCGATAGCGAACGCCCGCATCGAAGGTCGTGACGCTGCCCACGGTCGCGAACGCCGGGGCGATGTCCCCGGGCAGGTAGGTGGTGTTGAACTTGCCGCTGCCGATGTAGCGCGCGTGCAGGTTGAAGTTCAGCGCGCCGATGTCCGCATTGGCGATGGCCGTGACCTGCCACTTCGGATAGCCCAGGCCGATGTCACCCAGGCGGTCGCTGTACACCGAGGACGAGACGCTCGGTACCGTGGTCGACTGCTCGAGCAGGCGGGTGCCGATCAGGCGCAGCGAGGTGTTCACGCCGCCAAGCTGGGTGCGGTAGCTCAGGTCCATGTCCACGCCCTTGGTCTTCGCCTTGCTGAGATTCATCGTGCGCTGGCGGATGGCCACGAGCGTGGTGCCCGAACGCAGCAGATTGTCGCAGTACAACTGCTGGCCCTGCGCACAGCGATCGATGGTGTCCTGCGCGCCCGCGGCAGCCAGCGTGTCCCTGATGCTGATGTTGTAGAAGTCGAGCGACGCGCCGAAGCCCTGCAGCCAGCCCGGCTGGTAGGTCAGGCCGAAGGTCGTGGTGTCGGCCTTTTCGGGCTTGAGGATGGGATTGCCCGAAATGATGATGGGCACGCTGACCGACGGCGCATTGGGCAGCACGCGGTCGATCACCAGGCTGTTGGGGCCCTGGCTGTCGCGCGTGTACAGATCGCCGATGCCGGGCGCGCGGATGTCACGCGAGCGCGTGCCGCGCAACAGCAGATCGTCGAATGGCCGCCAGGTCAGGCCGACCTTCCAGGTTTCGACGCTGCCGCTCTGCGAGTAATCGGTGATGCGCACGGCCGCGTTGAGGTCGAGGGACCTGGCGAATCCCGCGTCCCTGGCCAGCGGCACCAGGGTTTCCAGATAGGCCTCCTTCACGTCGTACTCGCCGCTCGTGGGCAGCACGTTGCTGGTGGACCAGCCCCCTACCCTGTTCACGTAGGCTGCGGGCAGGCCGCGGATGGCCGCGTAGTTCGGCACCGTGTTCGATACCGGATCCGAGTCGATGCTGCCTTCGAGCTTGCGGTATTCCACGCCTGCGCCGATGGACACCGGGCCGGCCCAGGACGAGAACGGCTGGCCGTTGATGTTCGCGCCCGCGCTGCGCTGGCGCATGACGTTGACGTTCCAGGGCTGCGCACCGGTGTGGATGTAGTCCAGCGCCGCCTGCGAGGGCGAACCGGGGCCGAAAGGATTCAGCGGCACGCAGTTGCCGTAGGCCGCCGGATTCGCCAGCGCGCTCTGGCAGACGATGGTGCCGTTGGGCGCCACCACGGCGTCCACCGCGCGATGCACGCGCTCCAGCGACAGCTGGTTGATGTAGTCGAGGTCGAACGTCGTGCGACCCTGCTGGTAGTGGACGTCCCAGCTCCAGTTGTCGCCGAACTTGCCCTGCAGCCCGAGGGCGCCATCCCACGCCGAATACCGCGATTCGATGTCGATGCTCCCCCATGACTTCGCCACCAGGCCGAGATTGAAGCTGGCCACGTTGAGCGCGGTCATGCGCGACTGCAAACTGGCGGGAATGTAGGGATTGCCACTGAAGATCTGCAGCGCGGTGTTGCCCTGGAAGAACGGCGGCGTCTGCGTGTAACGGGATTTCGCCCGGGCCAGCGTGGCCTGTGCGAAGGCTTCCACGTTGTCGGTGAGCTGCAGCAGCGCGTGCGTGAACAGCACCTTGTTGTCGGTGGGCGTGTTGAAATTGGCCGTGTCGCCGACGTAGTTGCCCCTGCCGCCCACCTGCAGGTTGGCGCTGCGCAGTGTGCCGTAGGTGAAGGCCTCGGGTACGCCGCGTTCGGTGAAGGTGATGCCCTGCGTGGGGGTGGTGAGCGGACCGGAGATGATCGCGCCGCCATAGGAGCTCGTGGGCTGCGTCACGTAGCAGCCGATGGTCTGGCGCGGATTCGTGGGCGACATGGTCGCGGTGGTGACGCCGGGAACCGGCACCACCGCGCAGTAGCGGTTCGCCCAGCCCCGGTTTTCCTTGTAGGCCTGGTCGGAGTTGCGCCAGTCGAACGAGCCGATCACGTGCAGACGATCGTCGAAGAACGACGTGCCCCCGGCCAGCGCCAGGGTATACGTCGAGCCATCGCCATCGTGGGAAGACTCGCCGTAGTTCGCATCGGCCTTGAATCCCTGGAAGCGCTTGTTGAGCACGAAGTTGGTGACGCCCGCGACGGCATCGGAGCCGTAGGCCGCCGAGGCGCCGCCGGTGACCACGTTGACGCTTTCGATCAGGCCCTGCGGCAGCAGGTTGATGTCGGTGTTGCCCGCGACATTGGCTGGCACCAGGCGGCGGCCGTCGAGCAGCACCAGGTTGCGATTGGTGCCGAGGTTGCGCAGATTGAGGAAGTTGCCCGGGCCCAGTGTGGTGCGGCCGCCGATGGCCTTCGGCGTCGTGGAGCCGGACATCGAAGGCAGCGTCGCCAGCGCCTGCACCATGGACTGCGGATTGGCCTGCAGCAGCTCGGTGGAGGACAGCGAGGTCACCGGTGTGGGGGAGGACATGCCCTCGCGAATCACGCGCGAACCCGTGACCACCACTTCGCTCAGTTCATCGGTTGCATCCTGGGCTGCGTAAAGCGTGGGCGCGACGCCGCAGAGGGCGGCGGCGACGGCCAGGGAAACAAGCCGCGAACTGCGCAAGGCGGGACTCCGGACAGCAATAACCGACATGAATATCTCTCCGTTGATGTGATCGAGGCGCCGCACACGGCGCTGGACAGGATTGTTAACAATACCAAAAGGACGCTTGGCGGGTGGATCGGCTGCGGTGGCTGCCGGATCACGATAGGCAGCCTTCCGCTTTCAGCCCAGTGCCAACCCCCAGCACAGCGCGAGCCACGCCAGCGCCGCGGCTGCGGCGATGGTTTGCGGGATGCGCGCGAGCACACGTGCCCCCACCGAGGTGGCGGCCGCAAATCCTGCCAGCATGCCGAACGCGAAGCCGAGCCCATGCGAGAGCACATCCGTGTTCTCCCCTTCAGTGCCCAGCCATGCCAGCAGCATCACGCCGCCGATCAGTGGCGCGGCCTGCCGCCAACCCGGCAGTCCGAAGCCGCGTCGCGTGCGCCACGTGTGCGCCGCCAGCAGGCCGACGGTGGCAAACACCGCCGTCGATGCGCCCGCCGACACGTATTGCTCCGGAACCATCGTGACCTCGATGAGATTGGCCGCGCCCGACGCCACCAGCACCAGCAGCCATGCGCGCCCATTGCCCAGCTGCCTTGCGGCGAAGTAACCGAACAGCATGCCGGCGCCGAGATTGCCGAGCAGGTGCTGCAAGTCCCAGTGCAGGGTCAGCGCGGTGAACGCGCGCCACCACTGGCCACTGGCGAAGAGGTTGCCCTGCATGGCGCCGGCATCGAACAGGTCACGCGGGAAGGCATGCGTGGCGGCGGCGATGGCCACCAGCACCAGCACGAATGCGTAGGCCGCGGCGCCGCGCCAGGGATTCTGGTGCTGTACCACTGCAGGCAATCGTGGGCGGGGTCGACGGCGCTCCTGGTCGTACTGATGCAGGTGATGCGCGGCGAGCGCGGCCTGCGCCTGACTCACGCACAGCGCGAATCCGGCGGGTTCCCCCGTCATTCCGGGCTCTTCGATGACACGGTTGTCGATGAGTACTGCGGTGAGCACGAAGGCGCGCTCCTCGCAGGCTGGCCGGCGCAGGGAGCGGAAGATCACGACGGGATCGGCCAGCATCGAGCCAGTGATGGGACCGCCCGCGCCGCTTTCAAGGTCAGCGCGCGGCGCGCGGCAGGGTTGCGCCGGGCGCCAGGCGCCGGAGGCGGATTCCTCGCCCGGCCTCAGGCGATCAGCCAGGTCATCACCCCGGTGGTGGCGTCCATCGATTCATGGCGCACGCGGCGGCGCGATTCGGCGGCGAGGCCGCGCACGATGAGGAATTCGGGCCAGCGCGTCATGCCGAGGATGCGTGTCTGGCCATTGGCAAGCAGTTCGCGTTCGGTGCCTCGCCATTGACGCACCGGGTCGACCTCGAGCGCGATGATGCGCGCACCGGAAGCGGCAAGGCTCGCAATGCGGCGGGCATCGAGGGCCAGGCGCGGGTCGTGCAGCACCACCGTGGTCTTCGCGCCCGCAGTCGCAAATGCGGCCACGGTGGGCGGGAGCAGCAGGCCGGCGGTGGCCGACATCGCGCCGGCGCCCGTCAGTGCCACAGTGCCCTGCAGGAAGCGTCGACGGCTGGCAGGAAGGCGCATGATCGTCACGGGTTGCCTCGCGACAAATACAAGGCGATCAACCGCATCTCCTCGTCGCTGACCTCGGCGCGCGAGATCCGCGGCATGTTGCCGGTGCCCACGCGGGCGACGGTGTAGACGAATTCGGCGGAGAGATTGTCGCGCTGTTCCAGCAGACCCTTGCTGGTATCGCCGGGCCGGCGCGAAAGGATGCTCACGCCCATGCCATTGGTCTGGTGGCACATGCCACAGCGCGTGGTGAAGAGCTGCTTGCCCGATGGTTCCTCGGCCGCCGTGGCTGAGGTGCACAGCCCCGATGCGACCAGTGCGATCGTTGCCAGCACCACCCTGGCCAGCACAGTCCGGGCGGGTGTCGATGCTTGCATGCGAAGGTGCTTCATGTGCGCAGGTTCCGGTAACGCTTGGGCCAGATGCCGCTCTTGCCCGGCGCCAGGATGCCGTTCGGGTCCAAAGCATCCTTCACCACTTCGTTGGCGCGGCGCAGGGCGTGATTGTTGAAGTCGTAGGTGCCGGCGACGAGGTCCATGTACTCGATGTGCGTGCGGTACTCGCCGTAGCGCTTCTCCGTGGCGTCGTTCACCAGCGCCCTGAAGAAGCCGTTCACGCGCTTCATCATGTCGGCATCGTCCTTGTTGAACAGCACCTGGTTCACGTTGGTGATGCTGCGCTCGCTCATCGAGAACGAGCCGTGGTAGTCCATGCCGTATTCCTGGTAGCGGTTGTACGTGCGGCGGAACTGGTCCATGGCGGCCTTGCCGTTCGCCGGCAGCACGGGCGAATAGCCGATGTGCCCGCCCCTGCCGCCATGCCAGGCGGCATTGGCCAGCGGGAAGGTGACCGGGAAGCCCTGGAAGGGCGTGGCTTCCAGCGGCATGCCCTGCTTCCAGCGCGTGACCTTGAAGGCCTGCGGCGACTTCTTCGCGAATGCCGCCTGCACCACGGCGGCGGCCGCTTCGTTGACGCCCTCGTAGCCGTAGAAGCGCAGGCTGATCGACCACCAGCCCATGCCGAAGCGCTTGCGGATGGCTGCGATCACCTCATCGGGCAGCGCACCGGGCTTGTCGTACCAGTCCTTGCGCGAGGTCAGCACCGCGGCGCCGCGCAGCCAGCTGCCGATGGAGGGCGACTGCACCAGCAGGCCATCGCGGCGGAAGCCGGCGATGAGATCCACCGACCATTCCAGGTCGCCGACGTTCTCCAGTTCCAGATCGAGGCCGATCATGGATTCCGGCGCGGGCTGCAGCCACATTCCGGCCTTGGTGACCACGCCGTAGTTGGACTGCACGAACATCTGGTCCCAGGCCGGGCCAAAGCCGTACTTGTAGAGATTCCAGGTGGGCGAATTCGTCATGGCGCCCATGCCGGTGCGCACCAGTTCGCCGGTGGGCAGCACCACTTCCATGCCGCAGAGCTTGGAGGTGTTCTCGCCGTAGGTGGTGTAGCCCACGCCACGGTCCAGCGCATTGCCGATCACCGAGCCCCAGCTGTTGCCCGGGGTGGAGACCCAGAACGGCAGCTTGTGCTGCTGGATGTAATCGTACAGATCGTAGAAGCCCACGCCGGGTTCGAGCAGCGCAGTGCCATTGGCCGCATCGAATTCGATCTTCTTCATGCGGGAAAGATCGAGCACCACCGAGCCCTTGAGCCGGGGCGCGGCGCCGCCGTAGCCGAAATTCTTGCCGCGGCTGATCGGCCACAGCGGCAGCTTGTGCACGTTGGCGACCTTCACCACCTGCACCACCTGTTCGGCGGTGAGCGGCGCCACGGCGGCCGCGGCGGCGTGCGCGGACTCATCCACCGCGAAATGGTCGAGATAGGTGTCGCGGTCGAGGTCGGTGGCCAGCACCCAGTCCTCGCCCACCACCTTGGCCATGTCCTTCAGCGCGCGGTCCATCTGCTGGGCATTCATGCCCGGCGGCAACACCTGCTTCATGGGATCAAGTCACCTTGTAGTAGCGCACGAGGTTGCCATCGGGCTTGCGCTCGCCAATGCCCACGAACACGTGCTTGGTGAGCCAGTCGTGCTTGCCCACCGAGGTTTCGAAGGTGGGGCTGGCGCGCAGGTAGTACTCGGCATGCGGCACGGCCGCGCCGCCCTCGAAGGCCCACTTGCGCAGCCGGTCCATGGTGTCGGGCTTGCGGCCCCAGAGGAAGCCCTTGTTGTAGAGCATGATCAGCGTGCCGTCGTCTTCCTGCAGCATGTAGCGGGCATCGAACACGGCCACGTCGTCGGGGCGGAACAGCGCATAGTCGCCGCCGGAATTGGGCACGGCCTTGCCCTTGAGCTTCGGGCCATGGAATTCGCCGGAATCGACGTACACCGCGCTGCGGATGCCGCCGGTGGGCAGCTTGGTGATCTGCTGGACCCGCGTGAAGCGCAGCCGCACCTCCATCGCGAATTCGAACCGCGGCTGGTCCATCGTCGACAGCAATTCCGGATCCATTAACTTCCCCCGCGCGGCCGGTGGGCCCGCCGTTCAATGATAGAATTCGCCCAAGGATAACACTGCGGCGTGCAGGATTCGGGGGCCGAAAACATGCGAGCGAAGGTATTGTGCGCGCTGGCGCTGGGCGCGGTGTCAGTGACCATTCCGGCACTGGCCGACCAGGCCGTGCAATGGGCCCCCAACGCGCGGGAGAACGCCCTGCCGGCCCGCACCACCCGCGCGGAGCTGTATGCCGCGCTCGATTCCTACCTGGCTGCGCTGAAGGCGCACGACCCCTCGAAGGTGGCCTGGGCCGACCGGGTGCGCAACACCGAGAACAATGTGGCACTGATGGTGGGTGACGGGCTGTGGCAGACCCTCACCCAGTTGGGCAGCTATGACCTGCGATTCGCCGACCCCGAGCTGGGTCAGGTGGGCTTCTTCGGCACCGTCACCGAAACCGAGGAAACCGCGGCCTTCACGCTGCGGTTGAAGGTGGTGGACCGGAAGATCGCCGAGGTGGAAACCCTGGTGGTGCGCCAGCTCGACTCCGGCATCAAGTTCGAAGGTCAGAAATTCGAGAACAAGCCCGCACTGAACGAGATGCTCCCCCCCGCCCAGCGCCTGCCCCGCCCGCGGATGATCTCGCTGGCCGATGGCTACTTCGACACGCTGCAGCTCAACGACGGCACGCTGTTCACGAAGTTCCACGCCAATTGCAAACGCGTCGAGAATGGCGTGCAGACCACGAACAACCCCGGCTTCGCCGTGGTGCCCGTGTCGCGTCTGGGTTGCGAGGAGCAGTTCAAGGCCGGCAACTACCGCTATGACACAAGGCTGCGCGCGCGGCGTTTCGTGCTGGTGGACGAGGAGCGGGGCCTGGTGTTGGCTTCGGGATTCATCGACCATGCCGGTGTGCCGCATGAATATGCGCTCACCGACGGCACGAAGGTGCGCTCGCCGGTGCACCGGCCGCACAGCTTCTACCTGTTCGAACTGTTCAAGCTGAAGGATGGCGCCATCGAGCAGATCGAGGCCAATTTCATCACCGTGCCGTACAACATGCCGTCGCCGTGGGATGCCTGGGCGCGCGACCCGGCGTCGCATTGAGCGCCGACGGCGCATAAGAACCATACGGTGAAAGGCGGCTCACGCGCCCCGGGATCGGCGGCGTTCATCTTCATATTCGTCACGGTGGCCCTCGACATGATGGCCGTGGGCATCACCGTGCCGGTACTGCCCAAGCTCATCATCCAGTTCCAGAACGGCGACGTGGCGCGCGCGGCATGGTTCGTGGGCGCTTTCGCCACGCTGTGGGCGGCGATGCAGTTCATATTCTCGCCTGTCATCGGCGCGGCCTCCGACCGCTTCGGACGACGCAAAGTCATCCTGCTGTCGAACCTCGGCCTGGGGCTCGACTATGTACTGATGGCCGTGGCGCCCACGCTGAGCTGGCTGTTCCTGGGACGACTGATTTCGGGCATCACCTCGGCCAGCTATCCCACTGCCGGGGCCTACATCGCGGATGTGACGCCGCCCGCCGAGCGCGCGGGCAAGTTCGGCATGCTGGGCGCGGCGTTCGGCCTGGGGTTCATCGTGGGGCCGGCGGTGGGTGGATTGCTGGGCGGCATCGACCTGCGCTTGCCCTTCTGGGTGGCAGCGGGACTGAGCCTCGCCAACACGGCCTATGGATTCTTCATCCTGCCTGAATCGCTGCCGCCGGAGCGGCGCAAGCCATTCAGCCTGAAAAACGCGCATGTATTCGGCTCGTTCAGGCTGCTGCGTTCGCATCCGGAGCTGTTGGGCCTCGCCAGCGCGATGTTCGTGATGGGGCTGGCGCATGAGGCACTGCCGAACACCTTCGTGCTGTATGCCGATCAGCGCTATGGCTGGTCCGAAACGCAGGTGGGTCTGGCGCTGGCGATGATCGGCGTGTCGAGCGTGGTGGTGTCGATGCTGCTGGTGAAGCCGCTGGTGCATCGTCTGGGCGAGCGGCGGGCGGCGCTGTTCGGACTGACCTGCGGCATCGGCGGATTCATCACCTTCGGCCTTGCACCGGTGGGGGCGATATTCCTGATCGGTATCGCCCTGGTGGCGCTGTGGGGCGTGGCCAATCCGTCGTTCCAGTCGCTGATGAGCCGGCGCATCGATCCTGCCGAACAGGGGCAGTTGCAGGGTGCGCTGGGCAGCATCCGCGCGGTGACCGGCATGCTGGGGCCGGTGGTGTTCACGCAGGTGTTTGCCGCGGCCGTTCACCATGGCGGTCAGGCGGTGCTGGGCGCGCCCTTCCTGCTGTCGGCAGTGCTGCTGCTGGTGACGCTGGTGATCGGCGCGCGTGTGCTGCCGCACCGGCCGCCGGTCAGCCCTTGAACATGCCCTGCAGGTAGGCGCGAAAAGCCTTGCCCAGTTGCGGGTGCTTCAGGCCGTATTCCACCGTGGCCTGCAGGTATCCCAGCTTGCTGCCGCAGTCGTAGCGCTTGCCGCTGAAGCGGTAGGCGTAGATGTCTTCGTGCTGCATCAACCGGGCGATGCCGTCGGTGAGCTGGATTTCCCCGCCTGCGCCCTGGCCGATCTTCTCCAGTTCGTCGAACACGGCGGGCGTGAGCACATAGCGCCCCACCACCGCCTGATTCGACGGCGCCTGCGCCGGCTTGGGCTTCTCGACGATGGCGCTGATGCGGGCGATCTTTCCCGTGTCGCCACGCGTATCGACGATGCCGTACTTGTCGGTGTCGGCGGGGCTGACTTCTTCCACGCCCAGCACGCTGGCCTGGCGCTCGGCAAAGACATTGGCCATCTGCTGCAGGCAGGGCACGTCGGCGTCGATGAGGTCGTCTGCCAGGTGCACGAAGAAAGGTTCGTGTCCCACAGCAGGACGCGCGCACAACACGGCGTGGCCCAGGCCCAACGGCGCGGGCTGGCGGATGTAGATGCAGGTGGCCGATGCAGGCAACACGCTGCGCAATTGATCTGCAAGGTCGGACTTGCCCTGTGAATCGAGCATCTTTTCCAATTCGGCGTCCGAGTCGAAATGATCCTCGATAGCGCGCTTGGAAGCGCCGGTAATGAACACCAATCGCGTGGCGCCGGCGGCGAGCGCCTCTTCAACCGCGTACTGGATCAAGGGCTTGTCCACCACGGGCAGCATCTCTTTCGGGCTTGCCTTGGTGGCCGGCAGGAATCGCGTGCCACGTCCGGCAACCGGAAATACTGCGGTCCGGATGTGCTTCAGGTCACCGGCTCGTCTCACGTCGTGACTCCCAAATGAGCGCTGCTGTTCCGCCGATAGTACAGGACTAGCGTTTCGGCGGCGCCGGCCGGGGCGCTTCCGTGCCCGGCTTTGTGGCCTGCTTCACGTCGATGCGGATGGATTCTCGGTTCTTCTGGATGGCTGCCGGGCCGATGCCCTTGACCAGCGCCAGTTCGTCGGCGGATTTGAACGGCCCGAACTTGCGGCGATATTCGACGATGGCCTCGGCGCGCTTCATGCCTATGCCCTTGAGCTCACGCGACAGCGTGGTGGCATCGGCAGTGTTGATGTTGACCGGGCCGGCTTGCGTTGCGGGCGCGAGCAGGCAGAGGGAGAGCATGACGAACGTGGTCAGGGTGTGTGGCAGGGACATGATGGCCTCCTTAGATTGCAGCGACCCGAAGCGGTCGCGGCATCAAGGTAGGTGCATGCAGGGGAACTTGCCGCCCGTGAATCGGGCGCATGCGCGCAGATTCAGCGCGAGGATGTCAGTCGCGGATGGGCGTGCCGGCGCTGAGGTTCACCCGCTCGCGCAGGTCCTTGCCGGGCTTGAAATGCGGAACGTGCTTGCCGGAGAGCGCCACGGCCTCGCCGGTCTTGGGATTGCGCCCCTGGCGCGGCGGGCGGAAATGCAGCGAGAAGCTGCCGAACCCGCGGATCTCGATGCGTTCGCCCTGCGCGAGCGCATCGCTCATGATCTCCAGGATCTGCTTGAGGGCCAACTCCACGTCACGGGCGGGCAGATGCTTCTGCTTGGCCGTGATGATTTCGATGAGTTCGGACTTCGTCATGCCGCTTGCCCTGGAAATCAGCCGGTGCGCGCCCCGTCCTGGAGGCGCACCGGCCGGTTACGCCTACGGTCAGTCGCGATCGCCGCCGATCTGCTCCTTGAGCAGATCGCCCAGGCTGGTGCCCGAAGAGCCGCTGCCCTGGTCGGTGCGGTAGCTCTGCACGGCCTCGGCTTCCTCGTGCATTTCCTTGGCCTTGATCGACAGCGTGATCGACCGCGTCTTGCGGTCCACGCCGACGAACTTGGCCTCGACGGTGTCGCCGACCTTGAGCACGGTGCGCGCGTCGTCGACGCGGTCGCGGCCCAGTTCGGTGGCGCGCAGCTGACCCTCGACGCCATTGCCCAGGTCGATCAGCGCGCCGCGCTGGTCCACTTCGGTGACGGTGCCGGTGACGATGCTGCCGCGCGGGTGCTCGGCCACATAGCCCGAGAACGGATCCTTGGCGAGCTGCTTGATGCCCAGCGAGATGCGCTCACGCTCCGGGTCGATCGACAGCACCATGGCCTCGATGAGCTGGCCCTTCTGGTAGCTGCGCACGGCTTCTTCGCCGGGCACGTCCCAGGAGATGTCGGACAGGTGCACCAGGCCGTCGATGTTGCCCGACAGGCCGATGAACACGCCGAAGTCGGTGATCGACTTGACCTGGCCCGACACCTTGTCGCCCCGGTTGAAGTTCTCCGAGAACTCCTTCCACGGGTTGCTCTTGCACTGCTTGAGGCCCAGCGAGATGCGGCGACGCTCTTCGTCCACATCCAGCACCATGACTTCCACTTCTTCGCCCGTCTGCACCACCTTCGACGGATTGACGTTCTTGTTTGTCCAGTCCATCTCCGAGACGTGCACCAGGCCCTCGACGCCATCCTCGATCTCGACGAACGCGCCGTAGTCGGCGATGTTCGTGACCTTGCCGAACACGCGGGTGTTCGGGGGATAGCGGCGGGCGATGTTCTCCCAAGGATCGGCACCCAGCTGCTTCAGGCCCAGCGAAACGCGCGAGCGCTCGCGGTCGAACTTCAGGATGCGCACTTCCACTTCCTGGCCCACCTGCACCACTTCCGACGGATGCTTGACGCGCTTCCACGCCATGTCGGTGATGTGCAGCAGGCCGTCGATGCCGCCCAAGTCGACGAACGCACCGTAGTCGGTGAGGTTCTTGACCGTGCCGCGCACGACCGTGCCTTCCTGCAGGTTGTCCATCAGCGCGCTGCGCTCGGCGGAGAACTCCTGCTCCACCACCGCGCGGCGCGACACGACCACGTTGTTGCGCTTCTGGTCGAGCTTGATGACCTTGAACTCGAGCGGCTTGCCTTCCAGGTAGCTGGTGTCGCGCACGGGGCGCACGTCGACCAGCGAGCCCGGCAGGAAGGCGCGCACGTTCTCCAGCTCCACCGTGAAGCCGCCCTTGACGCGGCCGGTGATGATGCCGGTGACGATCTCGGAATCGTTGAAGGCCTTCTCGAGGCGCGTCCAGGTGCGGGCGCGCTTGGCCTTCTCGCGCGACAGGCGGGTTTCGCCGGTGCCGTCTTCCACGGCGTCGAGGGCGACCTCGACCTCATCGCCGGCGGCGACTTCGATCTCGCCGCGTTCGTTGCGGAACTGCTCGATGGGGATGACGGCTTCGGACTTCAGGCCCACGTTCACGACGACCATGTCGTCGCCAACGCTGATGACGCGGCCGGTGAGGATCATGCCCGGCTTGATCCGCTGGTTGGCCAGGCTTTGTTCGAACAGTTCGCTGAATGATTCGGTCATGTTTCCACTCTGTTGCGTGTTGCGCCTTTCATCGACGGCGCGGACACGGTTGCCAAAAAACGGCGCATCGCATTTCAGCGACCGCCGACCACCTAAATCCATATCGCCTTACGAAATGCCGCGCGCAGCCAGTTCGTCCATCACCCGGACAACCACCTCCTCGATCGAAAGACCGGTGCTGTCGAGGATGACGGCGTCTTCGGCGGGCTTCAGGGGCGCCACGGCGCGGGTTGAATCGCGCCTGTCGCGCTCGGCTATCTCCAGCGAAAGGGCGGCAAGGCTAGCACCAGAACCCTTGTCATTCAACTGCTTATGACGCCTGCGGGCCCGTTCTTCGGCGCTGGCGGTGAGAAAGATTTTCACTGGCGCCTGGGGGAAAACCACCGTGCCCATGTCGCGCCCATCGGCCACGAGGCCAGGGGGTTGGGCGAAATCCCGCTGCCGCTGCAGCAGCGCGGCCCGCACGGTGGGCCAGGCGGCCACCCGCGAGGCCCCCTGCCCGGCCTCCTCGGTGCGGATGGCCCGGGTGACGTCGACGCCGGGCTGACCCAGCCAGACCTGCTCCTCGCCGCGGATGTCCTCCCCGAAACGCACCCGCATGCGGGCGGCCAGCGCGGCATGGGCGGGTTCGTCATCGGCAGGCAGGCCTGCCTGGGCGCCCGCCAGCGCCACCAGGCGGTACAGCGCGCCGCTGTCCAGCAGATGCCAGCCGAGGCGGGAGGCCACGCGGCGGCTGATCGTGCCCTTCCCCGATCCGCTCGGACCGTCAATGGTGAGGATGGGCGGGATCACTCTTCCCGGACCTTGAGACCCGTGGCGCGCGCGATGTCCACGAATCCCGGGAACGACGTGCCGACGTTTTCCGTGTCGCGGACGCGGATCGGCGCATCGGCCAGCAGGCTCGCCACGGTGAACGACATGGCGATGCGATGATCGCCGTGGCTCTCGATTTCCCCGCCGCCCAGCCGGCGTCCAGCGCCGCCCTCGATGCGGATGCCATCGGGCGCCAGTTGATTGGCCACGCCCAGCCGCGTGAGGCCGTCGGCCATCACGGCAAGGCGGTCGCTCTCCTTCACGCGCAGTTCGGCGGCGCCGGTGAACACGGTGTCGCCCTGCGCGGCGGCCGCGGCGATGAACAGCACCGGCAGTTCGTCGATGGCCAGCGGCACCAGCGACTCCGGTACGGCAATGCCCTTCAACTGCGAGCGGCGCACATGCAGGTCGGCCACGGGTTCGCCGCCCTGCGAAGCGCGCGGCATCACGGTGATGTCTGCGCCCATCAGCTTCAGGATGTCGATGATGCCCGTGCGGGTGGGGTTCACCCCCACGTTTTCGATGATGTACTCGCCGCTGGCGGCGATGCTCCCGGCCACGAGGAAGAACGCCGCCGAGGAGATGTCGCCGGGCACGTCGATGCGCGCGCCATGCAGTGTTTGCCGGCCCTTCAGGCGCACACGCGGTCCGGCGGTTTCGATGTCCACCCCGAAGCCGCGCAACATCCGTTCGGTGTGGTCGCGCGTGGGCGCGGGTTCGGTGACCGTGGTCACTCCATCAGCGTACAGCCCTGCCAGCAGGATGGAGGATTTCACCTGCGCGCTGGCCACGGGCAGCGCGTAATCGATGCCGGCGAGCGATGCAACGGGTCGCACGGTGACTGGCGGTTTGCCGTCGGTGGTGAGAATGTCGGCGCCCATCTGGCGCAGTGGCTTCGCCACGCGCTCCATGGGGCGCGAGCGCAGCGAGGAATCGCCGGTGAGCACCGATTCGAACCGCTGCCCGGATAGCAAACCCATCGACAGACGGATGGCGGTACCGGCGTTGCCCATGTCCAGCACGCGGCTCGGCGCCGACAGGCCATGGAGGCCGCGACCGTGCACCGTCAGCGAAGTTTCGGCTTGCCGCTCGACGGTGACGCCCATCGCGCGGAATGCTTCGAGCGTGGCCAGGCAATCCGCGCTGGCCAGGAAGCCGCTGACCTCGGTGCGCCCTTCGGCGATGCCGCCCAGCATCAGCGTACGGTGGGAGATGGACTTGTCGCCGGGCACCCGCACTGTGCCGGCGACGGCGCGCGCGGGCTGCACGTCGTAGTAACGCATCAGGCCTTGCGCCCCTTCATGACTTTCGACAGCGCGCCGATCAGGCGCTCGTTCTGTGCAGCGGTGCCGATGGTGATGCGCACGCAGCGCGGCAGGCCATAACCGGCCACCGGACGCACGATCACGCCTTCGCGCAGCAGTGCGTCGTAAACGGCATTGCCGGCGCCCACATCGGCCAGCACGAAATTGCCTGCCGAACGGTGCACCTTGACGCCCAGTGCCGGCAGCGCTGCATGGAGCTGCGCACTGCCCTCGGCCACCAGCTTCTGCGCGCGCGCCACCTGCTCGCCGTCGCCCACGGCAGCGGTGGCGCCGGCCAGCCCCGGAATGCCCACATTGAACGGCTGGCGCACGCGATTGAGCATGTCCGCCACGTCCGGATGCGACAGCGCATAGCCCACGCGCACACCGGCCAGCGCATGCGCCTTGCTGAACGTGCGCAGCACCACCAGGTTCGGGTGCGCCGCGAGCAGTTCGGTGCCGTCCGGGCAGTCCACTGCACGCGAATACTCGTGGTAGGCCTCGTCCAGCGCGACGACGACGCTGTCGGGCACCTTGCGCAGGAAAGCCCGCAGTTGTTCCGCCGTGTTCCAGGTGCCGGTGGGATTGTTGGGGTTGGCGATGTACACCAGCCGTGTATTGCCATCGATGGCAGCAGCCATGGCGTCGAGGGCATGCCCATAGGCCATGGCATGGTCCGCCCCATGGGCCTTCGGCACGCGGATCTCAGCGCCGGTGGCCTGGATCGACAGGCCGTAGATGGCGAAGGCGAACTCCGAATGGATGGCATTGGTGCCCGGCGTGCAGAAAGCCTCGGCCAGCAGCACCAGCAGATCGTTCGAGCCATTGCCCAGCGTCACCTGCTTCGCGTCCACCCGATGCCAGGCGGCCAGCGCCTGCTTCAGGTCGTGGCCATTGCCATCCGGATACAGCCACACATCGCGCAGCGAATCCTGCATGGCCTGCAGCGCCCGCGGGCTGGGCCCCAGCGGATTCTCGTTCGAAGCCAGCTTGATGATGTCGGTGACGCCCAGTTCGCGGGCCAGTTCGTCGATGGGCTTGCCGATCACATAGGGCGCGATCTGGCGCACCGCCGCCGAGGCCAGCCGCGCCGGTCCGGAAATGCCGCCGGACTGCGTCACAGGATGGCCTGCGGATACGAACCCAGCACGCGGAACAGCGAGGCACGTGCCTTGAGCTGCGCCAGTGCCTTCGCCACGTGTTCGTCTTCGGCGTGACCCACGAGATCGATGAAGAACACGTAGTCCCACTTCTTGCGGCGCGAGGGACGCGATTCGATGCGCGTCATGTTCACCTCGTTCTTCGCCAGCGGCTCCAGCAGCCGGAACAGCGCGCCCGAACCGCTGGTCTCGGAGGCTGACACCAGGATGGTGGTCTTGTCCGCGCCGCTGGGTTTGAGCGTCTTGCGGCCCAGCACCAGGAAACGCGTGGTGTTGTCGGACTGATCCTCGATGCCCTGTGCCAGGAGTTCGAGGCCGTAGATCTCTGCTGCCACTGCGCCCGCGATGGCCGCAGTGCCCTTTTCATCGCGCGCCCGGCGCGCCCCTTCGGCATTGCTGCTCACCGGCACGCGGTCGATGCCAGGCAGGTGTTCATCCAGCCAGCCACGGCACTGCCCCAGCGCCTGCGGATGGGCGCAGATGCGCTGCACGTGTTTCATGTCGCGGTCGCGCGCCATCAGGTTGTGCTGCACGCGCAATTCCACCTCGCCGCAGATGTGCAGGCTGGTGGCCAGGAAGCGGTCGAGCGTGTTGTTGACCGTGCCCTCGGTGGAATTCTCCACCGGCACCACGCCGAAGTCGGCATTGCCCGCCTGCACTTCCTGGAATACCTCGTCGATGGACGCCAGCGACAGCGCCCGCACCGAATGGCCGAAATGCTTCAGCACCGCAGACTGCGCGTAGGTGCCTTCCGGACCCAGGTAGGCAACCTTCAACGGCTTCTCCTGGGCCAGGCAGGCGGACATGATCTCGCGGAACAACCGCAGGATTTCCTCGTCGCGCAGCGAACCATTGCGGTTGCGCGCCAGCGCCATGCGCAGCACCTCGGCCTCGCGCTCGGGGCGGTAGTAGTCCACGAGGTGGCCCGAGGCATGCTTCGAGATGCCCACGGCCCGCGCCAGATTCGCGCGCCGGTTGATCAGCGAATGAAGTTGCTCGTCCACCGCGTCGATCTCCTCGCGGATCGATGCGATGTCGCCCTTCAGCGCGCCTTGCTGCACGGCGGCCTTTGGGGGCGGCTTGGTCTTCTTCTTCGCCATGGGGATTTCCCTCAGATCAGGCGCGCCGTGAGCACACCCTGGATCGCGCGGATGCTGGCCAGAGTGCCCTCGCCCACGCTGCCGTCGGCGTCGATCACCGTATAGGCAATCTCGCCGCGCGACTTGTTGAGCAGGTCGGCGATGTTCACGCCGTCGGCGGCCAGTCGCGTGGAGATCTGGCCCACCATGTTCGGCACATTGCTGTTGGCGATCACCAGGCGCGTGGTGCCCGGAACGCGCGGCATCACGGCCTCGGGGAAGTTCACCGAATTGCGCACGTTGCCGTTCTCGAGGAAATCCTTGAGCTGTTCCACGGCCATCACCGCGCAGTTCTCCTCGGCCTCGCCGGTGGAGGCGCCCAGGTGCGGCAGCGTGACCACGCGCGGGTGATCCTTGAGCGCGTTGGTGGGGAAGTCGCACACATAGGCATGCAGGTGGCCCGCGTTCAGCGATTCGATGACTGCCGCGGAATCGACGATGCCGCCGCGCGCGAAATTCAGCAGCACGCCGCCCTGGCGCATCAGCTTCAGCCGCGCCGCGTTCACCAGGCCGCGCGTGGCGTCGTTCATCGGCACGTGCACGGTGATGAAGTCGCTGCGCGCGAACAGGTCGTCCAGCGACACCGACTGCTGCACCTGCGAAGACAGTTCCCAGGCGCGCTGCACGGTGATCTGCGGATCGTAGCCCAGCACCTTCATGCCCAGCGCCAGCGCGCAATTGGCCACCTCGACGCCGATGGCGCCAAGACCGATGACGCCCAGCGTGCGGCCGGGCAGTTCGAAGCCGACGAAATCCTTCTTGCCCTTCTCGACCGCCAGGTCGATCGCGGCATCGTCGCCCTGCTGTGCGCGTGCGAACAGCCACGCCGGGCCGATGTTGCGCGCGGCCATGAACATGCCCGCCACCACCAGTTCCTTCACGGCATTGGCATTGGCGCCGGGCGTGTTGAACACCGGGATGCCGCGCGCGGCCAGCTGCGCCACGGGAATGTTGTTGGTGCCTGCACCGGCGCGCGCCACGGCCAGCACGCTGTCGGGCAGCCTGGTCTTGTGCATGTCGGCCGAACGCAGCAGCACGGCATCCGGTCGCTCGATGCCCGAGGCCACTTCGTAGCGCTCGTGCGGCAGGCGGTCGAGCCCCTTGGAGCTGATGTTGTTCAGCGTCAGGATTCGAAAAGGTTCAGCCATTCTTTCGCTCGAATTCTTGCATGAAGGAAATCAGTGCCGCGACGCCTTCGGGCGGCATGGCGTTGTAGATGCTGGCGCGCATGCCGCCCACGGAGCGATGCCCTTCCAGGTTCACGAGACCGGCCTTGTGCGCTTCGGCCAGGAAGGTCTTGTCCAGTTCCGGCTTCGCCAGCGTGAACGGCACGTTCATGATCGAGCGGCAGGGTTTTGCCACCGGGTTGCGATAGAAACCGCTGCCATCGATGGCCGCGTACAGCGCAGCCGCCTTGCGGCGGTTGCGTTCGGCCATGGCGGCAAGCCCGCCGGTGTCGCGCACCCACTTGAACACGAGGCCGGCCATGTACCAGCCGAAGGTGGGCGGCGTGTTCGACATGGACCCATCCGCGGCCATCTGCTTGTAGTTCCACACGCCCGGCGTAGTGGAGCGGGCGCGATCGAGCAGGTCGTCGCGGACGATCACCGCGACCAGGCCCGAAGGGCCGATGTTCTTCTGCGCGCCGGCGTAGATCAGGCCGAAGCGCGACACATCCAGCGGCCCGGAAAGGATCGACGAGGAGAAATCCGCCACCAGCGGTGTGCTGCCGCCCGGAATGAAGGGAAAGGCCACGCCGCCGATGGTCTCGTTGGGCGTGTAGTGCAGGTAGGCCGCGTCCGCGCTGCGCTTCCAGGTGTTTTCCGCCGGAACATCCGTGTATGCACCACCCGCGTCCGCGGCCACGTTCACTTTCGCGCAGTAGAGTTTCGCCTCGCCGATGGCCTTCTTCGACCAGTTGCCGGTGTTGATGTAGTCGACGGTGGCGTCGGCCGCGGCGAGATTCATCGGGATGGCGGCGAACTGCCCGGTGGCACCGCCTTGCAGGAACAGCACCTTGTAGTTCGCCGGCACTGCCAGCAGCGCACGCAGCTCCTGCTCGGCCTCTTCGGCCACGCGGATGAAGGCCTTGCTGCGATGGCTGATCTCCATCACCGACATGCCGCTGGCCTGCCAGTCCGGCAGCTCGTCCCGCACCTGTTCCAGCACCGGCAATGGCAGCGCCGCGGGACCGGCGGAAAAATTGAATACGCGCATCATGATCCTCAGGCTGGGCCAGTGTTGGCTGGACCGGATTCTGCAGAAGGGGTGTCGCCTGCACCCTCGGCGGAGCCGTCCTCGCTCGCGCCCTCGAATTCCTCACCCAGGCTTTCCACGCGTTCCACGCCCGTAAGCCGGTCGCCCTCATCCAGGCGGATCAGCCGCACGCCCTGCGTGTTGCGGCCGACGATGGACACATCGCCCACCGGCGTGCGCACCAGCGTACCGTTGGAGCTGATCAGCATCAGCTCGTGCGTGGGCGCCACCTGCAGCGCTGCCACCACATCGCCGTTGCGTTCGGTGGTCTGCTGCGCGATCACGCCCTGTCCGCCGCGGCCATGCGAGGGGAATTCCTCCAGCGGCGTCAACTTGCCGTAGCCATTGGCCGAGGCGGTGAGGATGTGCCCCTCACCCACCACGATCAGCGAAATCAGCGTCTGGCCCTCGCCGAGCTTCACGCCGCGCACGCCGGTGGAATCGCGGCCCATGGGCCGTACTTCCTCTTCGGCAAAGCGGATGACCTTGCCCGCGCTGGTGAACAGCATGATTTCGCGCTGTCCGTCGGTGAGCGCCACACCCACCAACCGGTCGTCGTCGCGCAGGTCCACCGCGATGATGCCGCTCTGTCGCGGCCGCGAGAACGCGGACAACGGCGTCTTCTTCACCGTGCCGTCGCGCGTGGCCATGAACACATAGTGCGTGTCGTCGTACTGCTTGATGGGCAGCACGGCGGTGATCTTCTCGCCCTCGGTGAGCGGCAGCAGGTTCACCATGGGCTTGCCGCGCGAGGCGCGCCCGGCCTGGGGCAGCTCGAACACGCGCAGCCAGTACACCTGACCGCGGTTCGAGAAGCACAGCAGCGTGTCGTGCGAATGCGCCACGAACAGCTTCTCGATGAAGTCCTCGTCCTTGGTGGCGGTGGCCGTCTTGCCGCGGCCGCCGCGACGCTGTGCCTGATAGTCGGACACCGGCTGCGATTTGGCGTAACCGGCATGCGAGAACGTCACCACCAGATCCTGTGGCTCGATCAGGTCTTCGGTGCGCAGGTTCAGGTGGTCCAGCGAGATCTCGGTGCGGCGCGCATCGCCGAACTGCTCGCGGATCTGCACCAGCTCGTTGCGCACCACCTCGGTGAGCCGTGCCGGCCGCGCAAGGATGTCCGACAGGTCGCCGATCAGCGCCAGCAGCTCGCCATACTCGGCCAGGATCTTGTCCTGCTCGAGGCCGGTGAGCCGGTTCAAACGCATGTCGAGGATGGCCTGCGCCTGCACGTCGCTCAGCCGGTACACGCCGTTGGCGAGTCCGAACTCGTCCCCCAGGCCATCCGGCCGCGAACTGATGGCGCCGGCGCGCTCCAGCATCTGCGGCACGGTGCCGGCCGTCCATGACTTCGCCATCAGCGCGGCCTTGGCCTCGGCCGTGGCCGGCGAGGCCTTGATCAGCGCGATGATCTCGTCGATGTTCGCGAGCGCCACCGCCAGGCCTTCGAGGATGTGCGCCCGCTCCCGAGCCTTGCGCAGGTCGTGGATGGTGCGACGCGTGACCACCTCGCGGCGATGCCGGATGAAGGCCTCCAGCATCTCTTTCAGCGACATCAGCCTGGGCTGGCCGTCCTGCAGCGCCACCATGTTGATGCCGAACACGGTCTCGAGCGGTGTCTGCGCGTAGAGGTTGTTCAGCACCACCTCGGCCACTTCGCCGCGCTTCAGCTCGATGACCACGCGCATGCCGTCCTTGTCGGACTCATCGCGCAGGCCATCGGCGGCAATGCCCTCGATCTGCTTCTCGCGTACCAGATCGGCGATGCGCTCGATCAGCCGCGCCTTGTTCACCTGGTACGGCAGTTCGGTGATGATGATGGCCTGGCGGTCGCCCTTGCCCACTTCCTCGAAGTGCGTGCGACCGCGCAACGACAGGCGGCCGCGGCCGCTCTTGTAGGCCGAGACGATTTCCGCGGCGCCATTGATGATGCCGGCGGTGGGGAAATCGGGACCCGGCAGATGCTGCATGAGCTGCGCGAGGCCGATCTCCGGTTCGTCGATCACCGCCAGCAGCGCGTTGATGACCTCGGTGAGGTTGTGCGGCGGGATGTTGGTGGCCATGCCCACCGCGATGCCCGACGAGCCATTGATCAGGAGGTTCGGGATGCGCGCCGGCAACACCGCCGGCTCCTGCTCAGACTCGTCGTAGTTCGGGACGAAGTCGACCGTCTCCTTGTCGATGTCGGCCAGCAGTTCGTGCGCCAGGCGCGACATGCGCACTTCGGTGTAACGCATGGCGGCCGGCATGTCGCCGTCCACCGAACCGAAGTTGCCCTGGCCGTCCACCAGCAGGTAGCGCATGGAGAACGGCTGAGCCATGCGCACGGTGGCGTCGTACACCGCCGAATCGCCGTGCGGGTGGTATTTGCCGATCACGTCGCCCACGACGCGCGCGGATTTCTTGTAGGGCTTGTTGTAATCGTTGCCCAGCTCGCGCATGGCGAAGAGCACGCGGCGGTGCACGGGCTTCAGGCCGTCGCGCACATCCGGCAGCGCGCGCCCGACGATCACGCTCATGGCGTAATCCAGATACGATTGCCGCATCTCGTCTTCGAGATTTACCGGCAGGATTTCGCGCGCGATTTCGCTCATGCTTCCGCTTCGGTTCTCTTGGGCTGCTGAAAACTCCGAATTTTACCACAGGAACAAGGCTTTAACGCTATACTTGGCGCCTGTGAACGAAAGCCCAGCAAGCAGCGCCGACCCGGCGGAAATCGCCAAATTCGAAGCGGTGGCCCATCGCTTCTGGGACAGCGAGGGTGAATTCAAGCCCTTGCATCGCCTGAATCCCCTGCGCACCGATTTCGTGGCCTCCCGCACCGCGCTTTCCGGAGCGCGCCTGCTCGATGTGGGCTGCGGTGGCGGCCTGCTGGCCGAATCCCTCACGGCGCGCGGTGCGCGCGTCACCGCCATCGATCTGGCGCCGGCGATGATCGCCACCGCCCGCCTGCATGCGGCCCAGACCGGCGCCAGCATCGACTACCGCGTGGCCGATGCCGCCACGCTCGCCGATGCACCCTTCGATGCCGTCTGCTGCATGGAAATGCTGGAGCACGTGGCCGATCCGGGCGCCTTCCTCGGTGTGCTGGCACGGCGCGTGCGACCCGGCGGCTCGGTGTTCGTCTCCACGCTGAACCGCAATCTCAAGGCCTTCCTGCTTGCCATCGTCGGCGCCGAGTACCTGATGCGCCTGCTGCCGCGGGGCACGCATGAATACGAGCGCTTCATCCGTCCCGCGGAGCTGGCCGCTTGGGGCCGGGCCTGCGGTCTGTCGCTGGTCGACATCGCCGGCCTGAAGTACGACCCCTTCGGCGACCGCTGCGAGCTCACAGCCGATGTCTCGGTCAACTACGTCGCGCAATTGCGGCGGGACGGCGACATCCATTGAGTGCCCCGATCCGGGCAGTGCTGTTCGACCTCGACGGCACGCTGCTCGACACCGCTCCCGACCTCGTGGGCGCACTCAATGCAGTGCGCATCGAACAGGGCCGCGAACCGTTGCCCTTCGACCTGGCGCGCACGCAGGTGTCGCATGGCTCCTCCGGCCTCATCCGGCTGGGATTCCCCGACCTGTCCGGCGATCCGCTCGAAGCCCTGCGGCTGCGGCTGCTCGAAATCTACAGCCAGCATCTGGCTGGCGGCACGCGCCTGTTCGACGGCTGTCAGCAGGTGCTCGATTACCTGGCCGCGCGCGCAATGCCCTGGGGCATCGTCACCAACAAGCCGGCCTTCCTGACGCAACCACTGCTGGTCACGCTGAAGCTGGACCACCTCGCCGCCTGCGTGGTGTCGGGTGACACCCTGCCGCAGCGCAAGCCGCATCCAGCGCCGCTGCAGCTTGCAGCCAGCCAGTTGAGCGTTGCGCCGGCGCACTGCCTGTACGTGGGCGATGCCGAGCGCGACGTGCAGTCGGCCCGCGCCGCGGGCATGACCGTGCTGGTGGCGCGCTATGGCTACCTGGGGCCGGCCGATGATCCGGCTTCCTGGGAGCCGGATGGCCACATCGATTCGCCGCTGCAGATCCTGGACTATCTGCAGGGACGGCCGGCTTCATGAGCAGCGCGCCAGTGAACGGCGAACTTGCCGGCCGCGTCATCGCGATTACCGGCGCCACCGGTGGCATCGGTCGCGCGCTGTGCCTGGCCGCCGCCGCGCAAGGCGCGCAGCTCGTGCTGCTGGCGCGCACCGAACGCAAGCTGCGCGCGCTGCATGCCGAGCTCGAGCTGCTCGCCCCGGGCGCGGCGCTGATGGCGCCTTTCGATCTTGAAAAGGCCCTGGCACAGGACTACGACCGCATCGCGGACGCCATCGAGCAACGACATGGCCGCCTCGACGGCCTGGTGCACTGCGCGGCCCAGCTCGGCACGCTCACCCCCATCGAGCAGTACGATGTGCCTGCGTGGTGTCGCGTCATGCACGTGAATCTCACCGCGGCCTTCGCTCTGACGCAGGTGCTGCTGCCGGTGCTGCGCAAGTCCGCCGATGCGTCGGTGATCTTCACCACCAGCAGCGTGGGCCGCAAAGGCCGGGCCTACTGGGGCGCCTATGCGGTGTCGAAGTTCGCGGTGGAGGGTCTGTCGCAGGTGCTGGCCGATGAACTGTCGGGCACGACGAAGTTCCGCGTGAATGCCATCAATCCCGGCAAGGTGCGCACCGCCATGCGGCGTCAGGCCTATCCTTCGGAAAACCTGCTGTCGCTGCCGCTGCCCGAGACGGTCGTCGAGCCATACCTGAAGCTGCTGGGGCCGCGTGGCGCCGGCATCACCGGCCAGTCGCTGGACAGTCAGCCTGCTGAATCCGCGCCCTCGACCTGAGGTGGCTGCAGCAGCGAGTCGATCTCGCCGTCGGTGAGCTGGCGTACCTGGCCGCGAGCCAGCGTGCGTTCCAGTTTCAGCCCGCCCAACGCGACGCGCAGCACGCGGCTCACCAGCGCGCCCTGCCGCTCCACCAGCGCGCGCAGGTCGCGCCCGTTCGCACCGGTGGCCACCACGCGGTACCAGCGGTTGCTGCCCTCGCCACCGCCGGCCTCGCAGGACTCGATGCGCAGGGTCTCGCCGCTGTCGAGCTCGCCGCCCAGGATGCCATCGATCTGCTCCTGCGACAGCTCGCCGCGCACGCGCAAGCTGAATTCCATCGGCAGGCCGCGCACCGCGCGCTGCAGCTTCGCTGCCAGCTCGCCATCGGAGGTCAGAAGCTCGATGCCGCCATCGATGCGCGGCATGGGGCTGATGGCGATGTGCCGGCGTCCCACCCGCCGCGACAGCCGGTCGGATACCGCGCCGCGCCCGGCCTGCGCCCTGGCGGCCTCGCCGCCTGCTTGCGCGCGGCGGCAGCAGGTTCTCTCCCGGCGAGCGATGGCACAGCGGTGGCTGAACGTCGAATCGGCGCCCCGGTGCACCAGCCGGCCGTCGAGCTTCACCTGGTCGTGGCCCGAGGGCGCGGCTGCCGAGCTCGGCCTTCTCGCCATTGATGATGGTCACGCGGCCGGCGCGGATCCACTCCTCCGCCTGACGGCGCGAGGGCAAGGCCCGCGCGTGAAAGTATCTTCTGTACGCGTTCCGCGTCACCCGGCATCGTTGGCCGCCGTGTCGGTTTCGACCACCACGGTGGTGTCGAGCACCGTGGCCTCCACACCCGCCTCGCCGCCATCGCCACCATCCACTGCCACGCCGATAGGGTTCGGGCAGCAGCATCTGCGGATCGAGCTGCTCCAGCGTCTTCAGGTCCGCCAATGGCGGCAGCTTCGGTCCAGCCGCTTCAGGCCGAAGTAATCGAGGAAGTCGCGCGTGGTGCCCAGCAGCTCCGGGTCTCCCCGGCACCTCGCGGTGCCCCACCACGCGAATCCACTCGCGCTCGAACAGCGTCTTGATGATGTTGCATCACCGCCACCCCGCGGATGGACTCGATCTCCGGCACGGGTCAGGGGTTGACGGTACGCAATGATGGACAGCGTTTCGAGCAGTGCGCGCGAATAGCGCGGCGGACGTTCGGGCCACAGCCGCGATACCTGCTCCGACACCTCGCGTCGCACCTGCACACGAAAGCCGCTGGCGGTTTCCAGCAGCTCGATGCCGCGTCCTTCCAAGGACGCGCCCAGTTCCTCGAGCGCGGCGCGCAGTTGCTCGGTTTCGGGCCGGTCCACCTGATCGAAAAGCTGCGACAGCTCGGCCAGCGTCAGGCTGCGGCCGGCGGCCAGCAGCGCGGCCTCGACCACCTTGCGCGTGTAATCGGTATTCATTCCTGCGGTTCCTCGTCATCCGACTCTTCGAGCTCGGGCTGTTCCAGCAGCCGCGCATCGGCCTGCTCCACTTCGCTGGCGCTGCCTTCGATCACCCGCGCGCGTGCCGGGTCCACCGCCCGCACATGAATGGGCGCCGAGGCCGACCGCGCGATCTCCAGCAGCCCTCGCGCAGCAGTCGAGCACGGCCACGAAGGTGACCGCCACGCCCATGCGCCCTTCCTCGGCGTGGAACGGCTGCGTGAACTCGGTGAAAGTTTCCTGATGCAGCGTCGACAGGATGTCGCTCTGCGCGCGCGCACCGACAGCGGTTCGCGGTTGATGTGGTGGTGCGCGAACATCTCCGCACGCAGCGCCACGTCGCGGAAGGCGATCAGCAGTTCCTTCAGCGTGATATCGGGCAGCACCTTCACCGTGCGCCGCTCGCCCATCTCGGCGCTGGCCACCTGTGTATCGCGCTCAGGGCGCGGCAGTTCGTCGAGTTGCTGCGCGGCTGCTTGAAGCGCTCGTATTCCTCAGCCGGCGCACCAGCTCGGCGCGCGGATCTCTCATGCCCTCGCGCCGGGCGTGGTGGCCCGCGGCAGCAGCATGCGCGACTTGATCTCGGCCAGCGTCGCGGCCATCACGAGTATTCGCCGGCGAGGTCGAGTTGCAGCTCGGTCATCACCTCGATGTACTGCGTGTACTGGCGCGTGATCTCGGCGATGGGGATGTCGAGGATGTTCAGGTTCTGCCGGCGGATCCAGGTACAGCAGCAGGTCCAGCGGCCCCTCGAAGGCGTCGAGGAACACCTCCATGGCCTGCGGCGGGATATACAGGTCGCGCGGCATCTCGGTGAGCGGCTCGCCCAGCACCAGCGAAGGGCATCTCCACCTGCACCGCGGTCTCGCCCGTTTCCGTGCTCATGCGAGGCGGCACCGCCCGCGCCGGGCGTTCCGCGACGCTGCACGGCGGCAGCAGATTCATCGCGCCCCGCACCACCTGCATCGTGGCCTCGGCCGTGGCATTCGCGCGCTGCGCGCCGGCATCCAGTATCTCGCGCACGCGCGCGGATTCGCAAGATACGGCGCCGCGCGTTCGCGCATCGCGGTGGCATCGGCACAGATGCGCTCGATCACCGGCTTCTGCATCCGCACCCGATGCCCGCCGTGGTGCAGCCCTGCCGCACCCGTGCGCGGGTCTCCTCGCTGGAATACAGCTTGTGCAGATCCCACACCGGGCACTTCTCGGCGTGCCCGGATCGGTGCGCCGCACCCGCGCCGGGTCGGTGGCCATGGCGCGGATCTTCCTGTCGATCTCGACCGGTTCTTCGGTGAGACGCAGCGTATTGCCGTAGGACTTCGACATCTTTCGGCCGTCGAGGCCGGGCACCTTGGGCGACGGCGTGAGCAGCACTTCCGGCGCCGGCAGCAACCGGTGGTGTTCGCCCTCCGGTTCGCCAGCAGCAGCTCGCGTTCATCGGCCAGCCGCTGGCAGTCCTGCACCATCTGCCGGGCGCGATGCAGAGATTCCGCCTCACCGCCCTCCTGAAAGCCCCTGCGCAACGCCTGATACTGCTCGCGCACCTCGGCCGGGCCCAGTTTGCCCAGCGCCGCCTTCACCTTCTTCGGGAATGCCGGATCGCGGCCGTAGATGTGGTTGAAACGGCGCGCCACCTCGCGCGTCATCTCCACATGCGCAACCTGATCCTCGCCCACCGGCACGTATGCGGACGGTAGATGAGGATGTCGGCACTCTGCGCAGCGGATACCCCAGGAAACCGTAGGTGGCGAGATCCTTTTCCTTGAGCTGCGCCTGCGCTGGTCCTTGTACGTGGGCACGCGTTCCAGCCACGACAGCGGCGTGATCATCCGACAGCAGCAGGTGCAGTTCCGCATGCGCAGGCACCTGCGACTGCACGAAGATCGCGCACTTCTCGGGTCGAGCCCCGCGGCCGGCCAGTCGATCACCATCTCGTGCACGTGCTTCTGCAGCAGAGCCGGGTTCTCGTAGTCGGTGGTCAGCGCGTGCCAGTCCGCGATGAAGAAATAGCACTCGTGGTGGTGCTGCAGGGCCACCCAGTTGCGCAGCGCGCCATGGTAGTTGCCGATATGCAGGGCGCCGGTGGGGCGCATGCCGGACAGGACGCGACCCGTGCCGGCGGTGGGTGCCGAATTCATCGGCCGCATTATACGGATGCGATCCGGCCCTTGCCCTGCCTCAGGATCACCGGCGGGGAGACGGCCAGGTCGACCACCGTGGTGGGATCGATGCCGCAGTGGCCGCCGTCCAGGATGGCATCAAGCGCCCCGTCCAGCCGCTCGCGGATCTGTCCGGCATCGGTCAGGGGTGTGTCGTCCCCGGGCAGCAGCAGCGTGGAACTCATCAGCGGCTCGCCCAGTTCTGCCAGCAGCAGGTGCGGCACGGGGTGTTCCGGCACGCGGATGCCGATGGTGCGCCGCTTGGGATGCTGCAGGCGCTTGGGCGTCTCGCGCGTGGCCGGCAGCAGGAAGGTGAACGGCCCCGGGGTGTGCGCCTTCAGCAGCCGGAACACCGGCGTGTCGACGCGGGCGTACTTGGCGATCTCGGACAGGTCGCGGCAGACCAGCGTGAAGTGATGGTTCTTGTCCGCCTGGCGGATGCGCCGGATGCGCTCCAGCGCGTCGGCATCTCCCACGTGGCAGCCCAGCGCGTAGCACGAATCCGTGGGGTAGGCGATTACACCGCCTTCACGCACGATATCGGCGGCCCGGCGCATCAACCGCGCCTGCGGGTTCTTCGGGTGAATTTCGAGGTACTCGGCCACTTGGCTATGATACGCGGATGCAACGCTGCTCGAACTGCTGCCGCTGGCCGCCTTCCTCGTCGCCTACAAGTTCTTTGGCGGCATTTATGTCGCCACGGCCACGCTCATGGTGGGCATGGGCCTGTCGCTGGCGGTGCTCTGGCTGCGCGCGCGCAGGCCACCGGCCATGTTCGCCGCCAGCACCGCGCTGGTCGTGGTCTTCGGCGCCGCCACGCTCGTCTTGCGCAATGCCCGGTTCATCCAGTGGAAGCCGAGCATCTTCCTCTGGTGCTGGCGCTGGCCTTCCGCAGCGTGTTCGTGCAGCCAGCCGCTGGCGCAGCGCATGCCGCCGGCGCTGGGCGAGGCCACGCTGCCCCGCCGCGACTGGCTGAAGCTCAATACGGCCTGGGTGGTGTTTGGGCTGGTCACCGGCGCCGCCAACCTGGTGCTGGCCTACAACGTCAGCGAGGCCGACTGGGTGAAGATCAAGGCCTTCGGGCTCACGGCGGTGATGCTGGTGTTCGTCGTGGCGCAGACCGCCTGGCTGTACCGCCGTGCGCATCCGGCCCCCGCGCCATGATCGATCGCGCCCTGGTCGAGCCGAAGCTGCGCGAGCTGCTGCAGCGCGCGCTGGCGCCGGTGGAGCTTGTTATCCGCGATGACAGTGCGGCGCATGCCGGCCATGCCGGCGCCCGCGAGGGCGGGCACTTCGCCGTCACCGTTGTGTCCGACCGGTTCGCCGGCCGGTCGACCATCCAGCGACACCGCATGGTCTACGATGCGGCCGCGCCGCTGCTGCAGCGGGGCATCCACGCGCTGCAGATCGTCGCGCTCACGCCCGCGGAGTCCGCGGCTCGATCCTGACAGACCCGTCCCTGACAGCCCCGACCCATCCCCGAGGAGTACCCATGCCCGCCAACCACAGAATTCTGGCCGTCCTGGCGCTGGCCGCGCTGGTCGCCGCCTGCAGCCAGAAGCCCTCTGCCAGCGCCGCCGCCGACAAGCCCGTGGCCACCGTCAATGGCGAGTCCATCAGCCGCAACACCTTCAACCAGTATGTGAAGGGCGCGGCCAGCAAGCCTCCGGAAGACATCACGCCTGAACAGCGCGGGCAACTGCTCGACAACCTGGTGCGCGCCGAAGTGGTGGCGCAGGAGGCCGAAAAGGACGGCACCGCAGCCAAGGACGAGACACGCGCGTTGCTCGACATGGCGCGGCTGCAGATCCTGCAGCGCGCCGTGGCCGAGCAGTACCTGAAGGACCGCCCGGCCAGCGAGCAGGAGCTGCGTGCCGAATACGACCTGCGCATCGGCCAGTTGCCGAAGCTGCGCTATCGCGCCAGCCACATCCTGGTGGGCACCGAGGACGCGGCCAAGGGGCTGATCGCGCAGTTGCAGAAAGGCGCTTCGTTCGAGCAGCTCGCCAAGGCCAACTCCACCGATGCCGGCAGCAAGGAGCGTGGCGGCGATCTCGACTGGTTCACGCCCGACAGCATGACCCCGCCCTTCGCCGAGGCTGTGCAGAAGCTGAAGAAAGGCGAGATCACCGCGGTGCCGGTGAAGACGCAGTTCGGCTGGCATGTCATCCGCCTCACCGACACGGCGGAAAATCCGCCGCCGCCGTTCGAGTCGGTGAAGGACCGCCTGGGCCAGATGGTGCAGGAGAAGAAGTTCAACGCCTACGTCGACACCCTGCTGGCCAAGGCCAAGGTCACCAAGACGCCCTGATCCTTGGCGTCGCGGGCGTGTCGCGGCGCGCCTGCGATGTCTGCTGCGCGGCTAGGGCAGTTCGCCGCGCAGCAGCGCAGCGAGGCCCGTTTCGTCCAGCACCTTCACGCCGAGCTGCCGCGCCTTGTCGAGCTTCGAGCCCGCCTCGCTGCCCGCCACCACATAATCGGTCTTCTTCGATACGCTGCCCGCCACCTTCGCGCCCAGCGCCTCGAGCTGTGCCGTGGCCGCATCGCGCGTGAATCCCTCGAGCGTGCCCGTGAGCACCACCGTCTTGCCGTCCAGATGGCCCGCAGCGACCGGCGCCTGCGAGGCCAGCGACCTGAGTTCGGCCTGCATCCCGGCCGCCTGCTGCAGCAGCCCGGCGTTCGCGCGCGGCTTCAGCCATGACCTGAATGCGGCCGCCGCCTCGGTGTTCAGTCCCGCGGCGGTGAGCGTGGCCTCGTCCGCCGCCTGCAGTTTCTCCACCGAGGGCAATGCCGCCGCGAGCTGCTGCGCGCGCACGGCCGTGATCTTCGGGATTTCCAGCTGCTCCAGCAGCGTGGCCAGCGTCAGCGATTCGCGCAGCTTCGCGCTGGGTGCGCGGGAATCCGCGATGCGCACGCCGCGCCGCGGATCGAGCAGCGCCTTCACCACCTTCTGGTTGCCGGGCTGGTCGAAGAAATGCCCCAGTGCATGGGCCACCTCGCTGCCGATGTCGGGCACGCACTTGAACAGCGGCCAGGGCATGCGCGCAATCAGCGTGATGTCCCCGAACCACTGCGCCAGGCCTTGGCTGTGCTCTCACCCACGTGCTCGATGCCCAGTGCGTAAAGGAAACGTTCCAGCGTGGTATCGCGGCTCTTTTCGATGGCCTCGATCAGGTTCTCGGCCCAACGCGTGGCCACCTTGCCGCTCTTCACGGTCTCGGGAGTGGTGCCGTCGCGCTCGTCGGCCCGGCGCTTCATCTCGAGCAGATCAGCCAGCGTCAGGCGATACAGATCGGCCACCGACTCCACGAAGCCCGTGTCCGACAGCTCTTCGATGTAGCGTTCGCCCAGGCCCTCGATGTCCATGGCGCGCCGCGAGGCGAAGTGCCGCACGGCCTCCTTGCGCTGCGCCGGGCAGCTCAATTCGCCGGAGCAGCGCCACACTGCCTGCCCCTCCTCGCGCACGATCTCGGCGCCGCAGATGGGGCAGGCCTTCGGCATGGTCCAGGTGCGCGCGCCGGCTGGCCGATACTCGGCCATCACGCGGACCACTTCGGGAATCACGTCGCCGGCGCGGCGCACGATCACCGTGTCGCCCACGCGCACATCCAGCCGCGCGATCTGGTCGGCGTTGTGCAGCGTGGCGTTGGTCACCGTCACGCCCGCCACCTGCACGGGCGCCAGCCGCGCCACCGGCGTGGCCGCGCCCGTGCGCCCGATCTGGATCTCGATGGCCTCGACGGTGGTCGACTGCTCCTGCGCGGGGAACTTGTGCGCAATGGCCCAGCGCGGCGCGCGCGCCACGAAACCCATCTCGCGCTGGCCAGGGCCATCGTCGAGCTTGTACACCACGCCATCGATGTCGAAGGGCAACGTATCGCGGCGTGCGCCCATGTCGCGGTAGTAGTCGATGAGGCCGGCGACGTCGCGCACGGTGCGGTTCAGCGGGCTGACCGGAAAACCCCAGTCGCGCAATCTGCCGAGCATGCGCGAATGACTGTCGGGCACTTCGCCGCCCTGCACCTCCCCCGTGCCATAGGCGAAGAACGCCAGCGGCCGCTGCGCCGTCACCTGCGGATCGAGCTGGCGCAGCGAGCCGGCGGCGCCATTGCGCGGGTTCGCCAGCACCTTGGCGCCCGAGGCGCGGGCCTCAGCGTTGTAGCGCTCGAACTGCGCGCGCGGCATGTACACCTCGCCGCGCACCTCGAGCACCCGTGGCCAGTCCCTGCCGCGCAGCCGCAGCGGAATGGCGCCGATGGTGCGCAGGTTGGCGGTGACATCCTCGCCGGTGGCGCCATCGCCGCGTGTGGCGCCCTGCACGAAGCGGCCGTCCTCGTAGCGCAGGCTGATGGCGAGGCCATCGAGTTTGGGTTCGGCGGAGAACAGCAGCGAGTCGCGGTCGAGCTTCTCGGCAATGCGCCGCGCGAAATCGGCCACCTCTTCGTCGCTGAAGGCATTGTCCAGCGACAGCATGGGCAGCGCATGCCGCACCGGCGCGAACTGCGAGGCCGGCGTCGCGCCCACGCGCTGCGTGGGCGAATCGGGTGTGACCAGCGACGGATTTGCGGCCTCGAGCGCCTGCAGTTCGCGCAGCAATGCGTCGTACTCCGCGTCGCTGATGACGGGTTCATCGAGCGCGTGGTAGCGGTAGTTGTGCTCGGCGATCTGGTCGCGCAGCCACGCGATCCGGGCCGCAGCGTCGCTCACGCCGGCGCGCCGTCCGGAGGTTGCGGCGCCAGCGAGCGCTTGAGCTGCGCCAGTCGCTCACCCGCCAGCGGCATGCCCTGCTCGTCCTGCACCACGGCACCCACGCGGGCGGCCACGGTGTGGGCCAGCTCCAGCAGGTCGTCGAGCATGCGCAGCGACGGCACCGGGCCGGGCAGGATGCAGAACAGGCTCAGCCCGCGAAATTCCTGCGCGTCCATCTGCGCCGGATCGAAACTGCCGGGCCGCATCAGGTTGGCGGCGCTGGCGCGCACCACGCCATCCTCATCCACCCGGTGGAAGATGCGCTGCGGGCCATGCGCCATCCCGGCCGATTCCATCGACTGCCGCAGTGCACGCCCCGGCAGCATCTGACCATCGGCACGCACCACCCGAACCGTCAGCACGCGTTCGGTGCGCGCGGGCGGCCAGATGATCGGTGGCGCTGCGGGAGTGGCGATGACCGTGTCAGGCGGGGCCTGCGCGGGCTCATCGGGCACGGGTTCGACGCCGGGCGCATCCTCGACGGGCGCCGCGGCAGCGCCGGGGATGTCCACCGCCACCTCGCGCATCACCTCGACCCGCACCGGTTCGGCGGGATGGATGGTGGGCACGTCCAGCGATTCCGGCAGTTCGGCATCGCGGGGCGAGAAATCCTCGATGCTGGGCTCCAGCCGGCGCGCGCGCACCGATGTGGAAGGCGTCGGGTGCGCCGCTTCGGGCGGCGGCATCGCGGGCCCCTTGCGTGCCGACCGGCGCCGCTCCCACAGCAGCAGCGCGGCGAGGAACACCGCGCCCAGGATGATCAAGGCCAAGCGCAGTTCGTTCATCGTCAGACGGCGGCCAGCCGCACTGCCTCGTCCACGTCCACACTGACCAGCCGCGACACGCCCGGCTCGTTCATGGTGACGCCCACGAGCTGCTGCGCCAGCTCCATGGTGGTCTTGTTGTGGGTGATGAAGATGAACTGCACGCGACTGGACATGTCGCGCACGATGTCGCAGAAACGACCGACGTTGTGTTCGTCCAGCGGCGCGTCCACCTCGTCCAGCAGGCAGAACGGCGCGGGGTTCAGGTCGAAGATCGAGAACACCAGCGCCACCGCAGTGAGCGCCTTCTCGCCGCCCGACAGCTGCGAGATGGTGCTGTTGCGCTTGCCTGGCGGGCGCGCCATCACGGCCACGCCGGCGCTGAGCACATCGTCACCCACCAGTTCGAGGTAGGCATGGCCGCCGCCGAACAGCCGCGGGAATTTCTCCTGCATGCCGGCATTGATCTTCTCGAAGGTGGCCTCGAAGCGCGAGCGGGTTTCCTTGTCGATCTTGCGCATGGCCTCTTCCAGCGCGGTGAGCGCCTCGGTGAGGTCCTTCCACTGTGCATCGAGGAAGGTCTTGCGCTGCGCCTGCTCGGCCAGCTCGTCGATGGCCGCGAGGTTCACCGCGCCCAGTCGCGAAAGGTCTTCCTGCACCACGGCGAGCTGATCCTCGCGTTCGAGCGTGGTGGCTTCGGCAGGCAACGCGGCCAGCACTTCCTCCAGGTCGAATCGCGTCTGCGCGAACTGCTCCATCAGCGACTCGCGCCGCAGCCGTGTTTCCTGCGCGGCCAGTCGCGCGGATTCCAGTTCCTCGCGCGCCGGCCCACGCGTCGCTCGGTGAGCAGGCGCTTTTCATCCAGTTCGCGCAGCTCGGCCTCGATGCCTTCCAGGTCGCGCCGCGCGGCAGCCAGTTCCGCCTCCACGTCGACGCGACGTGACAGCAGCTCGTTCAGTGCCTGCGCCTGCCGCTCCAGCGGTTCGTCGCCATCGCCCAGCTCGGTTTCGAGCTGCTGCTGGCGCGCAAGAAGTTGATCGCGTTGCTCCTGCAGCCGCTGCAGCGTGGCCGACAGCGAGCTCTCGGTGGAACGCCGGCCCTCGAGCTGGATCAGCAGCTCCCGGGCATGGGCGCGGGCGCCGTGTGCGGCCTCGCGCGCGCCATCGCTCACCGAGCGGCGCTCCTCGCGTTCGGTCTCCAGGTCGCTGCGGCGCGCCTCGAGCACCTCGAGCTGCGCGGAGGCTTGTTCCAGTGCCGCGCGCGCGCGCGCCAGCGACTGCTGCGTGCGCTCGCGCTCGGTCTGCACGTCGGCGGCTTCACGGTCGATGCGCTCCAGCCGCAGCGTGGCCTGCTGGCTGCGCGCGCGCGTGGCCTCGAGCTGACCGCGGGCCTCGGAGTATTCGCGGTGCGCGCCCTGGATGCGGGCCTGCAGCGCATCGCGCGCGGCCTCGGCGGCCACCGTGGATTCACGCACGGCGCGCAGCTTCTGCTCGACGGCTGCCACGGTGGACTCGCAGCGCTCGCTGGCATCGCGCAGCGTGCGGATGCGGTTCTCGCGTTCCAGCACGCCGGCGTGGGCATCGCGCCCGCGCGCCACGCGCAGCCAGTCGCGCCCCACCCACACGCCATCGGGCGTGACCAGCGATTCGCCTTCGGCAAGCTCGCCGCGGCGCGACAGCGCGACGGCAAGGGATTCGGCCGTGCGCACGCGCTCGAGCCGGCGCAGCACCGCGCGCGGCGCCTTCACGCGGGCCGCCAGCGAGTCGCCACTGCTGCCGCCCTGCAGGGCGCCTTCGACCAGCATCACATGCCCGGCCGCAAGGTTCGCAAGGGTTCGGGCGGCGTCGTCCAGCGACTCCACGTGCACGGCTTCGAGCGCATCGCCCAGCACGGCTTCGACGCCGCGCTCCCAGCCGCGTTCCACGTCGATCTGTGCGGTGACGCGAGGCCGGCCCGACAGACCCGCCGCGTGCAGCCACTTGCCGGCCTCGCGGTCGGCTTCGCCCAACGCTGCCTTCTGCAAGGCTTCCAGCGACACGGTTTCGGCGCGGGCGGCTTCGCGCTCCCGGCGTGCGGCTTCGAGTTCGGCTTCGACCTGTGCCTGTTCGGCGCGCAGCGCCTGCAGATGTGCAAGCTGCTGCTGCAGATCGGCCAGCAGCGATTCGCTGGATTCGCGCGTGCTGCGCTCGCGGGTCTCGAGTTCGCCCAGTTCAGCGGCCGCATGCGAAAGCTGCAGCTGGTCGCGTTCCACGGCCAGCCGGTCGGCATGGGAGGCCAGCCGTCGAAGCTGGTCGTCGAGCTGTTCGATGCGGGTGCGTTCCACCTGCGTGGTCTGGTAGGTGCCGCCCAGCTCGCGGTTGAAGGCTTCCCAGTTCTCCTGCCAGGCGCGCAGCGCCGCATCGGCCGCCTCGAGCGCGGCATTGCGCGCCGTCTCGGCCTGCTGCGCCTGCTCTGCCGATGGGCCGAGGCCGGCAATCTCCGCGCGCAGTTGCTGGATCAGCGATTCGTCGCGCGAAAGCTGCCCTGCCACCTCGGCCTGCATGTCACGCGCCTGCGACAGCTCACGCTTCTGGCGTTCGCGCAGCTCGCGCGCGTGGGCAAGCTGCTGCTCGGCACGGGCGACTTCCGCCCCCTGCTGGTAGAAGGCGCCCTGCACGCCCGACACGCGCTCGCTGGCCGAAAGCTGGAATTCGCGCTGCTTCTCCACCGCGGCCTCGGCGGAGCGCTGCTCGGCCAGCGCCTGCTGCAACCGCAGGTCGGCATCGCGCATGGCGCGGTCGTTGATGGCCGCGCCACCGTCGATCTCGCGCAGCCGCAGCGCCAGCACCTCGGCCGAGAGCTGCCGCTCCTGGTTTTTCAGGTCCTGGAAGCGCCGCGCCTGGTTGGCCTGGCGCGTGAGGTGGCGGATCTGCTTGTCCACTTCATCGCGCAGATCCTGCAGGCGCTCCATGTTCTCGCGCGTGCCGGCCACGCGGGCTTCGGTTTCGCGGCGGCGTTCCTTGTAGCGCGAAATGCCCGCGGCCTCTTCCACGAAGGCGCGCATGTCGTCCGAACGCGCCTCGATGACGCGCGAGATCATGCCCTGCTCGATGATGGCGTAGCTGCGCGAACCCAGGCCCGTGCCCAGGAACAGCGTGGTGATGTCCTTGCGACGGCAGCGGATGCCGTTGATGAAATACGCCGAAGCGCCATCGCGCGACACCACGCGCTTCAGCGAGATCTCGTTGTAGGTGGCGTAGGTGCCGCCGATCTTGCCGTCGCTGTTGTCGAAGATCAGCTCGACCGAGGCCGTGCCCACGGGCCGGCGTCCACCCGAGCCGTTGAAGATGACATCGGCCATGGAATCGCCACGCAGGTGCCGGGCCGACAGCTCGCCCATGACCCAGCGCACGGCGTCGATGATGTTGGACTTGCCGCAGCCATTCGGCCCCACCACGCCGGTGAGGTTGGTCGGGAAAGGCACATTCGTGGGATCGACGAACGATTTGAAGCCGGCGATCTTTACCCTGGTCAGGCGCATCGTGGAGGAACCGAAACCTGTCGGAAGTTCAGAAGCGGCGTAGTGTAGATTAGTTGCACCATCATGAGCACGACACCTGCAACCTCGATCGAGACCTTTGCGAATCCGTCGCCACAGCGCGACTACACCATTCGCATGTCCATGCCTGAATTCACCTGTCTGTGCCCCAAGACAGGTCAGCCCGACTTCGCCACGCTGAAGCTCGAATACGTGCCAGATCAGCTCTGTGTCGAGCTGAAATCCCTGAAGCTTTACCTCTGGTCGTTCCGCGACCGCGGCTGCTTCCACGAGGCCGTCACCAACGAGATCCTGGAGCACCTGGCCGGCGCCACGCGTCCCCGTTTCATGCGGCTCACGGCCGAATTCTTCGTCCGTGGCGGCATCTACACCACCGTGGTCGCCCAGCACATCGCCGCCGGCTGGATGAGCCCGCCCGACGTCCGATTGCCCTAGGAAATCCCGCGCCGGTCGCGGAAAACTCGCCGCCCTGTACACCCTGCGGGGGGCCGGTATAATCCCGCGTCCTTTTCCAGCCCGGGTCCCACGGGAGCGCAAAATGGCGGCCAAAAAACAGGCGGCAAAACCCGCCTCCTCCGCAGCAAAAGCCGGCAAGGCAAAGAAGCCGGCAGTCAAGGCTGCGCCCAAGAAGGCTGCCCCGGCGAAGAAGGTGCCGGTCAAGGCTGCGCCCGCGCCGGCGAAAGTGACCGCACCTGCAAAGGCGGCGACACCCGCCAAGGTGACGACACCCACCAAGCCGGCGCCGGCGGTGGCAAAAGCCGCCCCGCCCCCGAAGGGCCCGAAGCCCTCTGCCGCACCATCCGAAACGCACAAGACCGAACCGCGCAAGCCACTGGCCACCGCGGTTGGAGACCGTACCGACGACATGGATTCTGAAAGCCTGCTGGCGGGTCCCCGCAACGTACAGCCCTACGTCCCGAAACGTGGCGAGCAGTACATGAGCAACGAGCAGCTCGAGCATTTCCGCACCATCCTCACGAACTGGAAACAGGACCTGATGCTGGAGGTGGATCGCACCGTCTCGCACATGAAGGACGAGGCCGCGAATTTCCCCGATCCCAACGATCGCGCCACGCAGGAAGAGGAATTCAGCCTCGAACTGCGCACGCGCGATCGCGAGCGCAAGCTGATCCGCAAGATCGACGAGGCGCTGGGCCGCATCGAAGATGGCACCTACGGCTACTGCCTGGAAACCGGCGAGCAGATCGGCGTGAAGCGCCTGGAAGCCCGCCCCGTGGCCACGCTCAGCCTCGAGGCGCAGGAGCGCCGCGAACGCCGTGAAAAGCAGTACGGCGACCGGGACGACCGCTACCGCTAGCGTTTATCGGGGGCGCTTCGCGCCCTCGCCCACCGGCCTTCTCCACCAGGGTTCGCTGCTGGCTGCGCTCGGCAGCTGGTTGCATGCGCGCGCGCATCGCGGTACCTGGCTGGTGCGCATGGAAGACCTGGATCGCCCGCGGGTCGTGGCCGGCGCGGCCGATGCCATCCTGCGCACGCTCGATTCACTGGGCCTGGTCAGCGATGAACCCGTGCTGCATCAGAGCGCGCGCGAAGATGCCTACGCCGCCGCGCTGTCGATGCTGCGCGAGTCGGGCGCCGTGTATCGATGCACCTGCTCGCGTACCGAACAGCCGGGCCTGTACTCGGGGCATTGCCGCCAGCATCCGGCGGCGCCGGGTCCTGCAGCCTGGCGCCTTGCACTGGCGAGCGGTGCGCAGGTGGAATTCGACGATCTGCTGCAGGGCCACAAGCGGTTCGATGCCGCGACACTGGGCGATCCAGTGGTGTTCCGCCGTGATGGGCTCGCGGCGTACCAGCTCGCGGTGGTGGTCGATGACGCCTTGCAGGGCATCACGCATGTGATCCGTGGCGCCGACCTGCTCGAAAGCACGGCCTGGCAGATCCTGCTGTATCGCGCCCTGGGGTTCTCGTGCCCGCAGTTCGGGCATCTGCCGCTGGTGGTCGAACCCGATGGCAGCAAGCTGTCGAAATCTCGCGGGGCGCTGGCGGTGGCGAGCTGGCCGCCCGGCGAGGCCCTGGAACGGGCGCTGCGCATGCTGGGTTATTCCACGCCTGTGGGACTGCACCGGCAGCCGGTTGCGGCAATCCTTGACTGGGCATTGTCCGGCTGGCCGCCTGAGGGGCTTGCGGGAAGAAGCGAGATTGCCTCGGCAACCTGAAAAAGCTTGCCTATTTCAGCCTTCCGCGCAATTGTACCCAAGCAAGGCTGCCTTAACTTCTAGTGATGGATACGCAAGGGGCCCGGAATGACTGAACCGCGGACTATCAAGAAGTATCCGAACCGCCGTCTGTACGACACGGCGGAGAGCCGCTACATCACGCTGGCGGACGTTCGCCGGCTGGTCATCGAGAACATCGACTTCGTGGTGATCGACAAGAAGAACCAGCAGGACATCACCCGCTCGATTCTTCTGCAGGTGATCGCCGAGCAGGAACATTCCGCCCAGCCGATGATGAGCCGGGAGTTCCTGTCGCAGGTGATTCGAAGCTACGGCGACCCGGCCCATGATGGCCTCGCCGGGTACCTGGAACAGTCGATGCGACAGTTCCCGCTCAAGGCACAGAACGGCAGCGGACCAGGCACGCACCGCGCCTGATCCGCCCTCGCCGACGGATCAGCCGTCGACGTTGCGCATCGACAGGCGCACGCGGCCCTGCCGATCCACTTCCAGCACCTTCACGCGCACCACGTCGCCTTCCTTCAGCTTGTCGGCCACGTTCTCGACGCGCTCCTCGGAGATCTGCGAGATGTGCACCAGACCGTCGCGGCCCGGCAGGATGGTGACGAAGGCGCCGAAGTCCATCAGGCGCGCGACGCGGCCTTCGTAGATGCGGCCCACTTCCACGTCGGCGGTGATCAGCTCGATGCGGCGCAGCGCCTCGCGGCCGGCAGCGCCGCTGACCGAGGCGATCTTCACCGTGCCATCGTTCTCGATGTCGATGGTGGTGCCCGTCTCCTCGGTGATCTGGCGGATGACCGCGCCACCCTTGCCGATGACGTCGCGGATCTTCTCCGGGTCGATCTTGATGGTGATGATCGACGGCGCCCACTCGCTCATCTTGGCGCGCGGCGCCGAGATGACCTTGTTCATTTCGCCCAGGATGTGCAGGCGGCCTTCATGCGCCTGCGACAGCGCGACCTTCATGATCTCCGGCGTGATGCTGTCGACCTTGATGTCCATCTGCAGCGCGGTCACGCCCGTGGCGGTGCCGGCCACCTTGAAGTCCATGTCGCCGAGGTGATCCTCGTCGCCCAGGATGTCGGTGATGACCTTGTAGCGGCCGCCTTCCAGCACCAGGCCCATGGCGACGCCCGCGACCGGCGCTTTCACCGGCACGCCGGCATCCATCAGCGCGAGGCTGGTGCCGCAGACCGAGGCCATCGAGCTCGAACCGTTGGACTCGAGGATTTCCGACACCACGCGCATGACGTAGCTGAACTCCTCCATCGTCGGCAGCACGGCGGCAATGCCGCGGCGGGCCAGGTTGCCGTGGCCGATCTCGCGGCGCTTCGGCGAACCCATCATGCCCGTCTCGCCCACCGAGAACGGCGGGAAGTTGTAGTGCAGCATGAACGGCTCGCGGCGCTCGCCTTCCAGCGCGTCGATGATCTGCGCGTCGCGGCCGGTGCCCAGCGTCACGGTGACCAGCGCCTGGGTCTCGCCGCGCGTGAACAGCGCCGAACCGTGGGTGCGCGGCAGCGTGCCCACCTTGATGTTGATCGGACGCACGGTCTTGAAGTCGCGGCCGTCGATGCGCGGCTCGCCATTCAGGATGCGGTCGCGGACGATCTTGCTCTCGAGGTTGAACAGCTGCGTGCCGATGTCCTGCGCGCCCCACTTGGCGACGCCATCCACCTGCGGCACGGCTGCCGCCACCGCGGCCTTGATCTCGCCGACCTTGGCGTAGCGATCCTGCTTGACCGTGATGCGGTAAGCCTCGGACAGAGGGCCCTCGGCCTGCGCCTTCACGAAGCTGACCAGCTCGGCATCCACCGGCGCGGCCTTCCAGTCCCAGCGCGGCTTGCCGGCCTGCCTCACCAGTTCGTTGATGGCGTTGATGGCCACCTGCTGCTGCTCGTGGCCGAACACCACGGCGCCCAGCATCACTTCTTCAGAGAGACTGTCGGCTTCGGATTCCACCATCAGCACGCCATGCGCGGTGCCGGCCACGACCAGGTCGAGCGCCGAACCTTCCGCTTCCTTGCGCGAAGGATTCAGCAGGTACTTGCCATCCTTGTAGCCCACGCGCGCCGCGGCGATCGGCCCGCCGAAGGGCACGCCCGACAGCGCCAGCGCTGCGGACGCGCCGATCACCGAAGGAATGTCGGCCGGAATGTCCGGGTCCATCGACACGACGGTGGCCACGACCTGCACTTCATTGAAGAAGCCATCCGGGAACAGCGGGCGGATCGGGCGGTCGATCAGGCGCGAGATCAGCGTTTCGGTTTCGCTGGGGCGGCCTTCGCGGCGGAAGAAGCCACCGGGGATGCGGCCCGCGGCGTAGGTTTTTTCCTGGTAATTGACCGTCAGCGGAAAGAAATCCTTGCCGGGCTGCGCTGCCTTGCGCGCCACCGCCGTGACGAGGACCACGGTGTCGCCCATGGACACCACCACTGCACCATCGGCCTGACGGGCGAGTTCACCGGTTTCGATGGTGACCGTCTGCGAACCGAACGGGAAAGACTGCTTTGCAATGCTCACGCTTGCTTGACCTCAGCGATTTGATTTGCGAATGCCGGACACCCCGTTCCGACACCCCATGTGAATCGGGCCGCGGCGTTTGTGAACGGCGCGGCCCGAGGAATCTGAATTGTTAGCGGCGAAGACCCAGCCGCTCGACGACTTCCTGATATTTCGTAGGCTCGGTCGACTTCAGGTAGTCGAGCAGCTTGCGGCGCTGGTTCACCATCTTCACCAGGCCACGACGCGACGCATGGTCGCTCTTGTGGGCAGAGAAGTGATCGCCAAGACCGTTGATGCGCTCGGACAGCAGCGCGATCTGTACCTCGGGAGACCCCGTGTCCTGCGGGGTGCGGCCAAACTTCGACAGGATGCCGCTCTTCTTTTCAGTCGTTAACGCCATTTTTGGGCCCTTTTGGAAAGCGCGGCATTCTAACCGCGCACCTTGGGGGGCTCAAGTCGAATCAACGCCTAAATTATTGAAAAGACGGACCGGCTTCAGCACGGGCCCGGGCAGGATTTCGCCGATTCCCAGGAATGTTCCGTCCGGTCCGTGGACCCGCGCCAAGCCCGGTTGCCGGGGTTGGGCGTCGGCGACCGGCAGCGGTACGGTCTGGCCCATCCTGAGACGGGTGGTCAACCCTTCGGGAAGCTGGATCCGGGCCAGTTGCGGCAGCGCCGCATCCGGCGACAACAGGGGCACGGCAGCCGGATCGGCCTGGATATCCTCCAGGCGGAACATGGGTTGACCCTCGAAAGGCGCCACGGCGGTGCGACGCAGGAAGCCCAAGTGCGCGCAGGTGCCCACCGCACGGGCGATGTCCTCCGCCAGCGTGCGCACATACGTTCCCTTGGAACAGCGCACCCGGAACCGGGCCTCCGCGCTGCCCGAATCCAGCATCTGCAGCGCATGGATGCGGATTTCGCGGGCGGCACGTTCCACCTCGATGCCTTGTCTCGCCAGTTTGTACAGCGGTTGGCCACCCTGCTTCAGGGCCGAGTACATGGGCGGCACCTGGTGCTGCACGCCGAGGAACCGGGGCAATGCGGCCTGCAGGCGGGCGGCGAGGTCCTCGGGCACGGGCGCGGTTTCCACCCACTCGCCCTCCAGATCGCCGGTGGCGGTGCGCGCGCCGAAGCGCGCGGTGAATTCGTATTCCTTGTCGCCGTCCAGCAGGTAGCCGGCCACCTTGGTGGCTTCACCCAGGCAGATGGGCAGCACACCTGTGGCCAGCGGGTCGAGGCTGCCGGTGTGCCCGGCCTTGATGCGGCCGAAGGCGTGGCGCACGCGCTGCACGGCCGAGTTGGATGAAAGCCCCTGCGGCTTGTCGAGCAGCAGGATGCCGCAGAGATTGTCGAAGGACACGCCCGCTATTTTATCGGGAGCCGGCGGTGGGCGCGGCAGCAGCGGGCGCCGCAGCCGCCGCGGGCGAGCCGGCGCGCGGCGCTGCGCGGGGCGGCTCCGCACCCATGTCCACCAGTGCGGCGACGACCTTGGTCCAGCCCCAGGCGGCAGCGCCTTCTGCGGCGGAGCGTCCCTGCACCGCGCCCTGCAGGCCCATGCCGGGCCGCGACCGTGCATTGATGTCCGCGCCAGCGGCCACCAGCACCTTCGCCACCTCGATGGCCTCTTCCTGGGTCACGTATTCGCCACGCGTATCCGCCTTGCTCGCTGCCACGCGCGCAGCCGCCATCAGCGGCGTTACACCGTCCATCTGCGCCTGGTTGGGATTGGCGCCGTGGGCCAGCAGCAGCTTGATCGCGGGAATGTCGCCGCCCTTGGCCGCGCGCAGCAGTGGCGTGGCATCGGTGGTGAGCACGCCATCGCCGCCTCGGTCCGGGCCCAGCGCGCGATACGGCGGAAACTTGCGCAGCCGTGCATCGGGATTCGCGCCACGCTCCAGCAGCAGCTTGATGATGTCGAGGCTGGTGGTTTCGTCGGTGGACAACCGGTCGGGTCGTCCGCCGGTGGGCAGCGTGTTCACGTCCACCGCCGCATACAGCGGGCTGCGTCCCCACCAGTCCCACTTGTCCACGTTGGCGCCGCTTTCGATCAACACCTTTGCAGTGTCGAAATGCATGCTCATCACCGCCATCAGCAGCGGCGTGATGCCATCGGGGTCTGCCAGATTCAGCTTCGCCCCGCCCTTCACCAGCGCCCGCGCGCACTCCGTACAGCCCTGACGCGCGGCGTACAGCAGCGGCGTGAAGCCGCCCGGATTGCGGTCCTGCTTGCGGCCCTCGGCGGTGACATAGCGTTTCCAGTCGTTCACCGTGGAGCGCGCATTCACGTCGGCGCCGCGCCGGATCAGGAGCTTCACCATTTCCGGCTGCTGCTCGGCCGCCGCCCACATCAGCGCGGTCTGGCCGCGCCACTTCTCCGCCGCGTTCACCTTCGCGCGCCGCTTCAGCAGCAGTTCGGCGGCGGCGAGGTTGGACGTGCGGGCCAGGATCATCAGTGCCGTCTGGCCGTCATCGTTGCTGCTTTCCGGGTCGGCCCCGGCCTTCAGCAGCAGTCCGATGATGTCCACGTTGCCCGTTTCGGCAGCCTCGGTGAGCGGCGTCGAACCGTAGTCGTTGCGCGCGTTCACGTCGGCGCCGGACTTGAGCAGACGCCGCACCTGCTCCACATCGGAGTTGTATACGGCCCAGTGCAGCGGCGTGGTGCCGTCGCCGGCCGCATCGGCCGACAGCGCACCGCTGCTTCCCAGCAACGCCAACGCCAGCGTGATGAAGAGGCGGCGCATCAGATCTCCGAAATCGTGCCGTTGCTGTCGCCCAGCTTCTCGACGGGCACGCCGGCGCGATCCAGCAGCGCCACCAGCGCATTGGCCATCGGCGTGCGGTCGGGATAGCGCAGGTGCTGGTTGCCCTTCAGCCGGCCCGCGCCCCCGCCCACCAGCGCCGTGGGCAGCGGGAAATGGTTGTGCGCGTCGCTGTTGCTCATGTTGGAGCCGTACAGAATGATGGCATTGTCGAGCAGCGAACCTTCGCCATCAGGCGTTGCGGCCAGGCGCTTCAGCCATCGTGCGAACACCTGTGTGTGATAGGTCTGGATGCGCACCAGCTTGGCCTTCTTCTCCGGGTCGTTGCCATGATGTGAAACCGCGTGGAAGGCATCGGGCACCTGCACGTTGTTGTACGTGCGGCCGCTGACTTCCGCCGCGATCATGAAGTTGGTGATGCGCGTGAGATTGGCCTGCCAGGCCAGCGCGGCCATGTCGAACATCAGGTTCAGGTACTCGTCGGTGTTTTCGGGAATGCCCACCGGCACCTGCGGCAGCGTCAGCTTCGACAGATCCTGTGCGGCCGCCTTTTCCATGCGCCGCTCCAGTTCGCGCACGGTTTC